>NZ_WEHU01000027.1:26454-55584 GCF_009183415.1 Bacillus sp. B1-b2 | reverse complement strand
TCCGAGAGAATCATACCTTCCAGGATTCGGGGCTTGTTATTACCGAAGTAACATCGCCCAACCTATAACAGTAAATTCATGCTTTAAAGCAAAAAGGAGCGACTGCCCGTCGCACAAAGAAGGTTCATGTAAAAATCACATGAACCTTCTTTACCTTATATTTAATTCGCTCCAACTAATGACCATTTATATAAATCATTATGGAAACCGAAAACTTTTGGCGCACCAACTGCAACATTTTTGCTAACAGCAGCAAAGTCGAAATCAGAATATAACGTGAATATCGGCATTTCTTCGCTCCATATAGCTTGTAGCTGATTGTAGATTTCTTTACGTTTTTCCGTATCTGGTTCTTGCTTTCCTTGTGCTAATAATTCATCTACTTCTGGATTATTATAATTAGTATAGTTACTTGAACCTTCTGAACCATAAATGGTTGTTAAATCTGGGTCAATGGTGTTCGTAAAGCCAATTAGCATTAAATCATATTCCCCAGCTTTTGCTTTGGACATAATAGTTGGGAAATCATATGTTGTTGTATTCAGCTTCAATCCTACTGCTTTTAAATTTTCTGCAATAATATCTGCTGACTGTTCACGAACTTTATTGCCTATTGGAACAACAAAATCAATCGTTTGATTAAAATCCCATCCTGCTTCTTCTAGTAATTGTTTGGCCATTTCAGGATCATATGAATATGTTTCTAGATTTGTATCTAAATATGGGCTAATAGATGTGTAGGGACCATCTACAATTTCTCCCTCTCCTTTTAATAGCTGATCGACAATTTTTTGGCGGTCAATAGCATAAGCGATAGCTTGTCGTACCTTAGGATCTGTTATTGTTTCTGTATTGAAGCTCATATTTTGATAACCATATGTTTTGTCTGTAGTAGTTGTTACATTTTCAAAGCCTTTTACCGTATCGAAATCTTGTACGGCGATTTTACCAATTCCACCTGCTGCATTCATATGAATTTCACCAGTCTGTAATTGAGCAACTAAATTTGCAGCTGGCATTATTTTTACAAATAGCTTATCTAATTCTACATCACCAAGATAATAATCTTCGTTCTTCTCATACTCTACATATTGATCCTTTGCATATTTAACGAATTTAAATGGACCATTTGTAACCGTTGGATTCATCATAAACGGATCCTTTTGTAAATTTTCTGGAGCAATAGAGCTTAATACATGTTCTGGTAGAATCATAAACTTAGAGCCTAATTGCTCTTTAACCATATTGGCATCTACAGGGGCTTTTGTTTTAAATTGAATGGTCTTATCATCTACAATCGTTAAAGAAGGTATTTCTGTAACACCATCGGGAAATTTGCCGTTATCAGTTAATCCATCTAGAATTGTTAAATATCCTCCTACAGCTGTTTCTGTTTTTGGGTTAGCTACTAGATTTAAAGTAAAAGCAACATCATTGGAAGTAACAGGTGTTCCATCAGACCATTTTGCGTCTGCATTAATTTTTATCGTAAAGGTCTGATTATCTTCTGTTTCAAAAGATTCCGCAAGCTTTGGAGTAAACTCTAATGGTCCAGTCATTTCCAGGAAGGTATCAAACATAAATTTCTCCAACCAAGCAGCTGCAATATCAGAGGAATTGATTGGATTAAAGCTAACTGGTGCATTAACAAGCCCAATATACATCGTGTTGTCTGAAGATCCGCCTCCACTTGAGGATGTATTTGCTCCAGTACAAGCAGATAGGAGTAACAGAATAGCAATAGACATGAGACACAGCATTTTTTTCATTTAAATTCCCCCCAATAGTAGTAGATTCTATATTTCTTTATCTCCTTATTTCAAACTCTTCGGATCCATTGCGTCTCTTAAGCCATCTCCCATAAAGTTAATAGAGATTACCGATAGAAGAATCATGATACCAGGTGGAATCCATAACCATGGTTGAGAGGCTAACACTGTAATAGATTGTGCCTCTGTTAGCATATTGCCCCAGCTCGCAGTAGGAGGTTGAACACCCATTCCTAGAAAACTAAGAGATGCCTCCATAATGATGGCAGATGCAATTCCAAATGTAGCATTAACAAGAATAGGGGCAATACAATTTGGTAAAATATGTTGAAAGACTATTTTAGGAGTTGAATATCCAAGTGCTACACCAGCTTTCACATAATCCATCTCCTTAATGGAAAGCACACTACCTCTAACAAGCCTAGCAATAGACGGCCATCCTAATAATCCTAGAACTAGTATGACATTGAATAAACTTGGACCCATTATACTTACAAGAACAAGAATAACCATTAGATAAGGAAAGGACATAAATACATCTGTTATACGCATAATAATCATATCTACCCACTTACCAAAGTATCCTGCTATAGCGCCAAGTATGGTTCCGATTGTTACATAAATAGCCACCGCTCCAACTCCAACAGATAATGATACACGGGCTGCATATAAAAGTCTGCTAAATAAATCTCTGCCTACCTCATCTGTTCCTAACAAATGATCAGCAGTTGGTGCAGCGGCAAATTCACCCTCCACTGCATAGGGATCATGTGGAGCAATAAGAGGCGCAAACACTGCAACAAGGACCATTAAGGTGAAAATGACTGTTCCAATGACTGCCAATTTATGCTTAAAGAAGCGCTTCGTAATGAGCCTTAAATAGCTTTCTTCTTTTTCTAAATGATCAGCTATTGGTAGAATAGCTTTGTTATTAATGGATAGCTCTGTATCCAATTTAGCATTAGGAATACTCATCTTCTCTCTCCTTTCCTAGTTATATTTAATACGAGGATCTACGACCGAATACAAAATGTCAGCTATCAGATTGGAGGATAGTACAGCAATTGCCGCAATAAAGTTGATGGCCATTAATGTTGGATAGTCACGGGATGAAATAGATTGAATAGTCAACTGTCCTAATCCTGGCCATTGAAATATTTGTTCCGTAACAACAGCTCCTCCAATTAGTACAGGAATTTCCATCCCGATGATTGTAATGATAGGAATAAGAGCGTTCTTTAATGCATGTTTGTTGGTTACCATAAACTCTCGTAACCCCTTCGCTCGAGCAGTACGCAAATAATCCTGTCCAAGCACCTCTAGCATACTACTCCTAACATATCGCACCGTACTACCAGCAATTCCGACTCCAAGTATCGCAGCAGGCATAATAAGATGAAAGAAGGTATCCATCAATCCACCATCACTTCCAAGTGTAAACATGCCGCCAGTTGGTAGAACATTTAGTACTAAAGAAAAAAGGTAAATACTACCTAATCCTAAAAAGAAGCTTGGAATAGATACACCTAAAAAGGAGAAAGTAGTTGTTAAATAATCAATCCAAGAATATTGCCTTGTTGCACTTAAGATACCTATAGGAATAGCAATAATATACGCAATAATTAATGCAGTACTCATCAGTAATAAAGTTGGGCCCACTCTTTCTAACACAATCTTCATTACAGGTTCATAGGTTGTATAAGAAAAACCAAAATCCCCCTGTAGTAAGTTTCCAAGCCAACGAAAGTATTGAATATATATGGGATCATTTAATCCTAATGCTTCCTTTTTAGCCTCTATATCTGCCTCGGTTGTATCAGGGTTTAAATACATATCAACAGGGTTTCCTGGAGCTAGGTTGATAATAAAGAAGTTAAAGACGGTTACACCAAGTAATACGGGAATGGCAATAAGTAATCTTCGAATAATATATTGAAACAATTGTCTCCCCCCTTTTTTAAATTAGTGGAAAATGGCAGGCAACAGAATGCTCTGGTCCTTGTAAAATTGGTTCCTTTTCTTTGCAAATCGCTTGGGATACGGGACATCTTGTATGAAATCTACAACCACTCGGAGGATTAGCAGGACTAGGTACATCGCCTTCTAAAACAATTCTTTCCCTGTCTCTAAGACGAGGATTAGGCACAGGATAAGCACTAAGTAAAGCCTGGGTATAAGGATGCTTGGGATTCCTAAATATCTCTTCTGTCTTCCCAATTTCTACTATCTTCCCTAAGTACATAACAGCAATTCGATCACTAATATACTTGACTGCACCAAGTCCATGAGCAATAAATAAATAGGTTAGGTTAAACTCTTTTTGTAAATCCTTTAGCAAATTTAGCACCTGTGCCTGAATAGATACATCTAAGGCCGATACTGGTTCATCACAAACAATCAACTTTGGATTTAGCATTAAAGCTCTTGCAATACCAATACGCTGTCTTTGTCCCCCTGAAAACTCATGAGGATATCTACCTTTATGGAATTTTGTTAAGCCTACTGTTTCGAGCATTTGCTCCACCTTTTTATTTGCCTCCTCCCTTGTTGCCAACTTATGGGCTAAAAGTGGTTCAGCCAGCAAGTCTCCAACCCTTTTTCGTGGATTTAAGGAAGAATAAGGATCTTGAAAAATAATTTGCATCTGCGTGCGAATTTTTCTTAACTCGTTCGATCCAATGGAGGCTAAATCCTTTCCTTCAAAAAGAATCTTTCCATCTGTGGGAGGATCTAGCTTTACTATTGCTCTCCCAGTAGTAGATTTACCACATCCAGATTCGCCAACTAATGAAATTGTCTCTCCTGGATAGATAGAGAAATCTAGTCCATCTACCGCTTTTACATGTCCAACTGTTTTAGATAAGACACCTTTTTTAATAGGATAATATTTTTTCAGTTGTTCAATCTCCACTAATGGTTGTTTTAATTCACCTAATATTCCGTCTTCTTTTTGTAAAGTTTCGGCACTCATACATAAACCTCCCTTTCTGTAGATGCATCCTCTTGCCTAGATTCTTCCTCATAGAGAAAACATCTCACTTTATGCTCTGATTGGTTATCTACATTAATATGAGGTGGTCTATTGGAGATGCATTTTTCCATAACATGTGGGCATCTTGTATGAAACCTACATCCTTGTGGCATATGTTGTAGAGTCGGAACAGATCCTGGAATAGAATATAGCTTCTCATCTGAATCATAATCTAAGTGGGGAATAGATTGGATTAATCCTTGCGTATAAGGATGCTTCGGATCATCAAAAAGAGTGAATACATCCGCTTCTTCCACCACTTGTCCTGCATACATGACCATCACTTTATCTGCCATTTCAGCGATAACGCCTAAATCATGGGTAATCATCATAATGGCTGTATCCGATTCTTCCTTCAGACTTCTCATTAGTTTAAGTATTTGCGCTTGGATTGTAACATCTAAAGCAGTAGTTGGTTCATCTGCAATTAATAGCTTAGGTTTACAGGAAAGAGCCATGGCAATCATTACTCTTTGACGCATCCCTCCAGATAATGCATGGGGATACTCATCAATAATAACTTCAGCTCTTGGAATACCTACTTTGTTTAACATTTCAATAGCGTAGCTTTTTGCCTCTTTCCCTTTTAATCCCATATGTAATTGAATGAGTTCCACCATTTGGTTTCCAATAGTGAAAACAGGATTTAAGGAAGTCATTGGTTCTTGGAAGATCATTGAAATTTCATTTCCTCGAACCTTTCTCATTTCTGCCTCTGATAATTTGACTAAATCTTTATCCTGCAAAGTGATAGTACCCTTCTTGATATAGCCATGAGTACCAAGTAAGCGCATAATGGAAAGGGAAGTAACACTCTTCCCACATCCAGATTCGCCAACAATTCCAATCGTTTCGCCAGGAGATAGCTTAAAGCTCACTTCTTCTACTGAAATCACTTCGCCTTTATCTGTACGAAAAGCTGTTTGTAAACTGTCTACCTCTAGAATATTTTGGTTCATTACTTCCCCCTCCATTATCTTTACTTTTTATTAAAACAATCCTTTTTTAAATAGTAGAGCTTTCTACAAGAACTTCCTTTTCTTCTAATTTTGCATAGTAATCTACTATACTTAAAAAGATTTTTGCTGTGTCTAGCATTGCTCTTTCATCAAAAGTGAATTTAGGATGATGATGGGGGTAAATTGCACCAATTTCTTCATTCCTTGCCCCCACAGAGAAAAAGCTTCCTGGTCGGTGTTGCAAGTAGTAAGCGAAATCTTCTCCACCCATTCCTGGTTTTCCAATTGTAACTAACTTCGTTTCAGGTAAATTTTGTTTAATGCAGCTTTCTAGAATAAGTGTTTCTTCTTCTGTATTTACTGTCGGAGGATATCCTTTTGTGTACGTGAATGTATAGGTTGCTTGAAATGCTTTACATACTCCACTGATTAACTGTTCCATCTCTTCTTCTATGAGAGAACGAACATCTTCATCAAAGGTTCTAATGGTTCCTGATAATTCCGCAGTATCAGCAATTACATTTCCAGCTTTACCTGCATGAAAGGAGCCAATAGAGAGCACAGCTGGTTTTTGTGGGTCTATGCGTCTACTAACAATATGCTTTAACTGATTAGCAATTTGTGCTCCTACAGCAATGGCATCAATCGTTTGATGAGGGGAAGCTCCATGTCCACCCTTTCCTTGAATTTTCAAATCAAACATATCACTAGCGGCGGACACTGGACCAATACCATATAGAACACTTCCTAATTCAGTTCCAGAGGCTAGATGTGCACCATAGACAACATCTACGCCGTCTAAACATCCATCTTCAATCATAGATATAGCACCACCTGGTGGTAATTCTTCAGCATGTTGATGCAATAATACGATATCTCCAACAAGCTCGCTACGATTTTCCTGGAGTACCTTAGCAACTGCTAAAAGAGTGGCGGTATGACCATCATGTCCACATGCATGCATGACACCAGGTATCTTTGACTTAAATGCTACATCCTTCTCATCTTGGATAGGTAAGGCATCAAAATCGGCACGGAGAGCAATGGTTTTACCAGGTTTTTGTCCATAAATCTTGCCTACAACTCCGTTTCCACCAACATTTCTTCTAACTTCTATTCCAAAACTCTCTAATAAATCGGCAATCATTGCACTCGTTTCAAACTCTTGAAAGGATAGCTCTGGATTTTCATGCAAATAGCGTCTCCATTCCACCATTTGATCGTACATTCCTTCCACTTCTTCATACCATTTTTCTAGCATTAGATTAGCACTCCTTTTCCTTTTATTGTTTGATTATTTTTTATACAACTGGCTCAGCAGCAATTTCTTTTAAGGAAAGAGAGACATAATAATCTACTATACTTAGAAATGCTTTTCCCGTATTTATCATGGCTCTTTCATCAAAATCAAACATCGGATGATGGTGTGGATAAGCTATACCGTCTGACACTTTCGCACCTGTATGAAAGAACATTCCTGGCTTCTCTTCAATATAATAAGAAAAATCTTCGGCTCCCATAATTGGTACAGAACGAGTAAGCATGCCTTTATCTAATGTATTCTCTACAACACTTTCAAAAACTGCTACTTCTTCTTCGTGATTATTAACAGAAGGATAGCCTCTTGTATAATCTACTTCACAAGATGCTTGCATACTCTCGCATAGTTCGTTTGCCATGTGTTTAATTTCACCTTCCATGAAGTCACGCAATTCTTTATCTAAGGTTCGGACAGTACCTGTCATTACTGCTGTATCTGCTATCACATTTTTCGCCATTCCTGCATGGAAAGAACCGATAGATAGTACTACAGGATTTAATGGATCCACTCTCCGGCTTGCAATAAACTGGAGTTGCGTAATTAAGGCTGTTCCAACTGCCAGTGCATCAATTGTTTCATGCGGTGCTGATCCATGCCCACCCTTTCCTTTTATCGTTATTTCAAAAGAATCTGCAGCAGCTTGTGAATAGCCTGGTTTATAATAGTATTTTCCAAGTTCACTTAATGAGGATAAATGGGAACCATAAACAACATCTACATCATCTAGACAACCATCTGCAATCATTGCTTGTGCACCACCTGGAAACATCTCTTCTGCATGCTGATGTAGCAAAACAATATTTCCGGCAATGCTTGCTCTGTTATCGTTCAAAACCTTTGCAACCGCTAGTAAAGTAGCAGTATGCCCATCATGACCACATGCGTGCATGACACCAGGAACTTTTGACTTATAAGGAACATCCTTTTCATCTTGAATAGGCAATGCATCAAAATCTGCACGTAAAGCAATGGTTTTGCCTGGCTTAGCTCCATAAATCTTGCCTACAACGCCTCTTCCACCTACATTTCTACTTACTTCAATGCCGAATCCTTCTAGTATGTCTGCAATCATCTTGGGTGTTTCTACTTCTTGAAAAGAAGTTTCAGGATACTGATGAAAATGTCTTCTCCATTCCACCATCTGGTCATACATTTCCGTTAATTCCTCGTGCCACTTTTCTAACATACATCTACCCCTCCATTTGCATAAATGATAGATTCAGCAAGGTTGCTAAATTTAAGTAAAAAAGGAATGGAACTTATCCTCTTTTCTAGTATTTTAACGAGGAATTAGTACATTGTAAATATTATTTTCTGAATATTTTGAATAGTTGTTAAACAATCTTACAATATAGAATTTATATGTATATTTATTCCTAGGCTTGTATACCAACACTGAATACGCTTTCTATTCTACTTATCTACTAAAAGGGTTTGTAAGATAATTTCTCCTAAAAAATATTCTTACCACACGAAGATAAAAGTTAGAGTGTATAATTATACGCTTAATTCTACATAATGAGACAAATTTCGTATCACACATACTAATACTATTTTGACAGAATGGAAAAAGTACTGTACTGTATAATCTTGCACACTCACTTTAACGCTTAAAAGCGTTTATGTAAAATAGTAATAGTTCGCTATTATTATTTTTTTGTAATAAAAGACAAGTAGAACACTGGAGGAGAATTTCTTGATTCAAGAGAATAAAGCATTAAACATACATGCCGCCGAGGCAGCTATATTTACCATATTATTAATGGGCGTACTTGGATTTTTGATAATTAAAATCGAGGTTGTACCACATATTGCTATCATGACAGGGATTATCATGCTATTACTATATGGCGCTATCAAGAAGGTTAGTTTTAAAGAATTAGAAAAAGCTATGATAGATGGAGTAAAACCAGGGTTAGGAGCTATTATGATTTTCTTTTTTATAGGAATGCTTATTAGTAGTTGGATGGCCAGTGGTACCATCCCAACCTTTATCTATTTATCTATCGAATTAGTTTCAGGGAAATTTTTCTATGCCATTGTTTTTGTTGTTACTGCCATTATTGGTGTGTGTATTGGTAGCTCCTTAACAACGGCTGCAACAATCGGAGTTGGATTTATTGGAATAAGTACTGCTTTAGATATATCACCTATCATTACAGCTGGTGCTGTTATCTCTGGTGCATTTTTCGGTGATAAAATGTCTCCCTTATCGGATACTACTATATTAGCTGCAAGTGTTACAGGAACTAACCTTTTTGAGCATATTAAAGATATGGCTTGGACAACTATTCCAGCTTTTATTATTTCCTTTATTGTCTACCTAATACTCTCACCTAAGGGATCGATTGAGAGTATGGAGAAAATAGAGATTATTAAAGAGACATTATTAAATATGAATCTTGTTCATTGGTACTCTCTAATTCCTTTTCTAATATTAGCCATCCTTGCACTTAAGAAAGCATCTGTTATTGCTACCTTATTTTCTGGAGTTCTCTCTGCACTTCTTATCTCCATATGGATAAACAACGGAGTGAATTTGGAAGGTATGTTGAATTTATTATATTCAGGATACAAGGCAACTAGTGGAGTTGCGGATTTGGATTCCATTTTATCAAGAGGTGGAATCGAAAGTATGATGTTCAGTATATCTATCATTCTACTTGCCTTAAGTATGGGAGGATTGCTCTTTAGATTAGGAATTATTCCTGCACTATTATCAGTTGTTCAAAAAATCCTAAATCGCGTTTCTGCGTTAATCTGTTCAGCAGCGGGTATGGCCATTGCGATTAACTTCATTATCGGTGAGCAATACTTATCTATATTACTAACAGGTAATGCCTTTAAAGATAATTTTACAAAAGCTGGATTAGAACCAAAGCATCTTTCCCGTGTACTAGAGGATGCTGGTACGGTAGTTAATCCACTCGTACCTTGGAGTGTTTGTGGCGTCTTCCTTGCTTCTGTATTAGGAGTTTCCGTTATGGACTATGTTCCTTTTACCTTTTTCTGCTTGTTGTCTCCTTTCATTACCTTGTTCTATGGATTCACAGGAATTTCTTTACAAAAGAAGAGGTAAAGTTCACTCTCCTAATCGTAAAAAAAGGCAAAGACTGTTATTTCAACAAGTTCTTTGCCTTTTATTTTATACTAAGCATATACTCATATGCTGTTATACCATATACGCTTTTAAAGTGCTTATTTAAGTGAGGTAAATCTACAAACCCACATTCTACTACTGCCGAATAAATATCTCGGGTCCTCTCAATTAATAACTTAGCGTGCTCTAGCTTGCTATTCAAGTAATATTGATATGGATATATGCCAGTATTCGCTTTAAAGAAGCGAATGAACTGATACTTAGATATTTGAAGTTCTGTACAGATGTCATCGAGTTTCAGTACACTACCTATATGAGCATGAATCATTTCCTTTGCCTTTTTTATAAGAGGGCTATCCTTTTTCTTACCTTCAATAGCATTTCTTTGAAAAAGGTTATCTGTAAGAGATAAAAGCAATTCACTGCATAATGCTTCCTCTTTTTCAGTAAAAATGGCGGTGGAAAGATTTAATATATGTTGCTTTAATCTTGAATCATAGACGATTGGATTAGAAAATAAGGCAATGTCTTTTTTCTCTCCAATATCTAGAAGTAACTCAGGCTCCATATACAACATGACATAATCTAAGCCCGATTTATCATGTGCTCTTCCATCATGCGCCTGTTCAGGATTAAAAAGCATAACACCATTTTGATGAGATAAATGCAAACTACCATCTAGGTTATAGTGTTGTATTCCTCGTAAAGTGACTCCTACTGCATACTCTTTATGAGAATGCTTTTTATAGGTGAATTCCTTCATACTAGCAGATAAAGCTGTAACACCTACAGACTTTTTATATACAAACTTCTCCAACCTACTCTCCTCCAGCCCATTTCTAAAACCATACCATTGTAGCTGAATACACTAAGAAAAGTGCTAGTGTCACATTTACTAGCTTACTATGGCTTTGTAAGAAACGCTTAAATACTTTTCCAAAAACAATCCATGTTGTAAATGCAAGAAATCCAATAAATGTTATCCCAATTACACTCATACTAACAGCATATTTTTCCATATAGTTTGGCAAGATATAGCTTGGGATTACCGTCATGGTGAACAATATTACTTTCGGATTTAAAAATTGCATGAGAAACCCAGACTTGAATGTCGCTGTGTTATTACTAGATGCTTTAGTAGTGTCCATTTTATATATTTGATAAGCTAAATATAGCATATATAAACTTCCAATAATTTGTATTGCTAGAATAATCCTTGGAATAAACGTAATTAACAAAGTATTTAATAGAGCAGAAATAGCAAGTAGAACGCCAAATGCAATAGTTGCACCATAGGTATATCTTAATGCCTTTTTTGTACCATAATTATGTACTGTGGATAAAATGACTATATTCGTAGGACCTGGAGAAAATGTTACTATTATACAATATATAACAAAAGATGTAATACTCATAAAAAGCTCCTTTCGAGAATGATCTTTTTTGAATATACATCTTTATCAAATTAGTATATAGTACATTATTGCAGAGATATTTATAACCATAAAACCAAGAATACAACACTTAGTAATAGGATAAATGCTCCTATGCTTCCTCCCCAAACCATTCTATTTTTCGCATGAAAATAGCCTTCTGATTCTATATATTTTCTCGTAACTGGATGAAAAGTAATGACTTTATTCCAAACAGCTGTAAGCCATGAATGAATCATAATAAGGAAAGCAAGTAATAGAGAAATTTTAATCCATAAAGGCGGTATAAGAAGGATAGCTACTAAGAATACAGAGATAATTCGTAGGAAATTTCCCCAATAGGCAAAGTTTCGAATAAATACTTTTATAAACAACTCACAGAAACCATTCCTCTTACTTCTATGCTTAAATATTCTTTTAGAATTTCTAAAAAATAATGGCTTATTTCTTTTTATAATAATCGGTTTTTCCACATCTGAGGAAAGAGTAAGAATAAAATTTGTAGATTTTGCACTTTGTTCCTTACTTGTTTTTAGATCATATTCCATAAATTTTAATGAACCAAGACTTTTTATAGAAAAGAATAAGCCAACTGCAAAGCTCAAGGTTGATAAAAGGATAATACCCATATACATACCTATTTCAACCATCCTAAATATAGTTAGATGTATAAGTCCAAAGATACTATACATAAGTATGTTAACTAACCATAGCTTCCATCTTTCTTCTATTACTTTACGATAATAATTTAATAGTAGAAAAAGCACATATTGCCCAAATAGATAAACAGTCATAGTAAGTATGGATAATCCAGACATATGGTAGTGCTTAACAAAAAATGGCAAGACAATAATTAACATAAGGGAAATTTTTAGCCATCCCGTTAGAATCGTAAGAAAATATCCATACTGTTTCATTCTAATAAAAACAAAGCTTTTTTTTATTAAAAATATAGAGTCTGCTTGTTCCACAAACGTCTTAATGGTACCAGTCATAGAAAAAAAGCAAAGGATAAAAAATAGGAATAAAAGTGGAATAGAATTCATCCAAACAGGTATATCTTGCCACCAAGATACGTATTGAATTCCTAAAAAGATGAGTCCAGGTATTAGAATATAAAGAATAACAGTCCAATCTAACACGGTACCGACTATTCTAAATTGATCGTGAATACTTTTACGAAACCTTTCCCAAAATATCTTCCTACTCATTATCTATCTCACTACCTTGTGAGATAGAATGAAAGCACTCGTAAAGAGAGCCATTAGGTAAGTTACACTCTTTTTGGATTTCTGCTAACGTTCCCATTGCGCGCAATCTTCCCTGATCAATCAGGATAAATCGATCACATATCTTCTCTGCCGTATCTAAAACATGGGTCGTCATTAGAATCCCGACTCCCCTTTCCTTCTCAGCTTGTACAGATTGAAGAAAAAGTTTCATTGCATGAGGATCTAATCCCATGAAAGGTTCATCTATTATATATATTTCTGGGTTACTGGCCATCGCTAAAAGTAGCATCGCTTTTTGTTGCATGCCTTTTGAATACTTGCCAGGATACTCATGAACATGTGACGCCATTCCATATAGCTTCACCATACTCTCAATATTTTTCCAGTAGCGTTGATTATCTAACCCTTCTACTGCAGCTATAAAATCAAAATGTTCCCAAAGCGTCATTTCATCATAAAATATGGGTCTTTCTGGAATATAGGCATATGATGCATCATCACGAAATGCAACAGTACCATCTAAATTTGCAAGTAGCCCTAATATGGCTTTAATAGTAGTACTCTTTCCTGCACCATTAGAGCCTATGATGCCAACCCATTCCCCACTTTCTAAAGAAAATTGAATGTCATTAATAATCTGCTGATCCTTCTCATACCCCGCTTGCTTAATAGTAATCTCTAATAAACTCATATAACCCCTCCAATTACCTATAATACGGAAGAAACAGAAAAAAGTTTTACCTATTTTCCTATTTTATCCTAATTAATAGAATATTTAATTATAAATTCCTCTACAAAGAAACTTCAAATACATTAACAATCCCTTTATCTTCTCTCAAAATTTACCTTTTACAATAAGGCTTGTAGTGCAGAAATAATCATTGATGGAGGAATCACAATGCTTACCATTATCTTTAATAAAGTGAAAAGCTGGCAGTTAAGAGACCCACAAATGATGATTAGTTTGGAAGAATTTGAGCGCATTGAATCCAAGCATACAAGAGTGATACATGACGTAGATATTTATGAAATGATTCGAGTTTATTAGATAAAGAGAATTAGCTTTTAGTGGGAGTTATTATATAAATGATGATGAAGGTGACTTATAGATTACTCTATGAGTCACTTTTTCTTTACTTTGGTGGTTTTGAGAATACTTCTTAGTACCACTTTCCCTGCTTTTTCTACCTTTTATGGTTCTTATAACGATTCTTAGTACCACTTTCCTTCTATCTCCTTGCCTCAATTCATTAACCACTTTACTACCTGTTTTAGAGACCTTGAATTCTATATTTTAAATATAGACGCTTAATACTGCTTCCTAATAACCTCCCCCCTTCATTATCTAGTGTTAAAAATAAACATCGATTAAAAATAAAAAGAATCTTTTTATTTACATAACCGTAAGATAGTATGAAAACAGGAAAAGAGGTGAAAAAATGGGAAAAACTAAATTAGTGATGGCTGGTATTTCTGCAACTGCACTCACAATTGGTCTTTCAGGTTGTAGTTCAAGCAGCGCAGATGCCCCACCTCCTCCAACTGACACAGATTGTGATGATTGGGAGTGGGATAGTGATGATGGTGTTTGGGAATGTGATGATGACAGATCTAGCCACTATGGCCACTATTACTACGGAGGAAGATATTATAGCGGAAAAAGCTCGTTGCTACAGAGCACTGATTATAAAAGCTATAAAAACAGTTCCTCCTTTGCCGGAGATTCTAACAAAAGCTCTGGATTTGGCAGTGGCTCTAAAAGCTACGGAGGATAAAAAATTTAAAAGGGAGAATACAAATGAACTTATATCTTAATTTTGCTTCTTATCTAGGAGTAGCTTTGCTTCTTCTCGTAGTTGGAATGATTTTGTTTACATTAAGTACTCCTAAATTAAAGGAATTCACTTTAATTGGAGAGAAAAATGCGACAGCTGCAATGTTTTTAGGAGGAAAGGTGCTTGGACTTGCATTAGTACTAGGTGCTGCTGCTGAATATTCTGTTTCCTTAATGGATATGGTGATTTGGGGTGCTATTGGAATAGTTTCTCAAATTCTAGTATTTTTAATTGCTGAACTGGTTACTATTCGTTTTAGTCTGACAAAAGCAATTGAAGAGGATAATCGAGCTGTCGGGATTATGCTTCTATCCTTATCATTAGCTATTGGTTTAATTATTGCGAAGTGTCTATCTTACTAATGATGGGTGGGAAGCTTGTTGCAAGTACTAACTTATTATATTGATAGAGGAAATGGAAAATACGACCCATTTTATGAATATACAATTCCTTCAGTTGGAAAAGATGAAATGTACGCAAGACAACTCTGTACGTATTTTATTTTAAGAGGAACACAGTATGAACTAATAGCAAATGAAATGGATGGCGAAGAAGAGATTTTAGTTATTAAGGAGCTTGGTAGAAATTTGTCTGGCGAAGCAGAAAAAAGCTTTCGTGGGGAAGGTATACATATCGAGTTTCGCAGCCCTAATGAACGAGAAAACTTCCGCTTAGTATCTCGCATTCCATGTAACACACATTTCGATGTATTGCGTTTTCTTTTAAAAGATATTGTAGATATTCCAAGTATCGGAAGAATGATGGTAACCTCCACAGAAATTGATGAAGATCGAGGAGTTTATGTACTTTACGTAACCGATTTAGGAGAGGAAGCACGTTGAAGCAATCAGAGCACCAATTATTACGCAAACAGTTTTACAATAAACTAGATAGTTTCTGGGCAGATTTATATGGAGAAGAGTATGCTCTCTATGATATAAAACAGGTAAAAGAAGAGGAAGTCTCTCGTATTCGTCTAGTAACTGAGCGAGTAGGAGCTATTTTTTTCAAAGTAGCTTCCTTGCTTCGAGAAGTTCCAAATGAAACACTTCTAGAGATGGGGTTTCCAGAAGAAACCCTTTCCTTTATTAGAAAAAAAACAATACATCCTGAGACAGTAATCTCGCGACTTGATTTAATTCCATATGGAAATAGCTATAAATGCATTGAAATTAATGCTGATACCCCTACTTTTATTAAAGAACTATTCCATGTGAACGGAAAAATTTGTGAAGAGTTTGGACTGAATAATCCTAATGATGGGATGGAGCAATTATTACATCGAGCTATTCATATCAGTATTACACAGAGTTCTACTGTAGAAAATCCTTATATCGTATTTACTGCACATGAAGATAATATAGAAGATCGTGAAACGGTCCTCTATATAATGGAAGGAATGAATGCTACTTTTATTCCGCTTCATAAGCTACAAATTCAAAGAGGAATAGGTTTGTTTGATGAAGAAGGTAGAAGAATAGATATCCTATATCGCCAAACTTTTCCAATCGAAAACTTAATAATAGATGAGGATGAAGCAGGGAATCCAATAGGATTATGGATGTTGGAATTGATAGAAGAAGGTAAGCTTTCTGTTCTTAATCCGCCATCTGCCTTTCTACTTCAAAATAAAGCTGTTCAAGCTATTATTTGGGGATTACATGAAGAGAAGCATGATTTCTTTACAGAGGAAGAGCACGTTTGGATACATGATTACTTTCTTCCTACTTATTTAGAAGAGGAATATTTCCTACAGAATAGAATCCCTTTTGTTAAAAAGCCAGTATTTGGTCGTGAGGGAGATACGGTAGAAATTTACGATAACGAAGGAAAACTTCTCTTAAAAGAAGCACAAAGCTCCTATACAGAGTATATTCCTATTTATCAGCAATTTATTGAACATCCTACAGCTATATTTAACAGTGAAAAAGGCATACAAAATGGAAAACTACTTATAGGAAGCTTTCTGCTAAATGGAAAACCTGGAGCAATTGGCTATCGAATTGGAGGTACTATTACCAATAACCTTTCTTACTATTTGCCAGTTGGCTATGCCAAGGAGGAGGAATAGCATGTGGATTTTTCATAAAATCTTCTCTCGATTAACGAAGATTAAACTTCTACATGCAATCCTTCTCGCCTTCACCATGATTTTGATAAGCAGTATTACTATGAGGGTAGTAGAGCCAAATACATTCCCCCGCTTTATAGATGCATTGTGGTGGACCATGACTACTGTTGTGACGGTTGGGTATGGTGATCTTTATCCCACTAGCACATTTGGAAGAATATTCACTATGCTTCTTGTCTATACCATCGGAATAGGTGGAATGGGAATTATTATTGGAAAGCTGTTTGAAGGTTTTAGTACTTATCACAAATGGAAGGAGGAAGGGAAGCTGAAATACACTGGTAAAAATCATTACCTACTAATTGGTGGTTCAAAAGAAAAATTAGAGAATGTTATCGAAGAACTAGTTAGTAGTGGTCATAAAAAGGATATCGTTATTGTTGATCATGCCCAAAATTGCCCGATAAATGCTGATAATGTCCACTTCGTTAGCGGAAACCCTGCCGAAGAAGAAGTAATGCTACAAGCCAATATACTTGAAGCTAAGTCTGTTGCTATTTTTTCAGATGATCGCAACGAACATGCAGAATATGCTGACGGTAAGACACTGCTTACTGCTTCAAGGGTGGAACATATCTCAAAAAAATACAATAGAAATATTTATACTATTGTTGAAGTAAAAAAAGATAAGCATATTTCCTTGTTTGAACATGCAAATGTAGATGAATTTATCCTGTCCAATGATTCTGTGTCTCGTTTAATGGCGCAGGCTGCTATCCACCATGGATCTAGTAAGCTCTTTAAGCAAATGTTAAGCCATACAGATGGAGAAAATCTCTATCCTATCACAGTTAAGCCACATTGGAATACATATCGTGATGCAGCAATTGAATTATTTGATATGGGAGCTACTCTCATTTCAGATGGAAGTTCTCTAGATATTGCTCGTAGACATCATGAGAAAATTCCTAAAGATGCTAATCTTTTTATTATTTGTGATGAGGATACTTATCTTAAAATTGTAGGATGAATCTAGGAGAATTATGTAGATGCAATTTTTAACGTACATATCTTCCCAATCATACATTTCTTAATTCTAGTTGCGTTTTTTAATTATACAAATAAGTACCCTATAAGTAGGTTTTTTATCGTCTACTCTATAGAGTACTTTTTAATTTAGAAAATAATGGGCTACATACTAACAGATTCTTTTTCTTTTTTATTTGCTTTAAAACTGAGAAGCTGTCCTTGAGTAGCAGCCAATAATTGCTGAAACAGCATACAAACGATAACAGGAACAGCAACCTGTGGTGGAAAAAAACTAACAGCAAGCACTGCACCTGCACTAATGTTTCTCATCCCACCTGTAAAAATCAGCGAAACTGTTTCTGTTTCCTTAAGCTTCAACAAATGACCTCCCCACCAAGAGAATAGATAGCCACTTATTGCAATAAATAGCATAACGATCGTAATCTGAATAAATTCGAAGTCAATTTGCTTTAAATAAGGAGCTACGGCCGAACTATTAATAGCAATAACAATTGGTAATCCTAATTTAGATAACGGAGAAATATTGCTGCTGACCTTCTTCAAAGAGTTAGGCTTCATAAATTGATTAATTAGCATTCCAATGAGGGATGGAATAACAATCATCAGGAAAAGACCTTTCATTATTTCAAATACATTCATATGTACAGATTCTCCGATCAATAAAGCAACAGTAGCCGGCACAATGAATGGCGAAAGAATCGTATCAATTAAGATAATAGCTAGTGCCAATGAAATATTCCCCTTATACATAGTTACCCATATGACACTCGTAATTCCAGTTGGAATAGATACTGCTAAGATTAATCCAGTAATAATAAGTGGATTATGTTGAAAAAAGAGATTACCAACCCCAAAAGCCCATACTGGAATAATAATATGCAAAATGCCTAATGCCAGGAATATTGGAAGCGGATGTGTCACTGCATGCTTTAACGAACCAAAACTAGAATTTAGACTTCCTGCAAAAGTCATAAAAGCAAAAATCCATGGTACTAAGAAGGCTAATGGTTGCAAGTATACAGAAGCCAAGACTCCTATAACCACACTAATTGGTGTAAGAAATGGCATCCATTTGCCTAACAAGCTATTTAAACTCTGTAGCATAAATAATCTCCTTTTTCTTTATTGGGATTCGTTTATGAATTTATCCCCTTTCTGTCACTATATTCTCAATATTTCAAGTTACTACTCTGCTCTAAAATTGCAATAGTTTTGTCAGATTTTTTGATAATTTTTTTTTAGTTTGAGTTGTGTAGTGATTTTTTTAGGGAACTAAAAAAAGGCTCACTTTCACTATTTTTATTTTTGTACAATAAGGATTATCAACGAAGCGGTCTTTTTTAATGAAGAAGGTGAATTTCTATCATAAGGATTCCCTTTAAGCTTACGCCATTGGAATTTACTAAAGAAAAAGACACTCGACTCTAATACTATCAAGTGTCTAGTGTGAAACCTTAATTTCCTAATTCTCTACTGATTTGGTATTAAATTTTTCGAAAAGAAATTGAAGGAAATACAGTATAGGAGCTTTTAATAAGAAGTACAGAAAGAAATAGCCATTATTGATTCGAACTAACGTGTATAACTTCAACTTTTTTGCTACAAATGATATTGGAAAAACAAATATCGCATGTATGATCGCAGTTATTATCATAAACTTACTAAAATTCCCATAAGCAAACTTCAAAGTAAAAAAGGAAGTTAGCACAAAAGGACCTATATTAAAGGGAAATTCTCCGAATAAATATTTATTTGGTTTATTATAAAAAACCCACCATTTTCGTTTTTTTCCCATTATTGCGTTTATTATTTCTATTATACTAATAATGAGAGTTGCTGGAGCAAATCTTTTCAAATTACTTCTTCCAATAGTAAATAAAGATAACCAGGATAAACCTACCATGACAATATTAAGAAACACTTGATTTTTCTTTGACATTTTTATAATCCTCACTTTTTTTACTTAGCATTTCTTTTAGCCTTTTCTTTTATTCTATTGTCTGTCCAAATTTTAAAAGAGTTAATATACTCTCAGGCTGTCGAGAAACCCCTCTATGGAGTAAGGGAGAATACAAAGTTGTATATTTAAACACACTGCTGAATAAGGGGATGATTTCCGTTACAGGGGTTCGCTTTCCGTGGGGCTCGCGCTGAGCCGCTTCGGCGCATGCGCCTGCAGGGTCTCAGCTGTCTCGCAGATCCCACAGGAGTCTCACCCCTTCCACTACAATCATCTGGATAAAAATTCTATTTCATCTTTCTAAATTACTTTTTCTACAAGCTGATAGTTAATATACTCTGGATAATTATTCTTTACAAAGGGGATGAAAAAGAGGTACGAAAACAAAAAATGTACAAAAAGAGCTGACTAGATTCAGTAACTCTTCTTGCACATATAAAATCAATCAAAATTCAACTTATAATCCTCTGATTTAATCATCTTTAACTTTTTGGAAAATAGATAAATGAGAAGTGTGTTGACAATAATAGGAATAACAAAGAATGTAGAGATCATAATCATGATATTCTCGCCATTCCAACCACCAGCTGCTAAACGCAAATAATTCATTGGTCCAACTAGTCCAGATAATCCAAATCCTGCGCTATAGGGAGTTCCTTGTATATTTAAGATTCCAGATAGTGCACCAAGGATTGCAGCCGTAATAACCATCGGCATGACGATCTTTGGCTTCAAAATAAAATTACCCATTTGGATTTTTGGAGAACCAAGAACATGGGCTAATGCAGTTCCTAAAGAGTTTGCTTTATAGCTTGCTATTGCAAGTCCAATACCTGCAGCAACAATCCCTAGATTTGCTGCTCCTGAACCTATTCCTGAAAGAGAAATAACAGTTGCTACTCCTACTGTGGATATGGGTGAAAGAATAATTAAACAGAAAATAATAGCTATAACCATTCCCATAATCACAGGCTGTAAAGTAGTAAGCTTCTCTACTCCTAAGCCAATTAGTCCCGTCGAGGATTTTATGTAAGGTAACAATAAATAACCAGCCATCCCTGGAATTAATATGCTGAGTGTTGGCAATAGTAAAATGGAGTATGCTTTAAGTCGATTCCCAACAAATTGAACAAATAGTACAGCTAAGGCAGCCGTAATCCCAGTATTCACTACAACACCAATTCCGTTTAAGGTATACAATCCTTCCGCGGTTTTTGCTACTACACCACTACCAACCATTGCAGCAATTCCTACACTTGCAGTTTGAATAGATGATAGTTTAAAAGATATTCCGACCATTGCTCCGATTAATACTGGTAATAAACTCATAACAAAGACAGTAATATCAAGCACATGCTGTAATGGTGGAAAATAAGGGATTAAGAGCTTTAATAATTCTCCGAGCAATGCATTTGGAATTAATGCTACTACCACTCCAATACTAATACCATTTAATAATTTTTTTAAGAACTCTTTCACCTTGAACTCCCCATTCCCTGATTTTGAAGTTTATTATATGGGAGAAAAGAGGTAAGCGTCAATGAATTTTTTTAACGCTTCAACGCAAGAAAGTGAAAAAGAGTTAGGTTGATAGGTAAAAACATCACAAACATGCAATATGTAAAAGATATTTAATAAAATTAAACAAAATATTAGCAAACAAATAAAAAAATGTTCAATTTGTAATAAATAACTAAGAATAGCAAGAAAAATCAGATTTCAATACTGATTTCTTGCTATTCTTCGTTCATATAATCTTTTCTTACCAGTGTATTTTAATTTGCTGCAACTTCCCCAGTGAGTGGTTTTCTTTGTACCTTTACTTCATAATGAGTTGTTTTATTTTCGATGATAAATGGAGGCATTCCATCTCTATGAGCATGAGATTCCTTAAACTCTTCACTGCCTACCCAACCTAGGAAGCCTTCTTTATTTTCCCAGCGAGTAACAATCGTGATTTCTTCATATCCTTTTGTATTAGAAGTTAAAAGTACTTCTAAGCCAACAAATCCCTCTTTCGTTTCAATTTTTCCTACACGATTAAATCTCTCCACAAATCCATCTGCAAATCCTGTTTCTACCTTTACTGTATTTGTTACAATATACATCTTTATTCCTCCTAGAATTTAGTTTTTATTAGGTATGATTAAGGGGAATCCTTCTTGAAAAAAAACAGTAGCATCCACCTCATATACTTCTTTTAATAGTTTGGAAGTTAATACATCCATAGAACATCCTTGTGTATGTACCTCTCCTTTTTTCATGACAATCAAAGAATCACAATAAGCACCTGCATAAGCTAGTTCATGAAGAACCATCACAATCGTGACTTGATATTTATGGTTGATTTTTTTCATCAATTCCATTAATTCAATAACATGAGCAATATCTAGATAGGTAGTTGGTTCATCTAACAAAAGGATGTCTGTTTTTTGTGCTAGTGCCATCGCAATTCTTACTCTTTGCAATTCTCCACCTGACAAGGTCTCGAGCATCCGATTCTCGTAATCTTCTAAATGACATTCTTTGATTGCCCAGTCTACTATTTCCTTATCTTCTTTCACATTGTTGATTCGCCTGCTTTGATAAGGGACTCTTCCAAAGGCAATTAGTTCTCTGACTGAAATATTTGGTAATGTCTCTTTTGACTGTAGCAATAAGGTTATTTTTCTCGCAAATTCATTACGATTCATTTCCTTAATAGATTGATCTTGGAGGAGAATCTCTCCTTGCTTTGCTTTTAATAATCTTGCAAATAACTTTAAGGTAGTAGATTTCCCTGAACCATTTGGCCCTACAATAGCTGTCATTTTTCCCTTTTCAATGGCTAGAGATAAATCTTGAAACTGAAAGGCACCTTGCTGAAAGAAAACATTCTGTGTTTGTATGGCATTCATCACATCATCCTCCTTCTTCGTAAAAGAACGATAAAGAAAGGAGCCCCAAGAGCTGCCAGAAGAATGCCAACAGGCAATTCAATCGGATCAAAGGCTGTTCTCGCTATTGTATCTGCTATCACCACTAATACCGCTCCACCAAGCATAGAATATGGTAAAAGAAAGCGGTAATCTTCCCCTATTAATAGACGAATCATATGAGGAACTACTAACCCTACGAATCCAATTAACCCAGCAACACTAACAGCTATGCCTGCAAGAAAAGAAGCTAGAAAAATGATTAGCATCCGCACTAACTCTACATGTTGCCCAAGTATCTTTGCTGAATCGTCTCCTAGAAGGAGGATATTAATTGGCTTAATAGCAAAGAAGCTAAGAACTAACATAACGAGGGCTGCTGGTAAGATAATTTCTACATGATACCAGCTTCTACCGTTCAATCCACCTGAAAGCCATCCAATAACAGATTGAACTCGATCACTATACAGAACCATTACTCCATTAGTTAAAGCACCAAGTAATGCATTCATAGCAACACCAGCAAGGACAATCTTAACAGGTGATGATCCCTTATCCCATGCAAAGAAATAAATACATAGTGTTGCCCCAAAGGCTCCAGCAAAAGCAACATATGGTAAGAGATAACCATACTGTGGATAAATAATCATCGTTATCATGGCCATGAGCCCACCACCAGCTGAAACGCCGATTATTCCTGGATCTGCAAGAGGATTTTTCATGACTCCTTGAAGAAGTGCTCCAGAGGTAGCTAAACAAGCTCCTACTAGTAATCCAACAAGAATACGCGGCAATCTCAACTGGTAAAGAATGTTGCTAAATGTTTCTTCCCCTTCTCCGTTAAATACCTTTATAAATTCACTCCAAGGAACAGATACCGCACCAAAGGAAAGACCAGCATATATAGCCATTAATAAGAGAATCGTTAATACGAGTAATAGTTGAATTCTTCGTTTCTTTCTTACTTCTGTTCTCATTTTTTCACTCCATGTTATTCAATAGTTCCACCATATAAGAAACTGCTTCTGTTACATTAGTTCCTGGGTTAGAACCGAATAACTTACTTGGTAAAACCTCTACTCTTCCTTCTTTTACTGCTTTCAGGCTATTCCATGAAGAGCTTTGTTCCATTTCTTTTAAGAAGCCTTTTTTTATTTCTTCAGGATTACCATGTGTAATCAATAGAACAGCATCTGGATTTGCCTCTACCACTCTTTCTGTATTAATCTGAGCATACTGTGGAAAATTCTCTAATGCTGCATAATCACCTGCAATATTAACTCCCCCAGCTGTTGTCAATATATCCCCACTCAGAGAATTCGGAAGTGCTGCCATATAAGTTCCTGGTGCTCCATATACAATCAACACTCGTTTTTCACTTCTTGTTAGAGTTGTTTTTATTTCTTCTAATTTCGAATCTAAATCTTGATTAATTTGAATAGCTTTGCTTTCTTGCTGCAACATCTCTCCATATAAGGTGATTTGCTTTTTAATATCTTGAATAGAATTAGCTTCTGTTAGAACGACCTTTGCACCAACATTTTCGATAGAAGCAACATCATCCTGGTTGAAAGCTACATTCCCAATGACCACATTTGGCTGTAAAAGAGCGATTTGTTCATAATTTATTTCATGAGTAGTACCAACCTCTTGAACCTCTTTTAGATTTCCCTCTTCTTCCTCACTACCTGTTAAAGTTGGCTTACCTACAACCGTTATGCCAAAAGAGCTCATTATAGCAACATCCCCACTGCCTAACGCTGCGACTTTTTGTGGTGGCTCATTAAATGAAACCTCTCTATTCGCAAAATCAGTGATTTGAATGGCTCCATTACTTTCTTTTACAGTACTAGCTGCTGGTTGACATGCACTCAGAAGTAGCATAGTAGCACTCATTACCAGCAAAGAAATACGTTTCTTTACAAACACGCTCTAACCTGCCTCTCCACGTTTAACCAATTTTCCATGTACAACCAACCTACCTTCTAATGAATCTACTGCATAATCACAAGTGGACAGTGTGACAATTTGATCATCTGGCCCAATCTCCACATCTGCTTCGTACAACGATCTCTCTTGTAATTGTTGAATAAATTGTTGATAGTCTGGTCCATCAGAGAACTCTGTCTCAATATAGTAGAAATCAGTCGTTGTTTGGTATACAGAGAATACCTCCACATCATAGCCTTCATATAAGGAATCTAAGTAGATAGTGGAATTCTCGTTAAAGAAGTCTTTCTCTAAATACTTCTTTAGTTGACCAAACATGCTGCCATCTTTCATTCGATGACCATAAATAATGGTATTCCAATTGTTTTCTAGATTTGTATCATTACGATAGTCTAGAAAAATACTACCAGCTCGTGTTTCTTCTTTTTGATAGTTTCTAGTTAAATAAAACTCATTATCTTCTGCTTGCAAAATAGGGTAATGAATTTTTGTTTGATCAGCTGTAATCCAACCAACAATGTCTGTGTTAATTTCCTGAAGAAGTAGAAAGGAAGAACGAACGATCTCGCCATTCTCATCGTCTCCTTTTACATCAAGAGTTGTTTCATATATCTGCTGTACCCCTTTTAACGTTTTATCATTTTTATAATAGTCATAGAGACTAGGCACTAAATGATACAATGAGTAGACAAAGACCCCTAACGCTATAATAGTAATTAGTCTTTGATAGAAACTACTTCTTGTCATGCTCATTGCTAATCCTCCTCTTGACGACAACTAAATTCCTAATGGAACAATATAAGAGTCACCGCTCTCTTCTTGCTGATTAACTGCTATATTTACAGCATAAATTTCTTTAATAGTTGCTGCTGTTATCACTTTATTAGGTGATCCATTCATCACAATTTCTCCATCCTTCATAAGAATAACTTGATCACTATATCGGTATGCTTGATTAATATCATGAAGGACCATAATGATGGTGATGTTGTATGTCTCATTTAATCTACTAATAAGCTGTAGTAGTTCTATTTGATGATAAATATCCAAGTATGTAGTTGGCTCATCCAGAAATAGCACATCTGATTTCTGTGCTAAAGACATGGCAATCCAAACCCGTTGCCTTTGTCCTCCTGATAATTCATCAAGAAAGCTTGCTCTATATTTCTCTAACTGCATACACTTAATAGCCCAATCTATCGCTTCCTCATCTTCCTTTGAGTCCTTTTTCCAAATGCTTTTATGAGGCAATCTTCCAAAACGGATCAAATCTTCTACCCTCATATCATCTGTTGTTTGATTACTTTGATAAACGATGGCTATTTCTTTTGCCAACTGTTTAGCATTATAGCTATATAAATCCTTGTTATGAAGCAGAATACTCCCACTTTCCATTTCTTGATTTCTCACAAGTAAGGACAATAAAGTAGATTTTCCAGAACCGTTAGGACCTATGATGGAAGTGATTTTTCCCTTTGGAATGATTCCTGATATTTTCTTAATGAAGGGCTCTTTAGCTTGATAGGAAAACGTAAGATCACGAAACTCCATTTATCTTTTCTCCCTTCCTTAATAAAAATAGTAAGAATGGTCCACCAATGATAGACATGATTGTTGATGCAGGTATTTCTAAAGGAGCGATTAGTATTCTTCCAACCGTATCTGCCATTAACAATAATAAGGAGCCTGCTAATGCGGAAAATGGGATGAGAACATAGTGATTGTTGCCGACTAAATATCTAGATATATGTGGAACAATTAATCCTGCAAACAAGATAACCCCTGCAACAGCTGTACCAAGTGAAGCTAAGAAGACAGCAACAATGGATACCACAATCCGAATTGCTTGGATATTAAGTCCTAAATCTATAATCTTTCTATCCTCAAGCTTTAGTACATTACACCAAGGGCTAATAAAGAAAGCTAATAATAGAAATATTATTCCTCCTATTACAATAACCTGTACATCCTCCCAAGTTTTCATAGTGAGGCTTGATGCATTTGTATCTCCCACAGAAATACCTAAGAAAGAACAAATATTAAGGAAAGCATCTCTTAAACCTGTAAACATGGCGCTTATCGCAATACCAGTTAATATAACCCTAATTGGCTTTAAGCCTGATCTCCAAGATAACCAATAAATAATGGCACAAGCAATCGCTCCACCTATGAAGGAAAATAAAGTGTCACTTATATACCAGCCTGGAAGAATAAAGATTCCAAAAAACGTAAAAAAACTAGCTCCAGAGGATATCCCAAGAATCCCTGCTTCTGCTAATGGATTCCGCATGACTGCTTGAAATAACACGCCTGATACAGCAAAAACGGCACCAGCTGCAACTGATACTAAAATTCTTGGTAAGCGTAAATCTCGAATAATCTCTACTTGTTCATTTCCACCAAAAATTAAACCAGACAGCATCTCTCCAAATGGAATGGAAATACTTCCATTTATCGTCGAGTACACGATCATGGTTATTAAGCCAATGGATACAACGATAAAACTTATAATGGTTTTCTTCATCTCTCTCTTCCTTACTCATATAACATACTTACTAATTGATCTATTGCAGTGTTCATATTTAAATTAGCAGTAGTAGCAAAAATAGGTTCTTCTAAGTCATAAACTCTCTCATTTTTCACGGCATTAAAGTGCTTCCAAATGTCATTTTCGCTAAATTCCTTTTCAAACTCTTCTGCTACTTGATTAGGAACACCATGAGATAATCGAAGAATAACATCTGCATTTGTTTGTTGAAGGTATTCTGTATTAGCAGAAATATACTCTGGCTTTTGCCCAGTGATGGCATTCTTTCCTCCAACAACCTCCACTAGATTCCCTACATAAGAGTTTTCTGTTGCTACAAGATAACTTCCACCAGGTACACCTAGTAAAATTAATACTGTTGGTGCTTCTTTGTCTTTCGTTTTCTCCTTGGTACTTGTTAATTTATCCTGAATAGAGGATACTAGATTTTCTGCTTCTTCTATTCGATCATACTCTTTACCTAACTCAATAATTGTTGCTAACATATTTTCCACACTATCCAATGAAAGGAACTGTGATGATATCTCCATCTTCTGAAAAGATTCCTTCAAATCATATTCTAATGTGGTAACAGATAAAACATCTGTTGGGTTCAATGATTTAATTATTTCCACATCTGGACTCATTGGATTGCCGACTTCTGTTACCCCTGTATAGCGTTTCGGTATGGTATATTGAGTAGTGGGTATGCCAACTAAATCGAGGTTTAATGCATCCATTATTTCTGTTATGGCTAAAGTGGTTGCGATTATTCTAGGTTCATCTGATTGTGTTTCTTTTTTTGTATCATTTATTTCGTTTGTAGTAGTTGAATTTGTATTGGAACAACTAACAAGTATGAGGAGACATATACAGGAAAAAATCATCTTCCAAGTCTTCATTCTTATCCTCCCTCCTATTCATTTCTCTTTCTTCTATTAATTCTCCACTAGAACAAAACGTTCTAGCGGAGAGATAATCTTATAGTGTTTTTATGCGTAACTTCTTACCAAGGACAAGCATAGAAACAAGCAATAACGCTACATACCATAGGATTTGTGTATGATCGCCAGTTTTAGCGTTTTCTACAGAACCTGCAGTAGTTGTTGTTGTATTTTTTGTGGTTTCTACTTTTCCATCTTTTGTTCGATCATAGTTAAGATTGGTTGTATTGTTGGTAGTTTGTTGATTTGTTCCTGATTGGTTGTTAGTAGAACCATTATTTACATTGTTATTTCCACCTGTTATACCAGTTCCACTACCATTGTTGCTATTGCCAGTACCACTACCATTGTTGCTATTGCCAGTACCACCAGTATTTTCGCTTCCTCCACCCTGGTTAGTGTTTCCGTCATTTAACGGAAGGTCTGAAGTATCGAATTGGAAACGAATGTCATACCAATGGTCATAGTTGAATGCTTCCACAACTACGTGAATTTTTGCATTGATTAATTTCGTTATGTCTTCTACTAAAAATTCCACGATTTGTGTCTTACCATTATTAGAAATAATCGTTACTGCTTTGTCATTTACCAATAGCTCTTTAATATTCGTAGCATCCATTTCTACTTGAGCGAATATTTCGCCATTTCTGACTACAAGCTTAGCTGGTTTTACAAAGTAAGTATCTGCCATAGATGCTTCCTCTTTTGAACCGTGAAGAACGGAATATGGTGCATTGTATTCACCATTTGGTAATACACCAGTTTGTTCCTGCTCTTCTTCACCTGGTGTAGTTCCTGGGTTTTCTCCTTCTCCTTCACCTGGCGTAGTTCCTGGATTTTCTCCTTCTCCTTCACCTGGTGTAGTTCCTGGATTTTCTCCTTCTCCCTCACCTGGTGTAGTTCCTGGGTTTTCTCCTTCTCCCTCACCTGGTGTAGTTCCTGGGTTTTCTCCTTCTCCTTCACCTGGTGTAGTTCCTGGGTTTTCTCCTTCTCCTTCACCTGGTGTAGTTCCTGGGTTTTCTCCTTCTCCTTC
>NZ_WEHU01000027.1:0-26358 GCF_009183415.1 Bacillus sp. B1-b2 | reverse complement strand
GGGTTTTCTCCTTCTCCTTCACCTGGTGTAGTTCCTGGGTTTTCTCCTTCTCCTTCACCTGGTGTAGTTCCTGGGTTTTCTCCTTCTCCTTCACCTGGTGTAGTTCCTGGATTTTCTCCTTCTCCTTCATCTGGTGTTTCAGTAGAGTCATCCACTGTTAGAGTATTTGCATTTGGAACAATACGAACAGTATGTGTCATTCCGTATGACATGGATAGAGATGTATTGATTGTTTTATTAATATCATCGATTTGGAACTTCAATGTTCTTGTATTGTTTGCTGTATCTTCTTCTAAGATTTCTGCATCAACTAGTTGGCCATCTAATTCTGTTTTAAAAGCAGTAATAAAGTTGCTAGATGATAATGTTACAATCATATATTGCTTTTGATTTTCAACAACCAATTTAGCAGGCTTGCTTAAGTATTTTCCTAAACTAGAAGGCTCATCTGCATTATCCTTTAATACTTGATAGTCAAATGTATACTTTCCATCTTTTACAGCTGGTGTTTCTTCTTCTGGTGTTTCTGTAGAATTATCAACTGTCACAGTGTTCTTATTTGGAACAAAGCGGACAGTATGTGTCATTCCGTATGACATAGATAGAGATGTATGGATTGTTTTACCAATATCATCAATTTGGAACTTTAATGTTCTTGTATTGTTTGCTGTATCTTCTTCTAAGATTTCAGCATCTACTAGCTGACCATTCACTTCTGTTTTAAACGCAGTAATGAAATTACTAGATGATAATGTTACAATCACATATTGTTTTTGACCTTCTACTACTAGTTTTGCTGGTTTACTCAGGTAATTCCCTAAGCTAGAAGGCTCATCTGCGTTATCCTTTAATACTTGATAGTCAAATGTATACTTTCCATCTGCAATAGGTGTTGTTTCTTCAGGTACCTCCACAGGAGCTGGCGGAATAGAAGAATCATCAAAGTCAAAACGTACTGTATACCAATGATCATAATTAATCATAGGGACAACAACATGGATTTCAGATTCCACTATGTCTGCAAGGCTATCAACTGAAAACTCAGCTATTACTTTGCTACTATCTTGACTAAGAATTGTAACAGGAGTTCCGTTTACCTTGAACTCTGTAATGAACGGGTCGTATTCTACTTGAACTTTAATTTCCCCGTCTTTGATTACTACTTTTGCTGTTTTCGTATAATAACCATCTGCCATGGATACTTCATCATTAGTCTCATGGTAAATTGTATATGGTATTTCATACTCTCCGTTCGCATATGTAGGAGTAGATTCATCTGCAGACACTGTATTAGTTTGAGAAAAGAGAGGGCTTAATACTGTTATTAATAAAACCAAAAATGCTATAGATCCCCTGATAAATTTGCTCAATTTGACTTTCTCCCTTATCAATTTAGTATTCTATTTTTCTATCATTCTTGATTTTGATTTCACTACTACCATTGAAATCATGACTATAGTGGATACCAACAACAAAGCTGCGTACAAGCTTACATTTGTTGTATCACTTGTTCTAGGATTCTCTACCGTTGTCTGTTGTGATTCCTGAGATGAAGCCGTTTCTTGAGTTGATGTGTTTGTAGAAGCAGTAGTTCCTGATGATGTAGTGCTAGTAGTTGTATTAGTACTAGAAGATGCTACTGATACATTACTGTGATCAAAGTCAAAACGAATCGTGTACCAATGATCATAATCCATTCCGTCAACCACAACGTGAATTTCCGCATTTGTTAAGCTAGTCAGATCAGGAACCGCAAACTGCACAGTACTTGATTCACCACTTTGACTTAAAACGGTAACGGCTTTCCCATTCACTTTGAATTCCTTGATAGAAGAAGTATTAATACTAACCTGTGCAGTAACAGCACCATTTTTAACAATAATCTTAGCTGGCTTAACGAAATATCCATCTGCCATAGATGCTGAATCACTGTCTGCCTTTAAGACAGAATAGCTAACAGAATACTCTCCATCTTTCCATTCTGCAGCACTAGCTAGTTGACTTATTCCAAAAAGAACAAATAATACCGCTACTAAGAACACAAGCGTTTTACTTACTTTATATAAACCTTGCAAGATTTCCCCTTCCTTTCTGGAAAAAATAATTTCTCTCTCTTCTTCTCTCTCTACTTTCACCTCCTGTCCAAAATTAGGCATAATTACCATATAAACAAATAGTAAGTGATAGTGATTCTCATTGTCAATAAAAACTTTCTCAATTAGTTTTCATAGTATAATTATATTAATATATAAATATTAATGAACTCCTATTTCTTTTATAGGAAATAACACTTCCATATAAAGAGCTAAGAGAGAAAAAAACAACGCTTTGATTTAATATACAAAACACCTTCTGGCTCTATATATACCATCATAAAAATTCATAAACGAAGATAATAAGCTGTTTTCTAATTTTGGCATAATGAAAACCAATAATAAAAAACCCCGAACAACACGAATGAAACCAGTTAAAATTTTATTATCTAAATATAACTAACAATCATCATTCATTATCAATTAAATTTAAAATTAAATTTTCATTTAAACAAATACTGACAATTTTTTGATAAAATCTAAAAAACAGATAGAAATAGAATGAGAAATACGGAAAAGTAGCATTTAGAATGAATGAAAAAAAAGCGGTACAGCTACTTATTCCTAGGTAGCTGTACCGCCCTTCTTCTACTCTTTTCTAACTGAACTTTAAAAATTTACTCTTTCACGTTTCTTCCCAGATTCATAAACAGCACAGATCATTTCCTGTGTTTTCAAAGCCTCTTCACCTGTTATGTCCAAAGGTACGCCATTAATAAGAGATTCATAGAAATTATTAATCTGCTTTACATGACTAACACCCCAATATCCCTTTACTCCATTTTCATAATGAAATGTTTCATTAGGGTTATTATCGGCAATAAATTCACTTCCATCATGAAGGCGAACTGTAGCACGGTCTGCTACCATTTTTGCAAAGCCCTTCTCACAATGAAGTTCAATTTCAACTGGTGCATCATAGGAATAATAGTTGATAGCGTGAAAGGCAGTTATGACACCATTTTTATAGGCAATAACCCCTTCTGCTGCATCTTCGACTTCTATTATTTCATGAGCACGATTGCTGATGGATGCATCTACGTATTTTATTTCATCACCAACAAACCATCTCATTAAATCCATGGTATGGATAGCTTGATCAATGACCACTCCACCGCCTTCTTTTTCCCAAGTACCCTTCCAATCACTCCTTAGATAATACTCGTCTGAGCGATCCCAAGTAACAGACAGCTTTCCAGATTTAATAACACCTAGCTCTCCATTATCTAACATACTCTTGATTAATTGTGAGCCTGGATTATACCTGTTTTGAAAGATGACACCAAGTGTTACCTCATTTTCTTTTGCTACTTCCACCATCTCTACTGCATCATCATAGTGAATAGACATAGGCTTTTCTGTTAAAATATGAATCTTCCTTTCGGCTGCTTCCAGTGTAACGGGAGCATGTAAATGATGCGGAAGACAAATATGAATCACATCTATAGTTTCCTTCTTTAGCATTTCTAGATAATCTGTATAAGCAGCACAGTTATATACACTTGCTTTTTCGTCCACGCGTTCTTTTTTCACATCACATACTGCCACTAGCTCTGCATCGTTCCTTGAAACAATGCTCCCGGCATGCATTGGAAAAATGTTTCCACAGCCAATAATGGCGACTTTTAGTTTTGTCATTCTCTTCTCTCCACCACTCTTCCTTAGCTTATACCCACCACATTTGGGAAGGAGCCTCTTCAATTAGTACAGATTTAAGATTAGTTACAGCTCTTGTTAATCCCTCTCGTATAGACATAATAGGATCTTCATGTTCAATACTGACAACATAATCATATCCGTATGTTCGTAAGGCACTCATCATATCAGACCATTCACTAACACTATGGCCACATCCCACTGAGCGGAATGTCCATGCTCTAGTTTGTACTTCTCCATATGGTTGCATATCGGTTAATCCGTACATATTGGCATTATCTTGATCAATATAAGTATCCTTAGCATGAAAATGATGGATGGCATTTTCCTTGGCTAATATTTTTATAGCACCTACTGGATCAATGCCTTGCCACCAAAGATGACTTGGATCAAGATTTGCACCAATGGCATCACAAGTAGCTTCTCTAAGCTTTAATAACGTATAAGGAGTATGAACTAAGAAGCCACCATGAAGCTCTAATCCAATTTTCACTCCATGCTCTTTCGCCATATGACCTACTTCTTTCCAGTAAGGAATTAATTTTTCTTCCCATTGCCATTTCTTTACATCACTATATTCATTTGGCCACGGAGTTACCGGCCAGTTAGGATATTTTGCTTCTTCATGATCACCTGGTGTACCGGAAAAACAATTCACTACAGGTACCTTCATAAGAGATGCTAGCTTAATGGTTTTGATTAGCGCATCATGTGATTCTTTAGCAAAAGATTGGTCAGGAGAGATAGGATTGCCATGACAGCTAAAAGCACTAATGATTAATCCTCGTTCTTCTACCTTTTGTAAGTACTCTGTTCTTCTTTCCTCACTTTCCAAAAGCGCATCCAGATCGCAATGATTATTGCCTGGATATCCGCCCGTACCAATTTCCACTGCCTGAATTCCAGCTTCTTTAACTGCATCTAACATTTCCTCAAATGATTTATCTGCAAATAAAACAGTAAATACACCTAATTTCATGCTTATTCCCCTCTCTTTCGTTTAGATTTTCGCAATTGTTTTCGTCTCACTTGATTCCAAAGCAGCTAATATAATACCAAGAGATCGTTTTCCTTCTTCTCCTGTAATAAGCGGGTCTTTGTCTTCCGTTATACTCTCGACAAAATGGTCAATCACTCCTGATTTATTTTGCCCACCAGCATCATTTGATTGAATTCTGCCAAGCTCGTAGTTTACTACTTCTCCATTTGCATATTGCACAATTAAAGAATAGTTTGGATGGTCTTCTAAACGGAGGACTGCCTTTTCCCCATAAATGATGGTAGAGTTATCTTCTTTTGCTGTATAAGCCCAGCTTGCTGCTAATGTACCGATTACGCCGCTTTTTGACTTCAATACACATACTGCATTGTCGTCAACATTGGAGAAATCCTTTGCATTTGTTTCTACAAATGCCCCTACCTCAACAAATTCCTCATCAAGAATATAGCGCAGCAAATCAGCTTTATGTACGCCTAAGTCACCCATTGCGCCGATAAATGCCTTCTCCTTATTAAAGAACCATCCTTCTTTTCCTTCTACACTCCATCCCTCTGGTCCACCATGTCCAAAGGCAGTACGGAAACTATGGATTTTTCCTACTTCTCCACTTTTGATTAACTGACGTGCCTTTTGGTGAGATTTCACAAAGCGTTGATTATGACCAATCATTAGTTTCTTTCCACTTGCTTTAGCTGCTTCAATCATTTGCTCTGCTTCTTCTTTTGAAGTTGCCATTGGTTTCTCACAGAGTACATGTTTGCCTGCCTTTAATGCGGCAATCGAGATTGGAGCATGTAAATAGTTTGGTGTACATACACTTACAGCTTCAATTTCTTTATCTTCCAGTAATTCTTCATATTCCGTATAAGCTTTCACTTGATATTTTTCTGCTATCTCTTTCACTCGACCCTCATGAATATCACAGACTGCTACTAATTCTACTTGTTCATTCCATTGATACTCTGGTAAATGACGATGCTGTGCGATACTACCACACCCAATTACACCAACTTTTAATTTTTTCATCACTTTTTCCTCCTCGGTCCTATTACTTTTTTGAAATCGTTTCTAATGGTTTTGCATTTCCATATACAGGTCTTTTTCGATTAACTGGTGATGCCCACTTAACAGCATTCACAATTACTCGCTGAATCTCACTGTTATGATAGGTTGGATATGTTTCATGTCCTGGTCTAAAATAAAAAATTTTTCCGTTTCCTCTTGCAAAGGTGCAGCCACTACGAAACACTTCTCCTCCTTCAAACCAGCTTGTAAAAATTAATTCATCTGGTGCAGGAATATCAAAGTGCTCTCCGTACATTTCTTCCTTTTCAAGCTCAATAAATTCCCCAATTCCATCCACAATTGGATGATTTGGTGCTACGACCCATAAGCGTTCTTTGTCATCTGCTTCGCGCCATTTTAAATCACAGCTAGTTCCCATTAAGGTTTTAAATATTTTCGAAAAATGTCCGGAATGAAGAATAATTAGTCCCATTCCATCTAAAACACGTTGTTGCACTTTTTGTACGATTTTGTCATTTACTTCATGATGTGCAAGGTGTCCCCACCAAATAAGCACCTCCGTGTTATTTAGCACTTCATCTGTTAAGCCATGGTCTGGTTCATCTAAAGTAGCAGTCTGTGTTTTAAATCCATTGTTTGATAATAAGCTTGCAATGGCGCCATGTATGCCATCAGGGTAAATTTCTGAAACAATGGGATTTTTTTGTTCATGACGATTTTCATTCCAAATGGTAATCATTTGATCGACACTCCTATCTCTTTGTATGTCTTCATTATAAAAAATGTAAGCGGATTAAAAAATTCCCGATTTTGGCATTTTATTATTCGATTCTGTCATTTTTTATAATTCTCTTTGCTATAATTAAAAGGAGAGAAATGTAAGTCACCTGTATAGAAACTAATATACATTTTTTTTGGGGGCCAGGATTAGGATGGATAGAAAGCATACATATGAAGAACCTGTTAACGAAGAAGTAATCTATCAAAACCCTTTATTATCTTTGAAGGTATGGGAAATTAAAGATGATCGAGTAGAAGTGTCTACTCCTATAGATTATTATCCTTGGCATTATCATAAAGAGGTAGAGTTGCTTGCCATATTAGAGGGGACACTAACTGTCCAAACCAAATCTAACTATGTATCTATTTCTTCTGGTGATGTTTTGCTTATGGGGGCTTCCCAGCCACATCGAACGAGTAAGGTGTGGAAAGGAAAACTACGGTATGTGGTACTTCAAGTAGATTTAACCAAACATTTCGACCAAAGCATTCTTCCATACTTATACTATTTTTCTGAACTAACACAGCCTCTAGAATTTCTCAACTACATATTTTCTCAAAATGAAGAAGCAAAAATAGAAGCACATCATCTAATAACAGAAATTCACCGAGAAAGTCAATGGAAGCAAAAGGGATATGAAATTGCTATTAACTATGCTATAAAAAAACTACTTCTTTTATTAGTACGAAATGACACGAATAATATGCTTCAATACTCAGAAACACATGACCTCTCGAGACTGAAGCCTGTACTTGATTACATTGATTCTCATTTGAAAGAAAGAATCTTAGTGGAAGAAGCCTGTGGACTACTCAATTTTAGCTATCATTATTTTATAAAGTATTTCAAAAAAACGATGGGCATGTCTTTTATTGACTATATTAATAGAAAAAGAATCAAAAAGGCGGAATTATTTTTATTAACGACAGAGAAAAGCATTATGGAGATAGGGTACGAAGTTGGAATTTCGAATATGGCACAATTTTATAAATTATTTAAAAGGTTTAATCAATGCTCACCAAAGGCATTTAGGAATCAAATGCTCACAGTCGAGGAAAATCTGGAATTAACAAAACACTAATTAAGCATTTCCATTCATTGTAATAAACAAGAGAAACAGCCTTCTTCCTCTACTAATGAGTTAAGCTGCTTCTCTTTATATTTTATTGGGAATAGTTGAATATCCATTACTAACAATCAACTGTCTCTGCTTTATTAACTTCATATTTAGTAAAAAGCTTTATAAATAGGAAAGAGGCTAATAATGTGAAAAGGGAAAATCCTCCAAATGTTGCCACATATATTCCTGTTAGAAAGCCCGCAAAAGAGGACACTACAAAAAGAAACAGGATAACAGTAAAGACCATAACAAGTAGTAAATATGGGAAGTGAAAGAAGGCAATTAATAACGAATTTAATAATGTTTTTTGAATAGAGTCTTTGAATCTTGCCATGTATGGGAATACAAAAATAGCAATGGTTAAGTAAAGAAAGCTCAAAATGAAAGTAAAACAGAAGAAGAATATTTTCGTGATACCGATTAAATTATTTAGGAAATATAGATCTGCAAATAAAATGATTCCACCCATACAAAGCATGAACCAAATGATGCTGGACTGATAAAAATTACTTCTGAATGCTCCAAGAAAATCTCTCCAAATATAGACAGGCTCTCCCCTTACTATTTTCATTGAAACAGTATATAAAGCAGTAAGAGATGCACCAATTGTAATGAGTGGGATAGAGAAGAATATAAATAGGAAGTTTAAAAAAATAATATCCACAGCTTTTGAAAGAAATCGTACTAATGGACTGTTTAAATCGAAGAATAGCCCTATGATCAACCTCTCCTTTCATGACAACAGCAGTCGAATCTATTGTTTTGATTAACCGACTGCTGTCCATTATAATTTAACTTGTTTCACTCCTGTTATTTTAAAGATTCCTCATATCTATCAAACGCTTTATTCTGAAGCTCCATAAATTCATCATATCCCATTTGCTTTAATTGTTTTATATAGGTATCCCATTCCTCTGTTACTCCACCTTCCACTACCCATTTTGATTGCATGGAATTAACATATGAAGATAAATCTACATTTAAAGTATTAATTCGTTGCATTTCTTCCGCTGTAAAGCTTACTGTTGGATATTGTTCTTTAGCATATTCACTGATTGCTTTATCTAGTTCTAGTTTTAGACCATCTCCACTATCTGTTGGCAGAGTTACTTTCTCATTAAATCCATCTCCTATATATTTTGGGCCAAAATCTCGGAAGGAATTAGTCCAAGCAAATATATCAGCAGATTCTCCTTCTGGTGCTTCTAGTACTTTGTATGTTCCATCGTCATTTTTCTCTACACCCACTCCAAAGGAACCATAAAACGTTTGTATACTAGCATCTTCCGTATAAAACTGATCCGCCCATTTCAGTAACTTTTCAGGATTCTTTGCTTGTGTTGTAATCAATAATTCGTTTCGAGAATAAGTTTCTGTATCAGAGATAACATAACGTTCACCATCAGGTCCTTCTAGCGGTGCTAAAGGAACATACTCACTTGCATTAGGACCAAATACTGCATCTGGTGTCCACCCAAAGGCAACACCAACTAAAGATTCATTTTTATCTTTACGCTTCGCTTCTGCCATTGATTCATCCTGTGTAAAGAATTCCTGATCAATTAATCCTTCCTTATAGGCTTGATGCATCCATTCTATTCCATCTCTATATTCCTCTTGTGTTGGAATGTAGACAGGCTCACCATCCTTCACTGCCATAAGTCCTGCCTTTTCTCCTCCCTTCGTAACACCAAATGGCAGGATAAATCCATACACATTTCCTCCATATGGTATCTCATCACTTGCATCTCCATTTCCATTAGCATCTTGCTCTTTAAAAGCTTTTAATACATCATAGAACTCCTCGTAATTATTAGGCATCTCAAGACCTAAATTATCTAACCATTTCTGGTTGATAAATAGCTGATTTCCTGTTTTCGGTCTTAGTGGAAGCTTCTTCGGCAAACTATAAATATGACCATCTGGAGATGTAACTAATGCACGTAAAGATGGCTCCTCTTCAAATGCAGCCATCAAATTAGGCATATTCTCTTCAATTAAATCCTCTAAAGGAATAAATAAACTTTGATTCTGAGCAATGTCTCCATCGCTTAATGCAAGAGATCCCCAAAAGGCATCAGGCAAATCTCCACCAGCCATTAATACCGATTTTTTGTCTCCCCATTCTGAATTTATATAGGTATCCCAATCAATCGTAATTCCAGCATCTTTTTCTGTTTCTTCTACAAATCCTTTATGGTAATCCTCTCCCCAATCCGACCATCGAACCGTTGCAATCCTATATTCTCCATCCTTTTTCTCATTAGTACTAGAAGTATTACTACATCCTACAATTAAGCTAGTAGCTAAAGCAGCATTCATTATACCAAACCACTTTTTCTTACTCATTGAATTTCCCCCATTTTCTAGTTTTAGTAGAATTTCTCTTGATTCACCACTACTTTATAAAAACACAATCTTATTCTTTAATAGAACCAACCATAACGCCTTGATTAAAGTACTTCTGTAAAAACGGATATAAAAGCATAATTGGAGCGGTAGAAACAACGATAGCAGCATATTTCATCATTTCCGACAATCTCCTTAATTCACTCGCAATTTCCCCAGAAGCTGCTCCAAGTAATGACTCATTTGAAATCAAAATTCTGCGTAAAACCAATTGAAGCGGTTGCAAATCTTCATTCGAGATGTAAATCAAGGCATTAAACCAAGAATTCCAAATACCTACTGCCGTCCAAAGACCAATAACAGCTAGAATTGCCTTGGATAATGGCAATACCATTGTTAAAAAATATCGAATAGTACCACACCCATCCATTTGTGCAGCTTCCCACAGAGTCTCGGGAATACTATTTTTAAAGAAGGTACGTGTGATAATGATATTGAAGGAAGAAACGGCAAATGGCAATACCATTACCCAAAATGAATCTAATAATCCAAATCCTTTTATCACTAAATAGGTGGGCACTAATCCACCACTAACAAACATGGGAATAAGAATAAAGATAGATATCCACTTTTTACCGAATAAATCAGACCTTGAAAGTGCATAACCGGCGGGAATGTTCACTAATAGTGCAATCAGCGTACCTACAATCGTATACAGAATTGTATTTAAATAGGATTTCCAGATAATTTCTTGCTTGAATAATTCTACATATCCGTCCAACTCCCACTCTTTTGGCCAAAACCATACATTACCATTGGTAACATCTGCAGGGTTACTAAAGGAAGCAATAACGATAAACCAAAGTGGATAAACGACCATGATAATCATTAAGATGGCTATAGTATAAACAGCAAGATCGAATAGTCGATCATTCCAGCTCTTTTTTTGTTTAGCTTTTTTTGTTAATCCATTCCTTGATGTAAATTCCAATCCTTTCTCCTCCTCCCTATAGTAAACTTGTTTTCGTCAGTTTCTTAGATAACCAGTTAACAAAGAGCAAGATGATGACATTGACAACCGTGTTAAACAATCCAATCGCAGTAGAAAGGCTATATTGAAAATTTTGCATTCCTACTTTATATACATAAGTGGAAATTACTTCACTTCCTGTTAAATTCAAGGGATTTTGCAGAAGTAATACCTTTTCGAATCCTATACTTAATAGACTTCCTGCTCGTAAGATTAGTAGTATCATGGCAGTTGGCATTAGTAAAGGAAAATCAATATGCCAAATCTTTTGGAACCTACTCGCTCCATCCATGGTAGCTGCTTCATAATAGGTTGGATCAATGGATGATAAAGCAGCCAAAAAGATAATGCTGTCCCAGCCCACATGCTGCCACACATCACTCCACACATATACACTGCTAAATAAAACGGGACTTGATAGAAGATTCGGCATTTCCATTCCGAACAATCCTAATATATTTGCCATTAATCCATTACTTGGTGAAAGGAAAATTAATATCATGCCACACATTACCATAGTGGAAATAAAATGCGGCAAGTAAGTTGTAACTTGGAATACTTTCTTAAACATTCCGATTCGTAATTGATTACAAAGAATTGCAAGTGCAATTGGCAATGGAAAACCTATTAGAATACTATATAAGCTAATAGATAAGGTATTTTTTAACGTCAATCCAAATTGATAAGAGTTAAAATATTGAATAAAGTGTTTTACGCCTACCCAAGGGCTACTCCAAATGCCTAATGCCGGCGAATAATCTTTAAATGCCATGACTATTCCATACATTGGAATGTAGGTAAAACAGAGTAGAAGAATAATAGTGGGTAGTAGTAATACATATAACGGTCCACTTTTTTTAAACTTCTTTCTATTGCTTGATGTATTTCGCTTTTGCATAACTGGTGTTGCTCGGGCAGAATTTTCTGTCGCAAGTGAACTTTTCAACTCTTCCCCCTCCTTCGTTTGATATAATCAGTATAAGAAAGCGCATTCATAATATATAGAAAAAAACCGTCCAAAACTAATATAATCTAGGGATATAAAGAATAATGCTATTTAAAGAACATATAAAAAATAGTATTATTCCGACTTATCACGCTAATTAACACGCTTTCTGGACTGAATAGTGCTAGAAATTGCCTGCTTATTTTATATAATGAATGTAAGTATTGGAGATGAGCTTATGAAAAAATCCATTTATAGAAACCCCTCAAGATCCATAAATTATTATCTTAAAGTTCTGCTGATTATTATCCTATGTATTTTACTTCTCCATATCCTAGTAAGTATCCTAACGATATCTATTACAAGGAAACAAAGTATCGATAATATTACCAATACCGTTAATCTCTATTTAGATAATGCGAAAAGCAAATTAAATGCCATTGATCACTTTATGATATGGACGGTCACTCATGAACCTTTGCTCGATAAAATAGAAAGCAATTTGACTATGGCCACACTTCCAGAAAGTTTAACCGATTTCAGATCAAGAGTGAATGATTTTCAATATACAAGTGGAAAGGATTTTCAGTTCTTCTTAGGATTAAAAAAAGAGAACTATTTCTTCAATAGTTCATCTATACAAATGGACTACTCTGATTACTTACAAATTAAAGATTACTTCTTTTTTAAAAGGGAAAATTTAAATACCTATGAAACAATGAGTACATGGCAGTCTATTGAGATTAATCATACCTATTACTTATACCACCTAATAGAGTATGAGAATCGAATATTTATTTGCATGGTTTCAGTAGATGATATCCTTAAGCCCTTGCGAGATATTAATTTAGGAGGGGAAGGGTCTATCGCAATGGAGATAGAGGGAACTGGATTCCTATCTAAATCTGAAGACTTGGAACCATTTAAGAATACAACATACCAATTCTTTAATAGTCGCCTTGTATTTAAGGAGTCAAACACATCCCTACCATTTACTTTACATATTTCAGTTGATCATTTTGGGGCATTTAAAAATATAGTAATTATTCAATTTCTACTAATTTTTGCAGCTATCATCATTAGTATCATATTATTCATGATATTACTTTATATAAAGAACCGACTAATTAATCCTATACAATCTTTTTCTACAAACCTATCTAAAATTAATAGCAGTAAGGAAGCCATAGATTTTGAAAATAGTAATATTATAGAGCTAGAACAAGCTAATACTCATTTTAAAGACCTAATTACAGAAATTAAAAAGCTGAAAGTGAATATTTATGAACAAGAATTAGAAAAAAGAAGGATACAAATGGACTTTATGAGATTACAAATTAAGCCTCATTTCTATATCAATTGTCTATCTAGTGTTTATAGCATGGCTGAGATGCATATGTATGAGGAAATTAAGGAAATGGCATTATCCACCTCAAAATATTTCCGGTTCCTATTTCAGACAAATCAAAACTTCGTCCAATTAAAGAAAGAGGTTGAGCATATCCATCATTATCTTGCTATCCATCAATTATTGCATGGTCCAACCTTTCAATTTGAAAGCGATGTGGAACCAACAACTACTCAAACGAAAATACCACCGCTAGTTTTGCAAACATTTATTGAAAACGCCATCAAGCATGGTTCTTCACTAGATGAGGATATGATGAGACTTTCGCTATCTGTAAAATATTTAGAAAAGAAAGAACAGCTCCAAATTACCATATGTGATAACGGACCGGGCTACCCTATATATATATTAAATAAGCTACAGAACAACATGCTTTTAACCAATAAAGAAGGTAGTCATATTGGCATTAGTAATGTTGTACAAAGACTTCGTTTATTATATGGAGAAGATTATAGAATTAGATTTTTTAATATTCCAAGTGGCGGAGCAGCAGTGGAGTTAATACTTCCATATGAAAAAGATAAGGAGTGAAGGTTATGAATGTTTTAATTGTAGACGATGATCGATTTGTTGTCTCTTCTATAGAAAAAAGAGTGAATTGGGAGTCATTGGGAATTGAGAATATTTATACAGCTAGTAATATAAGACAAGCTAAGAAAGTATTTATAGAAAGGAAGATACATGTACTAATTTCAGATATCGAAATGCCACTTGGAAGCGGCCTAGAGCTATTAGCTTGGATCCGCACGGAAGGCTACGAGGTACAAGCCATTTTTTTAACCAATTTCGCCAATTTTAATTATGCACAAAAAGCTATTGAACTACAAAGTTTCGAATATTACTTAAAGCCTATTGAAATAGATAAGCTAGAACTCATTTTAAAGAAAGCTATCCAAAAGGCACTGAGAAGTCAAACTAGTGAGGAGACATTAAGAGTTGGACATTATTGGCAGCAAAATAAGCAAAAGCTTCTAGACAATTTTTGGATTTCCACGTTAAGGAATAACGAGTTTCTAACTAGTGACCAACTAACAGAGCAATTAAAAATCCATACATTGGATTACACTTTAGACACTCATCTTCTGCCTATTTTACTTGAACTATTTCCTTACTCATTGAACAAGAATAAGGAAGTAGAATCCGCTTTTGATGGAGCAGGCAATTTGCAAGATAGATTAACAAATATAAACGAACAAATTTTTCTAGGCTCTCCTTTTTCATTTGAAAGTGTCATGGAAATCAATACGAATAAAGAGAAATTTCTAGTTATCCTAAAATGTAAAAATTCTCCTGACAATCATTCACTGCATAAGGCTAAGCTGCTCTGTAATCAATTATTAACCGCTATTCAAGAAAAATTAGCATGTGATGTGCAGTGTAGTATCCTCTCCTTTGCAACGTTATCAGATATGCATGTACACACAATGGAGCTTATATCCTTGAAAGAAAATGTAATTACCTACAAGAACCAAGTTATTGACTTCCCTTTCGAACAAATGAAAAAGCAAAAATATGTAGAACCAAACTTGCAAACACTTGATGATTATCTACAAAGTGGAAACAGAACTGGATTTATTAATCTATGCCAAAAGTATTTGACCAACTTACAAAAAACTAATAGTTTAAGTCTTGATGTTTTGAGTAATTTTAGACTTGATGTAACACAACTCATTTATACCCATCTAAAGCGCAAGGAAATATTAGCACATAAGTTATTTCACGGAAACACAAGCCATATTTTACAAACACAATCTTCACGATCAATGGAAGATATCATTGAATATATTGCTTATTTAGTAGATGTCTCTTTAGAATATATATCATTTATTCACTCTCAAAAGTCCGTTGTCAAGGTAATTAGTGAGTTTATTGATGAGAATTATCATGAAAATATCACACGAGATTCAATAGCTAAAATTGTTTACTTAAGTCCAGATTATATTGCCAGGATATTTAAGAAAGAGACTGGAGTATCTCTTGTTCATTACATCATAAAAAAAAGAGTAGATGTTGCCAAACATTTACTCCTAACAACCCATTTGCCTGTTCATTCTATCTCAGATAGAGTCGGATACGGTAATTATTCCTACTTTACCAAAATATTTAAAAAGGAAACAACTTATACACCCTTTGAGTTTAGAAAAAGGAATATAATAATTTAAGAGATTCTCGCATAAATACTATATAAAGATATTATTCAATAAATATACAAAATTCGACAATAACCATCTGATTATCCCTTTAGTTATGTAGAAACCTGTCAAAATGTTATTTCTTCTAATAATGGTAATTCCTTTCAATCCCAAGTAAAATAATAGTATATATAAATTCGATCAGATAAAGGCAAACCACTTGAAAGATTGGGACGCAAAGTGACAGGTCTAAGGTTGAGGGACTAAGATGGCTGCACTACCTGAATTAGGTAACACTGGAGGAACCATGCAAGAAATTACTATGACAGAATTTGACTTAGACAGAGAATGGGTAGAATTAATGCAGGCAGCAAAGCGACTTGGTATCTCATTAGATGAAATCAGGGACTTTCTTTCAGTAAAGCAAAAAGACCAGTAACGGTCTTTTTTTTGTAACTGATTTCTTCTTAAGAGATAGATCCATATTTTACTATATAAATAGATAAAGTATACTTCCTATCTTAAGGTGATATAGAACATTAAAATTATACAAAAGGGACAAGAAGCATCCAATTATCTCTTTTGTTAAGCTGTTACTATTTTTTATATTTACTAGAACATAGCAATCCAATAACCTACATTATCTGTAAAACGCCATCTCCATCATTCATAGATAAAGATAGTTTACCTGCATTTGCAGAAATTCCGCTATATCTAAAACCTGCTGAAATTCTGGGTTATCTCCAATTTCCCCTACTACACTATGTTGTTGCTGCTGGATTATAGATTCCACTGATACCTGAAAAAGCTGATGCTATAATAACATATTTTTACAAATAACTTCATTAAAATACAATACTATCTCTCTAATAGTCCTTTCCCCATCATACGGTTTTCTTTGTCCTTAGCTGTTGCAATCATTCCTTCAATAGCTGTTAAAACTTTGGTCTCTTTCCAAGTTGCTGGTGTCCATACCTCCAATGCACTTAATGCATAATAACTTAATCCTTCATGTCCAGATTGAAGAGCAGCTACTAGTAATGTCAAGCCTACTCCTTCAAAATCATGTAAATCTTGAATAATAACGAGAAGACAATCTTGTTCATCTTCCGCTAAATGTTCTAAGGATAGATTTGCTTCGGCAAACATACATAGTTTTTCAATGGAAACAATATCTTTCATACTCATTATTGCTTCATATAAAGTTGTATTTATTGGGTTATTTTCTAGTAATTCCAATAAAAGCGGAAGAATATTTATTTGATAAAATCTAGCAACCTCGATTGCTATAAAATCAACATCGACTTCTATTACATCTAATGCCAACTGTAACCATTTAGGATCCTGTATAAATTCTTGAAGGCCCTGAGCAATTAAATTTCGTTCATGTGGTTTCCATTGTTCCATGAATCGCTCTTGCCAAATGTCCTCATCAGCATCGATGAATTTCTTAATCTTTATAATGACATAAAAATCCTCTAACGTAATACAGTGATTCTTTGCATGATGAATAAAACGAGAAAGCACGCTGCTAGCATAAGCATATTCATTTATTCCCTGCATCATCTCTTCACTTAGCAACCCCTGAATTATACAAGATGCTCCGTCATAAAGCTCTTTAGAGATTGTATCTTCATAAAGGGCTACATCTAACTCTCCCTTTGTTGCACATGTATAAGCTAATTCATGTAGAAGTCTATCTTTATAGCCCTCTATTAATAACCAATACTTCATTTCAGGAGTTCTTGCTTCTAATTGTTCAATTGCAGCAACTTTTCCATATCCTTTGTTTAAATGAGCAAGCTTCCAAATCTGTTCGTTCGCATGATTTGTACCATTCTTCCATGCGAATAAAACATACGGAGTAAATTCACTATGCATGGCTAACAAAAATAATAAATCCTTATGCTCTTCACAGTTTGTAAAGCCCAGTACTATAATAGCAAACTTCACAACATCTCGATGTGCTGCATGTTCCAGAAGCCATAGAGCCTCTCTCTTCATATCAGCTTCATCCAATGTTAGTTGTTGTACCTGTTCGATTAATTCATTTCTGTAACTAGCTATATATTCAAAAATAATCTTTTCATACAATGCTTTCCGTGAATCTGTTTCAGGATTTTTCACTTGCTCTGAAAAAAGTTTGATGAGCTTCTTTACATGCAAAGGATTAGGGGAATCTAAGACTAATTGATCAAATAACCCAGGAGCTAATCTCGCTTCATTTGCTCCATAAAAGTATTCGTCGTCTGGTAATGCAACTTCCGATATATCGTTATTAGTTTGCATTTTTGCTTGGATAAAAGGAATAATTTTCTCTTTATGATTCCATGGAAGAAATTCTAGCTTGCTAGATTCTTGCAATAATACCTCATTATCCATCTTCACTATGCAATGAAGAGCCGTAAATCCACCTAGCTTAACAGCGATATCATGCTTCTTCCCATCATTCAACTCTACTGTTGCAAACAACTTAGAAAACGGAATAATATGTGACCATGCAGATTTACGCTTTTTATGAGCAACTATTTCTCCATCTATTTTTAATAATTCTTCTTTGACCTGGTTAATAACTTCAATAATATGACCTTGGTATTCGAAACTCCATTTCTTATTCACTTCATTTACAATATCTTTCTTTGCCAAATTCAATTGATGTTTAAATTCTTCTTTAAATCCCATAAAAACCCCCTTTTCTTTCTTTCCATTATAACGAAAATATGGATAAATTTATCAATTGATAGTTTTTATCCAACTAATTAAAGCATTTATAATGACTAACCAAAAGGGAACTGGTTACTTTCTATAATTATTACGTAACCATTCATATCCGACCAAATAATACTTTTACACTATTTTTTTGAAAAGGATGAAGAGCATGAAAAAAGTGATCTCCTATGTAATGGTCTTTGCATGGGCAGTCTTATTTTTATATTACTATGGAAAGCTTGTTCCTAAGAATATTTGGTATTTCATTATAGGAATTACCTCATTAGGATTTACTAGCTTTCTTGTTTTCACTTTATTTATGAGACTATTTAGACAAAAAAATAATACTTAATCATCTAGATTTCTCTATGCATCTCTAATTAGGAGATGTTTTTTTATGGCTATATTTACTTTTTTCCACCAGGGGAACGAGTTTCTTCGCTTCATAACAATAAACCTATAACAAAAATTCAATTATTTATGAATATGTGATATATCTCGAATTAAAGCATTTTAATTTCCTTTAATGATAATACTATAAATAATTATCAAGGAATCTATCCTATCCTTAATGAGTTTAAGCACTATGAGTCTTCACTATTGCAATTATTAAAAAAGATATATTTAGCAAGAAAAGATACGAAAAATTTGATATGATGCTTTTTATTTCCGACATCTACTTACAAACAGACTTCCTTTCGAGTAGTTTTATTTTGCCATGAAGAATTATAAACATGCATCCTTTTTTGCTTTTAATTACCAAATTATTTTCTAGAAAATTTGAAAAAATAATAGCGTGTGATTAAATAAAAAGGAGCAAATGAGCATGAAAATACTTTATTCAATAGTATTAAGCACCCTTCTTCTAGCATTATCAGGTTGTAATAATCAAGATGATGCAGCTGTAGATCCTAATATGAATCTTGATACTGTATCAAGTATGAATACAGACACAAGCAGCAAGAATTACCCACATACCATTCCTGTAAAGGTTCAGGACACAAAGTACGAATTCCGAACTGTGACTGGTACTTATAATGCAAATACAGGTAAGGTAGTAATTCAAAATAACGGTGCTAATCAATCTGGACAAATAAATCAGCAAACTCAAAATAATACTCAACCAAGTACTCAACCTGGACAAACATATCAGCCAACACAGAGTACTCAACCAAATACACAACCTAACCAAACAAATCAGTCAACACAACAGACTCAGCCAAGCACACAAGCGACTCCAACTAAACAAGCCAACAGCAAACAATCCATGAGTGCTTTTGTTGCATCTGTTATTGAGTTAACTAACGAAGAAAGAAAAAAACAAGGTTTAGGAGCATTACAAGCATATCCTGAGTTAAGTAATGTAGCTGACGTTAAAGCAAAAGACATGTATGAAAAAGGCTATTTCTCCCATACAAGTCCGACCTATGGGTCCCCATTCGATATGATGAGAGACTTTGGTATAACGTACCAATCTGCTGGTGAAAATATTGCGAAAGGTCAAAGATCACCAGAAGAAGTAGTAAAGGCGTGGATGAATAGTGAAGGTCACCGTGCAAATATTTTAAGCGATAAGTATACACATATTGGAGTAGGATTTGAAGAGCCAGGGTTTGAGTGGGTTCAGATGTTTGTGAAGAAATAATAGTGAATGACAAGCTGTTTCGTTTGTGCAGCTTGTCATGATCAGTTTATTAGAGGTATTAAGTTTTTGTATTAATGGAATGTGATGAAAGTTCTATGAACCACGTTTCTTCTTTTTTAGGTGATTGATGGTTCCTATAGCTTCTCTTGGAAGCATTTCCCCTCTTTTTTCTGATGTTTGTGGTTCTTATAGCTTCTCTTGGAACCACTTTTCTTCTTTTTTTGTTGTTTGTGGTTCTTATAGCTTCTCTTGGAACCACTTTTCTTCTTTTTTATGTTGTTTGTGGTTCTTATAGCCTCTCTTGGAACCACTTTTCTTCTTTTTTATGTTGCTCATGGTTCTTATAGCTTCTCTTGGAACCACTTTTCTTCTTTTTTATGATGTTTATGGTTCTTATAGCCTCTCTTGGAACCACTTTTCCTCTTTTTATGTGGTTGATGGTTCTTATCGCTTCTCTTAGAACCACTTTCCCTCTTTTTTATGTTGTTTGTGGTTCTTATAGCCTCTCTTAGAACCACTTCCCTCTTTTTTATGTTGCTCATGGTTCTTATAGCTTCTCTTAGAACCACTTTCCCTCTATTTTATGTAGCTCATGGTTCTTATAGCTTCTCTTAGAACCACTTTCCTTCTTTTTTATGTTGCTCATGGTTCTTATAGCTTCTCTTGGAACCACTTTCCTTCTTTTTTATGCAGCTCATGGTTCTTATAGCTTCTCTCAGAACCACTCTGCGCATTTTTCATCTAGCTCCTAGGTCTTATAATCTCTATATAATCCACTTTTCTTCTATATATAATCACTATCTCTTCCAGCCTAACTATAAGATGCTCCCTTCTATCATCTAAATCGACGTACATACAAAAATTCAACAAAAGGAAGAATCACCATAGACAATCCTAATAATAAAAGAAGAAAAATATTGCTAGTTTCATTGAAGTAAGAGTCTAATCCAACAGCAATAATAATGAAGAAAGTCAGCACAAAGTACCCTATCTTAGAACTTTTCTCTGTAATCTTCTGTCCTAATTCTTCATCCTGTTGTATGCCATCTTTCTCTCCCTTTGACCCCCATGTTATAACAGAGAGAAAACCCATTAGCAGAACCCCAATAGTAATAATCTCATTAAATCCTATATCACTCCCAGAGACTAACTTATAAATAGTAAATCCAACCACAATCATAATTCCTAACCCATACATAATGGCACCTATTGTTTTAGTTTTCATTTCTCTTTACTCCCTTCTGGTAAAAATAATGTATCTACAGTAGCACCCAGATTTTTAGCTATATCAAATGCTAGCTGTAAGCTTGGATCATATTTTTCATTTTCAATTGCGTTTATTGTTTGTCTACTAACATGACATAGTTCTGCTAGTTTTCCTTGCGAGATATTTTTTTGCTCACGGTATGTCTTTATATGATTTTTCATCTTATTCCATCCTTACTTCCTGTTAGGTGTCAAAAAAGTTTGACACCTTTATTATAAAAAAAGCGCCCCGTCTGTCAAACATCTTTTACACCTATATCCTTTGCTTATCTTTTCCTAATTTTCAACATAAGTGTACCCAACGACTTATAGATAATGGTTCATTTCTATATAAATTTACAATAAAAGAATCTCCTTTTTCTATTAGTCTGATATACTTTAATTTTATGAGTAAAATGAACAAGGAGAGAGAAAATGAAGAAGTACATAATAGATATCTTTATCATAATGATAGGAGCTTTTCTTTTTGCTGTTGCGATAAATGTATTGGCTATTCCAAGTAAACTAGGAGAAGGAGGAGTAACAGGTCTTACTATTATTAGCTATTATTTATTCAACTGGTCGCCTAGTATTGTAAGCTTTGTATTAAATGCCATTCTTCTTGTAGTAGGATATAAATATTTAAGTAAAATAACAGCAATCTATACGATTATCGCGGTTAGTTTTCATTCATTATTTCTACATTTAACGGAATCATGGAGAATTAACTCAGATGAAATTATTCTTAATGCTATTTTTGGAGGAATTATAACAGGAATTGGGATTGGTATGATTATTAGGGTTGGAGGAACTACTGCTGGTTCTACTATTCTTGCAAAAATCACGAACAAGTATTTAGGCTGGAGTGTCAGCTATAGTTTATTACTCTTTGACTTAATCGTGGTGTTTCTATCCTATTTTATTATTGGAGTAGAAGGTTTAATGTTCACCATTATTATGCTATATGTGGGAACCAAGACAATGGAGTTTATTATTGAAGGTGCTAATCGCCAAAAAGCAGTAACCATTGTCTCAGAGTATTCAAAAGAGATAGCGGAAGAAGTTACTATTAAATTAGAACGTGGTGTAACCGTTATTTCAGGCCATGGCTATTATACGAAAAAAAACAAAGAAGTCCTTTACATTGTTATTAGTAATCAAGAAATTATTCGCTTAAAGAAAATAATTAAGCAGATTGATAATGATGCATTTATTACGATTCATGATGTAAGTGGTGTGTTTGGAGAAGGATTTAGTGCAATATAAGTTTTCATTTACGTACATAGGGGAATACTTCTAATACCCACTTTTATGACTGGAGGGAATTAGATAATGATGAGGAAAGTATTTTTCATAGTAACCCTATTTACCATTATGATGTTAGCTGCATGTGGGAATTCATCTGATGATGAAAGTGTTACTTCTTCTGAAAACGATGCAACTACTACAACAGAGGATACAAGCGACACTACTTCAGAAGATACTACTTCGCCAGAAAGCACATCAGAAAATGATGATACAGATACAGCTAGTATGAAAACAGAGTATCTCGAAAAACTCAATACCATGAAAGCAGAAATTCAAGAGCAAATAGATAATTCCAAAGCCACTACAACTGTTGAGTTGATGAAAGAAGCGGAAGATCGATATGAAGCTTGGGATCAAGAATTAAATAACATCTATAGTGTCATACAGGAGCAACTTCCTGAAGATGAGAGAGCAATATTAACAGATGAACAGCGAAATTGGATAGTGGAAAGAGACAATGCCGCGAAGGAAGCCTCTTTAAAATTTGAAGGTGGTACGGCAGAGAACTTAGAATATACAGCTGCACTAGCAAATGAACAGAAAAACGTTGCTTTGAGCTTGTGGAGAAATATATGGAGTAGGCTGTTAGTTATCGTTAATATTCTGGCTGAAAAGTAGTTCAATTCTTAATCTATATTTCCTCAAGAACCCTTCACCAAAAGAGTAAGGGTTTTTGAAGGTTTCATCATTATTTTGCTCCTTACACTTTATGTTCTAATTTTTTATAGAAAAAAACATTTTTGGCAGCACGACTAGTTGCAACCGATGATTTTCACACAAAATAAAGAATAATTATACAATTAATTTTCGTACTTACCAATTATGAAAGACCTTTTTGCTGCTTTTTACAAAATCGGGCTTTCACTTTCTTTATGAACGACTTTTTTGCTGCTTTTTACACAAATCGGGCTTTCATTTTCTTTGTGAGGAGCCTTTTTGCTGCTTTTTACATAAATCGGGCTTTCATTTTCTTTATGAACGACCTTTTTGCTGCTTTTTACACAAATCGGGCTTTCATTTTCTTTATGAACGACCTTTTTGCTGCTTTGCACTTAAATCGGGCTTTCATTTTCTTTGTGAGAAGCCTTTGCTCTTACCTTGTGTCTTCTTTTTTATGTTTTTGGACAGTGAGGGGCTAGATTGGAACCACTTTTCTTCCTTTCTATTGCTTTTATGGTTCTTACAACTCTTTTTGGAACCACTCTGCTTCCTTTTTATTGCTATTGTGGTTCTTACAACTCTTATTAGAACCTCTCTGCTTCCTTTTGACTACTATTATGGTTCTTACAACTCTTATTGGAACCACTCTGCTTCCTTTCTATTGCTTTTTTGGTTCTTACAACCCTTATTGGAACCACTCTGCTTCCTCTTTACTTACTATTTTGGTTCTTAATTCACTTCTTAGCACCACTTTTCTTCCATATTATATGTACTATGGTACTTAAAACCTTTCTTGGCCGAACCACTTTTTTCCCTTTTACTACTACTGCAGTTCTCAAACCATACTCTTCTACTTTTTTGCCGCTACTAGGATTCTTTGACCACGTCTTCTACATCATTCACTTACCAACAGCCTAAACATAAGAACACCTCTCACACTTTTCATTAAAAGAATCAGATTCTTACAAATAATTTATGCTAAAATCAAGTTATCAAACAAAAGGAGGAAATAACATGTCAAAAAGAACTCAAGGATTTTTCAATCAAGAAGGAGGAGTGATTTGTTAAGTCTGACAAAGGACTAACCTATGCTCCTGCTTCTTCCCAATAAGACATCATATAGAAGGAAGTAGGAGAGAATAGTTGAAACAAACAAGAACGATAGGTGACCATAATATAAGATTAATGTTTTGGATACAGTTTTTTGGGTCCATCAGCTTTTTAACACCAGTATTAACATTATTTTATACAGAAAGAGGATTATCAGCTTCACAAGTACTCATTGTACTGATGTTCTGGAGTGGAGCAGTTCTATTAGGTGAGGTTCCTACAGGCATTATTGCAGATCTTTTTGGAGCAAAAAAATCATTTCTGATTGGTACATTACTTAAGGTTGTTAGTATGTTTATCTTACTAATAGCAGATTCACCATGGATGTTTTATTTATACAGTTTTATAAACGGTTTTTCCGTCACTTTTTTCTCGGGTGCTGATGAGGCACTTATCTATGATTCATTAAAAGAGTCTAATACAGAGAATAAAATGGATCAAGCTATGGGGAAAATTCAATCAGCTGGATTTATTTCGATGATAGTAACCGTTTTGTTTGGTGCCTATTTTGCTAAAGATCTTAAAAAGGAGCAATTCCTTCTATTGTAGTTCTTGCAACAGAAATAACTAGATTACCAGTTCCTGCAGACACAATGGATCGGTTACAACCACTTCTCCTTTATTTTCCATTGCAAGCTGGTACCATGGTCTTTCTCTTGGATCATAATCACTACCTAAATCCTTCTGTTGGGATCGAATCATTGTTCCAAGTTCTGTTCCTACATAGACCGTATCAAGATCTTGATGGAACTTCATATAATCATCCAAAAGAGATTGCGACTTCGTACTATTTTCCTCTTCCGATGAACTAGCTTGTATTTCTTCAGAAAAAATAGATACATTGTCCATTTTAGGCTCTATAATAGATGTCACCATGTTATTGATCACATTGACACTTTCTGAAGCACTTTTTATATAATGCTTTTCCAACTCTTCTTTTGACTTCTGATAGGAAAATAAGCCAATAAGTGTAGTTGGTACTAATAGTAAAATAATAAATGCACTAAGTAATCTATATTTCACCGTAAATCTTTTTCTTGTTTTCATAAAAAAATCCTAATATTTTTCACTAATATAGGTTTATCCATCTGTTAAGCAGGGTATTAATTGAGTAAGTATAAGCGCAAAGCTGCTATGTAAGTTACTTCTCGTTCATGCGCTTATATTTCCTTTCTACACTATAGTAAGATCGATCCAATTCCATCGCTATTACATATAGTTGTTTCTTCCGTTTACTTTGCTCTATTAAATACGCTTCTTCTTCCGTCCAAGGATGATAATGAAGCTGTTTCTGCTGATTTCTGAGTGAATCTACCCAATCTGGTTCAGGAAGAATACTATTTCTTTCTATTTTGGAGAAATCCACTTTTTCTCTGTTTTTATTAGCCCATTCCCAAAACACTATCGGATCGACTAAATAAAATATCCTTGATTTATTCGTTTTTTTCGTTTTAAAAGGAAGTGAGTACCTTTCACACCAATACTTCACAACATTACGATCTACCCCAAGTAATGCCGCTAATCTCCCTCTTGTTAAATAACCAGATTGCTCTTTTGTATTCCCCAATTTTAAACGTTTTAATTTGCACAACACACTTGCCGTGCTTCTTCCTAATCTCTTGGCTAGACTATCAATATCCCTTAATCCAACATATTCCTTTAGAAATTCAACTTCCTCCAGTGACCAATTTTTTCTCAATTTCCCTTTCCCTTCTAGTAATTTTCACAACCATTTTTTTCAACATTTACCAGTATCTCTCTTCATTGAGAAAATGTCAATAATATCAGATCGAAATACCTATATATTAAACATCATTCTATATTTGGAAACCTAAATCATCTATATAGAAGATACTTATAAAATTGGCAACTTTTACATTATAACGAAGCTATTATTAAACATTTCTTAAAAAAATTGCATAAACATCTTGGTTATAGTAATAAACTACCACTTTACCTATTTTCCCACGAAATTATTAACAATTTATGAATTTGTCAGAGAATATCCTTACATACATAAAAACAATCATGATCTTTCACTCACACCCCCTCATGAAAAAGGGGGTTATTTTTTTGTGAATTGACCATAACTGATACTACACAAACAGATAAGTACGTGGGTTTTAATGGTGGGTTAAAC
>NZ_WEHU01000026.1 GCF_009183415.1 Bacillus sp. B1-b2 | reverse complement strand
AATTGTTTAGATACCTTTTCTTATGAGACACCCAAAATAATTTTGTAATTAGTTTATTTTGTCACAGGAATTTAAACGTTGGAAATGGATCGAAAAACAAAAATGGAGGTCCGTTTTACATTTCTTCTATATTAATCCCAATATATTCCGTAATTCTGCTGCGGCTGACTAAGTATATTCGATGTTAAAAAGACTCCAACAGGGGGGCAAGGCACTACTACTAATTATGTTAACTAGTTTTGTATAGAGTATTCATTTGATATTTGTAAAAAAGGGCATGAATGTATGCTTTTTTTCATACTGTATTTTGGAGGTGGAAAAATGACAAGAGTAGCTTACCAAAATGCAGACGTCGATTTAATGGCAAGGATGATGAGAGCAGAAGCTGAAGGCGAAGGACCACAAGGAATGCTATATGTTGGAAATGTCATTGTTAACCGTGTTGTAGCAGATTGTGCTGACTTTAAGGAATTAAGAACAATTAGAGATGTCATTTTTCACGTACAAGGAGGAAATTACTCTTTTGAAGCTGTTCAAAAAGGTAATGTATTTTATCAAAGAGCAAGAGAATCTGAAAGAAGATTAGCAAGAAAGAATTTGGAATATTGGAGAGATCACCCAGCGAAATATGCTCTTTGGTACTTTAATCCATATGGTCCGTGTCCTCCAACATGGTATGACCAACCTTTTACTGGTCAATTTAAACAACATTGTTTTTATGAACCAGCGCCTGGAACATGTGAAAGCGTTTATAGTCCTCGTTGAGGAAAAGATTCGAATATTTATAAAAACTAAAATAAACTTTTTAGTAACCGTATTTACCTAAGAAAGATTGTAAAATACTAACTTAACAAAAAGGTACATTAATTGAGTAAGCAGCAAAAAAGGATCTTCTTACTGGAAGATCCTCAGAGGGTTTGTCAAACCGCTGGGAGGTGCGAACCACTTCGGTTTTATGCCAATGGTTTCTTCAATGAGAGCATTCGTCTTTTCTAACTCTTGTATGGTATCACTTTTAGATCGCTTCTTAAGATCTAGATGACTATAAGCATGATTTCCAATTTCATGGCCTTCCCGATAGATCATCTTAGCTAGGTCAGGATTCTTTTTAACCCAGCTACCATCGAAAAAAAATGTCGCCTTCACCTTGGATTCCTTTAGTGTGGTAAGGATCGTTGGAATGTACTCATTACCCCAAGCAACATTTATTAATAACGCCACCATAGGCTTTTCTGGATTTCCTTTATAAATCGGGATGGGTGCTAGATTTTCTAAATGGACATTTGGAGGTTTTTCCTTATAAACAACTTTGTTTTTGTGAAAATTACCATCTGATTTCATTTTTTTATAACTAGATTCAATATCTACATCCAATCCATTGTATCCAGGAATTGCCTTCCACACTCTATCGACTTTTGCATCAATCGGTTCAATTTTATGTTCCTCTCTATACACTTTAATTTCTTTGTAAAGTTCATCATTTTTCTCCTTTAAGGCTGCTGTACCAGAGCCAATAGTATTAAATGGTCCAATAAGATCCGTAATTGTTAAAATGAAAGTACTTAAAAACACTATTAGTATTAGCGAATTTTTTTCCTCATAAAACTCCTCCGCAATATAAACTAATAATTTTAAAATACCCATCAACAATAGACTTATGTAATTAAAAAAAAACAATCATAACACTAATCTTATAGGCTTATTATTCCCATCCCATTAACTACACCGTAGGAAAAATCGGCTTTCTTCATGTCGATATTGCTTAGCGTATGTTTCCACGTTTGTTGTTGGGACTCTCAATAAAAAATTATTTTCCTTTAATTAAGGATGTTATTAAACCCACAGAGGTAATAGCTATACATGAATAAATGAAGGTATCTAATTTTAATAAAGCCAGACATGCCAACACAATAATTCCATCTATCAGTATGATTACAAGTGCAATATTTAACGAAAAAGTTTCAGAAATAATTTCAGCTAGTAAGTCAGTTCCTCCAGTGCTTGTCTTATATCGCAGCATTAGACCAACACCAACTCCAATTATTGCACCTCCAATTAGTGCGCTTGCAAGTTGGGGAATAAAAAATTGAGAACGAAGAGGAACAAGTAAATCAATAAATAAGGACGAAACCAATAAGCCTTGCAAACTACTAAAAAAATACTCTTTTTTATTTATTGAGGAAAATATACAAATAGGGATACTTAACCCCACCATTATAATACCAGTTGGAAATTTAAAAAAATAATGAAGTAATAGTGCGATCCCAAGGATTCCACCATCTATTAAATGATGAGGAACTAGAAACCCATTCACACCAACTCCTAATAACAGACTTCCAATAAGAGTAGCTATTAATTTCTTAAAAATAACAATCACCTTGTCTCATTTTTAATCTAATAATATGTCGGGGTTTTAAGGTTAAGAATAAGAATGCAGAGGAAAAATTAAATATATTAGGGAATACTTCATTTATTAGGGGATAATCGCCTCCACTTTCCCCCTTTCTTAAAAGGCATTAAAGTATCTAAAGAAAGTAATTCTTTAGGTACTTTAATGCTCCGAAATCCCATAAGTAAAAAATAATTTAAACTTCAGTAAAGTTACTATTACTCCCTTGATCCCATATATCTAAATCCCTTTTTAGTTCACTCCGTTTTTTTATTTATTGTGTAATAAGGTAAGTTTCCTTGAGCTGACGAAATAATTCGTGCAAAACTAAAATCATTTATGTTTATTTCCTTTATAGGCAAGTTAAATTATTTAAATTAATGAGAATTGCACTCTTATCACAAAGACACATATTCTATTCTAAAAATAAATTACTAACGTCTATCTGTGAAGATTACCTATACAGGAGCATTTTTCCCAAACAAAATGGGACTTCTCAATGAGGTCCCATTTCCTTGTTGTGCGCCCGGCATGCACATGAACTATAGGGTGCGAGTCCCGAACCCCGAAGACAGAAGTAGAGGTTAGCCAAGAGCTAGGGTGTCCGTGGTGACGCGGAATCTGAAGGAAGCTGGAGGCAAAACACCGGTCCGAGGAACACGAATCTCATACAAGGCTAGTTACGACTGGATGAGTTTGCAACACAAAACAAAGTCCTTTCTGTCGAAGGTCATACCTAGTAAATGAGGCGGATAGATGGTGTAAAAGTGCATGTGCTTACCCGGGGAGGTCTGATGGAAACGTGAAGTACCCTTCATAACCTACTTGGTGACAAGTAGCTGAATCATCAGAAGTCAGCAGAGGTCATAGTACGATTGGGTCTAGAACCAGTCGGAAGGACTGAACAATTAAGAGAGATTAGCCCTTGGCTTTCCATCTAGAATGAAATAGCACAGAAAACAGAGAAACCTCACGCTTAGAAAGTAGTGGTGAATCCCACGAGGGTATTTGCGGAGGGTGGAGTTCAGATGGGCATAATAAGATAAGCTAATCACGGAAAGGAACGAAATGGTGATGTTGAATCAAATTCTTGAACGGCAAAATATGATACAAGCGCTAAAGCGAGTGGAAGCGAATAAAGGAAGCCATGGAGTAGACATGATGCCCGTACAAACCTTACGACAGCACATCCTCGAAAATTGGGAAACCATTAAATCGCAGATTTTGAATGGAACCTATGAACCACAACCAGTACGTCGAGTCGAAATCCCGAAACCAGATGGTGGTGTGCGTTTACTAGGTATCCCAACCGTGACAGATCGTTTGATTCAACAAGCTATCTCGCAGATTTTATCAAAGGAATATGACAAAATATTTTCGGACCACAGTTATGGATTCCGTCCAAATCGGAGTGCCCATGACGCTGTTCGGAAAGCAAAGGGTTATTTAAAGGAAGGTTATCGATGGGTGATTGATATGGATTTAGAGAAATTCTTCGATAAGGTCAATCATGACCGACTAATGGCAACATTAGCGAAACGAATTTCAGATAAATCTTTATTAAAACTTATTCGTAAATATCTCCAAGCTGGTGTCATGATAAATGGAGTGATTTCAAGTATAGAAGAAGGAACACCACAAGGTGGACCTTTAAGTCCCTTACTTTCAAACATAGTTCTAGATGAACTCGATAAAGAGTTGGAGGAACGTGGACATAAATTCGTTCGATACGCAGATGATTGCAATATTTATGTGAAAACAGAACGTGCGGGTCTAAGAGTAATGGCGAGTGTACAAAGATTTATTGAGGGAAAACTTCGTTTAAAAGTAAACGAAAAGAAATCAGCGGTAGACCGTCCTTGGAACCGGAAGTTCTTAGGTTTTAGTTTCACGAATCACAAAGAACCAAAGGTTCGTCTTGCGAAAACAAGTCTAGTTCGAATGAAGAAGAAAATACGAGAGATTACCTCAAGAAAGATGCCATACTCCATGGAATACAGAATCAAGATGTTAAACCAATATCTAATGGGGTGGTGTGGTTATTTTGGATTAGCAGATACAAGTTCCACATTCAAATCACTAGATAGCTGGATTAAAAGAAGATTAAGAATGTGTCTATGGAAGAATTGGAAGAAACCTCAAACAAGAGTCAGAAATCTTACTCGGTTGAAAGTTCCTTCTGGAAAAGCATACGAGTGGGGAAACACCCGAAAAGGGTACTGGCGCATTTCTAAAAGCCCCATATTACACAGAACCCTCGGCAATTCCTATTGGGAAAGCCAAGGGCTGAAAAGTCTACAAGTTCGTTACGAAACTTTGCGTTATTCATCTTAATTGAACCGCCGTATACGGAACCGTACGTACGGTGGTATGAGAGGTCGGGAGTTAATCACTCCCTCCTACTCGATTATTAAGTATAATAATCTCTTTAATGGAGAGATAAACCAAACTGTTGTTCGTTTTATGAACTAACCGTTTTTATAACCGGTAACTAAACCATTAGCTCTAAGCTCGTGAAGGGGTAGCGTCCCGAAAATGCGGATTTACAACGTTAAGCTGTTTTCATTGTTAAAAACGAAGGATTTAACAACGATAAGACTTTTGAGACAAGTCTTACGAGACACTAGTAAGCTTTATTTTACGTAAAATCGGTTAAGTCCCAATAGATTAGACCATATTGATATAAACCTCATACCCCTTGATATAACAACGATTGTATTCTCAACGTTGTAAATTGTGAAAATCCTGACGCTACCCCGTGAAGTGGTGTCAGCTCCAATCTGGACTCCAAACTCCTATTCTCAATTTTATACTTCAAAATACCTGTTTATAATACATGTTGTATTAGTGATGATTTTAATTTATACAGAGTCATGATGCTAAAAAAAAGATATACGGATAATACGGATAATAAAAATAAGGATAACCATACCAAAATGGGCTCAATAACGTACCAGCCAACAAACCACCTAATAAACCGCCTAGAAATGGGCTTCTCCACCAATATGGTCTCCAAAAGAAGGGAGATCCAAAAAATGGTCTAAAGGGAAAAGGCCTAAAAAATGGTCTAAAGAAAATGGCCTTATACCCCAAATCCTTTGGTCTAAATTTTCAACCTGATTATTTTGCCGAGATGGATCGTAATAATATTGCGGTTCTGAATTCATGAAAAGGGATTTTAAATCAGGCTTAAATCTGTAATTGGTGCTTTGTTAAGGGCTAGAACATCGCATCTTTTTTATAAACGTCGCGACTTTCTTAAAAATATCGCGTCTTTTTTATTAGTATTGCAACTTTATTTCAAAGCTACAGAAGATTTATTTTAGTAATATTTTGGCTTAATTTTAAAACGAAAGGAATCTCAATAATTGTCTATCCAAAGGAATAATTGCTATTTAGAATTGAGGATAAAACATTTTATTCGAGGCATTCTATCTTTGTACTAAACCACAAACAGGAGGAAGTAGCATGGCTAATCAAATTGATACTAATAAATTAAAACAAGCAGAGGCAGCCTCTTCTATAGTAAAAGATATGATAACTTCAGCGATTGAACAATCTGCTGCTAATACTACTCTTGCTTCAGAAGCATTAAAACAAGCATCAAATGAAGTTGCAGGCGGTTTTCTATATTTATTGTGTTTAATTAAGTTCAGTAAAGGGAACGGTGGAAAAAATTTGAGATGAGACATATTACCCAAAAAGATTATACATCGCAAACCTATAATCGTCGCCAAATAGAAGAACTGATGGGGATTTGGAAACGAGGTTACTACAGAAAAAATGGTGCTATTCACCAAAAGTAATTTTATAACTATATTCCCAAAAAATTCACCACATAAGAAAATTCTGATTCGGGTAATCTAAAAAGGTCAAAAAATTCAAGGAGGATTCATCATGACAGTAATAAATGATGTTAAGACAGCTCTAGCAGGATTAAAAAGTGCACAAGCAAGTTTCGAAACATTTGCTCTTGGTACAGATAATCAACAGGCAAAGCAACTTTACCAAGATGCTGCTAAACAAACCCAATCTGTTATTAACAGCCTTGAACCACGCGTTCAACAAATTGAACAAGAAGAACCTCAATACAAACAACAATAATGAGTAAGATAAAAAAGGTTGGCCTCCCAACCAACCTTTTTTAATTCCTTTAAATAATGGGAAAAACGGAGATGGTTTCATGAAAGACAAAATAACCAAAATAAAAATTTTTCTTTCCATTTTAGCCGTGATCGGGTTTGGAACAGGATGTAACGATAACCAAAATCAGTTAGATGAGGATAACAATCATTTAGGTATTTCACAAGTACATACGAGTAAACCCATCGGTCAATCTGTTGCCAATAGGGCTAAAGAAAAGATTATTACCAAAGAAGAAATTTCAGATGTAAAGGCTGTGAATACAGATAAAGAGCTTTTTGTAGCAATAAAGGTAGAAAATTTCAATCGTTTTCGATTAAAAAGTATCGAGAAGACAGTAAAGTCAGACTTAGAAAAAATGTATCCGAATCATAAAGTCGTCGTTTCGACGGATAAAAAAATGTTCTGGGAACTCGAAAAAATAGAACAAAGACTGCAAAAAAACAATATGAATAAGAAAAGCTTGAAAAAAGATTTGCAAAAACTTGAAAGTATTCTAAAGGAACAGACGTAAAGAGGAAGGATCGAGCTATGTCAAATAATCAAAAGAAACAATTAACTCCTGTCCAACAGGAGTACCAGGAATTACAAAAACAACGTGAAATAAAAAGACCGGTTGTAACAAATTGTATAAAAGCCTTTCTAACAGGTGGTCTCATCTGTCTTATTGGTCAGCTTATTCAAGACTTTTACATCTATTATTTTGATTTTACAGAGCAAACGGTCGGAAATCCGACGGTAGGTACTTTGATTTTTATTACGATGCTTCTTACCGGTTTTGGAGTATATGATCGAATGGCCCAATTTGGGGGAGCAGGGACAGCTGTACCCGTAACTGGTTTTGGTAATGCGGTCATATCACCTGCCATTGAACATCGAACCGAAGGATTTGTACTGGGCGTAGGCGGCAATATGTTTAAACTAGCCGGTTCTGTCATTTTATTTGGTGTGTTTTCTGCTTTTATCATTGCCTTAATTAAAACAATTTTAATCAGATGGGGTGGTTTATAATGCTTGCAGGTCATCGTACATGGGTTTTCGAACAAAAGCCTGTGATTATTTCCACTGGAACAGTAGGTGGACCATTTGAAGCAGATGGAGCTATATCGGAAGATTTTGATCTTCTTCATGCCGATTTATGGCTCGGACAGGATTCCTATGAAAAAGCACATAAAGTTTTTTTTGAAGAAGCTTGTCAAAAGGCAATGGAAAAAGGAGAAATACAAAAGGAACAGGTTCAGTTTCTTCTCGCAGGGGACTTGATCAATCAGATTACTCCCACAAGTTTCGCTAGTCGAACCATTGGAGCTCCTTATTTTGGTTTATTTGGTGCTTGTTCTACCTCTATGGAAGGATTGGCTCTAGGTGCTTATATTATTAATACAAAGGGGGCTAAATATATATTAACAGGGGCTTCGAGTCATAACACAGCTGTTGAAAAACAGTTTCGTTATCCGACAGAATATGGAGGACAAAAACCACCTACTGCACAATGGACGGTTACTGGTGCTGGTGCGGCCCTTTTAAGTGATTCTGGGGATGGACCGAGTGTCACTTCTGCTACGATAGGCCGTGTGATTGATATGGGACTGACCGATCCATTTAATATGGGGGGGGCTATGGCACCAGCTGCTGTTGATACGATTGAAGCGCATTTAACGGAAAGAAAGATTGATCCCTCTTATTATGATTTAATCGTCACTGGGGATCTTGGAAAGATAGGGCGTGAAGTTTCCCTTGATTTATTTAAAAAGCATGGAACTTCCATTAGTGAAGGACAATTCCAAGATTGTGGACTTATGATTTATCGGAAAGGACAACCAGTCCTCGCAGGGGCAAGTGGGGCGGGGTGTTCAGCAACAGTAGTCTATGGTCATTTATTAAATCGCATGAAAAAAGGCGAATTTAAAAGAATGTTAGTAGTGGCCACTGGTGCTTTATTATCACCTCTTTCTTTCCAGCAAAATGATACGATTCCTTGTATCGCTCATGCGGTATCGATTGAATACGGAGGTGAACAATCATTATGACCTACTTTTGGGCTTTTACCGTAGGTGGTTTGATTTGTGTCATTGGGCAAATTATGTTTGATGTGTTTAAACTAACTCCGGGACATACGTTAAGTACCCTTGTAGTAGTGGGGGCCATTTTAGATGGGTTTGGATTATATGAACCCTTGATTGACTTTGCTGGTGCAGGAGCTACCGTACCTATTACAAGCTTTGGGAATTCCCTTGTACATGGGGCCATGCAAGAGGCAGAACAACATGGGTTAGTTGGTGTGCTCACAGGAATGTTTGAAGTGACCAGTTCAGGAATTTCAGCAGCCATTATTTTCGGCATGATAGGGGCTTTAATTTTTAAACCAAAAGGATAAGGAGAATCTAGGATGACAGTAGGATCAGATGTCAAACAATGTTTTGTCAGTTTAAAAGGAGTAGAAGCAAGTCTTTCAAGTTTAGCATTACAGACTCTAGATGATGATTCGAAACGTTCATTACATGAAACCATGATGGTTGTACATGAAGTAGTCACGGATTTAAAAAAACGAGTTGGAGAATTAGAACAAGAGGAATTTCAGTACAAAGGTTTTTAAGAGATATAATTTTTATAGGGGGTGTTAAGTGGTGCCTGAATGGTTAGATATTGCCGTAAGGTCAATATTCTTTGTTGTTGTTTTATTTTTTATTACAAAATGGTTAGGGAAAAAGCAAATCTCTGAATTATCTTTCTTTGAATATGCAACTGGTATTTCCATTGGAAGTATAGGTGCTGAAGTTGCTATGGGACTGGAACGGAACATTTTTCATGGAATCATTGGAATTGTCATTTTTGCAGCAATACCCTTTTTATCTGGTTTGCTTTCCTTAAAAAGTAAAAAGTTCCGTGATTTTGTAGAAGGAACAGGAACTGTCTTTATAAAAGATGGGAAAATCATGGAAGATAATTTAAAAAAGGAAAGATACACGACAGATGAATTATTAGAATTACTTCGTAAGAAGGATGTTTATCAGGTGTCTGATGTAGAATTCGCTGTATTAGAGGCAACAGGGGATTTATCCGTCATGTTAAAGAAAGAAAACCAACCATTAACAGCAAAGGATCTAAACTTGACGGTTGCTTCAATTAAAGAGCCTCAGACTGTCATTATGGATGGTGTGATCATGGATGAACCACTTGCGACTATTGGACGAAGCCGTGCTTGGTTACACACTGAATTAGAAAAACTTGGTGTAACGGTAGAAAATGTTTTTCTTGGACAAGTTAATTCCTATGGAGAGTTAACAGTTGACCTGTTTGACGATCAATTACAAGTCGCATCTCCTCAAGAAAGACCTTCAATTCTTTCGACCATGAAAAAATGCCAAGCAGACTTAGAGTTGTTTGCTCTTGGAACCGAATCAAAAGAAGCTAAGCAAATGTATAGTAAAAATAGTGAAAAACTACAAGAAGCTATTGATAAAGTGATGCCTATTTTAAAAGGATAATGGTTTATTTCGCTATATTGGATGATCTTAAGACACATAACAAAAAAGTAGTACCATTTTTTGCATAATAACATTAAGTCGAATCTTGAAAATAAAATCTTTGGAAAAATATCTTTTTTTAAATTGATTAGAGGGTGCTTAAAATATTAAAACATTACTGGTTAACTTTCTCTGTTAATTTTTGCAGTATTGTCAAAGAGATGAACATCCTTAGTCTGACTTCAGACTAAGGTGATTTTTCCTAAGAGGTGTTAGAAGTGTCTATTTTTTTAGTTAAATTAATTTATATATATATTGTTTTTATTGTATCCATAAAAATTTTAGGGAATCAGCCCTAGCACAACTTACCCCTCACGAATTTGGAGCGATTCTATTTTTATCTTATTTAGCATTGGGGTCCATTAAAGTAAATGGAGTAACAGAGGGGATTATTGGAATCATTGTTATAACGGGCGTCACTTAGTTATATCAAAATTAAGTTTATTAAATTGGTTAAACCCTTTTATTATAGGAAAACCGACTATTTTAGTTAAACATGGAAAAATTGTATATAAAAATTTAAGGAAAAATAGATATCCTTTATCTGAGCTGTTGTCAGGTTTAAGAACAGCAAGATATCCAGATATTCAAGATATTGAATATGCGATTTTGGAAGCAACAGGTGAAATCAGCATTTTACCAAGGAAAGAATTAGTTCCTGTTACTCCAAAGGATTTACATATGAAAGTAGAATACCATGGATTCCCAATAGCTGTTGTAATTGAAGGGAAAGTTCAGAAGCGTAATTTAAAATTAATCAACAAGAATGAAGAGTGGCTTAAGCAAGAACTAAAGGCAAAGGGATATCATCAAATTAAAGATATATTTTACGCTTCTGTTAGAGATACCGACCATTCACTAAACATTAACACATTTGATATTAGCGACTAATCTTAAAACGATTTCCCCTCCCTATATTAATCCTAGATAAACGGTTTTAGGTAAATATGGTTTTCTTAGTACAGTACCTTATCAAACTATCAAGTTCTAAGTATTTTTGAAGAAAGATGAGAAACCAAATGCATCATTATAACTTTTTCCATACTATGGGGATATAAAGAGTGAAACTTTGAGTGTGGTTGTTGTTTAATAATTAATTTTCTTTCCCGAAAAAACAGTCAAATGCCTAAAAGGCTAATGCTATAATAGAGTTTTCCATTAATCTAATAAAAATCAATTCACCAACAAATTGATCCGAAATAATTAATTAAAAAGCCGATTTTTCCTTGACATAAAAGGAGAATCGGCTTTTTACTAGTTATCCCTATTACTCATCTTTATTATCCCTATCGAAGAGGGGCAGATCTCAACAAGAAAAATTGCTAATTTTAAAGTTGGGCATGTATTCGATATATCCCAAACGAATGCACCATTAGAAGATTTACCAAAAATATTCCCTAATAAACAGTTTAATTTCCAAATTGAAGAAGGCAGAAATGTCGAGCATTTAAGGAAAGGGATAGAAGCTGTTTCTAAAGAATTAAATATCGATATGAGAGATATGCGACAATCGGAATTAGGTGTAACAGAATTAGGAGCATCTAAAGGTGCCTTTGTTCAAGGTAAAGATGGTAAAGGTAAAGAGATTGTTATGAATAGTCGTAACACAGAAACACAAGCATTAGCAACGTCTATTCATGAGTTGGCCCATATAGTACCATTATGACCAAGTGCAATCTACGTTAAGCGATGGGAGCCGTTTCGTTCATTATGACTATAGAGATAAGTTTAATATCAACCTCGGTGAACCGTATCATAAGTAAAAGAGGTTTTTGAGGGCATATAAGATTCTAAACATTGAAAAACAGTTAATTTATCTAATCAAGTTTTTAAATTGACTAGCACTTTGAAAGGATGTTGACACGCTAGTAAAGCAAAAAGGCTGCCTAAAAAACAAAAATTTCTTTTAGCCAGCCTTTTGGATTATGCAGTTTTGGAAATGAGTTCGTTAATTTTTAATAAGACCCTTGATTCATCATTAGCGGAATGGAAGCCTTTTGATATATTCTTTTATGTATAATTTATTTTAAATAAAAGAAAACACAATCCCTGTTCAGTTGAACCAATCCACAGCATAAATGATCCAAATACTCCGCAATTAAGCATAAAAAGCACCTTCCTTACAGTTAAGTGAAGGTGCTTCTTTTCTAATAGATTTTGTAAAGCAACATTGTAAATGTAAGCTTATGCTTAATTGTTTAATTCCGAAATATCCATTTCTTTTATGATTTCTGCTATCCGATTTTTTCCCCATTCATACATCATTTCAACGATAGGAAGTAAAGTCATCCCCAATTCAGTCATGGAATATTCCACTTTCGGTGGAACTTCTGGATAAACCTCGCGATGAACTATTCCATCTTCCATCAGTTCTCTTAATTGATTCGTTAATATTTTATGAGATATTTTTGGAAAAAGCCTTTGGAGATCACTGAATCGATGTGGTCCTTCTACCCCTAAATGCCATAAAATAACGATTTTCCATTTACCACTTATAATTGATAAGGTAAGTTCTTTTTCACAATTATAATCACCATTTATGATCTTTTCTTTAACTTCATCTCTAAATGTATCTGGCATAAATTCTTACCTCCTTATTTGTATCAATTGTAACCTGTTGGTAACCTCCTTACAAAAAAGTGCAGTCTTCACAGTGAAGAAACCCAGCAGTAGAATGAAATAGTCGTCTTACCGGCGAATTATTTTTATTAATGAGGAGGAACTACTAATGAGTAAAAAAGCACTTTTAATTATACCACCAGAACGTTTCAATGAAGACGAATTATTTCAACCAAAAGCGGAATTGGAAAGCAACGGAATTGAAGTGACAATTGCAAGTACAAAAACAGGTGAAATCATAGGGGATTATGAAGGTAAAGCAATTGCTGAGGTCATTTTCTCAGACGTTTCTGCGACTGACTATGATGTTGTATCTGTTATTGGTGGATCTGGTACGAACGATCATTTATGGGAAAATAAAGAATTACAAGACTACTTGAAACAAGCGTATACTAATAAAGTTCTTGTAACAGGGATTTGTGCAGGTGCGGTTACTGTAGCTAAAACGGGTTTACTTACTGGAAGAGAAGCAACTTGCTATCCAGTAGATATACAAAAAGACCAATTAAAAGCGAATAAAGTAACATATGTTGAAAAACATGTTGTTGCTCATGATGATATTATCACTGGTGATGGTCCAGATGGCGCTAAAGAATTTGGAGAAGCTTTAGTAAAAGCATTAAGCTAATTCTACAGTCTCTTCGCTGAATTTTCATATAATCAAAAGCCTACGGAATTAATTCCGTAGGCTTTTGGCTATCCAAATGTAAGAAAAATACACCAAATATTAACTCTGATTCAATATGAACCGTGTTACGATATTTATATAGTTTTACTAGGTCGTCTTTTAGTTGAATATCAATCAAATTCAATCGAAAATCAAACCTCAACTTTTTCGTCATACTAAAAAAGTTAAGAGTAAACAGTAAAAGCTTACATAATTGAAGCTGATAAGAGATTTAAAAGGGTATATTTTTTACACGATGCTGGGAGGGACATAAACCCCACTGCCACCTTAAAACTTTATAAAAGAAAGACAAACTACTCATTATTAAGGAGGATTAAAATGGAACATATTGTAATTAATGCTGTATTAAAACCAAAAGAAGGCCTGCAGGGGCAACTATTATCAGAACTCAAAAAGGTACAAGCGGTATCAAGGGAAGAGAGTTTTTTTAGTGGTCTTTATTAAGAAGGGAGCATTTCGCCGTATCTCCTTCGAAACAAATCTTTTGATTTGGACAGACCAAATGGCTAATATATTAATATCGCGAATTACCGATTTGGCGTGATGCTTTCAGATCATCTATCCAGCGTCCATTGGGATAGTGATAATCGATATAGAAAGAGGCAAATGACATTGAAGCAGAAATTGGAACGCTTAAATGATGAACAAGCCGTTGAAATTTTTAAAGCATTGTCGAACCAGACGAGGGTGAGCATTCTTCAAATGTTAAAAGATCCCGACAGTCATTTTTCACCGCAAGCCCATATTATTGCTGATGAAGGATTTGAAGGTGGGGTTTGCGTAGGGGATATCCGAAGCAAGGCCGGGATTTCGCAATCCACTACTTCACAGTATTTATCGATTCTGCTGCAAAGCGGACTGGTTGAAATGAAGCGAATCGGACAATGGACGTATTATCGCCGTAATGAGGAAACGATTAAAAAGTTAGAAAAATACATTGGTACAAAAATTTAAGGAGAATTGAAGTGAGTTTATTACAGCATCGAGCATATAACAGGTTGTACCAAAAGGATAAAATGACGCTTGGTTTCACGATTCCGACGGCAAGGATGTCCAAATATCCGATTATGGAAAATCAGTTGTCGCTTGCCCGCAAAATTGAAGACCATGGTTTCGCGGCATTGTGGCTTCGGGACGTTACGATTCAGAATTTGAATATTGATGATAACGGTCAATTGTATGATGTATGGATTTATTTGACCTATCTTGCGGCCCATACCAAGGAAATTGCACTTGGGACGGCGAGTGTGGTCCTCCCGCTGCGCCACCCTGTCCGAGTGGCAAAGGAAGCATCATCTATTGACCGGTTGTTTCCCGAACGGCTGATCATGGGAGTGGCTTCAGGAGACCGGGATAAAGATTTCACAGCTTTGGGAATATCCAAGCTCGAAAGCGGAGGGCTGTTTAAAAAGAATTATGCATTCCTTGAACGGCTATTAAAGGAGCACAATCCCACTATCAACAGCGATTTAGGCATCATCGATGGAACGGATATGAGAATGATCCCCAAACCTTTTTCTTCGATTCCGACCATGGTGACAGGATTCAGCAATCAATCGATTGAATGGATCGCCCAGAACGGGGACGGCTGGATCCAGTACCCGAGGATTATCCCGCAACAAACTCAATTGATTAACGAGTATCGCGAGTTGTCGGAAATTTACGCCCCAGGAGTGTTTAAACCTTTCACTCAGACTTTATTTATCGATTTATCGGAAAATCCCGATTTGTCTCCTGTTCCGATTCCGTTAGGATTTCGTGTAGGGCGCAAACAGTTATTAGAAATTCTATATCAATTTCAATCCATTGGTGTCAATCACCTGGCATTTGTATTGTATTTTTCAAAGCGCCCTCCAGAGGAAGTCATCCAGGAGCTTGGAGAGTTTGTGTTGCCTTACTTTTCGACTCATGAAATTCCAGTATTAGATTAGTTTTAAAAATTAGATAAGGGAAGAAGATGAACTTATGTCTAAACATGCAAATAAACTAAACGAAATTCCTTTCTCGGTGCTTGATCTTTCACCGATAACAGCCGGAAGTACTCCTGCTGACTCTTTCCGCAATACATTGGAACTCGCACAGCATGCTGAAAAACTTGACTACAAACGTTTTTGGCTCGCTGAACATCACAATATGCCGTTTATCGCCAGTTCCGCCACTTCTGTGGTGATGTCCCATGTGGCAGCCGGTACATCAAAAATCCGGGTTGGTTCAGGAGGAATCATGCTGCCGAATCACGCTCCGCTCGTCATCGCTGAACAGTTTGGCACTCTTGAATCCTTATATCCTGGGCGAATTGACCTTGGTCTGGGGCGTGCACCTGGTACAGATCAGTTGACCGCTCGTGCATTGAGACGCGACTTGAGAAGTACCGGAGATGACTTTCCTGAGCAATTAGCGGAACTCCGCGGTTACTTTGATCCATCCCTGGCCCAAGGGAACCCTATAAAAGCGATTCCGGGTGAAGGTTTGAATATTCCAATCTGGCTGCTGGGTTCAAGCGGCTTCAGTGCGCAGCTGGCCGGAGAACTGGGTTTGCCATTCGCGTTTGCCGCCCATTTCTCGCCACTTAACACTCTGGGTGCTCTACAGATCTATCGCAAGGCGTTTAAGCCTTCGAATGTTCTCGATAAGCCGTATGCGATGGTGGCATTGAATATCATTACAGCAGAAACGGATAAAGAGGCAAAGCGCCTTTTCACAACCCTGCAGCAGCAATTTTTGAATCTGATGAGTGGCAACCTTACACAGCTTCAACCACCGGTAGATGACATTTCCGAATTGGCCAGCAGCTACCAATTAAAGTCTCTCGAGCAGCAATTAGGCTCATCGATTGTTGGCAGCCAGCAGACGGTAAAGGACAAGCTATATACATTTTTGGAGGAGAGCCAGGCAGATGAAATAATGGTCATTGCACAAGTTTACGACCACAAAGCTCGCCTGCATTCATACGAGCTTCTGTCAGAAATTACAAAAAGTGAAAGGTAATAAGGAGGACATCAGCAAGGAAAGTATTGATGTTTTACTTGATAAAAGGGAACCGTTTTTAGATGTGGTTTGGATCAAGTATTTCTATGTGTCACAAGCAGGATTTGACATCACGAATTCTTCCAAAGGGCATCACCATCCTTAAACACGTGACAGAGCGATACTAAATGTTTTTATACCATCATATATCTAGCAGTAACATATACTAAAAACAGTAGATTATTTGTATTTATTGTGTTAAATGAGAATAATACCAACGATGCTTTACAATTATAAGGGGGCTTATCATAATGAGCAAAAAAATCGCTACACTAATAACAGACTTATTTGAAGATGTAGAATTCACAGAACCAGCACGAGCATTTAAAGATGCTGGTCATCAAGTGATCACAATCGACATACAGGCTGGAAAAGATATTACTGGTAAAAAAGGTGAAGCAGTAAAAATTGATAAAGGAATTGGGGAAGTTAATCCTCAAGACTTTGATGCTTTATTCATCCCTGGCGGCTTCTCTCCCGATTTATTACGTGAAGACGACCGTTTTGGTGAATTCGCAAAAGCATTTATACAAGAAGGTAAACCTGTTTTTGCCATTTGCCATGGCCCACAAGTATTAATTGATACAGACCTATTAAAAGGCGTCGACATAACAGGTTTCAAATCAATAAGGAACGATCTCAAAAATGCAGGTGCTAACTACAAAGATGAAGAAGTTGTGGTAAGCAATAATATTGTAACAAGCCGTTTTCCGGATGACATTCCTGCCTTTAATCGTGAATCCTTAAAATTATTAGCTGAATAATAGCGTAAGTACTCAATAGTATCGTTTTAGAAATTAATATTTCACAATGAATTTCAATAAAAAAAGGTTTTAATAAGAAAGGGGTTTTACTATGTCATTAAATGGTAAACGAGTAGTTGTTTTAGGGGGTACTTCTGGTATTGGTTTAGCAACTGCCAAAGCGTTTCTCGATCAATCAGCTCAAGTGATCATTGCCAGCCGTTCTGTTTCCAAATTAAATGAAGCAAAACAAGTTCTTGGTGGCAATGTAGAAGCAATTGAAATCGATTTTCGAAGCGAAGAAAAAGTAGCAGAATTTTTCAGTAAGGTTGGAAAATTTGACCACCTTGTGGTAACAGCAGGTGAAGGCGCAATGGGGCACTTTAGCGAACTGCCTGTGGCAAGTGCAAAAGAGGCGTTTGATAGTAAATTCTGGGGGCAATATATCACTGTCCGTTTTGCACTTCCATATTTAAGCAATGAGAGCTCAATCACCTTAACCTCTGGTGTATATGGAGTTCGTCCTCCTCAAGGCGCTACTACGTTAGCGGCAATCAATTCAGCCATTGAAGGATTGGTTCGAGGACTTTCTATAGACCTAGCGCCTATTAGGGTAAACGTGGTTTCACCTGGAATTGTAGATACTCCAATCTATGCTGGAATGTCAGATGATCAGAGGCAAGCACTGTTCAACGGCATTGCACAACAGCTCCCTGTTGGACGGATTGCAAAGCCGGAAGACATAGCTGAAACCTATGTATACCTTGCTAAAAATGGTTTTACTACTGGGACGACTGTTCTTATTGATGGCGGGGCTCACTTGGTATAAGTGAGATTATAATGTTATTTTTGTGGCTATACTACAACATGTATAGCCACATTTAATTTTTTAATAATGATCCGATTTTCCAATAAACGGTAATGATTGAAGAATTGCAGTTCAAGAAAAACAAGGTGAGATATGAAAGGCATGATGAAAATGAGTTTACCTGACAATGAAAAAATATTGAGAATTAAGCATTCACTTGAAAAACGTGTAGTAACTTTACCTGATGGAACCTTTCTTCCAAGCATTGGTCAAGGAACATGGTACATGGGTGAAAATCCTGAATCGAGAAACAAAGAAATCAAAGCTTTGCAACTTGGAATTGAACTAGGCATGAAGCTAATCGATACGGCTGAAATGTACGGAAATGGCGATTCCGAACGTTTAGTTGGTGAGGCAATCAAGGGGCGTAGAGATAAAGTTTTTTTAGTATCGAAAGTATATCCTCATCATTCCGGGTTAGATTTGATTGAAAGTGCATGTGAAAATAGTCTAAAACGACTAGGAACAGATCATCTTGATTTGTATCTTTTACACTGGAGAGGTCGTGTTCCATTGGCAGAAACGATTGAAGGAATGGAGAGACTGCGCAAGGATGGTAAAATTGTAAGATGGGGAGTTTCTAATTTTGATACGGATGATATGTTAGAGTTGTGGGATACCGCTAACGGAAAAAATTGTGTGACAAATCAAGTGTTATATCATCTAGGTTCTAGAGGAATTGATTATGATCTCCTACCATGGCATCATGAACATAACATGCCAATTATGGCCTATAGTCCCCTGGCCCAGGGAGGGAGCTTAAGAAGACAATTACTAAGCGATCCAACCATCATTGAGATTGCAGAAAGATACAATGTGCAGCCATTACAAATTGCTCTTGCATGGACCATTCGTTCGAACAACGTAATTGCTATCCCAAAAGCTGTTAAGGAAGAACATGTTTTAGCCAATGCTCAAGCTGCTACTATTCAATTGACCATAGAAGATCTGAACAGACTTGACGAGGTATTTCCAAAACCAACAAGAAAAATACCTTTGGATATTATATAAAATGAATGGGAACAAAGGATCGATCGAGACTTATTAAAGCTTCAGCGACTCCTTTTTTTCCTATTTCAACCGGCCAAGCGACTTTTGTATCCAATCATGGAAGGATTTCCTCAAACGTATTGGAAAAAGTTTTGAAATCTTTTAATACGGTTTTCCCTTTTTCCGTGAAGAGAGGATAGATCACCATTCCTTCGATTTTGTCTCCTTTCTTATCATAAGGTAGTGTATCAATGATTTGAATTTTATCGATAATTCGGTCAGCACCATACCCTGATAATAGAACAAGAATGAACAAAACAACGAGGGTCTTTTCCATCTATTTCATTATTATCCAACATTTCATTCAAGAGGCTAGTTTAAGTACAGTAATTTTAAAAATTACAAACTCTAATGCGTTCTGATTTTAATCCATAAATTTACAGTTGACTTTACAAACTGTAATAATTAAAATTACAGTATAGCCAGTAGATGAGCTGAATAATATGAAGGAGTGTGTATAAGTATGGTTAATTTGTATACGACACCAAGTTGTACTTCTTGCCGAAAAGCAAAAGCTTGGTTTGAAGAACATCAAATTGAGTATATTGAAAGAAACATATTATCCAATCCCCTTACAGTCGATGAGATTAAATCAATTCTTCGATTGACTGAAGATGGGACTAATGACATTGTTTCAACTAAATCAAAAACATTTCAGGAATTAAATGTAAGTATTGAATCTCTTCCACTTAATGAATTTTATAAATTAATAATCAACTACCCTCAAATGTTGCGCCGGCCAATTATCCAAGACGAAAAAAGATTACAGGTTGGATATAACGAGGAAGAAATCCGCAGTTTTTTGCCTCGTAGACTTCGCACATTTTCGAACGTCGAATGGCAAAAAGTGGCCAATTAATATTATTTCGGAAGGAGGAAGAAAGTGATGATTGAAGTATTCGTTACAGTTAATTATAAAGATAAAAATTATCAAACCAATGTCATTGTAAATAAAGAAATGGCATGGGAAAAAATTAAACAGTTAGCAGAAGAACAAGTTAAAAAACAATGGGGTTATTAAACTTAATTATACAAAAATTTCTAAACAAACAAATATGTTTACGCACCTTTAAGGAAGTGAAGGTGATTCGTAAAGATTTACAGGATGCTTGGAATTCCTTATTCATGGTTAAGAGTTAATACAACATTTCTAATTAGATACTTGACAAGATAAACTGTAATATATATTGTTACACTATGTTGATTGATTTTAAAAAAAGATGCAGAAGCTATATGTAAAGCAAAAAGGTAATTAGCTGTGTTGATTTATAAGGAGGCAGGACATGAATAGTGATTTTACACTTGCCATTCATAGTTTAACTTATCTTGCGTTGCAGCCGGACCGTATGTCAACAAGTGATGGTATCTCAGAGAGTGCTGGTGTCCACCCAGTACGCATTCGTAAAGTGCTGAGCTTGTTAAAAAAACATGGATTTATAAAATCAAAAGAAGGAACCGGCGGCGGATTTATTTTTACTCTAGAGCTTAGTGAAGTTAATCTTTGGGAAATATATATGATAACCTCTGAAGGTGCTTTACAGCCTAAGTGTACTGATTCAAATGAAAAGTGTATTGTGGGAGCAAATATGAAAAGTGTATTATTTACAATTTTCTTAGGTGCGGAAGAACATTTGGGTGAATATTTAAAGAACTATACAATTAAAGAAGTTGTCGATCTTATAAATCAAGAACAAAATAGCGGCTGTGACTGACGGCCGTAGACTTCTTTTTATTAAATTGTAATAAAAAACATTACAGATTTATCTAGGTGATATATCCCCGATGACTGTAGCTTAAAAAAAGGTTCTATCTTGATTACATTCATAAAATACAAAAATAACTTAAGAAGGTGAAAAAGGATGTTGACGAATGGTAATTCCGTTTTGAAAACAGGTGATTGGATTAAGGGAAAATCAGAGGATGGGGAATTAATAATTGGTTATATTGAATCACAGAGTATTCTGGATGGAGTTGTTAAAGTAACGGTTGCTACGAGTGACAATCGTGAAACGCTTGGCAAAACAATTCCGATTTTAAGTAAAAATGTTAGGAAACTGCCACTTTCTAAGGTGGTAAACAAGGAAGAAATTCTATTTCTAATAGACTTGGCATTATCAACGGGGGATGAAGCATGGTTTATTGAGCTTTCTTCCAAGTTAAACTCAATCAATCAGCTTGTTGATGGAGTACATTAAAACTTATACAAATTATATATAGATTTTTTAAATTAAATTACAACGTGTTTGGAAATATTCATTTTTCGTGAAAATCGTGATTCATCACTAACGGAGCCAGTAATGGTTTTCCGTTGTACATATGAGATATGTATAAGGTATATATAGTTTTAATATCATGGTTATATTCGGTTAGGACAATAACAACAAGAATTATTGTAAAATATTTATAAAGTTTATAGATAACATATGCAATTAATACATATATGTTATCACGTCTGTTGATTAACTAATTTTTATCACTAAAAACTAATAAAAAAGAGAGATTCCATGTAAAATGTAAGTTACCACACAAACCTTTACAAGGAGGAATCTCTAGGCTTGCGAATACCACGATTTTCACACTACTTCAAAACTTTATTTCACAAAAAGAAATCGACGGGATTCTAGCTGTTCAGTTTGAAGATACGGCTCGTAAATGTGATGTATCAACACTTTTAAACTACTTGGTGGGTGCCGCTACATTTGAATGGAAAAGTATGCACCACGCTGCGGATGTTGCACCAGCACAAGGCTTGAAATCAGTGGATTATTCGACACTTTCAAAACGTTTAGGTGAACTGAATTATCTCATCGTGAAACGCATTTTTGAACGGATTGTCAGCCGTTTAATTAAAGTTTTTACACAAGCGCATCCAGGTAAAATCAGATGTAGAAGCCTTGTCATTTGCAGGTTTTACACGCCTGTTTCTTTGGCATGCACTTCCATTAAAATGGCGAATATACGTCGAAGAAATTCTGTCGTCAGCTCGGATGATGTATCAAAAAAGTGTTACGTGATTTTGGCTAATCAACACGTGTGACATTTAAGTATAGAAGAAAAGCGAAAACTCACGTATCGTAATTGTTGCTTAGACAAACCACGATAGGAGTTTTCGCCTTGTATAACCAGTTTATCAAATTGATTTTACCGTTACCATCTTTTTTTACAATTTCTTTGCCAACCGACGATGAACCAAACGGATTTCCATCTGCCATTCATGTGTTGGATCGCTTTCATCTCGTCCAATTTTTCACGGATGCCCAACAAAGATGTAGACGGTATTTAGGTGAAGTAAAGAAACACCATAAATCACGTTTTATTGACCGCTGCTTAGCACAAAAACCTGCAGAATTAACAGCGGAAGAACGTGGGTGGGTTTGTGGCTGAATGGCACAAGGAAGATTTGCATACGAAGCATATTTATCAAGCATTAAATCACATACGTTATGAGTTATTCGATAAGAAAAATTAAAAGTTTTGCCTTTTTGAATTTGCATCCGTCAAAGGATCGATATTAATATTGTATTGTATTTTAATGTCCATCTTCTCAAACAATTCAATCCATTTTTTTTCTTCCATTGGTTTTGAGAATGGTCTTTTTGTTTGTATGCCAATCTGTAATGGATCCACTTTCAATTCTTGCATCTTTTTAAACAGTTCATGTGTTTGTTTTTCAAGATGGGTTTCGATATCTTTTTTCATATTTTCTAATTCCTTTGGGTCAAATAATTGTTTCTCTCCCCGGTATTCCTCAATTCTAGTGTCCATATTCACGGTATAGGTCATTGTAGAATAGCTGCTATCGAAATCTACTATTACTTTAGATCTAACATGACCCAGTACAATTTCAAATTTTTGAATCGGTAAAACAACTAAGTAGTGATCGTTGTTTATCAGCTGGAAGATACGATCATCTAAAGATGAAATAGTTTCAACTAGCTTGTCATCTTTAAACAAGGCTGTACCTTCATAGTTGACCCCATCCTCTTCTATTTTGAATACAGGCAAAAAAGGATCTGAATAAGGAGTATAGAGCAAATTTTTAAATTGATGAAGATTAACGACAGTTAATTCTCCTTGGTTTTTTTCCTCATAATGCTTCAGCATACGGTAAAACGAGTAATCAAAGTTTTCATCTTTGTCCAATTGACTTTCCAAGTATTCATCAAAATTTCCTTTTACGATTACTAAATAGATTCTCGGAGAAATATCCGGATCAGTCAATAATACATTTATAATGGACATAATGCCGTCTCTTCCAAGTTCATCACTAATTACCAGCATCCGCATTTGTCCAGATTTCATTTCCTGGTAGAAGTTGAGGTTGTACTTCTGTACTCCCTCCTTTAATAAGCTGACTTCTTGCGACATAACAAACTTCTTTTCTTTACTTAGAGGAGGCAAAATTGTACTGACTTTTAATTTCCCTGTATCCCCCTTACTAATTGCCAAAAAGGTAACGGGAGAAATTTCTTCAATAAGGTTATTTTCGGTAAAAGGGGCACAGCCAGATAAACAAATAGTCATAAAAAGAAGTATTAATCTATTACATATCTTTTTATGTAGACGCACTTTTTTTAACTCCCCTTTTTTTCATTGCTAAAACAATAACAAGTGGAACAAGAAAATAGCTTATGCTTCCAGCTATAATTTGAAGATTAAGTAAAAAATTCTGCTTCTCCCAAGGCTTCCAAAATAATTCATTCACAAGAATCATTCCGATAAAAATAAGGAATACACTGAATAACAAACCTTTTCCACTGGTTGGCTTGCTCAATTTACCAAAAGCTATTCTAGATGCTCCATAAAACAATAGTAGAAATAGAGAAACTGCAAAAACTAGGTTAAATAATTCAAAGGAAAGCATGATCATATCAATTCGTTCAAACACTGGGTTTTGAAAATAACGGGACATATTAATAATTGGATATTGAGTTTTACTTAAATAATTGGAACCGAAAAAAAATAGGGATGCTATAAATAGGAATACATACTCTACAACGGTGAGAGCGTTTCCGTAAGACAAATAGCGAAAGGTTTTATTGTTTGTTTTAAGCCATGGTCCCAAAAATACCAGAAATTCCGGACCAGAATAGGAAGACAAAATTAAAAAAACGGCTTTCCAATTTTCTACTTTCCACTCCATTGGAATAAGTGGATACAAATCACTGAGTTGAGCTATTGGAGGGAAGACGAAAAAAACGAAAAATGTGAACATCCAAAATGTACAGAAAAAAGAAATCAACACAAAACGAATGGTATGTTCAACGCCCCTACCTGCGACATAAAAACATAACAACAAAATAAAAAAGACAAGAAAATTTGTATCTGTTGATGGAAGTATAAATGTTTGAACAATTTCGATGAATCCTAACGTTATGACGGAAAGTTTAAGTAGAATAAAGAACAACCCGATGAAAGAGAGAAAACGTACCAATTTTTTCCCAAACAATTGGACAAATCCATTATATCCATTGCTAGATAAACGGGTTAAAAGCCACTTCGATAAAAGAAGAAGGTTTAGTTGGGATAATATCCCGACAGCTATAAGCACCCAAATCATATATGGATTGATCAAGATATTTGGCATAATCAGAAAGAAGTATAGCATTTGGAGGCGATTTACCAACAACATGGCATAGAACCCATTATAGGTTTCATTCTTTTTAAATAATTGGTGGGTTTCCATCATCAAGTCATCTCCTAGTTTTATCTCTCTTCTGTTTTAGAGGTTTAAGATGCTCTGGACGCTCCAACATTTTGACTAATGGCCCTCGAATGAATAAGTCAATCCAATCCTTACCGAAAAAAGGGGAAACTGGTGAAAAATAGGGTTGCTTGATTGAAGACAAGCTATTAAGATGAGCCAAAATAGCAATGCTTCCTAGTGCAATCCCAATTATCCCAAGTAAAGAAGAAAAAACAAGAAGCATCAATTGAATTAATGAATTTGCTTTTGTCATAAGGTAGTTGGGAATAAGAAAGGAAGCTATCGTCGAGATCCCAACCATGACAATTAATACTTTGGTAGCGAATCCAGCCTCAACAGCTGCTTGACCAATCACAATACCACCAATAACCCCAAGTGTTTGACCAGTTTTTGTAGGCATTCTTAAACTTGCTTCTTTTATGATTTCAATAAAAATTAACATGATAAATGCTTCCCAAAAAGGAGTAAAAGGAAGCATGCTCCTTGATTCGACCAAGACCAGAAGTGTTTGCATAGGAATCATTTGATAGTGATGAGTTGTCAATGCCACATAGAAAGGAATCAATGTGATTGACAGAACAAAACTGGCATATCGGATGATGCGCAAAAAACTGGCAACTACCCATCGATTAATATAGTCCTCGGGTGATTGGAACAAATGGAAAAAAGTAATGGGTGCAACAAGAGCAAATGGTGTATTGTCTACCAGAAGGGTGATCTTTCCTAATCCCAGAGAATAAGCAACTACATCAGGCCGGTCAGTTTGCTGAAACTGAGGAAAAATACTGTTTTGATGTTCCTCCATGAATGCCGCAACTTGAGAGGAGTCAAAGAAGAGATCAAAATTAATTTCAGAAATCTTCTCTTTGACTGTTGAAACAAAATCTGGATTAGTCAGCCCCTCTATGTACATTAAAACAACACTTGTCTCACTCATAGAACCGACAGTAAACTTCTCTGCTTTCAGTTCATGTATGGGGAGTCGTCTTCGAATAAGCGTAATATTTTGTTCTACTTGTTCACTAAAGCTGTCCTTTGCTCCGAACAGAATGGTTTCTGTTTCGGAAGTTTCAATGGCACGTCCAATAGGATTTTTTAATGGCACAGCTAACCAAAGGTTTTGCGAAGAATCAAATAACAAAATGGAACCTGAAAACAACTGTTTTTTTGCCTCTATAAAATTAGGAATGTGAATAATGGAGGAATTCGTAATACAATCTTGAATAGACGGTTTGGAACATTTAGTTAAAGGTTTTATAATGCTTTCATTTAATTTTTCTTGGTCAATGAGAGTTCGTATGTAAACAAGATGAATTTTTCGAATAACGGAAATGTCAATTTCCACAAATTCTGCATCATCCATTTGAACGAGGCTTTTTTTCAGAGCTTCTATCGATAATTCTGATTCAGCTATTGATTGAGCAACAAACTTACTTTCAATTTGTTTTTTTTTCCAAAACATGTACATCCCACCCCTCTTATTGAGAAAAAACATTTCTAGTCGTACTTAAAAATTTCATATTCATACACATTGTTACCAATTTAATTTTAAAATATACAAAACACGTAGAGGTGCATAACGACCCAAGAGGAACAAAGGCAATCCATAATAGATAGGCCTTCTTCATCTTAAAGATTGTTATAATAAAGAAGTGTCAAAAGCTAACTGTAGCTTTGGATGCTCTTTTTTGTTCAAAACACGAATCTTACTAGCCAGGGAGTTAAAATTTAGAGATGAATAACAAAGATATAGCAGAGATTCGAAAACAATTTAAGTTGGATAACGATTTACTGAAAATAGTGGTGGAAGAAGAGAGTACTCCTACTTTGGATACTAAAGAGATTGAACGTGTGCTGAAGGCGAGCGGCGTAAAAGATATGAATACGGAAAAAGTGGAAAGGGCATTTCAGCAGGTGGTTGAAGACAAAACGTATGAAATGAAAGCAAGCCATATCGTTCCGAGTTACGCGTCCAAGTCCATTAAGATCAGCACAAAAGTAGCGAATGTTGCAATCAGCCCTCAAGACTTGAGATATGTCAAACAGGTCAATTAAAATGGCAAACGCTGTCTATTGATCAAGGTGGAAGAAGACTCGATGATTGAAGGATTTAAGCTGCTTCCGGAAGAGCTGTTGGAGTAAGAGAGATTGGGTGATCCTTCAGCCAGCTATCTAAAATGGACAGGGGAAAAAACCTCATTTAGCCCTGTTACGGTGAACCGTATCACAAATAGTGGTAAAGCAGAGAGTGGAAGTTGAATTAAGCAAAACCGTATTAGAACAAATTAAATAAATTAACAGCCCCTAAGGATTTTATATCAAGTCTGAAGGGGTTTTATATTTGTCTTAGAATAAGTTATAACAGGGGAATAAACGTTCTGTTTTTGTTAAACTATTCGATGGTTAACGGTATAATAGTACATAGAAGAACGTAGAAAAGGAAGGTAGAGCAATGTTAAATAACATAAAAACTTTGATCTATCAACCAGAGGGCAGGGATACATCAGTAGAAGTTAAAATAGCAGATGAAACAGTTTGGATGACACAGAAGGCAATTGCAACACTTTACCAAACCACTATGCAAAATATAACAATTCATTTATAAATATTAGTAGAATATTAGATTTACTTCAAGATACTAAGTATTATATAGTACAAAATAAAGAAGGAACTAGAAAAGTAAAAAGGAAAGTTTTACATTATAATCTAGATACTGTTTTTAATATCGCTATAAGAGGCCAATATTTTGAGGAGTTTAATAATCTTATTAATTTCGCGCAAACAAATGGAACGCAGATTTGGAGAAATATTAAAAAACTCTTTAGAAGGAATTGTTTATATTTATGATAAATATAGAGTGGACAATTACATCGTTGATTTCTATATACCACAATTAGAATTAGTGATTGAATATGATGAAAAACATCACAAAAAACAAATAAAGGACGATAATTAATCTTCTTGTTGTTGTCTTTAATAAGGATGGTGACAACAATGATGAATAAAAAAATAATTTCTGGAAAAGATAATCTAAGACAAAATATAAATTCTAAGAAAGAAGTTGAGAACAATGAAAGCAGTTACTTTTCAAGGTGTAAAAAATATGCAAGTCAAAGAAGTACCAAACCCAACAATTCAAAAGAATGATGATATTATTGTTCGCATTACTTCAAGTGCAATTTGTGGTTCTGACCTTCATATTTATCAAGGGGCAGTACCAGCTACAAAAGATTATGTATTAGGACATGAGCCGATGGGTATTGTTGAAGAAGTTGGTTCGGAAGTTACAAAGGTAAAAAAAGGTGATAGAGTAGTTCTTCCATTCAACATTTCATGTGGTCATTGTCATTACTGTCAAAATGAAATGGAGAGCCAATGTGATAATTCTAATCCTAATAAGGCTGTAGACACTGGGGGTTATTTTGGTTTCACTGAAAGATATGGTGGGTATCAAGGTGGTCAAGCGGAACTCCTTCGTGTACCATATGGTAATTTTATTCCTTTTGTTATCCCAGAATCAGTAGAATTAGATGATGAAAAATTGTTGTTTATGTCAGATGTATTACCTACCGCTTTATGGAGTGTCGAGAATGTAGGAGTTAAAAAGGGTGATACAGTTGTCGTTCTTGGTTGTGGACCTGTTGGTTTTATGGCACAAAAGTTTGCATGGTTGAAAGGTGCAAGTCGAGTGATTGCAGTTGACAATGTTCCTTATCGCTTAAATCATGCTAAAAAAATGAACAATGTGGAAGTAATTAACTTTGATGATTTTCCAACATTTGATGATGCTGGAAAATATATTCGTGAATTAACAAAAGGTGGAGCAGATTGTGTCATTGATTGTGTGGGAATGGATGGGAAGAAAACTCCTAAAGAAGCACAAGAACAACAAATGGGTTTAGTTGGGGGAACTACAAGCCCTATACAAATTGGTATGCAAGCTATTAAAAAATTCGGAAATTTACAATTAACAGGTGTATATGGTTCTGTTTACAATCAATTTCCTTTAGGTAATTTATGGGAAAGAAATATTCGTATAAGAATGGGGCAAGCACCTGTTGTTCATTATATGCCAATATTGTTTGATATGATTCAAAAGGGTGAATTTGACCCTACTGAAATTATCACGCATGTTGTACCGTTAGACCGAGCAAGTGAAATGTATAAAACCTTCTATGAACATGCAGATGATTGTATAAAAGTAGTTTTAAAACCATAATGAAAAATATAATTATTTTAATTCTTTACGCTTTAATGGTTTCAAGGATAATCCCGATAGTCCAAAAGGAATTGGCATACCAGTATCGACCTTAGTTACATATAAATAGGTATTTGTTATAAAAAAGGTGTTTTAATAATGCTAAAAAGCAGTGTGATTTCAGGTGTGAAATCCACTGCTTTTATGCATGTTTTTACATTTGCTTTTTCCTACGTGGGTACTTCAAAAGAGAATGGCTTAGTCTTAATTAGGTATCCCCTTTAAATAGATATTAAATTTCAATTTTAATTACATTTAAATGTTTGTCCCTCGTAACGTTACGATGAACCGTATCACAAATAGTGGTAAAGCAGAGAGTGGAAGTAGTGCTTGATAAAGAGTGGTTAGAAAAATTGCAATAAAATTAATGAAATAATTCAAAGTTTAATTTCAAAAGAGGGAATAACAATCAGATACAATCCCTCTTATATATTTCTTCAGAGTTATTCAATATGCTCAGACGACTCTAGTAATGCTTTGCTATAATTTACTCCAGCATTATAAACTTGTTTTGCACTAACAAAGAATATCCAAAACGATAAAAACAATACAGTTATAATGACTGATATAATTTCAAAAATAGGAACAGCAGAAATATTAAGTCCAACACCATAGTTTTTATAGATTGAAAATAATTGTATTGCTATTAATATTGAACATATTGTTAATCCGAAAGTTTTTAAACCAAGTAAATTTCTAGCCTGTCCATAAGAAACATTTTCATTAAAAATTAAAGAATATTTAGCCTTGTCTCTTGTTCTTTGTCTTAGGTAATCAATACAAGAATTAAATTTCTGGATTGCCTCTAAGGGGTCTTCTAGTTCTCTTTCTTTTGTTGGGATATCCACGTTTGTTAGTAACCTTAATTTTTGGTGATAACGATTTTTTGTTTCTTTATTTAATGTTTTATCGTTATTCCTTAAAATTATAGTAGCAGGAAGAGCCCCCCACATTAATAGATAGTTTATCTTGTACTTTTTTTCCTGAAGTTCTTGCAAGTATAGAAAGTGGAATTGATATGCCTAAACCAACAATTAGACTAATAATAGTTCCTTCGAGTGACCGGATTTCAGGGAACCAAAAATACAACCAAATGATAATTGGTGCGACCGTCAATAATGCAGATAGATATCTTGCCTTCCTTTCATAGGTATTAAGTAGAACCTCTAGATTCAATTTCTTTCTCCCCCTTATTATTTGTTATTTTTCAACATTTGGATTAAAGGAAAGGGGAGTTATGGCAGTCCAACCTGTCCTAGTCGGCATATTTTTGTGATGTCTAATTGTTGCACCTCTTCTGATAAAGGCATTCACTACGACTTTTTTTGGATGGTCTTCAGTCAGTTTTGATACCGAAACTAAGGTAGTAGTAGTCTGTTCGGTACCCTCAGATACTTTTTCACCAATAATTATATCAAGAACACTAGGTTGAAAGATAAAAGGGGGAATACGATGAAAAAAATCACTTGGTTACTGACAGTATTACTTACAACCATACTACTAACTAGCTGCAACCAACCTGCTAGTAGTGATGAAGCAAAGAATATTGATCGAGAGGAAACAAATCGATTAATAAGTGAAAAAGACACACAAATTAGTGAACTACAAAAAGAAAAAGAAGATTTACAAAACTCATTAGAAAATATTGAGTTAGATTTAAAATACACAAAGGAAGAAGCGGATTATTACAAACAATTACTTAACGACATAATAATAGATTTTAGAGATGAACAGGAAAATGAACTCTCTAGAGATTTATGGGAATATGAATTGAATGTTAATGGGATAGTAGTTTCGGATAATGGAGTTGTAAACACAAAAAATAATATTATTGAAATATCCATTGTACAAATGCAACCACCCTATCAGATTTTACCTAATAATGTGTTTTTAAATGGTAAAATCAGTGGTGATTATTATGATCATATCTCAGATTTTAGCCAAACTCCAAATGAAACTTATGAAACTTATGAAACTTATGAAACTTATGAAACTTATGGAACTGATGGAACCATTATAACTGGGATGCATTATAAATTTAATAACCTAAATGCTGGTTCAACTATTACATTCACCATTACGGATGAACTGAAAGAAAGGCTAAATTTAATGACTTCTCAAATTATCGTAACTAAGGTTGAATAACTACAAAACGTGATTCAATTAGATGCTATACATCAATTAGGAACTCCGCCTTATTAAAGTAAAACGGGGAGCGTTAGTTGAATAAAAGCAATAACAATTAGGCTGTCATTTTATGGAATCCTAATTTAATAGTAATAAATCAACATTTAACACTAACACAGCGTTGAGAATTGTAGTTTTGGTGGTGTCAGGAGAGCGAGGTGACACCGTCATTTTTAGGGATTGCAAATTCGGTGGTGTCAGGAGAGAAAGATGCCACCGTCATTTTTAGGAATTGCGAATTTGGTGGTGTCAGGAGAGCAAGATGGCACCTTCATTTTAAGGAATTGCGAATTTGATGGTATCAGGAAAGAGAGATGGCACCTTCATTTTAGGAAATAGCAGATTTGATGGTGTCAGGAGAGCGAGATGGCACCTTCATTTTAAGGAATAGCAGATTTGATGGTGCAAGGAGAGCAAGATGGCACCTTCATTTATAGGAATTACAGATTTGAGGGTATCAAACGTTAGGAATGATACCCTCTTTTATAAGAATTATCTTTTTGACGTCAGAATAATGGAACGCACCCTAGAAAAAGGGACAAATTGAAATGAATATCCATACATAGTCCGATATTGTCCCATTCTTTGCCTAAAGTTTACTCACATGCACCAACTCATCCTCTGGATCGATCCATAGATGATGATAATCTGGTAGGCCTAAGGAGTTAATTTCAAGCCCTTTTAGAAATGGTTGATAGCTCAACTTATTCGTTGCGTGATAAAGGAAATGAACGAGAACATTTTCTTTTAACATATCTTCAATTCTCTGTAAGTGAACCATTCTTCCCTCTGAAGTTTCCACCCTTTGAAATACCTCTAGTTCCAAATCTATATTTTTTTGAGTATCCTTATCTAGGAATTTTCTAAAAAAAGAGTTTTCACTTTTGTAAATGGTTAATAAGCTTAATTCAACATCCTGATCAAGTATGACTGATAATAGGAGGATGTCCCCATTTAAAATAGACTCATCCGTATCGTAATTAATAGGATGGAGATTAAGGGACAGACCAATCTTCCTCCCTTGTTTTTGTAACCATTCGGCACTTTCATATCCTTCATTTAGATTAAAATAATATAGATAAATAGTTTCCCCGTTATAACCACTTCTTAGTAAGTACTCCTTTGCTTTAGCAATAGACGATTTATTTATTTTGTAGAGTCTACTTACATCGGGCAAAAAACTAGTGGCAGCTAAACTTCTATTTCCTCCAAGTCCCTTTATCATTTCAACTGGATTCATGATTTCTTGAATAGCTAATTTAAAATATAGGTTGTGCTGATAACCTTCTTTATTTTGATTAAAGGCCAAAAATCTACTACCTAACAACTGATAATCTAATATAACTGGGTTTGAGTCTTTTTCCGTAGCATTCAAGGCAGTAAATTGATTTGGGTATGCATGCCCTCTTTTATTCATCCATATATCAAGTTGGTCAATTAGAGCTCTTTCACGAAAGTATTCTTCAAAGGCTTGGAGACATATAAAATTTTTATTGAATTCCTTTACTAGAAACGGACCTGTTCCAATTGGAATGTGGTTTTGTGAGTGGGATGGATGAATGATAGAACAGTGAAAGGATGATAAAATTCTTGGGAAAAATAAATTTTCCCTCTCTAAATGAAATGCGATGGTAAAATCATCAACAATGACTACCTCCCGGATATCTTTTAATAGTGGATATATGGCAGAGTGACTTCCTTCTATTAAAATTCGTTTCATTGTATATTGTACTTCTTTTGCAGTGACCATTTCCCCATTATGAAATCTAACACTTTTTCTTAAATAAAAAGTCCACTTTCTTCCATTGTGTTTCTTTTTCCAAGCATAAGCTATACATGGATTAGTTTGGTTTAATTCACTATTATATGAAACCAATGTGTTAAATATCTGATTTACCAAATGAGCCTCAGAATAAAAAATGGTTTCTAAAGGATCTAGTGAATGAACTTCTTGAGGAAGTATTATTCTTAGGATGCTCTTAGTTCCAAAATGCGAATGTTCAATACTAGGGCCGAGTTTTTCATAAAGAGACTGAAATAAAAACTTCTGATTTTCTTCAGAGAGGGTAGGGGAGTTTGCGAGGTCAACGATATCCCCTACCCTATTTTCGGCTGACATCTGGAATATGTACTCCTCCACTGTTTCGCTAAATGAGGAGTGGTAAACCAAGGTTGAGAGGTTTCCTCTTCCTCTCCCAGGCTTCCATGTAATTCTTTGTTCTTCACTCAATTTCTTAAGCAAATAGTTTGTGTTTCTAATAGAGCTACAGAAAGTTTCTGCAATTTCACTAATAGAAATGCTAATTTCTTCGTAGGGCTTTACGGCTTTGTGTCTAGCTCTTAACAAAATTAAATACTCCATTAATCTCAAATTGGTCCCTCCCATAAAAGGTGCAAATGTTACTTGTTGTTTTCACTTTTTATCATTTTATTTCAGGTTTAAAGTAAATACAACAGATAATTTCAGAAATATGGAGGCGAGGCCGATGCTTGAATTACTTAAAGATAAAATATATATCCGATATTGGTTGGCGGTAGTTGTTTCTTTTCTAGGTGATGCCATGACGCTAACTGCTGTTGTTTATTTTGTCGGAACCCATACAGACAATCCCCTAATGATTAGTTTCGTTTTTGTTGCTCAATTACTGCCAGTGGTCATCATTGGACCCTTTATTGGGCCTTTAATTGACAAATATTCAAGTCGATGGGTAATGGTATATTCAGATATATATAGATTTTTAATGGTATTCTTAATGGTATTTTTCTACGAGAATATCCCATTATTGTTATTACTAGTATTTTTACAAGGAATTGGAACAGCTTTTTTTGAGCCAGCTCGTATGTCTTCCATTCCAACTATTGTCGGTGACCATCGTATTCCTCAAGGAATTGCACTATTTCAGAGTACGATAGCTGTTATTAAGTTAGGTGGGCCTGTAGTCGCTGGGCTTCTATTAGCCTTTCAATCCCCGAAGAACATATTTTTTATTGATTCATTCACATATCTTATTTCGGGAGTTCTTATCTTTAGCTTATCTATTTTAAAGATAGATTCTAACAAGAACCAGCCTAGCTCAAATTCGTATCTGAAAAATCTGTTTGATGGAATAGTGGAGATGCTTAAGACCCCAATTTTATTCTTTATGATTTTATTTCTAGTCCCTGTCATGATGGCATTTGGAATGTTTATGACAAACTATAAGGCCGTTATGCTCCAAGTGTTTGAAGTATCAAAAATTGAATTTGGTGTGATGGAAGGAATCTTCGCATTTGGTACGGTGATTGGTGCTGTCCTAGGGTCAAAGCTGTTAAATAAAATGGCCCATTATCGTTTATTATATGTATCGATTGGTGTACTAGGTTTTTCTATTATATGTGTATATTTCATCACGGAAATAAGCTTTCTATCGAATTCGCTCCTATATCCATTAATATTGTGGAGTTTAGTGATTGGTCTTACAAATGCTTTAATGATGGTACCTACGAGTACGATCTTTCTTCAACATATTCCTGAGGAAATAAGGGGAAGAGGTACAGCCATTTTCTATTCGATATTTAATCTATTTTTGTTAATGGGTACCCTTATTGGTGGATATTTAGGGGGAATAAATATTGTTGCAACCTTGATTGTCGCAGGTTCCGTTTTAATGATTACTGCCCTTACTTATCCTTTATATAGAAATTCTACCTTGCTCGTAAAAGTAAGAGATACAATTAAACCAAAAGAAGTATCAAATTAAGTAGTCCTCCCTTAGTGAAAGCTAAGGGATTTTTGTTGTGCCCGGCATGGGCGATAACTTGGTGGTGTAAGTCCACTACAGGCTTGGCAGTAGGGAAATCTCTTCTCCTCTAATTATTTCATTTTTTTTGTAAATTTCATAGACTAAAAGAACTGTGTTATTTATCATAGAAGTGTATTAACTATTATTAGTGCAGCTTGATTCACTTTGATTAAATATGAGGCGGAAAACTTAGGGTTTTTCAAATCTCGGCATTGATTTACAAAAAAATACCCTTCAATATACTATGGGTGAAATGAGTGTTGAAAGTAAAGAGAGGCTCTTATTCATAAAGACTATCATATTTGCAGTTTAAGTCTTAATATGACTTTGATCGGACTGTTCTTATGAGAAAAAAATGGCCTAGTTCAAAGTGAGAAATAAAAAGATTACTTTACCCCATTATTAACGCTTGGAATAGAGCTGTAAAAAAGGTGCAAAATTAAAAACAATTTTTCACTTTTATTAGTGTTACAAAATAGTAAAATAAGGTCTATGTTAGGTAATAATGATTTCATTTCACACCACAGGGACTACTTCAGGAAAAAAAGTAGTATTTAACGCTACCGGAGCAAATATTATCTATAGAAACGGGGGAGATTATTATATTTCAAACATTTAACAAAAAAAATATGGTTTGCTCTACTCGTACTTCTTGCATCATTTCTTAGCATTCATGCTATCATTCGTTACTACGTACTCGACCCGGAACAATCTAATGCTATTTTAATTGAAATAGGTTTTGTAATGTATGAATTTAAAAATATTATTTGGAATTCAGCATTGTATATACATATTTTAACAGCTGCCGTACCATTAATAGTAGGGCCTTTCCTTTTTATAAATGAACTGCGCAATAAATACTTAAATACACATCGTGTTGTAGGTAAAATCTATGTCATTTGTATATTCATTAGTGGATTAATAGGGATTTACCTAACTTTATTTGCATTTGGAGGAATATTAGCTAAATTAGGCTTCTTTCTTCTAGACCTAGCATGGATTTATACAACATACAAGGCCTACTCATATATTCGAAATAAAAAACTTAAACTTCATGAAGAATGGATGATAAGAAGCTATGCGGTCACATTTGCTGCATTGACATTCCGTATATGGTCAGCAATCATTGGCTGTACATTTGATAACTTTACACTTGGTTATGTAATTGCCGTCTGGTTGTGTTGGACTGGAAATTTATTAGTGGTAGAAGTTTGGTTGAGAAAATCTAGAAGAATGACAGCCAACATTCAGTCCCCAGTTAATTTAAGGTGAAAATACTAATAGTGAGGATAATAGGATGGAGTTAATAAGAAACTTTGAGCATAATAAGAAATTAAGGGGCAGTTTTAATGAACTGGCTACTAATACCTTTGGTATAAGTTTTGAAGATTGGTACGAAAAAGGATTTTGGACAGAAAAATATTCACCTTTCTCCATCGTACAAAACGAAAAAATAATAGCAAACGTTTCTGCAAATAAGGTAGAGTTAATTATTAATAATGAAAAAAAGCGTGGGATTCAAATAGGTACGGTAATGACTCATCCTGATTTTCGAAAATTAGGACTATCTCGTAAGTTAATGGAAATAGTGCTTGAACATTATGAGAACCAATATGATTTTATGTACTTATTTGCTAATTCTACTGTGCTAGATTTCTATCCTAAGTTTGGTTTTAAGCGAGTACCGGAACATCAGTTTACAATGAATATACCGTCAAGAATAATTCCAGTCAGAAGAGTGACTAAACTGAATGGTACTGATTCTGAAGTGTTAAATAGAATTTTCCAATATAGTAGAGGTAGATTACCAGTATCTTTTATTTTTGGTTCAGAGAATTCACAGGAATTGCTTATGTTTTATTGTCTAAATGTCTTTAGTCAGGACATCTATTACATAGATGATTTAGATTTGTTTACAATTCATATGCACGATGGGGAAACTCTCCATCTTTTTGATGTAATTAGCCAAAAGGAAGTAACTATTTCTGATGTTATAAATAGAATTGCTAACGAAGATACGAAAAATGTAGTTTTTCATTATACTCCAGATTACGGGGATATTGTAATTAGTAAAAAGTTAATTGATACCGAGAACGATGTGCTGTTCATAAAAATAAAAAATAATTTAGATTTACCTGAATATTTCAAGCATCCCATTACAGTACAAGCTTAGTATTTATATATATTACTAGTAAAGAGAGGGATATAAAAATGAAGTATTTATTATATGGTTCATTAGGGTTAGTAGTAATTTTTATTGTTTTATATTTAGTAGGTTATTATTCTTTAGGAATTATTATAAATATAATGGAATGGTCAACAAAATATATTTTACCTTGGGTGGCTCTATATTGGTTTATTCAATTTGTAAAAGGTAAAAAAAGAATAAAATTTTCTATTAAGAAAACCAGCTAGTAGTTTGTAATCATTTTTCAATAAAGAACTTAAATATTATTGGAAGTTTTTGTTTTCTATTAAAACAATTGGTTTTATTTGTAAGAGTTTGGTGGCCTAAGCGTGATAGGTAAGATCGAGAGTTATGCATCCCACTATTCCTATTTTCTAATCATGTGGCTTACGACAACTGTATTGAAGAAGACTAGGAGCATCAATGGAAGGTAAACAAAATTCCTCTTAGTCTATAATAATTTGATGATTGACAATACTCGTTCATTAGAATATAAAGGAAGAAATTACTATTAAAAACACAAATTTGGTAATTCAGATACTAATGGAGGTTGTCTAAATGTTCAAATCCTTTGTTTTTAGACACCTTCCTTTTAATGGGGTGTAATTAACTTGTTTATGAATCTCGTATTACTGTTTATTTTGGAAGTATGTACTATTGTAGCAGTTAGCTATTGGGGCTTTGTTGTTGGTAAAGGAATAGTTTTTAAAATACTACTAGGTATTGGTGCACCCTTATTGATCATGATGATATGGGGGCTATTTGGTTCCCCAGCAGCACAAATACCCTTAACAGGGGGATATCGTATTTTACTTGAAGTAACTATTTTCGGGTGTGCGATTTTGGCACTATTAGCTGTAGGTAAACCGACATTAGCATTTGTCTTTGGGGCATTAGTCATAGTTAACAAAATCCTAATGTATGTATGGAAACAATAAGCCATGTAGTCATCAACAAATAAAGGGGATAGGTGAATGGAGAATGCGTTTCGAATCAAACTAGGTGGAGTTATGTCTATCATTGCAGGTTTCTCTCTTGCTACAGCTCACTCTATTAATCTACTGTTTTCAAATGGGGAAGGTATAGTAATAGGAAAAGCCATTGTATTTATTGCTCATCTTCTCATCGTTTTTGCGTTTTTTGGATTTCATGAATCACAAAGAGATAAAAATGGTATTTTCGGATCAATAGGTATGGTTTTAGGTGTAATTGGCACGATTATCGTAACGGCCATTGTGTTTGTCGAGATGGCTGGCGTTTCAAATGTTAAGATTGATGAAATATTTGCAGTTAGTACAAATCACTTTATTTACTCGTTTGGTCCACTGCTTTTTGTATTGGGGATGATCTTCGTTGGTATTTCAATGGTGAGAGCGAAACTATTTCCATCTGCAGTTGGACTATTACTTATTCTTGGAACGATTGTTTTTGCACTAGGGACGGTAGCAGGAAATTTAGAACCGCTCATCTCCACAACCGGGGCAATTATTACTGGACTCGGGTTTATATGGGGAGGACTCTTTCTTTTTAGGAGGAATTCTATGTGAACGATAAAAATCGAAGCTTAATGATTTTTTCTCCAATATTAGTTGTTGGTTTAGGATTTTTGACAGCAACCATTGCTGTGCGGTTAATCAATGAATGGGCATGGGTACCGCTAGCTATTATTTATTGGAGTACGATGGCATTTATAATCTATCGTCATAAAAGAACTACTTTTACAAGTTGGTTGCAAAAGCCAAAGGGCATAAAGGCTGGATTATTTTAGCCTTTTCCGTCACTCCTTCCTGCCTGCATTCATATTTGGATGGCATACATTAGATTCAGGATTAATCATCTCACTTTGGATACTTACTTTTCTTATTAATCCGCCTCTGGAGGAGGGCTTCTGACGTGGGGAGTGTTTTCCATTGCAAATCGGAGTCCTGTCACCTGGACTGCCGTATTTCTAATGGGTTTAGCATGGGGTACATATTTTTATAAGACAAAAAGTTTACGTTGGGTGATTGTTGCTCACATTTTAAACCTTTGTGTTCCAGTGTTTTTAAATAAATTTACGGGGATGTAGAGACTGTTCATTCATATGTTTTAGCTAGATGCAACCTCTATTGAGCTTACCCACTGCAAGTGAAACTTATTTTTCTTTCATTAAAATTAGGCTCATTTATTGGTAACGTTAATTTCCATTTCATCAGCTACTTGATACGGCCGATAACGCTGGGCGTTCTCATTAGCTACTGAAAAAGATATGCTATTCGAAAGGATTAGTAGTGAAGAAGCACTCATCGCTGATGTCGTTTATCTTGCGCTTCAATTAACACTATTATAGTCAACATTGTTCTTTACATAGCTGAAAATAAAATATGAGGTGGCTTTATGAAAATATTCCATAGCAAGGATTTTGTAATTACAGCACAAGGTATAAGCAGTGTAGAGAGCATTACAATAGGGGGGATAAAACAAAGCATCTTAATACAAGCGGATAATCCTGGTGCACCTGTTTTACTCTTTATTCATGGAGGCCCAAGCATGCCGGTGCCTGGTGTCTCCAATAGGGGACGTGATTATGCTTTAGTAATGACGACAAAGGAATTAGTCAAGCATTTTACAGTTGTTTTCTGGGATCAGCGTGGTACAGGTAAATCGTATGCAAAGCAAATTCAAAAAAATACGATGAACTTAAAGCAATTTATTCAAGATGGGTGTGAGGTTACCGATTATTTAAGGAACCGGTTTAGTCAAGAAAAAATCCACCTCATGGCACATTCGTGGGGGAGTGTGATTGGACTGTCGCTTGCCGCATCTTATCCAGAAAAATATTATTCATATACCGGGTTCTCACAAATTACGAACTGGGTTGAAAATGACAAGTTAAGTTACAAGTGGCTGATGGAAATATCGAAGGTGAAGAATCATCAAAAAGCGATAAAGGATTTGCTTGCCGTTGGGGAGCCACCTTATTTAGATGGATTTAAACAGTGGGCTGCAATTCGTAAATGGCAATTTAAATACAATTCGATGTTCCATGATGCAGGTGATAAAAAGTCAGCGACATTTTTTTCGGGACTTAAAATTATGTTGCAGTCACCGGATTACTCTCTTATCGACGTATACAATTCCCTTATACGCGGCTTTAAACTCTCGTATACGGAAGAATTGCTCAACGATATTAATACCTTCGACTTCTTTACAGAGGTTCCCTCATTACAAATACCTGTCATGTTTATTCATGGAAGTAAAGAAAAGCATGTTATGCCTGAACTAATTAAAAGATACTATGAGAATCTAGATGCTCCAGAAGGAAAAAGGTTATTATGGTCGGATAAATCTTCCCATGCCTTTCATTTGGATGATGCAAGGGAAAATGAGCAGAGGTTAATCCAATACCTGCTTTAATTTAAAAGGTTCTAACTATTTATTAGAGAAGCAAACCACTACAAAAGGTGAGGAGGAGAGAGAAGAGAATGGAATTTAAAGAGTTTCCGATTATTAACACGGATCGTTTTTTACTTCGACAAATGTCATTAGCTGATGCTCCAGGTGTCCTAGAGGTACTATCGGATAAAGATGTTACAAAAGATATGGGGATTCGCCCTTTAACAAGTGTAGAGGAAGCAGAAGGTGTAATTTCATTTATGAACAAACTATTTGATTTAAATCAAGCACTTAGGTGGGGGATTATTAAAAAAGATACGAATACTCTTATAGGAACGTGCGGATTCAATGGTTGGGAGGTCCAACGCGGGTCTAGGGGTGAGGTTGCTTATGATTTAGGAAAGCAATATTGGCGAAAAGGATACATGACTGAAATATTAACTCATGTCATCGGTTTTGGCTTTCATGAAATGAATTTGCATCGCATCGAGGCATTTACCAACATAGATGCAACACCGTCAAAAGAAATTTTACGTAAGTTTGGTTTTTATCAGGAAGGGGTTTTACGTGGCTACTCCTTGATTAATGGGGAGTATGCAGATCAATATTGTTATTCTCTTTTAAAAACCGAGTGGGATTTTCAGATGTACAAAAGAATTAGAGCTAATGATCGGATATAAGCACCGTCCACTTAAATACCATCAATCAAGGATATTCTATTTACATGTTAGACACATTACACCTGAAGAATAGGGAAGGATATAGTATTTGAATTAAAATTTTTCTTTAAATTTAGAAGGGCAGGATGGATTAGTTAACTCTGAAAAACTATATTGAAGAACACCATAAATAAGTAATGATAAGCGGGAGAGAATTATGAGTAACAACCAATTAATACACTTTGAAAAAATATATAATTTTCGTGACATCGGAGGGGTAAAAACAGAGCAAGGATCTACCTTAAGACAAGGTGTACTCTATCGCTCTGGTAAATTATCTAACATGACTCCATGTGATCTGGAAAGAATGAAGAAATATAAGATTAAAACAATCTTAGACCTTCGATCAGAAAAAGAATACAACAAGAATATGCCCTTATTACTGACTGCAGAAGAGATTAATTCTGTGAACATTCCTCTACTTCCCATAGAGACTCAAGATGCTAATTTCCGAAAGTTTCTTAGCTTTTTGTTTCGAAAGACAGGAGCAGACGATTTTAAAAACTTTACTAGGGAGTATTATCATAGTATTGCATTCTATCAAACTCCACAAATAAAAAAGGTATTTACCTTAATCTCTGATGATAAAAATTGGCCGGTGCTCATCCATTGTTCAGCTGGAAAGGATCGAACAGGGATTATTGCATCAATCATTCAGTCCTTAGTTGGGGTTCCATATCAAAGGGTATTGGAAGAATATCTCTTAACCAACGATTACTTCAAACATCGATTAGATAAATTTATAAAAGTTATGAGATGGATGACACTTTTCCAAGTGTCCTCAGAGCGTATAGAATTCATATTAAAGGCGCATCCCGAAGTGCTCGAGCAACTATATGCCAATATTAACGAGCGATATGGAACCGTTGAAACCTATCTTATGGAGGCTTGCCAACTAGAGGTAGAGATTTTGGATAGACTGAAGCAGAATCTAGTCCTTAAAAGTATAGAATAGAAATGAGTGATAACTGATGAATTCAAGAAATATTTTGAAACGATTGTAAAAAAAACGGCAAACTCTTCTGTTTTTTTTTGCCTAGTAGGGAACTCACTTAAATCATCATTCACTTTTAGATGCTTCAGTAATATCTGTCTTTATAACTGTTCTTACTGCGCAGTACAACGATACTGCGCAGTGAAAATCTGTAAAAAATGTACTTAAAGGTTATTTAGGGTAGATTGTCTCTATAAACAAAAGGTGTTATGTTTTTTTACACTACAAATGCTGAATTAAGCATGTACAAAAACGCTCGTTTAAAGATGTACATTTTTGATTTTCCCTGTATATTACAACTTTACATGGAGTGGCGGGTATGATAGCCTTGGTTGGCTTGCCAGCCCTTGTTACTGCTGGCTTTTTAGCGGCATAATCATGCCCGCAGAGGCTCCGTGTCAAGTTGTAATTATGCACTCACTTGTATAGAGAGCCGTATAACGGTCAAAAGTGTACATGCTTATATAAGCAAAAATGTACATTTTGATACAGACATTTACATTTACACAATTGATTTCTAAATTTTGTTGGAATTTTTTATGTAATTTCCTCAAGTATAGACAGAAAGTCGCTAATAACCCCAACATCCATATAACCATGATGGAAGTCAGATAATCCAAACAAATTCAATGTTTTTGCCTCTAGTTATCTGGTTATTGTTAGTAATTTCTAATTGGGAGTAATCTACAAGTTTTGCTATATGTATATGATCTCTTTCTGTGACTGTATTTGCTTTCGGTTTTAACATAAGTACTTCAGGTTGGTGTGGTATTTGAGAAAAACAAGAATCTACAGAATTATTATAAAAGGCTTCGAAATTTCCCTTTATTTCCGTACAAAATAGCTATCAAATAGTCCCCCTCAGTAAAATACCCTTAGTATCAATATATCCATAAAGTTAATTTAAATATTAAAGAAATAAATTTTTATATGAAGAATTAGCAGGTGAGCATCTATCTTTGTTTAATAGAAACGTTGTAAAGTAAAAAGGAGGTGAGAGCATTGCCAAAGTATTATCCAAATTTTAAAACCGGAGAAGTAGTGGAAGCAAAAAAATTATGGGGAAAGAATAAAATTGATTTGTATAAGGAAGGGTATCTAGTTAATTTCTTTAAATCTAATCAATATAATGGTCAAGAGTATTTCATATTAAGAAAAAAAGTGGGGGATTATTATCAATTTGAAAAGGTTAGCAGATATGGTACCACAAATAAATTACCTTTATTTCTAATTAAAGGTTGGACAATTGTTAAGGCTCCTGAAGGAGTTGAACTTAGAAGAGATTAAACTACCAACATGCATGTATTTTTAAGCCATCTAACAGGTCTTCACAACACAATAAAAAGCATACATATAAAACACAATATACACTCCTAAACCCTGTGTAATGAGGAAAGGGGAGTGATGTAATATGGCTACATCTAAAGAATTTAAAAACAAAGTTACACCACCAAATTGGAGTAATATTGATGGAGAAAACAATCAAGAAATAACAGTTTCTACTGAGGAACTAAATAAAAAAGTTGAAGAATATGAAAAAAAGGATTTAAAACAAGTCTCAATAAAAGACACAGAAAATCTCCCTATCTGGAAGAGTGTCTTATACGACGAAGACGGAAATGAATATATTGGACCGAAAGGATTTAAGGTAGAATACATAGATAATGAAGTTCGACTTGTTGGCCCATTTTTAAGGAAATCAGATAAAGGCTTTAGTTATATACATCGAGGTTTTTTGTCGGAATACCTCATAAAAAATGTTCCTGTCATCAATTCAACGGGAAAGTTATATTTTTTTGATAATGGGGTGTATAGACCAGCGAATGAGAATGAGGATAAGGGGATAGTAAAAGAGTTATTAACACCTGAATATGCTAAGTCCCAGGTTATAAATGATGTTGTTCAATTGTGGAAGATAGATAGTCGAATTAATAAGTTTCCGCACGAAATAAATAAGTATCCCTTTAAGTTAAATCTTCTAAATGGAACATTTGATTTACAAACTTGGGAGTTTACTAAAGGTCACTCAATAGATAACTATTCTACAATTCAAATACAAGCAAACTATGATCCGAACGCTAATGGAGAAAACTTCAATAAGTTTATTAATAGTGCAGTACCGGATAAAGAACTTCAAATGCTGCTGCAGGAAATGGTAGGGTATTGTTTAACTCCATTAACAGATTCCAAAAAGATGATTTTCATATTTGATGGACCGGGAGATGCAGGGAAAAGTACTTTTATCACAGCAACTCTAGAGAATCTCTTAACCGATAATGCTAAATCACACATTCCATTACAAGACTTGTCTGATAATGAGTACAAACAAGCAGAATTGTTTGGGAAGGTTGTCAATATATTTGCTGATCTACCCGCTAAAGGAATTAAAGATAATGGCTATTTAAAAGCGGCTACCGGGAATGATAGGATATCTGCACGAAGACCATATGGACAAGTATTTGAGTTTTATAATAAAGCAAAGTTTGTTTTCTCCACAAATGGTCTACCGGATAATTACAGTAAAGATACTAGTGATGCTTTTTACAACAGGTTAAGTATTATCCCTTTTAAGCATGTACCTGCAAAAAAAGACCCTCACCTGAAGGAAAAATTATACAAAGAGAAGGACGCTATCCTGCTTTGGATTCTAGACGGACTAAGAAGATTGATACATGAAAATAATTTTAAGTTTACAGAAAGTAGGGAATCTAGTGAACTAGTCCAAAGATACAGAGAAGAGAATAATGCTGTAATGAAATTCATGAATGAACATTGCGAATTTAATCCAGATGCTGAGACAGCGCGTATTAATCTGTTTACAGCATGGCAAAATTTCTGTGAACAAAATGGACACATTGCGGGAAGTCAAACAAAGTTTAATAAAAAAATTGAAAGTATATATGGTAATCTGGTTAAACGTAGCCAAATGAATAACAGTAGAAGGACTAAGTCTTGGAAGGGTTTAAAACTACTTGATTTTGATGAAATTTAAATTGCAGACGGGTATTAAACCCGTCTTTAATTTTGTAAAAATAGAACCCAAGTTGAACCAATCTTGAGCCAATAATGAACCAAGTGTTTGCAAGCGAGAAAAGGGTTGAGCCAAATGAACCAGTTTAATTATTAAAACAGTAGTATATGTGAGGTGTATACAAATAATCTCTTGTAGTTTTGTAATGCTTTTCAAAATGGTCATTTAGGTAAATAGTAGTTCAAACGGCTCAAGTATTGATACTAATAGAATCGCAAGGCTTAAAACTAGTTCAACAAAACATCCAAAAGTGGTTCAATGCTTCTTGTGATTCCTTCCAAAATAAAGGTAAGAACAAGTGTTTGTTTAAGTGTATAAGTAGAAAGATTACACTAAAGATACTTGGAGGGATTCTCTTGAAAAACAAGGATATACTTCGTAAGAAGGCTGATTATGAACTAATAACGTTTAACCATTTTCAGTACAATTTCTTCATTGCAAGATTTAAGAAATGCTTTTTATTGCCAGATGAAACTGAACCATTCTTCTATTTCATATATGTACTTAAAGAGGATTACAGAGTGGCAGGCAAAAAAAGGGAAAGACAAAAATTGAAAAGTATAATGTAATGTGTTTTAACCAAGATTTTAAAGATTTTAACCAAATGATTTTGCTGCTTTGTCCGATTTTGGAAGAGTATATACTAGAGCCAGATGTTCGATACAAATTAATCAAGTTAGCGCGAAAGTTACATCCATGTCAGTAGGGACTAGTCCCTGCTGTTTTTTTATTTTTAAACAAGGGTTGTTATAAGTTATGTCTAATAGAAAGGTATATGAAAATTCCGTTAAGGTCTGGTCAGTTTTTAACAATCAATTTAAAAATGAAAGGGGAGGATTTTGATGAATCAAAAAGTAGAAATTAGAAGAAATATAGTTGTTGAGAAGTTAGTGGAGTTAAACTTATTTCATGCAAGATACGGTTTGAAAGTAAAGGGTTACATATATAACGATAGGGATGAGGAGTTGGAAGGAGTACTTATAGAGGAGCGAAGAAGCCTAGGCGAAGAGCCGAATGTTTATCTCCTATCAGATATAGAATATACAAACATTTTGAATGGTTTCTATAATTATGATTTAAAAGAGGCGAAGAGGTTACTGTTACAAGATTGTACATTTTCACTTGCTAGAAACGATAAAACAGGTTTTTATCAGTTTACTTTTATTCGATCTATTAATGATATTTTTGTTTTTATGTGTTCGAAAGAAGAAAGAGATTATTTATTCAATTTTTTGATAGGTTAGTTTATAGTTGGCCCTGATATTATCTTTAAGACGCGCTATAATGTATGTAATTAGTAATTGGGGGTGACCTAAAATTGAAAGAGATTAATTCGAGAATAAGATATTTGGCATTTCTTATATTCTGGACGCTGCTAATTGGTGGAATTAGTTCTGTCATGTTGTATCCTATTAATCATTTCACATTAAAAATTGATATAGTTTTCTATTATTCCTTATTCATATTAGCATTTGTAAGCAGTGGAATATTTTATCACATATTTTATTCTGTAATTATTTTTGGAAGTGCCGAAAATCCTAGTGAGAAAAAGGAAAGATTTTGGGATACATTATCGATTGTTATATTTAGTATAATTGTATTAATCTTTGGCATAATCGTTTATTTATTATCAGGTATTCTGGCTTATGGTATTGTGACATTCTTTGTTTGTCTTAGTGGAGTATATACTTGGTGTTTGCCAATGCTTGACATAAAAAAATTGCTAAAAGAAAGAGAACAGAAATATAATAAAGTGTTTATTGATGAAAATGGTCATAAGCGTATGTGGTTTAAAGTTTAAAAAAGTATGTCTCCTAACAGTATTGTTGGAAGTAGACATACTTTTTTATTTATAATATGTCCCTTATTGCTTTGCTAATGGTGAAAAAAAAATTCAACCGAAAAAAATGCTACAGAGTAAAAATGAGCGATATTGATAAGGAAAAAAATGAAAAAAATAGGTCGTGCAAGAAATCGCTTAACATTTAATCATTTTGCAGATAAAAAAAATCAACTGACCGATTTTGGGGGAAATGAAGAAATAACAACAAATAATTAATTGAACGAGACGAAAAAAATAAATAACTAAAGTAGGGGTCCTACCAACAAAACGCGGAAAACATACGCTAAGCAAATTTCGACATGAAAAAAGCCGATTTTTCCTACGCTAAGGAATCATCGGCTTGATATTAAAAGATAGTTATCCTGCACAACAAGATAGTTTGGATACATCTTTGTCAAACGTTAGAGCAGCCAGCTTCAGTCCTTCTGCCATTGTCAAATATGGTGCAAGGGTTTCGCGAAGATCCTCTACGGTTAAACCGAATTTGACAGCTAATGTCGCTGCATAAATCACGTCTCCTGCGTTTTCTGCAACCACATGAGCCCCTAATATTTTTAACGTTTTCGCGTCCGCGACCAGTTTAAACACACCTGTTGTTTCCCGATTAACCAGTGCTCTTGGAACGGCATCTAACGGCAAAACGGATGTTTTCACTTCATATCCTTTCTCTTTCGCCTGTTGCTCCGTTAAACCAACCGTTGCAATTGCTGGAGCTGTAAATGTAACCCCCGGAACCACTTCTAAATTCAGCTTTTTGTTCAGTCCACCGATAGCATTTCCTGCCGCAACTCCACCTTGATAAGCTGCTACATATACAAATTGAGGACCAAGCGTGACATCTCCTGCTGCATAGATGCGTGAATTCGTTGTTTTTGAATACTCATCGATTACGATTTCACCACGGGGGCCTACTTCAACGCCTGCATCCTGTAAATTCAAGGTTGCCGTGTTTGGTGTTCTTCCTGTGGCAACCAGTAATTGATCTGCCTCAATGATTCGCTTCTTGCCATTTACCTCAACATGGACCTTTTTAATGTCTCCATCTTGTTCGATTCGTTCAAAAGATGCTCCCGTCACTAAGTTGACCCCTTGTTCTGTCAAGGCTTGCGTGATTGCTTCTGAAACCTCAGGATCGTATTCCTTTAACAAACGCGGGCTTCTTTGCATCAATGTGACTTCTGAGCCTAGATTATGGAAGAGTTGTCCCAATTCCATCCCGATATAGCCAGAACCGATGACCGTAAGACGCTTAGGAACCTTCTTTAATTCAAGCAGAGTTGTGCTTGTTAAATAATCGACTTCATCCAGTCCAGGAATGTTTGGCACTGCTGGTGAAGCACCTGTCGCGATTAAGAATCGTTTGGCTGACAACTGAATGCTATTGACTTCAACGGTTTTTTCATCTACGAATTTCGCTTCGCCTTTGATTAATTCAAAGCCGTAGTCATCAATCAAATCCACATATTTTGAGTTTCGAAGATCCGTCACCAGTTCATTTTTCTGCTTGATCAATGGTGCCAAATCAACGTCACCAGCTGACGTGTGCAATCCGATGAATGGATTATTTTTTGCCAGATGATTGATTTCGCCAGCCCGAAGCAAAGTCTTTGAAGGAACACAGCCGATGTTCACGCATGTTCCACCAACCGTACCACGTTCAATGATTGCCACTTTTGCTCCGTATTTCACGGCTTCGATGGCAGATGAAAAGGCAGCCCCACCAGAACCGATGATGATGTAGTCATAATCACCTTCATCACCTAACTGCATCATTTCTTGCGATTGTACTTCTTCTGCTTCGCCTGGTTGATATTTCGCTTCAGCAATCGCTTTTTTCGCTGTTTCAACCTCTAAGCCATTTGGTAGCTCAAATACAGCTTCGCCACGGCGAAAATCTACTTCAATCCCTCTTGCACCCATGTTTTCAAGAGCAACAGCTACATGCTCTTCACAACCCGTACAAGTCATTCCTTGAACGTTCACTCGATATTTTTTCATGTTAACTCCCTCCTTTTATTCGACTCCAAGCCCGAAATCCGAAACTGCCGTCTTAATTGCCTGTAAATCCGTTTTCTTATCATTAAAGGAAACCGTTACTTCGCCCTTGCTTCCACTGACTTTAATGGCTGTTTTGCTAACGCCATCTATCTCTTCCAGGACGCTTTCTACAACAGACGGCGGACAACAATCCATCCCCAAAACCGTGAATGTCCCTGTTTTAGTTGTTTCAATGGTAGCTTTTACTTCCTTCTTAGCATCTATAGTATTTTGTGCTTCTTTTTCGTTGCTACACGCACTAACCACTAACAGAAGGGATAATAGCATCATAATCCTAATTATTTTTACGCTCATATAAAGCACCTCATTTTTTATAGTCCACCTTCAACTAGAAATAAAAAAAGAAACATGCAGAAAACGAAAAACGTCGTGATCCATAAGCCGATGATAGAACTCTTCCTTTTGCCTTTTCTCCCGTAAACCATGTAAAAGGAGTATGCAAGAAGGATGATGGTAACGATGCTGAACAATAACCGATACTTCAATGAGTAGAAGGCGATTGCTCCTGCAAATCCAGTTAATCCAAGAGGAATAAAAATCAGTGGACCCAAGCAGCATGCAGCCATACCAAAAGCTGAAAATATAGTGGCTAACTGTGACACTTTTTCCTTCATGATTTAAACCTCTTCATACTGCAACAATCATGCGTTGTTGTTTCTTTCGTTGTTTCATTTTTAATTTCTGGGTTCAGTTTTCTCCATCCTTTGAAAAGGGTGAAAACAAATAACAGACCCATCACGATGAAAATAACATCTTTAAATTCCGTGAAGTATGAGCCCAGTGCCGTTCCCGCAAACAACGGAAGCAGTAAAAACAAATGGCACGGACATGTGATTAGTGCGACAAGAAACCAACCTGAACTTTTTATTGTGTTTTTCATCCTGTTTCACCTCTTATTTCTTCATCAGTGTTTCAATAATGGGACATTCGTAAATATCTTTGTTTTCGGGACATCTTTCTTTAAGATCCATCAGCATTTGTTCAATTCTTTTGAGATCTTCAATTTTACGCTGGATGTCCTCTATCTTAAGAACGGTGAAATCATACATATCACGGCACTTTGCTTCATCGCGATCAACGACTCCTAGCAACTTATCAATTTCATTTAGCGTAAAGCCTAGTTCCTGCATCCTCTTTATGAAATTCAATCGATCGACCGTTTGTTGTGAATACATTCGGTATCCCTTTTCGGTACGATTAGGCTCTGGAATTAACCCTAAACGTTCATAATATCGAATGGTCTCTTTATTAACGCCGCACTTTTCAGCCAGTTCTCCAATACGAAATTGCATTTATCTCACCTCATATAAAGTATAAACCCTGTACCATAGTACATAGTCAATATATATATTACTCCCTTCAATTAAATGATTCCAATGCCGAAAACGACCGTTTTTGGTTAAAAACAGAGAACTTCTCTAAAACCTCAAAAACTACTTAAAATGCATAACCAAAAATATGACCAAAATCTAAATACCAATATATCTATTACAAACCCCTTTTTGGTATAGTTAGGACATTAAAAAAGGGGGAATTCTTGTTGAAATTTGGATATGCACGTGTCAGTACACAAGATCAGTCATTATCGTTACAACTCGATGCATTGACTCACTACGGAGTGGACCAGACTTTTGAAGAAAAGGAGTCAGGCAAGAGAAAAAACCGTCCGCAGCTTGACGAGCTTCTTAAAGTTTTGCGTAAAGGCGACACGGTAGTTGTCTATAAATTAGACCGTATCAGTCGTAGTACCAAACATTTAATTGAGCTTATGGAACATTTTGAATCAAAGGGTATTCATTTTGTCTCCATACAAGACAAGATTGACACGACAACTGCTATGGGACGATTCTTTTTTAGAATGTTGGCCAGCATAGCAGAATTAGAACGAGATATTATTAGTGAACGAACGAAAGATGGATTGACGGCTGCTAGAGCTAGAGGAAGAAACGGAGGCAGACCGAAGGTTGATTTAAAGAAAATAGAACTTGCTATAAAAATGTACGAAAGCAAAGATTACTCTTTATCTCAAATTAAGACGGCAACAGGGATTGGAGCGACAACCTTATATCGTTATCTAGAAAAGAAAAAGATATCTAGCAAGGAGTTGTAGCATGAGAGGGAAAGAATTACTAACAGAAGATCAAAGAACGGAATTTGTACGAATTCCAGCTGATATGAGCGAAAGTGAACTAGAAACTTATTATACTTTTTCACAATATGACCTTGAAATTATTAAACGACACAGAAGAGATCATAATCGTTTAGGCTTTGCTGTTCAATTATGTGTTCTACGCTACCCAGGATGGTCCCTTTCAGATGTTGGACCTATACCAGATTACATAATCCAATACATAGCTGGACAAATAAATGTTAATCCTAATTCATTTTCTTTATATGCCCAACGAGAGCCAACTAAACATGAGCATATGGAAGAAATCCGTCAAGTTTATGGTTATCAAAATTTTTCCCTAGGGAACTACCGCAAGGTAGCTCAGTTTCTGTTGAATCATGCCCTTCAAAATGGAAATTCAATGTATCTTCTTCGTACAGCACAAGAAGAACTACGGAATCAGAAAATTATTCTCCCTGGTATGACTACTATAGAAAGACTTGTTTGGGAAACTCGTCAACGAGCAGAGGAAAGAATTTTTAAATCATTAACTTGTACTCTATCTAAATGGCAAAAACAAAAGTTAGATAAACTTATAGATCCATTTGTAGACAATAGAAAAACCCCCTTAGCATGGCTTAGAGAACTTCCCGGACACTCTTCACCTGAAGCCTTTTTAAAAGTAATAAAGCGCTTAGAATATATTCGAGATTTAAAATTAGAAATAAATTCAGAACATATCCATCCCAATCGTTTACTTCAATTATCTCGTATTGGAGCAAGGTATGAACCACACTCATTTCGAAGGTTTAAAGAAAAAAAGAAATATGCAATTCTCGTGGCATATCTTGTGACTCATAGTCAGGATTTAATTGACCAAGCAATTGAAATTCATGATCGACAAATGATGATCTTGCAATCAAAAGGACGTAAAACACAAGAAGAAATGCAAAAAGAAAATGGAAAAGCAGTGAATGAAAAAGTCGTACATTTTGCAGATATTGGTTCAGCACTTATCCAAGCACGAAATGAAGGGCTTGATCCATTTAATGCTATTGAAAAGATTATGCCGTGGGATAAAATTGTTTCTTCCGTCGAAGAAGCTCAAAAATTAGCCCGACCGATGGATTACGATTATCTAGATTTGTTAGAAAATCGTTTTTCTTATCTAAGAAAATATACTCCTACTTTTCTTAAGTCTTTTGAATTTCGTTCTACACAAGGTACAGAGCCACTATTGCAAGCCTTAAAGACGCTAAATGAAATGAATGAATCTGGTAAAAGAAAAATTCCAAATGATGCCCCGGTAGATTTTATTCCTAAACGTTGGAAGAAGCATGTTTATGGTGATGATGGAATAATTAACCGACACTATTACGAGATGGCTGCACTAACAGAGTTGAAAAATCATATTCGTTCAGGCGACATATCCGTAGTCGGTAGTAGACTTCATAAAGATTTTGAAGAGTATCTTGTTCCTAAAGAAGATTGGACAACAACTCGTCTTACGGATACTAAACTAGCCGTTCGTTCATCGGCAGATGAATATCTTGAGGAAAGAAGAAAGTCACTAGCTCAACGCCTTACATGGGTTTCAAATAATCTTGATTCTTTAGAAGGAGTAACTATCGAAAAGGCTAAGATCCGATTGGACCGTTTGGAGAAGAATACACCCGAAGAAGCGAGAGCTTTTAGCCTGTCTTTATATAATATGTTGCCAAGAATAAAGCTCACTGATCTTTTAATGGAGGTAGCACACTGGACAGGATTTGACGAAATGTTGATACATGCCTCAACCAATCGCCCGCCAAAGGGAGAGGAAAAAGTTGTTCTCATGGCTGCTCTCATGGCGATGGGAACTAACATAGGACTTACTAAAATGGCAGAAGCGACACCAGGAGTTACTTATCATCAAATGGCTAATGCAGCACAATGGCGTTTATTTGATGATGCTATAAGTCGTGCACAAGCGACATTAGTAAATTTTCAACATAAGCTTAAACTAGCTTCCTATTGGGGAGATGGAAGTACCTCTTCTTCTGATGGAATGCGCGTACAGGTTGGTGTTTCATCGTTACATGCCGATGCCAATCCACACTATGGGTCTGGAAAAGGGGCAACCATTTATCGATTTACCAGTGATCAATTTTCAAGTTTTTATACGAAAGTCATTAATACTAATGCTCGTGATGCTGTCCACGTTATTGATGGATTACTTCATCATGAGACAGATTTAAATATTGAAGAGCATTTTACAGATACAGCTGGCTACGCCGACTCAGTATTTGGATTGAGTCATTTACTAGGATTTCGTTTTGCACCAAGGCTACGTGATTTAGCTGACTCTAAGCTATTCACGATCCAAACGCCAAGTGAATTCCATAAATTAGAAAATATACTCCGTGGTCGTATTAATACAAAAATTATTCAAGAGAATTTCGATGACGTATTACGTGTAGCTCATTCTATTCGAGAAGGAAAAGTGTCCGGTTCACTTATGATGGGGAAATTAGGGTCGTATGCGAGACAAAATAAACTTGCAACTACTTTGCGAGAAATGGGGAGAATCGAAAAGACCATTTTTATTTTGGATTACATATCTAACGAAACACTACGCCGTCGAATTCAACGGGGACTAAATAAAGGAGAAGCGATGAATGGGTTAGCGAGAGCCTTATTCTTTGGAAAACGAGGTGAGTTGCGGGAACGAGGAATACAAGACCAGCTACAACGTGCAAGTGCTTTAAACATTCTAATTAATGCCATTAGTGTATGGAATACCGTTTATCTTACAGAAGCAACAAAACTATTGAAGGAAAAAGGGAATTTGAGAGAAGACTTACTTAAACATATTTCTCCATTAGGATGGGAACACATTAATTTTCTTGGTGAATACAACTTTGATGCAAGAAAAGTAACAAGTCTACATTCCCTACGCCCTCTTCTTCAATAATATTAAAGGCCGATGATTCCTTAGCGTAGGAAAAATCGGCCTTTTTACCTCGGAATTTCTCTTAGCGTATGTTTTCCGCGTTTTGTTGGTAGGACCCCAAGTAAAACTTATTATAGAAGGTTTTAGAAAAGAAACAAACAAGATGAACTATATAATTCAAAAAAGGAGTGTGCTTACAAATGAAAAATTGGGTTGATCTTCAGCAAGATATTTTAGAAGCTAAAGAACTATTTGGAGAATTTATCAGTTGGTTAGAAATTGCTTTCCGCTGGTCATTCTTTTCTGTGATTATTTTATTGATTGGCTGTGTAATTATCAAATGGCTTCTTCAAAAGAATAAGATGGTTGGAGAAATCACGTTTGGTATGTTAATTGGTTTTTGCTCAATGTGGATATTTGGTAGTTTTGTTATTTCATTTTTTGCATATACAAACTGAAGCTGTGCTTCAGTTTGTATATGGACATTATTTTTTCTATAGCAATTTCGTAGAATATTTGCATAGAATAGGTATTCCATGCAATTAGTTAACAAAATAACAGTAAAAAGGAAATGAATTATGGCAAATAACAGTAAAAAAATATTGCATAGAATTATTTATGCCAAAAAATCTGGAGGAGAGAATATGATTAACCAATTTGTAGAAGAAGCACTGAGAGGAAAATCAGAACAGACAATTAAGACTTATGTTCACTCAATTAAGCAATTTAGTGATTGGTTGGAAGGGGCTGGAGCAGATTTATCAAATTACGCGAGAAGCGACGTTCAACAATACATTGATTATTTAGTGAGTAGACGCAAGAGCCCAGCAACAGTAAATAAAATTTGGAATGCGATTAAGAAGTATAGCAAATGGTCTCAACAAGTGAATACAATAGAAGATATTTCGGTTGTTAAACCTACTAACTATAAAAATGAGGCCCCTAAAGCACTAGACAGGTTAGAATTGAATAGGTTGATACGAGAAATTGATAGAACTGAGAATAAAAGAGATATGGCTATTCTACAAGTATTGTTAAATACAGGTTTACGGCTTTCTGAATTGGTTGCCTTAGATATATCAGATATCGAAGTAAGTGAGAGAAAAGGTCAGGTTACTGTAATTAAAGGAAAAGGAAACAAACAGAGAACAGTTCCACTTAATAAAGAAGCACGAAGAGCATTAGTTAAATATCTTGAAGAAAGGTCTGACAATGAAGAAGCACTATTTCTATCAAATAGAGGTAAAAGAATAAGTGTTAGAACAGTGCAATATTTAATAGAAAAGCAGGGTTTCAATGTTCATGCTTTAAGACATACTTTTATAACAGGATTAGTTCGAAGTGGACAGGATATCAGCGTAATCCAATCTTTAAGTGGACATTCAAGCGCTGACATGATACTTAGATATTCTGCTCCTACTCCTGAGGACAAACAGATTGCAGTAGAAGAAATTTGGACTAGGTGACCTTTACTAGTTTTATTAATCATTAATATTTGAGATCAATTATTATAATGGCTAATAAAATTACTATAATACTTTGCCATAAATAAAGGGTTATGCTATTTCATATAGAAGTGTAGGTATATCAGGACAATTATTCCCCTTTAAAATCCTGAATGTGTTCCTCTCCAAGGTGTAACTTAGACAAATTTCTTTTGCTAGCCCTTTCTAGGACATAAAATGGTCAAACAGTAATTTTTGCTGTTTGACCATTTTTATTAAATATCAAAATGTGACAATTTTGTGAAAGGTTATCTATGAACGAACAATAATATCATTTCATAGATAAAAAGGCAGGGTTATGCAGATAATGCATTTTTAATCTAACTTGTATATTATTTTAATATAATTAAATATTTATCTACGATTTTGCCGCCAATTCAAATCATAGAGAAGTGGGTTTACAAGCGTATCAAGGGTCTTTTATAATCAAAATCAAGTTAGAAAATTATCTATTAACAATTTTTTTGCAAGGGGATTTGTTATATGAGAAAAATTTAGGGATTTAAAAAGGGGGAAGTTTTAATGGGAAAACCAACAATTTATATGAATTTTGATGATCAAAATTCAAAAACGCTTCTAGGTATAACAATTAAGGCAACTAAGATGTTACAACATATGGGAGATCAATGAGATAAAACAGTTGAATTATATAATAATGTTGCTAGCGCGGTAGAAAACATTATTATAAGTGAGGGAGAAATATATGAAGGTGGACTCGATATTATAGAAGAGTATGTAACCATCAGTAATAGGAGACGATAGCCCAAATAAATTCGTCACAGATATCTTATGACATACCGATTTGGTCTTTTGATAAAGGTGCTATACTACCTAAAAGTAAGGTAATTGCACTTTAAAGGAGGTGGTTAATAAAAGTAAAACATGATTGCTACTAACCGTTACTTATTGTTGCGTCATTGGCGTGGGCAACTCTAAGCAAAACTATTATTTGGTGTTATATAGGTGATTCTATTTATGGTAATTATATATTACCACGGAATCTCCTTAATGAAAAGGGGGAATTTTAGTGAAAAAAATAGCAGTAGGTTACTTTATGGTTAATTTAAATGAATCAAACTGGCAAGTTATAAGTGATATGTACAAAGCGCTTTACGAATATTGCAATAATAAGAACTACTCGTTACATGCTGTGTATCACGATATTAGTGAAGAATTAACTGAATATCAATTACTCAACGCTGCATATAGACCAACTTTCAAGGATTTTAAAAGAAGAGTATCAGAAGACAGAAGGATTGACCATGTTCTATTACCAGTACTTTCAGAGAGTTATTATGATGATGGATATGATGATTTATTGGAAGTTCCTCACTTTGGAAAAATCTCAATGTTTTATGTAAATAGTCCAGAGATTCCTGAGGAAGCATACGAATTTGATGGAATACCTTTCTAAGAGATTCAAGATGGATTTTGAATAAAAATATAGATTTAAAAAAGGAGGAGTTTTTATGTTGGAACAGTTAAAAACAGCAGTAGGATATGTAAGGTTTGCTTCATTAGAAGATGGAGGTTTGCAACGAAGTAATGCAATTGTAAATTATTGCACCAATAAAGGAATTCTAGTCGAAAAGATTCTTGATGATCGAGAAAGTGGATATTCTCCATTAGTAACGCGTAATGGTGGTTGTAAACTAATCGATTACGTCGATAGTGGAGAAATTGACTATATCATACTCTCATATTTGCATGAATTGAGTAGAGACAATGAAGAACTTTATCATTTCTTAAAATTATTGAAGGAAAAAGGGATTGAGTTGATTGTACTTTCATCAATAAATATTGAAAGAAGTTATTTTGAAAACCTTTTTAAAGATTTCGCAGATAGAGATTTTCAACTACCTAGACTAGAAAGAGGTTATTTATATGAATAACGATAAATTTCATGTTGGAGTAATTAATTCAAGTTTCGGGATTCAAATAGCGGGTGCTGATGTTTGCTTTAAAGAAGGTGAGGTAGTTTATATCCTTGCTGAAATTTATGATAAAGAAAATCCAGAATGCATTATGTGGTATGTAGTATTAAAACCTTTAAGTAAGGATTCATTAAGGATTAACTCAGAATTTGTCGATTTAATGTTCCTAGAGAATGTTCCTCGATTTCCACATTAGAATGAACTATGGCTTCACATACAAGTATAAGAAAAGTCCTGCGGTAATATGTCAAGTACCAAAATCTAAGGAATTGGAAATTGTAAGCCAACCAATACCTAAAAAAGACAATACTTAAGAAACCCAGTAAGATATTAAACCATTTACTGGAAA
>NZ_WEHU01000025.1 GCF_009183415.1 Bacillus sp. B1-b2 | reverse complement strand
TATATTGGATTTGGATAGGTTACTACCACCAGACCATTATAAAGGATTTTTTTGTGTAATGGATAGAATGCAGAAAATTTAGATTAATTAAGTGTGATACGTTATTTTAATGCGACGCTAGTGTAAAATAACAAATAAAAGAAAACTACCCGTATGAAAAATATATAAAATATGAAGTGGACCATATTGCGGATAATAGTATGCAGACCCAATACTAGGAATCTCTATTTCTTCCAATCCAACAATGCCAAACCCTGTCATATTAATAATATAAATAAGTGTACTCCAAATAATTAAAAAGCTTAAAACCTTTTTATTAAAAATAGAAATCAAATATCTATAAATGGCTTTGTTTTTTATATTGGTAGTATGTTTTTTTATTAGTACATATGCAAGATAAAAAACAATTGGTATCATAAATGTCGGACCCATACGAAGAATTTTAAATACCCAAAATACTGTCTCTTTTGAAAAGATGCCATCAAAATATAATATCGCTACATCCAGTTGCCACAAACTGATAGCTAGCATATATAACAACAAAGCATATGATACTTCAGATTGATTATATATTTTCCTAACACTAATTGCCAAAACCATCGGAATAATTCCAATAATGGCAACGAATAACCCAATAATCAAGAATTTCACCCACTAATTAAATATATCTCTTTATATATGTGCAAGCCTTATTTCCTTCTAGATTCATCTCTTCGTAACCTTATTTATTTTTCGAATAGTCTGTGGAATATAAACTTACTATGTCCATCCAAAACCACTTATCTAATTTACTAGATTCTATTATTACTATTTATATGCTAATAAACCTGATACAAAAATTCTCTCCATAACGGTTCACATCCAAACTTCGTTTCCCATATAACTATAATTTTTGTCTATGTTATAAACGTAGCTAGATATATGCGTGTATACAGTTAGATTGTAACATAGATGTAATAAAAAAACTTGTGGTTTCATACCACAAGTTCTATCATCCATACATTTAATCACATCTATATTACCATCTATGGAAACCTTATCTAGCTGGACAACAGTAACAGATAATCAGACTATGCCTCCTACCTTGAAATACTTATACATAAATTATAAATGCTTTGTATATTACTGATTTAATAAGAAGTGGAATGAATTATATCCTCCTTTATATTTTCAAAATAGTGTTATAACTTAGTTAAGAGCTGTGTATGTCTATACAACTTACAAAGCTTTTTATAAAGAATTATTCTTTTATTTAAAATTAATTCGATTCAATAATTTAGCCTTTTGATAGTGAAATATAGATTGAGATATTTCAAAAATGGTACCTTTTACTAAACAGACCGTATTTTCTATGATTAATGAGGGATCATTTGGACTAATACTTAGTACGCTTGCAGTTTCTTCATCTATTTTCTCACAAAAAATCACCTTATCTGCAAATCCAATCTGTAATCTCAAGTCATCTATTAGATAACTATAAATTGAGTTCTTCGCAATCTCTTCACTTAAATACGGCACTATATCTTTATTAAAATAACTTACCTCAATAGAAAACGGTTCTTTATCTACAATACGAAGACGTTTTACAAAATATAGTTGTGTTCCAACTGCACATCGTAATTTATTTGCCTTATCATCGTCAGCTTCTATTACTTTTAGCTCCAATATCTTTGTTTCAATAGTACTTGATAGTAAATCTTTGGTTAATCCTCTTAGACTACCTAAATTTACATAGTCTGTTATAGAATCTTCTCGTAAAAACATCCCACTTCCTTGTACCTGATAGATATATCCACGATTCACAAGCTGAGTTATTGCTTTACGAACTGTATTTCTGCTCACTGCGAACGTTTTAATCAATTCATCCTCTGTTGGTAGTTTTTTTGTCCTGTTATATTTTCCTTCTCTTATTTCTCTTTCAAGCTGATCTGCCATTTCTTTATATTTTGCAGCCATATAATCTCCCTATTCAATAGTAATTAATGGTTATATTATACACAAAAACCCCTTGAAGTAATTCAAGAGGTTTTATACATATTACAGTTCTTCCCCCCTCGTTTCAATGATATGTTTATACCAATGGAACGAAAGCTTCTTCTTTCGATTCAAATTATCTTTGTGATCCACATAAATAAAACCATATTGCTTTTTATAGCCATTTAGCCAGCTTAATAAATCAATCACAGACCATGCATAGTATCCTTTTAAATTGATACCTTCTTGGATGGCACGCTTCACCACTTTTAAGTGCTCCTCAATATATTTAATCCTTGGAACATCTACAATTTCTCCATCCATTATTGGATCTTCATCACCAAGACCATTTTCAGTTACATACATTTTTATATCCCCATAACGCTCTTTCAACATATGCAAACCATCCAAAAATCCTTGAGGTGAGATTTCCCACCCCCATTTTGTATAGGTCTTATCTTCCATTTTTACCGTTCGATAATACCCATCAAAAGAAGGATTACCAGGAGCTAGTGTAGAGGTTTCTCTAGAATGCTCTATTTGAACATTACTGTCTTGTATTCTTTCCACCCTAATTGGCTGGTAATAGTTTAGCCCAATGAAGTCATTGTTTACAGCATTTCTCCTTAACATATCTAATTCTTCTTCTGTCCAAGTAGGAGTCCAGCCTTTATCCTCTAATTGCTCTACAACATAATGAGGGTATTCTCCTTTTAAGATTGGGTCATAGTACCAAAAAGTTTCATATTCATTCGCATGATGAGCAGCTAATCTATTATCTACTTGATTATCCACACTATATGCAGGCAAGAAAACATGAGTAATACCAATTTCCCCATATTGCTTTAATGATTTATACACTCCGACTGCTTTCGCATGAGCATAAAACACATAATGAGTAGCTTGGAAATATTTCTTAGGATCATTTTGAATACCAGGTGGATGAGCTCCTTTTAAGTATCCTAACCCACAAAACATTACTGTTTCATTAAATGTAATCCAATGTTTTACACGATCCCCAAATGATTTAAAGCATGTTTCTGCATATTTAACGAATGCTTCCGCTGTACGTTTATTCGTCCATCCTCCATCCTCTTCAAGAGGTAAAGGCAAATCCCAATGATACAAGGTTACAAAGGGAACAATAGCATATTTTAGACATTCATCTATAAGATTATTATAAAATTCTAAACCTTTTTCATTAACTTCACCATCACCGTCTGGAAAAATCCGTGCCCAAGACACAGAAAATCGGTAAGATTCTAACCCCATTTCTGCCATCAATTTCACATCTTCTTTGTATCGATGATAATGGTCAATTGCAATGTCTCCAGTAGTTCCTTCGAATGTTTTTCCTGGAATTTTAGAGAAAACGTCCCAATTTGTTTTCCCTTTTCCATCTTCATTCCATGCTCCCTCTACTTGATAAGAAGCAGATGCTGCGCCAAATAAAAAATCGTGTGGAAATCGCATTACTAAACCTCCGATAAAAATATATAGTTATAAATTAAATTTATTGGTACAAATTTAATAATAGTATAAGCTTTTTTAGCTTTTATTACTAGCAGAAATTCTATCTTTACTTTCATGAATTGATTACATTATTCCTATGTAGCCATTAAACTTTATTAACTATTCTCTCTAGCATTATGATTGTTCTTCTAAGTCACTAAACATAAATTGGATCAAAAAGGGGTCAGCTTGAAGCAAAAGTAATTTAGAAAGATCAAATAGAATTTTTATCCAGATGATCTACGTTCCAGGGGTGAAACTTCTGTGGGAGCTACGAGACAGCTGAGACCCTGCAGGCCATGGGCAGGAACACCTGTAACGGAAATCATCTCCCCATTCCTATGCAAGTTCTCGACATACTAATGCCACATAAATTATTCGGATTAGAATAGACATAATCCTTTTTCAACAAAGTGAAAAAGCTAGTGTTTTCACACTAGCTTTTTATTATTTATTATTCATTATTTAATTAGTTTTTACATCAATATCAGAAATATTTAAAACCAATCATTCGAAAATTCACTGTGTTTTAACTACTAATTCAAGCACTACTTCTAGCTATTACAATGATATTAACACCGAACAAAATTTTAATTTATAATATTTCTTGATATCTATTCTTTTCCTAATACAATTTAAACATAGTAAAGAAAGGTCATCATTCGGACAAGGATGCACAATTTTTATTCATTTATTACATGGATAATAAACGTAAAACTAATATGTTTCCCTTTTCATATTTTTAATTTTCACACTCAAAATAGTCAAAGCAAATAATAGAGTAACTGAATTCCCAAGAAGTATTGCGATATCCTGAATATAAAATCCATAGATTGCCCATAAAAATACACCTAAAGTGAACATAGTGTACATTAATAAGGAAATACCGTCCGTGTTTCTTTCCTTAATTGTCTTAATTGCTTGAGGTAAAAATGATAAGGTTGTTAAAATGGAGGCAATGTATCCAAAAAATGAAAACAAATGATCCATGCTTTTCCGCCTTTCTACAAGGAAATATAAATAAATTCTACTGAACTATCCTTATAGTAAGGGATTTCACTATCATGTTTAACATGAATATTTTCCTATGCCAACGGAACTTTTTAGATAAATCAACCACATCATCTACTCATTTTCTAGTATTAAATTAGATTCTATTTTTGTTATTAAGTTAATAAGTCTATTAACTCATTAGCATTTTTACTTTTAATAATTTTTTGGACAATTGTCTTATTCTCAATAATGGAAATCAATTTCTTAAACATACCATCTAACTCTGTTTGAGTACCTTCTTTAATATTTAGCAAACAAACAAATTGAACCATCTGTTGATCATGCCACTGTACAGGACTTGTTAATGTACATACTGTCCAAAATGTCTCTTCTGTCACTGGCACCATTGGATGAGGAACTGCTACTAAATTTCCATAACTAGTAGGTGCAATAGATTCTCTCTCTAATACAAGGTCTACATAATTCTTTGGTACAAGCTCTTGCTTATATAATTCATCACATAAAAATTGAATAATACCCTCTTTTGATTGTAATTCTTGTTGAAGAAAGATTCTAGATGGATGTAAATGATTCTCTACCTTATGTGTAGAAATGGATAAATAACTTTTAATGGAGTTTATATCTTTATCTTCTAAAAAAGTGTTAACCACTTGTATGGGTATCCCTATCTCTTCTGTTATTGGAATAGTACTAATGATTAAATCAATAAACGATAAATTGTAAGAAGATAAATTATAATAATTAATGGTATCTACAATTTCTAATTCTTGATCAAATAAATTTTGCAACCGATAGTATAGTAATCTAGCACTACCTACCCCTGAAGCACAAACAATCAGTACTTTTTTTCTTTTTTTCTTTTCTAACTTTATCCGTTCAAGTGCAACCCCGATGTGCAGAGAAATATAAGCAATCTCATCTTCAATGACCTCTATTTCTAAATATTCTTCTATACACTTACTCGCTATAATAGCACCTTCAAATGCAGCTGGATATTTCTTCTTTATATCATGTAATAGTGGATTACGGATGTTCATTCTATTTCGTAATCTATTCATTGCAGGTCGTATATGCAGTGTTAATGCTTGAACAAATTCACGATCCTGACTAAAATCCCAATTTAATTCAGACTTTAATCGCTCTAACATCCTGTTAATAATAGTTCCTGCTTCATCAAACTTTCCAAATTCCACTAGTTCTTTTTTATGTAACAATTTGGTACCTACTAGATGCACAATAATATAATGAATTTCTGCTTCTGGGAAAACTAGTCCAGTTAATCCTTCTATTTTATGTATAATTTCTTTGGCTACAATTTTTTCAAATGGATGATCGTCTACTATTACTTCTGTTAATTCTTCCATCACAAAGCCTTCTTTTATTCTTCTACAAGCAATGGCTATGTGTGTTGCTAAATTCTCTAGCGAGATGTCAGATATATCCATTTTGTATTTATTGACCTTATGAATAATAATTTCTTTCAATTTTTTTAAAAGGACTGGATCAATTAATTGTAAAGAGTCTTCTTTAAGAAATGTCTCATGGTTTCGATTTAATAGTAGATTAGATAAACATAACCGTTTCATATATTCATCGCCTTCTACCTTTGATCCATAGTGAGGTCGATTTATTAATCTTAATTTATACTTATCTAGAACCTCTTTCACGATTTTCAGATCATTTTGAAGGGTTGACATAGAAACATACATCTCATCCGAGAAGTTCTCTAGTTTAATAAATCCCTTCTCTAAGAATAAACGCTTTAGGATATAGAGAACTCTAGCATCCTTATCAGCAAAATCATTTGCTATTGTATTATCTTCTGCTGTTTTCTCATAGAGTGCATGAGAGAATCGTTCAGAGTCTACTATTCTCAGCATATACCCTTTCCCTCTAATAGAATCAATTTCCACTATTGATCCATTTATTTGATTATCCTGCATTACTTTGATTTCATTTCTTATGGTACGGTCACTAACGCCTAATTCCTTTGCCATCCAGTTGGAAGTAACGGGCTCTTTTGACTTTGATAATAGGATTAATATATCCTTTTGTCGTTTTGATAGTAAAGTCAAAGCATTCAGCTCCCCTTTCCATGATATTTTCATCATCTAAACAGTTTCTGCCTTGTTTAGAATAACCTGCCTACCTCTATAATGAAAAAGTCAAAAAGCAAAATATAGGAAAAAATGGAGTTTTCACTACAACTCCATTTTTCCAGATACATGTATAATTGTAAATATTATTGTACTAATAGTATTTACAATTATACATGTATTAAAGCTCTTCCCCACTCGTATCAATAACACGCTTTTACCATCTATTCTATCTTCTATATTTTACTTTGTAAAAGATGAAGAAGACGGCTTATTCCCACAGAGAACCGTCTTCTTTTATCATGTTAGGATATTAAGTTAATAGGGAACTAACTTTTTTACCTTAACTGTATAGCATAGTAATCTGCATTTTTTTCGTTTAAATTAGATTACTGTTTCTCCACCTTTTTCTTGTTCTACTAGTTTATTATCATACATTTTAATGAACGGGAACCAAATTAGGAAAGCTACTACACCACAGATTAATGCAACAATAACTGCCATAAAGTCTCCTGCTGTTCCAATAAATGCTCCGATACCGATAGGAGATGGCCAAGGTACTTGTGCAATGATTGGTTCAACAAATTTCAACTTAATTGCCCAATAACCAATAGATGCTGATGCCATAGGAGCTAAGAAGAATGGGATAGCTAAATATGGATTGTAAACAATCGGTAATCCAAATAGGATTGGTTCATTAATATTGAAAATACCAGGTGCTAGAGAAGCTTTACCTAGAATTTTTAATTGTTGTGATTTAGCTAAAAATGCAATGAATAATACTAAACCTAAAGTCGCTCCTGAACCACCCATAATAACGAATGAGTTTGGAAACTCCCCTGCAAATGGAATATTCCCACCGTCTAAGTTAGTTGCCATGTTAGTTAACAGAATTGGTGTTAAAAATGCTCCTACAATATTCGCTCCATGAATACCTACGATCCAAAGTGCATGGATTAAGAAGTAAATTACCATAATACCTAACCAACTGTTTGTTAAGTTAGTAACAAAGCTAAATGGAACAGCTACAACCTTAAATAAATCTGTACCTACAGCCACTAATATCCCATTAATAATCAAGATAACAAATGCTACTAAAAATGCTGGTATTAATGCTGTGAATGATCTTGAAACACCTTCTGGTACTGCTTCTGGCATTTTAATAACCCAATTTTGTTTCACACATAATCTATATAACTGTACGGCTATAACTCCTACAATAATGGCAGCGAAAATCCCTGTTGTACCTAAACGACTCACACCATCACTAACCATTTGCCAGCCACTAACAATTGTTGTTGAATCATCGATCTGTTGAACAAGTGCAATTTTCCCACTATCTATCACTAGCATTGGAATAGTCATAAAGAACGCAAACATGGAAAGTAATGCACCATTTAAAGGATTAAGATTTAAGTTATCCTCATCCGCAATGATTTTTGTATACTCATATCCTATTACAAGATTAAAATATAAGGCTAGAATTCCCATTGTAGATTTATTTGCTAACATATATAAGTCACTAATTTTAAAGAATGTACTATTGAAGAATCCTTCTAAAAAGGTAAGTGTTTGTGGTAATACATTGAGTACAAGGAACATAGATCCTACAATAGTAAATGGAATGGAAGCCATCCCTGCAGCCATTACGGCACGGACGAAACGTAAGGATGCAACTTTCCCCATCGGACCCATTAAATACTTTTCAAAAAGAGCAAATACCTTGTTTTCTCCTGACATATAAACTCCTCTTTTCTTCTTAATTAATAACCTTTTCATATGATTTAATGCGTGCATAATGCTTATCATCGTTGTGTCTAATCTTATCCAAACGTCTAAGAATGAAAGCAGCTAATAACAATCCAAAAATTAAAATCGTTAATACTAATATTCTTGATTTATCCTGATTAACTAGGAATGGATATAAATGAGCAAAAGACGAAGAAAAACAAACAGGTAGTATACAAATAACGTTTGTTACAAGCAATGCTGTAAAACAGTACTTAGTGTATCTGGCATTATTAGTTGGGCTACTATAAATCTTCACTTGCTCTGCAAAACTAGCTAATAAAAATAGTATTAATACTAATGGAATTACATAAAGTATAGAATCACTTAATACCAATGAAATTAACCAGTACAAGTTTGAAAAAAAGAATAATGCCGTTACATATCTAACAAGCAAATAGCGATTAAAGTACATCGATTTTAAACTTTGCTTTTTTCTGTTCTTTTCTAACAGTGCTCTATCATTGTTATTCATATTCATCCCTCATTTTTCATCATCTGGCTCTTCACCTATATGCCTTGTTCCCTTTTCGCCAAGTGTATCATTTTGATATATTTGTAAAACTAGATTTAGATAACGCTTTCATTATTCTTGAAACTCGAACCATTCTATTACCTTCTTAAAGTAATTGAAAAAGAGATAGGCATATTAAACAATTAGAAAGCGAAGAACCAAATGTTTCTAATAAAAACCACTTTTGCTTGCGCGCAACATTCATGGAATATAGCTCTAGAAATAGATTAATTCGGTAACTCTTGTAAAATTACATTACCAAGTTTTTCAATGCCCATTGGAATTGGAACATATGCTTGTGGTGGAATATTCACTACAGGTTTTCCTGCACGATCACCAGTTTCTTTCAGCTTATTAAAATACATTTTTGTTTGAGGGCTTACTAGATAGAGATCAAATTCACCTTTTTCAATCAGTTTTCCACCTTCGTTAGCGGAAATAGCATCTAATACAATATCTTGACCCTTTGATTTAAAGTATTCAGTTGTCTTTTTTGCCATTAAAGAAGATGACATTCCAGCTGCACAAATAATTAATACTTTTTTCATTTTATATTCCTCCAGTTAGATATGAGTTTTTTTGACTTTTAACATATTGATAAATTCTACTCAATTCGTTTTCTTATGAAGTGCAATGATTTCTTTCGCTAAATCAATAACTGTCATTGCATTCATTAAATGATCTTGTGCATGGATGAGTAATAAACGAATCTCAAATTTTTCTCCACGAGCTTCACCTTGAATAAGATCTGTCTGATAACGATGAGCGACTCTCATTGCTTCATTTGCGTCTTCTAGTTTTTGTTCAGCTAAGTCAAACTCTCCGATTCTAGCATCATTAATAGCTTCCATTGCTAAACCTCGAGCATTTCCTCCATTTAGAATAATTTGAAAACTGATTTCTTCTAAGTTCATCACAATCACCCTTAAGTTTAAATAGATAAGTTCATATTTTTACATTTGGCAGTAAATAATAAACTAGTAGCTTTTCTTCGATGTCTCTTAAGTATTATGTGTATGGTTGCTTATACAATATGGAATAGTTCTAGTTTATTTGATAACGTTTTCATTTACTATTTAACTGCTTGATTAAATCTTATAACAGATTTACCTTTAAGTTAATTTAAAGTCTTTCCTTTGCGCAACGGAAAACATTACCATAAAAACGGAAACCAATAACGGAAAGGATAAAATGTTGCTCCCTCTGCAAAAGAACTTGAATTCAGATATCACATGAATAAACCTATTACATTGCATTTTCCTTCCCTCACTTATTATCAACTCCAAGAATTTGTTTCCATCTAATTTTTTATTTAAGTAGTTAATTTAGGCAAATGTATTATATGATGAAAGAAAATCAACTCTCCATACTCATATCCTTAAACAATTGAAGGGGGAACTAAAAAATGGATGATATTAAAGTCATTATTATGGATGTAGATGGCACCTTGACCAATAAGGAAAAAAAGATTTCTGCAAAAACAAAAGAAGTTTTAATGAAAGCACAAGAAGCTGGAGCAATCTTAGTTCTTGCATCTGGAAGACCTACATCTGGATTAATGGATTTTGCTAAAGAATTAAAAATGGAAGAACACCATGGGCTTTTAGTTTCTTTTAATGGATCAATGGTAGTGGATTGTGAAACGAATGAAGTATTATTCAACGAAACAATGAGCGTGGAACATGGACAGGCAGTTCTGGAGCATATGAAAAAATTTAATGTAATGCCTATGATCAATAAAGATGACTACATGTTTGTAACAGATGTTTTTAACAATGAAGTTATTTATGATGGGAATCCTATTAACATCATTCAATATGAATCTCGTGGTGGAAAGTTTAAGTTATGTGAAGTAGATGATTTGGCGGCTTTCGCTGATTATCCATTGAATAAAATTCTAACAGCTGGATCTCCTGATTATCTTCTGAATCATTATAAAGAAATGATGGAACCTTTTAAAGATACTTTAAGTTGTATGTTTACCGCTCCTTTTTACTTTGAGTTTACAGCTAAGGGTATTGATAAGGCTAAGGCTTTGGATACTGTATTAATTCCTAGAGGCTACAAGAGGGAAGAAATGATTGCTTTTGGAGATGGACATAACGATGCAACAATGGTCGAATATGCAGGACTTGGAGTTGCAATGGCTAACGCAGTAGATGATTTAAAGGCTGCCGCTGATGAAGTGACTCGTTCTAATGAAGAAGATGGAATTGCTTATACATTAAGTAAATATATAAAGAATGCTGATTACTAATTCAATCATTAGGTAGCGTATATTTGATACCTAGAATGAAAAAAGCTGACTTAAAGAACAAAGATGATATATGGAATACTATGGTTTCTTTAATTTAATAGCTTATACATGATATGATTATTAAGTTCACACTATATTCTTGATAAAAGGACTTTCTCTTTAATTAGAGAAAGTCCCTACGTTTATTTTTTTATTGAAAAAGATGGTGCAGCATCCGATCTTTATTTTCAAAAAACTGCTTCATAATGGAATAATGTTGAGTATCTTCTAATGTTGATTCATATATCTCATCTTCTGAAAGCTGAATGATTTTAGCATTCGGATAAGCCATAATAATGGGAGAATGAGTAGCAATAATAAATTGAGACCCTTCTTTAACAAGATCATTAATTCTTGCTAACATCGACATTTGTCTTAATGGCGATAATGCTGCTTCAGGTTCATCTAAAATATATAAACCTTTTCCTTTAAAGCGTTCTGTAAAGGCTGCGAAAAAAGATTCACCGTGTGATTGTTCATGTAGGGATCTTCCTCCATAGGAATTAATAATTTTAGGACCAGATATTGGATCATCCTCCCTATCTAAATCTTCTATATTGCTTGCTAAGTTATAAAAGGTTTCTGCTCTAAGGAAAAAATGATCCTCCGCTCTATTCACTCCCTTAATTAAACGAAGGTACTTATCTAAATCTGAGTGGGAGTCATAACTAGAAAAGTTAAAGTTTAATGTGCCACCTTCTGGATTAAATCCATAAGCAATAGCAATGCCCTCTAGTAAAGTTGATTTCCCCATTCCATTTTCTCCAATAATATAAGTAACGTTAGGATGAAATATTATTTCTTCTAAGTTCTGAATAACTGGAAGATTAAGTGGGAAACTATCACGTGCTAAAGTATGCTCACTTTTAAGTTTAACCGCTCTAATGTATTGAGAATCTTGGTTTAACATCTTTACTTAGTCACCTCCGTTTAAATGAAATTAACATTGTATGTAACTAATAGTTTAAGGTACATACGTAAAAATCACATCTGATATATCCTGCTTTTTCTAAAACAATAGTATAAAAACTACTTCTTTTCAAATAAATTTTCTCCTTCCAATCTACAAATCTTTTTGTAAATGACTATAGATATGCAACTACATTTGCTAAATTTCTTACATATGTCTAGTAGATAGTTCTTCTTTTTTATTAAATTTACTATTCACTAAGAAAATACCTATTATTATTAGAAGACCACCACCTAAAAATTCTAGTGAAATAGTTTCATTTAATAGAACACTACCAGTTAATACGCCAAAGAAAGGAGCTAAAAACAGATAAGAGCTAGTTTTTCCTGGTTCTCCTTTCTGTAAAAGAAAATACCACAAAGCAAATTGCACAATAGAGGACATGATGCTTAACCATAGTAGTAGAGAAACGGACTTCATGTTTAAGTCGAAAAAAGGTTTTTCAATCAATAAACTTAAAATGATAAGAATTAACCCACCAAACAGCATTTGATACGCTGAAAGTACCCATGTGTTAAAATTGCTTCCCCACTTATTTACTAATAAAGTAGAAATAGCCCAAAACACAGAAGAAAGTGCACCAAAGAGAATGCCTATCTTCATGTCCTTTATACCTCCTAATGTTGTTGCTACACCAATAAACCCTAAAAGAACGCCACTCCATTGATACCATTTATAACGAATTTGCATAAAGACCGTACCAAATATAATAACTAATAGTGGATTCATGAATGTTAGAATGGATGACTCGCTTGCAGTTATTGTTCTTAAGCTTATAAAAATACATCCCATTACAGTTGCTGTTTGTAAGGATCCGATAATAAGTACTTTGCTCCACTGTTCCTTACTAGCTGGGTGAGGTTGGTTTGTTATCTTTACTAAAATAGCCATGATAACACCAGCCAATAAGAAACGTAAACCCGCCAATAAAAGTGGGGAAGAATATTGTAACCCTATTTTCCCGATTGCAAAAGAAGAGCCCATTAGTGCCGTTGTTAAAATGATTAATAAAAAATACATGTAAGATTTCACCTTTATTCCTCCAGTTTAAATGAATATGGATAAATTTGTTCAAATGACTCATTTAATAGAAAGGAGAGACACTACTTCTCTCTTGAGAATACATCTAAACATCCTTTAAAATTAGTTTAAACGTTTGATGATACGATGCTCATCGAAATGTGGATTACAAGGAGGGGAAGATTAGAATGAATCCCAATATATCTGCACTTACATCTTTATTAGGTGAAAAATCAAGAGTCACTATTCTAGCTGGATTAATGGACGGCAAATTTCATACAGCGAGTGAATTAGCCTATATGGCAGCCATTACGCCTCAAACTGCTAGCTTTCATCTTGGCAAATTAGTCGATAACAATCTTGTAAAAACCGAAAGCAGTGGTAGGTTCCGATATTTTCAATTAGCAAATCAAGAAGTTGCTCATACACTTGAATTATTAATGGCTATTTCACCACCACCTGAAATTAGATCACTAAAACAATCTAGTCAATTAAAAAGACTAGAACATGCAAGAACCTGTTATGATCATTTAGCTGGGCAAATTAGTATTACATTAACAAAAAAGATGCAAAGCTTAGAATACATAGAGAAAAAAGATAAAAATTTTAACGTTACCTCTAAAGGAGAATTATTCTTTAAGGATTTAGAAATTGACCTAGTAGCCTTATCAAAAAAGCGCCGTTCCTTCTCCCATGCATGTCTCGATTGGAGTGAACGCACCCATCATTTGGGTGGTGCATTAGGTAATGCATTATTTGAAAAATATTTAGAATGGAAGTGGATAGAATCTAAACCTAATTCACGTGAGATTATAATTACCCCCTTAGGAAAGGATGGATTTAGAACCTATTTCGGAATAGATTCAATTTGAGGCAAATATTTTAATTAGTTTATTGCGGACGCTTTATTATCTTATTAAACCACTCTATCTATTTAGGGCTGCATTTTTAAATAAGTAAAAAAAAAGAAATAATACGCTTATAACAAAAACAAGCCGTTTATCCAATGAAGGAAAACGGCTTGTTATATTTATTAATTTTGTAATTGTTTATCTGTTGATTGAGATCTTTTTGCAGAAGCTAGTATAACTACCATTCCCACTATTCCGATCCAAACAAGAGTAGAGACAATATCCCAACTTAATTCATTGCCAAAGAATAGAAGTTCTCGTAAACCTCCTACCATATAACGCATTGGTAACCAAGAATACACCCAGTCCTGATAGAATGGTGACATCATTTCTGGAGCCATTGCAAGCAATGGTGCACCAAAGAACAGCATTAAGATGAAAATAGGCATTCCTCTTAGCCCTATTAAGGAAAGGACAGCTGATATCATCAGAAAGAAGCTGAAAGATGTGATAGATAAGAACAACGCTGTACTAGTAAAATCAGGTATATGAATGTCAACTACCTTATCTGCTATTAATGTTAAACCAAATCCAACTACAAGCGTAGCGATTGCTCCCATTAAAATTTGCACGAATTTAACTATAAAGCTTTGCTTACGACTAGTAACAGCTACTTTTCTAAGAGCAATAAATATGATAGCTGCACTTGCTATACTACCCATCCATAGCGGTTGAAATAAGGATACAGGTGCATTTCCATTTGCACTATTTGTACCAGTTTCATTAACATTTGTCACTTTTTTTGTAATAGGTGTTACTAGACTTTCCACTTGCTTAGAAGTTAATGTTGCACCTTGTTTTTCTAGCCCATCTAGTATATTTGCACGAACATTGTTGTTAATATTATCTACTACTCCATTTAATATTTGACCTGCCAAAGTTGACGCCATTGTGTTCATCCCTTGGTTTACATATATATCAATTTCAGGAGAAGCAGGAGCTGCAGTTTGTAAAGAAGCCTGTTTAGCACTGAAATCCTTTGGAATAACTAATGCTGCATAGTACTCTTGATTGTCTAAACCTTTTTGAACTTCTGTAGAATTTTTAACTTCTACCCATCTTACAGTAGGGTCTTCTTGATCAGAAGTTGCTTTTGAGTTTTCTTTAATCATTTCGACGATTGTTTCACCCATATTCAACTTAGTCTGATTTGGCATTTCTAATCCTTCATCCTCATTGACAATAGCAATAGGTAGATTTTTCGGTTCTGGTTGAACCGAAGGAATAAGAGTTAGAGAAAAGATAAATATAATGACCAATGCAATGATAGGTGCTAATATTAGTAGTTTATTTTTAAACATATTTGTGATCCTCCAAGTTGATAAGTTATAATAAATGCACACCGTGTTGTTTTATTACGTTCAAAATTATATGTTTTATTTGCATTTCCTACAATGGTCAAAAACAAAAAATGTGTTGGATAACCAACATTTTTTATCATTGTGTTTATTTTACAAAAGGAGATAGTTTATTGTGAATAATAGTAAAACTGATTTAAGAGTTATTAGGACAAAGCAATCTATTCGAGATGCATTAATAGAATTAATAGAAGAAAAGGGTTTCGAAGCCATTACAGTAAAAGACATAACAACAAGAGCAAATATTAATAGAGGGACATTCTATGCCCATTATTTAGATAAATTTGATTTAATGACTAAATGCGAAGATGAGATTTTACATGAAATGTCAAGAATCGCCATGCAAAACTTTCCAAGCATTATTAATTCCCTTGAAACAAATGCTTCTTCCGTTCCACCATTTCCACTTACTGTTTCATTGTTCGAATTCTTAAATGAAAACAGTGATATTATGAGAGCTTTACTAGGTCCAAAAGGTGATTTGTCTTTTCAAACGAAATTAAAAGAGTTTATGTGGCAAACACTCTATGAAAATAATCCTGACTCATTAGTGAAAGAAGAAAATCTTCTTGTTCCTGGAAAATTTTTAGCCGCTTATATGGGGAATGCCAAAATAGGGGTAATTCAAGAATGGCTCAATAGTGGTAGAAAAGAGACTCCACAAGAAATGGCACGAATCTTAACAACTATTAATGTGAATGGTCCATTATTTGCAGCTGGTCTTAAAAAGTAAATTACATTCTTTTGGAGGTAGACATGGCACAGAAACACCGTTATAACAACTTGGATGATATAGAGAATTCTACAACATTCACTGATTTTTATCGCTGGCAAAAGGAACGTAAGAAAAACAAAAAAGATCTTAGCTTCCAAATTGAGCAAGCTCCGCTAAAAGAGATCAACAAACTAAATAGTAATCGAACTACTGCATCCATCACTTGGATTGGACATTCTACCTTTTTTATTCAAATGAATGGATTGAATATGATTACAGATCCTGTTTGGGCGAATCGTATGGGATTTCAAAAGCGCATAACAGCACCAGGTATTTCCCTAAATGACATGCCTGAGATAGATATCGTATTTATCTCTCATGGTCATTATGATCATTTAAACTTCCCTACCTTAAAGAAATTGAAAGGTAATCCAACTTATTATGTTCCAATTGGGTTAGGTTATGCCTTTAGAAAAAGAGGTTATAAAAAAGTAGTGGAAAGTAATTGGTATGACTCATTTGAAGAGCATAACATGACCTTTTCTTTTGTACCTGCACAGCATTGGACAAAACGAACCCTTACTGATACAAACACTTCCCATTGGGGTGGTTGGATTATAGAGAGTAAAGATAAGGAGCATTCTATCTATTTTGTTGGTGACACAGGATATTTCAGAGGATTTCAAGATATAGCGGAGAAGTTTAACATCCAAACAGTACTAATGCCAATTGGAGCCTATGAGCCAGAATGGTTTATGAAAGTAAGTCACATAAATCCAGAAGATGCTGTAAAAGCATTCTTAGAGTTAAAAGGAAGCACTTTTATTCCTATGCATTATGGGACCTATCATTTGGCAGATGATACTGGTCCAGAAGCTATAGCAAGGTTAGAAGCAGAATGGGAAAGCTTGCAATTAGATCCTTCACATTTAAAAAAATTAAGAATTGGGGAGTCTTATTGGTTATAAAATTAAATAGGTATAGTTTATAAATTAGGGGTCTTTTCATCGGAACAGCCCCTAGTTTATATTTTTATTTACCTAGTCGATTAACTTATCTCTCTACAAAAATAAGCACTCAAAGAAAATTTAACCATTTATATCTATAGTACATACGCTAAACATTCCTCTAAATCCCTCACTAAATCATCACTATCCTCTAAGCCAATCGACATTCTTATAGTTCCTAGAGAAATATTCATGGCTTTAAATTGTTCTGGTGATAGTTCCTTTAAATAACTTATTGCAGGGGCATATACTAAGCTTTCATGCCCTCCCCAGCTAACCCCAATTTTGAAAAGTTGTAAGCTGTTCACAAATTTCTTAATTTTATCAAGATTATCTGACTTTAATTCAAAAGCAAAAAGTCCCGAAAAACCAGTCATTTGTTACTTTGCTAGTTCGTATTGATCAAAACTTGGTATTCCTGGATAATAAATTTTTTCCACTGCTTCGTGATTCTGTAATAATTCAATTACTTTCCTTGTATTACTTTGATGTTCTTTCATTCTAATAGATAAAGTACGTAGACTACGAAGAATTAACCAAGCTTCAAATGGTGCCATTTTCGCCCCTAATAACGCTGCTTCATGAGTAAATATCTCATCTAGATCATTCTCTTTCCCTACTATTACACCTGCTACAATATCACTATGACCACCGATATATTTTGAACATGAATGTACCTCTAAATCTATCCCCAAATCTAGAGGCTTTTGAAAAATAGGACTTGCCCAAGTATTATCAATTACTGTTTTAATTTTATGTTTTCTAGCTAGCTTTGCAACTGCTTCTATATCTTGAAGAGAAAATATAGCACTAGAGGGTGATTCTAAATAAATTAGCTTTGTATTGGGACGGATAGCATTCTCAAAATCTTGAATATTCTTTCCCTCGACAAAGGTAGAATCTATGTTACATTTCTCTTTTAGATAGTGACGGATAAAATTATTTGTAGGACCATAAATATTATTAATGGAGATGATATGATCGTTTGCCTTCACATAATGAAGAATAGAAGCCGATATTGCTCCCATTCCACTAGAGAACATTTTGGCTTTTTCTCCATGACACAATTTCGCTAGCTTTTCTTCCACCATCGAGACTCCTGGATTCTTTCCTCGGGAATAGATACTATTATTAATAGGATCTTCAAATGCCTGATTTATAGCGTCCCAATCCTCAAAAACAAAGAGTGAATTCTGATAGATTGGTGGAACTACTGCACCTTGATAATTTGTTTGGTCTTCTTTGTGGTGTATTAACATGGTTTTATCTTTCATCGGCCATCACATTTCCTTTCTCGTCTCTAGTAATTGTAAACATTTTTCTATAAAAACCTCTATTGTCTTTATTTGCTAGTATAATAGCAATTATAAAGACAGTTAAGTATAGAATTTAAGATGTATTTTAGTGAGGTTATCAATATAGTAACTAGATAAATACGGATTTTGTTCGTGACAATAAACTTCCTAACATAATTCCAAAAACTTCAGTGCTTTAAGAAACCTATCTCTAGGATTTATTAATTACATTATCATTTTTTTACCAAAGCCTTAGTATCATGTTAAAAAATAGGTGGTTCTCTAACGAATTATAATTACAAGGTAAAAATCATAGTAATTAAACGAGTTGTCTTTACTAACTATGTACTCAAATATAATATTATAGAATATAGATAAGAAAGAAACCTATTTCTATGGGTAATATTATGTTTAATATATGAGGAGGAATAATGATGTATAATTTCAATTGGATAAATGAGAGCGTTATCAACAAAGAACATAATAGAATAGAAATATATGCACCTAAAGAAACTGACTTTTTCTGCAACAATGGTGCAATTGGAGAAGAAGGTATCACTCCAGAGTCATTATGTAATGCACCCTTTTATTATACAGAAGTGGCAGGAAATTTTGTTATGCGAGTGAAAGTTTCCCATGATTTTAATGACATATACGATTCTGCTTCCATAATGGTTATGAAAGATATGTCCTATTGGGCAAAAGCATGTTTTGAATTAACAGATTTTGATACACATGCAGTTGTTAGTGTTGTAACTAAAGAAGAATCTGATGACGCTAATGGGTGTAACATTGAAGATAATACTGTATGGCTTCAAATTTGCAGAAGTGGAACTTCTTTTGCGTTTCACTATTCTACTGATGGTGAAAATTATTATATGATGAGATTTTTCCATTTGCCTGTTGATGAGGTTGTTAAAGTAGGACTACTTGCACAGGCTCCATTGGGGAGTGGTGGAAAGAGAATTTATGAAGATCTACTAATAGAAAGAAAAACAGTTAAGAATATTCGTATGGGTAGATAGACCTCTATATTACTTAATAGATTTGCATCAAAACAAGGATAAAGTGTTATCATCCCCACTCTTTCCAAGGTCCCAGTAAAATTAAATGGAAACTAGAAAAACAAGTAATATTATTGGGACTTAGTGTTCCAATAATATTACATAAGCAGAGGAATTTTTTTGGTTAACAAACAACTTAAAAACAGAACATATATTCCTTTTTCAAGATATAATATTCATTAAAAAGGAGCTTTACTGATGGAAAAATGGGGAGCATCATATTTAGCAGGTATTATGGATGGAGAAGGTAGGATAACTCTAACTAGAATGCATAAGGAAGAATTTCGTCGTCCCTGTTTGTCCATTACATCGACAGATTTAGAATTAATAACGTATCTTCAATCGCTTATTGGAGAAAAAAAAGGAAGAAAAGGATTTTGAAGATTTTTTCTTCCAGCTCTAACAAGTATGTTTTTATCTAAGGTAGGATTTTTACAAAATAAAAACCACCAAATATATATTTGGTGGAGACGGTGGGACGTGCAATTCCATGCTTTCGTCATGGCACTGACTATATCTTGAACCTATTGATTAGGTCCTCTGGCGTATTATAAGAGATCTAGATTTACTTCTTATCAGAAGTATTTATCTCTTATCTTAGTACTACCAATCTTGGTAGCCTATCAGTCGATACACGGCTGTTGAATTACTTCACATACCGCTCGGCATTGCCTTATCACTTATGTGACTTAGGTTTCACCGATAAAGCCAGATTTTCACTTGCATGTTACCACACAAGGCGACTAATAATTAATCGAACCCACGTCCAGAAACATCGGCACTTAAGCTTCTACGAGTGTAGTCAACATATTCGCATTTCGCTTATTCTTCTGCCTGTTGACAGGCGTCCGATAAGCTAGTCTGGTTGTTCTCTTCCTTCTTCCTCAGACGGTGGAATCCGGCGTAGCCCACTTAAAGTGAGTCCCTTACCCTACCACATGGGCAATGGAGGGAGGAACCGCTAAGCGCTATTAAGCAGCTAAAGCGAAGTTGTTTTGTTGTTTGCCAGTTATAGGCTTTGACGTTTTAACGAGGCCGATCCCCTCGACTCGCAACCTAAGCTCGAACTATCCCTGTCGAATCCGTAGCGTCCCCATATAGGATAAAATCAAGTAATTGTTACATTACAGGATTTCCGCTTTTTACAGCGTACGTTCGGAAGCTCTAAAAATAGGAGCTTTAAGTTATGTTGTCTTAGCGACATAAGTAATTATAACATAACGAAAGCATAATGCAATTGTAAAGTATTGGATTATATTTTTTGCCTATCACGTAAAGCACGTTCGATATTTCGATTTGCTTCTTTACGTTTTAATGTTTCTCGCTTGTCATAGTTTTTCTTACCCTTACCAAGTCCAATTAAAACCTTAGCAAAGCCATTTTTAAAATAAATTTTTAAAGGTACTAGGGAATATCCTATTTCCTTTGTATCACCAATCAATTTGTTAATTTGCTTTTTATGAAGTAATAGCTTTCTTGTTCGTAAAGGATCATGATTATAACGATTTCCTTGTTCATATGGGCTTATATGCATCCCTACCAAGAAAACTTCTCCATTAATAATACGTGCATATGATTCTTTTAAGTTCACTCTACCTGCACGAATCGCCTTAATTTCTGTTCCTTGTAAGACAACTCCAGCCTCGTACGTCTCTTCAATAAAATAATCGTGGTTTGCTTTTTTATTTTGTGCAACTAGTTTGCCTTCACCTTTTGGCATCTCTCTCTTCCCCCTACTCTTGCCAACTATTTTACCAAAATAACTACTTGTTCACAAATAGTCTCCCTACAGGACCATTATTAGATATTCGATCATCTAATAATGGTCCTTTAATAGGAAAAAATGAATTAACGCTTCTTTTTATTTCGCTTTGCTTTAGGAGCATTCTCAAAATGCTTTTTATCTTTCTTCCCTTTTCTTCTAGACTCTCCTGGTTTCTCTTTACGACCTACGTCTCCTCGATCTGATTTACCCTTTCTAGGAGCACGTGAGGAACTTCCTGTGGAAAATACTCTTCCCTCACTCTTCGGATCTCTACGGCGAGTCCCTTTCATGCCAACTACCTCAAAATCAATAGCACGCTCTTCTTTATTCACGTTTACAACACGAATCGTTATTTCGTCACCGATTCGGAAAACCTTACCTGTTCTTTCCCCAATCATCGCAAAATGGCGTTCATCATAACGATAATAATCATCTGTCAAATAACTCACATGAACTAAACCTTCAATGGTATTGGTAAGTTCAACAAACATACCAAAGTTCGTTACTGAACTAATGATACCATCATACTCTTCCCCAATTTTATCTAACATATATTCTGCTTTCTTCAATTCATCAGTTTCTCTCTCAGCTTCTACTGAACGTCTTTCCATGTTCGAAGAATGCTCTGCAATTTCACTTAAAAGGTTTTTCCATTTCTCTTGAGTCTCTGCACTAATATCCCCTTCAATTAAATATGTTCGAATTAAACGGTGAACGATTAAGTCAGGATATCTTCTTATTGGAGAAGTAAAATGTGTATAAAATTCGGTTGATAACCCAAAATGTCCTAAACTTTCAGGATTATATTTTGCTTGTTGCATGGATCGCAGCATGATTGTAGAGATAACCATTTCCTCTGGAGATCCTTGTACAGCTTCAATAATTTCCTGTAGAGCTCTTGGATGAACGGAATTCGCAGTACCTTTTACAATATATCCAAAGTTAGTAATAAACTCAAAGAATCTTCTTAGCTTTTCTTCCTTTGGATCCTCATGTATACGATAAATAAATGGTACTTGTAGCCAATGGAAATGCTCTGCCACTGTTTCATTCGCAACAAGCATAAATTCTTCAATCAATCTCTCTGCAACAGAACGCTCTCTTAAAATAACGTCTTCTGGCTTTCCTTCTTGATCCACAACAACCTTTGATTCTTTAAAATCAAAATCTATCGCACCACGTGTCATTCTTTTCGTACGAAGAACTTGAGCTAACTCTTCCATTAGTTCAAACATCGGCACAAGATTTTCATATTTCTTTCTTAACTCTTCATCTTTTTCTTGTAGAATAGAATTTACATCTCCATAAGTCATTCTTTCCGTCGTTTTAATCACACTTTGAAAAATTTCATGACTTACCACTTCTCCGGTAGAGGAAATTTCCATATGACAAGAAAGGGTTAAACGATCAACCTTAGGATTTAACGAACAGATTCCGTTTGAAAGTCGATGAGGAATCATTGGGATTACACGATCTACCAAGTAAACACTTGTCCCTCTTTCTTCCGCCTCTTTATCAATCGGTGACTTCTCTGTAACATAATAAGAAACATCCGCAATATGGACACCTAATTTGTAGTTACCATTTTCTAATTTTGTAACAGTTACCGCATCATCTAAATCCTTTGCATCTGCACCATCGATAGTTACAATTGTTTCATTTCTTAAATCACGTCTGTTCGCAATTTCCTTTTCATCGATACTATCTGGTGTGTTATTAGCTTGCTCTAGCACTTCATCAGGAAAAGTTAATGGTAATCCATGTTTATGTATAATGGATAAAATATCAACACCAGGATCATTCTTATGACCTAGTATTTTCACTACCTCTCCCTCTGCATTCTTTCTACCTTCTGGATAAGCAGTTAATTTCACTACTACTTTATGACCTTCTACTGCACCTTTTGTACTTCCTTTTGGAATGAAGATATCTGTAGCAATTTTTTTGTCATCTGGAATAACAAACCCAAAGTGCTTGCTTTCAGAATATGTACCTACTACTTGTTGTACACCTCTTTCGATAATGCGGACAATCGTTCCTTCTCTTCTTTGGCCAGAGCTTTCAGAGGTAACTCTTGCTAAAACAATATCTCCATTTAAAGCCGTTTTCACTTCATTTGGAGGTATAAAGATATCATCCATTCCTTGTTCTTCAGGTATGACAAATGCAAATCCTTTTGCGTGACCAGATAACTTCCCTCTAACAAGGTTCATTTTTTCTGGAAGTCCATAACGATTACTTCTAGTTCGAACAACTAAGCCCTTTTCCTCCATTAAAACAAGTGCTTTAACAAAGTCTTTAAAGTCTGATGAATCTTCAATTCCAAATGCCTCTTCCAGCTCTTGCACGGTTAAAGGTTTGTATGCTTCGTCTTTCATATATGTTAGAAGTCTATCTATGTTTCCTGTAAATTTATCTTCCAAACAAAATTCCCTCCTTCTAATGATTCCAATCTAGCTTCTCTAAAAATTGATAAAAATCTTCAAATACTTGTTCTTTTTCTTGATCATGCGTAATAACATGTCCAGATTTTTCATACCATTTTATATCTTTTTCAAGTGATTCTACTTCATTATATATAATATTAGCACTATTTATATCAATCATGTGGTCATTCCTTGCTTGTATAACAAAAACAGGAGAATAAATAAGATCAATAGAATTGCGAACATCTTTAATAAGTTGCTGTAATTCTTTAAGTGTACTCATAGGTTTAAATTGAGAAATTTCCTCTTCAATAACCTCTTCTGATTTTTTTTCACGCTGTTTATATTGACGTGCATACTCTAAAACACCATCATACATTACTTCTTCACTTTTAATACTCGTTGGTGCACACATAGTCACGATACCCTTTACAGGTACAGTGTAACCTAATTTTAACGAAAATACCCCACCTAAAGAAAGTCCACCTACTGCTATTTCCTCATAACCCATATCTTTTAATTGTTGATAACCTTCTTGTACATCCTTCCACCAATCTTTTGGTCCTGATTCCACTAATTGTTCTGGTGGCACACCATGACCTTTATACAATGGTATATAGCAAGTATATCCTTTTGTATTTAAATAACGACCTAATAATCTAACATCTGAAGTATTCCCTGTAAATCCGTGTAATAAAAGAACGGCTCTTTTATTATCTCCTTCAAATATTAAAGGTTTTTGTTCCACTAATTTCACTCTGGTTCCTCTCCTTTTTTTATTAGTTTTTCCCATATTTAATAAAACATTTCTTATGTATGAAAGAAATTAGAACTCTCTCTATTGTAGTAAAAAGGAATGGATAGAATCCAATGAAAAGTATTAAATATGCCAACTAAGAAATAAAAATCTAACTTTCACAAAAAAACCTGACCAATATTGGTCAGGTTTTTTCATCTATACCAAATAATATTAAATGTCGAAATAACTAACCGCAACGGTTAAAACGAAAAATAATATCGCTAACACAATTGTTGCATTGTGAAGGATTAATTCTAAGCCTCTTGCTTTTTGTTTACCAAATAACTGTTCTGCCCCACCGGAGATAGCACCTGATAAACCAGCACTCTTACCATTTTGAAGAAGTACAACAACGATTAATGCAATTGCAACGATAATTAGTAACGTAATCAATACTGTGTGTAACATCTAAACACCTCCATTAAAACGAACCTACTTATCCTAAATGTATCATATTTTAAGCTATGTCACAATAGTATGTCTATTTTTTTGACAAAAAGCTCACCAGAATTTACAAGATATACTCTAGCTATATCCTTGGAAAAAACAAAACCTCCTATCAAAATAATAGGAGGCTTTGCTACAGTCTATCACTTATAGAAAGTTAATTATTTCTTTAAGTTGTAGAAAGATTTAAGACCATCATATACTGCTAACTCGCCAAGCTCGTCTTCAATGCGAAGAAGTTGGTTGTACTTAGCAATACGGTCTGTACGAGATAATGAACCAGTTTTGATTTGACCAGCGTTTGTAGCAACAGCGATGTCAGCAATTGTAGCATCTTCTGTTTCACCAGAACGGTGAGAAACTACTGCAGTGTAACCTGCACGTTTAGCCATTTCGATAGCTTCGAAAGTTTCAGTTAAAGTACCGATTTGGTTAACTTTGATAAGGATTGAGTTAGCAATACCTTTTTCAATTCCTTCAGCTAACTTTTTAGTGTTTGTTACGAATAAATCGTCACCAACTAATTGTACTTTAGAACCGATACGGTCTGTTAATAATTTGTGACCTTCCCAGTCGTTTTCATCTAAACCATCTTCAATAGAGATGATTGGGAATTCGTTTACTAACTCTTCGTAGAATGATACTAATTCTTCAGAAGTTAAACCAGTACGGCCTTCTCCAGCAAGATCATATCTCTTAGTTTCTTTGTTAAAGAATTCAGAAGAAGCAACATCCATTCCAAGGTAAACATCTTTACCTGGCTCATATCCAGCATTTTTAATAGCTTCGATGATTACTTCTAATGCTTCACGGTTAGAACCAAGGTTTGGAGCGAATCCACCTTCGTCACCTACAGCAGTGTTTAAACCTTTAGCAGAAAGAACTGATTTTAATGCATGGAATACTTCAGCACCAGTACGTAGAGCTTCTTTGAAAGTTGGAGCTCCTACTGGTAAGATCATGAATTCTTGGAAATCAACGTTGTTATCAGCATGAGAACCACCGTTGATGATGTTCATCATTGGAGTTGGTAATTGCTTAGCGTTGAATCCACCAAGGTAACGGTATAGCGGAAGACCTACTACTTCAGCAGCAGCATGAGCAACAGCCATAGATACACCAAGGATAGCATTAGCTCCTAATTTACCTTTGTTTTCTGTACCATCTAATTCGATCATTGTTCTATCAATTCCAACTTGATCAGTAACGTCCATGCCGATAATTGCTTCAGCAATTACTTCATTTACGTTTTCAACTGCTTTAAGAACACCTTTACCAAGGTAACGAGACTTATCGCCATCGCGTAATTCTACTGCTTCGTATTCACCTGTTGATGCTCCAGATGGAACAAGAGCGCGTCCGAAGAATCCTGATTCTGTTAAAACTTCTACTTCTACTGTTGGGTTACCACGTGAGTCTAATACTTCACGAGCATATACTTGTTGAATGTATGGCATATTCATTCTCTCCTTTTAAGTTAAATTATTTTTTAATAATAGTAGTTCCAGTCATTTCAACTGGTTTATCAAGTCCTAGTAAATCTAACATTGTCGGAGCAAGATCTCCTAAAATACCATCTGTACGTAATTCTACATTAGCATCTGTTACGATTACTGGTACAGGATTAGTTGTATGTGCTGTCATTGGATTTCCATCAAGTGTTACCACTTCATCAGAGTTTCCATGGTCAGCAGTGATAATTGCCTTACCACCTTTTTGCTCAATTAAAGTGATAATTTTACCTAAACATTCATCCACTGTTTCAATCGCCTTGATTGTTGGTTCAAGCATTCCGGAGTGCCCTACCATATCAGGGTTTGCAAAGTTTAGAATGATAGCATCAAAGTTATCAGCTTCAATTTCCTTCAATAGTGCATCTGTTACTTCATATGCACTCATTTCAGGTTGTAGGTCATAAGTTGCTACTTTTGGTGAATTGATTAAAATGCGTTTTTCACCTGGGAATTCTGCTTCACGACCACCGCTCATAAAGAAAGTAACATGAGGATACTTTTCTGTTTCCGCGATACGCAGTTGCGTTTTCCCATTTTGAGCAAGTACTTCACCAAGCGTATTATCTAGGTTAGTTGGTTTAAATGCAACATACCCATTTACTGTTTCACTAAAGTGAGTTAAACATACAAAGTAAAGATCTTTAGGATGTTTTTCTCCACGATCGAAAGAACGGAAGTCCCCATTTGTGAATGTGTTTGAGATTTGAATTGCACGATCTGGACGGAAGTTATAGAAAATAACTGCATCTTCATCTTGAATAGTCGCAACTGGTTCACCGTTATCCTTAGTAATAACAGATGGTAATACGAATTCATCAAAGATTCCATTATTATAATTATCACTTACTACATCTAATGGGTTAGAGTAAGAAGGACCTTCACCATACACCATTGCTCTGTATGACTTTTCTACACGATCCCAACGCTTGTCTCTATCCATAGAATAGTAACGACCAGAAATAGTAGCAAATTCTCCTACTCCATACTCAGCCATTTTCTCTTGTGTTGCTTTAATGTATTTTTCAGCAGTCTTTTGACCGACGTCTCGACCATCTAGAATACCGTGAACATATACATTTTCTACACCTTCTTCTTTAGCTAAATGAAGAAGAGCAAACATGTGTTCAATATGACTGTGTACTCCACCATCTGATAAAAGTCCAAAAAGATGAAGATTTTTTCCTTTTTGTTTTACATGGTTTATTGCATTAACAAAGGTTTCATTTTTGGAAAACTCACCTTCTCTAATTGCAACATTTACTCTTGTTAAACTTTGATATACGATCCGGCCGGCACCTATATTCAAATGTCCAACTTCTGAGTTACCCATTTGTCCTACTGGAAGACCTACTTCTTCTCCACTAGCAACTAAAGTTGCGTGAGGATAAGAGTTCCAATATTTATCAAAATTAGGTTTTTTCGCTTGAGCAACCGCATTACCCATACGTTCGTCTCTTAAAGCAAAGCCATCTAAAATGATTAAAGCTACTGGAGATTTACTCATTCTTGCCTGCCTCCAATAAAGCTATAAAGCTTTGAGCTTCTAGGCTAGCTCCACCTACTAATGCTCCGTCAATATCTGGCTGTGCCATATATTCTTTAATGTTTTCTGGTTTTACACTTCCACCGTACTGAATGCGAATACTTTCTGCAACTTCAGGTGAGAATTGTTCACTCACTACTTTACGGATGTGTGCACATACTTCATTTGCATCAGCAGAAGTAGAAGATTTACCAGTTCCAATAGCCCAAATTGGCTCATATGCAACAACAGTTGCTTTTGCTTGATCTGCAGTTAAGCCAGTTAAAGCTTTTGTTACTTGAGAAGCAACGAAATCATTTGTTTCGCCATTTTCTCTTTGCTCTAACGTTTCACCACAACAAACGATAGGTGTTAAACCATTTTCAAAAGCTGCTAAAGTCTTTTTATTAACAGACTCATCTGTTTCATTAAAGAATTCACGGCGCTCTGAATGGCCTAATACTACATATTTTGCACCAATATTTTCTAATGCAACTGGACTGATTTCTCCAGTAAATGCACCATTTTTCTCATAATGCATATTTTGTGCTGCGATTTTCACATCAGTACCGTCTGTTAACTCTACTAATTGTCCAATGAATAATGCAGGTGCACATACTACTGTGTCTACATTTTCACTTGAAGGAACAGAAGCTTTAACTTCTTGGATGAAATCTACAGCTTCTGGAAGAGTTTTGTTCATTTTCCAGTTTCCTGCAATAATTGGTTTGCGCATGGGTAAACATCCTTTCATGCCTATCTTTAAAGATATTATTTATCGTTTAATGCAACTACACCTGGAAGTTCTTTACCTTCCATGAATTCAAGTGAAGCACCGCCACCTGTAGAAATATGACTCATTTTATCTGCTAAGTCAAATTTCTCTACAGCTGCTGCAGAGTCTCCACCACCGATTACAGAATATGTATCTGAAGAATCAGCTAGTGCTTGAGCTACAGCTTTTGTACCTTTAGCAAATGTGTCAAGTTCAAACACTCCCATTGGTCCATTCCAGATAACTAATTTAGAGTTTTTGATAACATCTGCATAAATTTCAGCTGTTTTTGGTCCAATATCAAGAGCTTCCCAATCCGCTGGTATTTCTTCAATTGATACTTGTTTAATGTTAGCAGATTCAGAAAAATCGTCTGCAATCGTAACATCAACAGGCATATAGAATTTAACGCCTTTTTCTTTTGCTTTTTCCATATAAGATTTAGCAAGGTCAATTTTATCTTTTTCTAATAGTGATAAACCAATTTCGTGGCCTAGTGCTTTAACGAATGTGTAAGCAAGCCCTCCACCGATGATTAGGTTATCTACTTTATCTAAAAGATTATCGATAACACCGATTTTATCCTTAACTTTCGCTCCACCAATGATAGCTGTGAATGGGCGCTCTGGATTTGATAATGCTTTTCCAAGAACATCTAATTCTTTTTGCATTAATAAACCAGATACAGCAGGAATATGGTGTGCAATTCCTTCAGTTGAAGCATGTGCACGGTGAGCTGCACCAAATGCATCATTTACGAATACATCTGCTAGTTCTGCATAGCTTTTAGCAAGTTCTGCATCGTTTTTCTCTTCACCAGCATTGAAACGTACGTTTTCAAGAAGAATAACATCTCCTTCAGAAAGCTTGCTGATTTGTTCTTTAACAGCATTTCCGAAAGACTCATCTGCTTTCACTACTTCTTTACCAAGAAGCTCAGAAAGGCGATTTGCAACTGGAGTTAAACGTAATTCTTCAACTACTTCTCCATTTGGACGGCCTAAATGACTTGCAAGAATAACAATTGCTCCTGCTCCAATTAGTTCTTTAATAGTTGGAAGTGCAGCTTGAATTCTTGTTTCATCTGTAATCGTTTGATCCTTCATTGGTACGTTGAAGTCCACACGAACGAATGTTTTTTTTCCTTTTAAATCGATATCATGGATTGTTTTCTTGTTCATGTTCGATACCCTCCACTGTTTCATTTTTAAAATAGCGGAAACATAGATGTTTCCGCTGTTTGATTAAGGGTTTTGCTTTAACAAATATCTACAATTATTTTGTAGCTAATTGTGCAAAGTGTTTAACAGTTCTGATTAATTGGTTAGTGTAAGACATTTCGTTGTCATACCAAGAAACTGCTTTAACAAGTTGTTTGTCACCAACAGTTAATACTTTAGTTTGAGTAGCATCGAATAATGAACCATAGCTAATTCCGATAACATCAGAAGAAACGATTTCGTCTTCAGTATAACCGAAAGACTCATCAGAAGCTGCTTTCATAGCTGCGTTAACTTCTTCAACAGTTACGTTTTTCTCAAGAACTACTACAAGCTCAGTTAAAGAACCAGTTTTAACAGGTACACGTTGAGCAGCACCATCTAATTTACCATTAAGTTCTGGTAATACTAGACCGATTGCTTTAGCAGCACCAGTTGAGTTAGGAATGATGTTTTCAGCAGCTGCACGAGCACGACGGAAATCACCTTTTGGATGTGGAGCATCAAGCGTATTTTGGTCACCAGTGTAAGCGTGAATTGTAGTCATTAAACCTTCTACGATACCAAAGTTGTCTTGTAAAGCTTTAGCCATAGGAGCAAGACAGTTAGTAGTACAAGAAGCACCAGAGATAACTGTTTCAGTTCCATCAAGGATTTCATGGTTTACGTTGTAAACGATCGTTTTCATTTCACCAGTAGCTGGAGCAGAAATAACTACGTTTTTAGCTCCTGCTGTAAGATGAGCTTCTGCACTTTCTTTTGTAGTGAAGAAACCAGTAGATTCGATAACTGTATCTACTCCAAGCTCTCCCCATTTAAGGTCAGCTGGGTTTCTTTCAGCAGTTGTAACTACTTTTTTACCGTTTACTAAGAAGTAACCTTCGTGTACTTCTACTTCACCTTGGAAAGTTCCTTGAGATGAATCATATTTTAAAAGGTGTGCTAGCATTTTAGTATCAGTTAAATCATTGATTGCAACCACTTCTAATTCTGGGTTTTCCATGATTTTTCTGAATGCTAAACGTCCGATACGTCCAAAACCGTTAATACCAACTTTTACTGTCATTATAATTTCCTCCTCTAATTTTAAGAGTATTGAATATATAAAAGGGAATTCCCCATTATATCAAGTTTTGTGCGGCTCCTTCATCGGTAATCAATATCGTTGAAGTTGGTGCTTGTTTTAAATAAGCACGAATAGCCTTTGATTTAGAAGCGCCACCAGCTACTGCTATAATATTTGGTACATTTGGAAGCTCATCAAGCCGTAATCCAATTGTTTGAACCTTATGAACTACTTCCCCGTCTTCATTAAAATAATACCCAAAAGCTTCGCCTACCGCTTCTACTTGAACTAGTTTTTCAAGGTCACTTGCACTCGTATTTCTACGTTTTGCCATACTAAGTGCCTCACCAATACCATGTAATAAAAGATTTGCAGAACGTATCAATTTAAGCACATCGCTAATCTGAGGATCTGTAAGTATGCTTTTATACACTTCTTTACTTACCTCATCAGGTGCATATAATACACGGTGCTTACTTTTGGTTTGGTCTGCCATCCTAGAACAAATAGTATTAGCTTGATTTTTTACATCTTCTCCTATTCCACCTCTCGCAGGAACGAATAGTAATTCGCCCGTTGCAATATCAGGTGTAAGTACTTCAGCAACAGAAGACATAGTGGTGCCACCATTAACTGCGATGATATTATTTCCTATAAGGAGAGATTTCATACAAGATGCTGTTGCAAGTCCTAATTCTTTTTTAACCCATGGAGAAGTATCACTATCACCTGCGACAATAATAACCCTATTAATGCCTAACTTATGTTGCAAATTAGTCTCCATTTCGTTAATACCCGTTACATCTCTCATAACACTAGTAAGACTTTCCAGTACCTCTTCTCCTATAGCTGTGACTGTCATGCCGATGTTTGTAATATGTATAAGCTGTTGATCCTTTAAAACTTCGACTTCACTACGAAGGACTCTTTCTGTCAAACCAAGGCTTACAGACAAGCTCCTTCTTCCTACAGGTTGCATATTTTTTATATACTGAAGAATATAGTACCTTTTTTGCATAACTGTAAGTAAATCAGGTAATAATCTTTTTTGTATCTCTATCAAAGAAATCATGTGATGAAAGCTCCTTCACTTACAGTGGTCAATATAAGTCCCACATAGACATTTTACGTCCCGGGTGAATCAAAAAAAGAACTTCTTGCTACAGACTCATTCTAACACCAGTAAACGATGAATTCAACTAATAAACGTCTATTTTTTGTGGAATTTGACGAATTAGTGGCTATCATAAGCTATTTACATAATTGTCACTGTATTGACTGTGTAAATTTGATCATTTTTATATTCTATAAAAAAAGATGCTAGCATCCTATTGGGAATTGCTAGCATCTTTTAACGCCCTTGGAGGGAATCGAACCCCCATTTTAAGAACCGGAATCTTACGTGCTATCCGTTACACCACAAGGACAAAACATAAAGTTATGCCTACATATTATATTCTATGTTCTACTCTATTGCAACTAAAGGTTTAAAAAGAAAAGAAATGGGAATCATGGAAGAAGGAAAACATAAGATGGAAGTATGTGAATCAAGCATTATCTTATCTACATAAGATTGTCGAATGATATTTCTTATTTTCAAGTGTTAATGTTTGACCTTAATTGACTTTTCCGTGTATCATTAGGATTACATACAGTATAGAGTATTTATACTGAAGCAGGAAAATACTTAATTTTTATAAGGAACTTAAAAGGAGGATTTTACATGAATTTAATTCCTACAGTTATTGAACAAACAAATAGAGGAGAGCGTGCTTACGATATTTATTCTCGTCTATTAAAAGATCGTATTATTATGTTAGGAAGTGCAATCGACGATAATGTAGCAAATTCTATCGTATCGCAGCTTTTATTCCTAGAAACAGAGAACCCAGAAAAAGATGTATCTATTTATATCAACAGCCCTGGCGGAAGCATTACAGCTGGTATGGCGATTTATGATACAATGCAATACATTAAACCAAATGTACAAACAATTTGTATCGGTATGGCAGCATCAATGGGTGCTTTCTTATTAGCTGCTGGTACAAAGGGTAAACGTTATGCACTTCCGAACAGTGAAGTAATGATTCACCAACCATTAGGTGGTGCTCAAGGTCAAGCAACAGAAATTGAAATTGCTGCAAAAAGAATTCTCTTCTTACGCGAAAAGTTAAACGGTATTCTATCTGAGCGTACTGGTCAACCAATCGAAGTAATTGCAAGAGATACAGAACGCGATAACTTTATGACTGCAGACAGAGCGAAAGAATATGGTTTAGTAGATCATGTTATCAGTCGTAATTCTGTAGATCCTAAGAATAAATAATCCACAAGAAGCACCTGGCTAATAATAGCGCCAGGTGCTTTTTTACGTAAAAGATATTGAACGATAATAAATCATGATTCTAATAGACCACTCAATAATTCAAGCGCTTCCACTTCATCACTGCCTTCAACAAGCAATTTAATCGTGCTCCCTGAATTTATGGCTAATCCCATAATCCCCATAATACTTTTCGCGTTTACAGTTCTTCCATCTTTCTCAATAAATACTTCTGCTGAAAAATTACTAGCTTCTTGTACAAAGAGAGCCGCAGGTCTAGCTTGCAATCCTGATTTTAGTGTTACTGTAACCTCTTTTTCGACCATCAGTCATCCATCCCTTCACCAAAGTAGTCATTCTTCTATTATACAAGGAAAATGTTCATTTGGCTGTAAGCAACAAGGATTAATTTTCGAATTCCAAAAAATTTCTGATAACAAAAGAAGATGGATCAATATTCGACCCATCTTCTTTATCTTGCCTCTTCGCCATGGCGAAGAGATTCTGCAATTTCATCTATTTTTCTTAATCGATGATTAATTCCAGATTTACTTATATTTCCTGAGGAAACCATTTCCCCTAACTCTTTTAAAGTAACATCTTGATATGCTACTCTAAGCTCTGCAATTTCTCTCAGTTTGTCTGGTAATATTTCTAACCCTACCGTCCTATCAATAAAGCGAATATTCTCCACTTGTCTCAGTGCTGCGCCAATCGTTTTATTTAAGTTGGCGGTTTCACAATTTACGAGTCTATTAACAGAATTTCGCATATCTCTTACAATCCTTATATCTTCAAAGCGCAATAGTGCTGAATGAGCTCCGATGATATTTAAAAACTCTGTAATTTTTTCTGCTTCTTTTAAGTACGTGATAAACCCTTTTTTACGTTCTAAAATTTTACTATTTAAACCAAAGGTATTCATTAGCTCGCTTAGTGCATGTATATGCTCTTTATATAAAGAGGATATTTCCAAATGATAAGAAGAGGTCTCTGGATTATTAACAGAACCTCCAGCTAAAAAAGCACCTCTTAAATACGATCTTTTACAGCACTTCTTCTTTACTAATTCAGGGGAAATTTCATGAGTAAACACAAATCCCTCTGTAAGAATACTAAGTTCCTGAAGCACTTCTTTTCCATAATTAGATATACGAACAATATATACATTATTTTTTTTCAAGCGCATTTTTTTACGTACTAGTAATTCCACTGATATATCAAAATACCTTTTGATTAAAGTATAAATTCTTCTAGCAATAGCTGCATTTTCTGTTTGAATATTCACAACTAATTTTTGATTAGAAAAAGAAAGCGTACCATTCATTTGAATTAGTGCAGATAGTTCTGCTTTTCCACAGCAATTCTTTACTTCAATATTGGTTAGTTCTTTTTTTGTCTCCGAAGCAAACGACATTACCCCTCACCCCCTTTACAAATTGTTTGTACTTTAAACAGAGAAAAAATTCTCTTTTCCAAGAGAATCTAAGGACCCATCTATTTAACCTTAAAAGAAGAGTCTAGAATGGAATAGAGAATTTTTGCAACTTCTAATGTATTGTGGCGAATAGCCCCTTCATCTAGTTGAAGAATATCTCCAGCTATTACATCAAGTCCTAATGATTGAAGCTTCTCAAAATCAAAGTATACTGGTTTTGCCTTTTCTTCATCATATCTTTCTTGAACATTTGCTGGTATGTTCTTTTTATTCACTAAGATGGTATCAATAAACGGATCATTATTCATGTGATGGTATAGTGCCTTTACATGGTCACTAGCTGTGTAATTAGAAGTTTCACCAGCTTGTGTCATTATATTACACACATAAATTTTTCTAGCTTTTGCTTGGCGAACTGCCTCCCTTATTGGAGGAACCACTAAATTAGGTAAAATACTTGTATATAAACTTCCCGGTCCAATTACAATCAAATCCGCTTGTTCGATTGCATGAATAGTCTCTGGCAGAGGAGTTGCATCTCTTGGTGTGAGAAAAACCTCTTTTATCCTTTTCCCTGCTTCAGGAATACTTGATTCTCCAACAACGATTGATCCATCCTCCATTAATGCATTCAATATAACATTATGACTTGTTGCAGGTAAAACCTTTCCTCTTACATTCAGTACTTTACTCATTTCTTGAATGGCATACGGAAAACTTCCTGTAATTGAAGTCATTGCTGCTAGAATTAAATTTCCTAATGAATGACCATCTAAATCCTTACTATTGGAGAAGCGATGCTGAAACATTTCCTCCACAAGTGGTTCTACATCCGATAATGCCGCTAACACATTACGAATATCACCTGGTGCAGGAATATCGAGGGCATTTCTTAATCTACCAGAACTTCCTCCATCATCTGCAACGGTAACTATAGCCGTTATATCAACAGGATATTTCTTTAACCCTCTTAACAGTACAGAAAGTCCTGTTCCCCCACCAATGATGACAATCTTTTGCTGTATATCTTCACTCATGCTTTGTTTTCCTTTCTCCTCTCCATATCACGATGAGTTATGACGACACTATAATCCTTTTCAAAGTGATGACCAATATACTCTGATAAAGCTACCGAGCGATGTTGACCACCAGTACAGCCTATTGCAACAACAAGCTGTGATTTTCCTTCACGTTTATATTGAGGTAGCATAAATGCTAGTAAGTCTATGACTTTTTCTAAGAATTGACTTGTCTCCGTCCATTTCAATACATAGCTAGACACCTCAACGTCCAGTCCTGTTTTTGGTCTCATATGCTCAACGTAATGAGGGTTTGGTAAAAAGCGTACATCAAAAACTAAATCTGCATCAATTGGAATTCCGTGTTTAAATCCAAAACTCATTACATTTACATTAAAAATAGTTTTTTTGTCTTCTGAGAACTCCTTTAGGATTTTCTCTCTAAGTTCTCTTGGCGAGCTTTGGGAGGTATTATACATAATTTGCGCTCTACCTTTTAATTCTTCTAAAAGTTCTCTTTCTAACTTAATTCCTTCAAGTGGTAAACCAGAAGGTGCTAGAGGATGAGCTCTTCTTGTCTCTTTATATCTTCTTACTAAAGCATTATCATCTGCATCAAGAAATAGAATCTTAGGGACCACCCAAGATTGAGCTAGACTATCTAGTGCAGCAACCAAATCATCAAAAAATTCTCTACCTCGCAGATCCATCCCAAGAGCTACTTTATTCATCTTATTCTCTGACTCTTTCATGAGTTCGAGAAACTTTGGTAAAAGTGTCGGCGGCAAGTTATCGACACAAAAAAATCCTAAGTCCTCAAAGCTTTGAATCACAACCGTTTTTCCTGCTCCAGACATTCCTGTGATAATTACTACCTGCGGCTCTACCACCGTACTACTTGTACTCATTTTCTATTCCTCCTATTAGCTTGGATCTAATCGATAACTAATTAACTCAAAATCAGGTGTATAAGTAAAGGTTCCATATATAATGCCATTTCCATGGATCATATAATCTAATATGTGATAATCTCCTTCTGCCATCGGTAAATTCCTAATATCCTGAAGATCATGCCAACATAATTTACCTTCTTCTGATTCATCTACATTTATTCCGTCAGCATTTGTTGCAAAAAAGGTAAACATCATCCACTCTGAAGTAATTTTATCTCCGTCTTTAATAATAAAGGTAAATATCCCTTTAATATTCGGATTTCTTAAATAAATCCCAGTTTCTTCTCTATATTCTCTAATACAAGAATCACGGACAGATTCACCTGGTTCCATTTTCCCTCCTGGTGCTACCCACCATCCGCGTCTTGGTTTTTGTAAAAGTAATACTTTATTATCTTTCAGTAATAAACAATTTGTTACACGTTGCAAACCTTTTCACCCCCATGTTAGAACTCTATGTATGGTTGATCCTTTATTCATTCCTTTTATTATACTATTATTGTGAATTCCCCACAATAAAATGCCATTTCCAATTATAGAGGAGTCTCATTAGGTTAAGTGGAATTAGTTATTTAGAGAAGGGATGTGTTATTAGTGTATGTAAATGAGGTTAAAAAGAGTATTACACTTCAAAAATTAGAAGTTGCTTCTTTAAGAGTATCACATGCCAGTTATCCATCACTAATGCAAGGAACCAATATCTATTTAAATGGCTATAAAGAAGAAAAAGATTTTTACTTAGGCATAAAAGAAGAGGATATCATTACTAATGTACAATATCCAAACTGCAGCTGTTTTTCCATGATTATACAGATACATCAATAATACTGCCCCACTTGCTCTATCTATAATCTCCTCGCACATATAAAAGCCTTTAAAGATTATTTCCTTCTTATAAAACCATCTATCACCAATCAGGAGTTTCGTTCTTTCCTTCTAACTTCTTTTAAAGATGTTGCATCTAGGCTACTTCATTCCAGGAACTTACCTTATTCAGGAGAAAAAGGGGTAGAGTTTATTACCCATATAAAGAATAATGATATTTTTCGAAAATAAAAGGGGTATTCGCGATAATAAAATTCTCACCACAAACAAAAAAAAAACATAGGCTATAAACAGCCTATGTGAGATAAAAATATATATCTTAAAAGGGGGTCAATTTCTACTTATATCATACCCCAAATATGTTTCACTACTGTTACATTCCAGTTAAAACCGAATGACACTTTAACGACTATTTCTTTAAAGATTCTGCTAGCTCTTCTATATAATGTTGAGCACTTTGAGCAGCGATACTTCCATCACCAGTTGCTGTGACAATTTGGCGTAAAGTTTTCTCACGAATATCTCCTGCTGCAAAAATACCAGGCACTTTTGTTTCCATTTGATCATTAGTCTCAATATAACCATTTTCATTCGTAATCCCTAAGTTCCCGAAAGGCTTAGATAATGGTAACATTCCAATATAGATAAATACTCCATCTGCCTCTAATTCTTGCTCTGTGTCATCCACAGTAGAAACAAGCGTAACACTTCCTACCTTACCTTCTTTGTCATTAATTGCCTTAATCGTATGATTCCATATAAAATCTACTTTTTCATTGTCAAATGCTCTTTGTTGAAGAATTTTCTGTGCACGTAATTCATCTCTTCTATGCACAATCGTAACTTGTGATGCAAATCTTGTTAAATAAACCCCTTCTTCTACAGCAGAATCTCCCCCACCAATTACAAATAGTCGTTTATTCTTAAAGAATGCTCCATCACACACGGCACAATAAGATACTCCTCTACCGCCTAATTCTTTCTCCCCAGGAACTCCTACTTTCTTGTATTCTGCACCTGTAGAAATAATGATAGCTCTTCCTTTGTATTCCTTTGAACCAGCTTTTACCGTTTTATATTCCTTACCATCGATAATCTCTTTAATATCTCCATACGCATATTCAGCGCCAAATTTCTTAGCATGGTTAAACATTTTATTCGATAAATCTGGTCCTAAAATACTTTCAAACCCTGGGAAATTTTCTACTTCCTCTGTGTTAGCCATTTGTCCACCAGGAATTCCTCTTTCAATCATTAATGTAGAAAGATTTGCACGAGAGGTATACACTGCAGCCGTCATTCCAGCAGGACCTGCTCCAATAATAATCACATCATAAATTTTTTCTTCTGACATCTATTTCATCTCCCTAATATTCCATTCTTTTAGTTACTGATTAAAAACTACCTATTCCTGTATTATAAGTATGACCTTCTATTACTATCCTATAAGAGACCAATAATTTCGTCCAAAATTATGCTCAAATAAATCATATATGTAACAAAACCATCGGATGATTCTTCAACCAATGGCTTATTTGATAATGTATAAAATACTACAAGTGTGCAGATGTTAAGAACGGCTTCATCATTTTCACGTATTTTTGTATGGTCGATGTAGATACACCATATTGATTTGCAAGCTGCTGTTGAGATTTTCTCTTCTGTCTGTATTGATACCAAAGATATTCTATCGCTGCAGCACTAGCATCATAGTTTTTTATCAGTATCCCTTTATCTTGCATCTCTGTGAAAACAGAGAACAAAGTTAAATACATACTCGCCTGTTGGATTCCAATAGGTTGATTATTATGATATAGATTCATAGCAGTATGATGTGCAGCAACTAGATATGGATTACTTATTTCTTCTCCGTTCAGAACATACGCTAAATATTCCTTTTCTAGACCAGATTGTGGTTTAAGGTTTTTTTCCTTAAGAGACGAAAGGATATCTTCCTTCTTACTAGAAATATAGGTTAGAAAAGCAGCAAATAATCTTTCTTCTAAATGCTCACTCTCCAACCTTTTTAGGATAGAAGATAGATGATTTTCAAATCCATCCAACTGGTTCTTTTGGTCACTCCAAGGCTCTTGCCCATCTTTTTCTGGATTATGCTGAAGAACCATTTTCCAAGCTCTCTTTGCCGTTTGTTCTTTCCCAGTGAAATACGCAGAATATGCTAACCAATAGTAGAAAGAACCATCGCCTTGAAATCCATGCTTATAAATCTTCCCTAACCAATGATAAGCAAGATCATATTCTTTTATTAAAGCAAAAGTGGTACCTAATTTAAATTGATGATCAATGGATATAGGATTAATCTTACGTAGTATTCCCACTAATTCATCTCGGTAGGTAACATTATTTTCATAATAAGCAAATACTAGCTTATTACATAATGCATGTAAATTCCCCATGTTTTTTTGTAATACTTGGTCTAGTATATCATTTGCCTTTTTGGTATCCCCTAAGTAAAAATAAGCAAGAGCTAAATTATTATGAGCAGACCAATATTCTGGGTAATCCTTTACTACTCGAGTTAAAGCATCTGCTGCTTCTGAAAAATTACCTGATTCTAGTAATGTTCTTGCTTGATCTTGTCTAGATATCAAATCCTCTTCATGATAATCCTCTTCTTCTAGCTCATCTGATTCTAAAGATAAGATTTCCATCAAATCTTCTGTCTCTTCCACAAATTCGCCATCTTCTTCCGTTAGGCTCAAATATAATTTCGCATGATAATAGGCATCTTTAAAGAAGCCTAAATGAGCGTAATTATTTGCTAAGAAATAATAACACTCTTCCATGTTTTCATCTAATTCTTCTATGATCAGATGAAGCAATTCATTTGATTTTTGATACTCTCCAATATCTGCATAGACAATAGCAAGTTGACAAGCAATCATTGGCTCTCCTGGCTCTAAAGCGAGTGCCCTTTTTAAATATTTTAGAGATTTATAGTAATCTCTTTGATGATATGCTTTAATTCCTTTAGAAAAATAATATTCGCCTGTAGGATTAAATGGAATAAGTTTACCCACTGGTTGTACTATTCTTGAGTTATTATTCATAAATCCTCCAAAATCTATAAGCTTTATAAGCTTCTTAACCATTAATATGTTAGTTAGTGATAAATTATATCTTCAACCAAACTAGTATACCATAATGTAAAGGTTTCAGTGAAGATACTTAGAAAAATGTAAATATAAATCCATTTATAATTTCTCATTATAATAAGAAAAGATGTCTCAAGCAATGGTTTTTCTTGACCATTTATCTATTAACAACCGGGAAAAATTTAATTTCACCGATTACTATATAGAAGGTCTGAACCGTGCTTATAGACATCTACTTATTATTTTGTATCTTTTTCTTGGTGTCTTGTTTCTAAAACCTTTAATATTTCTGTGAATGGAAGCTTTTGCTCTCTTAGAAGAACGAATAAATGATAAATAAGATCAGATGCTTCCCATTTTAACTCTTCTGTATCTCTGTTCTTAGCAGCAATAATAACTTCTGCTGCTTCCTCCCCAACTTTCTTCAAGATCTTATCTACTCCATTCTCAAATAAATACGTAGTATAAGCTCCTTCTGGGCGATTTATTTCTCTATCAGCAATGACTCTCTCTAGATTAGCCAGTATTTGATAATCCGTGCTTTCTGTTAAGCTCTTGTCTTTATTTACGTAAATACTTTCGACAAAACAACTAGAAGTCCCATTATGACAAGCAGGACCTGTTGGTGAAACTATCACCACTAATGCGTCTTGATCACAATCATACTTCATTTCGAGAACTGATTGGGTATTTCCACTAGTTGCTCCTTTATGCCAAAGCTCTTGTCTAGAACGGCTAAAAAACCATGTTTCACCAGAATCTAATGTTTTCTTTAAAGATTCCTTGTTCATATATGCTAAAGTAAGTACTTCTTTAGTAGAAGCATCTTGTACTATCGCTGGAATTAGTCCTTTTTCATCAAACTTCAAGTCATCTATATTCATCGAACAGGCACTCCCTTTTCTTTCAAGTATTCCTTTACTTCATGAACTGAAGTTTCTTTATAGTGAAATATAGAAGCAGCAAGTGCAGCATCTGCTTTTCCTTCTCGAAATGCTTCCTCAAAATGCTCATGACTACCTGCTCCACCAGAAGCAATTACTGGTACAGATACAGCCTCACTTACAGCTTTTGTAAGAGCTATATTAAAGCCTTGTTTTTCTCCATCTGAATCCATGCTTGTTAATAGGATTTCACCTGCACCTAATGAAACCACTTCTTTCGCCCACTCCACTACTTCTTTATCCACTGGCGTTCTACCACCATGTGTGTAGACACGCCAAGATCCTAATGCTTCATCATATTTAGCATCAATAGCAACAACAATACATTGTGCCCCAAAAAAGTTGGATCCTTCTTGAATAAGAGCTGGGTTCAATACAGCGGCTGTATTTAAGGATACCTTATCGGCACCAGCTCTTAAGATTCTCTTCATATCTTCTAATGTATTGATTCCCCCACCAACGGTAAAAGGAATAGCCAATTCAGATGCAACGGCTTTAACAACATCTGTCATTGTCTTCCTACCTTCATGAGAAGCAGAGATATCAAGAAATACTAATTCATCCACTCCTTGCTCATCATAAAATCTTGCTAATTCGACTGGATCTCCTGCATCTCTTAACTGAACAAATTGTATTCCTTTAACCACTCGGCCATCTTTCACATCTAGACATGGAATAATCCTTTTCGTTAACATTTCTTGATCCCCCTAGTATGCCGACATCATTACATATGTAATAAAGCTTCTTGTAGACTAAAACGCCCTTCATACAGGGCTTTACCTATTATTGCACCTACGACACCATTAACATGCTTCTCTTTAAGAAGTTGAAGGTCATTAATACTACTTACTCCACCAGACGCAATTACTTCTTTCTGTGTAACAATTGCCATCTCTTCTATAGCAGTAAGGTTTGGACCACTTAACATGCCATCTGTTGCTATATCAGTGAAAATAAACGTTTCACACCCAGCATCAGCGAATCTCTTTCCTAATTCAATTGCTTTTATTTCCGAAGTGGAAATCCATCCATGTGTTGCTACAAACCCATTTTTCGCGTCAATTCCTATAGCAATAGCTTTTCCGTATTTTTTAATCATGTCCATCGCAAACTCTGGTTGAGAAACAGCAATGCTTCCAATAATAACTCTTGATACACCGTTATCTAAATAATGAGCAATATCTTCTTCTGTTCTAATTCCTCCACCTATCTGAATAGGAACATCAAGCTCTTTTGCTGCCTTAATAACAAATGCGTCGTTCACCCTTCTTCCATCCTTCGCTCCATCAAGATCAACCATATGAATCCAACTTGCTCCTTGACTTGCAAAGCTCTTTGCCATTTCAAAAGGAGAATCTCCATAAACGGTTTCTTTATCATAGTCTCCTTGTAGCAATCTAACACATTTTCCGCCTCTCATATCAATGGCTGGATATAAAGTGAACCCCATGTTGTTCATCCTTTCTTGATCAAATCTGTAAAATTACTTAATAATTGCATCCCCAATTTACTACTCTTTTCAGGGTGAAATTGCATACCATATACATTCCCTGCTCCAACAACTGCAGGTACTTCTTTATAATAAGAACAGCTCGCTATTATCATTTCATCTTCTGTATCTGCATAGTAAGAATGAACAAAATAGGCATAATCTTCTACTAGGTTATCTGTAAGGAAAGAACTTTGCTTAAAGGAAAGCTTATTCCATCCCATATGAGGAACTTTATAGGACTCTCCCTCTTCAGAGATACCAGAAAATCGCACTATTTTTCCTGGAAGTAGCTTTAAGCCTTGATTAATTCCATGTTCTTCACTTTCATCAAATAAAAGCTGCATTCCTAAGCAAATACCTAACAATGGCCTGCCACTCTCTACAAAAGCATGAATCATTTGTGTTAAACCCGTTTCATTTAGTCTTTCCATTGCATCCTTAAATGCTCCCACTCCAGGCAGAATTAGTGCATCTGCTTGAAGAAGCTCTTCTTTATTCTCCGAAATAAAATAAGCTGCATCTAAACGCTCCAAAGCCTTGCTAACGCTGAATAAATTTCCCATTCCATAGTCAATGATACCGATCATTTATAGCATTCCTTTCGTAGAAGGAATACCTTTTATTCTAGGATCAATAGTAGTTGCTTCATCTAATGCACGTGCTAATGCTTTAAAAATGGCTTCAATCATATGATGCGTATTTTTACCATAGTGTAAAATCACATGTAAATTCATTCTCGCTTCTAATGCAAATTTCCATAAAAATTCATGAACAAGCTCTGTATCAAATGTCCCCACCTTATCACTAGGGAACTCTGCTCGAAACTCTAAATGAGGTCGATTGCTTAAATCAATAACAACTTGTGCTAATGTTTCGTCCATTGGAACAAAGCTATTTCCGTATCTTTTAATCCCTCTTTTATCTCCTAATGCATCCTTTAATGCAAGTCCTAAACAAATCCCAATATCTTCTGTTGTATGATGATCATCTACCTCTATATCACCATTTGCTTGAACAGTTAAATTGAATTGTCCGTGCTTGGTAAAAAGATCAAGCATGTGATTCATAAACGGCACGCCTGTATCTATTTCTGAAACCCCTTCTCCGTCTACATTGAAGGAAAGCTGAATATTTGTTTCTCCTGTTTTACGATTAATTGCTGCTGTTCTTCCCATAGGGTACTCCTCCTTTTTGCGTTAGATTTAATTTTTTCTTGCTTCAATTGCCCGTGCATGTGCTTCTAATCCTTCTAATCTGGCGAATTTCGCAATTTTATGGGCATTTTCCTCGAATGCAGTTTTACTATAATGAATAACACTTGATTTCTTTTGGAAATCATCCACATTTAAAGGGTTCGAAAATTTGGCTGTTCCATTCGTTGGCAAGACATGGTTGGTCCCAGCAAAATAATCGCCAACTGGCTCTGAACTATATCTTCCTAGAAAGATAGAACCTGCATGACGTATAAATGGTAATAACGCTTCAGGATCTTCTGTCATAATTTCTAAATGTTCTGGAGCCATTGCATTAATTGCTTCAGCTGCTTCTTCTAATGTCTCAGCAACTAGAATCATTCCATAGTTATTAATAGACTTTGTAGCTATTTCTTTTCGAGGGAGAGTCTGTAATTGCTTCTCCACTTCCTCTGATACCTCTTCTGCTAACTTGCTAGAGGTCGTTACTAAGATAGAAGAAGCTCTTTCATCGTGCTCAGCCTGTGATAGTAAATCTGCTGCTATTTCGTGGGTAAAAGCAGTGCTATCTGCTAAAATAGCAATTTCACTTGGACCTGCAATCATATCAATTGCCACATCTCCAAATACTTCTCTTTTTGCAAGAGCAACAAAAATATTTCCAGGTCCAACAATCTTATCTACACTTTTAATCGATTCCGTACCATATGCTAAAGCAGCAACAGCCTGAGCTCCACCAACTTTATATATTTCCTTTACACCTGCAATGTCTGCTGCTACTAGTACAGCGCTTGGTAATTTTCCATCTTCATTTGGAGGAGATACCATTACAATTCTCTCCACACCTGCAACTTTTGCTGGAATAACATTCATTAAAACAGAGGACGGATAAGCAGCAGTGCCACCTGGTACATAAACGCCTACTGAATCTAAAGGCAATATCCTTTGGCCAAGTATGGAACCATTTTCTTGAGAAAAACTCCAAGAACTTTTCAACTGCTTGATGTGATAATTTCTAATATTTTCTGCTGCTTCCTTTAAAATAGAAATCATTTCTTCTTCCACTTCTTTATAAGCTTCCCTAATTTCTTCTTCCTTGACAGTAAGAGTGGAAAGCTTTGCTCCATCCCACTTCTCTGTATATTCCTTTAATGCTATATCTCCATTTTTTTGAACGTTTCTAATAATTTCCAACACGGCATTTCTTTGCTCTGCTGTGCCAGCATCAACGGAGCGTTTTAAATTAACACCTTTTATATCTGTTACTATCTTCATTAGAATACTCCTTTCGTATTATTTTGAAGTGATTGAAAAAAGCAATACTATTGGAATGTATATCAAACCAGGGACTCATCTACAAGCGATCTCTTAATCCCGTAGGAGTCGACCAGACGCCTCACCACATGATTAGTAATAGTTACAAAATCTTCTAAATTGAAATCGATAATTATCTTTTTAGTGCTCTCATTTTATAAACTGTTTATCCTTTACCACTTCATTCAAACGCTCCACTATCTCACTAATTCTTTGATCTTTCATTCGATAGCTAGCTGGATTAACAATTAATCTGGAAGTGATGTCTACTATTCTTTCATATTCTACTAAGCCATTTTCTACAAGTGTTTTTCCTGTAGAAACAATATCTACAATACGGTCTGATAAACCAATAATAGGAGCAAGCTCAATAGAACCATTTAACTTAATAATTTCTACTTGTGATCCTTGCTCACGGAAATACGCTGCTGCTAGATTCGGATATTTGGTTGCAATTCTTGGTGCAATTTCATTCAACTCAGTATTCGGAAGACCTGCCACTGCTAAATAACAAGCACTAATATGCAAATCTAGTAGCTCATAAACATCTCTTTCTTCCTCTAACATAACGTCCTTACCAGCGATACCTAAATCAGCTACACCGTGTTCCACATAAGTGGGAACATCCATTGGCTTAGCTAAAATGAATCGAAAATTTTCCTCTTCTACATTTATAATTAATTTTCTAGAATCATCAAATTCTGCAGGTAACTGAAAACCAGCTTCTCGTAAAAGGTCAGCGGCTTCATCAAATATTCTTCCCTTTGGCATAGCGATTGTTAACATATTACTCATTTGACAACCTCCATTCCTGCTTTACCTACTAATAAAATAATTTCATTATATTGTTTTGTACAAGCATCTACATCTTTTACACCATTAATATCTTGTGTAATAACTTGTTTACCTGCTGATCTCATTTTTGCTGCTAATTGGAAGGCTTCTTTTCTTCTTTCCATACTAAATAAAATACATTGAATATCTTGAGATTCTTCTACTCTTCCTAACGCTTCTAAAAGTCGGTCCATACGTATGGCAAAGCCAGTTGCACCTGTTTTTTTTCCGAATTTTTCTAGTAAAAGATCATATCTTCCACCACTTCCTAGAGGGAATCCAACTCTTTCTGCATAAACCTCATAAACAATACCAGTGTAATAACTCATATGGCTCACAAGAGAAAGGTCAAATTTCACTTTGTCTTCTACTCCATAATCAACCAGTATATCCCACAGCTGTTTTAGTTCTTCAATGGCTTCAGAACCCTCCACACCTTCTAGTAGCTGAGAAGCAAGAGAGATAATTTCTTTCGTTCCTCTAAGCTTCAAGAAATCATTTAATCGCTGTTTATCAATACTAGATAACGCTAATTGTTCTACATGATTTCGATATCCTACATAGTTTTTCTCATATAAATATTTTGTTAGACTTTCCACTCTTTCTTGCGTTCCTAATACTTGATGAAAAAAATTTCGTACAAATCCAATATGTCCAACAGAAACTTGAAAATGTTGAACACCAGCTTCTCCTAAAGAAGAAATTAATAAAGATATACCTTCTCCATCTGCACTAATTGTCTTATCTCCAATATACTCCACACCAATCTGTTCAAACTCTGCTGGTCTTCCGCCCTCTCTTTGCTGTGCACGAAACACAGAAGCATTATAAGCAAGACGCAAAGGCATTTCTTCTGTTAGTAATTTGGATGCTGCAACTCTAGCAATTGGTGCTGTCATATCTGGTCTTAATACCAATGTCTGTCCTTGCTGATCTAATAATTTGAAAAGTTGCTGGTCTAAGATTGCAGATGCAGATCCGACAGTTTCATAATATTCTAATGTTGGGGTCTCCATAAATTGATAACCCCACTTTTTTATTTCTGTATCCATTTTTTGCTTTACTCTATTTTTCTGCTCATATATTGCAGGTAAAGTATCTCTCATACCTAGTGGCTTTTCAAACATAAATAGGCTACTCATCTTTACACCTCAATAGTTGAATTTTCCGAAATGCTTTAGTTCGCTAATATGCTAACAAATTAAAGAAGTTGTTTTTAGTGTACTCTTCCACCTTAAATAGGTCAAGAAAAAAGATAAACATTCTATATTTTCTGATAAAAGAGTATATAAAAAGAACCTACCATAAATCCATATTTAATTATGATAGGTCTAATGATTATTGGTCTATAATAAATACTGGTTCCTTTTTCTTTCTTTGTTCCATTTCTTCTGCTGTATAAATAACTCTCATTGGATTTCCTCCAACAAAACTTCCTGCTGGAACATCCTTATGGACTAGTGTACATGCAGATACAATTGCTCCATCTCCTATTGTAATACCAGGCAAGATAGTTGAATTAGCTCCTATCATTACTTCATCACCGATAACAATCTCACCGATTCGGTATTCCGTAATTAAATATTCATGTGCTAATATCGTTGTGTTATATCCGATAACACTATTTTTTCCTACTTTAATTTTCTCAGGAAACATAATATCAACCATCACCATTAAGGCAAAAGAAGTTTGTTCTCCAACCTTCATTTTAAGTAGCTTTCTATACATCCAGTTTTTCATTTTAAGAAATGGCATATATCTTGCTATTTGAATAACCGAAAAATTCTTCATGACTTTTAAGAAAGGTACTGTTTTATAAATATGCCATAAAGAGTTTGCTCCACTTACAGGAAATCTTACTGTTTTTCTCATTCTGGCTTCAATTCCGGAATGGAAAGTAAATCAAGCATACTATCAAAAATATAATCTGGATTATATCCTTTTAAGTATTCTCTCCCTTTAAGCGACCATGAAACTCCTGCAGTTAAAGTTCCAGCATTTTTCCCAGCTAGAATATCATGTTTGTTATCTCCTACCATGATGGATTCACTAGCAGAAGCTCCCAATTCTTTCAAAGCAAGGAATACTGGTTCTGGATCAGGCTTCGCTTTCTTCACATGATCTAATGCCACAATTACAGAAAAGAACTCATCTAACTTGGTTAGCTTTAACCCCATCTGAACAGCATCTAATCGTTTTGTAGTTACAATACCTAATTTATAGCCTCTTTGCTTTAATTCCTTAACTGTCTCGTATACTCCATTAAAGATTGTCACCATTTTGTCATGCTGTGCACGGTTATACGTTCTATACATTGTTATCATATCATCGACTTTTAATGGATCCACCGATTCAAATACTTCCCTCAGTGTTGGGCCCATAAAAGGAATAATATCTTCTCTTCCATACTTTTCAGGAAAGTAATGATTTAATGTATGTAAATAAGATGAGATAATTAATTCGTTCGTATCTATTAGTGTCCCATCTAAATCAAACAATACGGTATTAATAGATTGCTTCACTTGACTACATCCCTTTCCTATTTCCCCAAACGTACTAATCATTGGTAAATCTAGTATAGTTGCTATTTTATAAATCTGACTATTTATTTTTGACCGTATTGGTATCTAAATAATGAGTATTAGCCATCCCACTTTTTCTTCTAAAGACCATTGCTACAATAGCTATAATAATAAGAGCAAGTGATATTAATTGAGCCATTCGAAGATCGCCTATCATTAAACTATCTGTTCTCATCCCTTCGATAAAGAAACGCCCGATAGAATACCAAATAACATAGGATAAGAATATTTCACCATTGCGCAAGTTCACCTTACGTAAAGCTAGAAGGATAATGAATCCTACTATATTCCATAGCGATTCATAAAGAAAAGTCGGATGATAGTATGTTCCGTTAATATACATTTGATTAATAATGAAATCTGGTAAATGTAACCCTTCTAAGAATGAACGTGTTACTTCTCCACCATGGGCTTCTTGGTTCATAAAATTGCCCCAGCGTCCAATTGCTTGACCTAATATAATACTTGGTGCAGCTATATCTGCCACTTTCCAAAAAGAAATCCCTTTTTTCTGTGTAAATATGTATGCAGTTAGGACAGAACCGATTAAAGCACCGTGTATAGCAATCCCACCATTCCAAATTTGTGGAATTTCCCCTAAATGATCTTTATAATAAGACCATTCAAATAATACATAATAAATCCTTGCACTTATGATGGCTATTGGAATAGCCCAAAGCATTAGGTCAGGGAAATCATCTTTTCCTAGACCTCTTCTATTACCTTCTCTAATTGCAAGAATTAACGCTAGAATAAGTCCAGATCCAATAATAATTCCATACCAACGAACATCAATTGGTCCAAGCGAAAATGCTATTGGATCAATTGGTTTAACATCTCCCATTCATTTATCCTCCCTTATTAAAGGGCTGTCCCCTCTAGTCGTGTAGCCAACCCTTTATTATCTAATGTTTCTATTTGCTCAAGTAGCTTTCAAAAATAATTTACCGTTTGTCATCTGAAATTACATTAGCTAATTTGTTTGTAAATTGTTCTGCTGCATTTACTCCCATTCGTTTTAGTCGGAAATTCATAGCTGCTACTTCAATGATAACGGCTAAGTTTCTTCCAGGTCGAACAGGTATTGTCAGCTTTGTTACTTCTGTATCAATAATTTTCATTTTTTCTTCATCTAAGCCTAAGCGGTCATATTGTTTATTTTGCTCCCATAATTCAAGCGACATGACCATTGAAATTTTCTTATGGCTTCGTACTGCTCCCGCACCAAATAAAGTCATAACATTAATAATTCCTAAACCACGAATCTCTAGTAAGTGTTCTATTAATTGTGGAGAGCTTCCTACTATTAGTCCCTCATCCTCTTGGCGAATCTCTACACAATCGTCAGCAACTAATCGGTGTCCTCGCTTTACTAATTCTAATGCTGTTTCACTTTTACCTACACCGCTTTTACCAGTTATTAAAACGCCTACTCCATAAATATCTACGAGTACACCATGAACGGCTGTAGTTGGTGCTAGCTTTCTCTCAAGAAAATTAGTTAATCGACTAGAGAATAAGGAAGTTTTGTGCTTAGCACGCAACACTGGTACTGCTAGCTCTTCTGATGCTTCTAATAATTCCGCAGGTACTTCCATATTTCTTGTAATGATTATTCCTGGTGTAGTATCACTACATAGTTTATACAATCTCTCTTTTCTATCTTCATCTGTTAATCTTTCAGCAAAGGTTAATTCGGTTTTTCCTAATACTTGAACACGCTCTGCTGGATAAAAATTAAAATAACCAGCCATTTCTAATCCTGGTCTTGATATATCACTAACCGTTATCGGTCTGTTAATACCCTCTTCACCACTTATAATTTCTAATTCGAATTCTTCAATAACATCTTTGATTAATACTTTAGCCATGGAGCTCCTCCTTCAAGGTTCACTGCTGTTTAAGTTGCAATTGTTTAAAAAATTGCACATTCACCTTATTTTAGCATTTTTCGATTAATATATGCCATATAACCATCTTAAAATATACGATAACTATAGAAACAGTGTAAAAAGGCTACCTAAATAGGTAGCCTCAGCTTGTCGAGAAACCCCTCAATGGAGTTGAGGGGGAATATAATGTAGCATATTTAAACACTCCACTGAATGGGAGGATGATTTCCGTTACAGGGGTTCGCTTTCCACTCCAATCAGCAGTAAAAAATCTTTTTTATTCTTCCTAAATCATTTTTGTCTATAACCTTCAAATAGTATCTTGGAAGTTCGTCATAGTATTTTTTAATTGCTTCTCTCAATATGAGTTATTCTCCACAGCAGGAGTTTAATACACAAGAGTTACAGCTGTTTTACTTCTTATATACAAAATTATCTTTTATCACTTTTAAGTAGCGTACTTTGAATGACTAGATTGCAAAGTGATAGTAGTATACTAAAGAATAAACTCATGCCAAAACTTGAAATCTCAAAATTATTTCCCATTAAGTGGTCGGTTAAGGATAGTGTAAGTGCATTGATTACAAAGAGAAACAGACCTAGAGATAAGATTGTGACAGGTAATGTCAATAGAATCAAGATTGGCTTTACTATAATATTTAACAATGATAGTACAATACTTGCTCCTATAGCTGCTTCTACTCCTGAAATATAAAAGGATTCTTGAAAGAGCCCTGATAATGCTATAAAAAACACTGCATTGATAAGTATACCTATTATCCATCTCATTTATCATTACACCTCATTAGGCATTACATAAATTAATAAGAGATAGATAAATACTAACGGGAAGAAACCTGTAGCAAACAGCCCAATGATAAAGATAAGTCTTAATAAGTTAGCATTAATATTAACTCGTTGTGCTATTCCACCTATTACACCCGCTAGTTTTCTATTGTGCTTTGAACGTATTAATTGCTTCAATTATGATTCACTTCTTTCTTCTAACTTTTTAATAGTAATGGTACCTGTTTTTGTGTTTGCTTCAATCTTTGTATTTTGCTCACTTTCTAAAATCGATTTAAAATTCAATGTTTTTTGCAAAACATCATTTTTCTCGTCAATTATTTGTATACCCTCTAATTCGACATTAAATCCACCAAAATTGCTTCTTAATGCCCCATTCACTGATAAAGCTTGTGGTAAGAAGGCATCTATACTACCTGTTGTTGCTTGAAAATCAAGTATTTCACATTCCTCGGAATAATTTGTACATGTTATGTTACCATTGAAAGATTGTAAGTCTACTATTTGGAAATATCCATCCACTGTTATGGCACCATTTATCGTTTCGGCATCTAGTTTTTTCATATTGCTGTTCTCTATTGTAATACTTCCATTGGCAGCATCTGCTTCAACCATTGTATTATTACCTGCCTTTAGCAAGATTTTGCCGTTTGCCGTTTTCGCATAGAGCTTTTCTGCATGTAAGTCAAACGTCGTGATAGGACCATTAAAAAGTCTTACAATAACAGAGGAATAGGATGTTTTAGGAATATACACTTTTGTCATTACTTTCATCCACTTGTGATTTGTTTGAACTTCTAATAATTCCTCTGTCACATTAACAAGCACTTCTTTCAAGAATACGTTCTTTGCTTCCTCTACAGAATTCACTCGATACACTTTAGCTTTACATTCAATACTTACTTCTTCTTGATCCCATGGTATTAACTCTACTTCCCCATTCGGTATATCAATATCGATTTTCTTCGGGACAATACTACTATATTGAAAAATATGTGATACTTCTTCAAAATGACCGAAATTAAAATCAAGATCAACTTCTTTTACTTTTTTTATGGTGCTATCCATTAAATCAAAAAGCTTACCTTTCGCTGATTGAAAGTTAAAATTAGGCTCTTTCTTTTTCTCATTAAACTGTACTTTTTCAAATTCTTTAATTGGTTGTTTACTATGTTCCTCGTCTACCTTCTCCATTAGCTTTAACGCTTCATCTACACTTAGTTTGCCACTCTCTACTAATTTTAAAATTCTTTTTTTCTCATCAGCCATCTTTCATTCCTCCATCCGAATAGTAAACAATAGTTTATGATTTCAAAAGACAATTCCATTTCTTTATTCCCTAATTAAATTAATGGCAGTAGCATTTTCAGTTTTTATACGCAAAAGTTAATCTAGAATAATTAATATCTTGTTCTATATTTCTATACGTTAAACAAGTTGAAAAAGTTTCAGCATATACATTTATTCTAAAACACTCCTATTAATCATATGTATCTTTATTGCTATTCAGAAGAAGTTATGTAAAAAGAAAAAGGTAAAAAAGGATGGAATACTTTTTGAAAAACTATCTTCTAAAAGTATCCCACCCTTTTATGCTCTTACGTTGTTGCTATTTTAGCTGCTTGATCTATAATACTTTTCATTCTTTTTTTATCTCTATCTAATATTCCCTTTAAGTACTTCCCTGTATAGGAGCCTTTAAGATTTGCAATTTTTTCTGGTGTTCCAGTACCTAATATAGTTCCACCCTTGTCTCCACCCTCTGGACCTATATCAATAATATAATCCGTTGCTTTAATAACATCAAGGTTATGCTCTATAACAAGAACCGTATCTCCATTTTCCACCAATCTTTGTAAAACAACCAGTAGCCTTGAAATATCATCTACATGTAAACCAGTTGTAGGCTCATCCAGTATATAGAAAGTTTTTCCTGATGAGCGTTTATGCAATTCAGAAGCTAGCTTCACTCTTTGTGCTTCTCCACCAGATAATGTAGTAGCTGGTTGTCCAAGTTTTACATAACCTAAGCCAACATCAACAATTGTTTGTAGCTTTCGGTGTATCTTTGGTATATTTTCGAAGAATGCAACTCCATCCTCAACAGTCATTTCAAGAATATCTGAAATATTCTTCCCCTTATATTTCACTTCTAATGTTTCTCTATTATAGCGTTTGCCATGACAAACCTCGCAAGGAACATACACATCTGGAAGAAAATGCATTTCGATTTTAATGATACCATCGCCTCTACAAGCTTCACATCTACCGCCTTTCACATTAAAACTAAAGCGGCCTTTTTTGTATCCTCTTACCTTGGCTTCATTTGTTGTTGCAAATACATCTCTTATATCATCAAAGACACCAGTATATGTAGCAGGATTGGATCTCGGAGTTCGACCAATTGGTGATTGATCTATATCAATTACTTTTTCTAATTGCTCTATTCCCTTAATCTCTTTATGTTCTCCTGGCTTTGCTTTTGCACGATTTAGCTTTTGAGCTAATGCTTTATGAAGGATTTCATTGATTAATGTACTCTTTCCTGAACCTGATACACCAGTAACAGCAATAAACATACCTAATGGGAATTTTACACTTACATTCTTCAGGTTATTTGCCTTTGCTCCTATAATTTCAACAAATCTACCATCACTTTGCTTTCTTTCTAAAGGTAGCGGAATAAACTTCTTACCCGACAAATATTGTCCAGTTATAGACTTAGGATCATTCATGACTTCTTCTGGAGATCCTACAGAAATAATTTCTCCACCATGAATACCTGCGCCTGGCCCTACATCAATGAGATAATCCGCTTCCATCATCGTATCTTCATCATGCTCTACAACAATCAAAGTGTTTCCAATATCACGCATATGTTTCAATGTATCAATTAATTTATCATTATCTCGTTGATGAAGGCCGATAGAAGGTTCATCAAGAATGTATAATACACCTGTTAATCTTGAACCAATTTGAGTAGCTAATCGAATTCTTTGTGCCTCTCCACCAGAAAGAGTACCGGCTGCTCTACTTAAGGTTAGATAGTCTAAACCTACATTAACTAAGAAGCCTAGTCTCTCTTTAATTTCGCGAAGAATTAAATTAGCAATTTGTCTCTCTTTTTCAGTTAAGATAATATCTTCTGCAAATCGATGAGATTCAATAATGGATTTTTCAGTAATTTTACCAATATGCTTCCCATTTATAAGTACAGCTAATGCTTCTTTTTTCAAACGGTATCCATCACATGTTGGACAATCCTGTTGAGCCATATACTTTTCCATTTGTTCTCTTATAAAATCAGAACTTGTCTCTTTATATCTTCTTTCGACATTTCGAATGACACCTTCAAATTGGATATCATTTTCCCTAACTTGTCCAAAATCATTTTCATATCTGAAATGAATCTTCTCTTTCCCAGAACCATACAAAATCTTATCCATTAAATTCTTAGGAATATCCTTTACTGGTATATTCATATCTATTCCATAATGATTACACACACTTTCCAATAATTGCGGGTAATATTGGGAGCTAATGGATTCCCATGGAGCGATTGCATTTTCTTTCAGTGATAAATCCCAATTTGGAATAACTAAATCAACATCCACTTCTAACTTACTTCCCAATCCATCACAATCTGGACAAGCTCCAAAAGGGCTATTAAAGGAGAACAGTCTTGGCTCAAGCTCTCCGATGGAAAAACCACAAATTGGACATGCATGATGCTCACTAAATAACAATTCTTCCTGTCCAATTACATCAATAATAACTTTGCCATCTCCGAATTGAAGAGCAGATTCTAAAGAATCTGCTAAACGAGACTCTATTCCCTCTTTAACTACTAAACGGTCAATAACTAATTCTATATTATGCTTTTTATTCTTTTCTAAAGAAATATCTTCATCTATTTCATGCATATCGCCATCAATTCGAACTCGAACATATCCTTGTTTCTTAACATCTTCTAAAACCTTAACATGGGTACCTTTTCTTCCCGAAACTACTGGAGCCAACACCTGTATCTTTGTTCTTTCAGGATATTCAAGGATTCTGTCTACCATTTGTTCAATCGTTTGAGAAGAAATTTCTATTCCATGTTCTGGGCATGTTGGTCTTCCTACTCTTGCAAATAGTAACCTTAAATAATCATATATTTCTGTTACTGTTCCAACGGTTGATCGTGGATTTTTGCTTGTTGTTTTTTGGTCAATAGATATTGCTGGTGATAAGCCCTCAATAGAGTCCACGTCTGGCTTATCCATTTGACCTAAGAATTGTCGTGCATATGCAGATAGTGATTCTACATATCTTCTTTGTCCTTCTGCGTAAATAGTATCAAATGCAAGAGATGATTTTCCTGATCCTGATAAACCTGTAATCACTACTAATTGATCTCTTGGAATAGTAATATCAATATTCTTTAAATTATTTGCTCTTGCTCCTTTAACGATTAGCTTATCATTTGCCACTGTACTCCTCACCCCTCGGCTTTTAATTCTAGTAATAAGTCACGAAGCTCCGCTGCTCTTTCGAAATTAAGTGCTTTCGCTGCTTCTTTCATTTCATTTTCCATTTGAGCAATCATTGATTCTTTTTCTTTCTTCGTTAGTTTATCTAATTTAGCAGTTGTATTATATTCCTCAGTGTCCTCCGCAGCTTGTGTAGCTCGAATTGAATCACGTATTCCTTTTTGGATCGTTTGAGGAGTGATTCCATGCTCCTCATTATATTTTTCTTGCATTTCTCTCCGTCTTTTTGTTTCGCTTATGGCAATTTCCATAGACTTAGTCATTTTATCTGCATACATAATAACATGACCATTGGCATTTCTCGCTGCACGGCCAATTGTTTGAATAAGTGATCTCTCAGAACGCAGAAATCCTTCTTTATCCGCATCTAAAATAGTTACAAGAGAAACCTCGGGAATATCTAGACCTTCTCTTAATAAATTTATTCCGACTAAAACGTCATACTTACCAAGACGAAGTTCTCTTATTATCTCAATTCGCTCTAATGTCTTTACTTCTGAATGTAAATATTGAACCTTTATTCCAATCTCTTTTAAATAATCTGTTAAGTCCTCTGACATTTTCTTCGTTAAAGTGGTCACTAGAACTCTCTCATTGCGTTTGATTCGTTCCTGAATTTCCCCAATCATGTCATCAATTTGCCCTTGAATTGGTCTAACATCAATTGTAGGATCTAATAGACCAGTAGGACGAATAATTTGTTCAATCATTTTTGGTGTATGCTCTATTTCATATGGCCCAGGAGTTGCTGATACACAAATCATTTGATGAATATGCTTCTCGAATTCACCAAAAGTTAATGGTCTATTGTCTAATGCAGATGGCAGACGGAAACCATGATCAACCAACACATTTTTACGAGCTTGGTCCCCATTGTACATTCCTCTAATTTGAGGGAGTGTAACATGAGACTCATCTATAACAAGTAAGAAATCTTCCGGAAAATAATCTAGTAAGGTATAAGGAGTTGATCCAGCTGGTCTTAAGGTTAAATGCCTAGAGTAATTCTCTATTCCCGAACAAAAGCCCATTTCTCTCATCATTTCTAAATCATATCGTGATCGCTGCTCTAGCCTTTGAGCTTCTAGCAATTTATTATTTTCACGCAACTTTTCTAACTGTTCTTCCAATTCTTTTTCTATATTTTGAATGGCAACGCGCATTTTTTCTTCTCTTGTAACAAAGTGAGAAGCAGGGAATATGGCAATATGATTACGATCTCCTAGTATTTCTCCAGTTAAAGCATCCACTTCTCGAATTCGATCAATTTCATCACCAAAAAACTCTACTCTAATACAGTGTTCATCACGAGAAGCTGGAAAGATTTCTACTACATCTCCTCTAACTCGAAATGTTCCCCTTTTAAAATCAATATCGTTTCGATCATATTGTATATCTACTAATTTTCTGAGCAATTGATTTCTCTCTAGCTCCATGCCTACTCTTAGCGACAATACCATTTCACCGTATTCTTCTGGCGAACCTAAACCATATATACAAGAAACACTCGCTATGATGATAACGTCATCTCTTTCAAATAGTGAAGAGGTTGCGGAGTGGCGTAGTTTATCAATTTCATCATTTATACTTGCATCTTTCTCAATAAAAGTATCCGTTTGTGGAACATAAGCTTCTGGTTGATAATAATCATAGTAGCTTACAAAATACTCTACTGAATTATTTGGAAAAAATTCTTTAAATTCACTATATAATTGTCCTGCTAATGTTTTATTATGAGCAATAATTAAAGTTGGTTTTTTTATTTGCTTGATCACATTACTGACTGTAAATGTCTTACCAGTTCCAGTAGCTCCAAGTAAAGTTTGAATTCTTTTACCCGAATTAATTCCTTCAACTAGTTCCTTTATCGCTGCTGGCTGATCTCCTTGAGGAGTATATTTAGAAACTAACTCAAATTCATGATTCACCAAAGCATCCTCCGTTCTTTGCTTACAATCCTATCTTACATAAGTATGGGACAAAACGATTCTATGTAATCTTCTTCCTTCATTCTACCACAAACACTCTGTTTCAAACCAGAAAAAAGAGAACAAACATTCGTTTATTATCATGTTGTAGCTATTTCTTGTTAAGAAAGACTGTTTTTACATAATTTATATATTCTTACCTAATTACCTTTAAAGAACGAAAGAAAAAATGACTAAACAAAACTCTTTAAAAATGTAGGTTTCGTTTAGTCATTATTTTTATCCTTTATTCTTTTGTTTTATCTATTCTTGAGCATTACTCGCTCTGATTTTCAGTTGATTACTTATAAAGTAGCCTAGTGTCATCGAAAAAGAGTCAATAACAATGAGTAAGTATGTATCAGTATACCCCTTGTAAACAGAAGCAGCTATTAATGCAATGGTTAGTAGCAGACCAATAATTGGATAATAAGTTACTCTAGAAAATAGCATGACCAATATACATGGAAAACATAGTGCAGCTATATATTTTAGCATCCAATTAACACCTACCCCTTACTTCTATTAAACATATTTTGCTTCATCTATCGCTAATCCTAGTCTTTCTAATGCACTTGCTAAGTTATTATAGATTGGTATTTTGCTAAAATCTACCCCTAACTGTATAGCAGTTTGAGCTACCTCAGGTCTTAACCCTGAAAGATAGCCATTAACCCCTATTAATTTTAAGGCATGGATAACTTGAAATAGCTGATGTGCCACCATTGTATCAATAAGCGATACACCAGATAAATCAATAAATATGTGATTAAAATGCTTATCATTACACTCATTTAGCGTATTCTCCATTATAAGATAAGCTCTTTTCGTATCAATATCTCCAACGAGGGGAAGAACTCCAATCCTTTTTGTAATAGGAATAATAGGACTACTTAATTCATAAATGGTTTCCTGCTGTGCTAATAACTGCTTATGTTTATAATTATCATAGGATTCAATAAAAATATCTACAAACAAGTCAAAAGCATCATGTGTATGTCTTACCCACTGAAACATTTCTGATACTGTTAATTTTTCAGTCGTTTCTTCTGAAAATTTTTCTACATATCGTAGTAGTATCCCTTCCACCGCATTGAGTTGTTGGATTGACTCTGTTATCGGAACTAAAGCATTTGCTCTTTTTTCCGCCACAGCATTGGCCCAGTCTTTAATATTTGTAATATAAACGGACTCTTCCTCTATAAACACTTTTAAAACATTTGTTAATAGAATTCTATGACTCTTAATAATTTCATCAAAGCTAGATTCAGCTACATTTGTTGAATAAAATTTAGAAGAACTATTATCTATAGTCTCAATCCAATCTTTACTCATTTCGTCTAGATGGTTATCTAAATATGTATATAGTTTTCTCATGCATTCTGCCATAGTAACTCCTCCAATATAAAACCAATTTCATCATTTTAGGTAAGAAGATTATCTACTATTATATAGTGGCAGTAATTTCTATACAAGTAAGACATAGAGCTACTGGTTTCTAGAATATAGTCATATTGAGATCCTACAGGTATGGAGCAATAAGCTCTCAGTAATAGCTTCTACCAAAAGTAATAATCATGAAAGAGTATAAATAAATTTCTCCATTATATAGGCTTAATTCCCAAGGATATTTTCCACCCAAAGATTAAAATAGGTCATTTGCAGGATAACAACTGGTCTTAAAGTAGGTTTTACCAATTCTAAATATAAGGTAATATTTACTATTATAGAGATGTAGATAATAGTATTCACCATTTGTAAAGGAGCTAATGTTATGAAAACAGAGCAAATCAATATGAATCTAAGTGGATACCAATTAAAGGAAGATGTTTATTCTAATATAACGGACGGCTTATTATTAATGAAAAAAGGAGCTATTCTCTCAAAGAAGAATATCGAGTTACTAATGAAGCATCAAATCAATCCTTTTGACGTAATAGTTATGAACACAGAAGAAGAGAAAGAAGTAAATATACCTGTAGAAAAACAATATACTAGTTTAATAGATGAAGTCAGAGAGACGTTTCAACAATTAGTCCAGGAAGAAGATAGTGATGTAGATATTCTTTTGCAAAACTATAAACGCGTTATAGACTCTTCGATAAATGAAATATCTATTATGGATATTATTCATCAGAAAATAGATCAAGAAGATTATCTATATCAACATAGCATCAATGTAGGAATTCTTTCTGCCATTATCGGAAAAATTTTAGGTCTTACCAATAAACAATGTCATCTACTTAGTCAAATGGGGTTATTTCATGATATTGGAATGTTAAAAATTGACCCAGAAATACTACAAAAAGATAGTAGACTGACTCATCATGAATATAAAGAAATTCAAAAACATACATCCTACGGGAAAAGCATTTTATTCCGCCTATCACAGTTGGATTTATTAGTGTCCCGAACCGCTCTTTTACATCATGAAAAAATTAATGGAAAAGGGTATCCCTCTAATCGAACAGAAAAGGATATACCATTTTTAATCCAGATTATTTCAGTAGCTGATACATTTAACAGCATGTGCACCTCTTATACATACAAGAAGAAAAAAACCTATTATGAAGCTATCTATGAACTAGTGGGCGAAGCATATAGTAATTCCCTAAATCCAGCCATTGTTATACCTTTTACTAATTACATTATGAGAAAACAACTATTTCAAAAAGTACAATTAAATAATAGCCAAACAGCGGAAATAATTTTCATCCATCAAAATGAACCTCACTTGCCTTTAATACGAGTTGACGATTCTTATATTGATTTACGAAAAGAACCCTCATTAAAAATAATTGCTTTGGCCAATTAAGAACAGTTACCAAATTAAGTAACTATCTATAATAAATATCATTCAAATGAAACTTAGATGGAGGAGTCCTTTTATAAAGGGCTCCTCAGGCTGTCGAGAAAGTCTCGACAGCTATTCTTTTTAATGATAACTACATCTATTCACCGCGTTAATTTGATATAATATAATTATCAAACATAGGTTGGTGATTTAGATGTTAAATACCCGTTCTCATACTCAAAATGAAGTAGAATTTGTTCTTTTAGATGAACTTGTTCCTGCTAATCATCTCTTACGAAAAATAGATAAGCATATTGATTTTTCTTTTATCCTCGATAAAGTTCGTC
>NZ_WEHU01000024.1 GCF_009183415.1 Bacillus sp. B1-b2 | reverse complement strand
CATTTTTATAATCATGAAAGATACCAAAAACGACTAAACGGCCTTAGCCCTATGGAATATAGAGTTAAAGCCGCTTAAATCAATTTTATTATTTCCACTGTCTACTTGACAGGGGGCAGTTCACTTTCAAGGACTGCGGGTCTTTTCTCTCTGCTAACGATCCTTCTTAAACACATCAGAGAATGTTTTTAATTCCGGGTCTTGTTTTAATTTAGTAACATGAAACGGGTTTTTATCCATACTTGTGTCTGCACTTATTCCCATTTGATCTCCATCCATATCTTTTATTACGCCCTCTTTTGATCCGTCCATATGAGGATTTGGGTTAACATGCGCATTATCTCTTACCATCGTAAATACCTCCTTCTGTATATTGATTATGATCCTTTATTTTATCGTTTTCAGAATGAAACATAGTATACCTGGCTAATTTATGAACAAGCTAAAATCATTAAGAATACAGATTTTATAAAGCTTTAGAAATAAAAAGGAAGTGCAATTTAAAAGATGTTCATAAAAACTAGTGAGGATATTAAAAATATACAACAATATAGTCGACAAATAAGGAAGATAGAAGATTTAAACGACTTAATCCTAAAGGCAAGTAAAGCAAAATACGTGCTCCTTGGAGAAGCTACCCATGGAACATCAGAATTTTATACTATCCGTGCAGATATCAGTAAAAAGCTAATTAAAGAACATGGTTATTCCTTTATAGCAGTGGAAGGAGACTGGCCATCCTGCTATGAAGTGAATCAGTATGTAAAAGGTTATTCCAATTATACAGATGCTAGGGAAGTACTGTCTCAATTTCACAGATGGCCTACCTGGATGTGGGCGAATGAAGAAATAACTCCTCTTATTGAATGGATCAAAGAATATAACCGAGAAAAAAAGGAAGAAGAGAAGGTTGGATTTTATGGAATAGATGTATATAGTTTATGGGAATCTATGGAAGAAATCGTTCGCTATTTGAAAAATATCCATTCCCCAGATCTTGAAAAAGCAATGCAAGCAATCACTTGCTTTCACCCTTATAATAAAAGGCCTGAACAATATGGCATGTCTGCAGCCTTTTTAGGAGAAAGCTGTAGAGAAGAAGTAATCCAGCTTTTACAATCCATTCTATCCAATAGAAAACTTTACACAGAACAAGATAATACGGAGGCCTACCTAAACCTGCAAATCAACAGTCTAGTATCAAAAAATGCAGAAGCCTATTATGAAGCAATGATCACAGATGACAGCAAATCATGGAATATAAGAGACCATCATATGGTGGAAACACTAGAAATAATAAGTAATTTATACGGAGAAAAGGCACGTGGTATTGTTTGGGAACATAATACTCATATCGGAGATGCCCGAGCTACAAGTATGGAAGAGGAGGGTTTAATAAATGTTGGACAGATAACAAGAGAAAAGTTTGGAGAACACAATGTGTATGCTATCGGTTTTGGAACATATACAGGTACTGTTATTGCAGCAGAAAAATGGGGAGCTCCTTATAGAATCATGGATATTCCAGCTGCTCAAAGGAATAGTTGGGAAGAGCATTTACACCGTGCTGGTGCTTATAATAAATATATAACATTTACTGAAGAGAATCGTCACCTATTTGACCGGTTAATCGGTCATCGGGCTGTAGGGGTCATTTATGAACCAGCACTCGAACATTATGGAAATTATGTTCCATCGAAAATTTCCAGGCGTTACGATGGATTTATTTATGTAGATCAATCTAATGCAGTAATGCCTATTCCAGTTAAAGAAGAGACATAAAAATAAATCGAAAATACAAGTTGACAGGTAGGAATAATGAGTTATATAATTTTGATAATTAAATCAATCCAATTAGCTGATCGGAAAACCGAAGGCATAACCACTGTGGTTATGCCTTTTTTATTTACCTTGTGATTTTGATCAGTTTGAATGGAAAGTGAAAAATGAAATAAAAGCTAGTAAGTTATTATTTTACAAAAAGGGAGTGTAGTATGAAGAAATTATTTGTTTTTGCAGTTATTGGTCTTTTAGCACAATTAATAGATGGCGCACTTGGAATGGCATATGGTGTCACATCTACATCTCTATTGCTGGCATTTAGCATATCACCTGCAGTTGCCTCTGCTTCTGTTCATTTAGCGGAGGTCGTAACAACAGCAGCATCTGGAGCATCACATATTAAGTTTGGGAATGTTGATAAACAGACAGTATATCGTCTTATTATCCCAGGTTCTATCGGAGCATTTGCTGGTGCTACATTTCTGAGTAATTTGCCTGGAGATCTAGCTAAGCCGTATATTTCTTTATTCTTATTACTCCTAGGAGTCTATGTACTACTTCGCTTTTTAGTAAAATTCCGTCCAAGCGAAGAAAGAAAGCAATTGGACTTAAGCAAAAAACAGGCTATTCCATTAGGTCTAATTGCAGGATTTGCGGATGCAACAGGCGGAGGGGGATGGGGACCAATTGCTACACCAGTTCTGTTATCAAAAAAAGGAATTAGCTCAAGAAAAGTGGTTGGAACTGTTGATACAAGCGAATTTGCAATAGCAGTATCCGCTACACTTGGTTTTTTCATATCGTTAGGTTGGGAACAAGTTAACTGGCTATGGGTAGGGGCGTTAATGCTTGGCGGTTTAATTGCTGCACCAATTGCAGCTTGGCTTGTACAGAAGATTCACCCGCAATTGATGGGAGTATTGGTGGGAGGGTTTATCATTCTTGTAAATGCCCGAACTTTATTAACTTCCTGGCTAAATCAAGCTAATGTATATCCATATATTTATGCAGGGATTGCAATCATTTGGATTGCTGCGATTATATTTACACTATCTAAAATAGGATCAATTAAAAATAACCAATCAAATATTGATTTAAATAGCTGACTAGAAAACTGGAGGCTCCTTATTAAGCAATGTGAATGCTTAATAGGGAGCCTCCTTTATATATATTTTTTTTAAAAAGGGGAGAGAGAAATGAAAGTATTCTGGTTCATACCAACACATGGTGATTCAAGATATTTAGGAGTAACGACAGGTGGAAGAGAGGTGAATTATCCGTATTTAAAACAAGTAGCTCAAGCTGTAGATAGTTTAGGATATGAAGGAGCATTACTTCCTACTGGACAGTCTTGTGAAGATGCATGGATTGTTGCTTCCTCTTTGATTGAAGCAACCAATCAGATGAAATTTTTAGTAGCGGTCAGACCAGGAATTATGTCACCTACACAGGCAGCTAGAATGACCTCTACATTTGATCGGTTATCCAATGGTCGTATCTTAATAAATGTGGTAACAGGTGGAGATCCGGTTGAACTTGCTGGAGATGGATTGCAGCTTAAGCATCATGAAAGATATGAATTAACAGATGAATTTTTAACAGTATGGCGCGAGTTGTTAGAGCATGGGGAATCCAATTATGAAGGTGACTACCTACATATAGATGGAGGCAAACTTTTATTCTCTGCCTTGCAAAAACCATATCCACCACTATACTTTGGTGGTTCATCCCAGGTTGGTCAGGAAGTTGCAGCAAAACATGTAGATGTTTACTTAACGTGGGGAGAAACTCCGGATAAAGTGAAAGAAAAAATTGAATACGTGAGGAAGTTAGCTGAAAAACAAGGCAGAACGATCCGATTCGGAATACGGCTCCATGTTATTGTCAGAGAAACGGAAGAAGAAGCTTGGAAAGCAGCAGATGATTTAATTAAGTATATAGATGATGATTTAATTGAAGCATCACAAAAAGTATTTGCCCGGTATGATTCTGAAGGACAAAAAAGAATGGCCAATTTGCATAGGGGGAGAAAGGAACAGCTAGAAATAAGTCCTAATCTTTGGGCTGGGATTGGCTTAGTGAGAGGTGGTGCAGGAACTGCCTTAGTTGGTGATCCTGAAACAGTTGCAAGGCGAATGAAAGAATATGAGGAATTGGGAATTGAAACCTTCATACTATCCGGGTATCCGCACTTAGAGGAGTCCTACCGTGTTGCCGAACTGTTATTTCCGCACCTAGATTTAGAAAGACATGCAAAAGTAAATTCTATAGTAGGTGAAATGGTTGCAAATGACTTCCACCCAAAATCAGCTAAATAGAGGAATGAGTAAGAAGGAGGAGATGCAAGTTGGGCAAAGTAATGTTAATAGTAGGGGCACCTAATAATAAGTCTCGTTTAAATGGATTGGTGGATTATACCATTCAACAGTTAGAAAAGGATCACGTTTCATTTGAAATAATAAGAGTCTATGAATTGCCTGCAGAAGATTTAATACATGCAAACTTTCTTAGTGAAATAATTAAAGATACAACAAAAAAAGTGCAGGAAGCGGATGGGGTGATTCTTTATTCACCTGTATTTAAGGCGACGTATTCTGGAGTTCTGAAAACATTCCTAGATTTACTTCCTCAAAAGGGATTAGAGAATAAGGTAGTATGGCCGCTAATGATAGGAGGATCTTTTGGACATCTATTAGCCATCGATTTTGGATTAAAACCATTAGTATCTGCACTAGGAGCTGACCATATTATCAAGGGGGTGTATGCAGTGGATCAGGAGATAACACGATTAGACAACAATAGTTTTACATTAAGTGATGAAACGAAGGTAAGACTGCTTGCAAATTATCGCTCATTTTATCAGGCGATTTTTACCAAAAAAATGCAGCTAAAAGGAGGAAAAAAGGATGAGTAAGAATAGTGGGAGACAAATGAACTTAGGGGCATTTTTTATGATTCCAGGGCATCATGTTGCTGCATGGCGACATCCAGAGAGTCACAGTGAAAGCGTACTTTCATTTGATTTATATAAAAAACTTGCGGAAACAGCAGAACGAGGGAAATTTGATATGATTTTTTTCGCTGATAGTTACGCTGTACATGACCGAAATGGCATTGGGATTGAACAGACTGTAAATGTAAGGCCAGATCCTGTAACGCTTTTGTCTGCTTTATCTGTTGTGACACAGAATATCGGTTTAGTGGCAACTGCCTCGACCACTTATAATGAACCTTTTCATCTTGCTAGAAAATTTGCAACCATTGATCATTTGAGTGGTGGAAGAGCTGGATGGAATGTAGTAACATCATCAAATGAAGCAGAAGCACTAAACTTCAGCAAGGAGAATCATTTATTCCATCAGTCCAGATATGAACGAGCAGAGGAATTTGTAGAAGTAGCGATGAAGCTTTGGGACAGCTGGGAAGATGGAGCTGTGCTAGTAGATAAGAAGAATGCAAGATATGCGCAACCAAATCTTGTTCATCCGATTAATCATAAGGGAGAATGGTTTTCTGTTAAAGGACCTTTAAATATTTCTCGTCCTATCCAAGGGTATCCAGTTATTATCCAGGCTGGATCTTCAGAAGCAGGTAAAGAATTAGCTGCCAAAACAGCAGAAGTTATTTTCACTGCATGGCAAACGATAGAAGAGGCTAAAGGATTTTATCAAGATGTAAAAGGAAGGCTATCGAAATATGCAAGACATGAATCGTCATTAAAAGTAATGCCTGGCGTCTTCCCAGTTATTGGTTCTACCGAGAAAGAAGCAAGAGAGAAGAAAGAGTATTTAGTAGAATTAATACCAGAACGAATAGGAGTAGAGCTCTTATCCTCTTTAATTAGCTATGATCTATCATCATATCCAGTAGATAAGCCTTTGCCTGATTTACCTGATATCCACGATATTAATGGGGCTAAAACAAGATTTCAGTTGATTAAGGATTTAGGTGATCGAGAAAATCTAACCATTCGACAATTATATCAGCGTGTTGCAGGTGCAAGAGGTCATAGAGAAATTAACGGTACTCCAATTCAAATTGCAGATCAGTTACAAGAGTGGTTTGAACAAGGAGCTGCAGATGGATTTAATATCATGCCTCCTTTCTTACCAAATGGTTTAGACGAATTTGTAGATTTAGTTATACCAGAACTCCAGAATAGAGGGCTTTTCCGCCAAGAATATACAGGAGGTACATTAAGAGAAAATTTAGGTCTAAAAAGACCCGTGAATAGATGGAACAATATTAGCAAGGAGGATTTTGCATGACTCTTTTAGAAATTAAAAAACTTGATAAACACTTTAAAAAAGGGAAAGAGAAAAATCATGTTCTAAATGATATTCATTTAAAAGTAAAGGCAGGAGAATTTGTCACTATTATTGGGCCGAGTGGATGCGGAAAAAGTACGTTATTAAAAGCAGTAGCTGGCTTAGATAATGAGTACAACGGAGAAATTCTACTGGAAGGAGAAAGGGTAACTGGTACAGGGAGCAATCGAGGATTCATTTTTCAAGAACCGAGGCTTTTTCCGTGGCATACAGTGGAAAAAAATATTGCAGGAAATCTGTCATTAAAGAATCCTGAAGTAAAACAGCATGTTGAAAAACTGATTAAACTGGTCAGATTAGATGGATATGATAGAGCTTTTCCTAAAGAGCTATCAGGTGGAATGGCACAAAGGGTTGCGATAGCTAGAGCGCTGTTACGAAAGCCGAAAATTCTTCTGTTAGATGAGCCGTTTGGAGCATTAGATGCTTTTACTAGGTCCCATATGCAAGAAGCACTTCTAAATATATGGGAAAAAGAGAAGACATCCATGATTTTTGTTACACATGATATTGATGAAGCCATCTATTTAGCGGATAAAGTAGTAATTATGAGTGCTAAACCAGGTTCTATTCAAAAGATTATTCCTATTGACCTACCGTTTCCGCGGAAAAAAACAACATCGTCCTTTCAGGAATTAAGAACATTGGTATTAAATGAATTTGAAAAAGTTGATGAACTAGAATATACCAATAGTGCCGGTATTTAAGGGGGAATTGCATTGGAAAACCAAAGTTCAACTGCAATAGAAACACTGACTACTAATCAAGTGAAAAAAGAGAAAAGAAATAAAGAGAAGAAGCAGCTAATAAAAGTACTAAAAGGCTTCCTATTTCCAGTAATTATTTTGGTTTTATGGGAACTGTCAGGCATATTTGGATTAGTCTCCGATATCTTATTGCCACGGCCTAGTACTATTTTTGCTAGTTTCATAGATTTAGTCCTAACCGGGAATTTACTTGGCCATTTAGAAATTAGCCTATATCGAGCCATGTTGGGATTCTTACTTGGTGGGGTGCTCGGTTTATTTTTAGGATTACTTGTTGGCTTTAATAATAATGTAGAACAGACATTGGATCCCACACTGCAGATGGTACGTACCATTCCTCATTTAGCGGTCATTCCATTATTTATCCTTTGGTTTGGTTTTGGTGAGATGTCTAAGATACTATTGATTGCTAAAGGAGCATTTTTTCCTCTCTATGTTAATACATTTTTGGGGATAAGAGGAGTAGATTCTAAGTTGTATGCTGTAGCAAAGGTTTTACAATTTAACAAGTGGAAGCAAATCACTTTGCTAATTCTTCCTGCAGCTCTCCCAAATATCTTATTAGGTATTCGCTTATCTTTAGGTGCTGCATGGCTAGGACTTGTTGCTGCTGAATTAATGGGGTCAAGTGAGGGAATCGGATATTTAATAATGGATGCAAGACAATTTTCGCAAACATCTATTGTTTTTGTAGGGATTATCATCTTTGCAGCATTTGGGAAAGTGTCAGACTCTTTTGTCCGGTTTTTTGAAAGAAGGTTGTTAAAGTGGCAAGATAATTTTAAAGGGTAGTTAAGGTATCTATTAAATCCGACTATTCAAATGTGTTAAATATATTTAAAGGTGGGAGAAATGATGAAGAAAAAATTCTGGTCTATTAGTTCTCTATTAATGATAGTCTTGTCCGTATTCTTAAGTGCTTGTAGCTCAAATAGTGTGAATTCAGATTCAGCAGAAAAGGAAGTGGTTGTTCGAATAGGTGTACAAGGTAAAACAGGGGTATTGCCATACGCAAGGGAACATCAGTATTTTGAAAAGGCATTTGAAAAAGTAGGTGTAAAGGTGGAGTGGAGTGAATTTGCCAGTGGTCCTCCACATTTTGAGGCATTATCTGCAGGAAGACTTGACTTTGGAGCAACTGGTGGAACTCCTCTCATAGCTGGTCAGGCAGCAAATATTGACTTTAAAGCTATCGCGGTTACTAGTGATGGAAAAACGGGAAATGCAATAGTCATTCCTAAAGATAGTGCTATTAAAGAAATAGGTGACTTAAAAGGGAAAAAGATAGGTGTAGCCAAAGGAAGCAGTGCATATAACTTTTTGTATTTCGTGCTAGATCGAGCCGCTCTGACAGATAAAGATATTGATATTATTCAACTTCAACCAGATGAAGCAAGACCAGCCTTGGATAATGGATCTATTGATGCATGGTCTACTTGGGAGCCATATGTTACAACAGCAGTTTTCCAAACAGGGGCAAATATTCTAGTTTCTGGTGCAGATTTAAATATTCTTACACCAAGTTTTCTTATCGCAGGAACTAATTTTACTCAAGAACATCCTGATTTAACAGTATTATTTTTAAAGACTTATGAAGAAGCGAGACAATATTTCATTAATCATACGGAGGAAGTTGCACAGGATATTGCTAGCACACAAAAAGTGGATGTGGAAATAATCAAAACAGTGCTCGAGAAAACAGATAATCGCTTGAGTCCGACTACACCAGAATTTGCAAAGGCTCACCAAGAGCAAGCGGATTTCCTTTATTCTGTAGGTGGTGTGGCAAAAGAAATGGATACATCTAAAGTAATTACCAATGAATTTGTGGAGGAAGCGTTAAAAGGAGAATAAAATAGGAAAGTTGGGTAAAAAGATAGAACTAGTAAGGACCATTGATGGACTTCTAGATCTATCTTTTTTTAGTCAAAAAGATGCCAATACAGACATATAAACTGAAGTGACAGATTGTAATTGACGCATGGAATGATTATTAGTATATTAAATAAGAATAATTACGATTTATGGTATTAATAAGGAGATACGAATGAATAAAAGAGTGATACATGCACGAAAAAAAGATCAATTAATAAGCAATAAACAATATCTTTCTCTTTCCTTTCCCCTCATTATTGCGGGTATATCTACGCCCTTATTAGGTGCAGTCGATACAGCAGTGGTAGGTAGATTATCAGATGCAGCAGCTATAGGTGGAGTGGCTATTGGGGCAGTCATCTTTAATACGATGTACTGGTTATTTGGTTTCTTACGAGTGAGTACAAGTGGCTTTACTGCTCAAGCATTTGGTGCAAAGGATGAGGATGAATTGAAAGCTGCTTTCATTCGCCCTTTATTAATTGCTTGGTTATTCGGTATATTATTTGTCCTATTTCAACAACCAATTCTTTCTGCATCTCTTCTAGTTTTCGGAGGAACACCAGCAGTCTTAGAGAATGCAGCTATGTATTTTTCTATTCGTATTTGGGGAGCACCATTTTTATTAACTAGCTATGTCATGATAGGTTGGTTAATGGGGATGGGAAAAGTAAAATTATCCTTAGCTACTCAAATTGGAATGAATATTATTAATATTGTGCTTGACCTTGTCTTTGTTTTTCTATTGGATATGGGGGTACAAGGAGTAGCACTTGCTACAGTAATTGGAGAAGTTTTTGCTGTTGCACTTGGTGGTTGGATTATCTTACGAACAACCAAATCAAGCTTGCTAATCTCAAAAGATAAATTACTCCAATCAGATAAATTTAGAGAAATGCTTATTGTGAATAGAGACCACTTACTTCGAACGGTTTGTTTACTTATTATGACAGGCATTTTTACAGCTAGTGGTGCAAGAATGGGGGAGGAAGCGTTAGCAGCTAATGCTATTTTATTGCAAATACATTATATGATTGCTTATTTAATTGGCGGCTTTGCTAATGCATCTAGTATTTTTATTGGAAAGGCAATTGGGAAAGGAAATAGATTAGAATATATTCGCACATTACAATTATCAGCCAAGTGGGGAATTTTGAGTGCTGGTGTTCTTGCTCTCATGATGCTTCTATTCGGAAAGGCAATAGTCCCACTATTTACAGATCTAATAGGCATACAACAAACAACCGAAAGCTATCTATTCTGGATGATTATTTATCCGTTGACAGGTTTTGTAGGCTTAATGCTAGAAGGTATTTTTTCAGGGGCAACTACCATATCACCAGTAAGAAATACCATCTTTTTAGCGCTTCTTTTTTATTTAGTTGCAATTTGGCTACTGCCACCAATTTATCATAATCATGGAGTTTGGTTTGCTTTTATATTATTTAGTTTATGTCGCTCCGTTTTTCTCGCGCTATATGTACCAAAGCTGACCAGTAAAAGTTTCCCAATAAGCAGCTATTAAAATAGTTGTTATTCCTACCGATATAGTGTTTATAGGTTTATATTTGGAGGGATAATATGAGAAAATTACGCAATGGAAAAAAAGGCATCGCAGCATCTATGATTTCTTTAATTATTCCGATTGTATTAGTTGTACTAGTTATTATATCTACTATTGGCTATTCGTTTGCTAAAAATATAATTGTCAAACAACTGGATGAACAAATGGGTACAAAATTAAAGGAAACAACAGAAAGTATTAGTAGACTGTTAACTATGGAGAAAGAATCTGCCAGAACGTTTGCTAAAACAATTGAAGTAAATGGGGATTTATTATCAGAAAATAATTATGATGAGATGCTCATAAATTACATCGGATTGAATCAGCAGACTTTTGGTATGGGAGTTTGGTTTGATAAGAATACATTTTCAGGAAAAGAGAAGTATGCACCATATGCTTATCGAGAAGGTACTAGTATTAAAGCAGATGACTCTTATACAACAGGTAATATCGATATTTGGTCTACAGAATGGTACACAGTTGGTAAACAAGAAAATGGTGGATGGACGAAGGCATATGTAGATCCATCTACTAATGTAGCAATGGTTACAGCTGCTTACCCATTCAAACAACCTAACAATGCACTACAAGGTGTAGTTACAGTAGATATGGATATTAGTAGTATTCAAAACTTTATTAAAGACTTAAAAATCGATTATAATGGTCAAGCTATTCTAGTTGAATCAGATGGAATATATCTAGCTGGAGTAGATAATGATTTATTAACAACTACCAATATATCTGATAAAGACAAATCTCCTTTTTCTACTGTTTCAAGTGAGTTTCTTGAATCAGAAAGAGGCGAACTAGATTATAGTATAGAGAATGATAAGTATCTATTTTATTACGACACCATTCCAGATACAGAATGGAAAATAGCAATTTCTGTAAGTGAGGATCATTTACTTGCTAGTCTAGATCATTTATTAACTCAGTTTATTATCGCTGTGATAATCGCAACAGTAATTCTTTCTGCCTTTATTGTATTCTATGCTTCAAGAATGGGTAAAACTGCGAAGAAATACAGCTATATAGCAGAGTCGATTGCACAAGGGCATTTAATTAACGAGTTTACCGAAAAGGAATTAAATAGAAAAGATGAACTTGGAGATATTGGGAAGTCTCTTTTTGATATGCAGAATAAATTAACAGATGTTATTGGTAATTTTCAAAAAAATGCGGAAAATATTGATAATCATGCAAGAAACTTATCGACATTCTCTCAAGAGATTAGTACAACCTCTGAAAATGTTGCATCTGCTATCGCTGATGTTGCAGATGGTGCTTCTAATCAGCACGAAAAGCTTAGTGATATTAAGGGGATAATCAATCGTTTTGCAAGTGATTTAGATGGGATGGACGACTCTATTACAGGCATAAATGATTCCGCTACTACCATCATGAGCAAAGCAAATAATAATAGTACAGAAATGGAAAATATGATTCAATCTTTTGATACATTAAATAAGACATTTATGGGTCTTATTAATCGAGTTCATTCTGTAGAAGATAATATTACTTCCATACAGAAAATGACAGGGATGATTCATTCCATTGCAGATCAAACTAATCTATTAGCATTAAATGCGGCCATTGAAGCAGCAAGAGCTGGTGAAGCAGGTAAAGGTTTTTCTGTTGTGGCAAATGAAATAAGAGTACTAGCTGAAAAAAGTAGTGAATCATCTAAACAGATTGACGCCGTGATTAAAGGAATAACGGTTGATACAGGGAAGATGGTTGGTTCTACAGAAGAAGTGAATAAAGAATTAATACACCAGAAGAATCAATTACACCTCACGATTGAATCGTTCCAAGAGATTATTACAGCAGTTGAAGGCATGATTCCAAAGATGATGAAATCAAAAGAAGTTTCTGCTCTAGTTCAAAAAGACAAAGATATTATTCTAGATGAGTTAGAGAACATTGCAGCTATTTCAGAGGATGTAGCGGCATCAGCAGAAGAAATTTCTGCTTCATCTGAGGAAATGTCCTCTTCTACTATGGAAGTTAGTGGAGCTGCCGTAAGTTTAGGTGAGATGACAAATGAAATGAAAGATAAGATTGGATTCTTTAAGATTTAAATAAATAGAGCTATCTAATGTTAGTCTGGAAAAGACGAAATTAGATAGCTTTTTTGTATGGTATAGTGAATTATTAATATAAATTAATGCGCAACTGGATTAGTAGCCATTTTAACAGCTGGCTTAGTTAAAGCAGTTCTTAAAACAGTAATTCCCCACGTAACAGCAGCAATTAATAGTAAATGGATAATATAAGTAGAGATAGTGGAACCACTGTTAATTAAACGCATATATCCTTGAATTGCATTTGAAGCAGGTAGGAAACTACCAATATGGCGATAAAAAGGTGTTAACATTTCGGATGGGATAATATTACCAGCCGTCATAAGTTGGAATGGAATTAACGCAACGTTAAAGAGAGCTCCAACACCACCAAATAAGGCAAATGCCATTTGTGTAACACACATGCTAGCGATATAAACTAGAATGTGAAAGCCCCACATTTCTAAATAAGATGCCATAGGATCTACAAATAATAACGCAATATTAGTTACAATAAAGGAACCAACAACTGCAATAATGAGCATTAAAATTTGTCTTGCCCAAAAAATATCCCACTTTGAAAAGCTTTTCTTCAGAAATTGAGAGGATAAATTAAACTGAATATTCATAGTCATAACACCAATGTAAGTAACAAAGCCTAACACCATTGGTAACATGGTAATAGCAAAATTGTCTACACCATTCACTTCTTCCAAATTAGTTGTTACTAAATCCTGATGGTTATCTTGAACCACTTGTTTATTGACAGTTGCCGTAATTTGCTCAGCAGCAGATTCCGCTATGGAAACGGCTACCTCAGAATTTGCTTTGTTTACGTAATAATTAATAGAAGTTTCGCTATGACTTCCAATGTTACTTGCGAAATTGGTTGGAAATTCAATAATCATTACTAATTTTCCAGCGTCCATATCTTCCTTTGCTTTAGAAAGGGAAGCGTAATTCTCCGTTGTAAAAGGAACACCTTTCGCTATGGAAGCAGAAATGTTCTCCCCAGCTTGGCCATCTTCATTAACAATACCCACGTTTAATTGATCCACTCTATCTGTTGCACCGTTATATCCAGTCATCCATATAACAGTAAATAATAAAGGTACAAGTATAGCAAATACAATACCTATCTTCGTCTGTAAAATACCTAAAAAAGCTTTAATTGTTTTAAACATGTCTAACTCCTTTTTAATAAAAATAAGTGCACAACCAATAAATGCATATGCTAGTATATGGGATAAAAAAGCCCGGCCTAATCATTGACCGGATAGCTTATAATAAATTTTATTTAGGGATGAAATAAGCTGGTTAGCTTCTTCTTCTGTAAAAATCTCTTTCAATGGTTCAAGGGACTTTTCCATTGTTATCTTAGCCTCTTCATAAAGCGCTTGTCCCTTTTCTGATACCTGAAGAACAATGGCTCTCCTATCATTAGGATCAGTAGTACGGTTAATTAACTCTTTCTTTTCCAATCGGTCAAGCGTTTTGCCAACACTTGTCTGATCTTTCCCATGAAGTTCTGCCAATGCCTTTTGAGAAATACCATTATACCTTGTCAATTGCTCCAAGATGCCAAATTGCTCTGGAGTAATATCCAATGGTTGTAATAAATGAGTAGTTTCTTTTTTAAAAGTAAAGTATGTTCTAGATAATAACAAACCAAGTGCATTATTTTCTAGATCAAATCCCATATTATTTCCTCCCTAAATAAAAATACTAGCATAGACGATTATCGACTATGCTAGTATATGGGAAGTTTGTTCGTTTGTCAAAGTGTTAAATGTGTTAAAGAGTAAAATAGAGAATTAAGGGTAGAGGTTGAATCTCTTTTATGCATATTTATATGAGTGACATCGCAAGAAATAAATTTAAATTACTATTGTATAGAAATGCTAATTATTCTTACAAAGTGATAATAATGATTAGCAATCGCTTCATATAAGTTTATATTATTTTAAATTAATGAACATTCACCCTCCATTAGAAGAAGCTGGTGACTCTCCTTTGGTACACCATTTTGTCTCAAATTATCCTTAATCTCGTTCTTTGTCTTTTCATCTTACCATTTCTCCTTTTTTATACAAGTCTATTTCTCATGCAATACACAATACTTAAATATGGATAAAAAAATAGTACAAACACTCTATGTTTTTATAAGAAGAACTAACTAATGTTGTAATTTTTTTATATTGACACTATATAAAGATTGGAATATACTACTCGAGTAATCTAATTTAAGTACTTTAATTAAAGTAGTTTAATTGAAATATATTTTAGAAAAAGGAAGGATGCAATACATGAAATTTACACAATTCTTAAAAACAAGAGGTGCAATTGCTGCTATTTTTATGGGGATTTTTTACGCAGTTGCCATGCTTGGAATCTTTTTACCTGGATATTCAGCTATTCCAGGAAACGTAGATCAATTATCAGTTGCTATTGTAAATGACGATGCTGGTGAATACGGTGCAACAATAGCTGATCAATTACAAGGAAAATTACCTTTTAAAGAAATAGAAACAGATTTAACGAATAAACAAGCATTAAATGAATTAGAAAAGAATGACCTTGCCTTAGTGATTCATATTCCAGCAACTTTTTCTGAGAATTTACAAAAAGGGGAAGTTTCTTCTAGCATTGACTTTACGATTAATGAGGCTGGACCAACTACTGTTTCTTCCACTATGAATTCAGTTGTAACGCAAATCAATGAACAGTTGAGTGAGCAATTTTCAAAGCAAACAGCACAAGGTGTAATAGCTAACTTTAATGTTCCTCAAGAACAAGCTGCTGGTTTAGCAGATAAAATTGAAACAGCTTATGTAGGAAATGTTGTAACTATTAATAATGTTCCTGATGGAATGAATAACAATATGATGCCAATGTTTTTAACAATGGCAGGATATGTTGGAGCAATGATAGGAGCTATGCAATTAGTAGGAGCATTTAGAGCAAGTAGAGGGAGAGCTACTAAAACTCGACTTTTCATCTATGTTCAGTTAACAGCTTTATTAATTGCCGTTGTATCTTCTCTAGCAGCTACAGGTATTGCTTATTTAATCAATCAACCAAGTGGAGAATTATTCTTAAATATAGTTGGACATCAAATGTTAAATTATATGGTATGTTTTAATTTCACAGCTGTATTAATTTTCTTAATCGGTGAAGGTGGAATGATTTTAAACTTACCAATATTATTAATGCAAACATTAGCTAATGGAGCTACAATTCCTCGTGATATGATGTATGGACCATTTCAATGGATGAGTCATATTTCACCAATGTACTATTCTGTTCAAGCATATTATGCAGATCTTTTTGGAAGCATTAGCCCAAGCCCGTTTATGTGGTCAATGGTTGCAATTGGGGCAGGAGCAATGGTTATTAACATTTTAATTGTCACATTTCTCCACAAGCCAATGCCAATAGAAAAAGGGTTGGTTAACCCTGAATCCGTTAAGAATACTACTGAAATTACTGCTTAACTTTGCTAAAATAAGGATAATTCTTCTTGAAGGAGCATTAGCATATGTCTATCCAAATATTTATACTAAGCAAACTGATAGAGGGTAACAATTATCCTTATAATATAAAAAAAAGACTTTCCGAACCGATTCCATTTGATGAATTAAGTGGATTAACAGAAAGTAAACTTTACTATCATTTTGATTCCTTGGTAAAGCAAGGCTTAGTAGAAGCAATTGAAATTATTAAGGAAGAGCACAGACCAGATAAACAAGTGTTTGGTATTACAGAAAAAGGTAGAAAAGAGTTACCAAAGAAAATCTACAAGCTTTTTGAAAAAGCAGATGGAATTAATGAGATGCTGGTTGGAATAGCAAATATTAAGTATGTTGAGCGTGAAAAAGTAGTAGAGATTCTGGAGACAAAACGAAAGAATTATACCGAACATTGGAATCATTTAAAATCACTTGAACAACGTATGTCAGTTGATGCAAGTAAGGAAAAATTCATGGGATTTATAAGTGGTTACTATACAACAAAAGCAGATCATACTATTTATTGGTTAGATGAGTTAATCAAACGAATAACTAATGAAGAAATATGATCTTAACAAATAAAGTCGAATGGAAATATTCGGCTTTTTTGTTTTATTTGATATTAGCAATTATAGATAGAAGAGTAGGTAAGAGAAGATTAATCAAAATGTATGAAACTATAGATGAGGAGAAAGATTGGGTACAAGATTTTTATAGATTAAGATGTGATGCGGAAGGAATAAAAGTAGATATGTAACTCTATCTCTGGCATTAGGTTTAATACAGAGATAGAGTTTTGTAAGTTAATTATGTCCCACTACAGAATGAGGCACATAAGGTTCTTCTAAGTATGCAATTTCATCTGCTGTTAAATGAAAGGAAAGTGCATCTACAGCGCCTTCTACATGGGATAGTTTCGTACCACCAATAATTGGAGCAGTTATGGTTTCTTTTTGTAGCAACCAAGCAAGTGCAATTTGAGTACGAGGAACACCATGTTGCTCTGCAATAGAAGCCACCCTCTCTACAATCACTTGATCTGCATTCGCACTTGGATTATATTTCGATTTTTGAATTTCATCTGTTTCTGAACGATAGGTTGTTTCTGACCAATCACGTGTTAATCTACCTGATGCAAGGGGGCTATAGGGAGTTACTCCAATTCTCTCTTCCTTACAAAGTGGTAACATCTCTCTTTCTTCTTCACGATAGATTAGGTTCAAATGATTTTGCATAGAAACAAATCGTGTCCAATTATTTTTTTCCGCTACATGCAAGGCCTTTTGGAATTGCCATGCATACATAGCGGAGGCCCCAATATATCTTGCCTTTCCAGCTTTGACAACATCATGTAATGCCTCCATTGTTTCTTCAATAGGAGTATGATAATCCCAGCGATGAATAATATAAAGATCCACATAATCAGTACTTAATCTCTTTAAGCTCTTATCGATTTCGCTCATAATTGCTTTTCGAGAAAGTCCGCCTCCATTAGGTCCCTCATGCATACGACCATGAACTTTTGTTGCAAGTACAATTTCATCACGATTGGCGAAGTCCTTTAATGCTCTTCCAACAATTTCTTCACTTGTACCCATGGAATAGATATTGGCTGTATCAAAGAAATTAATCCCAAGATCGAGTGCTTTTTTAATGATAGGGCGACTGTTTTCCTCATTTAAGACCCAAGGATGAATCCAGCGGTCTGCTACACCAAAACTCATGCAGCCAAGGCAAAGTCGAGAGACGTCTAAACCAGTATTACCTAATTTTGTATATTTCATTGTGTTGACCTCCTGTACTTAATAGGTGAAATAGTTCATACTAATAGTAAATAAGTGCTTATTTAGAGAAGTTTCAGTAATTAATTGAATCTGCTATTATTTTGAGCGCTTCTTTCTCATCTATACCATGAGCATAGATTTTGACAATAGATCCAGGTTGGATGCCTAAAGACATTATTTCCATAACTGAATCGACTGAATGGTTTAAACTTATGGTGTTGTCTTTATATTCTAAGAAGATTTGAGCGTGGAGATTAGTGAGCCTTTTCACCAATAAGCAAGCTGGACGAGCATATCCTGAATGGAACTTAAGTGTAAAGCGCTTTTCTATCACTGTTCTGTTCCTTCCTTTTTATCCATATTGTTTAAGATGAATCCTATACTCTTATTATGTAACATATGAAGGGGGTTGCGATATCCAATTGCTATCATAAGATTGCCTATTCCTATCATGGTTATTTACTAATAGAAGAAAATATTTTATGATCCTTATAATAAGTGTGCGTGAGGGGTGTAATTATGACGATTGAATCAGTTCAACTAAGGGAGCTTGGGGAAGTTATTATCCGTAATACAAGCATGGATGGTGTGCATTCCACTGCTATTCCATCGCTCTCTTTTATAAGAGAATCTCAAAAGACCGAGCCAATTCATGGTGTTTTTCGTCCTTCCTTTTGTATTATTGTACAAGGAAAGAAAGAAGTATTTCTTGCTAAAGAGCAGTTTAATTATGGAGCTGCAGATTATATTGTTTCCTCTGTACATTTACCAGTTACGGGTCAAGTAGTAGAAGCTACATTAGAAAATCCATATCTTGCATTTAAGCTAGAATTTACACCGAAAGAAATATTGGAGCTGCTAAGTGAAGCCAAAGGACAATCAGGACAAGGGAAAAATGCAAAACGTGCACTATACATAAATAAAGTGGAGTTATCTTTATTAGATGCTGTTCTTCGATTAGCTAGGTTATTAGATAAAAAGCAAGATATCCCTATTCTGAGTCCTTTATACAAAAAGGAAATTCTATATTTAATTATGCAAGGTAAACATGGAAGTGCACTTGAACAAATGGCAATTGCGGGAAGTCAAACCTATCAAATTAGGCATGTTATTGACCATATTAAGAAGAATTTTGTTCAATCCTTTCGTATAGAGGATTTAGCAGAAAGAGCCAATATGAGTGCAGCAACATTACATCGATATTTTAAAGAAGTAACAGCAATGAGTCCTATACAATTTCAAAAAAACCTGAGGCTACAAGAAGCACGTCGACTGTTATTATCGGAATCAACGGATGCGGCAGATGTAGCTTTCCGAGTTGGATACGAGAGCCCATCACAGTTCAGCCGAGAATATTCTCGAATGTACGGTTATCCACCTAAAGAGGATATTAAACGAGTAAGGGAACAAGTGGATCATCAGATAAATGCATAGAGTTATGATGGACAGTGTATATGGACACTGTCTTTTTTGTGTTACATAGAGGAATCGAAAATAATGATCGTTTAAGTGCTGATAAAATTTTATGTTTCGCAAATAAGAGAAAGGAGCTTAATGTAGTCGTGGCTTTTAAAATATATCTGCCATTTTAGCTAATCTATGAAACTCTAATTGATCGCTTTAGAAAAAAGCAGTAGTCATGTAAAATATAGGTATAGATTAAGCAGAAAAGAAAGTGATCTTTTCAGCTAAAACATAAAATTCCAATCACTTAAACCATTGTTCGTAAAGAAGGGGAAGTCTATGACCAATATTAGAGATCTAGCCAAACTAGCAGGAGTTTCTGTCACAACCGTTTCACGAGTATTGAATCAGCACCCTTATGTGAAGGAGGAGAAGCGAAAAGCTGTGTTGGAGGCTATTGAAGCTACCAACTACTATAGAAATATTAATGCTGTGCATTTAAGTAAAGGGAAAACACAACTAATGGGTGTTGTTATTCCTTATATAGAACTTCCCTACTTTTCTTTACTATTAAAAGGGATCGGTAAAATGGCTGTAGAGAATAACTATAAACTTGTCTTATTCCAGACAGAATACGCAGAAGCAAAGGAAATAGAAGCACTTGAAATGCTTAAACAAAAGCAAATTGATTCCCTTATTTTTTGCTCAAGAAAATGCGATTTATCAATTATTGAGAATCATTTACAGTATGGCCGAATTGTTGTTTGTGAAAATACGGAGAACCAAACTATTGCATCTAGCTTTGTTGATCACTATCAAATCTTCTCCTATGCACTAGAGTATTTATATAATAAAGGACATAAAAGAATTGGCTATAGTATTGGAAGAAAAAAAGGAACAAGTAGTTATTACCGAGAGAATGCATACAAAGATTTTTTAACTAAATATAATTTACCATATAATCAAGAGTATATAATGGATGGATGTCTATATTTTGAAGATGGAGAGAAAATACTCAGGAAAATAAAAAAAATGAAAAACCCTCCTACTGCATATTTAGTCACAAGTGATCATGTTGCAGCTGGTATGCTTATCTGCTGCCAACAAGAAGGAATAAAGGTTCCAGAAGAACTTTCTATTATTGGAATTGGGAATGACGATATAGCAAAATTAATGAATATTACTACTATTAATATTCCCCTTATTGAATTAGGGATGTCATTATTTCATCAAGCTCTGCAAGAAGATAATAGAAGCATTGAATTGGAGGTAACGTTAATAGAGAGAGGTACAGTGTAGAGTTGATATGGCACGATTTTGGGGTGTCTATCAACTTTCTATTTTTTCAAAAAATTCTATTTCCCTCTAACTGCTTTCATGGTACAGTAGTATAAAGCTAGTAAACAAGACGGAATAATGGGAAATCGTTTTGTATGAGCATCTAGTAAAGTAATATACTTTTCATGTATTTTTGCATGTCTATTTTTCTGAAAAGTCAAATTAGAGAGAAAAAGAAATTTACGGAGGTAGAGATTTCAATGACAAGTACTATTGTGAAAGCACCTTTTAAAGCAGATCATGTAGGGAGTTTGCTTCGCCCTGAATCCATTCATCGTGCTAGAAAGCAATTTGCTGATGGAGATATTACGGCTGAGGAATTAAGAGCTGTAGAAACAGAAGAGATTAAGCGCATTGTGGATAAGCAAATTGAAGTAGGTTTACAAGCGGTAACAGACGGGGAGTTTCGTCGTAGATTTTGGCATACAGACTTCATGGAACATTTAAATGGGATAGAGGGATATGTTCCTGTTCATGGATACAAATTCAAAGATGTTGAAACAGAAGCTTATGATGTCCGTGTAACTGGAAAAGTTTCATTTAATCCAGATCATCCGCATGTAAAGGATTTTGCTGAGTTTCATGAGATTGTTGGTGGACGAGCTGTTGCTAAAATGACAATTCCAAGTCCAAATCAATTTTTTAATTATGGAATTCGTAATGAAGAAATTTATCCAGAAGTAGGAGATTTTGCAAAAGATATTATTCAAGCTTATCGTGATGCACTTCAAGCATTCTATGAAGCAGGATGCCGTTACATACAATTAGATGATGTGTATATTGCTGGATTATGTGCACCTGAACTTCCTTTTGCAAAAAGTGAATTAGAAAGACAAGAGTTAATTGATTTAGCTCTTCGTGTGGTTAATGGTGTGTTAGAAGGCAAACCAGAAGATTTAGTAGTAACTACACACCTTTGCCGTGGAAACTATCAATCTACTTGGGCTTTCGAAGGACCATATGACAAAATTGCACCAAGCTTTTTTGGTAAAGAAAAAGTAGATGGTTTCTTCTTAGAATACGATGATGCACGTTCAGGTGGATTTGAGCCACTTGAATATGTACCAAATGGTGGTGCACAAGTAGTATTAGGAGTATTTACTTCTAAGTTTGGTGAGTTAGAAGATAAAGAAGCTATTAAAGCACGCGTTGAGGAAGCTTCCAAATATGTATCACTAGATCAAATTTGTATTAGCCCTCAATGTGGATTTGCTTCCACTCATCATGGAAATAAATTGACAGAAGATGAGCAATGGGAAAAATTGAAATACATTGTTGATATTTCAAAAGAGATTTGGGGATGAAAAAGGAACAGACACTTTTGAAAGTGTCTGTTTTTTTATATGAAGGATAAGAGAAAACCACCTAGTCCGCCTATTACTACAATAATCCAGGGTGGAATTTTCCAGTATACTAATAGTGTATATAAAATGGCAGCAAATACAAAATCAAACGTAGAAAGGATTGTACTAGTCCAAATAGGTTGATAGAAGGAGGAAATGAGTATTCCTACTACTGCGGCGTTTATTCCCATAAAAGCACCATTCATATAGCGACTAGTTCTAATAGAGTTCCAAAAAGGCATTGTTCCATATATAAGAAGAAATGCTGGTAAAAATATAGCAATCGTTGCAAGAACCCCGCCTTGCCAGCCACTAATAACAGTTCCTAAGTATGCAGCAAAGGTAAATAATGGTCCAGGTACAGCTTGTGCTGCTCCATAACCTGTTAAAAAAGCTGAATTACTTATCCAGTCCGTAGTGACAAGCTCTTGTTCCAATAATGGTAAAACAACATGCCCTCCACCAAATACTAATGCACCAGAACGGTAGAAACGATCGAATAAATCAATCCACCCTACTGTAGTTATTTGATTTAATATAGGAAGTACTAATAATAAGCCAAAGAATAAGAATAAACAGACAGCACCCAACCTTTTTGAGATTGGTATAAGCAGGTTAGAAGTATCAGAATCATTAAACTCTTTATAAAAAATATAGCCTATAATACCTGATAGAATGATTACTACAATATGAGTATAGGCAGTAGGAAGAAGCAATGTAATAATAATTGCTAATAAAGCTATCGTTTTTCTTTTTAAATCTGGTGTTAATTTCTTGGACATTCCTATAATGGCCTCTGCGACAACGACAACTGCAACAATTTTTAAACCATGTATCCATGTATCATCTTTAATATGTAATCCGTTTACTACCAATGCAAATACAATGAGAGCAAGAACAGAAGGCAAAGTAAACCCAATAAAAGAGACAATTCCTCCTAATACACCACCTCGGATTATACCAATTCCCATGCCAACTTGACTGCTTGCTGGTCCAGGAAGAAACTGACAAAGTGCTACTAAATCAGCATAATTTCTTTCCGTGATCCAATTTTTCTTATGTACATATTCTTTGTGAAAGTATCCTAGGTGGGCTATTGGTCCACCAAAAGATGTAAAACCTAATTTCGTAGAAACTAACAGAATTTCTAATAGGACTTGTAAGGTTGTCTTTTTTGATTTCATTTTTAACCTCTATTCATAAAATGGAATAATTGATAGGGAATAATGGATGATAACTCAACTCTTGTTTATTAAATTCTAACAACAAGTGAGTGTAGTACTTTATAAAACAATAACAGATAGGATAATGATTACAAGATGCTATTAAATGAATTTACAATAGTTTTACATACTGAATAAAAGACTTGTTTTCTTTACATATGTTTGAACTAGGAAAGGGAAGGGGTACTTGTTTCTCGTACGATAATTTATAACGACTAAAGGAGGAGATCTAAGCATGTTTCGTCATCAAAAGGAATTACAATTTGAAGTGAAAGTGGACAAGCCAGACCCAATGTTAGCACGTCAAATCCAAGAGGTACTTGGAGGACAATTCGGAGAAATGACTGTCATGATGCAGTATCTTTTCCAAGGGTTTAATTGTCGCGGAGAAGAAAAATATAAAGATATGTTAATGGATATTGGAACAGAGGAAATTGGGCATGTTGAAATGCTATGTTCTCTAATCAGTCAACTATTAGATGGAGCATCTCCTGAGGATCAGGCAGAAGCAGCGAAAGACCCTGCAATAGCTGCTATTATGGGAGGTATTAATCCACAACATCTACTTGTAAGTGGACTAGGAGGACTTCCTTCTAATTCCAATGGAGTACCTTGGAATGGCTCCTATATTGTAGCTAGTGGAAACTTACTTGCAGACATGCGTTCTAATTTACATGCAGAAAGTCAAGGACGCTTGCAGGTAGCAAGGCTCTATCATATGACTAGAGATGAAGGGGTTAGGGCTACTTTCAGAAAAATGTTAGCACGTGACAGATATCATCAATATCAGTGGATGGCAGCTATAGAAGAGTTAGAAGGAAAAAATGGAGTAGTTGTGCCTGCTAGCTTCCCACCAGAAGCTGAAAAAGAATCACAACCAGAAGCTTATGAATTCTGGAATTTATCAGAAGGAACAGCCTCTGCAGAAGGATTATGGGCAACTGGAACAGCTCCAGATGGGACAGGAGATTATGTTTATGTAAAAGAGCCTGTTCCGAAAGGACAAGTACCTGTGAATAAAATTCCTTCAGAATCACTACATCATGATTTGAATACATTAGAATCTAAACTTAATAAATAATGTATAAAGACTCAAGCTTTTAACTAGTTTGAGTCTTTTTATAATACTTTAGCCCAAATTGATACTATAGATTATTAAAACTTTGGCAACAGTAATAATTTATAACCGTTACAGAGAAAATACCTTTAGTAGAATGAAGAAGCACTGGAGGTATAACTATGACAAAAACGATTAAAGAACTTCCTGCCTTAATGATATTGGATGTACAAAAAGGATTTGATGACCCATATTGGGGTGATCGGAATAATCCGAAAGCCGAAGATAATATAGTTAGCCTTTTAAAAGAATGGAGAAATAGGATTGGACACGTTATTTACTCCCAGCATATGTCTATTCAACCAGACTCACCACTACACTATAAGAATAAACGAGGCGTAGAGTTTAAAGATTGTATTCAGCCACTTAATACAGAAGCGATTTTTCAAAAAAATGTAAACAGTGCTTTTATTGGTACAGGATTAGAAACTTATTTAAAAGAACAGAATATTCATTCTGTACTAATTACAGGATTATCTACCCAACACTGTGTTTCGACCACTACCCGGATGAGTGGAAATCTAGGATATAAGACTTTTTTAGTATCTGATGCTATAGCAGCATTTGGTATTACAGACCATAATGGAGTTTATCATAGGCCAGAATCTATCCAAGAGTATGAATTAGCAATGCTTCATAATGAATTTGCTACGATAGTAACTACAGAACAAGTTTTTAGCGGGTTATAGACTATTGGAGATACATTGATTGGATAGTAATTTTCGTTCCTATAAAGAAGAGCATATGGTGTATATAATTGGCCAATATGTAGGAAATTTAATTAGAGTTTATAGGCATTAATGAGATTTTTTAGGAGAGACAGTAAATCACGAATAATCTTTTCTATTTAGTAAAATATAAAAGACAGTGTTAGAAAGCTAACACAAAAATTATGTGGAGGGATGAACTTTGAATACTCTTTTTCAATTTCTTTCAAACTTTATTGTTTTTTTGATGGATATTTCCTTTTCCGTTAATAGGAAGATGTTGATGTTAAACTCACTTTTAAGAAGAATGCCATCTTTTATCTAAGTGAGGGGTATTTGAAAGGGCAGGAAGCACCACATAAAAAAAGGAAGGGAAGCATATTCTGTATGCTTCCCTTTCACTGTTTAATAAACATAAGAAAAATATAAATAGGTTACATGTTTTTCTAGTTGAAATTGGTTATCGATGAATCGCTTTTGCCTTTTATCATACATTCTTTAATGCTAAGGATAGTAGATAATGAATACTTTTTTACATTCATATTGATTTACATAATTAACAAGTGAGTGATAAATAATAAAAACAAAGAAGCTAAAGGAGCTGCTATCTTGAAAAACAAAATGATGGAAAAATCCAATTCGAATAAAGGAAGTACAAAAGAAAAACTATCATCCACAGAAATGAGTAAGCTTTGGGCAACTTATACAGGCAACAGTATGTCTGGTTGTATTTTAAACTATTATTTACAACATGTAGAGGATAAGGATATTAAGGCATTATTAGAAGAGGCTTTGGGTTTAAGCATGGAATTTATACAAAAAACAAAAGAAATATTTGATCAAGAGGATCTTCCTATTCCAAAAGGTTTTGGAAAAGAAGACGTAAATCTCGGAGCTCCAAGATTGTTTGAAGACGAATTTTATGTACATTACTTAAAATATGCAGCAAAAGCAGGGATAAGCATTTATAGTATTGCTATTCCAATCGTTTATAGAAAAGATGTAAGAGAGTTTTTTGTACATTGTATGAAAGCCACCATGTCGTTAATAGAACATATAAATGAAATATTATTAAATAAGGGGTTCATTAGTAAGCCACCAATTATTCCAGTACCTGATAAAGTTGAATTTGTTCATAAAGATTTTCTAAATGGATTTATAGGTCATATTCGTCCATTACATGCTTTAGAGATTGCTCATTTTTACGATAATATTGAAAACAATGTAACGAGTAAGGCATTAATTATGGCGTTTGCTCAAGTAGCTAAGGATGAGAAAATTCGTGATTTATTCGTAAAAGGGGCCAATTTAACACATAAAAATGTGGAAAGTTATATGAAAATGCTTAGTGATGAGAATTTACCAGCACCGTCTTTCCTAGATGACTTAGTAACAAAGTCAACCTTTTCCCCTTTTTCGGATAAACTGATGCTATTTCATAAAGTAGATATGTTCTCCATGAAAATGAGAGCTTTTGGAAATTCTGTAGCTGTGAATGGAAGGCATGATGTAGGTTTGCTTTATGGAAAATCATTTATTAAAATATCAGTCTTTGTGCAAAGTGCAGCAAAAATTATGATGGAAAAAGGCTGGATGGAGCAACCACCTATGGCTGCTGATCGGAATAATTTATAATTGTTAAAAACTGTCGATAAAACTAGAATTTTGTTACATATATATTAAATAAAGGTATTTAAACTTGTTTTTATAGGTGCTAGGACCTAGAATTAAAGAAGAAATATTTTGATAAAGGCAAACTTATTGAAAAATGAGGACGCAAAGCTATAGGGACTAAAGAGTGCATTCAATGTCAGCCAGCTACCGATTACCACTTGTATTTACATTTTCTAACACGTAAAAGTGGCTTGCTCGGTTTTTGACGAGAAAGCCACTTTTTTTATTGGGAGAGAGGACGAATAAGGTGCATACATTAGTAAATTGGATTGAAAATAATAAAAGAAAAAGTGAACTTCACTTATCATTAAAAGAAGATTTTTTAGACAAAATTGAAAACGGATTATTTATTGTGCGAAGTGACTGGAAGATTGTATACCTAAATCATCAGATTGAATTGATAATGGAGAAAAAACGAGAGGAATTAATAGGTATTAATATGTGGGATGTATTTCCACAAGAATTGCATTCGGAAAATTATAATCATTTTCGTGTAGCATTAGAAAAAAAAGTATCTGTTGTTTTTGAAGTATACTTTGACCACTTGGATGAATGGCTAGAGGTACGGATTATGCCGATAGAAGATGAATTGATAGGATATACCTTAAATATAACGGAGCGGAAAAAATATCAAAAATCGATTGAAGATATTGCTTTTTATGATTTTATCACAGGTCTTCCTAATAGAAGGTCGTTTGAAATGATACTTGATCAAACCATTAAAAAAAGCAAAAGTGAGCAAGATACATTTGCTTTACTATATATTGATATGGATCGATTTAAATATATAAATGAAACGCTAGGTCACCGACTTGGAGACGAACTAGTGAAACAAATGGCAGATAGGTTAGTCCAGCTTATTGGGGATAAGGGGGTTGTTTCCCGAGTTGGTGGAGATGAATTTGCTATCATTTTAGAAAAACAATTGGTCTTAGAAAGCCAAGTTCAACCATTAGTACACCATATTATAAAAAATTTAGAGGAAGTCCCATTTTACTTAAGTGAATTTGAACTTTTTGTTACTGTTAGTTTAGGAATTAGTATGTATCCTGAACATGGAAAAGATGTACAAACAATATTGAAAAACGCAGATATTGCTCTATATCGTTCAAAGGAAAAAGGAAGAAATTCCTATATGCTCTTCAATCCAATGATGGATATTAATAGCTTTAGAAAATTATCACTAGAGAGAGACTTGAGAGTAGCTATACAAGAGGATATGCTAACATTGCATTTTCAACCAAGAGTTTGTACGAAAACAAGAAAGATATTATCTGCAGAAGCATTAATACGTTGGAATCATCCAGAGTGGGGTATGCTATCACCTGCTGAATTCCTGCCGATTGCAGAAGAAACAGGACTAATCCTTCCACTTACTTATTGGGTCATGCGTGATGTCTGTAAGCAGATTTGTGTATGGAAGGTAGGAAATGCAGAGGTTGTACCAATATCTATTAATGTAAGTGCCCATTTATTTACATCTAAGAATTTCTTATCTAATATCAAGTCCATTCTTCGTGAAAGTGGAATTGACGGCAAATTAATAGAAATAGAAATCACGGAAACATCTATTTTAGATAATCATCTTTTAGTAGAGTCCACAATAAAAGAATTGAAAAAGCAAGGTATCAGAGTATCTATTGATGACTTTGGTACAGGCTATTCTTCTTTTGCCTATCTAACACAGTTTAATGCAGATGGGTTAAAAATTGACCGTCAGTTCATTCGCCGTATTATGGAAAATCCAAAAGATGCAACAGTGGTTAGTTCAATAATACGCCTAGCGCAAGGATTAGAAATGAAAGTAGTGGCTGAAGGAGTGGAAACGCTTGATCAATTAACCTTTCTAAGTCAACAAAATTGTGATGAGATACAAGGATATATTTTTAGTAAGCCACTACCGGCAAACGAGTTTTACAAGTTATTAACTAAATCTGTGTTAGAATATCCAGAGAAAAATACAGTGAATTCTATAGAAAAAGATAATGGCAACCGTCTTACCTTATCCTCTCCAATAAATGCACAAATGACTATCATTAAAATAAAAGATAAAGACATATTAATAGGTAATTCTGAAATATTCATTGAAGAAATAGGAGAATATGACATGGTGATAGAATCTCCATTATCTTTATCTATTAATGAATCGGTTATATATCAATTTAATGTAGATTACATAGGAAAAAATAGAACCATATCAGGATATATACTGGAAAAAGAAGAAGCGGAGAATAATAGATTTCGATATTTGGTGAAAGATAGGAGTGGAGATTTAAAAACAGTTTGGGATGAACTAAAGCTAGAAACAAAGTAAATAGTGTAAACCCTTGATAGGACTGGACAAATCATATGTTAGAAAATGTTACCGGTTGTTTCTCCTCTTAAAATATATAACAATGGTTATAGCAACACAGCAAGTAAGAAACAGGAGGGAAATAATAATGAAGATTACGAGAATAATACTTTCTCTAACTATATGTATGTCCATCATTTCAGTTATGGGTCTAAAGCCAACTGTTTCCAAAGCACAAACAACAAGCCATGATCCAGTTATATATGTTCACGGAACAGGCGGTAACAGTACTAATTTTCTAGCAATAAAAAATTACTTGAAACAACAAGGCTGGGCTTCTAATGAGCTATATGCTATAGAGTTGATAGATAAAACAGGAAATAGCTTAACAAATGCGAAACAGTTATCTTCCTATGTAGACAAAGTGTTAAAAGAAACGGGAAAAAGTAAAGTAGATATTATTGGACATAGTGCTGGTGGTATTAATACACTCACTTATATTCTAAATAGTGGTGGAACGAAAGTGAATGATGTCGTTACATTAGGTTCCCCGAATAAATTCGTCACTTCAAAAGCACCAGTAGGAAAAGACCCGAATGACAAGATTCTATACACTTCTATTTATAGCAAGAACGATTACTTAGTTCCAAATTGGCTTTCTAAGTTAGATGGAGCTAAAAATGTACAAATTAGTGGTGTTGGACATTTAGGATTGGTAGTAAGCAGTAAAGTGAATGAGCTAATTAAAGTAGGATTAAATGGTGGAGGAGAAAACACTAATTAATCCTTATAAAAAGTCTTTCCCTGTTTAAGTTATCCAGGGAAGGACTTTTTTATTTTCTAAATCTTTATTTAAGATAAAAAGAATTTAATAACACTTACATAAGTATATAATGTTATTAAAGAAACGTATAACGTGGTTAAAGGGGAATTAAAATGAGTACAAATAGAAACGTGGTATTATTTATTGCTTGCAGTTTGGATGGTTATATTGCAACAAAAGAAGATTCCCTTGAGTGGTTGTTTGCAGTAGAGGGTGAAGGAGATAATGGTTTTTCTGCATTTTATGAAACAATAGATACTGTAATGATGGGAAGAAAAACCTATGATTGGATTATGAAGCAGGATACGGAAGAGTTTCCTTATCTAGGAAAAGATTGCTATGTGTTTACATCAAACTCAAAACAAGATACAGATAATATTACATATGTTAGTGGAAATCCTTCCAGTCTTGTTGATAGCCTTAAAGAGCAATCAGGCAAGAAAATTTGGATTGTTGGTGGCGGTGAGCTACTGCATACATTTATCCAGGATAATTTAATAGATGAAATCATTATTACTGTAGCACCAACGATTTTAGGAGATGGTATTCCATTATTTAAAAAAGGGCAGCATACATTAAATCTCGAATTAGTAGGAACAAAGACATTTAATCAGTTTGTGGAACTTCATTATTTAGTTAAATAGGAAAGGGAGCTATCACGTTTCAAGTAAGTTTTATCGATAACATTATGTTTCAAATTGGGAAACGTAAAATTGTTAGAATAGTACTCAAAGAAAGTGGTATGCTTATTGTGGATAAAATAAGAAGTTAGAGGTGTCAACATGCAAGCAATTATCTTTATGGATATTGATGGAACACTAGTAAACGATAATGGAGTTATTCCAGCATCTGCTACACTTGCTATTAAAAAAGCAAGAGAAAATGGACATTTGGTATTTATTTGTACTGGCCGATCAAAAGCAGAATTATTCCCTGAAATCCTAGAAGTTGGGTTCGATGGAATTATCGGAGCGGCTGGCGGTTATATTGAAATGGATGAAGAAGTATTATTACATGAACGTGTAAAAAGAGAAGATGTGCAGCATCTCGTAGAATTTTTCAATAAGAATGGTATTGACTTCTATTTAGAATCAAATGGTGGATTATTTGCTAGTAAAAACTGTAAAAGTCATATTCAAGGAATCATCGATGCATTACTTCTTGATCAACCTGATGCAAGGGAAGAAGTGGAAAAAGGACTTCAGCCATTTCATGATGTATTAGTAGAAGCAGAGGATTTATTAAGAGATGATATTAATAAAATCTCTTTCTTAGGGTCAGATGTCGCCATTGAGGTTATTCGTCAAGAGTTTGAAAAGAATTTTCATGTTATTCCAAGTACTGTACCTATGTTTGGAAATAACAGTGGTGAGCTTTCTGTACCAGGAATTCACAAAGCAACAGCTATTGAAAAGCTATTACAGCACTTAAAGCTAGATAAAGAAAATACATATGCATATGGTGATGGATTAAATGATATAGAGATGCTTGAGTATGTAAAGTATGGAGTTGCCATGGGGAATGCTAAAGAGCTTGTGAAAAAATCTGCAGATGATATTACGGGTACACCAGACGAAGATGGAATTTATCAAAGTTTTATAAAGTATGGATTGATTTAGTAGGATAAAGGAATGATATGGTGCTTGAAGAGGAAGTCCTTCTTATGTAGTAGAAGGGCTTTTTTGCATTTTATTAATGGTTATAAAATAATATTCTTGATAATATTTTTCCAGTAATCTCTTTATGAGAGTATTAGGCAATTATTTGAGGGGAATATGATACCGATAGCTTTTCTTATTGTTGCATAATAAGAGTAATTCATAAAAGAAAGGATGAAACATATGCAAAAGCGTAAATTAGGAAGAAGTGGATTAGAAGTGTCTGCACTTGGACTTGGATGCATGGGTATGAGCCATGGGTATGGCCCTGTTTCAGACAAGCAAGAGATGATTTCATTGATTCATGCGGCAATTGATCGTGGTATTACTTTCTTTGATACAGCAGAAGTATATGGTCCATATTTAAATGAAGAACTACTTGGTGAAGCACTTGCCCCTTATCGAGATAAGGTAGTTATCGCAACTAAATTTGGTATACAAATGGAAGAAGGCAAGCAAGTTTTAAACAGTAGTCCTAGACAAATTAAACAATCAGTAGAAGGTTCACTTAAACGCCTAAAAGTAGATACAATTGATTTATATTATCAGCATCGAGTAGATCCAAATATTCCTATTGAGGAAGTAGCTGGAGTGGTTCAAGATTTAATAAATGAAGGGAAAATTAAGCACTGGGGCTTATCAGAAGCAGGAGTTGAAACAATTCGCCGTGCGCATGCCGTGCAAAAAGTAACTGCAATTCAAAGTGAATATTCCATGATGTGGAGAAGTCCTGAAGAAGAGCTATTGCCAATGTTAGAAGAACTTGGTATTGGTTTTGTCCCATTTAGTCCGTTAGGAAAAGGATTCCTAACTGGTACTATTTCTAGTAATGCCACTTTTGAAAGTTCAGACTTTCGAAGCATTGTTCCAAGATTTAAAAAGGAAAATATAGAAGCAAATCAAGCATTAGTAGACTTAATAAAGAAGATAGCTACAGATAAAGATTCGACACCTGCACAAATTGCCCTTGCATGGGTGCTAGCTCAAAAATCATGGATAGTACCAATTCCTGGAACAAGAAAACAAAGTCGCCTTGAAGAAAATCTTGGAGCAGCTACTATTGAGTTAACTACTAGAGATCTTAGTCAAATAGAGGAAGCACTTTCTAAAATAAAAATCTTAGGAGATCGCTATCCGTCTGAATACGCGAACAGAGTTGGAAAATAATAAGATCATTAATAGAAGAGCAGGAGGATTATCATGCAAAAAGTATTATTAAATAATGTTGTAGAAATGCCAATATTAGGATTTGGCGTTTTTCAAATACAAGATGCAAAAGAATGTGAACAAAGTGTTTATGAGGCAATTATGGCAGGATATCGTTTAATTGACACAGCAGCTTCCTACTTAAATGAAGAGGCTGTTGGTAAAGCAATTAAGCGAAGTGGGGTACCAAGAGAAGAATTATTCATAACCACTAAACTATGGGTACAAGATACCGGCTATGAAAGAACGAAGCAAGCCTTTGAAAAATCCTTAGAAAGACTGCAATTAGATTATCTAGATTTGTATCTCATTCATCAACCATATGGAGATATTTACGGTTCATGGCGTGCGATGGAAGAATTATATAAAGAAGGAAGAATTAAAGCTATTGGAGTAAGTAATTTCCATTCTGATCGTTTAGTAGATTTAATCCTTCATAATGAAGTAGTTCCAGCTGTAAACCAAGTGGAAACACACCCGTTCTGTCAGCAAATAAAAAGCCATGATTTTATGAAAGAACATAATGTACAGATAGAATCATGGGGACCTTTTGCTGAAGGAAGAAACGATATGTTCCAAAATGAAACGTTATTAATGATTGGCGAAAAGTATAATAAATCGGTAGCACAGGTTATATTACGTTGGTTAACACAAAGAGAAGTGGTGGTCATTCCCAAATCTGTTCGTAAGGAAAGAATTATTGAAAACATCGATATTTTTGACTTTGAATTAAGTAATAAAGAGATGGAAACAATCGCTACATTAGATACGAAAGAAAGCTTATTCTTTTCTCATCGAGATCCGGAAATGGTGAAGTGGATTGGTACTAGAACACTTGATATATGATTGTAGAAGATGTCAGGCAGCTAATTAGTTGCTTGGCTTTTTTGTATAGAAAAATACGTAGGATGTTAAGATGTGAATAAAGCCGAAGTCAAATTTACAAAATACCTGACATCTTACTATTAAGAGAAATCTGGGTATGCCTTTTGTGTATTAGCTTGGGTTAAATCATGACCATAGAAAATATGTGTAGGATGGATTTCTGCCATAAGCGTTTTAATTCTTCTAATAGAATCATTCGCTAATTGTGGATCAAATGTAGCGAAGGGTACTTCTTCTTCATAATTTTCTTTTGTATACGCTAAATCAATGGTTAATAAAATTGGACCAGAATGTTTCGTTGTAACAAGTATTGATTGATGGCCGGGTGTGTGGCCAGGTGTAGAGAGAAGTTGAATGCCGGGCAGAAGTTCATAATCACCGTTAATAGCTCTATAATTTAATCCATTTTGAGTACATTCAGGAGGAGCGTATGCCTCATTCCCTATGGCAACATCAAGTTCTGCTTGCTGTACATATATAGGTGTATTGGGAAACAATGGATTTCCCCCAGCATGATCCATATGTAAATGGGAAGAAATGATGGCTTGAATATCGTTCTGTTTATAACCAATTTTATTTAAAACAGATACAATGTGGTCTTCTTTTCTCATATCAGGTAAGAATAATCCTTCATATGCCGTATTGTTAAAATAGCCTGGATTCTCAATAAATGATTCTGGCATACCAGTATCTATGAGAATAGGTCCATCCTTCGTTTCGAGAAGATAGGACCATATTTGCAAGGTTACTAGCTTACCGGGTTCTAGTCTTTGATTTAAGGAAGAATAATCTAAAGTTAGTTTTCCTGTTGGCAACCAATAAAGTTTTTCTATCATAGTTTTGCTCTCCTTTAAAATAAAATAAACAGATTATTCTAATTATGACATAGTTTCTTTATTTGGAACATGGACTATTGCCACTTTTTTATTACTAGGTTACATCTCGTATGAGGGTAATATTCTCCACGTTTTAAGCAACAGTTTCTTTGCAAAAAAATAGAAATATCTTTGTATATGTATTCTATATTTGAAAAAGCACTTAGTCTATTTATTGTTATCTAGTACAATAATAGTAATATATTTTTAATCTCCTCCGAGTAGAAGGTCCACTTGTTAGTCTTAATGATGTGCTTAAAGTAATTTGTCGCAAAGTAACGTTTGGTCCGGTGGGGAAAAATGGAGTAAGAATATGACGTTATTCTTAGGATTACTCAACTATGTGGCAGAAAAGAAAAAATACCAACCAACTAACAGAAAAAGGAACAGAGTAGTCATACTGGATAATCCATTCAGGAAAGCATCCAGTGATCATGTGTTAAGTCGCGTGTGTTTCATTGCCGAGCAGTAAGGGTTCCAAATCATTGCACTGACAGCACATGCAGAAGTGAAGTTTCTACAAGTTTATTTTCTAGCTGTCGATTAAGATCTTTGAGTGACGCTAGTAAAAAGATAATGACCAAGGAAACGTGGCTACATATGCGTTTTTCAAGGATCATGAACCCCAAATAATTGAGCGTCTTGGTGAAGTTCAGCAGATGAGTTTGTTTTAATGATGGTTATTGGATAGGTTACAGGACAATGACCTTTTTCTAGCCATTTTGATATTCAATAATTCATGGTGAATTGTTAATTTTATTTATTACCTACCTCTATAGATAACAGAGATAAGGCATTAGGAAATAGGAAAAGTAAGCTGAGATGCAAATTATTAAGGATTATGTTAGTATGTATGAAAACGATTAACATAATTTTTGATGAAATTAATTAATGATCTTTCGGGTGGTTATAATGAAAATAAAATTAGAAGATGTAGCACAGCTAGCTGGTGTTTCACCGACAACTGTTTCCCGTGTGCTGAATAATCGAGGTTATATTAGTGACAAAACGAGAGAAAAAGTAGAACAGGCAATTAAAGATTTAAATTACTATCCAAACGATATTGCCCGTTCTCTTTTTAAAAAAAGGACTAATTTTATTGGGCTCATTTTACCGACGATTAATAATCCTTTTTTTAGTGAACTAGCGTTATATATTGAGAATATATGCTCAAATCATGAATTTAAAGTCATTCTTTGCAATAGTTTGGGTCAAGTTGGAAAAGAAAAGTCATATGCAGAGATGCTCATCAGACATCAAGTAGACGGTATAATTGTCTGTTCTTACAATCGAGGAATTGGAATATATAAGAATCCCAAACTTCCCATTGTGGCAATTGACCATTACCTATCACCAACAATTCCTGTAATTGGATCAGATAACTATGAAGGCGGAAGACTTGCGGTGCAACACTTACTTAATCAGGGTTGTAAATCTATCGTTCATATAAATGGGCCAATTGAGTTAGAAACTCCAACTCAAAATAGAAGAAAAGCTTATGAAGATCAAGTAGAAAATCCTATTACATATGAACTTACGAATCTATTTGAAGAGGAAGCTACTGCAGAAACAATTAGGCAAATTTTTGTGGATAATCCAGAAACGGATGGCATTTTCGCAAGTGATGATTTAATAGCATCCACCTGTTTAAAAGTAGCAAATGAACTGGGTATTCCTGTTCCAAACAAACTAAAAGTGGTAGGATACGATGGTACTCAAAGTGTTATGAGGTTATTGCCACAATTAACAACTATTAAACAACCGATTGAAGAGATAGCCCAAACGGCCGTGCAAAGATTAATGGACATTATTAATGATGTAAACAAGGATGAAAGGATGGAAATTATTTTACCTGTTCAATTATTGAAAAATAATACGGCATAATCTAGTCTTATTGTTAGCATAAAAGGATATCTAGAAAGACATTCATTGAACGTTTATCTAGTTTTACACTTTCCTAGACTATGCCTATTTCATATTCTCGAATTTCGCTTTATCTAAACAGAAACCTAATTCTTAAATCGGTAAAATATAATCTAAGAGGCTAGATTATATTTTTTAAAAACAAATAAGTCAAGCGGTTGACATATTAAATGTAAGCGTTTAAAATGATTGTATCAAGCGGTTATCATAAATATAGAAACGGTTGATGCAAATAGAATAAGAGGGGGAATTAAGAGTATGTCAAGCGGTTGACATAAATCATACTTTAAATTTATATAAAAGGAGGCGAAGTATTATGTCATTGCCGGAACCTGAAAGAATAGCTGAGAAAAGAGAAATTATCTCAATGGAGAAGAAAGAAAACTTTTTTCAATACTTTAGAAAAAACTATGCACTGTATTTATTTTTAGCTCCTGCCATCATATTAACAGTCATTTTTAAATATGTGCCAATGTACGGGGCTGTAATAGCTTTCAAAGATTTTAGTCCAATGAAAGGAATTATGGGAAGTGATTGGATTGGCCTAGAACATTTTAAGGATTTTTTGACTTCTCCTAATTTTGCAGACATTTTTATGAATACGCTTAAATTAAGTTTTTATGGGTTGATAATTGGCTTTCCTATCCCGATTATTTTAGCTCTTAGTCTTAACCAAGTGAGAAGAGCTGCCATTAAGAAAAACATCCAATTAATCTTGTATGCACCAAACTTTATCTCTGTAGTAGTTATTACAGGAATGTTGTTTATCTTCATGTCGCCGACAGGACCAATAAATGCCCTATTATCCCTATTTAATGTTAAAGCCGTTTCATTTATGACAGATCCAGAATACTTTAGATCTATTTATATCTTATCGGGAATATGGCAAGCAGCAGGGTGGTCATCTATTATCTACGTGGCAGCACTTGCGAATGTTGATCCTCAATTACATGATGCGGCAACTATCGATGGAGCAACACTTTTACAGAGGATAAGACATATTGATCTTCCTACTCTTAAACCGATAATGGCAGTCTTATTTATTCTTGGTGCAGGAGGAATTATGGCGATAGGATTTGAGAAAGCCTATTTAATGCAAACTTCCATGAATCTACCAAGCTCGGAAATTTTGCCAACGTATGTTTATAAGGTAGGTTTACAGGCTGGTGACTATGCCTACTCAACTGCTGTAGGATTGTTTAACTCTGTAATCAATGTGATTTTGCTAGTTTTTGTGAATTTTGTTGTAAAGAAGTTGAATGAAGGAGAAGGGCTATATTAGAAAGGAGGGAACAACCAATGAAGAACAATTCAAAAAGTGATAAAATGCTTCTTTTTAGTAACAAAATTATTTTAATATTACTGGTTTTATTAGTTTTATTACCATTGCTCTATATTTTATTGGCGTCCTTTTTAGATCCAAATGCTTTGCTTAGTAGAGGTATTTCCTTTAATCCTAATGATTGGAGTGTAGAAGGCTATAAACGAATTTTTCAAGATAGCTTAATGGTAAAAGGATTTATTAACTCAGTCATTTATTCAGCAGGGTTTACGCTAGTTACTGTGATTGTCACCATATTCGCGGCTTACCCGCTTTCTCTGGATGGTTTCAGAGGAAAAAACGTCATAATGGTCTTCTTTCTCATTACGATGTTCTTCAATGGTGGCTTAATTCCAACTTACTTAGTTGTAAAAGACTTAGGGATGTTAAATACTATTTGGTCGATTATTTTGCCAGGGGCCATAAGTGTCTGGAATATTATTTTGGCAAGGACGTTTTTTAAAGGGTTGCCAAAAGAATTAATTGAAGCAGCTAAAATAGACGGTGCTTCGGAATTGAAAATCTTTTTAAAAATAGTTTTGCCATTGTCTAAACCTATCATTTTTGTAATCGCTCTTTATGCCTTTGTTGGACAATGGAATTCCTATTTTGATGCCATGATCTATTTAGAGGATCAAGAATTGCATCCGCTTCAATTAGTTTTACGGTCCATTTTAATTCAAAATCAAGTTCAGCCTGGAATGATTAGTGATCAACAGGCAATGGCTGAACTAAGTAAATTGGCAGAAAAAATAAAATATGCATCTATTGTAATCTCAAGTTTACCACTTCTAATCATGTATCCATTCTTCCAAAAATACTTTGAAAAAGGTGTTATGGTCGGATCTCTAAAATAAAAATAAAGCATATGGAGGGTTAATTTATGGGGAAAATCAATAATCTTCTTTCTTCTTTTCTTGTTGCAGGCCTTGTGCTTACAGGTTGTAGTGGCGAAAAGGCTAGCAAGAATTCTTCTACAGAGGATTTAAAACTGACAGATATTACATTTCCGCTAGAAGAGAAAGCTACACTTCATTTTATGACACAAAGCTCGGCTTTAGCGCCAACGGATCCGAATGAAAAGCTAATCTACCAAAGGTTAGAGGAACAGACAGGTGTGCATATTGATTGGAAAAACTACACAAAAGATCAATTTGTGGAAAAGCGTAATTTAGCATTAGCGAGTGGAGACTTGCCAGACGCTATTTTAGATGCTGCCTTTAGCGATTATGATTTATTGAAATATGCCAAGGATGGAACCATCATTCCAGTAGAAGATTTAATTGATAAGTATATGCCGAACGTGAAGAAGGTACTGGAGCAGGCACCTGAATATAAATCTATGATTACAGCACCTGATGGACATATATATAGTTTTCCATGGATTGAGGAGCTGGGAAGCGGCAAAAGCCGCATTCAAGTGGTAGATGATCTTCCTTGGATAAATGTGGAATGGCTAAATAATCTAGGATTAAAAATGCCTACAACAACAGAAGAATTGAAAGAGGTACTTATTGCTTTTAAAACGCAAGATCCAAATGGCAATGGGGAAGCAGATGAAATACCACTTTCTTTTATGATTAATCACGGAGGAGAAGATCCAGCCTTTTTATTTGCTTCATTTGGTCTAGGAGATAACTGGGACCATACAGTTGTTTCAGATGACGGTGAGGTTATTTTCACAGCTGCGGAAGAAGGTTATAAAGAAGCACTAGAATTCTTTAATGAGCTAAATGAACTAGGTCTAATTGATGTAGAAGCATATGAACAAGATTGGAATAAGTATGTAGCTAAAGGAAAAGACTCCAAATATGGTCTCTACTTTACATGGGATAAAGGAAACATTACTGGCATGAATGATACTTACGATGTTATGCCGCCAGTAGCAGGTCCTAATGGAGAAGTAAATGTAGCTCAAACAAATGGCTTTGGTCTTGACAGAGGAAGAATGGTGATTACGAGTGCGAATCAAAACTTGGAGTTAACAGCAAAATGGATCGATCAGCTTTATGAGCCACTACAATCTGTACAAAATAACTGGGGAACATATGGTGACACAAAACAGAAAAATATTTTTGAATTAGATGAAGAGGCTAATATGTTAAAGCATCTTCCGTTAGAAGGTACAGCTCCTGTTGAGTTAAGAGAAAAGACAAATGTAGGGGGTCCATTAGCTATACTGGATGAATATTACAATGTATATACAACAAAACCAGACGATGCTGCTTGGAGATTGAATATATTAGAAGAATCTATTGTTCCACATGTTAAAGCAGAAAACTTCTATCCGCCAGTATTTTTCTCACTGGATGATGCAGATGAAAAAGCAAAGATTGAAACCGATTTATTTGCTTATGTTAAAAGAAAAAGAGCTGAATGGATGACAAACGGGAAGATAGATGCAGAATGGGATGAGTACTTAAAAGAACTAGAGAGACTTGGCTTAAGCACATGGCTGCAAATTAAGCAAGATGGTTATGATCGAACAGTAAACTAATAGGAGGCATTAAATTGAAGATTACTAAACTAGAAAAATATAGGCCAGCTTTGCATTATTCTCCTAAGAGAAACTGGATGAATGATCCGAATGGTTTAGTATTTTTTAAAGGTGAGTATCATTTGTTTTATCAACATAATCCTAATGATAGTATTTGGGGGCCCATGCATTGGGGCCATGCAGTCAGCAAGGATTTAATAGTTTGGGATGAATTAGATATTGCTTTATTTCCGGATGAGAATGGGACTATTTTCTCGGGCAGTATTGTAGTGGATTGGAATAATACAACTGGTTTCTTCTCAGAAGAACCAGGTTTGGTGGCTATTTTCACTCATCATAGGGAGGGGCAAATTGGCAATCAGGCAGTTCAAACACAGAGTTTAGCATATAGTTTCGACAAGGGAAGAACATGGACTAAATATAATGGTAATCCTGTACTTAGTCACCCATTTAAATCAGATTTTAGGGACCCGAAAGTTTTTTGGCACAAAGAATCGGACAAATGGATAATGGTTCTAGCTACAGGACAAACCATTTCGTTCTATTCATCCCCTAATTTAAAAGATTGGAAATTTGAAAGTGAATTTGGGGAACATGTTGGCTCTCATGATGGAGTATGGGAATGTCCAGATTTATTTGAACTAACAATAAAGAACCTTAACGTAAAAAAATGGATACTTATGGTCAGCATTGGCGATAATCCTCAATTTGAGACAGGATCACGCACTCAATATTTCGTTGGCTCTTTCAATGGAGAGAGATTCATACCAGAGCATGAGGATATAAAATGGCTAGACTATGGGAAAGATAACTATGCAGGGGTAAGCTTTTCCGATATTCCTAAAGAAGATGGACGAAGAATATATCTTGGCTGGATGAGTAATTGGCGCTATGCAAATCAAGTTCCAACAGAAGGGTGGAGAAGTCAGATGACCCTTCCAAGAGAACTTGAGCTGTGTGAGATAAATGGCGATTATCATCTCCTTCAAAATGTAGTAAGAGAAATAGAGTCATATTTTGAGATAAAAGAAGAAAGAACGGAAACAATCATTTCAGAAAGAGAAGGCAATATTTTTGAAGTGAATGCAAACTACACAAAGATATTACTAACATTAGAGAATTTGGATGCTAATGAATATGGTTTTACTATACAGCATACGGACACTCAATATACTACGATTACTATTGATCCAAAAGAGAATCAACTATGTTTAAATCGCGAAAAATCTGGGGTGATTGATTTTTCCGATAATTTCCCTAAGTTGCAAAGGGTTAAGCTCAGAGAATCAAATCGCATTCATCTGCAATTAATTATAGATTCATCTTCCTTAGAATTATTTATAAATGAAGGAGAACAAGCATTAACAAGCTTAATCTATCCAGATAAAGCGTGCAAAAGAATATCTCTTTTTGCATCTGAGGGAAAGATAAATCTAGTATGTGGAAAGGTATTCGTTCCTTTCGAAAATTAAGAAACATGTAAATTTAGCCAGAGGATTGAGTTAATCTATGCCTCTGGCTATTTTATCTCTGTTATCGAAAAGGCAGGGTTATTACTGATTAAAGTGTCATTTTAAAGTACATGATATCCATTCATGCACTATTTTTGATTAATTGTAAATAATGCTATTGAAAAATAACATAGAAAAGTAGGGATATAGAAATGACTGATGTAGTAGCATTGGGTGAAATCTTAATTGATTTTACTTCTCAGGGAGAAAATGAATATGGTAATCCAATTTTTGTTGCAAATCCAGGTGGTGCTCCAGGAAATGTACTAGTTTCTTTATCCTTGTTAGGGATATGCACTGAGTTTATTGGATGTATAGGAAGAGATCGTTTTGGCGAATTACTAGTGTCCACTTTAAATGATAAAGGTGTTCAAACAAATGGAATTACTTATTCTGAGGCAAAAACGACACTCGCGTTTGTTCATAATGATCAGCAGGGAGAACGTTCCTTTTCCTTTTATAGACAACCAGGTGCAGATATGATGCTAGCGAAGGAAAATATCGATTTATCTTTACTCTCGAAGACGAAGATATTTCATGTAGGCTCTATCTCCATGACAAATGAGCCATCAAGAGAAGCCACATTATATGCATTAAAATGTGCTAAACAACATGATAAAATAATTTCCTTTGATCTAAATCTTCGGCCACTGCTATGGGAAAGTTTAGCTGATGCAAAAGAACAAATAGAAGCTATCATGCATTTTGCGAATATAGTGAAGGTTTCGGAAGAGGAATTAGAATTTTTAACTAGCACAAATGATATTTCTATTGGAGCGAAACAATTGTATGAAAAATACCATTTACAGCTGCTCTTTGTGACGATGGGAGATAAAGGAAGCTATTCATACGGAGAAGATGGATTAGTGTATGTGCCAGGGATGAAAGTGAAAGCTATTGATACAACAGGATGTGGGGACGCATTTTTTGCTGGAATACTTTATGAATTATTAAAGAGGGATTTATTATCTCAAAATATAAAACGTGAGACATTAAAACAAATTTTAACTTTTGGAAATGCGATGGGTGCATATGTCGCACAGCATAGAGGGGGAATTCCTTCCATGCCTACTCTCCAACAAATAGAAGAATTTATCTTGAAGCATCTAAGAACTGAAGTAAACTAACTGGTGTGAGAAATCAAGTTAGGAGGAGAATATAGCTTGGCTCTTAAAAGAATCTTAATAGTTGTTTTATTTGCCATATTGTTCTTAACTGGATGTAGTATCATACAAATGGGGAAGGATGGTGAAATTTTGGACTCATTACGACCAGATAATATGGAAGCTGCCACTTCAAACTATTACACAGAGTTGTATCGTCCTCAGTATCATTTCTCAACACCTACAGGAAATTTAGCGGACCCAAATGGACTAATCTATTTTGAGGGAGAATATCATTTATTCCATCAAAAAAATGGAAATTGGGCACATGCAGTAAGTAAGGATTTACTGCACTGGGAGCATTTACCGGTTGCGTTAGAACATGATTATTTAGGGCAAGCGTTATCTGGAAGTGCTGTTGTTGATTGGAATGATTCAACAGGATTTTTTGATGGGAAAGCGGGTTTAGTTGCCATCTATACAAATACAGAGGGTGGCGAATCTCAAAGTATTGCTTATAGCACAGATAACGGAAGAACGTGGAAAAGATATGAAGGTAATCCAGTTATTGCGAACCCAGGAATAAAGGATTTCCGTGACCCAAAGGTATTTTGGCATGAAAATACAAATAAATGGGTAATGGTTGTTTCTACCGATCAAAGTGTGGCTTTTTATAATTCTGATAATTTAATTGACTGGGAGTTTCAAAGTCAATTTGGGGATATGGAAGGATCACATGTAGCTGTATGGGAATGTCCAGATCTATTCGAATTACCGGTGGATGGCGATTTAAATAATCGTAAATGGCTACTCCATGTCAGTGTTGGAGATAACGAAGTAACAAATGGTTCAACAGCACAATATTTTATTGGAGAATTTGACGGAACACAGTTTATAAATGATAATTCTCCAGAAACCATTTTGACAACAGATTATGGCCAAGACTTTTATGCTGCACAATCCTTTTCAGACATCCCGAAAAAGGATGGTCGAAGAATATGGTTAGGTTGGATGGCAAATTGGAGATACCCTTACCAATCTCCAACTGACCCATGGAAGGGTTCTATATCTATTCCTCGTCAATTATCTCTAAAGACAGTCGAAGATGGAAATATTAAATTATTTCAGGAACCGATAAGTGAATTGGAAAGTTTACGTGTTGATCATATTTCTGTGAATTCAATGGTAGTCGAAGGCGAACAACCTATTGATGATTTTACTGGTGTGAATTATGAATTTGAGGCTGTACTCGAGTGGGATGATGTGGAGGAATTCGGAATTAGAGTTCGTCAATCGGATAAGGAGAATACTGTTATAGGATTTGATACCAAGAGTCATCAATTATTTCTTGATAGGTCTAATGCGGGGCTAACAACTTTGCTCGATCGCAATGGTAACTCATTCCAGTTTGGGAATCGTCATTCAACGACCTTTACTCCTGAAACAAAGCGAATAAAAATTAGAGGCTTTATTGACGAATCCTCTGTTGAAGTGTTTATAAATGATGGTGAATATGCCTTTACTAACCTAATTTATTCTCAACCTACGAGTAATGGCATTGAGCTATACACTAAAGGTGGAAAAGTAAAGGTTGTTTCATTAGATATCTATCATTTATTTTCAACATCGCGTGAACGCCCTAAGAAAAATGAGGTCGAGCGCATTGTTGTGAGTTCGGAATATATAACGCTAATAGTAGGGGAGAGCGAAACCATTGATGCTCATTTAAAGCCTGATTGGATTACAGTTGATGCACCATTTACATGGGAGTTAGAAGAACAAGATTTAATAAATATGACTAAAATGGATAATAATAGTATTTCTATTCAAGCAATAAAATCAGGAGTCACCAATATGTTGGTTAAGCATTCTCAGACAGAGATTACTAAGGAACTAAAGATAAGAATAACAAAATAGGTTAAAGGATTATAAGTAAAGAATTTAGTGACAGCTACTATATTCTTTACTTATAAATGCAAAGAAGGAAAAGCATCTTTACGCTTCCTTACTTCCGAAACTCATTTAATCTTTCATACGTTTCTAGGAGAAAATCATAAAATAATGATTCTGTTGGAAGCAGTTGACGATGGGTTGGATAGATTACACCTACTGTTCGAGTGAGATTGGCATCAGAAAGGGGAATGACGCACGTTGAACGTGGTGTGTTATCGACTAGCGTCATCTCAGGCATCAAGGCTACTCCTAATCCAGCTGATACTAATCCTTTAAGTGCATCAATATCTTTTCCTTCAAATGCAATCTGTGGAGAAAAACCTAATTCCTGACAAGCTTGCACAACTTGCTCTCGAAATACAAAGCCTTCAGGCAGCACACAGAAGGGATCTTCCTTTAGGTCTCGTAAACGAATTGTTTCTTGATTACTTAATGGATGGTGAAGTGGGAGAAGTGCAACAATATTTTCAGTAAATAATGTAGAACCTTCAATTTTATGTTCTTTTTCTCGATTTGGCATTGGAGCAATCATGGCCAAATTAAATGTACCATTAATAACACCATCAATAAGGTCGTGATAAAGGGCATTGCTCATATGAAATTTAGCTTCTGGGTATCTGGTGCGAAAAGAATAAATGATAGAAGGCAAAGTATGAGCAGCCATACTGATTGGAAAGGCAATTCTTACTGTTCCTTTTTCAGGATCTAATGATTCTTCCACTTCTCTTTTCGCATCCTCCATCATACTCCACACTTGTTTCATACGTTCAAAAAACACTTTACCTAAGGGGGTTAATCTTACACTTCTCCCTTCCCTTATAAAAAGTTCCACTCCTAATTCTGTTTCTAAATTAACAATCTGTCGACTAACTGATGATTGTGCTACATGCAAAACATCTGCTGCTTCCGTGATATGTTCTCTTTTTGCTGCCTCCAAAAAATATTGAATTTGCCTCATTTCCATTGCTGATTCTCCCTATTGATGCGAAATTCGCATGAATTTGTTTCGAAATTAGTATTGTACCTATTAATTATAAAATTATAAAATAAAAACAAATTTAAGAAAAGAGAATTTTCTAACATTAATTGATATAGGGGCTGAAGAGAATGAAAGTGCTGGAGAAGAAAGAAGAGATTTACACACAAACCGTGGAAGATTACATGAAACATCTATTTAATAGTGTACAAGAGCGTAATCCACACGAAGGAGAGTTCCAGCAGGCGGTTAAAGAGGTTCTTGATTCTTTAGTTCCTGTACTCGAAAAAAATCCGAAATATATCAAACATGGTGTTTTAGAAAGATTATTGGAACCAGAGCGAATGATTAGCTTTAGAGTTCCTTGGGTAGATGATTCGGGGAAAATACAAGTAAACCGTGGTTATCGTGTTCAATTTAACAGTGCTATTGGACCTTATAAGGGTGGTTTAAGATTTCACGCTTCTGTTAATGCGAGTATTATTAAATTCCTTGGTTTTGAGCAGATTTTTAAGAACTCCTTAACTGGCCAGCCAATAGGTGGAGGTAAAGGTGGATCTGATTTTGATCCTAAGGGTAAATCTGATTTAGAAATTATGCGTTTTTGCCAGAGCTTCATGACAGAATTAAGCAAACATATTGGTCCTGATATCGATGTACCTGCTGGAGATATCGGAGTAGGTGCAAGAGAAATAGGTTATATGTTTGGCCAATACAAACGATTAAAAGGGGCATACGAAGCAGGTGTATTAACGGGGAAAGGAATCGGATATGGTGGAAGCTTAGGCCGTAAAGAAGCAACTGGATACGGATTAGTATACTTTGTTGAAGAAATGCTTATTGCTCAAGGATTAAGTTTTAAAAACAGCACAGTTGTCGTTTCTGGGTCAGGTAATGTATCTATTTATGCAATGGAAAAAGCGATGCAATTAGGAGCAAAAGTAGTTGCATGTAGTGATTCTAATGGTTATATATATGACCCAAATGGAATCAATCTAGATACGGTGAAACGCTTAAAAGAAGAGGATAATAAGAGAATTTATGAATATGTAAAAGCACATCCAGGTGCCTCTTACGAAGAAGGCTATACTGGTATTTGGGGAATTCCTTGTGATATAGCTTTACCATGTGCAACACAAAATGAGTTGAATAAGGAATCTGCAGAAAAGTTAATTTCCAATGGAACAAAAGCAGTAGGAGAAGGAGCAAATATGCCTTCAACTTTAGAAGCAGTTGACGCTTTTCTTGAGCATAATGTATTATTTGCGCCTGCAAAAGCAGCTAATGCAGGAGGAGTTGCAGTTTCTGCTTTAGAAATGGCGCAAAATAGTGCTAGAGTTGCTTGGACAGAAGATGAGGTAGATAGAAAGCTGCAAGACATTATGAAAGATATATATATTAAAAGTATGAAGGCTTCAGAAGAATATGCTACTAAAGGCAATATAGTTGTAGGTGCTAATATTGCTGGGTTTGTCAAGGTTGCAGACGCGATGATTGAGCAGGGGATTATATAAAGAATACAGTTCTAGAATAGTAGGCTAGAGATATAACATATTCTTTCTTAAAGGCACGAGTTTGAAGCATTCTCTCGTGCCTTTTTATTATGTATTCTCCTTATTAATTATGCAGTATTTAATAGTAAATACTAATATAATGCAATCGTTTGCGTAAATAACGATAAAAATTATAGAGAATGTAATAAAACGCTTGCAAAAACATTGATATATCACTATAATCAAAGTTGAATTTAGTGCAAACGATTGAATTGAAATTGGAGGTAAAATAATGAAAAAGATGTTCTCATTTGAATTTTGGCAAAAATTCGGAAAAGCGCTTATGGTTGTGGTAGCTGTAATGCCTGCGGCTGGTATTATGATTAGCATAGGAAAGCTAATAGCTATGATTGATGCTTCTATGTTTATCACGATTGGAAGCGTTGTAGAAAATATCGGTTGGGGAATTATTGGTAACTTACATATACTATTTGCATTAGCTATTGGTGGATCTTGGGCAAAGGAAAAAGCAGGGGGTGCATTTGCAGCTGGTATTGCTTTTTTACTCATTAATAGAATAACAGGATCCATTTTTGGTGTTACAAACGAGATGCTTTCACAGGAAGGAGCATTTACTCACACATTATTTGGAACGAAGATATTGGTAGATGGATATTTTACTAGTGTTATGGAAGCACCTGCACTTAATATGGGGGTATTTGTTGGAATCATTTCTGGTTTTGTTGGAGCTATTGTTTATAATAAGTACTATAATTTTAGAAAGTTACCTGATGCATTATCTTTCTTTAATGGAAAGAGATTTGTGCCTTTTGTTGTGATTGTATGGTCTACTATTGTTGCTTTACTATTAGCTGTAATCTGGCCAACTATTCAAACTGGAATTAACCAATTCGGATTATGGATTGCGACCTCGAGTGAAAGCGCTCCAGTACTTGCTCCATTTATCTATGGTATGGCTGAGCGTCTTCTTATTCCATTCGGTTTACATCATATGTTAACGATTCCAATTAACTATACGTCATTAGGTGGAACGTATACTATTATGTCAGGTGTAATGGCTGGAAAAGAAGTATTTGGTCAAGATCCGCTATGGTTAGCATGGGCAAGTGATTTAGTTAATTTACAAAATGCTGGTGATTCTACTGCCTATAATCAGTTGCTTTCAACTGTTACGCCAGCACGTTTTAAAGTTGGACAAATGATTGGTGCAACCGCAATCCTTTTAGCAGTAGCTTTAGCAATATACCGCAATGTGGATAGTGATAAGAAAACAAAGTATAAATCAATGATTTTCTCAGCAGCTGTTGCTGTATTTTTAACTGGTGTTACAGAGCCTTTAGAATTTATGTTTATGTTTGCAGCACCACCACTTTACTTTGTTTATTCTATCTTACAAGGATTAGCATTTGCATCAGCTGATATTATCCATTTACGATTACATTCCTTTGGTAATTTAGAGTTATTGACACGTTTACCAATCTCTTTCAAAGCAGGACTTGGTGGAGATGTATTAAATTTTGTGATTGTGTGTGTTATTTTCTTTGTGCTCACTTATTTCATCGCAAATTTCATGATCAAGAAATTTAATTTTGCTACACCAGGACGTAATGGCAATTATGAAAATGACGCAGATACTTCTTTAGCAGAAACAGCAGTAGGAAAAGAAAATGCGGCAACTATAAATAGTCAAGTTTTAGAGATTGTAGAATTATTAGGTGGTAAAACAAATATCTTGGATGTTGACGCATGTATGACTCGTTTACGTGTTTCTGTAAAGGAAATAGATAAAGTTGGTAATGAATCATCATGGAAATCTGCAGGAGCAATGGGGTTAATTAAGAAAGATGGAGGAGTTCAAGCTATCTATGGTCCAAAAGCAGATATTTTGAAATCTGATATAAATGATTATTTGGAGCAAAACGAATGAAATTATTAACGTTAAACACCCATAGTTGGATGGAAGAGAATCCATTAGAGAAGCTTTCAGCAATTCATGACCAATTACTTGCTGAGGAATATGATGTTATTTCCTTGCAAGAAGTAAATCAATCCATGAATGCTAAGAAAGCGTATGTAGATTCATTCTACATTTCAGCAAGCCAAGATATTGTAATTAAAGAAGATAACTTTGCATTTCTTCTTCAACAAGAGTTGAAGCAAAATGGATTAGAGTATTATTGGAGCTGGGTTCCAAATCATATTGGTTATGACAAGTATGATGAAGGAATTGCCATTCTAACTAAATCTAAAATAAAACAAGCAAGAGGAATATTGCTTTCACGCTCAGATGATTATAGCGATTATCGTACAAGAAAAGCACTAGAAGTTACTATTCAAGCAAATGGTGAAAATTATTATGTTTATGGCTTGCATTTCTCTTGGTGGCAGGATGAGATAGAAAGTTATCCATTTCTCTATCAATGGGAGAAACTCGTTAAAGCATGGGAACCCTATAAAGAAGAGAATGTATTGTTAATGGGAGATTTTAATAATCCAGCCCATATTAAGAAAGAAGGATATACGGTCATTTCAGAACATACATCTATTAAAGATGCTTATTTGGATGCCACTAATAAAAACGGGGAATATACGGTTGTCAAAAAAATAGATGGCTGGGAAAATAATAACGATTTGCTAAGAATTGATTATATTTTTGTCTCTAGTCATCTATCTGTTCAATCTTATGAAACTATTTTTGATGGGAGAGTAACTCCGATTGTTTCGGATCATTTTGGGGTTGGGGTTGAGATGAAGTAATTAAAACAGATCTGCAGCTTGAAAAAAGTTGTGGGTCTTTTTTATGTTTTAGAGAACCCACACTATACTGGGGGCCAGAGAACTTATAGCATGTTATAAAAAAACTCTCTTCAATTTTGGATAAGATGCTTTTTTAATCACTTTATCTCACTATAGAAGGAGGTGCTATCTGAAGGACATGAATAGGTCAAACACACATAACTAAGAGATGTTAGAGCTTTTAGTTTGTGTCAAAGTACAGAAAGTAGAATATTGATACTATAAGTTATATTAACGAGTATACCGACACTTTGGAAATCCGCTACACCCAATAAAAGACCCGTTTTTCCTTTTCCTTTCAACTAAAGAACTGCCACATCGTGGACAAATATTTTGTTTGATCTTTTGCGAATCTAACTTTCTATCTTCTCTAATCTGTATTATATGTTGTTTGGAAATCTGTTTTTTGAGTTTCTTATCTGTAATGGCATATTTGGTAATCTTCTCTATCATACTTTTTAAGGGTATAGCTTCATAAAAAATGTTTGAATTTAATTCCTTTATAGTTGATAGTAGTTGTTTATTGTTAATAACAGATGCATTTTCAAAGGTAGATTTAAGTGTTGCTTTGTCACTAAAAACGATGATGGAGTAAATAGGAAATTCATTTGGTAGATCTTCTTGCAGAAGCTCTTTTAAAGCTCGGATATGCCCATAATTCTGCCAAATAGGATTATGAAATCTTTCTTTTCTTTTATAGATACTCTGTGTCCAATACTGACTTTGCTCATGGCCAAAAATCCAGCCTTGATAGTTCTTCGTTTCAATGACAAATAATCCATTGTTAGTAAGGACAACATGATCAATTTGAGAAGTTCCTTTCTTTTTATTAGGAACATAAAGATCATTCCAAATTCTATATGTATCAGAAGGAAGATTCGATAAAATTCCATTAACCTTTTTTTCACCTATTGCTCCTTTTACCTTAGGATAGGAACGTTTTAGAATAACGATGACTACTAATAGTACTAAAATTGCAACCATAATACTCTCTCCAATCTATTGATATAGTTATATTGTACCAATAAAAAGGATATTAATGGGTATAAATTGGTAGGGATATTTTAAACTTTTAATATCCTTTATTTATTAAATGGTAGGAAGGTAAAAGTGAATTTTAAGTCAAGCCACCAATGATCATTTTAGAACAAGGGAAGAGAATGAAGTATGTCCCTTATCAAGTATTCTTTAGTTATGATTAGCTGTGGTTGCAAGTGTACTCATACAACTTCTAATATATAATTTCTATGAGATTGGTTATGCAAATGTAGTATAAGCAATTAAGGAAAAAGAGTTAATCATAATATAAATAGTACTAATTTATAAAAAAACAAAACTAGTATAAAACTGTAGAAAAATGTAAAATTATGTAGAGTGTTTTCTAGCTATACTACACAATTAATTAATAATAGACTTAAAGATAGCTACAAGGGATGGTGATAAATGATAGTCTAAAACGTAAAAGTAAAATTCATAAACCAGGTATTTAATAGGAGCTAGTGGATATTCTTTGTTTAAATTACATTAATTGATTTGTAAGAGAAATGTATGGGAAGAGAAAATAGAGGATATGACAATACAAGAATTTTCTTTAGTTCTATATGGGCTATAAGAGAAAAATGAAAAAATTTACAATTTGAATGAAATGATGTGAATTTAAATGGAACAACAGCAACTAATTCGACAAATAGAAAATTCCATTTACAAGGGATTTATTGACCAAACTAAACCAGTCTCGGCACAATTTAAGCCAAAACTATTAACAAATAAGTATCACGAAACAGTGTTATCTACCTTACTTCAAGAATTGAAAACATGTAAAACCTTTAGTTTTTCAGTAGCTTTTATTACTGAGGGTGGTTTAGCGACTTTAAAAACAATGCTTTTTGATTTAAAACTAAAAGGGGTAAAAGGACGTATTTTAACTTCAACATTTTTGAATTTTAATCAGCCAAATATGTTTGTTGAGCTTCTTAAGCTTGAAAACGTGGAAGTACGTTTAACTAGTGAAAAAGGTTTCCACTCAAAAGGTTATATCTTTGAACATCAAGAGTACTACTCTTTAATTGTAGGTAGTTCTAATTTAACAGACAGTGCATTAAAAGCAAATTACGAATGGAATATATTTCTAACATCTTTAGAAAGTGGAGAAATCATTAATCATTTTAAAAATCAATTTGAAGAAGCATGGCAAGAAGCATACATATTAAATGAAGAATGGATTTCTAATTATAAAAAAGTTTATGAATTACAACCTTTTATTAAGAAGGGTACTTCTAATACACTAGAGTTAAATACTCAATATTTATCAAATGCACTCGCTGATAGTTTAGCGATTAAGCCAAACAAAATGCAATCAACCGCACTTGAACAATTAAGGTCACTTCGTGCAACTGGAGCTCAAAAAGGATTAATTATCTCTGCAACAGGAACTGGTAAAACGTATTTATCAGCTTTTGATGTAAGAAACTTTTCTCCTGGTAAATTACTATTTATTGTACATAGAGAGCAAATTTTAAAGAAGGCAATGCAAGATTATCGAAAGATTCTCGGTGGACATGAAGATGATTTTGGTATTCTCTCTGGTAACTCTAAAGACTTTCATGCCAAATATTTGTTTGCAACTATCCAAACAATTTCAAAAGAAGGGTACTTACAACAATTTACCAAAGATCATTTTGATTATGTGTTAATAGATGAAGTACATAAAGCAGGATCTGAATCCTATTTGAAAATTATAAAATATTTTGATCCACAGTTTTTACTTGGTATGACAGCGACTCCTGAGCGTACAGACGGATTTAATATTTATGAGTTATTTGATTACAACATTGCATATGAGATTCGGCTACAAGCAGCACTTGAAGAGGATATGCTCTGTCCCTTTCATTATTTTGGTGTATTAGATTATGTAAAAGATGGGGAAACAATTGATGATGCCACAGAGCTCCGAAGATTAGTTTCTAATGAACGAGTTAAACATATTATTGAGAAAATTAATTATTATGGATATTCAGGTGATCGTGTAAAAGGCTTAATATTTTGTAGTTCAAAAGCTGAGGTTAGTGAACTGTCAACTATGTTAAACCTTGAGGGGTTAAAAACTATTGGTTTAACGGGTGACAGTCCACAGGAAGAACGTGAAGAAGCGATATTAAAATTGAGTAGTGGAGAACTTGAATATATATTAACAGTTGATATTTTTAATGAAGGCATTGATATCCCGTTCTTAAATCAAATTGTAATGCTTCGACAAACACAATCGAGTATTATTTTTATACAACAGCTCGGTCGAGGTTTACGTAAACATAATTCAAAAGAATATGTCTCTATTATTGATTTTATCGGTAACTATAAAAATAACTACATGATTCCAATTGCACTTTCAGGGGATCAAACAATGAACAAAGACAACGTTCGACGAAGAACTGTGAATACTAACTATATACAGGGCATTTCAACAGTGAATTTTGAGGAAATCGCTAAGAAACAAATTTTTAATGCAATAAATAATACAAACTTATCGACTTTAAAAATTTTACGAGATGCTTATATAGAAATGAAGAATCGTTTAGGAAATATCCCTAATCTTTTTAATTTCATTGAACAAAACTCTATTGATCCTGAGGTGATTATAGGTTATTCCGATAACTATTATAATTTCTTATTGAAGATGAAAGAGTCAGTACCTTCTCTTACTGAGTATGAACAATCAATTATAAATATGTTTTCAAAAGAGTTTATTAATGGAAAAAGAATACACGAAATACTATTAATAAAGATATTGCTTGCTAATGAATCTATTTCTAAAAATGATTATATTAATGAACTTGAAAAAGTTGGTACATATATAGATGATGCAACTATTCAATCGATTGAGAATATGTTCTCATTAAAGTTCCATGTCCAAAGCGATGTGAAAAAATATAAGTTTAAACCAATTATTGAGTTGATTAATGGTCATTACCAATTTAATATGGAAATCCAAGAAAGTTTGAGAGATTCATATTTTAAAGGGTTTATTGAGGATATAATTAGGTGTGCATTTTCTAAAAATGAAAAATACGATAAATCTAAAGCCATGACGTTATTTAAAAAGTATTCCCGTAGAGATGTTTGTCGTTTATTAAACTGGCCACATGATGATTCATCAACTATTTATGGTTATCGTGCAAAACATAATACATGTCCAATCTTTGTTACATACCATAAAAAGGATGAGGTTGAAACAAGTCAAGCGTACGGAGATGAATTTTTAGCACCTGATTTATTTAGATGGTTCACTCGTAATCGTTTAACCCTTGAGTCTAAAGAAGTAAAGAATATATTATCATATAAAGAATCAGGGATGAAAATTCATTTATTTACTAAAAAAGATGATGGAGAAGGTACTGATTTTTATTACTTGGGTGAAGTGGATATTGATGAAGAGAGTGTGAAGAATGAAACAATGTCTGATGGAAAAGGGAGTTATTTATCTGTAGTTACGATGAATTTAGTTTTAGAGCACCCTGTTCAGTATGATATTTATCACTATTTAGTAGAAGAGTAAAAATTAACTTTAGGTAATCTATTATATAAAAATAATTAAGAGTAAAATTTGTAAAATCAAAATGTATATAAGTGGTAATAATACTATCGATTACTTCTAGTTCATTCATCTTATTCTTAGTATTTATTTTTACTAAGTACCTAGTCTAATAATCCATTACTAATAAATTAATGGATTATTAGACATTTATTTTTCATTTATCAATATATTCACTGCTGGAACATCGGCTGGTGCCCAATTTAATGAATCTAAATTTTCTCTCTTTAACCATATTAATTTAGAATGTTCACTAGCTGTTGGTGTTTGACTAACTATTATAGATTTAATACATATTAATGTGATGATAAAGGTTTCGTATTCATGAGTATACTCATGAAAAAGGCTTTCAGCTTTTATTTCGCAGCCTAATTCTTCCTTAATTTCTCTCTCTAAAGCAGTATATATATCTTCTCCTTTTTCCACTTTTCCACCTGGGAATTCCCACTTATTTGGGATCGACATTTGTGGTGATCTAAGAGCACATAATATTTCATTTTCCTCATTTTCAATAATTGCAGCTACTACCATTACTGTTTTTTTCAATTGTAAAATTCCTCCTGTTGATCAATTAGATAAGTTATAATTATCATAGCATTTTTAAAGTGGATGACGGAAGTAATTTAACTAAAGATAATTTGTAGTGGATTCTTATTCACAATTATAAAACCTTCTAGATAAAACAAAAAGAGGGAAAATGAAAGGGGAAATCGAATAGTAGTATAATATAGAATTTATATAAAAACAATATACTATCATATGATTATATAATCTCCGAACTAGCATTTACATCAGTACTTATGCTATAAATAGTAAGAAGGTGGGGAAACAAATGAAAGTAAATTATACAGAGAGAATACTAAAGAATGTTATTAACAGGAAGAAAAATCATAATGAATTATCAGGTCATACATATACGGTAGGTTACGATGAAAATTAAATTTATTAGTATTACATTGGCTATGCTTATTATTGGAGCTGGCATATACTTTACTAGTAATGCAGCTAAGAATGTTACGGGTACTTCTAGTGAGGAAGAATCTCCTAATCCTACTAGTGAGAATAGAATAGAAGGAGAGGGAAAGAAAGAAGAGGTTGCTACTGAATCAGCAACAGAAACTGCTGAAGATTTAGCTTTAGAATACCCTAGTGACATGTCAGAGTTAGATGTACAAGATGTCATTCATAAAATGAGTCATACAAAAGTACATGCAGAGGAAAAATGGGGCTATATTGTACCAACTCAAGAGAAAATTGATCGGATTCTTGCAGTTGTGAAAGAGAATAGTGCTGAATATGATGAGAGTGACTTATACATAAGTATTTTAGAAAGATGGTCTGCAGGAGATTTCAGTAACGCGGTGGAAGATCATAATGACATTTGGAATCTTCAGGATGGAACAATTGGTGAGGCTACTAGATTGTTGTCAGCTAAAGAAGAGGAAGAGTATACAAAATAATTTTTAAAAGTATAGTAGAACAAAGGACGAACCTTTCAAGATTTATATATCTTGAAAGGTTCGTCCTTTGTTAAAGTAGATAAATGTTTTAACTTCCTATTAAAAGTAAATACTCCATATAAGAAGACATAAATCTCTTTTAAAGGAGTGGACTACATGCAAGATTTATTAAGTGTCATGAGAAATAGAAAAGGATTCATTGCTGCGCTAGATCAAAGTGGTGGTAGTACACCGAAAGCATTGTTAAATTATGGGGTAACAGAGGATGCCTACTCAACAGAGGAGGAAATGTTTGATCTTGTACACCAAATGCGTACAAGAATTATCACTGCACCTGCCTTCGATTCTCAATATATTCTTGGAGCTATTTTATTTGAGCAAACAATGGATAGCAAAATAGAAGGAATGTATACGTCGGATTATCTATTGGAGGAGAAGGGGATTTTACCTTTCTTGAAAATTGATAAGGGGTTAGCGGAGCTTTCTAACGGAGTGCAGTTAATGAATCCTATACCAGACTTAGATGCTATACTTCATCGTGCAAGGGAGCGGAATGTTTTTGGAACGAAGATGAGGTCTGTTATTAAAGTGGCAAATCCAGAAAGTATTAAAGAAGTAGTTAAGCAGCAATTTGATATAGGGAAGAAAATTATCGAAGCTGGACTTGTACCTATCATAGAACCGGAAGTAGATATTCAAAGTGCGGATAAAGAACAATCAGAGGTTATCTTAAAAGAAGAATTAATACATCACCTAAATCTATTGACTGAAAAAGAAAATGTGATGCTAAAGTTATCGATTCCTACTGTCGCTAACACATACAAAGAATTAACAGAGCACCCGAGAGTTGTTCGAGTAGTAGCTCTTTCTGGAGGTTATAGCCGAGAAGAAGCAAATCTAAAATTAAAACAAAACGTAGGAGTAATTGCTAGTTTTTCTAGGGCGTTAAGTGAAGACTTGAATGTAAAGCAGTCAGAGGAGGAATTTAATAAAGTATTAAAAAATGCAGTCACATCCATTTATGATGCTTCTATTATGAAAAATTAATACTAAAGATAAGTGGAAGACAGCGAAATGGGACATGATGAAAATTGTCACTTTTTGCTGTCTATTTTCTGTTTTCGTTTGGTTGTATGATGACAACAAAGATAAGGAGAGGTAGAATAGGATATGAATGGAGGTGAATGAAATGGAGAAAATCTTACAACAAATACTTAATCGCTTAGATTCGATGGAAACCAAGATGGATTCGATGGAAGTTAAGATGGATTCAATGGAAACCAAGATGGATTCGATGGAAACCAAGATGGGTTCGATGGAAGTTAAGATGGATTCAATGGAAAACAAAATGGATTCGATGGAAACTAAGATGAATTCAGTGGAAACACGATTAACTGTAGTTGAGGATAATCAAAAGGAATTTAGTATGGAACTAAGTGAAGTTAGAAAAGAAACTGCTTTTTATTACGGTAGTTTAATGAAGAAGCTGGATGAAACGAAAGCGGAGCTAAGTAGCGAAATAACTCAAGTGGTAAATGTGCAAAAACAGCATCAAAGTGTGCTTGAGTACTTAAATGAAAAACAATAAAGAGTATATATTAAAAGTAAAATCCTCTATGATTGCTGCGTATTATACAAATACAAAATAACCACAACATACATTCTCTACAAAACAACCTTTATAAAAGAACAAAAGTTATACCTTTAGAAGAAAGAAGAAAGAAGAAAAGCACATAGTTTTTTTACTACTTCCTTTAGCGAAGCACTTGGAAGGGTAAGAAATTAAAAGGTCTTTAAAAAACAGATGGAATATAGAAAGACAAGTAATTAAATCCGGTTACAACTAATCAAAGTCAAACACAGTAATATAGGCTTTTATTTTGAATCATTCTATAGAAAATCTCTATATTTTTTTTCCTTGTTGTATTATGATGAATTTAATAAGAGGGGTGAAATGTATAGATGGAAGCTTTGTTTTCTTGGGCAATAAATATATTAATTACTGTATATTTAATTATTGATTCAAAAAAATATGGAAAGAGTCCTGTATTATGGGGGATTTTAGGTTTCTTCTTTGGGACTATTGCACTGGGTATCTATCTAATTAGAACAGATAGAAAACTTTTAGGTTGGATTGTTCTTATTGTGTCTACTATTTTCTATATTTTAGTTATTCTGTTTTTTATAGCAGTGCTTTTTCTTGCTTTTTCTTAAAATGTGACTAATTTGGGACTGGGAGTATTAAACTTCCAGTCCCTTGTTCATGTTATACCAAACTACTCCTGCGTGCTGGGAGCTTGCTACTCCTTGGTTTGTGTAGCCGTTTTTTTCGTAAAATGAGATTAGCTCTTTTTTACAGGTAAGGGTAATGCTTAAACGCTGGTGTAGTTTCGATCTTTTTTCCATTTCAGCCAGTAATAAACTTGCTATCCCTAAGTTTTGATAATTGGGATGAACAACAATCCCAAGAATGCATTGATGCCCACCCTTAGGGGGATTTGGTAAGGTTTGTTTGAATAAATCATCGGTAATAAAAGGTTCAGAAATGACAGGACCATTTATATATCCAATAATCATCCCATTTTCCTCTGCAACAATAAATGTATCGGAAATAGTATGAATACGGTGAAGAAACGCATTCTTTGTGGCTGCTTCGTCAGGTGTAAATCCCGTGTTTTCAAGAAAATATAGTTGTTCTAGATCTTCTATTTGTACATTTCTAACTTGCATCTATTAGCCTCCTATTTAGATAGAATTAAAAAGAAACTGGTGAGTCAGAGTTTAGCTGAAAATGGTCGTTCTCAGCATCTTCATATTTTGGATCAATATATTGAGATTTTTTATCACTATTAGAAGCGATCTTGAACTCTTCAAAGTTATCATATTCTTCCTCTTTCCACACCCAAATTCCTTTTTTCTTTTCTTCCTTATGATAAATATTTTGCAGAAGTGTATTATCCTCATTCTTCGTAAAGTAATTGACGATAAACAAACTAGAAGAACTGCTAGTCAGTATATTTTTCTCGATAGTATTATTTTTAGTGTCATACTGAAGTAATAATTGCCCACCATCTAAACCTTTTGTATCGTTTTGATACAGAATGTTTTTAGTTATGATGGAGTTTTTTGTACCCCCGCGCTCTTCATCATATCCTCCAATGGAGATACCAGTGTATACATTTTTATAAACAATATTATGACTTATTGTGATATCCTCTGCATATTGCCCATCATGTTCAGAGGTTGCTTCGATACCTATATCATTGTCATGAACAGTATTTTCTTTAATGGTTATACTCTTACCTCCATCGACATAAATACCACCTGCCGAATATGCGTCCCTGTATGCAGGGTTACCATAAGAAGAGTTATTGTACACCTTATTATTTATTATTTGACCATTTCGTGCATAGTCATGTTTACTTGCTGTACCTTCATAGCCTATTACATCAATTCCAATATTGTCATTGTTACGAACTGTATTTCCTTCTATTGTAAAGTCCTCTACATTTCCGTTAATAACTAATGCTTCGCTCCAGCCGAGTTTTAAATCTTCTACTATATTATTCTGTATTTTTATATCTTGTACACCTTCAGTTCCATATACTGCAAGTCCATGTGCGTTTCCGTCATTATGTAAAGTGCGAATATTTCTGATGGTATTATTTTTTATAGTTATATGACTACTTGAACCAGTAACATATAACCCCATGGTGGTGGCATTCTCTAGTTCCGTTGTTAAATCTTGAAGAATGAGTCCTTTTATGGAGATATAGTTTTTGCTATCTATAGAAACAAGTGCAATATCTTCTTCCTTGTCTTCCATTTTAGCACCACTAATGATGACTTTATCCTGCTTATATGCTTGAAAGACAATTGGATTTTTCTTTGTACCACTATGTAGAATTTCTAATGGTTCTTCATAAGTTCCTTCATGTATGTAAACAGTTGTTCCTGCTACTGCTTCTTTTGCAGCTTTACTCAGTGTTCTAAATGGATGTTCTTCACTTCCATCATTCTCATCGCTTCCAGATAATGAAACATGGATGGTTTGAGGATTTACTTCTTGCACTTCCACCACTTCTTCTTTACTTTTATAGTAAATAGTTGCTCCAATTATGATGAAAAGTAGGAGAATTAATAATAAAACTCTTTTCATGATGTTCACACCTTTTCTTAAAAACTATCTTTATCTTGATGGAAGTGAAATAAATATGCAAGTATATTAGATGGAGTTTGTAATATGAATATTCATTTTTGTAATAATACATCCAGACTAATCCATCTGAGTTTGTTCTTGGTATCTTTTATACTATGGATGAATTTTCCACATTAATAATAAAGCTAAGTCTCTCAGTAGTTTGCTCTACTATTCTTGTAAATGTCATTTTTTGGTCGATGAATGACTATATTACATTTGCTAGTCTAATAGTAGACGAACGACTACTAGGAGGGATTCATTTGAAAAACAAACTAAAGAAACTGATAGTAGCCGCTGGATTAATGGTATCTATTTCAGCTTTTACTTTTACTCATCAAACAGAAGCAGCAACAAACCGCACTATTCAATCAGGTGACACGTATTGGAAGGTAGCAACGGGATTTGGCGTGCCTGTAAGTGATTTGATGAAGGCAAATAAAAGCAAAGCACTTATAACTGGACAAACTATGATTCTACCAAATGCAACAGTAACACCAGCAGAAAAAGATTTACTAGCACGTTTAGTGCGTGCAGAAGCAATAGGTGAACCTTATGCTGGAAAAGTAGCTGTAGCAGTTGTTGTATTAAACCGTGTGAAAAGTAATTTATTCCCTAATACTATTAGTGGAGTTGTAAATGAAAAATCATCTGGATATTATGCCTTTACTCCTGTGCAGAATGGAGAAATAAATAAACCAGCTGATGCAGAATCAAAACGAGCTGTGAATGAAGCAATTGCATTAGGTGGAAGTGGCAATGGTTCCTTATACTTCTATAATCCAAAAACAGCTAAAAGTGAATGGATTACATCAAGAGAAGTAACCCTAACAATCGGTAATCATCGATTTGCTAAATAACTAGTTTGCTAACACCGATTCTTTTGGGTCGGTGTTTTTTGCTGTCTTTATGCTAAAATATATTTATCAATTTGTATAGAGGAGCAAGAAAATGAAATGGAATCATCTTACAAGATGGATCTTTGATACGATACATAAACCTGGTACGATAATAGGCACATATAAAATTATTAAATGTTTAGGAAAAGGTGGATATGGCATAATTTATCTATGTACAGATACAAAAGGTGAAAAATTTGTTTTAAAACAACTTCGCCCAAGTAAAAAAAAGAAAACAAAAGAACAAATTCGCTTTAAGGAAGAAGGAAAACTTCTTATGAGTATAGATTGTCCAGCCATTCCGGGATTTATCCAGGATTTAGACTGGGAAAATCAATATTATTATGTAATGGAATATATAAAAGGAGATAATATTGAAGAAGTATTATTTTTTCAAGACGGGAAGTTTACGGAGAAAGAGACCTTACTACTAATGTGTAAACTTTTGGACATTATGAATTACTTGCATTCTCATCTAATATTTCATACAGATATTCGTCCACCAAATGTTATTTTGAATGAAGAAAAGCTGTATTTAATCGATTTCGGGCTAGCAAAGAAATTATCAGCACAAGAAGTAAAAGAGATCCATAATCGCAAACAAGACGACTTTTTTGATTTTGGACAAATGATATTATTCATGTTGTATTCCCTTTATACAGGTAAAAAGAGTAGGAAGAAGAGCTGGCTTGAGGAATTAACGTTGACTCCCGAGTTAGAATATTTGTTAAAAGGATTATTGGGCATTACGAAAGAGTATGAAAACATTGAAATGATACATAATGATCTACAAGCTGCTATAGAATCAGTAAAATAAAAAAATTCTTGTGCCTAATTTAGGGTACAAGAATTTTTTATTTAGGTTATTATTTTAGCTACTGCTGTATTTACGGCGTTTGTAGTAAGAACTTCCACCGTATGGGTTGTGTTTTCTGCGGTCAGAGCTGCTATAGCTTCTACGGCCACGATGATATCCACGATCACTACTACTATAGCTACGATGTCTTCTATGCCTTCCTCTATCGCTATGACTACGGGACATATTTGTAAGGGATTTAATTATCTTTCTAAACATTTCATTCACCTCTTTTTGGAATAAAATAATACGTATTTATATAGTATATTTTCAATCTTAAGATAAGATTAATTTAATTTTAATAAAAAAAGTTGCTTTTGGGAAATTTTTTGCTTACAAATAAGTTCATTCCCTTAATATAAAATATTTTTTCATAAAGTTCTAAAACAACAATAATAATTCTTCCTTGACCTGATACCCGTTTCATAAATTATAGTATAGATGAAAATCTAAATTAACAATAATTGACCAAAAATTTATACCTAAACACCTCTTACATAATTAAAAGAAAGAAAATTTGTAGCTTGAATTCTTGAACTACCAGTTAGCATGTAGTAGGGTAATGGAAGAATACATAATTTATTCCAATAACAAATTTAGAAAGTAGGTATTACGTTGACTGAAAAAAGCCTAATCTTTTTCGATATTGACGGAACATTGTTAGATCATGATAAAAACTTACCCGCTTCAGCTAAAGAAGCTGTCTTTAAGCTAAAGGAAGCTGGGCATATTGTAGCAATTGCTACAGGGCGTGCTCCATTTATGTATAAGGAATTACGAGAAGAACTGGAAATCGATACATATCTTAGCTATAACGGACAATACATTGTTTTTGAAGGAAAAGTGTTTCATACCAATCCATTGAATTTAGAATCGCTTGAAAAACTAACTGCTGCTGCTCTTCTAAATGATCATCCAATTGTGTATATGGATCATGAAGACATGAAAGCGAATGTTCTAGAGCATGCTTATATTAATGAAAGTATACAAACATTGAAAATTAATCATTTTCCAACACATGACCCGGATTACTACAAAGGTCGAGATTTATATCAATCACTGCTTTTCTGTGCGGAAGGTGAAGAGAAGCAGTATGAAGAGGCATTTGATCATTTCGATTTTGTAAGATGGCATCCTCTTTCTGTAGATGTATTACCAAAAGGTGGTTCAAAGGCAAGAGGTATTCAAAAAGTTATCGAAAAATTAGAATTCCCACTTGATTGTGTTTATGCATTTGGAGATGGATTTAATGACTTGGAAATGTTATCAACAGTTAAAAATAGTGTTGCCATGGGAAATGCGGAGGAAGAAGTAAAAGCCGTTGCAAAGCATGTGACAACTTCTGTAGATGACAATGGAATTGTAAATGGGTTAAGAATGGTAGGATTATTATAATTAATTCAATTATAAACCCCTAGTAAGGATGGAATTTCCCTTTACTAGGGGTTTTAATGATCTATAATTTGGAATGAATGATAGTATAACTTGGTTAAAATGGATAGTATCAATTTTCATCTTCCAAAAATAAATGATTTCATTAAACGCCATTCTCTTATATACTATTTAAGTATGTAAATTTATGAACAACAAATAAACTATATAAATATAGATAAATTTTTTTTACAGGAGGAACAGGCTTTTGACCACAATGCAAAAAGAAACATGGATTGTTGATATAGATAGAGTAGATGAAAAGGGTGCTGGACAAGGAGTTGTCTGGAGAGAGAATGAATTAGGAAATAAAAAGAAATTGAAATTAACTGTTCCACAAACATTGCCAGGAGAAAAGGTTCGTGTAACAGTAGATCAACCTGAGAGACGTAGAAGAAAAGTAATGCCTGATGAGATATTAGAAGCGCATCCAGAAAGAGTAGCTGCACCTTGTATACATTTTGATCGATGTGGTGGTTGTGTATGGCAACATTGGGATTATGAAGGACAATTGAAAGAAAAAACAAAGCATGTGAAGCATGTTATTGGAGAGCAAGGTTTTGATACAAGTCTTGTTCGCGATACAATAGGCATGGACAACCCATGGCGTTACCGTAATAAAATGGAATTTACATTTGCAAAAGATGGTTCACTAGGCTTGCATGAGCAAGGAAACTTCAGAAAAATTATCTCTTTAGAAACATGTTTAATTGCAGGGGAAGAAATGGTAGAAGCAGCAATGGAAATTGCTCAATGGGTAAAAGAATTTGGTCTTGAAGGATATGATAAAGACCTACATGAAGGATTATTACGTCACCTAATGGTAAGACAATCTTTTGCTACTGGAGAAATGATGCTAGCTATTTTTGCAACAAAAGCCCCTATTCAGCCAGCAGTAGATAACCTAATTGCCCGTATTACAGAAAAATTCCCACAAGTAAAAAGCTTAATGTGGCTTGAAAACACGGACTGGGCAGACCGTACACAATCAGAAAAAAGTCATACACTAGCAGGTAGAGATTTCATTTATGATATGATGGATGGCTATAAATTCCGAATTTGGTTTGATACATTCTTCCAAACAAATCCTACTCAAGCGCAAAAATTAGTGGATTTAGCAGTAGAAATGGGCGAGCCTAAAAAAACAGAAAGCATGATTGATTTATTCTGTGGAGTAGGAACCTTCTCTCTTCCTTTTGCAAGCAAGGTAGAAAAACTGGCTGGAATTGAAATTGTCGAGACTTCTATTGAGTCTGCAAAACGAAATGCAAGTGACAATGGCATTGATAACACGATGTTCTTAGCAAAAGATGCAAGAAATGGACTAGCTCAAGTACTAGAAACCTTTGGTAGACCAGAACTATTGCTTCTAGATCCACCGCGCTCAGGAGCAGGTGGGAAAGTAATGAGAAGAATTGGTCGTTCGCAACCAGAAAGAATTGTTTACGTATCATGTAATCCAGATACATTTGCAACGGATATTAAAGAATTAGAGCCGTTTGGTTATACGTTAAAAGTGGTGCAACCAGTTGATTTATTCCCACACACTGTTCATGTGGAATGCTGTGCATTGCTTGTAAGAAATAATTAATCTACTTTAAAAAACGCTTAGTTTATAAAATGTACCCTATAAAGTAGACATTAAAAAAAGTCTACCTGTAGGGTACTTTTTTGTATAATTAAGTAACACAAATAGACAGCTAAAGAATGACAACATGGGATTGGAGAAAGCGATGAGT
>NZ_WEHU01000023.1 GCF_009183415.1 Bacillus sp. B1-b2 | reverse complement strand
TCCATCATAAAATGGTTGGAGGAAGAGTGTTATTTACAGACTCTACTCATTTAAAGGCGAATGCCAATAAACATCAATTCACCAGGGAAACGGTGAAAGTGGAAACACGTGAATACGTGGAAGAGTTAGATAAAGCGATTGAGGAGGACCGGGCTGCTCATGGAAAAAAGCCTTTAAAGAAAAAGGAGGAGGAGGAGGAAACAAAGGAAATTCGGATAAGCACTACTGACCCTGATTGTGGCTTTATGTCTCGTGATAATAAACAAGAGATGTTCTGTTACTTAGATCATCGTACGACAGATATGAAGTTTAATATCATCACAGATGCCTTTGTTACCCCAGGAAATGTTCATGATTCCGTTCCATACTTAAGCCGACTTGATCGTCAGATAGAACGTTTCCAATTTAAGGTGGAAGCTGTTGCTTTAGACTCTGGTTATTTAACGAATCCTATTTGTAAAGGAATCATAGACCGAAATATTTTTGGTGTCATCGCACACAGAAGGTATAGCCCAGTAAAAGGACTTTTTCCAAAATGGAAATTCACCTATGATCAAAAGGCAGATTGGTACACTTGTCCAAATGGAGAAACCTTGACTTATCGAACAACCAATCGGGAAGGATATCGAGAATACAAATCAAGTGCCAAACAATGTAAGGATTGTCCTTTACTGTCCCAATGTACACGTTCCAAAAATCAGGTAAAAGTAGTAACACGTCATGTTTGGGAGGAGAATAAGGAAAAGATCCGATTAAATCGACTTTCTAAATCAGGGAAAGTTCTGTACAAATTTAGAAAAGAAAAAGTAGAGCGAAGCTTCGCAGATTCAAAAGAACTGCATGGGCTTCGCTACTGCCGTTTACGTGGTATAAAAAAGGCCGCTGAACAAGTATTACTGACAGCCGCCTGTCAAAACATAAAGAAGATTGCCATGCATCTATCCAAGATTGGATAGATGCATGAGAGTCTTTTTTCATGGAAAAGGAAGAATTAAATAACCATTCTAATCATTAAATTCTATCTGAAATAAAAAACTTGCAGAGAAAATAGTACTTTCTCTACAAGCTGAGGAGTCCTTTTATAAAGGGCTCCTTTCATTTTTTTAGAAAATAAGGGATTTGTCTGATTGTTTTTAGAAAGAGTGGAATGAACTGATAATGGAGAATAAAGCAGATAACAAGTATGCGGTAACATCTCCTTGATACATTGGTTGTTACTCCCCACTAAATAAACAATCCATATATTAACCTAAGGTGATGTGCCTCTTTACTACAAAGGCACATTTTTTATTTAAATAAGTCAAAGAAAATGGATAATAATCATTACATTATGTTTAATATTTATCGTTCTAAATACAGTCAATTAAACAAAATTATGCAAGAAACAATATTCTTTTTGTAACAAAATAAGAAAATATATCCATCAGATGATGCAATTGCTATTCTTGATGTAAGAAAGGAGGATATCATGAAATTTAATTTTATTTGGGACAGAGAACGAGCAATCGATGAAATTGAAATAATAGCTAATCCAGTCAATAAGGAAAAACTAGCTCAACTTAAAGAGGGGTTATCTGAAACAATAACATTAAGTGTGCAAAATCCTAAAAACAATAGAAAACTTCTTATAGACATCAAACAAATTGTAGTAATAGAAGCACTTGGCCATTTAACTAAAGTAATAATAGAAACTAATGAGGAATATTTGCTACAAAAGCGACTTAAAGAGTTACAAATATTAGAAGCAAATGGATTTTATCGAATTAATAATTCGACCATATTAAATCTCTCACAGGTTCATTCCTTTGCTTCTGGTGATTATGCAAGATTAGAAGTATTTACTAAAAATAATAAAAAATATTTAGCAAGTAGACACTATGCTAAAAATATAAAGGAGAAATTATCATGATTAATCATTTACGTCACAGTTTTATACAGGTTGCTTTCGGAAGTATTATTTGGGTATTTTTATTAAGTTCCTTAGCCTATACTGGTCTAAATATTCCTTTTAACTACGTTTGGAACTTATTAGGAATTGGAGTAATTTCAGGGGTTATTTTTGGTATTGTTTATCCTTACTTATGGGGATATTCAACATTTAAGGCATCCATTAATATTATGCTAAGTACTATAATAAATTCGTTTGGCGGTTTTATAGTAATATATTTATTTTCAGTTGATATGTTTAACATGATTAGAGAGTATATGATAATAATTGTTTTATTGACTTTGATAGGACATATAATAGCATTTTACTTTTACTCCAAATATGAAAATAAAAAATTGGCAGACTCTCTTAATAATCTAAAAAAGTAGTCCTATTGTACCCATAAATTATCATTCAAAAAAACTCCTGAAAATAGATTCAGGAGTTTTTCGACTATCATTACACACCTTTATAAGCTTTACGATAAATATCTGCTAGCTCAGATACTAAAGGTAATTTTGGATTTGCTGTTGTACATTGATCTTCAAATGCTCTATCAGCCAAATAATCCACTTTTGCTTCAAACTCTTTTGGATCTACTCCATGTGCAGCAATACTCATTGGAATATTCAATTCTTTCCCTAGGCGAATGACTGCTTTAACAAAATTATCTACACCTTGTTCTACTGTATTTGCAGGAAGACCTAACACTCTCGCAAGTTCTGCATAACGTTCATCTGCTTTATAGTATTCATATTTAGGGAATGCTACAAACTTCTTCGGTTTTTCAGCATTATATCGGATAACATGTGGCAATAAGATAGCATTAGAACGTCCGTGAGCAATATGGAATTCTGCTCCTAACTTATGTGCCAAGCTATGATTAATTCCTAGGAATGCATTAGCAAAAGCCATTCCTGCAATAGTGGAGGCATTATGCACTTTTTCTCTAGCCTCTTCATCATTTCCGTTTCGATAAGCTCTAGGTAAATACTCAAATATCAATTGCACTGCCTTTACTGCTAAAGCATCTGTATAATCATTTGCCATACTTGAAACATAAGCTTCCACCGCATGAGTAAGTACATCCATTCCAGTATCAGCTGTTACAACAGGCGGAACAGTCATAACAAATTGTGGATCGATAATAGCCACATCTGGTGTTAATTCATAATCAGCTAACGGATACTTAATATTTTGTTCTTTATCTGTGATAACAGCGAATGAAGTTACTTCAGATCCAGTACCAGAAGTAGTTGGAATCGCGACAAATTGCGCTTTGCCACCTAAAGCTGGATACTGATATATACGCTTACGAATATCCAAGAATTTTTGCTTTAATCCAAAAAATTCTTCATTTGGATGCTCATAGAATAACCACATTCCTTTTGCCGCATCCATAGGAGAGCCTCCACCAAGTGCAATAATACAGTCTGGTTGGAATTTCGCCATCATTTCTGTTCCTCTTGCTACAGTATCAATAGAAGGATCTGGCTCTACATCTGAGAATACTTCTACTTGAACAAGGTTAGAACGTTTTCTTAAATTATATAGCAGTTTATCTACATATCCGAACTTAACCATATATGGATCTGTTACAATAAATACTCTTGAGATATCTGGCATTTTTTGAAGATATTGCACAGAATTTTTCTCAAAATAGATTTTTGGTGGAATTTTGAACCATTGCATATTATTATTCCTTTTTGCTAATTTTTTTACGTTTAATAAGTGTACAAATGTTACATTTGTGGAAACAGAGTTTTTACCATAAGATCCACAACCAAGTGTTAAGGAAGGTAAGAACGCATTATAGATGTCTCCTATCGCACCTTGTGAAGATGGAGCGTTATTAATAATACGACAAGCTTTCATTCGAAGAGCAAATCTCTCAATAACATCCTTGTTTTCCGAATGAATAACTGCAGAATGTCCTAAGCCACCAAATTCTAGCATTTCTTCTGCACGTTGAATTCCTTCATCTGTAGATTCCACTTTATAGCAAGCTAATACTGGACTTAACTTCTCACGAGATAAAGGATAATCTGGCCCTACGCCTTCTAATTCAGCTAGTAAGATTTTTGTATCTTCTGGAACCTTTACTCCAGCTAGGTTTGCAATATAATGAGCTGATTTACCTACAATATCTGCATTCACAGCACAAGTTTTTTCATTGATTACTAATTTTTCTACCTTTACAAGTTCTTCCTTATTTAAGAAATAACAATTATGGCGTTGTAATTGATTTTTTACTTCATCGTATATTTCTTTATCAATAATCACCGCTTGCTCAGAAGCACAAATCATCCCATTATCAAATGTTTTAGAGAGAATTAAATCATTTACTGCTCTCTTAATCTTTGCTGATTTCTCTATATAGCATGGCACATTCCCAGCCCCCACACCAAGTGCTGGCTTTCCACAGCTATATGCAGATTTGACCATCCCTGGTCCACCTGTTGCTAGAATAAGAGCAACATCATTATGATTCATTAATGCTTTTGTTGTTTCAATAGATGGTTTTTCTACCCATTGAATACAGTTTTCTGGTGCTCCTGCTTCTACTGCAGCATCTCTTAATATTCTTGCTGCTTCACTACTACATTTTTGTGCAGATGGGTGAAATGCAAAGATAATTGGATTTCGTGTTTTTATAGCAATAATTGCTTTAAACATTGTAGTAGATGTTGGGTTTGTAACAGGTGTTACCCCTGCAATAATACCAACTGGATCAGCTATTTCCATAACCCCTGTTTGCTCATCTTCTCGGATAATGCCAACCGTACGATCATACTTGATATTATGGTAGATATATTCAGTAGAGAATATATTTTTCGTTATCTTATCTTCATAGATTCCTCGACCTGTTTCTTCCACTGCCAGCTTCGCTAAATACATATGCTGATCTAAACCAGCTAGTGCCATTGCTTTTACAATCGTATCCACTTGCTCTTGATTTAATTGTAAGAATTCATTAAGTGCTTTCTTCCCTTTAGAAGCCATTTCATCAATTATTACTTGAACATCTTGTTTTTCTGTTTTGGCTTTAACTTCTCTTTCCACAATTGACATAATAGTTCCCTCCAAATTTAATAGAGAATAATATTGTGAACATTTTCACAAGTTACCCTTAAAGGAAAACTATACCACTGAGTATAGTTTGTGAATATTTTCACATATATTCCTTTAAAGAAAAGCTACTCTTTAAGACGTAACTTTGATACCTACATTTAATAATACTTGCTTTTAACTCTCTTGTTTTATCTTGTTGCTCCTTACATTCTTATCATATACAGAATAAAGAAATCCTTCAACTATTATTTGAAAAATATGCTCATTATTTCACAAAGTTGTTCACCATTTATTCATATTTGAAAAAAACCTTGATTTTATTTATAATATAAAATGTGATAAAATTAACAATGAAAGGGTTTACATTGTGAAAAAAGAAACGAAGAAAGCGGATATTAATCAAGACACGCACCAATTAATCATTCGAGTTTCCTATTCTCTATTCATGGAATTAGGGTATCGAAAAGTTAGTACTAGAATGATTGCGGAGCAATGTGGGATTACTCAACCTGCTTTATATCATCATTTTAAAAATAAACAACAAATATATATAGAAGTTATTCATAACTCCATCAAACAAACAGAAGAAGCATTGCTTAAATTAATAAAACAAAACTATACGCTAGAAGACCAATTATTACAGATAGCTCTTTATTTTATGACAAATTTTCAAGAAGATTTAGTTCAAATGTTTCATGACCTACAACATGAAATGCCAGAAGACATCCAATTACAAATCAAGACTCGTTGGCAAAAAGGATTTATTCAACCAATAATCCTAATTCTTGAAAAAGCGGTAGAAAATAAAGAAATTACATCCTTTGACAATTATAAAAGTAATAGCTTTGAAATAGCTTTAATTTTTCTTCAATATATTCAAACGGTTATCCAACCCTCTTCTATGCGCTATCTTTCTAAAGAACAACAAATGGTAGAGATTAAGAAAAAAGCAAAGTTAATTGTTCATTTATTCTTACATGGAATCGCTAAAGAAAAATTTTAAGCAAAATACTTATTTTTTTCAAAAATTCATTATATACTAAACTTATCGATCGATAAGTTGTATTTTTTTATCATTAACTTATCAACTGATAAGTATAATAAAAGTAAAAGGAGAACAACAAATGAAGAACTTCATTCATCGCTATTTTGCCTTTGTATCTAGCAAGAAAGGCAAATGGGTCACACTTATAGCTTGGATATTGATTATAGGGACATTAAGTCTGACTTTGCCTCAAGCTAGCTCACAAAAGAATGATCAAGCTCAGGCAATTCCTTCTGATGCTCCTTCACAACAAGCTGAAGAGTTATTAAACAAAGAGTTTCCTAATGAACAAGGTACACCTGCATTAATTACTTGGTATCGTTCTACTGGCTTAACAGATAATGATTTATCGCAAATCCAAGAACTAACGAACCAATTATCAGAAAATCCTTTAAAAAATCAGCAATCTGTCATTCCTTTTTATGAAATGCCATTACAAGTGGTGAAGCAACAAATTTCAGAGGATGGTACTACGTTAGTACTTCCCATTCTTTTTGAAAGTGGTACAGAAACTGGTGTTTTAGAAGAAAGTATTCAAAAATTAGAAAAAACTACAGATTCTATTTTCTCACAAAATCCATTTTCAACAGACTTAGAGAATAAAGATGTGCTACAAGCTAGAACAACTGGACCTGTTGGTATTGCTATTGATGCTTCTTCTCTATTTAGTCAGGGAGATTTATCTTTATTAATTGGTACAGTAATCATTGTACTAATCTGTCTACTTGTTATTTATCGCTCCCCAATCTTAGCTCTTATTCCATTAATTGGGGTAGGAATTGCATATGGAGTAACTAGCCCTGTTCTTGGTGCAATGGGGAAAGCTGGCTGGATAGAATTCGACTCTCAAAGTATTGCCATTATGACTGTTTTACTTTTTGGTGCTGGTACAGATTATTGCTTATTCATTATTAGTAGATATCGCTCTTATTTAACTCAAGAACCACTAAAAGAAATCGCTATGAAGCGTGCTTTAAACAGATCTGGTGGCGCTGTAGCAATGAGTGGCTTAACAGTTGTTTTCTCTCTACTTATCTTATTATTTGCACAATACGGCTCTGTTCATCGATTTGCCATACCATTCAGTTTATCTATCTTAATTATGATGGCTGCCAGCCTTAGTCTAGTACCAGCCATTCTTGCTATCCTCGGTAGATTCTCGTTTTTTCCATTTGTACCTAAAACAGAAGCAATGGGAAAAAGAAAGAGTTCAGAGCAGAAAAATAGAAGGAAACAAACCTTTGGTCAACTGATAGGTACGACTGTTACTAAACATCCTTGGCAAGTAACGATTATTACCACTATTTTTCTTGCATTCTTTGCATTTTTTGCTACTAAAACGGTTTATACGTATGACTTACTATCCTCCTTCCCAGAGGATATGCCATCTAGAGAAGGATTTAGCTTAATAGAAGAGCATTTTAGTGCCGGAGAATTAGCTCCTCTATCTATCATGATTGATACAGAAGGAAAAGATATTCCCATCGAAGAAGCATTAATGAATCTGGACTTTATATCAACCGTCTCAGCTCCTGAAATAGCAAAAAATAATGAAGAGTTAGTAAAATACTCTGTAGAACTAAATACAAATCCATATTCTAATCAAGCAATGGATGAGATACCTATTATAAAAGAAAAACTGCAAGATGAATTAGAAAAGGCAGGTTTAAAGGACGAGAATACTAATATTTGGTTATCTGGTATAACGGCAGAGCAGTATGATACTAGGGATATTACAAAACATGATGAGAATATTGTTATTCCTCTCATTATTATCTTAATAGCCATTCTTTTACTTGCATATTTACGCTCTATAACAGCAACCATCTACCTTATTGCTACTGTTTTATTATCATACTTCAGTGCATTAGGATTAGGTTGGATCATTCTTCATTATCTTTTTGGAGTAGAAGCCATTCAAGGACTTATTCCCCTTTACTCCTTTGTTTTTATTGTTGCATTAGGGGAAGATTATAATATCTTTATGATTTCAAGCATATGGAAGAAGAGTAAAGAGATTCCACTGCTTCAAGCAATTAAAGAAGGAGTAGCAGAATCTGGTGGGGTTATTACATCTGCTGGTGTCATATTAGCAGCAACCTTTATGGTACTTACCACTCTCCCAATGCAAATACTAGTTCATTTTGGTACTATCACGGCAATTGGTGTTTTACTAGATACCTTTGTTGTCCGCCCATTTTTAGTTCCGAGTATCACTACTTTGTTGGGGAAAAAAGCTTTCTGGCCAGCTAAAAGATCAGAACTTCATTCGGTAGAAACTACTCAAATGGAAAGAGAACATTAATCATTTTTATGGCCATTGCTAGCAGGAAAACTAGCAATGGCCATTTTTTATACCCTTCTTTTATTCACACTTCTATTACGGAGACCTTAACTTTTTTCCCCTAACTGAAACATTTATTAATGATGTTCCCCTTCCCTTTATTTGTTCATATAAACCAATTACCTCTTAACACTTTTATTAATCAATAGGTGATTTCCCTAAAAAACTGGGTATATAGTTAATATTACCATTACATATACAAGTGGATATTTCAGTAAATTGGAAGAAAGGAGTATTAAAATGAATCAAACCTTGAATAAGGATGAGCAAATTCAACAGGAGGAAACAGACATCCATACTTCCAATCGTAGATTGAGAATAATTGCCATTATCTCTACTTTTGGAGGATTATTATTTGGATATGATACTGGGGTTATCAATGGTGCATTACCTTTTATGGGCCAAGCGGATCAACTTAATCTCACTCCTTTAACCGAAGGAATGGTTGCAAGCTCTCTTCTACTTGGAGCTGCATTTGGTGCCGTATTTGGCGGTAATTTAGCAGATCGCATTGGTCGTCGTCGTGTTATTATTTATCTTGCTATTCTTTTCTTTATTGCTACATTAGGTTGTTCCTTTGCACCAAATGCAACAGTCATGGTTATTTTTCGAGTTTTTCTTGGTTTAGCAGTTGGGGGAGCATCGGTAACTGTTCCTGCTTATCTTGCCGAAATGGCTCCAGCAGAAAAACGTGGAAGAATGGTTACACAAAATGAATTAATGATTGTTACTGGACAGCTATTAGCTTATACCTTTAATGCCATTCTCGGAAATGTGTTTGGTGATACTGGTCATATTTGGCGTTATATGCTTGTCATTGCTACTCTACCTGCAGTTATTCTATGGTTTGGAATGCTCGCTATGCCTGAAAGTCCTAGATGGCTTGCTTCCAATGTCAGTATAAAAAAAGCATTTCAAATTTTAATGCAAATTCGCAGAAAAAAACGAGCTAAAATGGAAATTGTAGAGATCCAAAAATCGGTTGAAAAGGAAGCTAAGATGGATAAAGCCTCCTTTAAAGATTTAACCATTCCTTGGATTAGAAGAATTGTTCTTATTGGTCTTGGTATAGGAGTAATTCAACAGATTACTGGGGTGAACTCCATAATGTACTATGGAACAGAGATTCTTAGCGAGGCAGGTTTCGGAACACAAGCAGCTTTAATTGGGAATATTGCTAATGGAGTCATTTCCGTTCTTGCTACGTTTGTTGGAATATGGCTACTTGGAAGGGTTGGCAGAAAACCTATGCTAACAGTAGGATTTATCGGAACTACAAGTTCCCTTATCCTCCTTACCATTGTTTCATCGTTATTTAACGGGACTACTGCTTTACCATACATGGTCTTACTATTAACCGTTACATTTCTAGCTTTTCAGCAAGCGGCAGTTTCTCCCGTTACATGGCTCATGCTTTCCGAGATTTTCCCTTCCCGAATACGCGGAATGGGGATGGGAATAGCTGTATTCTTTCATTGGATGACTAATTTTACAGTTAGCTTACTATTCCCTGTTCTACTAGATTCCATTGGTCTATCTAATACGTTCCTCATCTTTGTAATCCTTGGTATCGGAGCTATTCTTTTTGTTAGAAAATTCCTTCCAGAAACAAAAGGTCGTTCCCTTGAGCAACTAGAAGAAGATTTTCGAAAACAAGCAAGCACAAAAATGAAAATGAATCTATCTAAAAATACAGAGATTAGATAATAACTTATTCATGCTTATAAATGATCAAAATGACGATTCATTATGAATCAAGAGGCTACTCTAGAACATATCTAGGAGTAGCCTCTTTTTATTTATCCTATTTCTAACAAATAGAAACAAACCATTCTATTCTTAAAAAATAAGATATAAAAGTAAATAATTAATTGTAACAAGCGTAATAAGAATGAAGTCTTTTACTAAAGATAAAGAAATCATTACAGTGCTTCTAAACTCTCTAACACTTTGTATAAAAATCATACTCCCTACTTATTATAAAAGGAATTCATTTACTCATTCTTATAAAAAGGGGCCATCAAAATGGAAAAAAAATACGCAGAGTTAAAGCTCGGGGAACGAGCAGCTATTTTAAGTATTTGCACCTATATTATTTTATCCTCTATTAAGTTATTTATTGGCTTTCAATCAGGCTCTGAGGCTTTAAAAGCAGATGGATGGAACAACTTCACAGATATTATTGCATCTGTAGCCGTACTTATTGGATTACGACTTTCACAAAAACCAGCTGATAAGGACCATCCATATGGTCACTGGAAAGCAGAGACAGTTGCTTCCTTAATCGCCTCTTTTATCATGGTAAGTGTTGGTTTACAAGTACTCTTTCAAGCTTTCACTTCTTTTTTTCATGCTTCAAGTACTGTACCAGACTTAATTGCTGCCTATACCGCTCTTGGGTGTGGTGCCGTCATGTTCTTGGTGTATCGCTATAATTTACATTTGGGGAAGAAAATTAATAATCAAGCAGTTAAAGCTGCAGCAAAGGATAATTTTTCTGATTCTATGGTAAGCTTCGGAACAGCAATTGGTATTATCGGAGCTCAATTTCATTTAACTTTCTTAGATCCTCTCGCTGCCTGTATAGTAGGATTACTTATATGTAAAACAGCCTGGGAAATCTTCCGTGAGACTACACACTATTTGACAGATGGATTTGATGTATTAGTAATTGATCAATATAAAAAAACCATAATAAATGTGGAAGGAGTTAAATCTGTCAAACAGATAAAGGCTAGAAATTATGGAAATAGTCCTGTTGTTGATGTTGTTATAACAGTAAATCAGGAGTTAGATATCACTCATGCACATGATATTTCTTCCAAAGTGGAGGACGTTCTTATAAATGAATATGATGCACTTGAAGTACATGTTCATATTGAACCAGAAAAGGCCAAAGGGTGATAGAGCATTTTATGTATAGGTAACAAAGTGTTATAGATACTGATTTTTGCTTTTGGGGTGTGTCATCCACATGGCGAGTCACTAGCCATGTGGATGACACACCCCTTCTACACTATTTACAACCTTATTATTTAACTGTTCATGAAGAACTGTTTTAGCTTTCAATCCTACGAGGTTTTGTCCTTTTAAAAATTAATATGCTTTTGCCCAATACACCAGCTTGTCTGCTTTCTTGCCACAGCACACACATGTTTCTCCTACTATAGATTGTTCAAACGGCATACATCTAGAGGTGATGCTTGTTTCTTCTTTTATTTTATCTTCACATGCTTGATCTTCACACCACATTGCTTTTATAAAGCCTGGTCTTTCTTTAGCAGCAAATTCTTTTAATCCTGCAAAGTTTAAAGCAATATGCGTATTTTCTTCTCGGTGATTTCTTGCTTTATTGAGTAAATTTTCTTGAACATCTATCAATAATTGCTGAATAGTTTGCTCTATTCCTTCTAAGGAAACGAATTGTTTTTCTCCTGTATCTCTACGAACAAGTACTACTTGGTTCTTTTCCATATCTTTAGGACCAACCTCTAAGCGAAGTGGAATTCCTTTCATTTCATACTCATTAAACTTCCATCCTGGCTTTTTATCACTTGCATCAATTCCAACTCTTGCTGATTTGCTTAATGTTGATTTAAGATGATAAGCAAAATCTAATACACCCTCTTTATGTTGGGCAATTGGAACGATCATTACTTGCGTTGGTGCAATCATTGGAGGCACGACTAATCCTCGATTGTCTCCATGAACCATAATCATTGCGCCAATAATACGAGTAGTAAAGCCCCAAGATGTTTGCTGCACATGCTGTAAATTTCCTTCTCTATCTGTAAATTGAATACCAAAAGATTTAGCAAAGCCATTCCCTAAATGGTGAGAAGTAGCAGATTGCAAGGCTTTTCCATCATGCATAAGACTTTCAATCGTATAAGTATATTTAGCTCCAGCAAATTTTTCTTTATCGGTTTTCCTTCCCTTAATAACAGGTAATGCTAAATATTTCTCACAAATTTCTGCATACACATTTAACATTTGAACTGTTTCTTTAGCGGCATCTTCCTCTGTCTCATGACAAGTGTGCCCTTCTTGCCATAGGAATTCTAAAGTACGTAAAAATGGTCTTGTTGTTTTCTCCCAACGAACAACATTTGCCCATTGATTGTATAGCTTAGGTAGATCACGATAGGAATGGATAATATTTTTATAATGCTCTGCAAATAAAACCTCTGATGTCGGACGAACGCAAAGACGTTCTGCTAGCTCTTCGTCACCTCCATGAGTAATCCATGCAACCTCTGGAGCAAATCCTTCAATATGGTCCTTTTCCTTTTGTAATAAACTTTCAGGTATAAATAATGGCATATAAACATTCTCATGACCTGTTTCTTTAATTCGTCTGTCTAATGCTCCTTTAATATTCTCCCAGATAGCATTTCCGTATGGGCGAATAATCATGGACCCTCTTACACTTGAATAATCAATTAATTCTGCCTTTGTCACTACATCTGTATACCATTGTGCAAAGTCATCTTCCATACTAGTGATGCTTTTAACGAAATCCTTTGCCATCTCAACTACCTCCTTCTATTTTTGATTATTTTTTATAAACTAGCTCAAAAGCATTCTTCGTGATTTAGGAAGCACATCTAATAACTACATACATTCATACATTTACAAATAAAAAAAGCCCTGCCTCTCATTAGGGACCATTTAAACATGGCGGTACCACCCTAATTCAAAGCAAAGCTTTACACTCTTCCATGGTAACGGTATTGAACCGCTGAATCTTTCTAGTCAAAAGTCTATTCGATACAGAACGAAAAAGGTAGGTTCAATGGCTATTTTATAGGTCTTTTCAGCACAAGGAGACCCTCTCTTCTAATAAACATGACCACTTACTAATCCTTTTTATAGCTTCTCTATTAAACTGATATAATTCTTGTCAAGAATCATATCGAATAGATTCAGTATTGTCAACATACTTTTTTTTAATCTAACATAACGCCTTCTTTTTCTTTTAAATAATAATCCAATGTTGCTTGTAAGGCTTCACCAGCAGGTATGTTAACTCCATGTCTAATTAAACATGCCTCTAGACTAGCAAGTACATATAGTATATTCTCTTTTCGGCAGCTATAACCCATCGTGCCAATTCTCCATATCTTCCCATGAAGAGGACCGAAAGAGCTAGCTATCTCCACCCCGAATTGTTGAAGCATCATATGACGAACAGATTCTGCATCGACTCCAACAGGAACCTTTACACAAGTTACAGTCGGCAGCTTACTATGAATGTCCCCAAAAAGCTGTAATTCCATCCCTTCTAATCCTTTTAATAAAGCCTGTTCATGATATTTATGTCGAGCGAATCGATGGTCTAGACCTTCCTCTAACACGATCCTTAATCCTTCATGCAAAGCATACAGCATAGAGGTAGCCTCTGTATGATGATTGAGTCTTCTCGGGCTCCAGTAATCCTGTAATTGTGCTAAATCAAGATAGTTACTTCGAATAAAAGGGGTATTTCGTAATTCTTCTAATTCTGAATCTGTTGCAATTCCTCTTTCCACTTTCTTTCGTTGCAAAAGTACCTTTTCTATCCTTTTATTATAGGTAATAGGAGAATGCCCAGAAGGCACGGATAAGCATTTTTGATTTCCTCCTATTGCAGCATCAATAAACCATTTATCTGTTTGGACATCTGCTCCTCCAATGGTTGCGACAGCATCAACAACAAAAAGAATATCCTGTTCTCTACATGCTCTTCCAATTTCCTCAAGTGGCTGCATGCGACCAGTAGACGTTTCTCCATGCACTAAAGCAACGATTTTTGGTTGCACCTTCTTCATTTCTTGTATAATCAAATCTGGATCAAAAACTTCTCCCCATTCACAGTCAAGAGTATGTATTTCAGCACCATATCTTTCTGCAATTTCTGTTAATAAATGCCCAAATCGCCCATAGATAGGAATTAACACTTTATCACCAGGAACAATAATACTAGCCAGAACAGCCTCTAATCCAGAACGAGAAGTTCCATCTACTGGATAAGCCCAGTTATTACTGGTTTGAAACACCTGTTGAATCATTACCATCACGTCATTCATAATTGCGGTGAAGGCTGGGTCAAATTGCCCTAGAATAGGGTTACTCATTGCCCTTAATACACGAGGATCTACTTCCACTGGACCTGGTGTCATAATGGTTCTCAATGGTGTGTTTAATTCTGAAAAACGCATCATCATTTCTTCCTCCTAAATAAAGTTTGTTAGTAAGCTAGTTTATGTAGTAATTCACTCAAAACGATAATTCCATTTTTTAAGTCTTCTATTTCCGTAAATTCCTTTGGTGAATGGCTAATTCCGTTTACACTTGGCACAAATACTAAAGCCGTTGGACAGAACGAGCCAAAAACCTGTGCATCATGTCCTGCTCCACTAACCATTTCACGAAAAGGAACATTCATCTCTTTAACTATATTTCTAGAAAGCTCTGTTAAATGTTCATTCATTACAACTGGCTTTACATCTACCCACTGCTCTATGTCTATCCCCATACCAAACTCTAAGCACTTTTCTTGAAAGTATGAAAAAATAATTTGACAATAATTTTCTATTTTTTCCTCCTCATGATGTCTTACATCTAAAGTAAAGACAACTTCTTCTGCAATAACATTTGGTATATTTGGAGACGCATTTATTTTACCTACAGTTGCAACTAAATGCTGATCAATAGTGGAAACTTTATTTAAAGCATAGGCAATTAATTCAGAAGCCAAATGTACACTATCCTTGCGATATGGCATAGGTGTGGTTCCTGCATGATTGCTTTCTCCCATTATCTTAATCGTGAACCGACGTTGTCCGACAATATGAGTTACTATCCCAATTGATTTCTTCTCGGCTTCTAATATTCCGCCTTGTTCAATATGGATCTCGATAAATGCATCTATATCTTCCCGTTTTACATCACTTTGCTTATAGGAACGTACAGAGGCATTCATTTCATCTGCAAAGGCAAGATTATCGATATCTTTTAATCCTATGCAATCATTCACATTATATTTACCTGTAATAGATCCTGAACCCCAAAAGGCAAGAGGAAATCGACTTCCCTCTTCTTCACATAGAGAAACCACTTCTATTGTTTTTTTAGGTAAACCATAATATTTCTGAAGTAATTGGATGGAAAGAAAGCTTGCAATAACTCCATATGCTCCATCATATTTTCCACCATCTAATACTGTATCAATATGTGAACCTGTTAAAATAATTTTTTCTTTTTCAATTGTTCCTTCTAGTCTTCCAAATAAATTACCTACTTTATCAAAATAAGGTTGAAGGCTACTCTCCTTCATTTTCTCAAACAAAGCATTTTGGGCATTTACCCAATTCTCATCATAAAGAAGTCTAGTAACTCCACCATTTTCTGTTAGTCCATAACTCGCTAACCAATCTATCCATGTATTCACTTCTTCCGCTTCCAACTTAATGGTTGTTTTCATTCACTGATCGCTCCTCATTAGGTGGCATTTACAATCTATTATTTAAACAAAGTTAACTAGTAAGAAACAGATGACATTCATCACTATCTATCCCTAATTTCTAGAACGTTATATTTTCTAACATCCTGTGACATTATTTTAATAATCAGTAGTTGGCAATTCATTAGATAAAATGTTAGAATTATCTAAATACTTTAGGCAAAATGACTAATCTAATTAGTAAGTAGGAGGAATCTACATGAAATTAGCTGAAGTTTTAAAGAATTCTGCATTTGAATCTGTTTCTGTCATTGCGGGGCACAGTGGGCTTGATAAAGAAATGAAGAACATTACGATGATGGATGCACCTGATATCATTGAATATTTACATCCAAATGACTTTCTTGTCACTACTGCCTATCATTTTAAAGACAATCCTCTTAAGCTTCTCCCATTAATTGAAAGTATGCATCAACAAGAATGTGCTGCATTAGGAATTAAAACACAACGATTTATAAATAGTATTCCAATTGAAGTTATCGAATTTGCAAATATGCACAATTTTCCATTAGTAGAAATCCCTTTAGAAACCTCACTTGGTGAGATGGTAAATGCCACTTTAAATTTCATGCTTAGTCAAAGAACAGCAGAATTAACAACTGCCTTTGAAACACACCGTAGATTTACGCAATACATATTAAAAGGGAAAGGATGGAAAAGGTTAGTAGAAGATCTTTCTCATATGATTGGAAAACGAATTGTTTTATTAGATGCACATTTCCAAGTTCATACTTCCTCCTATACTAGACAGTCCATTAGCAAATTTTTTATTGAACTTCACGGTAAAGGATTCGAATTCTTATTAGGAAATTCCCTTTACACATGCTTCACTACAAGAAATACAGAAGAAGTTTTCTCTGTTTTCCCAATCCATACACATATGGGAAAGCCTGCTTACTTAATTGTTCTAGGAGAAATTTCATTTGAAGATCAAAGACTTCTTCTTACCATCGAACAAGCAACAAATGTCCTTTCCTTTGAACTCATGCGAGAAAACACGGTTAAACAATATACAAGAAGAGCAAGGAATGAGTTTTTTGCTCATTTTGTAGAAGGAAAGTTTACTTTCCCAGAGGAAATTGAGAATAGAGCAAGAGAGTTTTCATTAAAGAAAGAACAAACCTCTATAATAATCATCGGGAAAATGAATACGTTGAATATGGCTCAAAGACCTTTTAGTAAGTATTCTGTAGAAATCGATTATATGTATGAATTTTTAGAATCGGAAATAACGAAAGCTCCCTATCCATCACAGCTATTTGTAAAAGAAGATCATTGCATCATTATCATGAGTGTATCTCAACCTACCTATGAAATGGAGCAACACATTTTGCCCTACCTAAAGGACATACAAACATATATGGAAAATATTTTTAAAATAAGTATTTCCTTTGGAGTTAGCAATGTATGTCAACGGCTACTTCATATTCCTAATGCCTATAAAGAAGGACTTAGCGCTTTACATACTGGTCAATTATCAGGTAATACACCATTTATCCAGCTTCATCGACCGAAAGATGTTTCAGAAATGCTACGTATTATTCCAACAAAGGATCTACAGGAATTCTACCAACATGTATTATTGGAACTCACTAATCATCAACATCAAGAAGAAGAACAAATATTACTTAATACTTTAGCTGTTTACTTAGAAACACATTGCCAAATCTCAGAAACAGCAAAGAGATTGTATGTTCACCGCAATACGGTGATTTATCGATTAGAAAAATGTGAAGAAATATTAGGAAAAAGCTTAAAAGATCCAGACACTACCTTTCATCTACGCTTAGCATTACGAATTAAATCTCTCTTACAAACCAACGATAGAAAAACGGAATGGACGATATAGTGTCTCTCTAGTTATTATAGTCTATATTTTCTAAATCTTTTGTACATTGTAACCAATGACTTCTTTTTACCTACTCTTTAATATGTTAATAAATAATACATGTTTTGTAATAATTCTTAACATAAAAATTTCAAAGGAGTGAAAAGGATGGTAGAAAAGAAAGAGAATGGGTTAAAAATCGTTTCATTAGGATTACAACATGTACTCGCGATGTATGCAGGTGCAATATTAGTTCCATTATTAGTTGGGAGGGCTCTTAATTTAACAACCGAACAGCTCGCCTACTTAGTTGCTATTGATTTATTAACTTGCGGAATTGCAACCTTATTACAAGCATGGAAAAATAAATATTTAGGAATTGGTTTACCAGTTGTTCTTGGAAGTTCTTTTGTAGCAGTAACACCTATGATTTCAATTGGTACTAATTATGGGATAACCGCTATCTATGGTGCTATTATTGTTACTGGTATTCTCATTGTTCTTCTTGCTCCATTCTTTAGTAAGATTACCAAACTTTTCCCACCTGTTGTAATAGGGACCGTCGTTACCATGATTGGACTTTCTCTCATTCCTTCTGGTATTAAGAATATGGGTGGAGGTGCTACTAGTGAAGATTTTGGTTCTATTGAAAATATTATTCTATCCTTCAGTGTCTTACTTTTTATTCTTATTTTGAACCGCTTTACTAAAGGCATTTTGCAATCATTATCCGTGCTGATTGGTATTATAGCAGGAACCCTATTCGCAGCATTAGCAGGTAAAGTCAACTTTACACCTGTTAGTGAAGCTAGCTGGTTCCACCTTCCTGAATTCTTTTACTTTGGAACTCCTACATTTGAAATTGGACCTATTCTTACGATGTTAGTTGTTGGTGTTGTTATTATCATTGAATCTACTGGTGTATTTTTTGCACTTAGTAAAATTACAGAAACACCTATAAATGAGAAGGACTTAGCAAGAGGCTATCGAGCAGAAGGTTTAGCCATCGCATTAGGTGGCTTATTCAATGCCTTTCCATACAATACATTTGCTCAAAACGTTGGATTAGTACAGCTTTCTAAAGTTAAAACAACCAATGTAGTAGTGGCTGCAGGTGGTATTCTCGTATTCCTTGGTCTTATTCCTAAAATTGCTGCTTTTGCCACCATTATTCCCACACCAGTATTAGGGGGAGCAACTGTAGTCATGTTTGGTATGGTTGTAGCATCAGGTATCCGCATGTTAAGTAGTGTTGATTTCACTAGTCAAGCCAATTTATTAATCATCGCATGCTCTATTTCTATCGGTCTTGGCGCAACTGCTGTACCTGATCTATTCGCACAGCTACCTTCTGGTCTTCGTATCATTGTTAGTGATGGCATTATTTCAGGAAGTCTAGCAGCCATTATCTTAAATGTATTATTTAATTTTAAGAGTAGTAAAAAAGATACTCCCGTTTCTACTGATTCTGATGTAGTGATTAAGGCATAGAAAAGAAGCCAAGAAATTGTCTTCTTTCCCTATTCCGACCTATTTGTTAGCTTCATGGTTTTCCATTTTATATCTTCAGGGTTCACTTGGATTCTGGCTGCATTTGATTTCATTGCTGCTAGTGCAACGCTAGCTGCAACTGATGGGGCAACTCTTGGATCAAATGGACTTGGAATAATGTAATCTTCATTTAGTTCTGCATCTGAAATTAAGCTGGCAATAGCTTCTACTGCTGCTTTTTTCATATCTTCGTTAATTTCTGTTGCTCGAACATCTAAAGCTCCTCGAAAAACTCCAGGAAATGCTAACACATTATTCACTTGGTTAGGAAAATCCGATCGACCTGTTCCAATAATCTTTGCTCCAGCTTCCTTCGCTTCTTGTGGCATAATCTCTGGTACAGGATTCGCCATTGCAAGAATAACCGCATCCTGATTCATTAATCTCACCATTTCCTTAGTTAGAGTACCTGCAACAGAAACACCAATAAATACATCGGCTCCTTTAATCACATCACCCAAAGATCCCTTTTCTTTATTGACATTTGTATATGCTGCAACAGATTCTTTTACTGCATTCATCCCATCTGGACGTCCACTATAAATAGCTCCTTTTGTATCACATAGGATTATGTCGGTTACACCATAGGCATACAATAGTTTGGTTATCGCTATTCCAGCTGCACCCGCTCCATTTATAACTACCTTGATATTTTCCATCTTTTTCTTTACTATCTTTAAGGCATTTACAAGTCCTGCTAATGTGACTATTGCTGTACCATGTTGATCATCATGAAAAACAGGTATAGTTAATGCTTGATTTAATTTTTCTTCAATTTCAAAGCATGCAGGTGCAGCTATATCTTCTAAATGAATACCACCAAAAGTAGGTGACATTAGTTTAACCGTATCAATTATTTTCTCTACATCAGTAGTATCTAAACAAATAGGAAAAGCATCCACTCCCGCAAAGCTCTTAAGTAAAATCGCTTTTCCTTCCATAACCGGAAGGGATGCTGCAGCTCCAATATTACCTAATCCTAGTACTGCTGTACCATTAGATACTAATCCAACCATGTTCCCTTTCATAGTGTAGTCATAGACAGTGTCTGGTTTTTCCTGTATTTCTTTGCAAGGTTCAGCCACACCAGGAGAATAAGCAAGACTTAAATCGTAGGAATTCTTTACTTCTACCTTAGCTTGTACTTCAAGCTTTCCTTGTTTTAATTGATGCATATGTAAAGCTTCTTCTCGTAATGTCATGCTACATTCTCTCCCTATCTACATAGTTGGAGTCCATCATTCTTCTTTATTCTAAAAAGGTCAGATTGCTAAGATACTTATACGACGATGACTGTTAACTCCGAGAACCTTCAATAGTCACTTCTTTATCCTTGTTCAAGGTTACTACATGATCAACCATATGAAGAAAAAGTCCGTTTTCTACTACCCCTACTATACTATTCAATGTGGTAGCTAGTTGATTGGGGTTTTCTATTAATTCAAAATGACAATCAATAATATAATTCCCATTATCAGTTGAAAATATCTGTCCATCTTTTTCTCTTAAAACAGTAGAACAACCTAATTTCTGCAAATATCTTTCTGTAATTTTTACACCAAAAGGTACTACTTCTACTGGTAAAGGAAAACGTCCTAGTTGATTAACCAGCTTGGAAGAATCAGCTACTACTACAAATTTATTCGCTAAAGTAGCTATTACTTTTTCTCTAAACAGTGCACCACCACCGCCTTTTATCGCATGAAAATCACCATTAATTTCATCAGCACCATCAATAGCTACATCAATTTTTTCCACTTCATCTATAGTAAGAAGTGGGATACCGTACTGTTCTGCAAGTAATTCCGTATTTTTGGAGGTAGCTACTCCCTTTATAGATAAACCTTTCTTAACCATCTCTCCAAGTTTAACAATTGTATAATATACAGTTGATCCTGTACCTATTCCAACAATCATTCCATCTTTAACAAAGGATTCTGCTGCTTTTTCACCAACTAAGGCCTTTTCCTTCTCATTCATCGTATCACCCATTCTAAAAGTAGTTTTCCAATATTATTCACCTTCATGGTAATACATTTTTATAGCAATAGCTATTAGTAAAGAGAAAGAACCGATATTCTTTGATATTCCAGCCATCCTTCTCCCTTCTATTTACGTAAAAATAGACTTGTTAGCATAGGAACTTCTTCCTTACTAAAAACTGATCATCCTATTCAATAGGAAATTTCAAAATTCTAAAGATCATGTTTATTATTAATTTCTACACCCATATGTAGCTTTCAATACTCTCATGTAGGTATCTCATTTAATAATTACCATCTGTCACTGATATAACAATATTTCTGAAACATATTACTCTTGATAATCGTATAAAGTAGGAATAAAGTAAAAGGAAGGAGAATATTTACAGATACGAAAAGAGGGGAGAATAAGGATGGAAGATTTTGTTGCCGTTATAATCGTAGGAATCATTTTTGCCATTCCTTTTACAGCTATTGTCACAAACCATTTCCAAAAGCAATCGAAATTCAAATTAAAGATGCTGAAAGAAGAACTTGCTTTAGAAAAGCTCAAGCATGAAAATTTCTTACTCGAAACAGAAAGAATGAAATTAGAATTACAACAAATGGAGAAAGATAATTCCCTTATCACTAAAAAATAAATACCAAAAAAGCTTCCTTATCGTTTATTTTACCCACAAACTCCTAAGGAAGCTTTCTATATTAAATAAATAAAAGTAAACTAAGTGCCATTATAGCCATTCCAGCTATAACTCCATATATAGATAAATGCCCCTCATCATATTTCTTAGCTGCTGGCAATAATTCATCTAATGAAATAAATACCATAATACCCGCAACAGACGCAAATATTATTCCAAACATAACATCGTTTAGGAAAGGCATTAGAATTAGAAATGCCACTATTGCTCCAACTGGCTCAGCAAGCCCAGATAAGAATGAAAGTTTAAATGCCTTTTTACGATCACCTGTAGCGAAATAAACAGGTACAGCAACAGCAATTCCTTCAGGAATATTATGAATAGCAATAGCAACTGTAATCGCCACACCTAAAGCAGGATCTTGCAAAGCAGCAGTAAAGGTTGCAATTCCTTCAGGAAAATTATGAATAGCAATAGCTAGTGCAGTAAAGCTTCCCATCTTCAATAAAGCATGATCTGTTTTTACACCATTTGACTTAGAAATATCCTCGACTTTTTTTAACTCATGTGGATTTCCTTGCTCTGGGACAAACTTATCAATTAGTGCAATGAGTAGTATTCCAAAAAAGAAGCCTCCGACCGTTAGCCAATTCCCCATTTGATTACCTAACGAACCAACTAAAGCATCTTTTGCCTTTACAAATATTTCAACCATGGAAACATAAATCATTACCCCAGCCGAAAAGCCAAGCATCCAAGAAAGAAACTTTGTATTAGTAGTAGACGTAAAAAATGCTAACATACTACCTATTCCAGTCGCTAACCCAGCTATTAAAGTCAATCCAAAAGCAATCAATAAATTTTCTGGCATATTACCCCTCCACAAAAATATGTCCTTTTTCTCTAATTGTTATTTGCATATACCAATACGGATCTCTTGAAAAAAGTTTCCCATAGGAAACATTTTAACTGTATGCAAAAAAAACTTCAATCTATTTATATGCAATTAGGCGAATTATGTTCAAATAGATATAGCTTCATCTTATTCAAAATGGAGGGATAATAAAGGAGGTTTTATTTATATCTATTATGTAAACTTTCCCCATCTTATTTAATTACCTTTTTCAATCCCTCTGTAATAATCAAACTCCCTATAATATCAATTATCACATTACCAGTTACTGCTTTAATAACATAATACGAAAGCGTACTAACTCCCATATCCATGATAAAAAACCTTTTCACCGTAGATAGCTGAACTGTAATAATGATAATTTCTTTCTGTTTCATTCTCACAACCCCTTTGTAATAGGGTACGCAAGGGAGAATTTGTCCTATGTAAGAATTTTTGTTTTACTAAAAAATCTTGTACCAGTATAAGGTTTTATCAATTTCTGGATTGTAAGTTTGCTTTAATGCATCCACTCCCCCTAGAACCATTCCTTCCTTGCTATAAAATCTACATGCAATTAGATTATCGTCTTGTGCTTCTAAAGATAAACCAATAAGATTCTTTTCTTTCGCCCATCTTTCAGCCTCTTTTAATAATTTCTTACCAATTCCTTTATTTCTATAATTTTTGCTTACTGCTATATTTTCTATATAACAAAATTTATTCCAATCTCTTACTAATCTAATCTGTCCAATACATTCCGTAGCATCATAAGCTAAAAAGATCACTTTCTGCTCTCCTTTTATATAATCATTCCACTCTAAATGGTCATCAGGAAATTTAATTTCTTTGCTTATAAAAAATAATTCCTCCTTGGTAGACCATAAACCATCTCGATAGGTCACATTTAATTTTCCTATTATAGGAAAAGAGTCATTCATTTTATTTATGTCTTTTACTTGTTCTTCCTTTAACGGTATTATTCTAATCATGATAATAAGCCTCCATCAAAAAAGGTAAAAAAACAGAGACTGCTACAACCAGTCTCCCATAAAATATAAAATTAAACCGCTTCATTCCCATGAATTTTTTCATCTGGAATCAATAATAATCCCAGTTCATGATGATCTCCTTCGTAAAGTGCTCTTTGTACAAATCTAATCTCTTCATTTTCGTCAAACACTTCAATTTTACAATGAGCAGAATTACGTTGTAGGGCTTTGTAAATTTGGTTTTTATCTTGAACGGGTATACTATTCACCTTTGAAACAGTTTCTCCAATTCGCAAGCCCATTTTATCCGCAGGGGAATCTGGGACAATTCCTAATATAACTACACCATTATTTCTTCTTGAGAAAAAGAATGCTCTATTTTTTTCTACATTTTTCTGCTTTACTGTAATCCATTCACGTACAATTATCGCAAGAACGACAAATGCTATAGATAGGACAGGTAAGAAATAGGATGCCACACCCCCTAATAAGATAATACTACCTAAAGTCATTATATTTGTGCTTATTTTTCTTGTGGCTTTAAAAGGATGTTCCCCTTGTATCTCCAATTTTGTTCCTAATAAAAATGGTACTAATAAAAGAGAATATGTTTGATTTCCGACTGTCACTACTGGCCACCAATCCATAGCAATCGTCAAGGTCCCCGATGGTATAAATACAAACATCGGTAATAACCAAGCTCTTTCAAGTAGATGAGTCCCTATCATTTGACCTCTTTTACTTCTTTTTAAACGAGGAGAGGTACTCTTTTTTCCATTTACACGAACAAATATTCCCTCGGAAATAATAAGTAAGCCTAATAGAATGATAGCGGTTGGAAAGAATATTTCATCTGTACCTAAATGGCTTTTTGAAAAAAGAAAATAATCCCAACCTAGATATAAGGAGATAGTGCATACGAGAATTGCTAAACCTACAGTATATACGGGAGATAATAGCCTTGTTTTTCCTATCAATGCTAAAATGATTGTTAACAGACTTGCGAAGATAATAATCTCCATTGGCAAGATTAAAACTAGCGCAATAGATAATCCTGAAAGACAGAGTCCAAGGATCAAACCAGTTGGTACTAGCTGTTTTAATTCAAAATAAGCATTTTGCGCTCTTACTGTGAAATAACGCCTTTCTTTTTTTACGCGAGCAACTCCTAATGAAGCTGCAAATAAAAACGATAGATATAAAACTGGATTTAAGAATATTTTACCGAAACCTTTTGCTAGTTCTAGCAACCAGTCTTGCCACATATACCATCCCCATCCTTCCATTAAAAACCGTATGTCATTCCCTATGTAAAGGAGATTCACTTCTTTATATAACTCTATTATATTCTACAAGTATAGCAATAGAAAGACTGTATGGAAGAATATTTCATTCTATTAAGATACCTTGTATAGAATATTTCAAAGCTAATATATATGGAAGAAAAAACGTTACATCTAAAAAAATGATTGGGATACAAAAAAACCAAACTACTCCGAAACGCAATGAAGCGTTTCGCATGATAGTCTGGTTTTTTTGTATTATTCTTTATAGATAGTTAGCTTATCATTAACCCTATTAAAGAAGGAAGCTTTATTTTGTTTTTTGGATTGAAGCTTTTACTTTAGCAACAATATTTTCTACAGTAAATCCATACTCTGCGAATAATTTATCAGCTGGAGCAGATGCACCAAAATGATCAATTGTAATAAGCTCTCCTTTAGGACCAACATATTCTCTCCATCCTAATGAGGAACCAGCTTCAATACCTACACGTGCTTGAACACTTTCTGGTAAAACACTTTCTTTATATTCATCTGATTGTTTTGTAAATAAATCCCAACTCGGCATACTTACAACACTTACTTCAATACCCTCTTCTGCTAATACAGCTTGTGCTTGCATAGCTAGAGATACTTCTGAACCAGATGCAAGTAGTAAGCCCTGCGCCTCAGTTTTTGCAGGAGAAACAGTGTAAGCTCCTTTTTTCACACCTTCATAAGCCTCTGCTTTAGATAAATCTAAAGTTGGTAAGCCTTGGCGAGTTAACACTAATGCTGTAGGAGTATCTTGACTTTCTAATGCAATTTGCCATGCAGCAGCTGTTTCTTTTGCATCTGCTGGACGAATAATAGATAATCCTGGCATTGCACGTAAGGAAGCAAGTTGTTCTACAGGCTCATGTGTAGGACCGTCTTCTCCAACTGCAATACTATCATGTGTAAATACATACGTTACTGGTAATTTCATTAATGCTGCAAGACGAATTGCTGGACGTAGGTAGTCAGAGAAAACAAAGAACGTTGCTCCAAATACTTTTACACCACCATGAAGTGCTAAGCCGTTTAAAGCTGCACCCATCGCAAATTCACGAACACCGAACCAAATGTTTCTGCCAGCATATCCATCAATACCAAAATTCTTTTCAGCTGTCATTAATGTTTTATTAGAACCAGCAAGGTCAGCTGAACCACCGAATAAAGCTGGAATTGCTTTTGCAGCAGCTTGAATTGCCTTACCAGAAGAATCTCTAGTTGCCATTGATTCTCCAGCAGTAAATTCAGGAAGACTTTCTTGTAAATCAGCTGGAGCCTCCCCTTTAATTGCCGTTTCTAGTTGCTCTGCTAATTCAGGGTATGCAGCCTTATATCCATTGTAAAGTTCATTCCAAGCTTCTTCTTTTTCCGCCCCATTTGCAGTTAATCCTGCATAATGCTCAGAAACTTCTGCTGGCACGTGGAATGCCTCTTCAAAATCCCAACCATATGTTTGTTTAGCTAGTAGCGTTTCTGATGCTCCAAGTGGTGCACCATGAGAAGCTGATTTTCCTCCTTTATTTGGAGAACCATAACCAATAACTGTTTTAACTTCAATTAAAGTAGGTACTTCTGATTTTTTTGCTTGTGCAATTGCAGCTTGTAATTCTTGTGTATCATTGCCATCCTCTACACGAATTACTTCCCATCCATATGCTTCATAACGTTTTTGTACACTTTCAGAGAATGATAAATGTAAATCACCATCTAGTGAGATATCATTTGAATCATATAAAACTACTAATCTACCTAATTTTAAATGACCAGCAAGAGACGCAGCTTCAGCAGAAACACCCTCCATTAAATCACCATCTCCACAGATACTGTACGTATAGTGATCTACTACTGGATAATTTTCTTTATTGTATGTTTCAGCTAAATGTCTTTCTGCCATAGCCATACCTACTGCCATTGCAATCCCTTGGCCTAGAGGACCTGTAGTTGCTTCCACACCAGGTGTATGTCCGAATTCTGGATGCCCCGGTGTATTACTACCCCATTGGCGGAAATTCTTCAAATCTTCAATAGATACACCATAATTAAATAAATGTAATAAGCTGTATAATAACATAGAGCCATGTCCTGCTGATAAAACAAAGCGATCGCGATTAAACCAATTTGGGTTCGCAGGGTTATGATTCATTTCTTTTGCCCAAAGAGTATATGCCATTGGTGCTGCCCCCATTGGCATTCCTGGATGTCCTGAATTTGATTTTTCAATTGCATCAATAGATAATGTACGAATTGTGTTAATAGCTAATTGCTCAATATTTGTTTTCACTTGTTTACTCATTGCAATTCTCCTTTATCATTATATTATTTAAAAGCTTAGGTAAGAAAGAAGCTGTTTTTTTTCAGTCATATGTATTACTACTTTTCCCTATCAAAGCTCAAATTTTTTTAGATTAACTCCATCTTTTAGTACAGCAATCTCTGCTGTTGGATAACTAGTATGCACCCATCGCAGTATACCTTCTGCTAATTCGTTTGCAAGTATTCGGTCTAATGCTGTTGGGTTAATTCCCATACATAAAGCCTCATCTATCTTTGTGTATTTCCAATCCACATCTAACTGAGTGATAACCGAAGTCTCAATAACTTCCTGTAAGCCTTCACTATAAATGAGGACATTAGAGGTTTTACTGTATGTATAGCCATTCTTTATCGATTCACAAAGAACTGGTATATCCTCTTTATCATAATCAACTGCTAAATAATTTCCATCTACAGCAAGGGAAAGATCTTGCAACATATTGGTGGATGGATTTCCTTCCATTGAAAAACCAAATAATCTCGGTTTATCATATTTTAATGAATGAATGGTATCTTGTACCTTTAACACATTTTGTGTAATCACATTTAATGCTGTATCATACCCTAGTGACCAATCGTTCCCTTTCACATTATTGTAAATAGAAACTGGAACAAAAAGTGTGCGTATAGATTCTTCCTTTGCAATGTATTGCTGCCATTGTTCCTTTGCTTCATCATCACCAATAATAATGGAAACATCCATAGGAGCAAAAACTTCTTTCCAGTTAGTACTAGGTTCTGCAAAACTTAGTCTTAATGGAGAATAACTTAAATAGGGCGAATCATTTGTTTGTATAAGTTCTGTATACCTGATTTCATCAGTATGTTTATCCATTTCTATTCCTACTAATGAATGATTTGGAATGAATGATTTAGATAAACGGTGAATAATTTGCTTTACTCCAGCAGGCAAAATCCCTAAGACAATTACTCCAACCTTCAACACCATACCTCCTACTTTCATTTTTATAATAAGCTGCAAGTAAAAATAGAAAACTACAGAAAGTGTATAACAGCAAAAATGAATAGAGGCATTTTTTCTTTTTTTGTGCTTTCTGCTATTAATTTATCCTCATTATACCATACAACTTTACAAATATAAACATACATATATAGTATAACCTATTAATGGTACGTACAAGTTATAATGTGATTCATTTATATAATATATCCTTAATCTGTTTTACTATTAGCAAGAATAGGATTCTAATTTAGTTATCCCATCAATTCTATTAGAGTGTCGACCGCCAAGAAATTCTGCGTTTAACCATGTATCTACAATTAAACAAGCTAGTCCTTCTCCTGTCACTCTTTCACCTAGACAAAGAATATTGCTATTATTATGTTCTCTTGTTGCCTTAGCAGAGAAAACATCACCTACAACTGCAGCTCGTATGCCTTTTATTTTGTTAGCTGCTATGCTCATCCCTATTCCTGTACCACAACAAAGAATTCCTAGGCCATTTTCTCCTTTTACTATAGATTCTCCTACCAGTTTTGCATAGTTAGGAAAATCAACACTATCTTTACTATGGCAACCGTAATCAATCACTTCTATTCCACTGCTAATAAGATGTTCTTTTACTGCTTCCTTTAAGCGATATCCACCATGATCACTAGCTATTGCTATTTTCATATGCCCATCCTTCCCTGTATAAGATGATTCTTTTTTCAAAAGTATTCTATCATAAAACAGTAGATTTGTATCCGATTTCATCATAAGTTTTTTATATTATTTACATCTAATATAAATGCCACTATCCTATGTTCAATCTAGAATAGTGGTATTTAGTATTAAAAATCAAAATTGTCTGGATCAGGACCAACACGTAAATCTTGGTTCAAGCTATCAATTCTTTTCATTTCTTCTTTTGTTAGGCAGAAATCAAATACATTTCCATTCTCTATTATTCTTTGTTCTTTCACTGATTTAGGTATTGTTACTATCCCATTTTGTAAATCCCAACGAATAATCACTTGAGCAACAGATTTTTGATATTTATGTGCTAATTCTCTTAATAAGGGATTATCTAATAGTTTTCCTTGCATTAATGGCGACCATGCTTGCACTTGAATATTTCTACTCTCACAAAATGCTAGTAAATTCTTTTGTGTTAATTTTGGATGTAATTCTATTTGATTAATCATTGGTTTTATTTCAGAAGCATTCAACAATGTTTCTAGATGATGAATCTGAAAATTACTAACTCCTATTGATTTGATTTTCCCCTCTCTATAAAGTGTTTCTAAAGCTTTCCATGTTTCTAAATATTTTCCTTCTTTTGGCCAATGAATAAGATATAAATCTATATAATCAAGTCCTAATTTTTCGAGACTAGTCTCAAAAGCTTTAATAGTTTCCTCATAGCCTAAATCTTCCGTCCACACTTTAGTAGTAATGAATAATTCACTTCTAGAAATACCTGTCTTTTTTAAACCTAATTTGATGCCTTCCCCAACCCCTCTTTCATTTCCATAAATAGCTGCAGTATCTATACTTCTATATCCATTCGTGATAGCAGAGCTAACAGCATCCATTAATATTTGTCCTTCCTCTACCTTAAATACACCTAATCCAAGCCAAGGCATCTTAACTCCATTTGCTAAAGTTACTGTATCTTGTAAGTTTTTCATCGACTACTTCTCCTTTATTCCTTTATTATTTTCGAAAATTAGACTAATAGCTGTTAATCCAACTGCTATCAAAACCATTAGCCCTCCAATCCAAGCTGTGTGAATTAATCCTAGGGATTGATTAATACTTCCTCCTAAGTAAGAACCAATAGCAATCCCACCATTAAATGCTGCAATATTTAATGCAGAAGCTACATCAACTGCTTTAGGTACATAGCGTTCTGCTAACATGACAACATATACTTGTAATCCAGGAACATTCATAAATGCTAATAATCCCATTAAAATGATACTTATTAATCCAAGCAATTTATAAGGTAGGGTAAAATAGAGAGCAAATAAAATGATTGCTTGAACCAAAAACATAAAGAATAAGGAAATAAGTGGCTTCTTATTTGCTAATCTTCCACCAATAAGATTACCAACTGCAATTGCTAATCCATATAAAAGTAGAATCCCAGCTACCGTACTTTCCTTGAACCCTGTTATATCATGTAGAATTGGTGATAAATACGTAAAAACGACAAATGTTCCACCGTAGCCAAACGCAGTAATGAGAAACATTAATAGAAGTCGTTTATTTGTTAATAGAAGATACTGTTCCCTAAAAGTAGCTTTCTTTCCTTTTGATAGTTCTTTAGGAATTACTAGGGTATTTGCAACAAGAGCTATAATCCCAATTATGACAATCGCGAAAAATGCCAGTCTCCAGCCAAAGTGCTGCCCTAAAAATGTCCCGAGTGGTACACCTGTTACAGTTGCAACTGTTAACCCTGAAAACATAATAGAGATAGCACCTGCTCTTTTTTCTTTAGAAACCAGATCTGCGGCTATAGTAGAGCCTATAGACATAAATATTCCATGTGAAAGAGCTGAAAGAATTCTAGCAAACAATAAAACGGGTATACTAGGTGCAATTGCCGCTAAACTATTTCCTAAAATAAATACGATCATGATCCATAATAATAATGTTTTCCTTGATATTTTAGATGTTATGGCTGTTAATACTGGAGCACCAATAGTAACTCCAAGCGCATATATAGAAACCGTTAATCCCGCTGTCTCTAACGGTGTTTTAAAGTCACTCGCAATTAGAGGCAACAAGCCAACACTGATAAATTCTGTTGTACCAATAGCAAAAGCACTTATGGCTAATGCAAGTAAAGCCAAGTGGCTTTTCTTCTTATCTAACACTTGATTTCCTCCTTGTATTTATAAACCACTAGTGGTAGCTTTTTTTTCATTGAATTGTACGACCGGTAAATGTTATTATGAACGATATTATACTTATTGAGAAGTACGCACTAAATTGTAATGTAGGTACCTATAAGTACTATAGGTACAAATAAGTACCTATATAGAAGGAGAAGATTATGGAAGCAAAAAAATATAATATATCGGTTGAAGCAACTTTAGAAGTGATTGGTGGAAAGTGGAAATGTGTTATCTTATGTCATTTAACGCATGGTAAAAAGAGAACAAGTGAATTGAAAAGATTAATGCCTAATATTACGCAAAAAATGCTCACACAACAATTAAGAGAATTAGAAGAAGATGGGGTAATTAACCGTATTATTTATCAACAAATTCCACCTAAAGTAGAATATGAATTAAGTGATTACGGAAAAAGTTTAGAGCCAATCTTAACAGCTCTATGCAATTGGGGAGAAAATCATATTACAAAGATTTATGGAGATAAGCATTTGGTATTAGCAGATAGTATTTTAAATCAGTAGATTTTTCCAATACAAAAAGGATGGTTTGACCACCCTCAGGTTGTAGCAAAGTAATTCACAAAGATAAAACATAATTTTAGATGATCTACGTTACAGGGGTGAGACTCCTATGGGGTCTGCGAGACAGATGAGACCCACACAAACCGCTGTAACGGAAATCATCCCCTAATCAATCGGATGTTTAAATATACTAATTAACAATCTCCCCACTACTCCATAGAGAGTTATTTCTCAACAACCTGTGGACAATCTAACCATCCTTTTTGAATGTAAAACTATTGAATCCTGTTAATTCACCAAATACCTCAAAGCAGTTTGAAGCTGTAGGTCATTTTCTTCTTTTTTCATTTCTTCTCTTACTACCTCTTGCATTTTTGCGGCTGTCTTCTGATCAATTGTTCCTGTAGCTTCAAGAGAATTTTGTGTCTGAAAAGCTTTTACTGCTACTTCTGTTTGACTGCTAAAGTAGCCATCCTTTCGATCTGTTGTAAAACCTAAACTTGTGAGTATCTCTTGAGCATATTGAATTTGTTCATTATTTTCTTCTAATTTTAGTGTTTCCTTTATTTGTAGTGGATGGTTATGGTAGAGATCACTCTGCTTCACTTCTAAATTGGGTTCTATCCCTGTCTTGTGAATCCAATTCCCTTCTGGTGTTAACCATTTTGAAATAGTCAACTTAATTTCACTACCGTCATCCATGGAAATGGGTTGTTGAACAGTTCCTTTACCAAAAGTTTTTTCTCCAATTAAAGTGTAATCTGCTGCTTCTTTTAAAGCACCTGCCATTATTTCTGATGCAGATGCACTACCACTATCTATTAATACAGCAACGGGATAGTCTTTTTTCTCCTTTAAATCAGAATAAAACTGCTGTGTATCTCCATTTCGATTCTCTACTTGCACATATGGTTTACCTTTTGTTACAAAGTTCTCTAAAATAGCGTTCACACTTGTTAAGAACCCTCCAGGATTTCCTCTTACGTCTAGAATCAGTCCTGAGATATTTTTATCTTCTAATTCACTTAATGCCTTATCAAACTCATTTGCTGTATCCTGTGAGAAAGAAGTTATTTGAATATAACCGATATTCTCTCCTCCCTCTTTCTTCATATCAGAATACACAGTAATTTGCGGAACTTCATCACGAACAAGGGATACTTCAATTGGTTTATTAACAGTAGACCGTATAATTTCTAACTCTACTTTTGTTCCTTTTTCTCCCCTAATTTCATTAATAACATCATTTAAGTCTTTTCCACTCACACTTTCTCCATTAACAGAAATAATTTCATCCAATGGCTTAATTCCTGCTTTTTCGGCAGGCGATCCTTTTATTGGTGAGACAATAATAATTTTTTCTTGATCAATACTTATTTCTGCACCAATTCCCTCAAAGGATGAATCTAAAGCTTGTTCAAATTGCTTTGCTGCATCTTGATCCATATATACCGAATAAGGATCCTCTAAAGTAGCTAGCATTCCTTTAATGGCACCATCTTCTAATTGTTGCTGATCTACTTTTTCCACGTAATTATTAAGTATTAATTGATAGGCTTTATTTAATTTATATAGAGAGCCTGTAGCTGTATCTAATTCTATGGAGTTACTTTCCTCTTTTTTATCAAGGAAGTTCATTCCTAAGTAGGTGATTCCTGATCCTGTTAGTAGGGAGCCTGTCATGCATATTGCTAACCATTTCCGATTCATTTAGCCGTCGTCCTTTCTTTAAGCAACCTGCATTTTTTATATACTTTTTCCATGTATATGTAGGTTTGGGACAACTTATGAATGGATCTGCACAGATCAAAAAGAAGCTAGTAAATCTACCAGCTTCTCACTAAACTATAAACCCTTTACTTGCATGACTCTCATTGCATTTAATACTGCCAGAAGTGTTACTCCCACATCAGAAAATACTGCTTCCCACATTGTGGAAATACCGAATGCTCCTAGTAATAAGAATATTACTTTTACTCCTAATGCAAAAATAATATTTTGCCATACGATTGTACGCGTTCTTTTCGCTATTTCAATAGCTGTGGCGATTTTCGATGGTTCATCTGTCATTATTACTATATCAGCAGCCTCTATTGCTGCATCTGAACCTAATCCACCCATTGCCATGCCAATATCTGCCCTTGCTAATACAGGAGTATCGTTAATTCCATCTCCAACAAATAATATCTTTTCTTTTGGCTGTTTTTGCTTATCTATCTTCTCTATTTCTTCCACTTTATGTTGTGGTAATAATTCTGTGTAAACTTCATCTAAACCTAATAAAGTTCCTACTTTTCTACCAACCTTTTCACTATCACCTGTTAGCATGACCGTTTTCTTGATGCCCAACTTTTTCAATGCTGAAATAGCATTTGCTGCATCTGCCTTCACTTTATCAGCAATTAATATAGAACCAATAAACTGCTTATCCACGGCTAGATAAACAACTGTTCCTACCTCTTCTTCTCTTATAAAATCAATTGATTCTGCCTTCATTAATTTTTGGTTTCCAGCTACTATTTCTTTATTTTCTTTTGTTACTTTTATTCCATGTCCAGAAATTTCTTGATAATTACTCAAAACACTATTATTTATCTCTTCTCCATAAGCTTTTCTGATGGATTCCGCTATTGGATGATTAGAAAAAGCCTCTGCGTATGCCGCATATTTTAATAACTCCTCTTCCGTATAGCCTGTTGTAGGATTCAGTTCATTTACTTCAAACTGTCCTTTTGTTAATGTTCCCGTTTTATCCAATACTACATACTTCACATCATTTAATGCTTCTAAATAGTTACTACCTTTTACTAATATCCCTTTCTTAGATGCAGCACCAATTCCACCGAAAAATCCTAAAGGAATAGAAATAACCAAAGCACAGGGACACGATATAACTAAAAAGACTAAAGCTCTATATAACCAATCTGAAAAGGTAGCACCAGTAAACAATAGCGGAGGAACAATAGCTAGAATAGTAGCAACGATGACTACCACTGGCGTGTAGAATCTTGCAAATTTTGTAATGAACTTTTCAGTAGGAGCTTTTTTGTTACTTGCATTCTCTACTAAATCTAAAATTTTGGATACCGTTGATTCACCGAAACTTTTCGTTACTTTAATAGTTAGAACGCCTTGCTTATTAATAAAACCACTTAATACTTCATTACCTTCTTCGATATCTCTTGGTACTGATTCTCCTGTTAAGGCAGAGGTATCAACGGAAGAGTTCCCCTCAATTATAACTCCATCTAAAGGAACCTTCTCTCCTGGTTTCACCAAAATAATGTCATCTATCTTCACTTTATCTGGTGATACCATTTTAAACTCAGAACCAATTTTTACATTGGCATAGTCTGGTCTTATATCCATTAAACTACTTATGGATTTTCTTGAGCGGTTAACAGCCATACCTTGAAATAGTTCTCCCACCTGGTAAAAGAGCATCACTGCTACTCCCTCTGGATATTCCCCTATGGCAAATGCACCTACAGTAGCAATAGCCATTAAAAAATGCTCATCAAATACTTGACCCCGAATAATATTTTTTATAGCTCTTAGTACAATATCGCCACCAACTATTAAATAAGCAACCAAGAATACTCCAAACTCCATGAAACTTTCAAGAGGAAGGAAGTAACCCAATGAGGCTATAATAACACCTGCTATTAATCGGGTAACCATTCTTTTCATCTCATATCTTCCATGATCATGAGAATGACCTTTATGTTCATGCTGATGGCTATGAGTATGGTTAGGTGCCACCGACCGACCTTTTTCCACCATATTTACATGAGATTCTATTGTATTAACTGCACTTCTCGCAGTAGATATTATCTTTTCTTCTTCTTGTTCTTCTATTTCTAGTCGTATTGTCTGTGTGGCAAAATTTACACTACAGCTATTTACTCCCTCAATAGTAGAAACACCTTTTTCTATCTTCATTGCACAATTTGCACAATCTAACCCACTTAGGAGGAATTCTCTTTTTATTAATGACTTTCCTTCCATGAATACTCCCTCTTTCTATTTCTAGATTACGAAAGATATTTTTATATATGAACAAATATTCATATACTCATATTCGTATTATATGTAATATGTTAGAAAAGTGTCAATATATTTTCTATTGTTTTACTGTGGGATATAAAATATGTGCATTAGTGGAAAAATGGACTACCTAATGAATTAGATATATCAATATAAATAAAAAAGACAGTTAATCCGATATCAAACGAATAACTATCTTTAATAAATGGTTATTAATGATGTCTTGCATGATCAATCATTTGTTTTAAGACTCCCATAACATGTTCATCATCGCATGAATATATCATGGTTGTTCCTTCCCGTTTGTATTTGACTAGGCGTAGATTTTTTAAGAACCGAAGTTGATGGGAAACAGTTGATTGAAGCATTTGTAATCTTTCTGCAATTTCATTAACAGAGTGCTGTTTATCAGATAACAAGTGTAGTATTTTTATTCTAGTAGGATCTGATAATGCTTTAAATGTTTGAGAAACAATAAATAATGTTTCTTCATCTAATTCATTTTGTTTATGTTCCAATGGATTTATTAATTCCTTACTCTCATCTCTGTCACTCATTGATTACTTACTCCTTTTTGTGCATATATTCCATTTTAGCATGAAAATACAAAAAACCACTATTCGGGAATAGTGGTTTCTGTTTATTTCCATTAATCATGGGTAAAATATAAATATAACAAACTATTAAAATGGAACTATTCCAATAGGATTAATTGCGTTAGATTTCGCTTGGTTCCATGCTCCTTTATGCAATTCAAAGTGTAAATGCTGTCCTTGGGAATCACCTGTATTACCCATAAGACCTATTTGTTGCCCTTTTCTCACAACTTCTCCACTTTGCACAGAACGACTTCCACTTCTCATATGGGCATAAACAGTTGTATAGGTTTGTCCATTAATATAGTGACTCACAAAAACTGCTTCTCCATAGCTACTTGAAGTGTATGAACGAATGACAACCCCATCTGCAGCTGCATAGATTGGAACTGTGCCACTTGCTGCTATATCTACACCTGCATGAAATGTACCCCAGCGTTGTCCTAATCCAGAAGAGACATATCCAGCAGCAGCTGGTTTAGTAAAGTTTCCTGCAGACACAGACGGACTAGATACAACATTTTCAGTATTTGAAGATGAGCTGTTACTAGATGATGAACTAGTATTTGAAGACTTCTTCGCAGCTGCAGCAGCAGCTTCTGCCTCTGCTTTTTTACGAGCTTCTTCTGCAGCCTGCTTCGCTAGCTCAGCTTGTCGATCTTTTTCCAATTGTATTGCTTTTTCCATAGCTACTTTTTGATCAGCTAATAACTGCTCTTCTTCCTCTAAGGAAAGCATTTCTGCATGGACATGATCTTCTTGTTCATTAAGTTGAGCCATTAATTCATCTTTTTCTTTTTTCTGATTATCTAAGGATACTTTCATTTTTTCTAAGTCAGCTAACATGTTTTCTAAAGAGCTTAGCTTTGTTTTTAACTCTTGTTGTGATTGCTCTAGTAGTTTTTTATCTGCTTCCTGTTCTTTAATGATCCCTTGATCTGCTTCTACAATTGTTGCCACTGCTCCAACTCGGTCAATAAAATCACTAAAGCTTTGTGAACCCATTAAAACGTCGAGATAATTTATTACTCCGCCAGTTTCCTGATAAGATCTAGCTCTTTCTTTTAATAACTCATTTCTTACTTCAATTCGCTTTGTTACTTCTGCAATTTGTTTTTCTAACTTTTCCACTTCTGCTTTCGTAGTAGAAATTTGCTCATTCTTTTCCGTAATCTTCACTTGAGTACTAGAGATGGAAGTATTTAATTTCTCCAATTGTGTTTCTACAGAAGCTTGTTGAGTATGAATATCATCTAATTGATTAGAAGAATCCGTAATTTGCGATTGAACATCGTTTTGTTTATTCTCTATCTCACTTTTTTCTTTACTTAATTCACTTAAAGAACTATTAGCTAATGAATAGGTTGGCATGGAAACCATCACACCACTGAAGCTTAAAACAGACACAATCGTTAGTTTAGCAACAGTATTATTCTTCTTTTTCATAAAAGCTCCTTCCCCTCTATACCTATAAGTCTACTTGGTATAATGTTACATTTTATCTATCACTCTAAAGAATGGCTTGAATTGCCAATTACTAGCGCTCCAAGCCATTCCTTAAAATACTTATCATTTTTTCAAACTTACACTTTCAAGAACTTACGAATACTCATGACAGATCCCCAAATTCCAATAAATGCTCCCATGAATAAAAGTAATCCAGTAACTTGGAACACAAATGGTGAGAAATCCAGTATTTGTATATAACTTCCAGCAAGCTTATCAATTAAGAATTCATATGCATAATAATAAACTACAGATACTGCTACTACTGGTAAAACAGACCCAATGATACCTAACCACATACCTTCTAGGAAAAATGGCCAGCGGATAAACCAATTAGTAGCACCAACTAATCGCATAATCTCAATTTCTTTTCTTCTAGCAACAATTGTAATTTTAATGGTGTTAGAAATAAGGAACATAGCTGTAAATAATAGTCCAACAATCAGGACAATACCAACATTTCTACTTATATTAATAGCACTAAATAGCTTTTCAACTGTACCTTGTCCATATCTTACCTTCGCTGCATGATCTAATTTTTCAATCTTTTTCACTACAGCTAGTGTGTCTTGTGGATCTTTTGTTTTTACAACAAATACATCGTTAAGAGGATTATCTTGTTCAAATAACTTAAATGCATCCCCATCTTCTCCAAGACTTGAGATTAAATTATCCAATTCTTCTCCCTTAGGAGAAAAAACAACTGTATCAATTTCTGGCATACTCTTTATCTGATCTTCCAGCGTTTGTTTTTCCTCTTCTGTCGCTGCTATATCAATATGCACTCTAATTTCTACATTTTCTTCAATGGATGTTGCTACATGATTCAAGTTCATCATAATAACAAAAAACACGCCTACTAATGCCAATGTAATTGCCACTGCACTTATAGAGGCAAATGTCATCCAACCGTTACGAATAAGACTTTTAAAGCTTTCTTTTAGATGTCTTGTTACCGTTCTAAGCTTCATAACCGTATTCACCTCTCGCTTCATCACGCACAATTCTTCCGCCCTCAATAGCAATAACACGGTGTTTAATGGTATTCACTATATCCTTGTTATGTGTTGCCATGACAATGGTTGTACCTCTATTGTTAATTTGTTCAAATAGATTCATAATTTCCCAAGATGTTTCAGGATCAAGGTTACCAGTTGGCTCATCCGCGATTACTAATTTCGGAGAGTTAACAATAGAACGAGCAATAGAAACACGTTGCTGTTCCCCACCTGATAACTCAGTTGGTAACATGCGAGCTTTATGCTTAAGGCCAACCAAATCTAAAATGTCCATTACTTTTTTCTTAATATGTTTAGGATTTTCCTCAATAACTTCTAAAGCAAACGCTACATTTTCAAACACAGTTAATGTAGGTAGAAGTTTGAAATCTTGGAATACAACGCCCATATTTCTTCTTAGCAAAGGAACTTTATTATCACGCAATTTTTCTAAATTAATTCCATTTATCCGTATATTACCTTGAGTAGGTTTCTCTTCACGATACATCATTTTAATAAATGTTGATTTTCCAGCACCACTTGGTCCTACTACATAAACAAATTCACCTTGATTAATTTTCACATTTATTCCATTAGCCGCTATGACCCCGTTGGCATACTTTTTCATTACATTTTTCATTTCTATCATCTATTATCACACCTGAATTTTTATTTGTAAGAAATTAAAGGAGTAAAAAGGAGATATACAAATGGCATAAACACAATTCTCAAAGAAGTAAACAATTGGAGCGAATTGGATTGGTTTATGAATTTGTAACTCGTACAGGAGATGCTCTAGCAAGAATCTCCATTCTTCTACTCTTTCATATGATTCAATAACCAAAATTCGACAACATTCAACCGACTTAAAACGACAAGCTCTATGCTCGTCATTTACTTACCTAAGTTATTATATCATCATAATACAGCATGTTAACTCAAAAAATTATTACATTTTCTTTTCAAGCATGTCACAAAGTACTATTGGTTTCACGTAATGTCATTATTAACTATTCTAATTGTACTATAAAACGACTAATTCCCCCTTTATTTTTAATAAAAAAACAAAGAAATAGTTATAAATACCTAAATCCATCTTTACCTAATGGAATTATTTACATATAAATCTTGCCAACATTTACTATTAATAAAACGATTTCATTCTATCTATCGATTATTCGACAATTTTCTGATTAGTTGTTTAGATAATTTTCGCCATCTGTTTCATACCTTTTATAAGGTATGAAACAGATAATAACAAAAAAGTATCCCTTATCAGAGATACTTTTTGTCATTAAGATTAATCCATGAATTAGCAGTTTACTTATGTTTCTCTCTTACTTATTAAACCCTTCTCCTAGAACTTCTGATGCATCTGTAACTACAACAAAGGCAGATTCATCAATAGATTTTACAAGTAATTTGAGTTTCATAAATTGTGATTGATCGACTACACACATCAAAATAGGTCTCTCTGAATCTGTATAACCACCATGAGCTGTTAATTTAGTCACACCACGGTCTATTTTATTTAAAATTCCTTCACGAACTTCTTCTTGTTTATCCGTAATAATTAAAGCCATTTTAGAAGTTCCAAATCCTACTTGCACTAAATCAATAGTTTTACTTGTAACAAATAAAGCAATTAATGCATAAAGTCCTTGTTCTATACTAAATACGATAGAAGCAGTAATAACAATAATTCCGTCAATTAAAGCAACACATTTTCCTAGCGAGATATTTGTGTATTTATTAAAAATTTGTGCTGCAAGATCTGTTCCACCAGTTGAAGCCTTGCCTCTAAATACAATACCAATTCCGAGTCCAACACCAATTCCACCATATAGCGCAGCCAATAATGGTTCATGAGTCCAAGGTTCTAAATCATTGGATAAGAAAACAACTAAAGGAAGAAAGATAGTACCTACTAATGTCTTGACTCCGAAATTTTTCCCTAATAAAATAACACCTAGAATAAATAAAGGGATATTGAATGCCCATTGAACATAGGCAGGCTCCCAAAGGAATAAGTCTTTGGTAATTGTACTAATTCCACTTACTCCACCAGAAGCAATTTTATTTGGAAGTAAGAATAAGTTAAATGACAATGCGACAATAGCTGACCCTATTAACACATATATATATTCACGCCATTTCATAATTTGACACCTCTTCTAATTTTGTCGCATATAAGCATACTTTGTATGTAGTTTATCCTTAATAGTCACTGCCGAAGTATGACATTTTTTGCATAATAAATTCTTGTATATCCTTTTGGAAATACAAGCAGGGCTAAGCTAGGCTGATGAAAATTAAAACAATACAAAACGCCTAATAAAATAGGAAATTTCCTAACAAGCAGTGAGTATATCATCATTTCTATAGAGTGTAAATGGTGTTAAATTAGCGTGCTAAAGGGATAAAATAAAAAAACCTCACAAATGTGAGGAGAAAATTATAGAATTATAATAGAAAAATCCAGAATAGAATGGCAAGCCCGAATCGATAGTATGCAAATGGAGCTAATTTGATTTTATTTATAAGCCTTAGAAAAAATTTAATTGCAATTAATGCAACGAGAAAGGCCGTGATAAAACCTGTAATAAAAAGAGGAAGATCAGAGGTAGTCAGATAACTCCAACTTTCCATTAAATCTTTCCCTGTAGCTGCAGCCATAATGGGAATTGCCATTATAAAAGTAAATTCAGATGCTGTTTTATGTGTTAACCCACTTAGTAAACCTCCTGAAAGAGTAGCACCCGACCTTGAGAATCCAGGAACTAGGGCAAAGCATTGAAACATCCCCACCGCAAATGCCTGCCTATACGAAATTTGATCTAATGTATGTGCCGTTGGAATTGGCTTATATTTTTCCGCCACAAGCATTAATACGCCACCAATAATCAACGTAATAACCACTGTTCCAGAACTAAAAAGAACTTCTTTTATAAAGTCATATAATAACAAACCACCAACTCCAAATGGAATCATTCCAATAGCTATATGTATCAAACTTAATTTCCCCATACCTTCTGATGATTGGTACTTCTGTATGCCCAATATACTTAAAATTCTTTTCCAAAAAACGAAAACTACTGCTAAAATACTCCCTAACTGTATAATAATTTCAAATGTTTTAGCACGCTCTCCAGTGAAATCCAGTAAGTGTGCTACTAAAATAAGATGACCTGTAGAGGAAACTGGTGCAAATTCAGTTAATCCCTCAACAGTTCCTAATATAATAGCAATGATAATTTCCATAAATGCCTCCTATTTCATAATGATTTATAGTGTTTTATCCATTCTCTTCAAGACAATACTTTTCCCTTAAAAAAGCATGTCCTTTCTAATATATTTGGCTAACCTGAGAATAGACGTAAAAAAAAACCAGATTGATCATGAATCATGATAAATCTGGTTTCTCTTTTATTATGCATTGATTTTAGAACGAAGATAAGCATTTACAAAAACATCTAAATCGCCATCCATCACAGATTGCGTGTTTCCTACCTCCGTATTCGTACGGTGATCTTTTACCATAGAATATGGGTGGAATACATAAGAACGAATTTGGCTTCCCCAGCCAATTTCTTTTTGTTCGCCACGGATTTCAGCTAACTTCTCTTCTTGTTCTTCAATTTTACGTTGATATAATTTTGCTTTCAACATTTTCATCGCTGTTTCTCTGTTCTTAATTTGAGAACGTTCTGTTTGACAGGAAACAACCACTCCTGTTGGAATATGTGTAATACGCACAGCAGAATCTGTTGTATTGATATGCTGTCCACCCGCACCACTTGCACGATACGTATCAACTTTCAAATCTTCTGTACGAACTTCAATTTCAATTTCATCATTAAATTCTGGCATAACATCACAAGAAACAAAGCTTGTGTGTCTACGGCCTGATGAATCAAACGGAGAAATACGAACTAAACGATGTACTCCTTTTTCTGCTTTTAAGTATCCATATGCATTATGACCCTTAATCGCTAAAGTAACACTTTTAATACCAGCCTCATCACCAGGTAAGTAATCTAAAGTCTCTACTTTAAAGCCTTTTTTCTCAGCATATCTTGTATACATACGAAGAAGCATGCTTCCCCAGTCTTGTGACTCCGTACCACCAGCTCCTGGATGAAGCTCTAAGATAGCATTGTTTTTATCATATGGTCCGCTTAATAATAGATTTAATTCAAACTGACTTAAACGATTTACAAGTTCCGTAAGCTCCGATTCCAACTCACTACGAAGCTCTGCATCATCTTCTTCTTTCACAAGCTCATACGTTAACTCTAAGTTCTCATACGCTTCAAACAACTGATAAAACTCATGCACCTGGTCTTTTAATGCATTACTTTCCGAGATAACAGCCTGTGCTGCCTGCTGATCATTCCAGAAATCTGGATGTAGCATTTCATCTTCTAATCCAGCAATACGTGCCTCTTTGTTTTCTAAGTCAAAGAGACCCCCTAAAGTTTTCTAGTGTTACATCTATCTTCTCTAACTCATTACGAATTTCTGCTAATTCCATTTATGTCACCCTTTTTAAAAATTATAGTTCTAAGTAGAATTCTACTTCCTTTATGTATTATATGGCTTTTTGAAAAAAAATGCATGTTTTCGTGATAAATTGATGTGTATTAAAGTGGAAAGTAGGTAATGTATTTGCGGTTTATTAAGGTTTATTTGCGGTTAGACTGAGTTTATTTGCGGTTACTAACATTCTTTTTGCCAATTACTCTATTTTATTTGCAGTATAGCATGATTTATTTGCAATAGTCCTCATCTCGAACAATAACTTGTGCTACTTCCATTACAAGAAAAGACCTATCTCTTCCTCAGAAAAAGATAGGTCTTTACTTAAATTATTTAAACCGTTGTACCATGACAATTTTTATATTTTTTCCCGCTTCCACAGAAGCAAGGATCATTTCGTCCTATGTCTAGTTGCTTCATCGCTGGTTTTTTCTTTGGCTTCTGCTCGCCATCTTCTTTTGGATTGACTGCTTGACCTTTTGCTACTTCTTCTCTTTCTAGATTATTACGAATTTCAGCTTTCATAATATATTTCGCAGCATCATCCTCGATAGCAAGAACCATTGCTTCAAACATTGCAAATCCTTCTGATTGATATTCACGTAGCGGATCAATTTGTCCATATGCACGAAGGTGAATACCTTGACGTAATTGATCCATCTGATCAATATGATCAATCCATTTGCTATCTACAGCACGAAGCACAATAACTCTCTCAAATTCACGCATTTGTTCTAGTGATAATTTCTCTTCTTTTTCATCATAGCTTGTTATTACTTTAGCAAAAATGAAATCGACAATCTCATCACTTTCTTTTCCGCGTAAATCACTTAATTCCACGGATCCTTCTTCTAAAAGATTTCCGTTCACATACTCAATAATAGATTGAAGATCCCAGTTCTCTCTATCTTCATTATCTGGAGTATGTGCTTGAACATTTCTTTGTAAGGAAGATTTAATCATATTTTCTACAATAGAGCGTAGATTTTCAGCTGTTAGCACTTCATTACGCTGTGCATAGATAATTTCCCTTTGTTGACGTAACACATCATCATATTGCAATAATTGCTTACGTGAATCAAAGTTATTTCCTTCTACACGTTTTTGAGCTGATTCCACTGCACGAGATACCATTTTACTCTGAATAGGCTGTGAATCATCCATTCCAAGTCTAGTCATCATACTTTTCATATTATCTGAACCGAAACGGCGCATTAGCTCGTCTTCCATGGATAGATAAAACTGTGTTACCCCCGGATCTCCTTGACGTCCAGAACGTCCACGTAACTGATTATCAATACGTCTACTTTCATGACGTTCTGTACCAATAACAGCTAGTCCGCCTACTTCTTTAATTCCTTGACCTAGCTTAATGTCTGTTCCACGTCCTGCCATGTTAGTAGCAATAGTAACAGAACCCTTTTCACCAGCAGTTGCGATAATCTCAGCTTCTCTTTCATGGTTCTTTGCATTTAAAACATTATGTGGAATGCCTTTTTTCGATAAGTATTTAGAAATGATCTCGGATGTCTCAATAGCAACCGTACCAACAAGAACTGGTTGTCCATTTTTATGTCGCTCTGCAATATCCTCTACAACAGCTCTAAATTTTCCATCCATCGTTGTATAGATTAAATCCGCACGGTCATCACGAATGATATCTCGGTTTGTTGGAATAACCACTACATTCATATTATAAATATTGCGGAATTCCTCTTCCTCTGTTTTCGCCGTACCAGTCATCCCGGCTAGTTTTTGATACATACGGAAATAGTTCTGGAATGTAATCGTTGCTAGTGTCATACTTTCGTTTTGAATCTCAAGGCCTTCTTTTGCTTCAATTGCTTGATGCAATCCATCACTATAACGGCGACCTTTCATTAAACGGCCAGTAAATTGGTCAACAATGACTATCTCACCATCTTGCACCACATAATCAACATCTTTATGCATACTAGCATGTGCTTTTAATGCCTGGGTAATATGATGGTTTATCGCTACATTGGAAACATCAAAAAGATTCTCAATTTGGAAAACACGTTCTGCTTTAGACATACCTTCTTCTGTTAATTGAACACCTTTTGTTTTTTCATCATATGTGTAATCTTTTTCCACTTTCAAACTAGTTACAAATATATTTGCACGTACATACAGCTGTGTTGATTTCTGAGCCGATCCAGAAATAATTAATGGAGTTCGTGCTTCATCAATTAAAATAGAGTCTACTTCATCAATTACTGCATAATTTAATGGTCTTTGAACTTTTTGTTCCGTATATAAAACCATGTTATCGCGTAAATAATCGAATCCGAACTCATTATTTGTACCATACGTAATATCCGCATTATATGCAGCTTGTTTCTCTTCTCTTGTAAGTCCGTTCAAATTAAGACCTACTGTTAAGCCAAGGAAGTTATACAATTGACCCATTTCCGCTGCGTCACGAGTAGCAAGATATTCATTGACAGTGATAACATGAACACCTTTACCAGAGATTGCGTTTAAGTATACAGGCATTGTTGCTGTTAATGTTTTACCTTCCCCTGTTTTCATTTCTGAAATATTACCATCATGAAGGGAAGCTCCCCCCATTAACTGCACAGGATAAGGGTACAAACCTAACACACGTTTTGCCGCTTCTCTTACTACAGCAAATGCTTCTACTAATAAATCCTCTAGAGATTCTCCCTTTTGATAACGGGCTTTAAATTCCTCTGTTTTCTCCTTTATTTGTTCATCTGATAGAGCTTGCGTTTGGTCTGCAAGCAATTCAATTTTCTCTGAAAGTTTAGTTAATCTTTTTAAATCGCGTTTGTTTTGATCAAATACTTTATTTAATAATCCAAGCATTAAAAAACGCTCCTTTGATTTATAATTAAGAGTGACAAAATATATTTTAACTAGAATAGTTAAGATTCATTAAAAGTAAATGAAAATCATTTGTCTCTTTTATGACTTTATTTTATTTATATAATTTTTTTGATTCTATTTATTCTAATACTCAAACTTATGAAGTATACCCTATCTATCTTAACATTTCCATAATAGAGTGACAACTTAAGTATAGCATAAGTCAAGAAGGAATTTTGCAAGGTATGTGGATGTTTCTACTGCTATCCATATTAATAGTAGAAAAAAGACAAAAGGTGGATAACCTCTTGTCTCATTTCTAGTTAATTGTCTTATTGTTTTTTCATATATTCCAATACTTCTCTATCTATCTTTCCAGTACCTTGTTCTCTTTCCTCGAAGTTTTCTGTATGAATATAATTTTTCAAAGCTTGATGGAGATCACTTGTCTTACCTTTACCTAAATACTCCAAACGTTCTAAATGGGATGTTAACTCTGTTTGTACATCTCCTTCTATGCTAATGATGTTTTCTTCTTTAGAAGGTGCAAAATATAATTGTTGTAATTGATAGATGCGAGATAGTTCTTTAATTGGTTCTATATGATCATCTACCCGTAAATCAATATAACGATCATTGTATCCACCATATCCTCCTCGATCCTTTACAATTAGCAAAGCAGCTGACTGTTGTCCCCTACTATCGCCACCTGCGTCTTGACCAGCTTGTAACGCAGCTAATAGTCTTTCAGCAAGACTTCCTTGCTTTGTTTGAAAAGTATTAGCCATAGTTTGAACTGTTTTTTCGTCTACCAAAATATTTCCTTGTGCTGCAAAATGTTGCCCAGTCATTCCACCTGCCCAACCATAACACTCATTACCTGTGAAAGTAGCAGCATTGCCTTTAGCATCAATAAAAGCTACCTGGCGCTGCTCTCTAGCTGGATCTTTTTCTAAAATAATATGTAAGGCTTCTTCAGCAGTTTTTCCTTCTTCCATTAATCGAAGCCCATCTGGACCAAAGGAAGTATTGGCATAAGATTGTGTAGCAACAGCACCAATACCAGCCTTTGCCCACGGTACTACTGATCCTACTCCTAGGAATTTTGATTGAACCGCAATTCCCCACTCTTTTTCTTCTGGATCAAAGCCAATAATTGAGAATGTCAAATGTATTCCTCCTTTTAGTGATAAAAGAAACCTGCAGTTTTCACTGCAGGCTATAAGTATTATTGAGCTTCAATTAATCCATATTTACCATCTTTACGCTTGTAAACAATGTTTGTATGGTTTGTCTCAGCATCTGTGTAAACAAAGAAATTATGTCCTAATAGATCCATTTGTAGAATAGCTTCTTCTGAATCCATTGGTTTTAAGTTAAAGCTTTTTTGGCGAACAATTTCTAAGTCTTGTTCTTCCTCGTCTACGGCAGTAGTAGACGTTTCATTAGTACCAAACAATGCACTTAAGTTCCCTTTTTCTCTATGTTTACGATTTACCTTTGTTTTATGTTTTCTTATTTGTCTTTCTAATTTATCCGTAATTAGGTCAATGGCTGCATACATATCCACATGATCCTCTTCTGCTCTTAATAAAAGCTGGGACATTGGAATAGTTACTTCCACTTTTGATGTTTTATCATTATACGTTTTTAAGTTCACATTTACATTTGCATCTGGTGTTTCGGAAAAATAACGCTCTAATTTTGTTATTTTCTTTTCTACATACTCTCTAATTGCTGGAGTTACCTCAATGTTTTCTCCTCTAATGTTGAAATTCATAAGTTACTCCTCCTTTATATTATCCAGTGCAAGTCTTATGTTTCCTAAAGATATTAAAATGTATACCTCAGAAATCATTTTGACTATGCTATATATTTCTAGAATACCCTATCATTTTCCTGCTAAAACTAGTAAAAAAATCGACAAAAATGTGAACTTTGTAAAATTAGCTATTCTTCTTATATGTTGTTTATCGAAAAAATTTGTTAAGTACTTTAAATTTGAAAAAATTATGTCACTATATGTTTTATTCTCATTTTTTTGGGATATATATACACCATGATTGCAGTTAAGAAATAATTTTAAAAAAGTCTATCTTTTTAGAAAGAATACATTAGCCAATAGCAAATCGAATTGGAACATAAAAAGAAATGAAACAACAATAATTATAAAATGTTTCGACAGAATCTATGAAGACTTCCTCCAATTCCATTTAATAGGTGGATATATGCGTTTAAATTGACTTCATTCTGTCGACATTTAGCGAAATTAATCAAAATATTTTTACTTTTCCAAGAATGATATTTGCTACAATTACATTATTATAAAAAGACATTATGGAGGTAACAAATGAACGAGTTAATTTTACAAAATCAACTAGATCTTTCACTAGAAGCAACAGAAACAGAAGAGGAAATAGAGTACTACTACAAGCTTTGGGAGGACGATCGGTTATAATTGCTCGTATCATAGAAGCGGTAAATTGACTTTTCTAATCATTTACTAAAGGAAGTTTCTATCTTCTTTAAGGAAACTTCTTTAAATATGACTTTAAATAACATTTGAATATACACAGGAGGGATCTATTTTGAAGAAAAAATGTATTGCTATGCTTTTAGCGGGCGGACGAGGGACAAGATTAAAGAAACTAACAGAAGATTTAGCTAAACCTGCAGTACCATTCGGTGGCAAATATCGAATTATTGATTTCACCTTAAGTAATTGCCGTAATTCAGGAATAGATACCGTTGGTGTATTAACACAATATCAACCACATGTATTACAAAACTATATTAAAGACGGTAAAGACTGGGATTTAGATAGTCGAGATGGCGGACTGAACATTCTTCCTCCTTATCAATGTGGAACAGAAGAACGTTGGTATGATGGCACAGCACATGCCATTTATCAAAACACTTCCTTTATCGACCAATATGATCCTGAACATGTACTTGTCATTTCTGGCGATCATATTTATAAAATGGATTATGACCTTATGCTTCAAGAACATATTAAAACTGGTGCTGATGCAACCATTTCCGTTACAGAGGTAACTTGGGAAGAAGCAAGCAGATTCGGCATTATGAATACAGATGGCACCAACAATCGCATTGTTGATTTCGAAGAGAAGCCAGATAATCCTAAATCCAATCTTGCCTCCATGGGCGTATATATTTTCAAATGGAAAACGTTAAAGTCCTATCTACAAAAAGAGGAAGAAAACGAACTATCCTCAAAAGACTTCGGAAAAGATATTATTCCAGCCATGTTAACAGACAACCGAAAACTATTTGCTTACACATTTAGCGGCTACTGGAAAGATGTTGGAACCATCGATAGCTTCTGGGAAGCAAATATGGATCTTTTATCAAAGGAAAGCAATATCTTCTTAAACGATAAGGATTGGACCGTGTTCACACATGAACAGAGCTATGCTCCATCTTACATCGATTCTTCTGCTACTGTAAAACGTTCTATCATCAGTGAAGGCTGCGAGGTATATGGAACCGTAGAAAATTCCGTAATATTTAACGACGTAGTAATTGGTAAAGGATCTATTATCAAGGATTCTGTTCTTCTACCAGGTACAGTTATTGGAGAGAATGTAGTGATTGAGAAGGGTGTAACTGCATGTAAAGTTACCGTTGGAGATCATTGTATTATCGCTCCAAGCAAAGCCAATGCAGAGATTGTATTAGTTGGTGAGGATGTAGTGAATAAGGATAATCGAGTTGGGTTGTATAAAGTAATCTAAAAAACAAAGGGAGTTCGCAACTTACCATGCTAACTCCCTTTGTTTATCTATTTTCGCTTATCATAAAACATTCCGTCCGTTTGTAAAGATTGATAAGGATTTACATATTTTTGATTAGAAGCCTTTTTAAATTTTAAATCTCTTAATTCCTTTTGGATAGAGATTTTAGCTTTTTGTAACATAGATACAAGCTCTTTATCCTGCTGTATAAGCGCTTGGCCTAACTTTTTTTCGCTCTCAGTAGTTGGCGGAGTTAATAAGGATAAGCATGCTTGTCTTTGTTCCAGAAGCTGATCTACCTTTTCCATATCAGCTTCTTTTTCCTCTTTTAGCAATCCTATTAATTCATTCGTGATGGCATAGCATTGCTTGATTGCTTCCATTACACTTGGCCACCTTGACCATATTGCTTTTGACGATTTAGAATAACTGCTTCCTTCCAAGTATCACGGAACTCCGTAATAAGTGTTTCTACTTCTTCAATGATTGAAATATCACTTTCAATATTTGCTTTCACTAACTGACGATTCATATAGTCATACAGTGTCATTAAGTTTTTGGATACAGGAATATCCATATTTAATGTAACCATTAATTCTTTAATAATGTTTTGTGTTTTTTGGATATTCGTATTGCGAGTTGTGATATCTTTGTTTTCAATAGCTTTTTTCGCTAAGTGTAAAAACTTTAAGCAACCATTATAAAGCATTAATGTTAAATCACCAGGGGATGCCGTGTTAACTGAATTTTGCTGATATGATTGATACGGATTTTTAATTGCCATTTTAGAAACGCTCCTTTTTATTATGAACTAAACATATTCATTAAGTAAGATGACTGGTTATTAGCTTTACTGATTGCTGATTCCATTGCAGTAAATCGAGCCCAATAACGGTCTTCAATTGTAACTAATTTATCTTCAAAACGATCGATTTGTTTATCATAGTTATTTAATAGTTTTCCTAAAGCGAAGGTATTATTAACACTTGATGATTTCCCAGCTTTATCTGTAATATCTGCCATAGATGTTTTTAAATTTTCTCTTAATCTTCTTGCAATCCCTTTTTCAGAAGAAGTAGCTCCATCTTTTTGGAAAAGTTCATAGATACCATTTGGATCTTTTGCAATGGCTTCTCTTAATTTATCTTCATTTATTGTTAATTTACCACCATCTAAATAATTGGAAGTAGTGGTAATACCAATTTCAGATAACTGACTAAATCCAGATGTCTCACTAACAGGACTACTTAAGCTTGAGCGCATTCTAGTTAAAGTAGATGTCAAAATGGAATCGCCCTTTAATGTCCCACTTTTAGCAAGTTTTTCCCATTTCTCTATCTCTGTTTCTTCCATTCCCTCTTTTTGAGCATCCGTTAGTGGTTGGTAATCACGATATTTCGCTTCTGTTGTTTTTGTACGAATTTTTTCGACTGCTTCGTTGTACTTATTCACGAATTGTGTGATAGTATCCAATACTGCATCCACATCAGGTGTGGAAGAAAATGTTACAGCATCTGTTGTCACTTTTTTAGCTGTTATTTCTACGCCATTGATGGTGAATGTGTTGGATGGGCGAGTGATTGTAAGCCCATTGTACTCAACTTCTGCATTTGTTCCAACTGTTCCTGCTTGCTTACCTGCTGCTATTTCATTATTAGTATTAATTCCTAATATATTATTAAAAAATTTCTCGCTTGGATCCCCATTGTCAGTAAGAATTATCTCGGGTGAACTATCTCCTGACCCTATATTCCCTGTATTCTTAGCTATAAAGGATATTTTTTGTTCTTTGGCATCAAAGAAGGCTGTTACGCCAGACTCTTTATTAATTCTTGAAATAACACTATCTAATGTATCATCTTTATTAATTTTAAAAGGTTTCTCTTCCAGTACACCTTCTTTAGTAATAGCACTAATTGTAATAGTTTGTTCTTTTGTAATCCCATAATTTTCTAGTGTCTTTGAAGAATCGGTAACCCTAGATTTTGTGTAGCTGTGCATGGTTGAAGCTGTTGCTAGGTTCTTCACTTTAACAGACCCTGTAAAATCAATAGTAGAATTCACATTCTTAACAGAAATAGCATCAGGATCAGAAATAGCAACAGTCTTCTTAATATAATTCGCCTGTTTTCCTACACCATTGAAAATATTAGTATCTAAATCCAACAGCATAGTATTCATTTCACGATAATCATCACGTTGCCATTCTGTATATGTTTTTTTCTGACTTAACTTATCTAGCGGTAAACGTTCTGCTGCCATCATTTCCGAGACAAGAGAATCAATGTCCATTCCACTAGCCAATCCACCTATTCTTAACACCATCTTAGGTCACCTCATATATTTATATCTTTTCATCAATCATTAAGCCCATAAATTCCTTCATAGCTACATACATATCTAGCACCTTTTTAGAGGGAATTTCACGGATTACTTCTTTCGTGTCATCATCAATTACTTGTACATAGTAATCATTTAATTTTTCATGGAGTTCAAATTTTAAAGAAGTATGAGAGGGTTGCATGAAGGAATTGATACTATCAATTACTTCACTCATTTGTTCCTTACTTTGCTTCGGACCATATATTTGCCCTTTCACATCCATCTTGCCTTCTATTCTCTTATCAATATTACTTACGTTTTCAACTTGTCTAGATGCTAATAAACCTTGCTGGGAACCTAATCGTTCAATCATTAATAAAATCCCCCTATAAAATACAACTAGAATTATATTAATAATATCGGCTTAGATAGAAATAGTTTAAGAAGTTTTTCTGAAAGATTGGGATTTGGAGAAAAATAAATAGTTTATCTAATAAGATGAACGTATATATAAAAAGAAAGATACATTCTATTTTATTAAGAGACAAACAATTATATTAGGAGATATTACTATAATAGATAGAGAAATTACTAATTATAAAAGAATAGTAGATGAAAGAATCATCGTTACCGAGAATGCTATGGTAAATACAAGAGGAAGGTAAAATACTACTATATTTAATATATTGCACTGTTTAATCATATTGCATTTTAAGATTTTCACTTTTAAGGCAGTTTGTGATTTATGATTTCTTTTCTGGTACAGATACGCGAAGATATTTATCCTTCAAAAATTGTTATTAATTCGTTGATATTACAGTATAGACGTCCTTCCATTCTCTATTTCTATAGAATCGCAAAAAAAGCTTCATTCAAATTTTGATTAATCAAAATTTGTTCTAAAACTTCCACACACGGTTCTTCTATTCCTTTGAAGTAGTAAGTGAAACATCTCCATTTTGTGATTTTTTCGAAAATGAGAATGATTCACTACTATATCTTTTGCTGACTAATTGCGCTGTGGATCTTTAAATTTTGTTAATCAGACAACCTAAAAGATAATATTAACCTCTATTTAAGATTTACACCTATTATTATGTGTCACTTTTTTAGACAAAAGAGACCCTGGTAAAAACTAGAGTCTCTTCCAAATAATCTAAAATTAACGAAGAAGTTGTAGAACTCCTTGTGGTAACTGATTTGCTTGAGCAAGCATAGCTTGAGATGCTTGAGAAAGAATTGAATTCTTAGTTTGATCCATCATTTCTTTCGCCATGTCTACGTCACGAATACGAGATTCTGCAGCAGTTAGGTTTTCAGAAGATGTGCTCAAGTTATTGATTGTGTGATCTAAACGGTTTTGGTAAGCACCTAGTTTAGAACGCTCAGCTGATACATTCTCAATAGCATCATTGATAACATCGATAGCAGCACTTGCTTTTTCATGTGATGAAATATCTAGTGCTTTGAAAGTACCTTCATTGTTGCTACCATTTGTTACATCAGTCGCAGTTGTATATGATGCTACTTTCCCTGATTTAGACGTTACAGTTGTTCCATCTTCACTTGCTACTTTAAGTGAATCAGATGTTGCACGCATATCACCAATTTCGATTGTCATACTTTGACCAGCATTTGCACCAATTTGGAAGTTAGCTGAGAAGCCTTCACTAGCAGTCGCAAGTTCAAGTTCAACTACAGGTGCTGCTGCTGATTCTGAAGCAACTTTTTGGGTTAAGCTTAATGTTGTCCCAGTTGTTGGGTCAGCTACTTCGTACTTAGCATTTAATGTAGCATTTCCTTCGATTGCTGTTTTTAAAGCAACAGCAACAGCATTAGCATCTGCATCTTCTGCAAGAGTTAATGTAAGTTCTTCTCCATCGATATTGTATATTTGACCTTCTTTAGGAACTGTTGCAGTAAAGCTAAATTCACCAGGAGTACCAGGAGTTGTAGCATTAGCACCATTTTCTAAGTTTTCAATTGTAGTATCAGTTACTGCTGTAGCTCCGTTAGATACTTCGACTGAAACAAGTGCATTAGCATCATCATCTCCATCAATTAAGGCTTTTACTGCATCTTGGTCAAGAGTCTTTGCAGTTCCATCAGCATTTCTACCAATTGTAACTACAATATCAGAACCAGTTACAGTGATAGAATTTTGAATCTCTGATCCATCAGCAGGATCTACAGCTGTATCCACTGTAAATGAAATGTCATTTCCATCAGTACCCGCAGTTTTAGCTGTAAATTCAAGTCCAGCAATTGTTTTTGTTGCCGCTAGAGCATCATTAGATCCATCTACTGCTTCAGTAGTATTCTCAACAACTACTGTTGTTTTTCCAGCACTTCCACCATCTAATAATTTCTGAGTATTGAACTCAGTAGTATTACCAATACGGTTGATTTCAGATGTTAATTGGTTGATCTCTTTTTGGATTTCGCCACGGTCTGTATCTGTATTAGTATCGTTACCTGCTTGTGTAGCAAGTTCACGCATACGTTGAAGGATGTCTGTTGTTTCGCTTAAAGCACCTTCAGCTGTTTGAATCATAGAGTTAGCATCTTGAGCATTCGCTGAAGCTTGGTCTAATCCACGAATTTGTCCACGCATTTTTTCAGAGATTGCAAGACCTGCTGCATCATCCTTTGCGCCATTAATACGAAGACCTGAAGATAATTTTTCCATTGAAGATTGTTGTGCGTTGTTAGCTGAACCTAACTGACGAAAAGTAACTCCGAAAATCAAGATTCTTCCTACCACACAACCCCATGTGACTCAAGCTGTTTGAAGAATGTGATGATGCATCATTAGGAAAACTATATATAATGGAAGAAACTCACTCCAAAACATTAGGAAATCATAAAAAAATGGAAGAGTGAAAAACAGGGGTCCAGTAGGAAACCATTAGATCCTGTTCATCATCTCTTCCATTAGAATTGCATTTGCTAAGCATTTTGTTGTAACAATTTCTCCACTTCTCGCTCGTAACCGTACTTTTGAAAGAATTCAATCAATGCAACCTCGAAAACCTCCCGCTGATTGATGTTCTTTTCCTTGCTGAAATCTCGAACCATTTGGTCAAGGGTATTAGTCATGTGAACGGATTTCGTAACAAAAAGACCAGGAAGGGTAAAGCGGGGGATTTGTCCTGACGCTACTGACGCTCCTAACAGACTTTGTAAGCCCTCCTTGTTCAAGGCTAACCATTCAAGTAAGGGTAGAAATTGTTCAACTCCACCATTTCCAATAGAAAGGGAACCCTCTAATGAAGCCTCATTTCTGGCATTAGCAACATTTTCATCATCGTTAGAAATCGTCGGGGAAGTAGAGAGATAATTCCCTGCTTCTTGTGACCATTCAAACCCTTTCGATTTCATGTAACGAGCCATTTCTAGATGGTTTTCAAATCCTACCTTCAATGCAACCTCCTTTAAATCTGCTCCTTCCTTGTTCAGTTCCATTACAATTCTTCGGACTCGGTCTGATGGGAAATTCACCATTGTTTCTAGTGAAGCTTTAATAGTATCCGCCGGTAAATAGGTTCCTTTTCGCTTGTCCCAAACAAAATTCTTACGACTCATAAAGCTATCCATTGAACGATAGGTTGAATACTGAAACTGTTCAGCAACTTCATCCCTTGAAAAGCCATCACCTAATAATTGTAATATCTTCTTAACCTTGTCATCATAAATGGGTTGCAATGCTTCCGCTTTAGTCATTGTTACTCCTCCTTTATAGCGTGTTAACAGCATCCTTCAAATCATCCATGTTGCTATGGACATAAATACTCGTTGTTTTCAAACTACTGTGCCCTAACAACTTTGAAATTTTAACTAAATGAACATCATTTTGGACAAGCTTAGAAGCAAAAGAATGACGCAGAATATGTGCAGTTACGTTCTTTTTCCATCCTAATGCTTGATTCGTATCCCGAAATACCTTAGCTACTCTAGTTTTTGAAAGAGTACCTGTATTTCTTGTGGCAAAGAAATAGTCTGAGTTCACCTTCCAGTTCTCCGTATAGTCCACTAGCAACTCCTTCAATTTTACATTGATTGGAACAAAGCGGTCTTTGTTTCCCTTTCCATGCCTAATATGAATCATATTGCCTTCTAAATCGACATCTTCCACTTGAAGGTTTAGACATTCGGAAATACGCATTCCAGTGTAATAAAGCGTTTGTGCGACTAATCGAATTAACTTATGGTCAATAGCATTCACAAACTGATTAACCTCTTTTTCAGAGAGATATTGCCGCTCTTTGTGCTGACATTTGATAGGCTCCAATTTAGCAGTCACATTCTTGTCGCACCACTCACTCTTGTATGCATAGCTGAAAAAGGACCGTGTGCTTCCTAACACCCGTTTTCTACTAATCGGTTGATAATGCTTGATCTCCTTCAGATAATAGAGATAATTTTCCACATCCTCCTGCGTAATGTCCTCTAAGTAAATGGGACCGTTGTACTTTTCTTGTAAGTGTCGATTAAAAAGCGTCAGATCTTCATAATAAGCTTGAATAGTTACTGGGCTTCTCTCAATGTTCGCTTGATACTTTCCAAACTTGTTAATGGATTCGATAAACAACATATAAAACATCCTTTCCTGAATAGTGTATAAGCCTAATTACTGACCTTTTCTCTGCAATAGATACTTCTTTAATTCGTCAGCAGATTTTGATAGCAACATAGGAAAACATCTTCAATTACTATCTCAAAATAATAATATATTAATGTAATTTCTATCATTCCATTTTTTGGAGATTATTCAGAAATTGATACCCTCCCTGCCCTTACTTCAGGGTTTAGAGGGTATCGAAAAATGCGTCTTGCTAAGAAAAACATATAGTGGCAAGGGTGGTCACGGTTTATGAGAAAAAACTTTAAAATTTCAACCATCTGACCTTTTAGATTTCCCCTCATTTTTTCTATCCCACCCTTGCCACCTAGACCATAAAAATTATAAATATATGAATCTCTTACATAAGTTAGCAAGGATCTACATAATCATCACTGGTAGTATTTAAAACAATCTGTAGTCCTTCCACATATATATCGCCATTTATTTTCTTTTCACGGAGACTGATGTTATTTTCGTCTAGTACCTTTTTAAATAATTCCCAAAATCTCGTTGCTCCCATCAAACGCTCATCTTCATAACCGTTAGTGGATGCCCATTGGGAAAAGTCTTTTCTAAAATTAGGACGTAAGGTCGTATGTCCTGGAGAGACTTGAACCCGATTATTAAAATACTCAATGATAGGATTTTGTTTACTCTTATAATCTTCTAAAGCCCGTTCACACACTTGGCTTTCTGTCATATTAAAATCATTACTAATTAGACGTGTAAGCCCTTCTAATGCAAAAATAAGAATGCCAGGTAGTTCTTTTAGTAATTTATCAGTCAAATTTTTATCCATATAATCGACTCCTTCTTTCGGAGTTTCATTGGCTTTTATCTCTCTATAAATTTTATTAAATGGGATTACTCCAAGTCTTCTGTAATAGCCATTAGACATGTCATCCGAATCCATCATGCGATTTAATAGAATAATAATTTTAGTGAAGAGGACCGTATTAAACGAGTCTCTGTATTTTTGTTCTACATTGACAGCATCACCACCCGTCAACATTTTGAAGTTCTGTGTATTAAATTTCTTATTAAACTCATTTTCGGAGGAAATATTGACGAGTTTCCCTGGTAGGTTCTGCATCCCAAAACGTCCACCTAAATCATTTAGTGCCACATTTGAAACATTCGGAATACCAATTAATTGTCGAATAATCTCAGCTAACACGCTTTTCCCATTAGATCCTGGACCAACGAAAATAAAAGCCTTTTGAATCTTGATCTCATGTAAGAAACAGTAGCCTATAAGTTCTTGCACGAGTCGCACTCGTTCTCCATCCCCCTCAAAAATATCAAAGAGAAACTTTTTGAACGTTGGACAAGTAGCTTCTTCCTTGTATTCGAACGGAATCTGTATGGTTGATAAGAAACGGGGACTGTGTTCTACAAGTTCCTTCGAATACAAGTTGAGCATTCCATTTGTTAGATTGATATACTCCGTTTCCGAATTCATACACTCAACATACTCAATCTCACGTTTTAAGGCTTCAAAATATTCTGTTTCCCATTTGCGTTTCCATATATTCTCTTGAGCTTCATGGAGAATATCTCGACAAATTGTTTTTAAAAGTCTTTCACTTATCTCTTTGTAATGCCCTTTGTGGTCGTAAGCAAGAATTCCCCCCTTCTCTAGCTGTACTAAATTTATTCTTGTTAAGACATAAGAAGCAAATACGTTTGCATTAAGGACTAATTTTCCTTTTTCATTTAACGATAACCCTCGATTATTGAATGCAATCATTGAGACGTTTTTCGCAACAGATTCCGCTGGGCTTCCAGGTTTCACTTCCCCTGTATACCCTAATTGTGTTAACACGTCATAACTAGCAGGCAGAGGGATAAGTTCTCCTTTTGACAAGGAATTTCTTAAAAACTCTACTAATTCTTCTGTATTCTCCAGCTGACTTAATGTGGATGCCAAACCCTCGACAACCTCTTCTCCAACTCGTTTAAAGGGTCGGAGATTTGAAGCTAATGCTTTAATTAATGGCTTATCTAATTCAGCTACATGGTCTCTCACCCACTGATAAAATGGTTCTTGCATCATCACATACCCCATACTCTCTTTTACTGCTGGTGCCACATAGTTCATTTGATTCTGTACTGATTTTAATGTTTTTGCTTCCATCATTCTTCACTATCCTCTCGTTTTTTAATTTTTAATGGAAAGAAGCAAATGTTTGCTCCTTTCCATGCCCCCTTTACCCCCAACCTAGATTTTGAATTGCTCTGGTGATGGGTTTACATTAATTCTTTTAATGTGTGACACATTTGCAAATGTCCCTTTATCCCCTTGGTTATGGGTAATCACGACTTCACATGGGACACCCATGAGATCTTTTAGTGAAAATCCACTACGAGGATCAGCATTCAATATCTCACTTAAATATGTGTAATAGGCTGATGTGTCTGTTTTGGCTTTCCAATATGTTTGTCGCAGATCAATACTATCCTGTGTGTTTTCTGAAGTTGGCACAAAAATAGTAAATGTCACAATGACTTTATCGTTTATCCCTATTGGGCTTTTTGCATTGCGTTCCATTTCAGCTTTACTTGTAATAGCTGCATAAGTTCCTGGCGCCACTTTTGGAACGTATTTTGCATGCTCTACTTTTTCTGCATACTCCGCTCGGCGTTTTTCTTGCTCTAGTTCTTGTAACTTCACTAAAAATTCAGGGGAATAAAAATTGTTAATCATCATTCATCAGCCTCCAGGTTTAATATATTTTTGATTGTTCTGTGTGCTTGCTAGCTTACTCTTTCATGATACTTTGGATAGCAGAGTGTTTCAGTAGGTGTCTCACATCTTGTTCTAATGTTGAGACACCTCTTTATATCAGTTCTATTTACACCAATATTTCCCACAATTTATTTCTACTTCAATTGGAATTTGTTTAACTAGCTTACTCATTCCTGCCACCATAACCTTCTTCAAGAATAAGGAAGCTTCTTCTGTATCTGAATCAGGTACTTCGAGAACAATCTCATCATGAACAGCAGCTACTAACTTCCAACCACGTTTCCTATCCTGTAGCAATAGAGCTAATGCCTCTTTTAGCCCTTCTGTCCCTGTTGCTTGAATCGGATAGTTAAATCTAGCAATCGCACCTTTTGGTAACATGTGATGATCATCTGACCAGTACCTTCCACCTAACGTTTGAATGAAAGAACTTTTAAGCATTCGATCTTGATAAAACAGCACGCCTCTATAAAGTTCAAAATATCGGTTACGGAAGGTTTCAGCTTCCTTTAGTGAGATAGGTAATCCTGTTGCTGCTTGAATTTTCTTCTGGAGCCCCCATTTTGTCATTCCGTACACTAAACCAAAGTTCACCACTTTACCTATTTTTCTTTCCTCTGATGTCACTACTTCACCTAATTGCTTGTCCAACACAACCCTAGCTGTCTTCTCATGCAAATCTTCGTTATGTTGAAAAGCCTTTGTTAGTTCAGGGTCCTTTGTGATTTCCGCTAAAATCCGAAGTTCGATATTACTGTAATCTGCTACGATAAATGTATGACCCTCTGCTGATCGGAAGTAAGGCTTCGCTTTTCCTGGCATTCCTTGAAGGTTCGGTTGCTTACACGTCATTCGAGACGTATCGGTCCCAATCAGTCTCCAATTCCCTCGAAGCCTTCCATCCTCACTGATGGCTTGTTTCAACTTCTCACCATAGGCATTCACTTGTTTTTTTAACTTTTTATAGCGACGAATGGGTTTAATCACTTCGAAGTCCTCTTCATATTTGGCTAGCACCTCATCAGATGTTCCTTCGATTTCTATGCCTTTATTACGAAGAGCTGCTATGATTTGAGCAGGTGCTTGTAAATTCAAATTTGGTGCTTCTAAGAGTCCACGAACGTTCTCTTGAAGCTGCTCACTCTCTTCTATCATTTTTTGAAGTTCTTTCTCCCAATCGTTATAATCAAATCTAATTCCAGTCATGTTCAATTCAATGATGGCATCGATGGCAGCCATTTCACGTCTTAACACACAATCTAAATGGAGCCCTCTTAGCTCTTCACTTAAAAAATGGTAAAGTTCCCATGTTACCCTCGCATCCGAAAGGGCATAGTTTTTGTGTTCTTCTGTAATGTCACCTTGCCAGTTCACCGAATCTTGTAAACTTTTATCCAGTTCTACCTTTAGATATTTACTGACCATTCCCCTTAAGCTATTGTCTGTTTTAACGTGGTTATGAAATATTTGGCTCATCACCATCGTGTCCATGTAGGAGCAAACTTCAAATCCTTTGGTACGTAACCAAGTAATATCAAAACCAGCGTTGTGAACAACCTTTAATATAGCTTCATCAGTTAGAAGGTGTTCTACCTCACGAATGTTTGAGGTGACTAGTTCAATCCCTTCACCAAATACACTAATTAGCTTGATTTCTCCTTTAAGCGGATCAAGGTCATTAGTTTCAATATCAATAGTGACTACTTGTTTATATGGCTTTGGTGAATCCCTTAATCGGGAAAGTGTGTTTTCTCTATGTCTTTTAATCTCCTGAAGGAATTTGAAAAGATCGGTACAATCTTCAGGAAAATCTGCCTTCTTAGTTAAAAGAATGTCTTCATCCTCTATTGAAATATGAAAGTATTGCTGTAAGAATTTAATGCTATCCATGCCATTCATCTCCTTTTGTTATCTACTTTGAATTTTACAGGGATTCAAAAGAAACACATTAGGTGTCTCACATACTTCTAAAAAGTTGAGACACCTCAAAAAAACAAAAAAAGAAATAGAGATAAGCTCCCTATTTCCGTCTGTCTGTGATGGTTGCGTTCACTTTGTATAGAAGTGTTTCAGCAACAGCTATATATTTTTCTTGTTGGCTTTGTAAACTCTTTATCTTTTCTTGGACTTCCATTAATTGCCCAACTGCTTTTTGATTTTCACTCTCTTCACTTGTTGAGATATATCGTTCGATCGTTTTATCAATTCCTTCTACTTGAGATCCTAATTCAGCGGCTTGAGTAAGTTTTTCCTTAACCTGATTTCTAATCCTTGATATCTTAATCTCGTTTATCACATCATCACCAATCAATCGTTCAAACATCTCATTTACTCTTCTTTGTTCATCTGGACTATCGGACGATGCTACTAATTCATCTAGCTGTTTTTCTGATTCATCATATAACTGCGTCACATCTTCTCTTTTTGCTGCATGCTCTTTGTCCTGCATTTTTTTCAAAAATTCAGCGACTAAAAAATCTAAGCTATTTACTTCCAATTCTCCGAATAGTACGTCTTTAAAAGGTCCCTTTTCTTGTTCAATTTTTTCTTTTGTATCAATCTCAAAAAGATACATATCGACTACCACTTTATTTAGCATGTTAGCAAAATGGAGCCAAAATGCTGTCCTTGTTTCAATTGATACTCCCTCAACGGATCTCAGTAAAAAAGAAATACGTTCTGTTACTCCCTTTAATGCTTTCGTTTCCGCTATTGATGCTAGATAGGCGGGATGTAGCATTATCTCATACCGTAACTGTTCATCTGAGAGGTTCTCTATCTTTTTTAGAGTATCTTTGTTAAAATTCATCAAATCATTTAGGGATAGCTTTTCAATGTCTGTATTAGCCCGAAAATAAGGGTTTTCATCATATAGCTTACACAACAATTCAGCTAGTTCTCTCCATTCACTTTTAAATATGAATGTGGTATCACCCTTGGTTGGGTCTTCTTTCTCTTCCCCCGCTTTCCTAAACTTCCAATGATCAAGATCATATGTACAAAAAATCTCTTTTATCCTGCGATAAAATGTGGCTTTAGACCATCCTACCGCTTCATAAAACTGCTTCACGTTATAATCATCTTTTTTAACATTTTCCGTCACAATCAATGCCCTCCATGCCCTTGATTTTCTTTTAATAGTACCAGATACTTATATGAGAGTAACACATTTCCAATACCCTCCATACCCTTCAAATCCGTTCCTTTTAATTTTAAGTCGACCCAAAATTTAAAACATATCATTAATATTAGGAATGAAAGGATGAGTTTAATGAATAAACTGTCTCGTAATAAGCAGTCCTTCCAACGTGCTTTAGACCAACATCAGATAAAAAAGGATTTAGAAATCAAGCGAGTCATAGAACAGATAGGCTCTGTGACAGCACAATTAAAAGGATATAGAGTTTCTTTAATAAAAGAAGAATCTGATCTGGAACGGAAGCGCTTGAATCATAAGATTATTCTATTGAATCAGCGTAGAAAGGGATTAAAGGAACGGTTAAAACAGCTGGGATACGAGGATAAAAGAGGTCGACCTAAAAAAATTGAAGCTGACACGTACAAAGGACAGCGGATCAAATTCACCGCCCACCTTTTGCCCAAGAATATGGAGTATCTAAAACAGTTGAAGGAAAGCAAAAAGATTGATAACATCTCAGCCTTCCTTGATGAGCTGATTCAGTCGAATCGAAAAAAAGGAAGTTACTAGAGAGTAAGGTCAAAATCGCCATCAGACGGTTTGACCTACCTCTAGCCTTTAGTCCTAACTATTCCCCTTCCCAAAATATTTATTAATAGTGATTGATATTAATTACCATTGATAGTTAGTAATCCTCTAAAAACATGATTATAATTCCCTCTAGTCCTTGATTCATCGCCCATACCGTTCGCTTTATTGGCCTACATTTCTCCAACCTTACAAAAATTATCACTTCTCTATGTGGTACCTCCTGTTCTTGTCTGAGGAATTGCTGATTATTCTCCACGTAGAATTCAAACACCTGTAAGTAGTCTGTTAGTTGATTTTGTTGCTTTAGTAAGTATTGAATGATGAACTGCTGATGCTCTGTGCTTAGTTGCTCAGTCACCGCTCTTGTCATGTACCTTGGTTTATGTGTTTCAAACATTATCACTCTCCTTATCGCCCAAGCCACTCTTCTATTTTTTGATCAAAAGCATCTTGCAAAATATATATCAGGTTCATCTGATGGTCATTCATTAAGCCAATTCGAAAATACGTCCAGCCTTCTGCTTCTTCTTTTTCTACAAATTCGAGACCACTTATGCTAAATATAAAATCAGCATCCCCTTCACCTTCCACATGATAAATACAAGACTCATTAGGCAATCGAAAAGCTGTTAATGATTCGCCTGCTCCTTCTGCCTCAAACCATTCGAGAAATTGTGATTCTATGGCTTTTAGGTAAGGTAAAGGCAAATTACTCCTTGCTTTCAATTCCTCGATATCGGCAATACATTGAATTGGTTTCATCAGTCATCTCTCCCCTTTACAATTTATCAACGGCATTCTGCTTTTCCTGCCGTGTTGTTTGTATATAAAATTTAGCGGTCATGTTTACAGTACTATGTCCACAAAGTTTAGATACGGTAGTTAAGTCTACCCCCTTATGAAGAAGCCTTGATGCAAAAGTGTGCCTGAACAGATGTGGATGAAGCTTGATTCCCAGTTCCTTCGACACGATTCCTAACCAATCACGAACTGCATCTCGATGCATCTTTTCGGATCGTTGACTGACCAACAGATATTCACTTTCATGAAATCTACTAAGCTGACGATCTTCTTTCATGTACTGCTTCATCAAATTCACTACATCTTGACGCAAACTGACTTCTCGAAGCTTGCCCCCTTTTCCCCTAACTAGCAGACTAGAGGTTAAGAAATCAATGTCAGCTACCTTGATATTGATTAATTCTGATACCCGAACTCCTGTGTACAATAATAGATAGCCGATTAACTTGTTTCTCATATTCACTTTTGTATGATCCTCGATGTAAAAAAGAAATCGCTCAACTTCTTCTTCACTCAGAGCCGTAACTACATGTTCACTATCAGCAGCTATTTGCACCTTATACTTTTTTAACTGAATGTAATTTTCTTCAACCAGTCCTTGCTTTTGTAGAAAATCATTGTACACTTTCAAACTATTAATCTTCTTATTGATGGTTGCGGTGGCAAAGTTTGTATCGATTAAGTAATTCTTATATCGTACAAAGGCAAAGCGAGAAAGCGGCTGTGATTCATCTGCCGCCTTCTCTGCTAGGTATTGTTGGAAGCCTTGAATATCTCCAACGTAGGATTCAATCGTTTTTGGTGCTCTACCTTCTTCGGTGAGCCATTGCTGGAACGCTTGAGCTAATTCATTCATGTGAATCTCTCCTAACGAAAAAGAGTCATGAACGCTTGATTCTGCATTCATGACTCTTAATTTGTGATGATGTCGATGGTTTTTTCTGTGAAAAGGACGTGAATGAAAACTTTGGTAGTAGACTAAAAATGGGGCGAGAGAATGTGGCTTAGGATTCATTTTTCTTAAAAAAGACAATAAGAAAGAAACCTATTAAAAATTTGATTTTTTTCAATAGTGAAAAGTATATGAGAACTAGAAAATGGCTACATTATTCATTTCGAGTATTCGATGAATGGTTGTTTTCCAGTTAAAATATGATAAATGATTTTCAATGTCTTATGTGCGATTGCGATTAATGCCTTTTTCTTTCCTCTTCGTGCTGCCAGTGACCAATATT
>NZ_WEHU01000022.1 GCF_009183415.1 Bacillus sp. B1-b2 | reverse complement strand
CCGTCCGCCGCTAACTTTAAAAGCAAGCTTTTAAAGTCCGCTCGACTTGCATGTATTAGGCACGCCGCCAGCGTTCGTCCTGAGCCAGGATCAAACTCTCCAATAAAGAGTAAGATTAGCTCATTGCTAAACTCTAGCTTTTGTATTACTTGTTTCCGTTCATTTAAGAACGGTTATTGTTGACGTTTATTGTTCAGTTTTCAAAGAGCAATATCAATGTCGCTCAATAAGCGACTTAATTACTTTATCACACTCAAGCACAAGAGTCAATACTTTTTTACGACTTTTTCTTGGTATTAATTTCTTGTCGAAGTGACGCTTATTAATATACCAAGATATAATATAAACGTCAACAGTTTTTTTATTATAATTTATATTTTTTTCCCTAGTTCTTTATCTTCTTTTAGCATATAACGTAAACAATCCTTTGGTGATGCGATTCTTTTAAATAAAGAAAAAAGATATTTATATCGTTCCATCATAGCTTTCTTTACTGTTTGATCTATTCTTTCATCGCCTAAATCTAACAATATTTCATCTAACTCTCTTTTCAATAAATAATCCATCTCTTTTACTTCTCTTTCATTCAAAATTAACCCCATCATGCACATTCCTCCTAGCTGCCTTTATATTTATAGTCTTATATAACTGTGCTTTGGTCTCAGTATTATTTACCAGATTTAAATTTTTTATAAGATTTGGGTCTTATTTTTCTAAGAGAAACATATGATGAGACGAGCAGTAAAGTGGACGAGGTGACAATAATTATGAAAAATTTTTATGTACTTAACAGTAAATCTTTAAAGAAAGTGGCATTAGTTGTTGTGATATCCTTCTTTACAGCATGGTTTTTGTATGTCGAAAACATAGCTCAGATTCCTGTGTTTTCTTCAAAAGATGGTCCAAAAGCTATTTATAAAGGGGAAAAAGGTGTTGCTTTAACCTTCAACATAGGCTGGGGAGATAAACAAGCAGAGCCTATCTTAAATTTATTAAAAGAAGAAAAAGCGAATGCCACATTCTTCTTAGCTGGTTCATGGGCTGAGAGACATCCTGACTTAGTAAATCGAATGGTCAAAGAGGGTCATGAAATTGGAATTCTAGGTTATGATTATGTCGATTATTCAGAAGTGAAAGACGAGAAGATAAAAGAAGATCTTTCTAAAGCAAATACTGTCTTTGAGAAATTAAAGATTGAAAACATTTCTCTCACAAGAGCTCCTACTGGTCATTTTAATCAATCAACCTTAACTATTACTAATCAATATCATTATTCCTTAGTACATTGGAGTATTGATTCAAAGGATTGGACAAATCCTGGCACAAAAGAAATTATTGCAAACGTATCTTCTGCTAAAAAAGGAGATATTATACTATTACACGCTTCTGATTCTGCAAAACAAACAGAGAAGGCTCTTCCATCGATTATAAAAGATTTACATGAAAAGAACCTTAAACTTGTTACAGTTTCAGAAATGATTACTAATGCAGAGTCTAAGTCTGAAGAGGTTAAATAAAGTCTAAAAAGCAAATGGTGTTTACTCACCATTTGCTTTATTTCTTTTCTAATAATGGGCATAAAAATTTAAAAATAATCCATCCTAATAATTAGATATATCCTAATACAAAGGTGGATTCCTATGCTAAAAAAACGCAGTATTAGCCTCCTCTTACTATTGGTTATACTAGGTGGATGTTCAGAAGGCGAAACAGCTAAACAGATGGACTATGACGAGACAAAAAAGATGGTAGTCGATATATTAAAAACTGATGATGGAAAAAAGGCCATACGAGATGTTATGGGTGATGAAGAGATAAAAAAGAGTTTAGTTATGAATGAAGAATCAGTTAAAACTACCATTGAAAATACATTAATATCTGATAAAGCTGCTGAATTTTGGCAGGAAAAATTTAAGGATCCCCAATTCGCTGAAGCTATGGCCAAAAGTATGAAGACAGAAAATGAAAAGCTGATAAAAACTTTAATGAAGGATCCAGATTATCGAAATATGATGATAGAATTATTACAAGATCCTTCCCTAGAAACAGAAGTGAAGAATATTCTTAAAAGCACAGAATATCGCGAACACTTACAACAAGTGTTACAAGAAACAATGGAAACACCCGAGTTTAAGTCAAAATTCCAAGAATTACTAGATAAGTCAGCTAAAGAGGCATCAGGCATAGCTGAACAAATAACCACCCAATTATAAAAAGGTGATTTCTTGAAATCACCTTTTTTTACCTTAATTTCGTTCACTACATTTTTAATATATCTACGATTTTTTTTGCTACCTCTGTGTAATGCTGGCCTATAGGATGAGTCTCTTGATAGACAGAAGGTGCAAAATCCTCTTTGTCCCAATCTGGTTGTCCAAGCGGCAATTGCCCTAGCATAGGTACTTCTAAATCCTCTGCTAGCTTCTTCCCTCCTCCGTTACCAAATACATACTCCCTCTCCCCAGTTAATTGACTCTCGAAATAGGACATATTCTCAATTACACCTAATATTTCATGCTCTGTTTTAATAGCCATCGCACCTGCTCTTGCAGCTACAAAAGCAGCCGTGGGATGAGGAGTAGTTACAATAATTTCTTTACTTGTCGGAAGCATATTATGTACATCTAAAGCTATGTCTCCTGTACCAGGTGGTAAATCTAACAATAAATAGTCTAGATCTCCCCATTCTACATCTTCTAAAAAGCTTGTCAGCATCTTCCCTAGCATGGGGCCTCTCCATATAATAGGTGTATTATCCTCTACAAAAAAACCCATAGAAATAACCTTTACTCCAAACCTCTCTACTGGGATAATTCTTTCATCTATTACTTCAGGTCTTCTTGTTATTCCCATCATATCAGGTACACTAAAACCATAAATATCAGCATCAAGCAATCCTACTTTTTTTCCTAACCTAGCAAGTGATACTGCTAAATTTACAGACACTGTAGACTTGCCAACCCCACCTTTTCCACTTGCTACCGCAATATATGTTGGTTGTAACGAAGTGGAATCTTCCAGCAATTCATTTATTAAAGCACTTGAAAGTTCAGTAAATCGCAACCCTACACTCTTAACTCCCTTTTCCTTTAGTACACGAACAATTTGGTTTTGCAGCTCCACTTGATACGGAGACCCTAATTTTGCTACACCAACTTTTAAACTCGCATGCATCTTTTCCGCATTCCACTTTATATCCTTCACTGCGCTCAATTCTAATAACGATTTATGTAAAAAAGGGTCGATCATATTCTCCACTATTCTCTCAATTTCTTCTTTTGTAATCATGACACAATCCCCCTCCTAATAGCTTAATTAAAGTATATCACAATTATAGGTATCGTTTACATTTTGAAGATTGGTCCCTATATTTCCTAGAAACAAAAAATAGAGACATAATGTCTCTATTCCTCAACTTCCAGTTCCTCTTCACTCGTAAAATAACGATTTATCCCTTTATAGATGGAAGCAGCTATTTTATTTTGATACTCATTATTCATAAGATTTGCTTTTTCTTCTGGATTAGATAAGAATCCTATCTCAACTAATGCCCCTGGCTTCTCTGCATATTTAAGTATGTATACACTTTCCAAAGGTTTTGCTTTTCTTTCCGTATTTTCTAGATTTTCAATTAATTCATCTTGGACAAATTTTGCTGCTCGTTCATTTTCTTCTACATTATTTGAATAAAAAGTTTGTGCACCGCTCCACTTCGAGGAAGGAATTGCATTTAAGTGAATACTCAAAAATAAATCAGCATTCGAATCATTAATGATGTTCAATCTTTCTTTTAAATCTTCTACTTTTCTTTTACGATATCCTTGAGTACTTTCACTTGCTAGATCTTTATCTACTTCTCTGGTCATAATGACTAAGGCTCCTTGTTCTTGCAAATAATCCCGAATCTTTAAGGAGACACTTAACGCTATATCCTTTTCTAGTACCTCTTCATCACCAGCTCCACCATCTGGTCCCCCGTGGCCAGGATCAATTACAATCACTTTTCCTGTTAACGGTAAATTCCATGCATCCCAAGAGTCATCATCAGAAAAATCGAATTGCAAAATAAAGAAAAGGAGTGCTAACCCCATAATATATATACTTATCTTCCATTTTTTACTCACGGTGTCCTTCATTCCCCCCTATGCCCGTCCTTATTCATACTATATGGGGCAAGCAGAGCATTTAGAACAGCAAGTCCTTCTATCTATAAAAACCTCTAACTATATTCGATTGCATGGAAGTTAGTGAAATTAGAAAAAGGTGGCTGGTATGCCACCCTTAATGAAGTTTAAGCTTTCTTCGTCTCTTCGCCTTCTCAAACCCTTCTATCCACCACTCTTCCACAAACTGCTCACTTAAATAATAAAGTGACTCATCTTTATTACTCTCTTCACTACCCCAATAAAGAAGAAAGTGAAAAAGTGTTTCTTTTAAATGGCGCTCTTCATCTAAACATCTATTTTTAATATCTTGTATATCTTCACCATATTCACTAAACTTACTATAATTAGCGCCTAATAGAAAAGACTCTATTGCTACATCATAACAAGCCTCTTCTATTCCCTGATTCATTAACACACTTTTTGTTAAATTAGATGAACCAAAATAGCGTGCTACCTTTTCTTTTAGCTGTTTCAGTGAAATTTCCTTCAATACAGCTTTCTCATATTTAATTTGTTTTTCTCGTTTTTTTATATCAAAACTTGTGATCACTGCCAATTTGTATTCACCTCTTACCTCTATTTTTCAACTAACGGTAAGAGGACATACTGCATATTAACTCTCTTTTACTATCCATTTTAAAGAATAGTTGCTAACACTGTACTTTATTACCAGCTATTCCTTACTGATAGTATATTATCTTAGTTTGAAGCAATTTTGTAGAGGAACTCATAAATGAGAAATCTACTCTTATCTAATCTGCCCGTTTCCACTCATCATATATTTCACCGTCGTCAAAGCAGGAAGCCCCATTGGTCCTCTTGCGTGAAGTTTTTGAGTGGATATGCCTATTTCTGCACCAAAACCTAATGCTCCTCCATCTGTAAATCTTGTAGAGGCATTATGATAAAGAGCTGCCGCATCTGTTAATTGCATAAATTTCTTCGCTGTTTCTTGATTCTCCGTAATGATTGCCTCGGAATGCTTTGTTCCATACTGGTCGATATGGTCAATTGCTTCTTGCAGATTCTTAACCGTTTTGACTGCTATTTCTAACCGTAAATATTCTTCAGCCCAGTCCTTTTCCGTTGCTGGAATACAATCAGGCAATAGATTGCATGCATATTCATCACCATGAACTACAATTCGATTATCTGACAGTGTTTGTGCAAGTTCTGAGTGATATTGATTTAGGAAGTCCTGATGAATGATTAATGTTTCTGCGGCATTACATACTGCTGGTCGATCCGTTTTGGCATTAACCATAATATCCAATCCCATGTTCAAATCCGCCTCTTTATCTATATAGAGATGACAGTTTCCTACACCAGTTTCTAGTACTGGAACCGTAGCATTTTCGACCACTGTTTGAATAAGCGATCCGCCTCCTCTTGGGATAAGTACATCAATATGCTCTTTCATCGTAAATAGCTGCTTTGTTGCTTCTCTATTTGTAGAAGCGATAAATTGAACAGCCTCTTTTGGAATTTCTGTTTTGCCTAATGCCTTGTGCATAATCTCCACAATAGCCAAATTAGAATGAATGGCAGAAGATCCACCTTTTAAAATAATGGCATTTCCTGACTTTAGTGCTAAACCTGTTGCATCAACAGTCACATTAGGGCGTGCTTCATAAATCATTCCAATAACACCGAGAGGAACGCGTACTGTTTCTACTTTAAGGCCATTTTCCAATGTCCAGTTTGATAAAACTTCTCCTATTGGATCAGGTAAATCTGCTACTACTCGAAGCCCTTCAGCAAAAGCCTTAATTCTATTGTCATCAAGAGCTAACCGGTCCATAAAGGCTTGCTCAAATCCCCTCTGTTTACCGTTTTCCAAATCTTTTTCATTTGCTTGTAAGATATAAGCTATATTATTTTCTAACTCATTAGCTATTATAGTCAAAGCTCCATTTTTATCAGCCGTTTTTAGAATACTAAGTGATTTTGCAGCTTTTTTTGCCGCAATTGCTTGCTCTTCCACTGTTTGGTTATGATCGACCGTTGTAGTCATCCATCCGCCTCCTCTTTATACAACCTCAGATGTTACACAATTTTGAGAATAAACAAAGGTTGATTGTTCTATCGCAATCTTTTGTCTTTCTTTCTTTTCTTTCAGCTGTAAATGAGAATAATTCACTCTACCTAACCCAATTTCCTCTTGTTGCTCACCTAAGATTCTTACAACCGCTCCTTGTTCGAATGCTCCGTCTATTTGAACAATATTGGATACAAGTAAGTCTAGATGTTTTTCGATCATATCTGCCTTGCCTTTATTATTTATGATAATTTTCCCCTCTGGTCCAGAGTGAAAAGCAATCCACTGTTGTTCATCACATAAATTATAAGCATTTTGCTTTTGTCTAAAATAAGTACCTTTAGCTGTACCATTGACCGCGTCCATTAAAATATTCGCTTTTCCTGCTCTACCCAAAAAAGCATCTATGCCTGAGGCTAAAGCAATTTTCACTGCAGCAATCTTAGACTTCATGCCACCAGTTCCTACTTCACTATCCGCTCCACCAGCTATGGATTCAATCTCTGGAGTAATCGTATGAACTTCTTCTATCATTTCAGCGTTTGGATTCTTATTCGGGTTATCCGTATATAATCCATCTACATCTGATAAGATAATCAGTTGGTCTCCCTGAATAAGAGCTGCTACTTTTGCAGAAAGCGTATCATTATCTCCGAACTTTAATCGATCCACTGTTACCGTGTCATTTTCATTGATAATCGGAATAATTCCCCTATTCAATAATACGTTCAACGTATTCTTCATATTGGTGTATCTCTTTTCATCCGAGAAATCACTTCTGGTAATTAGAATTTGGGATGCTACATATCCATGAGATAAAAAGAGTTCTGAGTAAGATTCCATTAATAAGCCTTGCCCTATAGAGGCAGCTGCCTGCTTTTCTGGAAGAGAAGTTGGCCGCTTTATACAACCAAGCTTACGATAGCCAGCTGCGACGGCACCTGATGAAACAACTGCTACTTCATAGCCTGCATCTTTTAGCTCAACAATTTGCTCGACTAGTTTTTCTAGTTTTTTGCGACTAATCTCTCCATGCATGCTTGTAAGTGAACTGCTTCCAATCTTAATAACAACTCTTTTTATCTGTTTATCTTGATCTTGTAAATCACTAGTTAACATTCTTAACCTCCTAGTTTTTTTGAATTCTTTTTTTATATTAAGAATTCAAGTTCACATCACCAAGCTCTTTACTTATTTCTTCTGAACGATGTGCTGCATGTTTTATTGCTTGGGAAATGGCCTCTCCGCCATTGTAATCTGCTAATGCTTTTAATCCAGAGGCGGTAGTTCCATTAGGTGAGGTAACATTTTCTCTTAAAATCGTAGGTGATATTCCTTTTTCCATAACCATTTTAGTAGCTCCGTAAACGGTTTGTGAGATTATTTCCCTTACTTCTTCTTTGGCCATGCCATATTGTATTCCTACAGACTCCATATGCTCCATTAAATAATAAAAGTAGGCAGGACCACTTCCGGCTATACCAGTAAAAAGATCCATTTGTTCTTCCTTTATAACAAATACTTTCCCCATACAGTGTAGCAAGTCTTTAATGGCTTCAACGTTTTCTTGTTTTGTATGTCGTCCGCTTGTTAAAGCTGTTGCTGACTCCTGTACCATACTTGATGTGTTTGGCATTATCCGGATTACTTGTTGCTTTTCTTGCAAATGTTCTTCCATAAATTGAGTGGTGATTCCAGCTAACACAGAAATAACTACTTGTTCTGGGCGTACTTGGTTCTTGATTGAACGCAGTGCATCTGCCGCTCCTTTAGGCTTCATTGCTAAAATAAAGAAGTCAATTTCGTGATATGGTAACTCTTCTCTTTGGACTGGTCTAACTCCATATTTTTCCGTTAATTCTTGCAGTCGCTCTTTATTGCTATGATTGGTTACTATTATTTGATTGGAGGGAAGTTTATCTGCTTGAATAGTTCCTGTAATCATAGCCTCTGCCATAGATCCAGCTCCGATAAATGCAATTGTCTTGTCTTTCAACATTTACACTCTCCTAAATTTCACATTTTTCAATTCCTCTCTTTTCAACATTTTCTATCGTAACATGCTCAAATATAGTTTCAAGGGGAGATGGCCATTTGATGAGGATAGCGGCGAAATAGTGAAAATATGGTAATATTGATCACCTAAGTTCTTCTAAGCGGAGATAATTCCGTTTAACGAGGGGAGAAGGAGGATTATAGATATCCAACCTTCATACAGAAAGAATACTTTAGACAAAAGCTAACAACATTCGATTCTTTCTAATATCTAATATGGACCAATTATTTAGCAAAGTATGCCCTGCATCCTGTATATATAATATGAGTAACAATCAATATAAAAAAACTTCCCACTCAGACTTGACGGGAAGCCTCCAAAAAAATTTTATAACCTAAAGGGTATAGGGCTAATCGAACAAATAATCTAGATATTAGTAGGGGGTCGGTTGGGCATAACCAGAAAACCATTTGCCATCCTCGTCTTAAAAACTTTAAGAAGTTGATCCTGTAAAGAATGATTACAAGTCACTTGTATAATAACTTCACTTTTACGCTTTGAGGCAATTTTCATTTTCGTTTTGCTGAGTGCTAATTCGATTATAAGTCCTATGAAGAACCCACCTACTAAACCAATTAAACCCCAAATAACTGGTCCCCAGTGCCATATAAACCCATAAATAGTTCCTAGCACCATAAAGATAGCTGCACTCATCATGGCACCGTCCAAGATACTTCTGCCATCGACTCGATGAATAGTGTCAAGGATATGTGCTTGTGAATCTAAATTTTCCAAGGGTAATGCAATAATATTCTGGGGTGGTATTCCCAATTTCTCCATATCATGAATAGCAATCTCTACAAATGGTGAATGTTCAAATGTTGCAATGATTTGCACGATTTCGTTATCCACCTTATTCTGCATTGCCAAGTTTACATCCCTCATTCTTAAATAACGTGTTTGTTCAATATCATATAAAGTATTACTTTCATTTACAGATGCATAAGCTTGATAAATAGCAAAAGCATACATAGAAGGCAAGAAGAGGAACCATTGCCAATCTATTATCTGCATGGCACTTTGAAAATCTCCAAGGAACGAATAAAGCCAAATGCGAATAGCAGCTGCCTTATAGGTAACATATATCCACCACCCCAAAATAAATGATCCAACTATGGTACTTCCACCATATAATTGTCCTAATCCGGGACATAAAAAAGACCAAACCAAGCCTACCCAAGGTTTTTTCTTATCAAGAATCACTACATCAAAGAAACTAACATCTGATGGAGCTATAGGTGCATCTTCCACCTCAGCTAGCAGGTGACTTTTGCCAATTTCAACCGCACATCGATAACTATCCCAAATGCTATATACGTAAACTGCCATATAGAGTAGTATCCAGTCTTCATTTAATTGTGCTTTCGCCTCTTCAAACCTACCAAGCATTGATAAGGCAATTCCCATATTTAGATTTGCTTGGTTATTTACCACAAGCTCCCAAACGATAAGAAGAAAACCGTGAAGGTACTTCCCTATAAACATGTGCCCAAACCCCGGAAATGCAGCGGACCACCAAGCTGCAACCCAAGGGATTCTAGGATAGATCGAGTTTATCCCAAACGCGGATATCCTCCCTTTAGAATAGCGAGGTTTTATGTTATCTGACTGGAACTTTTGATGTGGCATAGGATGCACTTCTCCTTAGAGTTGTTGTCACTATATACTATCACCAACATTTACCTGTGTTATTCCACCTAAAAACCAGATATAAAAAAAGACCCCCAACCAAATCGGTTGAGAGCCTTTGAAACGTAAAATTAACGTTTTGAGAACTGAGGTGCACGACGAGCGCCTTTAAGACCGTATTTTTTACGTTCTTTCATATGTGCAGATAATATAAAGAAACACAAAACCAAACAGTTCCTGTCACATCAAGGTTTGTCCACTTTTATTCTCTAAAAGGAAAACAGAATAATATACAATTCTATATGTTTAGTGGTCAGATTGTGGTCAAAGAAACAGGGTGCCTCAAATAAAATGGGGCATCCATTTACGCATATTATTACATCATGCCGCCCATTCATGTTTAAATAAAATATTAAAAAAATAGGATAAAAAAAGACTATATATCAATATTTTGCAAGGATCCAAAACAATAATTTTAAATGGGACATTATCAAGTCGAGGACAAGCTCGAGGACAGAAAAAGCCCTTCCACTATCCAATGAATTAAATATTAGAAAGCTGACGTTGAACATTCTATTGTTCCGAAGAGACTTTGACGAACAGAAGATTAACACCTAAGTAATGTAAAAGGCACGTAGCTCCCTCAAGTATATCTTTAAACACTTCCGATAAAGGTCGCTCTTCTAGTTTAAAGTAAGCAGCATCCCCCTTTCGGTGACTACCGATAAGTTGCGTCATCGCAGTTCTTGCGGATGAGTTCGTGAGCACAGTAAGAACGTAGGCAAACGGGCAATCCCCCCCTCTTGGAGAGCCTGTTTTGTTATAAAATAATCGAATTGAACACCCCCTAGAAAGTAAGTCGATTCCTTCAATACCATCAAATATCACTAGACTTTACAGCTATCTGATCAGGGAAAATGCCACATTCATTGGCCTTTTCCACAATAATCAATTTTATAATTTCTCGATATTTTCCATATTTACAAGATAGAGAAAGGTTATTTGGTATGAACATATTTAGTAATGAATGTTTTTATTTTAAAAAATTCATAAACTAATAGCTGGTTTTCTTTAAGTATTATAATTCACAATAATGAAGTCCATATCCAATAAAGGACTGAGCTTCTCTTTATCATAAAATTTCTATTTTTTGTACTTTTCCGTTCGTCCTAGATGACACCGTCCCAGCCTAACCCAAAGCAAAATCAAAGGTATTGCCTTAGAATTTACGTGTACCTGCATATTAAGTGAAACGTCCTCAAAAACTGGTCTTCGACTGTCTTCATATAGCCACAGCCCTAGCTACATCCTATAGTTACTGGCTCAGAGTTTGAATACCTTCTAACTGCTTCCTTACCTTGTGCATTTTTCCCACAAGGAGAACAGAAAGTAACAAAACCAACTCATTTATATGACAAATCATTTATAAGTTTCCCCCTATTGCGAAAAGAATAATTATTTAATAAAGCTGACTATCAAAATATTCGCCCTTTTTTTGAATGTGGACTATTTGTCCATTCATATCATTTCCTATTACCATATGATACTACTGAAAGGTGGTGTTACTTATGAGTTTTACCAATAGCGATAGCTATGGATTATGTAAGGGGTGCTTTAAACAACAAAGGTTTTGCACATGTAAAGACTCCTACCATTCGGACACAGTTAACCAAGAAGTAACCGAACATTGTGACCAAACATTCTCTGAGCATAATCCACAATGCCAATCCATTGGGGAACAAGAACAGCAACAACTACAACAACAGGGTGGGCTTGAACAGGCACAAGGGCCTCAGAATCAAGAACAAATCCAAGAAGGGCAAAGTCAAGGGCCTCAAACGCAAGAACAACAACAAGGCGACCAAACCCAAGGAAATCAAACTCAAGGGCCTCAAACACAAAGCCAAAATGAGATACAAGAGCAAACGCAAATCCAGGACCAAACCGAAGACCAGGACCAAACTCAAGGACCTCAGTTACAAGCCCAAAGACATGGCGATCAAACTATGGAAAATAACCAGACCATTTCAACCCCGGTGGACGTGGATGGAGTCAATGTGAATGTTCAGTGTGGAGACTGTAAGCCTACTATAATTTTTCCAGATGACTTCTTTGAGAAAAATAAGAAGAAAAAGGATCACAATCAAAGGGGGGACGACATGGAAAATTGCAAATGTAAGGAAAATAAATGTCCAAAAGATTGTGATTGCTGTGTCCAAAATCTTGCAGACCTATTAAGAAAAGTACAAAATTTCCAAACTACTTTAACAAATCCAGCAAATCGAGCAATCGACATATATTTCAGCACAGTGAACGGATTGCCGAATCCATCTGAAGGACAAGTCATTTCAGATATAGTGGATTGTTCAGTCCTTAGGTTTAGACCTGCTGACCAGATTACGATTGTTCCGAATACAGCCGTACAATTATGTGATGTTGCAGGTATATGCGCGACAGATACAGATGCTACTCCTGAAATTTCCAATGTTTATGAATTTCTCCTCCAACAGGCTTATGAAGACACTGAAGATTGTTCCTACCAAAAAAGGAAGAAACCATGTAATTGTCCTTGCTGTGCTTCAGGTATTGGAGAAGAGTTAAGGTGTACAGCCAACTTCGGACTTCTCCTTGATGTTTATCTCAAGGGGCAGACCACAGCACTTCCTCTTTATGTGCTTACGGTAAAAGACTGCCTTGCTTACTTTGTAAACGATATTACTGATCTAGACTCGATTTGTGTCTTCTCACTATGTGCCATAAGTGGATTTACCGTTGTTAGTCAAACATTGGGCACAATAGATAGTGCCTAGAATTTATGCACTAACATGCTGCATTAAAAATCAATTATCTATCAGAAGATTTTAAGGCACGAATATTACTACTAACACCTAATCAGCCTTTTTCTTTCCCTCCAAAAATGGATGTTTGTATTAGTTGATTAACCTATACGCAAAAAACCTAGAAGCATATATTATTATTGAATTTAGAAACTTAATCTCAAGGAGGAAGTAATTTGATGATATATCATTCAGAAGGTAAACATTGCGGCTGTAAAGAACAGGAAGAGTGCACTTGCAAAAGAAGAATGGGAAATCATCCGAAGATGAATCATCATGGATATGATCATCATGGATATGAAAAATGTGAAATGCCTAAAAAAAATTGGTACGAAGAGAAAGAGCCTTGCCCAGACCGTGTAAAAGGATTCAATTTGTGCAAACAAAGAAATGAATTAAGGTGCTTTAAACATTGCGAGCCAATTTCCCAGCCATGTGATGCATTATTCTATAACTATTTTACCAGCAGGACTAATTTTGAATTTAGCGGGTTAGTTGTGATTAAAAATACAGGGAATCCAACTAGCGGCTGTTCTATGCAGATCCGTGTTACAGATAGAGCAGGCACTGCAATTGTTGCAACAGTTAGCGCTGGAGCATCAGTTCCAATCTTTGTTGAAGGGTTAACTTCGCTTGATATTGCTTGTCTTCCAAATGAACCAGAGCTTCCTGTACCAGCAACTTGCAGTGGCGAAGTCATCTTTGACCTTGAATACTGTGCGACAAGACTTTGTCTATAAGTAATGAACTTTGACAAAATAATTCATCAGTGTGAAGAATCCCTCTTAATGTTCATAATTAACTAAGAAATGATCCCACAAGAATTTAGTTAATCCCCTCCAATGTATTTTTCTTTAATATTTTTAAAGAAGAATCCCTGTTTATTATTTATGAGGAATTTCTGAAAAAAAGCATAGCTAATTTTGAACTAAATTTGTATTGTAGGTGAATTAACCAATATAAACACCCAAAAATGGGTGTTTATATTGGTTAATCAGCCCATGCCAAGAAACCCAATATACATATATTGATAGTATCTTTCAAGAATATGGGGAGGAAGATTTTGTATGTTTTTTATAAATAGATCCTGTGGGTGTAGGGGCTTCCAACGATGCAATCAATGTCATAGAAGCGTTGGGGGCCCAAAAATATACATTAACGAAAGTATATGTACTGGAAAGTCAAAATCCGTGTTTAAACTTAAACACAGTGAAAAGGGAAAACATTATTTTGAGCATCATGGAAAGCATCATTGCAGATCGGATGACTGTGAAAAAGACAAGTGCAAATGCGATGACTGTGAAAAACACAAGTGTAAATGCGTTGACTGTGAAAAACACAAGTGCAAATGCGAGGATTGCGGGAAAAACAAGTGCAAATGCGAGGATTGCGGGAAAAACAAGTGCAAATGCGAGGATTGCTGGAAAGACAAGTGCAAATGCGTTGATTGTGAAAAACACAAGTGCAAATGCGAGGATTGCGGGAAAGACAAGTGCAAATGCGTTGATTGTGAAAAACACAAGTGCAAATGCGAGGATTGCGGGAAAGACAAGTGCAAATGCGTTGATTGTGAAAAACACAAGTGCAAATGGGATGGTTGTGAAGAATTTAATGGTGATTCCAATATTTTCGAAATGATGCTAGGTGAATCTGATGATATTCCCAAAGACAATTGTAATGATGATCATAAACTCTGCCCAGAAGAAATCAAAGGATTTGATTTCTGCAGAAAGGAAGAAGAACTAAGATGCTTTAAACATTGCGGCCCTATCTCACAACCCTGCGATTGTAATTATTACAACCATTTTACCAGCCGTTCGAACCTTGATTTTAGCGGGTTGATTGTGATAAAGAACACAGGCAATTCGGCTAGCGGCTGTTCCATGGAAGTCCGCGTCACTGATATTGCAGGTTCAGCAATAGTCGCTACAGTCAGTCCTGGAGCATCCGTCCCAATCTTTGTCGAATGTTTAAGATCACTTGATATTGCATGTTTTAAAAATGAATCAGTAACAGAAACGTGCAGCGGTGAAGTCATCTTTGACCTTGAATACTGTACCACAAGATATGTTTCACATCGCTATAAATGATGGGTTCCTATAGACTGAAAGCTTTCTTAATATATTTTGTTGGAAAACATGTAAAGAAAATCATCCCATTCACATTACTATAACGTACACCATAATGAAATTGAGTAGGAGGGGGTGACTAACCCCCGACCTCCCACACTCCTGTACGTCTCGTTCGAACTGTTCTATGAAATATCACCCTTATATCTATTTTGGGCTGATTTTGGATTTGTTATGGTTTCCATGTAACTGTATTCATAGTGCTTACTAAATCCTCCAACGTATCGCCCTCCCCTCTGAAAGTGATTTCTATTTCATCATTCTTTAACTGGATTAGCGTTTTATTTAACGTATCTAACAATTTGTCCGACGGGACATCTGAAAAGTCTCTATTTTCAAGTTCCTTTTTCATGCGCTCAACTTGCCGTCCTAATAATTCGATACGGGCTTTTTTTGTCATATAAAATTGCTCCTGTAACGATTCAATTTCAACTGCCTTCATATTTTCTATTTCCATGAGATGTTCCTTTGACCACGCAATAAGCGTTGACTTCGATACGTTAAGTTCCTTGGCAATTTTACTAAAGCTGATCCCTTTCGCTCTTAATTCAATAAACTTTTGCCTTGTTTTGTTGTCCTTCATTCTCAATCCCTCCACGAAATAATTATTTTATCCGAAGTTTTTTTCGGTAATCTTCTGTAAATAAGTCAATGAATTTTGTATTATCGTATAGACGGCTAAAGACTCTTTCTCCTACGACCATAGGTAAGTCTTGATCCGTCAAATTACTCGTGTAGATTGTCGGTTTACCACTCCGACTTTCTACTATTTCAAAAATTATACTCTTTCTCCAATCATCATTTCCTCCCGATGCTTCCGCACCCAAGTCATCCAAAATCAATAAATCTAGCTTTTTTAAATCCTTAAAGATATTTTCTTCTGTTATGATAGATGCTTTGTTATACGTAGATTTAATTTTTGAAAGTAATTGTCCTGTGGTTAAAAACCCAACTATAAAACCTTTTTCTTTTAGCGTTCTGGCAATAGCTACACACAAATGTGTTTTTCCTGTTCCCGGATTGCCTTGAATTAAAAGGTTGTAGCGATCTTGTTCGGAAGCTAAAAATGTTTTCACATAGGAAATTGCCCTTTGTTTTGCAACAGTAGTAACGGGATTAGTTTCATGGTAATCCTTAAAACCTGAACCCTTTAATTTTTCGGGGAGAAGAAAATAGTCGTTCATAAGCCTTTCAGATATGAGCTGACTTTGCTCCTTTAAACCTTTTTCCATAGAAAGATTAAGCATATCCCTATCCCTACATCTACAACATTTGAATGTTTCACCTAACTGCTTCCAACTGTCATTATTATTTAGGCGGTAAACCAAAGCGGATGCACTTTCTTGTCCACACTGCGGGCATACAAGTTTTTTAAGAAAATCCGCTTCTAGCTCATGCCCTTCTAATTCTGGCATGAGTCTAAAAACAGCCTTTTTGTAAATGTTATTCTCATCCTCAGGTAGAAAGCTACTCGCAACTCTCATAGTTTAACCTCCTAAAATGGGAGTTCATCTTCCCATTCTTTCATTTTCTCAAATTCATCTTTTGTAATTGGTTTTGGTTCTTCCCAATGACTAGGGCGATCTAATGAAAAATGCTGTTGGCTCTTTTTCCTTATTACATTTCTGCTTGTTTGAATTTTCAGAACCAATTGATCATACTGTTTTCTTAATTTTGATGGAGAAAGTATATTTGTCTTCCAAAAGGAATCTTGCTGACACCAATCAATCACGGTGGATATTTCTTCTGGTAAACGATTGTCCCTTTCTATCATTAAACGAAAGTCATCCGACCATTTTTGAAGATTTGGTTCTTTAAATCCCGGATTATTTTCCCTAATGTTATTTAAAAGTCTTAATGCTAATTGATACGGTATGCTTTTTTCGTCGTAAGTTTTTGACTTGCGACAATAAGAATCTTTTACTTCTTTATCATTCTTTAATTTTTTATCATTCTTGTTAGTTGTTAGTCGATTGTTAATTGATTGTTGGCCGCCTGTTAAGTTGCTTGTTAATCCATCTCCATTATTCTGATAATCCTCCCAATTATTAATGGTTATAAGCCTATTTTTGTTTGTTGATTCATTTGTTAGAAAACCGAATTTTTCAAACCGCTTTATTGCAGTTCTTACGTTTTGAATTGAAATCCCCTTACCGCATTTTTCAACAATGGATTCCAAGCTTGTAATTACCTGGCCAGCGGTAACGTTATAAGGTTCCCCTTGCCATTCCCATTGTTTTTCTTGATGATTAACCATCAAAAGAAGTGTTATTAGAATGGTTTTTTGTTCCGGTGTGGATTCTATCCAAATAGGCTTATGCAATAAATCCCGATAAAGCTTAACCCATCCTAACATCACACTTCACCCGCTTCAGCCAGAATTATTTCGCAACCATTTCTGTACATCCCAGCGATTTAAACGAATGATTTGCCCTCTTTGAAAAAAAGGAATTTCTTTGCTTGAAATCATGTTTCGAATTGTGGGTACACTGACCTTTAAATAATCGGCAGCTTCTTTTATGGTTAATATTTGATCATGCCCGTTTTCTTCTTGTAATTCCATTAGAAGCTCCTGTAATGCATTTTTTAAATCTGTCCGATTTATGATTAGCGTTTCTTCTGGGAATTCTAGCTTTATATTCATTTATTTATCCCCCTTTTTCAACTTGAGTACAAAGATCCTCTACTTCTTTATTTAGGTTTTCAGCAATCTGTTTGATTGTAGAAAACCGTACCTTTTTTTTAGTCCCCTTTTCGATTTCACCAATGGTTTTTCTATTTACACCAGATACATCAGCCAATTTAGTGATTGTCCACCCCATTTCCGCTCGAGCAAGTTTAATTTTTTTACTGTCAATTTTCAGGTGATGCTCTTGTTTTATTAGTTTTGTACATTTCATCTTTTAAACATCTCCTAATTACTCATATTGGGTACAAATAAACAATATCATCCCGTTTTGAGAAATTCAAGTTGATATTTGTATTCATTATGTGTAATATTGATTTGTAATTACTCATTGGAGGTTGATAAATTATGTTTGGAGAACGAATTAGAACGTTACGAAGGGAAAAGAATATGACTTTAAGAGACTTAGCCGACAAGTTGAATATTCCCTTTACTACATTAGGAAATTACGAGCGGGAAGACCGGGAACCGAATGTTTCAACCTTTTTAGCATTGGCTGATTTCTTCGATGTAAGCGTCGATTATTTAACCGGAAAACAAGACATAAGAACATCAGATCAATATGGTTTCCAAAGGGATTTTAGCCTGCTTGAAGATCTACTGAAACAAGCTACTCCTGATATTAGGAAAAAAGCAGAAGACATCATTAACCAGTTGACTATAATCATTGGGGATGAACTAGAAGCAACAGATGTAAGAGAAACATCTAAAACATTTGAGCATCTATTCCAAGTTGTGGATTTTATTTTTAGTATGAAAATGGGATTTAAGTATAATTACGGGCAAGACCCTTCAACACCTTATGAATGTATAAAACTATATCTAGAGCACAAACCCACATTAGATATGAACTTAAATAACTTATGTGAAATTTACGCTAATAAGAAAAACGGTTAAATGAGGTGAAAAAATGGCATCATTTCAAAAATACACAACCAAACAAGGTCAAATGTGGTTATTTAAGACGGACACTGGAATTAATCCCGAAACAGGAAAAAGACAAACTACAACCCGAAGGGGCTTTAAAACCAAAAAAGAAGCACAAATAGCTGCTGCCAAGCTTGAACAAGAAATAGCGAGCGGAAGATCAATAAAGAATGACAACCTGACTTTTCAGAATGTATACGATCAATGGTTTTCCAATCATTCGAAAACGATTAAATTAAGCACAAAGAAAGCCATTGAATCCAAATTCAATAGGCATATATTGCCCCGCTTCAGCAAATTGAAAATAAAAGAAATAACAAGACCATATTGCCAAAAAATGATCAATGAAATCGCTCAATTAATTAAATCGGTAAATGACATAAAAATACAGGCTAACCAAGTATTCAAATATGCTTTAAAAATGGAGATTATTGAAAGGAATCCATTAGAGCATGTCACCATACCAAGACAGCAAAATGAAATTATTAATGAGGATAATGAAACGGATGAGCGGAATTATTGGAAAAAGGATGAGATACGTAATTTCCTTTCAATAACGAAACATGAATTAGATTTTCGAGATCATGTACTTTTTCATCTGTTAATCTATACCGGTGCACGCAAGGGAGAAATTTTAGCCCTTACATGGGATGATATTGATTTCGAAGCTGGCTCCATACGGTTAAACAAAACGTTATTTCATCATGATGGTAAATTCATCTTCCAAACGTCCAAAACAAGGGAATCTAAGCGTTTAATTAGCTTGGATCCTCTAACCCTCTCTCTGCTTAATAAATGGCGTATAAAGCAAAATGAAGCTTATTTAGCCGGGAAAGGTTATTTGAATAATAACAAGGTGGTTTTTGACAGGGATGATGGCTCTCCGATGCGGTTAGCCTATCCAAACGAAAAGCTGGCCGCTTTAATCAAAAAACATAACCTACACAAAATTACAATACATGGTTTACGTCATACTCATGCTTCCCTTTTATTCGAAGCAGGAGCCAGTATAAAAGAGGTTCAGGAGCGGTTAGGCCACTCTGATATACAAATGACGATGAACATCTATACACACGTAACAGATACGCTAAAAGAGCAAACTGCACAAAAGTTTCAAAGATATATTGAGTTATGAGATGTGGTCAGATGTGGTCAAAAATATTTTCGTGGTCAAAGTGTGGTCAAAAGCACTTTTCAGACATAAAAAAGACCCCCAACCAAATCGGTTGAGAGCCTTTGAAACATTGATAATTAACGTTTTGAGAACTGGGGTGCACGACGAGCGCCTTTAAGACCGTATTTTTTACGTTCTTTCATACGAGCGTCACGAGTTAATAATCCAGCACGTTTTAGAGTTGGACGGTATTCAGGATCTACTTGAAGTAGAGCACGAGCGATACCATGACGGATAGCACCAGCTTGACCAGTGTAACCTCCACCACTTACGTTTACTAAGATGTTGTAGCTTCCAGTAGTTTCAGTAGCTACTAATGGTTGTTTAACAACTTCACGTAAAGCTGCAAACGGAATATAGCTTTCGATTTCACGACCATTGATGATGATTTGTCCGTCACCTGGAACTAAACGTACACGAGCAACTGAACTTTTACGACGACCAGTACCGATATATTGAACTTGTGCCATTATTTTTACCTCCCTTTATTAATTATCCGCGAAGTTCGTAAACTTCTGGTTGTTGAGCTTGGTGCTTATGTTCGCTACCAGCATATACATGTAATTTTTTAAACATTTGACGACCAAGAGAATTCTTTGGAAGCATTCCTTTGATTGCAAGCTCTAACATTTGCTCAGCATAGTTAGTGCGCATTTCTAAAGCCGTTCTTTGTTTTAATCCACCTGGGTGCATTGTATGACGGTAGTAAATTTTGTCTGTTAATTTTTTACCAGTCAATTCAATTTTTGAAGCATTTAAAATAATAACATGATCACCAGTGTCCACATGTGGAGTGAAAGTTGGTTTATGTTTACCACGTAGGATTGATGCTACTTCACTAGCAAGACGACCTAAAGTTTGGCCTTCAGCATCAATCACGTACCATTTACGATCGATATTGCTTGAGTTAGCCATAAACGTTGTACGCATTGAGATACCCTCCTAAAATGTTTTTAAAATTTGTTTTTAAATGAAAGTTGTTTACTTCTTACGTCTATATGTTCACACAATTAAGTTCCGGGGCTTAATGTGGGATTAAAATACATACCATATTATGATATATCCTATAAATGTATATGTCAAGGAAATGTTACACCAGGTTTAGTTGTTATGGAAAAAATTATTAATCCTCATAATCTACCTTCCATAAATACAACCCATTTGCAGATGCAGTCTTTCCTGCTGCCATTCTATCTCTCTTTTCAATAATCGTCGGAATAGACTGTGGTGATTTTCTTCCTCTTCCGACATCCAATAGGGTGCCTACCATAATACGAACCATATTATAGAGGAAACCATTTCCTTTAAATGAGAAAATAAGAGTATCCTCTTCCCTTTCTAAATGAACAGATGTAATCTTTCTTACTTTTAATTCTTTATCTGTTTTCGCAGAACAAAAGCTAGTGAAATCGTATTCCCCAACAAAATGATTTATAGCCTCTTTCATTGCTTCTACATCCAAGGTATAAGGATAATAATAAGTAAAGGAACGTCTAAAAGGGTCTCTTCTTTCACCTAATTGAATAATGTATCTGTACTCCTTTGACTTGACATGAAACCTCGCATGAAATGATTCAGAAACTACCTCTGCATCTTGTATAACAATATCATGTGGTAATAAGGTATTCAGAGCAACCGGCCATTTCTCAGCAGGAATTTCAAGAGATGAATCAAAATGGATAACTTGTCCTTTTGCATGAACCCCAGCATCTGTTCTTCCAGAGGCTTGTATTTTTACTTCTTTTCCTTTATGAAGCTTTCTTAATGACTTTTCAATCTCACCTTGAACTGTTCGATCTTTTGGCTGAATTTGAAAACCACAGTAACTAGAACCGTCATAGCTTACGGTACATTTATATCTTTGCATACTTCCTCCACTATGATCTTAATAAATATAGAATAACAGATAGAGCTAAAATTCCTATAATCATGATAGAGTCCATAGATTTCCATACTAATTGGCGATATTTAGTTCTTCCCTCTCCACCCTGATAACCACGTGCCTCCATGGCTATAGCTAGCTCTTCAGCACGTTTAAAAGAATTAATAAATAGTGGTATCAGTAGTGGAACTATTGCTTTAATTCGACTTTTTATAGGGCCACTGGAAAACTCTACACCTCTAGCCATTTGAGCTTTCATAATCTTTTCTGTTTCATCCATCAATGTAGGAATAAATCGAAGAGCAATAGACATCATTAATGCTAATTCATGGACTGGTAACTTCCATTTTTTCAAAGGAGCAAACAATGTTTCCATTGCATCTGTTAGCTCGATTGGTGTTGTAGTTAGAGTTAATAAAGAAGTCATGATAATTAAAAGCAAAAATCGTATGGAGATAAGTATGGCCATTCGAAGTCCTTCTTCATAGACTTTAATCCAACCAAAATCCAATAATACACTGCCTTCTCTTGTAAAAAAGATATGAAGAAGAAAAGTGAAGATAATTAACCACAATATAGGGCGCAATCCAATATATATATATTTCAAAGGAACATTGGACAATGTCACCATGAAAGATACATATGCTATTAGAATTAAATAACACCAAACATTATTTGCTAAAAAAACAATGCATATGAATAAAAAGATAAGTATTAGTTTAGAGCGAGGATCTAGTCTGTGTAATAGAGAGTCTACAGGAATAAATCGTCCAATAATAAGTTTTCCCATTACTCACTACCTACTTTCCTGTTTAGATACTCGGCTAGCTCAGTAGTAAAACTATCCATGTCTAAATGTACTTTTGACATTTTCACGTTAAATTTCTTCTCAATCCTATGCTGTAATTGAATCACCTCTGGCACATTCAACCCTATTACTTTCAGATCAACAGCATGAGAGAATACTTCTAGTGGGCTACCTTTTCTGAAAAGTTTCCCTTTATTCATAATTACTATTTCATCTGCATATAGAGCAGCATCTTCCATACTATGTGTTACCAATATGGTGGTTAAATTTCTTTCTTTATGAAGTCGATAAAACATCTCCATAATCTCTTTTCTTCCTTTAGGATCAAGACCTGCGGTTGGTTCATCTAATACTAATACATCTGGCTCCATTGCAAGAACACCAGCGATGGACACTCTCCTCATTTGACCACCTGATAAATCAAATGGTGATTTATCTAGGTATTCTGCCGATAACCCGACTTCACTTAAGGCTTTTACCGCTCTATTTTTCGCATCCTCTTGGGAAATCCCAAAGTTAAGCGGACCAAAACAGATATCTTTTTCAACCGTTTCCTCGAATAACTGTTGCTCAGGAAATTGAAATACTATTCCTACCTTTTGACGAATTTCCTTTAAATCTTTATTCTTCTTACCACCTATTATCGTTCTATTGCCTATAATGACTTTCCCTTTAGTAGGGGTTATTAGCGCATTTAAATGCTGTAAAATAGTAGATTTCCCAGAACCAGTATGGCCAATAATCGCTAAATATTTACCTGACGATATATCAAGACTCACATCTTCTATTGCAAGACGTTCAAAAGGTGAGTTTGACTGATAGCGATATTCTACTTTTTGAAGTGAGATGTCCATATACCTGTCACCAACTCTTCTTCTGTTAAATATATTTCATTCATTTTGACACCTTTATCCCTTAAGCTTTGACTAACCTTAATGGCAAATGGTATATCTAGTCCAATCTCAACAAGCTCATCTTGCATATTAAAAATTTCCCGCGGTGTTCCTTCTTTATAAACCTTACCTTTATTCATTACTATCATTCTATCTGCTTTACTAGCTTCTTCTAAATCATGAGTAATAGAAATAATTGTCATTTTATCACCTTGTAACTCTCTCATAATGTCAAAAACCTCTTCTCTACCCTCAGGATCCAGCATAGAAGTAGCTTCATCTAAAATAATGATAGCTGGCTTTAAAGCAATAACACCAGCAATGGCCACTCTTTGCTTTTGTCCCCCAGATAGATGGTGCGGCTCTTGATCAAGAAAAGATAACATCTTTACCCTACTAAGAGAGTCTTTTACCCTAGTCAACATTTCTGACCTTGGAATAGCATTATTTTCTAAACCAAAAGCCACATCATCTTGTACAGTAGTCCCCACAAACTGATTATCTGGATTTTGAAATACCATTCCGATTTTCTTTCTAACATTCCATATCGTATCCTCTGATATAACTGTTTCATCCACTTCTATTGAACCTTCTTGTGAATATTGAAGTCCATTTAATAGTTTTGCTAATGTAGACTTACCTGATCCATTATGGCCAACAATAGCTACCCATTCACCTTCATAGATATTAAATGAAACGTTATCTAGAGCTTTCTCCATTTGATTTTCATAATGGAAAGAAATATTGTTCACTTTGACTAAAACCTTTTGGTCCATAACTAATCCCACCACTTTTTCTATCCGGCTTTCAAAAGAGATAAAACTAACCAAAAAGAAAAACTCGCCAATTGGGCGAGCTTTGAATTGGTTAGCATAAGATAATCTTCTTATGTTCTTTGAATAACCCGAATAAAGGTAATTTCTATAATTGCTGAAATATCTTATGGTATTCCATTCTTAGCACCCTAACAGTAACTTAATAATGAAAAAAGCCCGCACCTCTATTATAAAATAATAATGAGGTGCACGAGCTAGACGAGTCACTACATATAATTTCTAAGAATGCTCATCGTAACGCTCTACTTTGGCCTTGAAACATAACGAGGATAATGAAAGAAAAAGGGTACCTGAACAAGTTTCATAGCTTATAAACTGTCCTGCACCCCTGTTTCTTGGAATCCTATTATACTAACTCGATAATTACCATTGGTGCACCGTCTCCACGACGAGGACCGACTTTCATAATACGAGTGTAACCACCTTGACGATCACTATAACGAGCAGCAACATCACTGAATAACTTTTGAACAGCGTCTTGGTTAGTTTCAGCGTTAGCAACTTCGTGACGTACATAAGCAGCAGCTTGACGACGTGCATGTAGATCTCCACGCTTACCAAGTGTAATCATTTTTTCTACAGTTGAACGAAGTTCCTTAGCACGAGCTTCTGTTGTTTCAATACGCTCGTTAATGATTAAGTCTGTAGTTAAGTCACGTAACATTGCTTTACGTTGTGCGCTTGTGCGTCCTAACTTTCTGTAACCCATGTGAGATTCCCTCCTTTTGTTGAAAATATGAGCCTATTAAGCATTCAAACGATAACTTTATCAGTCATCTTTTCTTAAGCCTAAACCAAGCTCTTCTAATTTATGTTTTACTTCTTCAAGAGATTTTCTACCTAAGTTTCTAACCTTCATCATATCTTCTTCCGTCTTACTAGCCAATTCTTGTACTGTATTAATGCCAGCACGTTTTAAGCAATTATAAGAACGAACAGAAAGATCTAACTCTTCAATTGTCATCTCAAGAACTTTCTCTTTTTGATCTTCTTCTTTTTCTACCATAATCTCAGCATTTTGTGCTTCATCAGTTAAACCAACAAAGATATTCAAATGCTCAGTTAAAATCTTTGCACCAAGTGCAATAGCATCTTGAGGACCTGTACTACCGTCAGTCCACACGTCTAAAGTTAACTTATCATAATTAGTCAATTGACCAACACGAGTATTCTCTACTTGATAATTAACACGAGAAACTGGTGTATAGATAGAATCTATAGGAATTACACCAATAGGTTGATCTTCACGTTTATTCTGCTCAGCAGGTGTATATCCACGACCACGCTTAGCTGTTAAACGCATACGGAAGTTTCCGTTATTACCTAAAGTTGCGATATGAAGATCTGGATTTAAGACCTCTACATCACTATCATGTGTAATATCAGCTGCAGTTACTATCCCAGCACCTTGCATATCAATCTCTAAAGTTTTTTCATCATCAGAGTATATTTTCAATGCTAGTTTTTTGATGTTCAATATGATAGCTGTAACATCTTCTACGACGCCTTCAATTGTTGAGAACTCATGAAGTACTCCATCAATTTGAATGGATGTGACAGCGGCACCTGGCAGTGAGGATAAAAGAATACGACGTAAGGAGTTACCCAAAGTAGTACCATATCCACGCTCAAGTGGCTCTACGACAAATTTACCGTATTTGGCTTCATCGTTGATCTCAACCGTTTCGATTTTTGGTTTTTCTATTTCGATCATCAAAATATACCCTCCTTCAAAACGTCGAAACCTCGGTTAAGCTTAACCGAAATTCCCCATGTTTACGTTCCCGCATGTGCACAACAACTGGGTTAATAAATCTGTACGGGCTTCTAAAAAGTTTTAGTCATATCCCATTATAGACAAGGATACAAAAATTATACAGAAAAATTAAACTCGGCGACGTTTAGGTGGTCGGCAACCATTATGAGGAACTGGAGTTACGTCTCTGATAGCAGTAACTTCAAGACCTGCAGCTTGAAGTGAACGAATTGCAGCTTCACGACCTGCACCTGGTCCTTTAACTGTTACTTCTAAAGTTTTCATACCGTGTTCCATAGAAGCTTTTGCAGCTGTTTCAGCAGCCATTTGAGCAGCGAATGGAGTCGATTTACGAGAACCTCTAAATCCAAGAGCACCAGCACTTGACCATGAAAGAGCATTTCCATGAACGTCAGTAATAGTTACGATTGTATTATTGAAAGTTGAACGAATATGAGCAATACCTGACTCAATATTCTTTTTAACACGACGTTTACGTGTATTAGTTTTACGTGCCATTATATTGTACCTCCTTTACCGATTATTTTTTCTTGTTAGCTACAGTCTTACGAGGACCTTTGCGTGTACGAGCATTATTTTTCGTGTTTTGTCCACGAACTGGTAAGCCACGACGGTGACGAAGACCACGATAACAACCAATTTCCATTAGACGCTTAATATTAAGAGAGATTTCACGACGAAGATCTCCTTCTACTTTCAAACGATCAATGATATCACGGATTTTGTTTAATTCATCTTCCGTTAAATCACGAACGCGTGTATCTTCAGAAACACCAGCTTCTGCTAATACTTTTTGTGCAGTAATTTTACCAATACCGTAAATGTATGTTAAAGATATTACTACGCGTTTTTCACGTGGAATATCCACACCAGCAATACGTGCCATCTATATGCGCACCTCCTTGTTATTAACCTTGTTTTTGTTTATGTTTAGGGTTTTCACAGATAACCATAACTTTTCCACGTCTGCGGATAACTTTACATTTCTCGCAGATTGGTTTAACAGATGGTCTAACTTTCATTATCCTAACCTCCTTGATAGTACGGAGTGCAATCAGATTATTTGAAGCGGTAAGTAATTCTTCCGCGAGTCAAGTCATATGGAGATAACTCAACCGTTACTTTATCACCAGGTAAAATACGGATGAAGTGCATACGAATTTTACCAGAAACGTGAGCCAATACAGTATGACCATTTTCTAATTCTACCTTAAACATGGCGTTCGGCAAAGTTTCAGTGATTGTGCCTTCAATTTCGATTACATCGTCTTTAGCCATCGAATATCGCTCCTTTCCTTTAAAAAATACGAGATCCAACTTAACTAATATAGCAAAGTGTAGCTCTTCTTTGTCACACGACAGGTGAAAATAAAACTACTCTGAACTGCTCATATAATATAATAAGTATGCATTTAACTGCAACTAATTGATTATAACATATGAGTAGACTTTCGTCCGCTATTAATCATAAAAATTTATAATTAAGGCAAAACAATCTTCATTTGAGTTGAATATCACCAAACTCGGCCCATTGTTAGATATACAATTCTAAAAAGAATGAATATCTATCATTCTTATCATAACTGCACACTATCAGTAGCTTTTGTCTAATCGTATTTAGTGAATAAAAGATTTATATGGTCCATGCTAGTTCTAAACAAAAAAGAGGATGTCTTTCATGAGTCTAACCTTAAATATGTTAACACATACTCTCTTTCACATGAAAAGCCAAGGATTCGCATTCAAGGGAATTTTTTTGGAGTTATCGATAACGCACACCTGGTCTAATACCTTATGTCCATAATAGAAAGAATAATAGTTACATTACCTTATCACTAATAGATAAAAAAGCAATTCAAGCGGAGTTACCATGAAATCCAAAATACTCTGCACCAATTATCTAAATTGATTAATCTTATAACGAAGATAAACATGTTAAAATAACATGGTTATGCTTTTTTTGTTTCAGATATAACCATGAAAATTATTATACCTTTTGAAAAAAGGAAATGCATCATGTTTAGGAATAAACTCCTTAGCCATTTCATCCCAATTCTTCTATTTATTAACTCTGATTCAATTCCATGCTAGTTAACAGATTAGTCAAAGCAAAAGTTTATATGATTTGATTAGTTTAAAGTGCTTAGTAACTCATCAAGATCTAAAAATACTTTTTCAATATCTTGTTGACCATCAATATTACGAAGATAGCCTTTTGATTCGTAAAAATCAAGTAATGGTTGTGACTGCTTAATATTAACTTCTAAACGATTCTTAACAGTTGCTTCGTTATCATCAGCACGTTGGTATAATTCCCCACCACAACGATCACAAGTATCAGGTGTAGTTGGTGGATTAAATACTAAATGATACGTAGCTCCGCAGCTTTTGCAAATACGACGACCTGTTAAACGTTCCATTAATATCTCTTGATCTACTTGTACATTCACTACATAATCAAGTTTTTTGCTTAAACCAGACAAAATATCTTCTAAAGCTTCAGCTTGAGGAACTGTGCGAGGAAAACCATCTAATAGAAAACCTTTCTCACAATCAGCTTTACTAAGTCTTTCACGAACAATCCCAATGGTAACTTCATCAGGAACTAATTCGCCTTTATCCATAAAAGATTTTGCTTTTAGTCCAAGTTCTGTTTCTTCTTTCATTGCAGCACGGAACATGTCACCAGTTGAGATATGAGGGATGCCATATTTCTCGACAATCTTCTCGGCTTGTGTACCTTTACCTGCACCAGGGAGTCCCATTAAGACTAAATTCATGCGTATTCCCCCTATAGTCTCTATAGTCTCTTTGCATAAAATTCAAGGGACATACGTCCCTGAAATTATGCTATTTAATAAAACCTTTATAGTGACGTTTAACTAGTTGTGATTCTAGTTGTTTCATCGTCTCCAATGCAACACCTACTACGATAATGATACTAGTTCCACCAATCTGCACTGATTGAGGTAAACCTGCAATCTTGATGAAGAAAACTGGAAGTATCGCTATTGCAGCTAAAAATAATGCACCAACTAATGTTAAACGAGATAGAACACGTGATAAATATTCCTGCGTACTTTTACCTGGTCTAATACCTGGTATATATCCACCTTGCTTTTTCAAGTTCTCTGCCACTTGTTCAGGATTCACTTGAATGAAAGCATAGAAGTATGTGAACGCAAGAATTAGTACTGTATATAATATCATTCCAACTGGATGCGTATAATCAAATACTGTTTGTATCCATGTTGTTACGTTGTTTGATGGAAAGAATGACGCAACTGTTCTTGGAGTAACCAAGAAGGAAACTGCAAAAATAACAGGAATAACACCAGCAGAGTTAACTTTCAACGGTAGATGAGTCGATTGTCCACCTGTACTGTTATTACCATTTGCCACTCTTTTTGCATATTGAATAGGTATCTTTCTAATAGCTTGCTGAATGAAAATTACTCCTACCACAATTGCAATTGCTGCAATAATGATTAAAAGAACTGTTGCTATTCTAAGGAATAATTGATCACCTGGGTTGTCAAACTGCTGTGCATAGATTTGGTTAGCAATAGATGGAATACCTGCAGCAATACCTGCAAATATGATAATGGATATACCATTTCCAACACCTTTAGATGTTATTAGTTCACCTAACCACATTAAAAAGGCTGTTCCTGCTGTTAGTACTATAGAAATAACTAAGTACGAAGTAAATCCAGGTTTTGTAATCAATGACCCACCAGCCAGATTATTAAAACCATATGACATACCAAAACCTTGGATAAGTGCTAAGACAATTGTAAAATAACGCGTAAACTGCGTTAATTTTCTTCTCCCAGCCTCACCTTGTTTTGCCCACTCCGTAAATTTTGGAACTACATCCATTTGTAATAAGCTTACAATGATTGATGCAGTAATATACGGCATGATACCCATTGCAAGAATCGAGAAGTTTTGTAGTGCTCCACCACCGAAAGTATTTAATACTCCGAAAGCACTAAAAGCATCTTGAGCTTTTAGAAAGTCTGCATTTACATAAGGTACTGGAATAAATGTACCTATTCTAAAGACTATCAACATTAATAGGGTGAATATGATTTTTCGTCTTATTTCACCCACGCGCATAAAATTGGAGATTGTCTGAAACATCAGATCACCTCTGTTTGTCCGCCAGCAGCTTCAATAGCTTCTTTTGCAGCAGAGGAGAATTTATGAGCTTTTACTGTAAGCTTTTTCTCTACTTTACCAGATGCAAGAATTTTGATTCCTGCTCTTTCGTTACTTACAACACCTGTTTCGATTAGAAGTTCTGGAGTTACTTCTGTTCCATCTTCAAAACGATTTAAAGTGTCTAAATTAACGATTGCATATTCTTTACGGTTGATGTTTGTAAAACCACGTTTTGGTAAACGACGGAATAAAGGAGTTTGACCACCTTCAAATCCTGGTCTTACACCCCCACCTGAACGTGCATTTTGACCTTTATGACCTTTACCAGCAGTCTTACCATTACCTGAACCGATACCGCGCCCTTTGCGTTTGCGCTCTTGACGAGAACCTTCTGCAGGTTTTAATTCATGAAGTTTCATATTGGCACCTCCTTATTTGAAGAAGAATGTATTTTAGTTTTCTGTAACAGTTACAAGATGTGATACTTTATTGATCATACCACGGATAGCAGCATTATCTTGTTGCTCAACTGTTTGGTTTACTTTACGTAATCCTAATGCTTTAACTGTTTCGCGTTGGTCTTGTGGACGACCAATTACGCTTTTAGTGAGGGTAATTTCCAGTTTGTTTGCCATCTAATTTCCCTCCTTATCCTAACAGTTCTTCTACTGATTTTCCACGTAACTTCGCTACGTCTTCAGCACGTTTTAATTGTTTTAAACCGTCTAAAGTTGCACGAACCATGTTAATTGGTGTGTTTGTACCTAGTGATTTAGATAAGATATCTGCAACACCAGCTAATTCAAGCACAGCACGTACTGGACCACCAGCGATAACCCCAGTACCTTCAGAAGCAGGTTTTAAAAGGATCTCACCAGCTCCGAAATGTCCGATTACTTCGTGTGGAATTGTAGTACCAACCATTGGTACTGCAATTAGATTTTTCTTCGCATCTTCTACAGCTTTGCGAATAGCATCTGGTACTTCTTGAGCTTTACCAGTACCAAAACCAACGTTACCATTTCTGTCCCCAACTACTACTAGAGCAGAGAAACGAAAACGACGTCCACCTTTAACAACTTTCGCTACACGGTTAACTGTAACTACGCGTTCTTCAAGTTCAAGTTTGTTTGGATCAATACGACGCATCTTTTTATGTCCCTCCTTTGTCTATTAAAATTCTAGGCCGTTTTCACGAGCAGCATCAGCTAAAGCTTTTACGCGACCATGATATAAATATCCACCGCGGTCGAATACTACTTCTTTGACACCTTTTTCTACAGCACGTTTAGCTACTAATGCACCGATTGCTACAGCAGCATCTACGTTACTAGTAGATTCTAGGTTAAGCTCTTTATCTAATGAAGATGCACTTGCGATTGTTACGCCATTAACATCATCTATAAGTTGAGCGTAAATGTGTTTACTTGAACGGAACACATTTAAACGAGGACGAGCTTGAGTACCGCTAAGTTTAGAACGCACACGTGCGTGTCTTTTCTTACGGACTTGATTTTTATCAGCCTTCGTAATCATTAAGGTCACTCCTTTCGTTTACCTAAGCGGCATTACTTACCAGTTTTACCTTCTTTTCTACGTACAAATTCGCCTTCATAACGAATACCTTTACCTTTATAAGGCTCTGGTGGGCGAACGTCACGGATGTTAGCAGCAAGTGCGCCAACACGTTCTTTGTTTGTACCTTTTACAACTACTTTTGTAGCAGATGGTACTTCGATTTCAATACCAGCTTCTGGCTCGATTTCTACTGGATGAGAGTAACCAACATTCAATACAAGTTTAGTTCCTTGTTTTTGAGCACGGTAACCTACACCAATTAGTTCAAGACCTCTTTCGAAACCTTTAGAAACACCCTCAACCATGTTAGCTAACAATGCGCGAGTTGTTCCATGTAATGCACGATGTTCCTTCGCATCAGAAGGACGTGTTACATTAATCACGTTCTCTTCAACACTAATAGCAATATCAGAGTTAAAAGTACGAGTTAATTCACCTTTAGGACCTTTAACCGTTACAGTACTGTTTTCAATAGTAACTGTAACGCCTGCTGGTACTTCGATTGGTTTTTTACCTACACGAGACATTTAGTTGCACCTCCATTCATTTAAAACATTATTACCAAACGTATGCTAATACTTCTCCGCCAACTTGTTTAGCACGAGCTTCTTTATCAGTAATTACTCCTTGTGAAGTAGAAACTAATGCAATACCAAGACCGTTTAATACACGTGGTACTTCTGTTGCTTTTGCATAAACACGAAGACCAGGTTTACTAATTCTTTTAAGTCCAGTAATTACTCGTTCATTGCTTGAACCGTATTTTAAGAAAATGCGGATGATACCTTGTTTATTATCTTCGATATATTCAACATCACGTACAAAACCTTCACGCTTAAGGATTTCAGCGATTTCTTTTTTGATATTAGAAGCAGGAACTTCTAACTTATCGTGACGAACCATATTCGCGTTACGGATTCTAGTAAGCAAATCTGCAATTGGATCTGTCATAACCATTTGTATTAACCTCCTTCCCAATATTGGGTTTTACCAGCTAGCTTTTTTCACACCAGGAATTTGTCCCTTATATGCTAATTCACGGAAACAAATACGGCAAAGCTTAAATTTACGGTACACAGAATGTGGACGACCACAACGTTCGCAACGTGTATATTCTTGTACTTTGTATTTAGGCGTGCGTTTTTGTTTCGCAATCATTGACTTCTTAGCCACATTTTCGCCTCCCTCTAATTAGAGATTACTTTTGGAACGGCATTCCAAATTGAGTTAACAGTTCACGAGCCTCTTCGTCTGTTTTTGCAGTAGTAACGATAACAATATCCATACCTCTAACTTTGTTTACTTTATCGTAATCAATTTCAGGGAAGATCAATTGTTCTTTTACACCTAAAGTGTAGTTACCGCGTCCATCAAAAGACTTTTTAGAAATACCACGGAAGTCACGTACACGTGGAAGTGATACAGATACTAATTTGTCAAAAAATTCGTACATGCGCTCTCCACGAAGAGTAACTTTTGCACCGATAGGCATACCTTCACGAAGACGGAAACCTGCGATAGACTTTTTAGCACGAGTGATTACTGGTTTTTGTCCAGTAATTTGTGATAATTCATCAACAGCAACATCTAACGCTTTAGCATTAGCTACTGCATCACCAACACCCATGTTAATAACGATTTTTTCTAATTTTGGAACTTCCATAACTGATTTATAGTTAAACTTGCTCATAAGAGCTGGAGTAGTTTCTTTAAGAAATTTTTCTTTTAGGCGGTTCATTCATAGTACCTCCCTTCTTCATTAGACTATTTATCTAGAACTTCACCGGATTTTTTCGCTACGCGTACATTTTTACCATCAACTGTTTTAGATCCTACGCGAGTAGGTTCACCAGTTTTAGGGTCGATAGGCATAACGTTGGATACATGAATAGCAGCTTCCTGGTCCATGATTCCACCTTGTGGATTCAATTGGGATGGCTTAGCGTGTTTCTTAACTATATTGATTCCTTCAACAACCACACGGTCTTTTTTAGGGAATGCAGCAAGAATTACACCTGTTTTGCCTTTATCCTTACCAGAGATGACCATTACTTTGTCACCTTTTTTAACATGCATCTGTTCGCACCTCCTTAAAGGCAATTAAATTTATATTATAGTACTTCTGGAGCTAGTGAGACGATCTTCATAAAGTTGTTGTCGCGTAGTTCGCGTGCAACTGGTCCAAAGATACGAGTTCCACGTGGACTCTTATCATCACGGATAATTACACATGCGTTTTCATCGAAACGAATGTAAGTACCGTCTGCACGACGAACACCACTTTTAGTTCTAACGACTACTGCTTTTACTACATCACCTTTTTTAACAACGCCACCTGGTGTTGCTTGTTTCACCGTACAAACGATGATATCGCCGATGTTTGCAGTTTTACGTCCTGAACCACCAAGAACTTTAATAGTAAGTACTTCACGAGCACCTGAGTTGTCAGCAACTTTCAAACGTGATTCTTGTTGAATCATGTGTGTAACCTCCCTTCGGGATGCTTAATTCCGAACAATTAGATAATAACTGCTTTTTCTACTACTTCTACAAGACGGAAACGTTTTGTAGCTGATAATGGGCGAGTTTCCATAATACGTACTACATCGCCAATTTTTGCTGTGTTTAGCTCATCGTGAGCTTTATACTTCTTAGAGTATTTAACGCGTTTGCCATATAGTGCGTGCTTTTTGTATGTTTCAACAACAACTGAGATGGTTTTATCCATTTTATCAGAAACAACACGACCAGTATAAACTTTGCGTTGATTACGTTCGCTCATTTTACGAACCTCCTCTCAACTTATCGATTGTTAACGCCGATTTCTCTCTCACGAATAACTGTCTTCATTCGAGCAATCGCTTTGCGTACTTCACGAATGCGAGCTGTATTTTCAAGTTGACCAGTCGCTAATTGAAAGCGAAGGTTGAAAAGCTCTTCTTTTAAGGATTTAACTTTTTGTTCAATTTCTGCAGTGGTAAGGTCACGAATTTCATTAGCTTTCATTAGATTCACCACCAATTTCTTCACGTTTTACAAACTTACATTTAACAGGAAGTTTGTGCGCTGCAAGACGAAGTGCTTCACGTGCGATCTCTTCAGATACACCAGCAACTTCAAACATAATTTTTCCAGGCTTTACAACTGCTACCCAACCTTCAGGAGCACCCTTACCGGAACCCATTCGGACTTCTAGAGGCTTAGCAGTATAAGGCTTATGAGGGAAAATTTTAATCCAAACTTTACCGCCACGTTTCATGTAACGAGTCATTGCGATACGTGCAGATTCGATTTGACGGTTAGTAATCCAAGAAGCTTCTAAAGATTGTAAACCATATTCACCGAATGCTACTTCTGTACCACCTTTTGCTTGACCGCGCATTTTTCCACGGTGTACACGACGATATTTTACACGTTTAGGTAGTAACATATTATTTGCCTCCTTCCACAGTTTTCTTCTTAGTTGGAAGGATCTCTCCACGATAGATCCAAACTTTAACTCCTAATTTACCATAGGTAGTATCAGCTTCAGCAGTTGCATAATCAATATCAGCACGAAGAGTATGCAATGGAACTGTTCCTTCGCTATAAGATTCAGAACGAGCGATATCTGCTCCGCCTAAACGACCTGATACCATAGTTTTAATACCTTTAGCTCCTGATCTCATTGAACGTTGGATAGCTTGTTTTTGAGCACGACGGAAAGATACACGGTTTTCTAGTTGGCGAGCAATATTCTCAGCAACAAGTTTTGCATCCATGTCTGCTTTTTTAATTTCAAGAATGTTTATGTGTACACGTTTGCCAGTAAGTGAGTTTAATGCTTTACGTAAAGCTTCAACTTCTGTACCACCTTTACCGATAACCATACCTGGTTTAGCAGTGTGGATAGTAACATTAAGACGATTAGCAGCACGCTCGATTTCTACTTTAGAAACTGAAGCATCGCTTAGGCGCTTTGTAATATACTCACGTACTTTAAGGTCTTCGTGTAAAAGATCAGCATAGTCTTTACCTGCGAACCATTTAGATTCCCAATCACGGATGATCCCGACACGCAAACCGACTGGATTTACTTTTTGACCCACTAATTACCCCTCCTTTTTTTCTGATACAACGATAGTGATGTGGCTAGTACGTTTGTTGATTTGACTTGCACGACCCATCGCACGTGGACGGAATCTTTTAAGTGTAGGTCCTTCATTTACGTATGCTTGCTCAACCACTAGGTTATTAATATCCATTTCGTAGTTATGCTCTGCGTTAGCAATAGCAGATTTTAACACTTTTTCTACGATCGGTGAAGCAGCTTTTGGAGTTAACTTCAAAATTGCTACCGCTTCGCCAACTTGCTTACCTCGAATTAAATCTACGACTAAACGAGCTTTACGAGGAGCAATACGAACTGTATTTGCAACAGCTTTAGCTTGCATTATGATGCCCTCCTCTCATTAACGTCTTGTTTTCTTATCGTCACTTGCATGACCTTTGTAAGTACGACTTGGAGCAAATTCTCCTAGCTTATGACCTACCATATCTTCAGTAACGTATACTGGTACATGTTTACGACCATCATATACTGCAATTGTTTGACCGATAAATTGTGGGAAGATTGTAGAACGACGAGACCAAGTTTTAATAACTTGTTTCTTTTCAGAATCACTTAATTTTTCGATCTTTGTTAGCAAATGATCATCAACAAAAGGCCCTTTTTTTAAGCTGCGACCCATATTGGAACCTCCCTTCGTGATTGTGCTACGGTTCTATCATTGAACCGTAGTTCAACCCCGTTATTTTTTACGGTTACGTACAATAAATTTATCTGATTTGTTTTTCTTTTTACGAGTCTTGAATCCAAGAGTAGGTTTACCCCATGGAGACATTGGTGATTTACGTCCGATTGGAGCGCGTCCTTCACCACCACCGTGTGGATGGTCGTTAGGGTTCATTACAGATCCACGTACAGTTGGGCGTTTACCTAACCAACGAGAACGACCTGCTTTACCAATTTTGATTAGTTCGTGTTGTTCATTACCAACTTGACCAATAGATGCACGGCAAGTAGCAAGAATTAGGCGAACTTCACCAGAATTTAAACGTACAAGTACGTATTTACCTTCTTTACCAAGTACTTGAGCACTTGTTCCAGCAGAGCGAACTAATTGTCCACCTTTACCTGGTTTTAACTCGATGTTGTGGATAACTGTACCAACTGGAATGTTGATAAGTGGTAATGCATTACCTGGCTTGATATCAGCCTCAGGTCCTGACATAACTTCTAATCCAACTTCTAAATTTTTAGGTGCAAGAATGTAGCGTTTTTCACCATCTACATAATTGATTAACGCGATATTAGCAGATCTATTTGGATCATACTCAATTGTAGCAACGCGTCCTGGAATGCCATCTTTGTCACGTTTAAAATCGATTACACGATATTGACGCTTATGACCTCCACCTTGATGACGAACTGTTAACTTACCTTGGTTGTTACGGCCGCCTTTTCTGTGTAAAGGAGCTAATAGTGACTTTTCTGGAGTACTTGTAGTGATTTCACTAAAGTCAGAAGAAGTCATATTGCGTCGACCATTAGAGGTAGGTTTATACTTCTTAATCGCCATTTGTTTTCCCTCCTCTTCTTAATAATGTATTTTAAGCTTCGAAAAATTCGATTTCTTTGCTATCAGCTGTTAATTTAACAATTGCTTTACGACGTTTGTTTGTATAACCTCCGAAACGTCCCATACGCTTGAACTTACCTTTGTAATTCATGATGTTAACTTTTTCAACTTTTACGCCAAAGATTTCTTCAACAGCATCTTTAACTTGAGTTTTATTAGCTCTAACATCAACTTCAAACGTATATTTCTTATCAACCATTAAATCAGTAGAACGTTCAGTGATTACGGGGCGCTTAATCGTTTCGCGTGCATCCATTATGCAAGCACCTCCTCTACTTTTTCAACCGCTGCTTTAGTCATGATTAATTTATCATGATTTAAAACATCTAAAACTGTGATTCCAGAAGCAGTGATAACTGTTACACCTGGAATGTTACGAGCAGATAATGCTACATTCTCATCTAGGTCAGCAGTTACGATTAGTGCTTTTTTCTCAACAGAAAGATTACCTAATACAGCTTTGAAATCTTTTGTTTTAGGTGCATCAAAAGCAAGGTTTTGTAATACTAAAACATTTTCTTCTAATGCTTTAGTAGATAGTGCAGATTTAATTGCTAATCTACGAACTTTTTTAGGTAATTTGTAGCTGTAGCTACGTGGAGTTGGTCCGAATACAGTACCACCACCACGCCATTGTGGAGATCTGATAGATCCTTGACGTGCACGTCCTGTACCTTTTTGGCGCCATGGCTTACGTCCGCCACCTCTTACCTCAGAACGGATTTTAGTTTTATGAGTTCCTTGACGTAAAGAAGCTCTTTGCATAACAACTGCTTCAAATAAAACATGGTTGTTAGGCTCAATTCCAAATACAGCATCATTTAACTGGATTTCTCCGTTTTGAGTACCGTCTTGGTTGAATAATGCAACTTTAGGCATTCTTATTTCCTCCTTTCTTGATTAATTACTTATTTAGCTTTAACTGCAGTCTTAATTTTCAATAGTGCTTTTCTAGAACCTGGTACATTACCTTTGATAAGTAATAGGTTGCGCTCAGCATCTACTTTTACGATTTCTAAGTTCTGAACAGTTACTTGCTCTCCACCCATACGTCCAGGTAATGCTTTACCTTTAAATACACGGTTTGGAGCTACAGGTCCCATTGAACCTGGGCGACGATGATAACGAGATCCATGGGCCATTGGTCCGCGAGATTGTCCGTGGCGCTTGATAGAACCTTGGAAACCTTTCCCTTTAGAGATACCTGTTACATCTACGATATCGCCTTCTGCGAAAATACTTACTTTGACTTCTTGACCAACCTCATACTCATCAACGCTAACTTCTGTAAATTCACGAACGAAGCGCTTAGGAGCAGTGTTTGCTTTTGCAACATGACCTTTTTCAGGTTTGTTAGCTAACTTTTCACGTTTGTCTTCGAATCCAATTTGAAGTGATGTATATCCATCAGATTCAACTGTTTTCTTTTGAAGAACAATGTTTTGAGCAGCTTCAACTACTGTTACTGGGATAAGGTTCCCGTTTTCAGCAAATACTTGAGTCATACCAATTTTTCTTCCTAAGATTCCTTTGGTCATTTAAGTCACACCTCCTGAATGTTTTAATATTTATTTCAATTATAATTTAATTTCGATATCTACACCTGATGGTAAATCAAGACGCATTAATGAATCAACTGTTTGTGGAGTTGGGTTCACGATGTCGATTAAACGTTTATGCGTACGCATTTCAAATTGCTCACGAGAATCTTTATATTTATGAACCGCACGTAAGATTGTGTAAATTGACTTTTCAGTCGGTAACGGAATCGGACCTGATACAGCAGCACCAGAACGTTTTGCAGTTTCAACTATTTTCTCAGCAGATTGATCTAGAATTCTATGATCATACGCTTTTAAACGGATACGAATTTTTTGTTTTGCCATTACTTTCCCTCCTTTTCGCCTATTTTGAAATAGACATTCTCCGCAAGAATTTCCCACACACTCGCCATGGCAAAGCGGCCGGGTGTGTCAGCAACCTCTCACATCATCGCAGTCAAAGACCAACATTGTCTATTATACAGATATCAGCCTAAGAAATCAATAGTTAAATTAAATTTCTTTTTGCTTTTCTACACTCAGATTATTATAACCATTGCTGATATAAATATCAAGCTATTAACGGTTTTATTAGTTATTTTAGATATAGTGCACTCACACAGTATCTCTATACTATCAAACTATCTATAAGAAGAATATAGTATAAAAAATGGAAATATCTCTTGTGCAGTTAACTAGGATCATGACATACTTTTAAATTCTGTATGTAGATATAAAAAATACGACAAGCTGTTAAACAGCTTGTCGTTTTATATGGTATTACTCAACGATAGTAGCAACTACGCCAGCGCCTACTGTACGTCCACCTTCACGGATAGAGAATTTAGTTCCTTCTTCGATAGCGATTGAAGAAATTAATTCCACGTCCATTTCAATGTTGTCACCAGGCATAACCATTTCTACACCTTCAGGAAGGTTACAAATACCAGTTACATCAGTTGTACGGAAGTAGAACTGAGGACGGTAGTTTGTGAAGAATGGAGTATGACGTCCACCTTCTTCTTTAGATAAAACGTAAACTTCAGCTTTGAATTTTACGTGTGGAGTGATTGTTCCTGGTTTTGCTAAAACTTGTCCACGTTGGATATCTTCACGAGCAACCCCACGAAGAAGAGCTCCAATGTTGTCTCCAGCTTCAGCATAATCTAGTAATTTACGGAACATTTCAACACCAGTTACAGTTGTTGATTTTTTCTCTTCAGCTAAACCGATGATGTCGATAACGTCACCAACTTTAACTTGTCCACGCTCAACACGACCTGTAGCAACTGTTCCACGACCAGTGATTGAGAATACATCCTCAACTGGCATCATGAAAGGTTTTTCAGTGTCACGAGCAGGAGTTGGGATATACTCATCAACTGCAGCCATAAGCTCAGTGATTTTTTCTTCCCAAGCAGCTTCTCCTTCAAGAGCTTTAAGAGCAGAACCTTTAATTACTGGAATATCATCACCAGGGAATTCATATTCAGAAAGAAGGTCACGAACTTCCATTTCTACAAGTTCTAATAACTCTTCATCATCAACCATATCACATTTGTTTAAGAATACTACTAAGTGAGGTACACCAACTTGACGAGAAAGAAGGATGTGCTCACGAGTTTGTGGCATTGGACCATCAGTAGCAGATACTACTAGGATACCACCGTCCATTTGAGCTGCACCTGTGATCATGTTTTTAACATAGTCAGCATGTCCTGGGCAGTCAACGTGTGCATAGTGACGAGTTTCTGTTTCATACTCAACGTGTGCAGTTGAGATTGTAATTCCACGCTCACGCTCTTCTGGAGCAGCGTCGATTTGATCATAACCGCGAGCTTCAGCTCCACCTGCTTTAGCAAGTACAGTTGTGATAGCAGCTGTTAAAGTAGTTTTACCGTGGTCAACGTGACCAATTGTTCCAATATTTACGTGTGGCTTAGAACGATCGAATTTAGCTTTTGCCATTTTGGAAAATCCTCCTTTGATTTATAAACATTAAGTATTTGTATAGAGCTGTGATTATTTATCACAGCTTTATTACTTACAATAGTAGTTATACTTCATTAAAAGGGTAAAATCAACAATTACCCTTTATTTTTTTTGATGATCTCTTCAGAGATTGATTTTGGTACTTCTTCATAGTGATCGAAAGTCATTGAGAATACTCCACGACCTTGAGTACTAGAACGTAAAGTAGTAGCATATCCGAACATCTCAGAAAGTGGAACCATTGCACGAACTACTTGTGCATTACCACGAGCTTCCATACCTTCAACACGTCCACGACGAGAAGTGATGTTACCCATGATATCACCCATGTATTCTTCAGGAATGATTACTTCAACTTTCATAACAGGTTCAAGGATTACTGGGCTACATTTTGATGCTGCATTTTTCAATGCCATTGAAGCAGCAATTTTAAACGCCATTTCAGATGAGTCAACATCATGGTAAGATCCATCAAATAATTTCGCTTTAATGTCTACCAATGGATAGCCAGCAAGTACTCCTCTTTGTAATGCATCTTCTAGTCCAGCTTGTACAGGAGCGATATATTCACGAGGAACAACCCCACCCACGATAGCATTTTCGAACTCGAAGCCTTTACCTTCTTCGTTTGGAGCGAATTCGATCCAAACATGACCATATTGTCCACGTCCACCAGACTGACGAGAGAATTTACCTTCTACAGATGCAGAAGAGCGGAATGTCTCACGATAAGCAACCTGAGGAGCACCAACATTAGCTTCAACCTTAAACTCACGACGCATACGGTCTACTAAAATATCTAAGTGAAGCTCACCCATACCAGCGATGATTACTTGACCAGTTTCTTGGTTAGTATGCGCACGGAATGTTGGATCTTCTTCTTGTAATTTTACTAGAGCAGTTGTCATTTTGTCTTGGTCAGCTTTTGATTTAGGCTCGATAGACAGTTCAATAACTGGTTCTGGGAATTCCATTGATTCTAAGATAACTAGGTTCTTTTCATCACATAGAGTATCTCCAGTTGTAGTATCTTTTAAACCTACAGCAGCTGCGATGTCACCAGCAAATACTTCTGTAATCTCTTGACGGCTGTTAGCATGCATTTGTAGAATACGACCAACACGCTCACGTTTACCTTTTGTAGAGTTTTGTACATATGAACCTGAGTTCAATGTACCAGAGTATACGCGGAAGAAAGTTAACTTCCCAACAAATGGGTCTGTCATAACTTTAAACGCTAAAGCTGCAAATGGCTCTTCATCACTTGAATGTTTTTCAACTACTTCATCTGAATCAGGAAGAGTACCTTTAATTGCTGGTACATCTAATGGAGATGGTAAGTAATCAATAACAGCATCAAGCATTAATTGAACACCTTTGTTTTTGAAAGCAGATCCACAAATTACAGGATAAAATTCAACGTTAACAGTTCCTTTACGGATACCAGCTTTAAGTTCATCAGTAGTGATTTCTTCTCCGCCTAGGTATTTTTCCATTAACTCTTCATCAAGTTCTGCAACTGCTTCTACTAATTTTTCACGATATTCTTCCGCAAGCTCTAAGTACTCTTCTGGAATTTCTTTTACTTGGATATCAGTTCCAAGGTCATTTCCATAGAATGTAGCTTTCATTTCAACTAAATCAATGATACCTTCGAATTGATCTTCAGCACCAATTGGTAGTTGAATTGCATGAGCATTTGCTTGTAAACGATCGTCTAGAGTTTTTAATGAATAAAGGAAATCAGCACCTATTTTATCCATTTTGTTTACAAAAACTACACGAGGTACACCGTAAGTTGTAGCTTGACGCCAAACAGTTTCTGTTTGTGGTTCAACACCAGATTGTGCATCAAGTACTGCAACTGCACCATCAAGTACACGTAATGAACGTTCAACTTCTACAGTGAAGTCTACGTGTCCAGGTGTATCGATGATGTTTACACGGTTACCTTTCCATTGTGCAGTTGTTGCTGCAGATGTAATGGTAATTCCACGCTCTTGTTCTTGCTCCATCCAGTCCATTTGAGATGCACCTTCATGAGTTTCACCAATTTTGTGAATACGACCAGTGTAATAAAGTACACGCTCAGTTGTAGTCGTTTTACCAGCATCGATGTGAGCCATGATACCGATATTACGAGTATTTTCTAAGGAGAACTCTCTTGCCATATGGTTTTTCTCCTTTCATAAGGAAAGTATTTTTGTAATGCTTAATCCTACCAACGGTAGTGAGCAAATGCTTTGTTAGCTTCTGCCATTTTGTGTGTATCTTCACGTTTTTTAACTGAAGCACCAGTGTTATTAGCTGCATCTAGGATTTCGTAAGCTAATCTTTCTTCCATTGTTTTCTCACCACGAAGACGAGAATAGTTTACTAACCAACGAAGACCAAGAGTAGTACGTCTTTCTGGACGAACCTCCACAGGAACTTGATAGTTAGAACCACCAACACGGCGTGCTCTTACTTCAAGAACAGGCATGATGTTCTTAAGTGCTTGATCGAAAACTTCGATTGCTTCTTTACCAGAACGCTCAGCAACGATTTCAAATGCAGAATATAGAATAGCTTGAGATTTACCTCTCTTACCATCAATCATCATTTTGTTAATTAAACGAGATACAAGTTTAGAATTGTAAATCGGATCAGGTAAAACGTCTCTTTTTGCTACAGGACCTTTACGTGGCATTGATTTTCCTCCTTTCGGCTATGTTAAATAGTTCTTTTTAGATTATTTTTTTGCTGCTTTTGGTCGCTTAGTACCGTATTTAGAACGACCTTGCATACGGTTGTTAACACCAGCAGTATCAAGAGCACCGCGTACGATATGGTAACGCACCCCCGGTAAATCTTTTACACGTCCTCCACGGATCAGTACAACACTATGTTCTTGTAGGTTGTGACCAATACCAGGAATGTAAGCTGTTACTTCGATACCGTTTGTTAAACGTACACGAGCATATTTACGTAATGCTGAGTTTGGTTTTTTCGGTGTCATAGTACCAACACGAGTACATACCCCACGTTTTTGAGGTGATGATACGTTAGTTTGTGTTTTTTTGAAACTGTTATAACCTTTGTTTAACGCAGGAGACTTCGACTTTTCTTCAGCAGTCTGACGAGGCTTGCGCACTAATTGGTTAATTGTTGGCATTTCTTTTTCCTCCCTTCTTTTTTCTTTGAAGTCCACACATCCAGGTGGTTCATATTAGGGTAAAAACAAAGTTTTCATGGTAATCCATAAAAACAGTTTTAATTAATTATGGCAACAGTTGCTGCGCCTACTTCTATTCCACATGATTCGCCAAGCTTCTTCATGGACTCTACAAGTATAATAGGAATATTATTCTCTTCTGCTACTTTAGAAAGCTCTTTTATAATAAAAGTATCCGCATCTTCTGCAACTAGAATTTCTTTTACTATTCCTGATTTTAACGCTTTTACTGTTTGCTTTGTTCCTACTACTACTTTTTTGGCCTGTGATACTTTTTCATAAGACATTTATGCATCCTCCAAAGTAACAGGTGAATAGGAGCACCTTTGATATAGTATCATCTATAAAATAAGATGTCAATTATTTTCCTAGAAAAATTAAAAGTACTATATACAGAAGGCAAATAAAACTATTTACCTTCTGTGTTTTTTACTACTCTACTGTCACAGATTCTTCTACTGCTTCTTCAGCAGTAATAGGCTCTGCATGACGATATCTTGGCATACCCGTTCCAGCAGGAACTAGTTTACCAATGATTACATTTTCTTTTAATCCTAATAATTCATCGCGTTTTCCTTTAATAGCTGCATCTGTTAGTACTCTAGTTGTTTCTTGGAATGATGCCGCTGATAAGAAAGAATCCGTTTCTAAAGATGCTTTAGTAATACCTAATAATACTGGTCTTCCAGTTGCAGGTAATTTACCTTGGCTAAGCGCTTTGGCATTCGCATCTGTAAATTGATGAATATCAAGTAATGTTCCAGGTAGTACATCTGTTTCACCAGCATCCACTACTCGGATTTTACGAAGCATTTGTCTTACCATTACTTCCACGTGCTTATCTCCAATTTCTACCCCTTGCATACGATAAACTTTTTGAACTTCACGTAGAAGATATTCTTGAACTGCTGTTACACTCTTAACTTTAATTAATTCCTTAGGATCAATAGAACCTTCTGTTAACTCTTGACCTTGTGCTACTACATCGTCAATTTTAACTTTAAGACGTGCTGTGTAAGGCGCTGTGTAAGTTCTAGATTCAAGTTCACCTTGGACAATTATTTCATGTTGGCGATCTCTGCCTTCGTTAATACCCACTACTACCCCTGCTAATTCCGAAATTACCGCTTGACCTTTCGGATTACGAGCTTCAAAAATTTCTTGGATACGAGGTAGACCTTGTGTAATATCATCTCCAGCAACTCCACCTGTATGGAATGTACGCATCGTTAACTGAGTTCCTGGTTCACCAATTGATTGAGCAGCAATAATACCAACTGCTTCTCCAACTTCAACTTCTTGACCAGTTGCTAAGTTACGACCATAACATTTCTTACATACGCCATGACGAGTATTACATGTGAAAGCAGAACGAATCCACACTTCCTCAATGTTAGCTTCTAGAATTTCAGTAGCTAAGTCTTCTGTTATTAGTCCATTTTCAGGAACCATAACTTCTTTTGTTTCTGGATGCTTAATAGCTCTTCTTGCATAACGGCCAATTAAACGCTCATCAAGTGGTTCAATTATTTCTGTACCTTCTCTAAGAGCAGAAACTAGTAATCCTCTATCTGTACCACAATCGTCATCACGAATAATAACATCTTGTGCTACGTCTACTAGACGACGAGTTAAGTAACCTGAGTCAGCTGTTTTTAACGCTGTATCTGCAAGACCTTTACGAGCACCATGAGTAGAAATAAAGTATTCTAATACTGTCAGACCTTCACGGAAACTTGAGATAATTGGTAATTCAATAATTCTACCAGCTGGGTTGGCCATAAGTCCGCGCATACCAGCAAGCTGTGTAAAGTTAGATGCGTTACCACGAGCACCGGAATCACTCATCATAAAGATTGGATTTCGTTTATCAAGAGATTTCATCAGTTTCGCTTGGATAACATCCTTCGCTGAACTCCAGATAGAAATTACTCGATCATAACGTTCTTCTTCCGTTATTAAACCACGTCTAAATTGTTTTAATACATTATCTACTTTCCCTTGTGCTTCTTCAATAATTTCTTGTTTTTCACCTAATACAACGATGTCAGATACACCAACTGTAATACCTGCTTTTGTAGAATGCTTAAACCCTAAATCTTTCATTCTATCTAGCATTTTAGATGTTTCTGTAATTTTGAAACGTTTAAATACTTCTGCGATGATATTACCTAAAATTTTCTTCTTGAAAGGTTCAATAATAGATAATGCTTGAATTGCTTCTAAAACATTTGTACCAGCTTCTACAAAGTATTTCTCTGGTGTTTTTTCTTCCAAATTATCTTTAGTAGGTTCATTAATGAACGGGAATGATTCTGGTAAAATTTCATTAAATATTAACTTACCAACTGTAGTTAGAAGTAATTGTTTATTCTGTTCTTCTGTGAATGTTTGGTTATTCAATGAACTAGCACGAACAGCTACACGAGTGTGTAAATGAACATAACCGTTTTGGTATGCTAAGATTGCTTCATTCGTATCATTAAATACCATACCTTCTCCAACTGCACCTTCACGCTCTAGTGTTAAGTAGTAGTTTCCTAATACCATATCCTGAGAAGGAGTAACAACTGGTTTACCATCTTTAGGGTTCAAGATATTTTGAGCAGCTAACATTAATAGACGCGCTTCTGCTTGTGCTTCAGAAGATAATGGAACGTGAACAGCCATTTGGTCACCATCAAAATCAGCGTTATATGCTGTACATACTAATGGATGAAGTCTAATTGCACGACCTTCTACTAGTGTAGGTTCAAATGCTTGGATACCTAGTCTATGAAGAGTAGGGGCACGGTTAAGTAAAACTGGATGCTCCTTAATAACTTCTTCTAGTACATCCCAAACTTCTGGTTGAAGTCTTTCAATTTTTCTCTTAGCGGATTTAATATTATGAGCAATACCCTTTTCCACTAACTCTTTCATTACAAATGGTTTGAATAATTCAATAGCCATTTCTCTTGGTAGACCACATTGGAACATTTTTAAGTTAGGTCCTACAACAATTACAGAACGTCCAGAGTAATCAACACGTTTACCAAGTAAGTTTTGACGGAAACGACCTTGTTTCCCTTTTAACATATGCGATAGTGATTTTAGAGGTCTGTTACCAGGACCAGTAACCGGACGACCACGACGACCATTGTCAATCAACGCATCTACAGCTTCTTGTAGCATACGTTTTTCGTTTTGAACGATAATGCTTGGAGCACCTAAATCTAATAATCTTTTTAAACGGTTATTACGGTTAATAACACGACGATAAAGATCATTTAGATCTGATGTAGCAAAACGTCCACCATCTAATTGAACCATCGGACGTAATTCTGGTGGAATTACTGGTAGTACATCTAAAATCATCCAAGAAGGTTCATTTCCTGAGCCACGAAATGCTTCAAGTACTTCTAATCTCTTGATTGCTCTCGTTCTTCTTTGCCCTTGAGCTGTTTTTAATTCTTCTTTTAAAGCTTCTACATCTTTATTTAAATCAATATCAGAAAGTAATTTCTTAATTGATTCTGCGCCCATTGATGCTTGGAATTTCACTCCATATTTATCACGGTAAGCACGGTACTCTTTTTCAGAAAGTAGTTGTTTCTTTTCGAGTGCCGTATCACCTGGATCTGTTACTACATATGAAGCAAAGTAAATAACTTCTTCTAGTGCACGAGGTGACATATCAAGAACCAAGCCCATTCGGCTAGGGATCCCTTTAAAGTACCAAATATGTGAAACTGGTGCTGCTAATTCAATATGCCCCATACGCTCACGACGCACTTTAGCGCGAGTAACTTCTACACCACAACGATCACATACTACCCCTTTATAACGGACACGCTTGTATTTACCACAATGACATTCCCAGTCTTTTGTAGGACCAAAAATTCTCTCACAGAATAAGCCGTCTTTTTCTGGTTTTAAAGTACGATAGTTAATTGTTTCTGGTTTTTTCACTTCACCAAATGACCATGAACGGATTTTGTCTGGTGAAGCTAGACCTATTTTCATAAATTCAAAATTATTTACATCCAACAAGGGTCCTACCTCCCTTTCGATCTTCAGGCTATTTGCCTTACATAGACAATCACAAAACTGTTTATATTCAAAGAATGGCCGTCACAAAAGGGTCTGACTTCACCTAACAATCTATTTATAAAAGAAATCGCATGGATCTTCTATCTAGATGTCTTTTCTAGTGGAGTCTGACCCTTTTGTTTTAGACAGGCCTTTTCATTATCCTTTTATTCTTGCATGCCTACCTTTTCTGATTGAGTCTCTTCAGTCTCAGGTACTATTGTTAGAGATTCAGCTTGTTGAACATCATCATCATCATCTGTATCTCTCATTTCAATCTCTTCTTCCGTGCTAGATAGAATTTTTACATCCAATCCTAAACTTTGAAGTTCTTTCATTAATACACGGAATGATTCTGGTACTCCTGGTTCTGGTACATTTTCACCTTTAACAATTGCTTCATATGTTTTCACACGACCAACAACGTCATCTGATTTAACAGTAAGAATCTCTTGTAATGTATAAGCTGCACCATATGCCTCAAGTGCCCAAACTTCCATCTCTCCAAAACGCTGTCCACCAAATTGAGCTTTTCCTCCAAGTGGTTGCTGGGTTACTAGAGAGTACGGTCCAGTTGAACGAGCATGTAGCTTATCATCAACCATGTGAGCAAGTTTAATCATATACATGACACCTACAGAGACACGGTTATCAAATGGTTCGCCAGAACGTCCATCATATAGGACTGTCTTAGCATCTTGTGCCATTCCAGCTTCACGAATTGTTTCCCAAACGTCTTCCTCACGCGCTCCATCAAATACTGGAGATGCAACATGGATATTTAAGCTTCTAGCTGCCATTCCAAGGTGCAATTCTAATACCTGACCGATATTCATACGAGAAGGAACCCCTAGTGGGTTTAACATGATATCAACTGGTGTTCCATCTGGCAGATATGGCATATCTTCTTCTGGTAATAATCTAGAGATAACCCCTTTATTACCATGTCGTCCTGCCATTTTATCGCCTTCATGGATTTTTCTTTTTTGTACAATATATACACGAACTAGCTGGTTAACACCTGGTGGTAGTTCATCTCCATCTTCTCTGTTGAAGACTTTAACATCATGAACAATACCGCCGCCACCATGTGGTACGCGTAAACTTGTATCACGTACTTCACGTGCTTTTTCACCGAAAATAGCGTGTAGTAGACGTTCTTCTGCTGTTAGTTCTGTTACCCCTTTAGGTGTAACTTTACCAACTAGTAAATCTCCATCTTTCACTTCAGCACCAATTCTGATGATTCCTCGGTCGTCTAAGTTACGTAAAGCATCTTCCCCAACATTCGGAATATCACGTGTAATTTCTTCAGGTCCTAATTTAGTATCACGGGATTCTGACTCATACTCTTCTATATGGATAGAAGTGTATACATCATCTTTAACTAGACGCTCACTCATGATGATTGCATCCTCGTAGTTGTAACCATCCCATGTCATAAATGCAACTAGTACGTTACGACCAAGTGCTAATTCACCCAGTTCCATAGAAGGTCCATCCGCTAATACTTCGCCTTTTGTTACTCTATTGCCTACAGCAACAATTGGGCGTTGGTTATAACATGTACCTTGGTTAGAACGAACAAATTTAAGCATTTTATATTTATCAAGATTACCTTTTACTTCTTGACCATCTACTTCAGAAACGCGTCTTACCCATACCTCACGAGCTTCAACATGTTCAACAATACCAGGATGCTTACAGATTACAGCAGCACCTGAGTCTTTACCTGAAACATATTCCATTCCAGTTCCTACTCTTGGAGCTTCTGGTTGCATTAAAGGTACTGCTTGACGTTGCATGTTCGCACCCATAAGTGCACGGTTAGAGTCATCGTTTTCTAAGAATGGAATACATGCTGTCGCAGCAGATACAACCTGTTTTGGAGAAACGTCCATATAGTCAATACGATCACGTTTGACTACTACGTTTTCATCACGGAAACGAGCTACAACATCTTCATCTAAGAATGATCCATCATCACCTAAACGAGCATTCGCTTGGGCAACTACGTAATTATCTTGCTCATCTGCAGTTAAGTAGTCAATACGTGAAGATACTTTTCCTGTCTCAGGATCAACACGACGATATGGTGTTTCAATAAACCCAAATCGATTTACTTTTGCATAAGATGATAAAGAGTTTATTAACCCAATGTTTGGTCCCTCAGGCGTTTCAATTGGACACATACGTCCATAGTGAGAATAGTGAACGTCACGAACTTCCATCCCTGCACGCTCTCTTGTTAATCCACCAGGCCCTAATGCAGAAAGACGACGTTTATGCGTTAATTCCGCTAATGGGTTTGTTTGGTCCATGAACTGAGAAAGCTGAGAGCTTCCAAAGAATTCTTTAATGGATGCAATAACTGGTCTAATATTGATTAATTGTTGAGGTGTAATAGTATTCGTATCCTGAATAGACATTCTTTCACGAACTACACGTTCCATTCTTGATAAACCAATACGGAACTGGTTTTGCAACAACTCACCAACAGAACGAAGACGTCTGTTACCTAAGTGATCAATATCATCTGTTAAACCTATTCCATGTAGAAGATTAAAGAAATAACTGATAGAAGAAATAATATCTGCAGGAGAAATGTTTTTAACAGCTTCTTCTACATACGCATTACTAATAACATTAATCTCTTTTTCTCCTTCATCTAATGGAGAATAGATTTTTACTGATTGAACAATAACATCATCTTCTAAAACTCCACCATAAGGGTTTAGTGTTTTGAAACCAATGTTATTCTCTAAATTAGGGATAATTCGATCAAGAGCACGACGATCTAAAAGCGTGCCTTTTTCAGCAATGATTTCGCCTGTTTCAGGATCCACAAGCGTTTCTGCTAAACGATGACCAAATAATCTATTTTTAATGTGTAGCTTTTTATTAATTTTATAGCGTCCTACATTAGCAAGATCATATCTTTTTGGATCGAAGAATCTTGATACTAATAAACTCTTAGCATTTTCTACCGTAGGTGGCTCACCCGGGCGAAGACGCTCATAAATTTCTAATAGAGCTTTGTCTGTGCCTTCTGTATTATCTTTTTCTAATGTGTTACGTAGGTATTCGTTATCACCAATCAATTCAATGATTTCTTGATCGGATCCAAATCCTAGAGCACGTAAAAGAACAGTTACTGGAAGCTTACGTGTACGGTCAATACGTACATATACGACATCCTTAGCATCTGTTTCATATTCTAACCATGCACCACGGTTAGGAATAACTGTTGCAGTAAATCCTTTTTTCCCGTTTTTATCGAGCTTTCCATTATAGTATACACTTGGAGATCGAACTAACTGAGAAACGATAACGCGTTCTGCACCGTTAATAACGAAGGTACCAGTTTCAGTCATTAGAGGGAAATCTCCCATGAACACATCCTGGTCTTTTACTTCTCCTGTTTCCTTATTAACAAGACGAACCTTCACACGCAATGGTGCTGAGTATGTAACATCTCGTTCTTTGGATTCTTCAACTGAATACTTAGGATCACCCAAGCTGTAGTCAATGAAATCAAGCGATAAATTGCCTGTAAAATCTTCAATTGGTGAAATGTCCTGAAACATTTCTCGCAATCCCTCATCTAAAAACCATTGATAGGAAGAGGTTTGGATTTCAATAAGATTTGGTAATTCTAATACTTCACTAATACGTGCGTAGCTTCTCCGCTGGCGGTGTCGTCCATACTGAACAAGTTGACCTGTCAACTGATTCACCCCTCAAATCAAACGTTATAGTACATCTATTTACGTCTTATAAAAAGATAATAACATTATTTTTTATAAGACAAAAAGAAAAAGGGTTTTCCAATCAAAAAACCACAATTTCATATTTCTAATATTATTCTGTTAGTTTTTCCTTCTATCACCATTTTTATACAATAGTCAAGATAAAATTGTGAGTTTCAGAAAAATATTATATTGGCATTATACAATGCTATCACAATGACTAGGACTAGTCAATCCTTTTTGCCTTAATAATAAAATAACCTTTTTTCTTTTCTACTACCTCTACTTCGCTAAAAAACCGCTTTAGTTTTTCTATCGCAGATGGAGCTCCTTGTTTTTTTTGGATAACCACCCATAGTTCCCCATAATTCACTAAGCATTCATAGCTTTGTTCTAATATATCATGAACAATTTTTTTACCTGCTCTAATGGGAGGATTCGTTAATATAGAAGCAAATCTTCCTTTTTCTACTTGCAGAAGTCGATCACTTTCATAAACTTTAACATTCTTTATCTGATTGTTACCTGCATTCTCTTTTGCCAACTCCATCGCACGTTGATTTACATCAACCATGTGAATTGTCCTATCTTTTGAAACTTTAGCAATAGAAAGACCAATCGGCCCATAACCACAACCAACATCTAAGATATCACCATAAACATCTGGAAACTGGTAAGCTTCAATCAGCATTCTGGAGCCAAAATCTACTTCTTTTTTCGAGAAAACACCATTATCGGTTTTAAAGCGTATTGTATTTCCCTTTAGGGTGAAATCCCAGTAATTAGGATCACTGTTTACATTTTGGGTTCGGGAATAATAATGTTCTGTCATTCTAGAACACCTCCTTAGGAGATTATTATAAGGAAGACCACTTGAGGAATGTAGTTTTACCACTACAATTTTAAGGTAAAAAAAGCTCGCTATGGTAGCGAGCTTTTTTCAACTAACATTACTTAACTTCAACGTTAGCTCCAACTTCTTCAAGTTTAGCTTTGATTTCTTCAGCTTCTTCTTTAGAAGCGCCTTCTTTAACAGCTTTTGGTGTGTTGTCAACAAGTTCTTTTGCTTCTTTAAGACCAAGACCTGTGATTTCACGTACTACTTTGATAACTTTGATTTTTTGATCTCCAGCAGAAGCTAGAACTACATCAAATTCAGTTTTTTCTGCAGCAGCTTCTCCGCCACCTGCAACTACAGCTACAGGAGCAGCAGCAGTTACTCCGAATTCTTCTTCAATTGCTTTTACTAAGTCGTTTAATTCTAAAACAGTCATGTTTTTAACTGCTTCTAAGATTTGTTCTTTAGACATTATATTGTTCCTCCTTGTATTTTGGGTTTTTTAGGATACATTTCGAAAATGTATATTATGCGCCTTGTTCTTCTTTTTGTTCTGCAACTGCTTTTGTAACAAGAGCGAAGTTGCGAATTGGTGCTTGAAGAACGCTGAGTAACATAGAAAGTAAACCTTCGCGTGATGGAAGTTCAGCAAGAGCTTTCACTTCTTCAACAGTTGCTAAGTTCCCTTCGATTACACCTGCTTTGATTTCTAATGCTTCATGCTTTTTAGCAAAGTCATTAAGAATTTTCGCTGGTGCAACAACATCCTCATTACTGAACGCGATTGCGTTTGGACCAGTTAATGATTCGTTTAAACCTGCTAATTCAACAGCTTCAGCAGCACGGCGAGTTAAAGAGTTTTTATAAACTTTGAACTCGATTCCTGCTTCACGTAGTTGTTTACGAAGTTCTGTTACTTCAGAAACAGTTAGACCACGATAGTCAACAACGATCGTTGATTTACTAGCTTTAAATTTCTCAGCAATATCATTTACTATTTGTTGTTTTTGTTCGATTACGCTGCTCATCTTTACACCTCCTGTAGAATTTTCTACATTCATACCGACAAATAAAATCCTCCATATCATAATAAGACATGGAGGTGTATACAATAGTTGTTCATTAACAACTGACTAATCTATCGTATTACCTCGGTAGGAAATTAAGCTAATAATAGCACCTACTGTCTACGGTACAAATGTTATTTATTTTTTTCAACAAGATGTAGTATATTCTATCTATCTTGCTTTGTCAAATACCAAATTTTATCAAACAGTAGAAGGATCTACTTTTACGCCAGGTCCCATTGTTGAAGTAACAGAAACGTTCTTCATGTAAGTTCCTTTTGCAGCAGCTGGTTTCACTTTTACCATTGTATCAAAAATAGTTTTGAAGTTTTCAACAAGTTTAGCATCTTCGAAAGATACTTTACCGATTGGTACGTGGATGTTTCCAGCTTTATCAACACGGTATTCTACTTTACCTGCTTTAATTTCGTTAACTGCTTTAGTTACATCAAATGTAACTGTACCAGTTTTAGGGTTTGGCATTAAGCCTTTAGGTCCTAACACACGACCAAGTTTACCAACTTCACCCATCATATCTGGAGTTGCAACGATTACGTCGAAATCGAACCAACCTTGTTGGATTTTATTTATATATTCAGCATCGCCTACATAGTCTGCTCCTGCTGCTTCAGCTTCTTTTAATTTTTCGCCTTTAGCAAATACTAAAACGCGTTGAGTTTTACCAGTTCCGTTTGGAAGAACAACTGCTCCACGGATTTGTTGGTCAGCTTTCTTAGGGTCAACGCCTAAACGGAAAGCAACCTCAACTGATGCATCAAATTTAGTAGTGCTAGTTTTTTTCACTAACTCTACTGCTTCTTGAATTGGGTAAGCTTTAGTACGATCAACAAGTTTGATAGCTTCTAAAAACTTCTTACCTTTTTTAGCCATAACTTTATTTCCTCCTTGAATTGTGGTTTTAGCGGAATTACCTCCCACGAATAAAGGTTGCGACTAAAGATTTACCGTCGTCACAACCTTAATCAACAAACCTATTTAGGTTTAGTCTTCAATAACAATACCCATGCTACGTGCAGTACCTTCAACCATACGCATAGCTGCTTCAACACTTGCCGCATTTAAATCTGGCATTTTTGTTTCAGCAATCTCGCGTACTTTGTCACGCTTCACAGTTGCTACTTTATTACGATTTGGTTCACCAGAACCAGACTCGATACCAGCTGCTTTTTTAAGCAATACTGCAGCAGGTGGAGTTTTTGTAATAAATGTAAATGAACGGTCTTCAAAAACCGTAATCTCAACAGGAATGATTAGACCAGCTTGTTCAGCTGTACGAGCGTTGAACTCTTTACAGAATCCCATGATGTTTACACCTGCTTGACCCAATGCAGGACCAACTGGTGGTGCCGGATTAGCTTTAGCTGCCGGGATTTGTAATTTAACAACTTTAATTACTTTTTTAGCCACGAGACACACCTCCTTAAAGTCCGTGATGTGGTAATAGGGGTTTTCCCCTCCCACTCAACTTAGTCTTTATATTAAATAAAGAAATTTGACAATATCCTATCTCTTTACGAGATATACTGACCTATGAAATAGTAACACTTTTTCAAAATCATTTCAAGTTTTCTGGTTAAAATTTTTCAATTTGTGTAAAATCGAGCTCTACTGGGGTATCTCTACCAAACATATTCACTAGCACTTTTACTTTGGCTTTTTCTTTGTCAATCTCTTCAACAGTTCCAGTAAAGTTAGCAAACGGACCTTCGTTTACTTTCACTGTTTCACCTAATTCGATTTCAATTTCAATTCTTTGTTCTTCTACTCCCATTCTCTTCAGAAGACCTTGTACTTCTTCTGGTAAAAGAGGTGTTGGCTTTGAACCTGATCCGGCTGACCCTACAAATCCTGTTACGCCTGGTGTATTTCGAACAACGTACCAAGAATCATCTGTCATTACGATTTCTACTAACACATAACCTGGAAACACTTTTCGTTTAACTGTTTTTGTTTTCCCGTTCTTAATTTCTGTTTCTTCTTCTTCAGGTACAACAACACGAAAGATTTTATCTTGCATCGCCATTGTTTCTACCCTTTTTTCTAAGTTTGCTTTTACTTTATTTTCATAGCCTGAGTACGTATGTACTACATACCAATTTTTTTCCATAAAAGAGGACTTCTTCGTCCGTCCCTCCCTGCGAATTTTTATTATTAATATCCTTTAGGATCGTCATTTATTTTTCAGCAAATGAAAAAACCCGTTGAACGGGCTTTTGTAAATGTTTCCTATCGTTTTACCATTATACCATGAATGAATAAGGGTTATTCAAGTATTAAACGAATAAGTTCAGAAATTCCTAAGTCTACTACTGCAAAGAAGATAGCAAAAAAGGTAACAGTCACTAATACAGTGATTGTATAGTTAGTTAATTCTTTCTTTTTTGGCCAACTAACTTTTCTTAATTCCCTACCAACTTCACGAAAAAAATTAATAGTGCTTTGCATTTTTTGTTGTACCTCCATTTTTAAACCGGGTAGCTTATCATAAGCGCATTATTTTGTTTCTTTGTGAATGGTATGAGCATTACAATTTTGACAAAATTTCTTTATTTCTAATCGTTCTGGCCCATTGTTACTCACAGTTGAATAATTTCTAGAACCGCATTTTTCACATGCTAATACAAGTTTCTTTCTCATCTATCCTACACCTTCTACGTCCTTTATATCTGACAAAACTGTATCATGTACAAGTATTCAATGTCAATATCAGTAAGAAGCTGTTCTATTCCTTTTTAAAGAGAAAATTCTCGTAATTCTAGGTATCTCTCTAATTTCCTCTTGACTCTTTGGAGAGCATTATCAATTGATTTCACATGTCTGTTTAATTCTTCCGAAATCTCTTGATAAGATTGACCGTCTAGATATAAAGCAAGTACTTTTCTTTCTAAATCACTTAATAATTCAGACATTTTTATCTCGATATGGTCATACTCTTCCTGATTAATGATTAACTCTTCTGGATCTAGCACCTTAGCACCAGATATAACATCCATTAATGTTCGATCAGATTCTTCGTCATAAATGGGCTTATCTAAAGAAACATAAGAATTTAAGGGAATATGTTTTTGCCTTGTAGCTGTCTTAATTGCTGTAATGATTTGCCTAGTAATACACAACTCTGCAAAAGCCTTAAAGGAGGAAAGCTTGTCCTCTTTAAAGTCACGAATTGCCTTATAAAGACCAATCATCCCTTCCTGTACGATATCTTCTTTATCAGCACCAATAAGAAAATAGGATCTGGCTTTAGCTCGAACAAAGTTACGATACTTCTGAATTAAATAATCCAGTGCATCGCTATGTCCTTTATGCACCAATTCCACTAACACTTCATCATCAAGTTCTATATATTTTTCCATACTTTCGTTACTCTTAGTCCCGTTGTCAGTACTCATACAGATCCCCCCGACCGTGCAATCATGGATAAATCCATTATACTCTAGGCTTTTTTTAAGCGTCAACAACTCATTTCTCTCCACGTCGCCATTTTTCGAAAATTTCTTCTACTTCTTTTGTAAGTGGAATCTTTGCAACTGGTTTTCTTTCTTTGATTTTCTTTACCTTTTTCCCAATGTCTCTTTCCATTCCATGCATTTCAATTAACAACTCTCTTGCGGATTTTCTTAATGCTCCCTGCCCAAAAATCGCCCACTGCTCTGTAAAGTCAGAGGTTGCTACATATATTTGTGTTTTTCTATTATTTAATTCAATCGCCATTTTTTCAATCCGTTCATCAGCGGATTCATTCTCTTTCGTAAAAATTACTTCTACCTTATAATTTTTGTACTTTTTTTGCGTTCCTCGAACAAAATGGGCATCAAAAACAATAATCACACGGTAGCCGGAATAGCCCTGATACTCAGCCATTTTTTCCACTAAAGTATCCCTAGCAGCTGCAAGATCCTTATTTTTCAAAACATTTAACTCTGGCCATGCTCCAATAATGTTATATCCGTCTACTATCAGAATATCCATCTTATCCCTCTAGTGGGTAGCGTTTACGATAAACCTCATACATTAAAAGTGCTGCTGCAACGGATGCATTCAATGATGTAACTGCTCCAGCCATCGGTAAATGGATGAGAAAATCACATTTTTCTCTAATTAATCTTCCCATGCCTTTTCCTTCACTACCAATTACTAGTCCCAATGGCATTGTGCCATCAAATCTACGATAATCTTCACTTCCTTTTGCATCGGTTCCTGCTATCCAGATTCCTCTTTCCTTTAATTCATCAATCGTTCTCGCCATATTGGTAACTCTTGCAACTGGTATGTGTTCAATTGCTCCTGTAGAGGATTTAGCTACTGTTGCCGTTAAACCTACTGCTCTTCTTCGAGGGATAATAATACCATGTGCCCCTACTGCATCAGCTGTTCTCATAATAGAACCTAAATTGTGAGGATCCTCAATTTCGTCAAGAAGTAAAAAAAATGGGGTTTCTTGCTTTTTCTCGGCTAATGCGAATAAATCATCAATTTCGGCGTATTGATAAGCTGCCACTTGTGCCACAACTCCTTGATGATTTGCATCAATTAAACTATCTAACTTCTTCTTAGGTACAAACTGAACAAGTACATTAGCATTCTTTGCTAAGCCAATGACTGTTTGCATTTGTCCTTTCTGTGATCCTTCTGCTATCAATATTTTATTTACATCTCGCTCTGATTTTAATGCTTCTATTACTGCATTTTTACCAACAATATAGTCACTAGACACTATTTGTTCCTCCTATTTACTCTCAATGATAGAGAAAGTTGCTTTAATTATTTCTTCAAATCGTTCTTCTTTATTAGCCAGATATAAATATCCAAGTACAGCTTCGAACCCCGTACTGTTTCTGTATGTTTGCACATCTGTATTTTTGGGAACAGACCCAGATTTCGCATTTCTTCCTCGCTTGAATACCGCAATTTCTTCTTCAGAGAAAAAATCTTCATCCAGCAATCGGTGAACTACTTTAGCTTGTCCTTTTGCAGAAACATATTTAGTTGCTTCTCTATGAAGATTATTCGGTTTCACTTTTCCACTATACAATAAATGTCGTCTTACATAAATTTCAAGAACAGCATCGCCCATATAAGCAAGAGCTAAGCTGTTCAGTTGTTTTTCATCTACTTTTTTTTCATAGAGGATCATCTGTTACCCTCTTTTCCAACGTATACCTTGTGCGGTGTCTTCTAAAATAATGTTCATTGCTTTTAATTCATCTCTAATTTGATCAGCCAACTGAAAATTTCTATCTTTTCTAGCTTGCGTTCTTTTCTCAATTAATGCTTCTATTTCTTCATCCAAAAGTTCTTGGTTTGCGGATAAAGATAAGCCTAGAACTTCGAACAATGCTTCAAACTCATTCATAAAAGCATGAATCACAGTTGGTGATGTTGTCTTTTCCAACAGATAATAATTAGCTTGTCGAGATAATTCAAATAGAACGGAAATAGCATTGGCTGTGTTAAAATCATCATCCATACTTGTAACAAATTGTTCATGTAATTCCTTCATCTTTTCTAGCCACTCATCATTTGAATCTGTAAGATCTGTACTAGATACACTGCGATGCTTTAGGTTTTCATAAGATGTTCTAATTCTTTCTAACCCTGCTCTAGTATTCTCTAATACCTCTTCACTATAGTTAATTGGATTACGATAGTGCACAGAAAGCATGAAAAATCTTAACACTTGAGGATCATGAATTTTAATAATATCGTTAACAGTAATGAAATTCCCAAGTGACTTAGACATCTTCTCATTATCAATATTAATATATCCATTGTGCATCCAGTAATTAGCAAAGGTTTTCCCTGTTAATGCTTCTGATTGAGCAATTTCGTTCTCATGATGTGGAAAGGCTAAATCTTGACCACCTGCATGAATATCAATTGTGTCACCTAGGTATTTGCGAACCATCGCAGAGCATTCTATATGCCATCCAGGTCTGCCTTTCCCCCACGGACTATCCCAGGAGATTTCTCCATCTTTAGCCTTTTTCCAAAGAGCAAAATCTAAAGAATCTTGTTTTTTCTCCCCAACTGCTATTCTCGCTCCAGAACGCAATTCATCTATAGATTGATGCGAAAGCTTACCATATCCTTCAAACGCTCTTGTGTGGTAATATACATCCCCTTCTGATTCATAAGCAATCCCTTTATCAACCAATGCTGCAATAAAGTCAATAATGATATCCATACTCTCTGTTACTCTTGGATGAACATCTGCTTTTTTGCAGCCTAGTGCTGATACATCTTCAAAGTATGCTTGAATAAAACGGTCGGCAATTACTGGTACAGTCTCTCCTAACTCATTAGCTGCTTTAATTAACTTATCGTCTACATCTGTAAAGTTAGAAACAAACTGTACATCAAAACCACGAAATTTCAAATATCTTCTAACTGTATCAAATACGATGGCAGGACGAGCATTTCCGATATGAATATAGTTGTAAACTGTCGGCCCACATACATACATTTTTACCTTTCCTTCTTCTAGAGGAACAAACTCCTCCTTTGATCTCGATAAAGTGTTATATATTTGAATAGTCATTACTTATAACTCCTTTCTTCTTGTAATTCCTTTATAAGATTTCTAAGCTGAGTCATTTCTAACTCCATCTCTTTTAATCGGTCACTGAGTGGATCTGGTAAGTCACAATGATTTAGATCCTTATTAATCTTAATACCATCTTGTACTTTCACTCTTCCAGGAATACCTACTACTGTTGAATTAGCTGGTACATCTTTCAAAACAACCGAGCCAGCACCTATCTTGGCATATTCCCCAATCACAATGGAACCTAAGACTTTGGCGCCTGAAGCAATTAAAGCATTATCCTTAACTGTCGGATGCCTTTTTCCTTTTTCTTTTCCCGTTCCACCTAGCGTTACTCCTTGGAATATCGTTACATTATCCCCTATTTCGCAAGTCTCCCCAATTACCACTCCCATACCATGGTCTATAAATAGTCGTCTACCAATCTTTGCTCCAGGGTGTATTTCAATCCCTGTTACAAAACGACTAAATTGAGAAACCATTCTTGCTAGAAAAAAGCGATTATGTCTAAATAAATAGTGAGCTATTCTATGAAGCCATATAGCATGTAAACCAGAGTATGTTAATATTACTTCCAATGAACTTCTCGCAGCAGGATCCTGCTCGAAAATTACCGAAATATCTTCTTTCATGCGCCGAAACATAGCTACCCCTCCCTCATAATCCAATCTACCAAGTAGAAATCTTCTCTTCTTTCTTGCAATATACCTTTCATCTACCTGTTATGACTAAATGTGTTATCCCCTTTGCTTTTACTGCTTCACACTCGTATTTTCGCAAGATTTAAAGCAAAAAACGTCCCTGTCTAAAAAGACAGAGACGCTTTTTCGGCGCGGTTCCACTCTGTTTAAATTATTGCCCAAGCAATAATCTCCACTCGACCTTATAACGGGTAGGAACCCGCTTCTATCTACTTAATAATACTCCCTTCTAAAAGGGACTATTTATTTTTCAATAAAAGACTCAGAGGTGCACTTCAAAAAAGGATGAGCTTAAATCACTTTCAGCCAATGATGATTCTCTCTAAAAAGCTTCCTTTTCTTACTTTTCCTCATCTACGATTTATCTTATTTTATTATTTATTTCCTATACTATATTACATTTTATGCAAAAAGTTAACTAATTAATTTTGCTAGGCGACTCTCAATTTTGTCTTGCCCTAAAAGCTCAATTGCTTTTGGTAAATCAGGCCCATGTGTTTGCCCCGTAGTTGCTACTCGAATTGGCATAAATAAGTTCTTTCCTTTTTGCCCGGTAGCCTTTTGTACGGCTTTTATCGCAGATTTAATTTGATCTGCACTCCACTCAGGCATTTCTGAAAGCGCGTCTTTAAATGCTTGTACAACAGTAGGAACTTGTTCACCAGCCAATACTTCCTTTGCCTCTTCTTCATATTGGATGTCATCAGCAAAGAATAACGGAGATAATTCCACAATGTCTGCTCCACAGCTCATTTGTTCCTGGTATAAATCCACTAATCGTCTTATCCAAGCATTTTCTGTGTCTGTTCGATTTTCACTTACTAAGCCTGCTTTTACTAAATGAGGTAATGCAAGTTCTATTACTGTATCTAGCTCTGCCTTCTTAATATACTGATTATTCATCCATGCTAATTTATTTTGATCAAATAATGCTGGAGATTTTGATAATCTTGCTGGGTCAAAAATACGAACGAACTCTTCTAAAGAGAATATCTCCTCTTCTCCTTCAGGTGACCATCCAAGTAGTGTAATGAAGTTGAATAAAGCTTCAGGAAGATAACCCAACTCTTCATACTGTTCAATAAATTGAATAATAGATTCATCTCGCTTACTAAGCTTCTTTCTATTTTCATTTACGATTAATGTCATATGACCAAAAACAGGTCTCTCCCACCCAAGAGCATCATAAATCATCAACTGCTTAGGTGTATTAGTAATATGATCGTCTCCACGTAATACATGGGAAATTTCCATTAAGTGATCATCAATAGCTACAGCAAAATTATACGTTGGTGTACCATCTTTTTTCACAATAACATAATCACCAATTGTTTCCGATTCAAAAGAAACAGAACCTTTTACCATATCTTCAAATTCATATACCACATTTTCTGGAACTAAGATACGAATACTAGGTTGTCTTCCTTCTGCTTCTAGCTTCTCTTGTTGTTCCTTCGTTAAATGACGGCACTTCCCTGAATATTTAGGTGTCTCCCCTTTACTCACTTGTGCTTCTCTTTCAGCTAGAATCTCTTCTTCTGTACAATAGCACTTATAAGCTAAGCCCTTCTCTAAAAGCTCCGTATAGTATTTTTTATAAATATCATTTCTCTCAGATTGACGGTATGGGCCGTACTCTCCACCTACATCTACGCTTTCATCCCAGTCCATTCCAAGCCATTTTAAATATTTCAACTGGCTTTCTTCTCCACCTTGGATGTTTCTTTTTTTATCTGTATCCTCAATACGGATAATAAATTTGCCACCAGTGCTTCGAGCAAATAAATAGTTAAATAGTGCAGTACGCGCATTCCCTATATGCAAATGTCCAGTTGGACTTGGTGCATACCGAACACGAATTTCTTTAGACATGCCAATGTGCCTCCTTAATTATTCAGTTCTAATAAATACGCAAGTGTATCCCATTACTTTCTCATAAAAGATATATTATATTAGTGCTAATACCGTATAGGTTAATAACTTACGCTTTTGTTCTCTATTCTATCATTTTGTTTTTTCCTTTAAAAGAGCGTTTCCCTTATAGATTGCTATTAAACTGTTCTTTTCTGTAATAAAACAACTGCAAGAGAGGCAATCCCTTCTCCCCTTCCAGTAAAGCCTAGCTTTTCAGTTGTTGTAGCTTTCACATTAACATTTCCCGCACTTGTTTCTAACAATTCAGCTATTCTTTCTTGCATTGTTTTAATATGCGGAGCCATTTTTGGCTGTTGAGCCATTATAGTGCAATCCACATTCACTAATTCATACCCTTTTTGCTTTACAATTTCCCACACATGCTGAAGTAGTTTTGCAGAATCAGCATCTTTAAATGCCGCATCTGTATCTGGAAAATGCTTCCCTATATCTCCTTCTCCTACAGCACCTAGACATGCATCTGCAATAGTATGCAATAGAACATCTGCATCTGAATGACCTAATAATCCTTTTTCATATGGAATTTCAATTCCTCCAATAATAAGCGGTCTTCCCTCAACTAATTGGTGTACATCAAAACCCTGTCCTATTCGAAACATTGGTTTACTCCTTTATTTTCATTTTTTCTATACTTTTTTTCGCAAGAATAGCCTCTGCAAAATATAAATCCTCTGGAGTTGTAAGCTTAATATTATCGTAATTTCCCTCTATAATACGTACAGGAAACCCTAATCTTTCAATCAAGCTTGCATCATCTGTTCCTACATATGTATCTAACTCTGCCTTCTCATGAGCCTCTTTTAAAATAGAAATGCGAAAAGCTTGTGGGGTTTGAATAGCCCACAAGCTAGAACGCTCCACTGTTTCTACTACTAAATCACCTTGTACCTTTTTCACTGTATCTTTAATAGGTACCGCTAAAACAGCTGCTCCGCTTTCTTTAGCAGTTTCTGCTAATATTTCTAATTGCTCTATTTGAATAAAAGGTCTTGCAGCATCATGAACAAGCACTATTGAGTTGTTTTTTATCCTTTTCACTGCATGGTAGACACTGTGTTGTCTTTCTTTTCCACCTTCTACCAGAGCTTGAATCTTTTTTATCTCATATTTTTCAAGTAATTGATGCATTTCTTCTTTATCCTGAGGACTAACCACTAACCAAATGCCCTGACAATTATTATCTTCTTCAAATACTTGTAATGTATGGATAAAAACTGGGATGCCGTCTATTTCTAAGAATAGCTTATTTTTACCCACACCCATTCTTTTACCTTGTCCTGCTGCTGGAATAATGACTTCATAAGCCATAACATGAACCCCTACCCTTTTATAATGCTTTTTCTAACAACTTAGGTTTAGCAAAAATCATTCTACCTGCTGATGTTTGTAAGACACTAGTAACCACTACATCAATATGCTTACCTATATAATTTCGACCTTCTTCCACAACAATCATCGTACCATCATCAAGATAGGCAACACCTTGGTTATGCTCTTTCCCATCCTTGATAATTTGGATTTTCATTTCTTCGCCGGGAAGAACTACTGGTTTCACGGCATTTGCCAAATCATTAATATTTAGAACGGAAACCTTTTGTAATTCACATACTTTATTTAAATTGAAATCATTTGTAACGACTATGCCATTTGTCAACTTAGCTAATTTAACTAGTTTGCTATCTACCTCAGCGATTTCTTCAAAATCCCCTTCATAGATCTCTACCTTAATTGCTAGTTCCTTTTGGATTTTATTAAGAATGTCCAATCCTCTTCTACCTCGATTTCGCTTCAATGCGTCTGATGAATCAGCAATATGCTGAAGCTCGCCCAAGACAAACTGTGGAATAACGATTGTTCCTTCTAAAAATCCTGTTCGACATATATCTGCTATTCTTCCATCAATAATAACACTAGTATCCAATATCTTTAAATCACTTTTCTCTACTTTAACTGGTTCTTCTTCTGTTGACTTCTTCCGTCTAGCAGTAAATAGATTCAGTAATTCATCCCTTTTCTTAAATCCAACTTGAAACCCTAAATAACCAAAAAGTAAAGCTAAAAGAATAGGAGCAACTGTATTTAATACTGGAACAGAAGATAAAGTATACGCTACTAAAAAAGCCAAGGTTAAACCAAAAGCTATTCCAACACCACCAAAGATAATATCGGTAATAGGAGCTTTTACTATCTTTTCTTCTAATAACTTAATAAAGTTAACGATGTGATCAATCGCCCAGAAAGTAATAAAATAAAATATAATGGCTCCAAGTATTGCTGACACATATACGTTATTAATTAACTCATAATTAATGGACATCACTGAAAATAAATCAGGAATAAATAAAAATCCAATTGTTCCTCCGATAATTAAGAAACAAGCCTGAACAATGCGTTTTAACAATACTTCCACCTCCTCTTCCACATTATAAACAAATTCCTAAATTTGAAACCTATTATTACAGGAATTTTTTATTTGTAATGAAAAAGTTAATTTTTTATAAGTAATTTATGAATTCATTGGATAAAACTAGATTATCATTCAAAACAAGTTAATGTCAAATAATTAAATAATCCATTTTAACACATAGTTTTTTCCACTTCAACGGCTTTTTTCTTTATAAAAGGTAATCTACTAATAACCTAGAGCAGCAGTTAATGCCTCTGCCACTGTATTTACTCCAATCACTTCTACTCCTTTAGGAGGTTTAAATCCACTTATATTATTAGCTGGTACAATCACACGCTCAAACCCTAACTTAGCAGCCTCCTGTACTCTTTGTTCAATGCGAGAAACCCTTCTTACCTCACCGGTTAAACCAACTTCTCCAATAATACAATCTGTAGCTCTTGTTGGCTTATCTCTAAAGCTTGAAGCAATACTAACGGCAATGGCTAAATCAATAGCAGGTTCATCTAGTTTTACTCCACCTGCTACTTTCAGGTAGGCATCTTGATTTTGTAATAGCATACCTACTCTTTTCTCTAATACAGCCATTAAGAGTGGAACTCTATTATGATCGATTCCTGTAGCCATTCTCCTTGGATTACCAAAGCTCGTCGGAGAAATTAAAGCTTGAATTTCAACCAAGACTGGCCTTGTACCTTCCATTGATGCTACAACTGTGGAACCTGCCGCACCTTGTGAGCGCTCTTCTAGAAAAATCTCTGATGGATTTTCTACTTCCTCTAGACCAAATTCCTTCATTTCAAAAATACCCATCTCATTAGTAGATCCAAATCTATTCTTTACAGCCCGCAAAATGCGATAAGTATGATGGCGTTCCCCTTCAAAATATAATACAGTATCCACCATGTGCTCTAAGAGCCTTGGTCCTGCAATAGAGCCCTCTTTCGTCACATGTCCAACTATAAAAATAGCAATTCCTTTGGTTTTCCCTATACGCATTAGCTCTGCTGTACACTCTCTTACTTGAGAAACACTACCTGGCGCTGAAGTGACTTCTGGGTGATAGATGGTTTGTATGGAATCAATGACAACAAACTCTACGTTGGTATTTTCAATAGTTCGGCTTATTTCCTCTAAATTTGTTTCTGAATAAACAAGTAGGTGTTCTGACATTACTCCTAAACGATCTGCTCTTAACTTGGTTTGTTTCTGCGATTCTTCCCCCGATACATATAAAACAGAATGTCTCTTCTGCGCTAACTGAGAAGATACCTGTAGTAGCAAAGTTGATTTCCCAATCCCTGGATCTCCCCCAATTAATACGAGAGATCCTCGTACAATGCCTCCACCTAATACACGGTTTAATTCTGCTAATTCAGTATATATTCGTGGTTCATTAACGGTTTCGATGCTCGTAATAGGTATTGGCTTTGCTGCAATAGTACTGGTAGCTGTATGAGCAAAAGCACCTTTTCTTTGTCCAGAACTCTTTTCTACTTCTTCTACCATTGTGTTCCAATTACCACAACCAGGACACTTTCCCATCCACTTGGCTGATTCATATCCACAATCCTGACACATAAATTTTGTTTTTCTTTTAGCCAAACTTAAACCTCCATTTATATCTAGTTAGAAAAATAATAACTTCATTTTCTCTTATTTTTCTATAATAAACAAATGACACACGTAAATAAATAAAATACGTGTGTCACTTTATGGTAATGATAATTATTTTTGAAGGTTGACTGCATCCGAATTCTGCAGCTTTACTATAAATTCGCCATTCTCAACATCTAGATCAACCTGTTGTCCTGTTAAAATAGTGCCTTTTAAGAGTTCCTCGGATAGACGGTCTTCAATATGTTTTTGAATAGCACGACGTAGTGGTCTTGCTCCATATTCAGGATCATATCCCTCTTCCGCAATTTTCTCTTTAGCTGCTTCTGTTATTGCTAAATGAATATCCTGTTCTTTCAGACGTTTCACTAACTGATCAGCCATTAATGTAACGATCTCTCTTAGATGCTTCTTCTCTAAAGCATGGAAAACAATTGTTTCATCTATACGGTTAAGAAATTCAGGACGGAATGCTCTTTTTAACTCTTCCAACACTTTGCCTTTCATGTCTTTATAATCTTGATCTCCATCTTGTACATTAAAACCAACATATTTGTTTTGTTTTAATGCTGAAGCTCCGACGTTAGAAGTCATGATTAAGACTGTATTTCTAAAATCAACTGTTCTTCCTTTAGAATCTGTTAAACGTCCATCTTCTAATACCTGTAGAAGAATGTTGAATACATCAGGATGTGCCTTTTCAATCTCATCAAGAAGAACAACAGAATATGGCTTTCTTCTTACCTTTTCTGTTAATTGTCCACCTTCTTCATATCCAACATAACCTGGAGGTGATCCCACTAATCTAGAAGTTGAGTGTTTTTCCATGTATTCAGACATATCGATTCGAATCATAGCATCCTCATCGCCAAACATAGATTCTGCTAACGCACGAGCTAGCTCTGTTTTACCTACTCCAGTTGGACCAAGGAATATAAAGGAGCCTATTGGACGCTTAGGATCTTTTAAACCTGCTCTAGCACGTCTTACTGCCTTAGAGATAGCCTTAACTGCTTCTTCTTGACCAATTACTCGATCATGTAAGATGTTCTCCATATTTAGTAATTTATCTGTTTCTGTTTGTGCAAGCTTAGATACGGGTATTCCGGTCCAGCTAGATACAACACTAGCAATATCCTCTACAGTAACCTCTGTATTTTCTTGTCCTTGCTTTTCTTTCCAACTCTTTTTCGTTTCTTCTAGCTTCTCTCTTAATCGCTGCTCTGTATCACGTAAAGATGCCGCTTTTTCAAACTCTTGACTTTGAACGGAAGCATCCTTCTCTTTGCGAACTTCCTCTAGTTTTACCTCTAGCTCTTTTAAATTTGGAGGAGTTGTATACGATTTTAAGCGCACTTTCGAGCCAGCTTCATCAATTAAATCAATAGCTTTATCTGGTAAAAAGCGATCAGAGATATAGCGATCAGATAATTTAACAGCAGCTTCAATAGCTTCGTCTGTTATAGATACACGATGGTGTGCTTCATAACGATCTCTTAGCCCTTTTAAAATTTGAACAGATTCTTCACTAGTTGGTTCATCTACTGTAATAGGCTGGAATCTTCTTTCTAATGCAGCATCTTTTTCAATGTACTTACGATATTCGTCTAGTGTTGTTGCCCCTATACATTGAAGTTCTCCTCTTGCTAAAGAAGGCTTAAGGATATTGGAAGCATCTATTGCTCCTTCTGCTCCACCAGCACCAATTAATGTATGCAATTCATCAATAAACAGAATAATATTACCAGCCTGACGAATCTCATCCATCACTTTTTTCAGACGATCCTCAAATTCACCACGATATTTTGTGCCTGCAACAACCGTACCCATATCAAGGGTCATTACTCGTTTATCACGAAGGATTTCAGGAACCTCATTTTGAATAATTTGTTGTGCTAAACCTTCTGCGATAGCTGTTTTCCCTACACCTGGTTCTCCAATGAGTACTGGGTTATTTTTTGTACGTCTACTCAATACCTCGATAACACGTTGAATTTCTTTACTTCGGCCAATTACAGGGTCTAAGCTACCTTCTCTAGCAATAGCCGTTAAATCGCGTGCTAAACTATCTAGAGTTGGAGTATTTGCACTTGCAGCAGAACCACCCTGATGGCTTCCCGACTCACTGCTTCCTAATAATTGAAGTACCTGCTGACGAGCTTTATTTAAACTAACTCCTAAGTTATTTAATACTCTAGCAGCAACCCCTTCTCCCTCTCTTATTAAACCAAGCAAGATATGTTCTGTCCCAACATAGGAATGACCTAATTTTCTAGCTTCATCCATGGAGAGCTCAATTACTTTTTTCGCTCTTGGGGTATAGTGTGGAACTGCAGTAGCCTCGTGACCTCTACCAATCAGTTTCTCTACTTCCTCTTGAATCTTCTCAGCTTCTAAGCCTAAAGCTTGTAAAGCTTTAGCAGCGATACCTTCTCCCTCTCGTACCAAACCAAGTAAGATATGTTCTGTTCCTATATTGTTATGACCAAGTCGCATTGCCTCTTCTTGGGATAGAGCTAAAACCTTTTGAGATCTTTCCGTAAATCGTCCAAACATCATACTTTCATCCTCCTTAAAATCATTTATTAGTTTTCTAATTTTAGTCTTTCTCTTATTAAGGATGCGCGACGAATATCGCGATCATTTGGATTCATTTGTTCGCCTGCATATAACTGTAGAAACCCAGGCTGAGTAAGAATCATTAGTTCATTAAGTATGCTTTTAGAGACATTTTTAATATAGCCTAGATCTATTCCTAATCGAACATCTGACAAGCATTTAGCTGCCTCTTTTGTCTCCATAATACGACTATTCAGAAGGATTCCATAAGAACGGAAAACTCTGTCTTCTAATTGTATGTTAGAGGTTTTCACTAATGCATTCCTTGCTACTTTTTCCTGTTCAATCAATTGGGTTACAACACTCTTTAAATCTTCAATAATGTCTTGTTCTGTCCTACCCAAAGTAATTTGGTTAGAAATTTGAAATATATTACCTAATGCTTCGCTGCCCTCACCATATATTCCTCTTACCACTAAACCAAGCTGTTGGATGGCAGGAATAATACGATTCATTTGTTGTGTAAGCACCATGCCGGGCAAATGCATCATCACGGAAGCTCTTAAACCTGTTCCAATATTAGTAGGACAGCTAGTCAAATAGCCCATTTCTCCATGGAATGCATAATCTATAGACTCTTCTATAATGTCATCTATTTGATTAGCTTCCTCTAGTGCCTCTAACACTTGAAGACCAGGCTTTATACATTGAATTCGTATATGATCTTCTTCATTTATCATAATACTTATCTCTTCATTTTCTGATAGTATTACTCCACCATAAGAGGAGTCGTTAGCAAGCTGAGGACTAATCAGGTGTTTTTCAACCAACACTCTTTTTTCTAATTGATTTAATTCACTCATACGCAAACATTCTAATTGTCCAAAAGGTTCTACTGTCTGACTTATTAATTGATTTTCTACTTGAGTATATACTTCTGTTGCTTCTTCATTAGAATACAAAAGTGGGAATTTTATATTTTGAATATTTCTTGCTAATCTTACCCGAGATGTTAAAACTATGTCTGATTCTGGTCCTTCTGAGCACATCCAAGAGGTGCGAGCTTTGCTCATGAATTTTTCTATCGACATTTTATTCAACCTCCTTGCTAAAGGAAGTTAGGAGTTTTTCCTTTTGTCTAATTTCATCTCTAATCACAGCTGCTTGTTCAAATTCCTCATTATCAATTAATTCTCTTAAGTTATTTCGTAATAGATCTATCTCTTTTTTTATAAGGAAATGTCCACCAATTCGTTCAGGTATTTTTCCTTTATGTTCTATATTGCCACCATGTAACCTCTTGAAAAAAGGCTGTAATTGTTCTTTAAACGTTTCATAGCAATGAGGACAACCTAACCTACCTAATTTTCTAAACTGGGAAAATGTCATATTACAAGCTTCACATTTTAAGTGTTGCTGCTTTTTATATGAATCTTCTTTAATATGCTGAAAGCTTGGCTCTATGTTTAATAATCCTGCTAACAAGTTGTTTATGGAAAAAGCGGACGAACCATTAAATAGATTAATATCACTATTTTCCTTTGCACAATGTTCACATAAGTGAAACTCGGTAGTTTCTCCGTTAATATTCTTGGAAAAATGAATAGTAGCAGGTCTTTCCTTACATTCCGAACACATCATGTTTTTCACCTCTATTACAAACCAAATAATGTCTATTTATATTTCAACGTAGTCAGCATAGCTTTTAAAATTCTTGCACGTAGTTCATCTCTATATGGCAGCTCCAAATATAATACGGAGCGGTCTATTACACTTAACATTATTTTTGCTTCTCTTTTATTAATGACTTCTTCATCTACTAAGCGATATATCATATTCTCGGCATTACTTTGAGATATACGTATTTGAATAAGGGAAAGTATTTGGTCAATTAAATGAGCATGATCATGTGTTTGAACCTTCATAATTCGAATAAAGCCGCCTCCACCACGTTTACTCTCTACTATATACCCCTTTTCAATAGTAAACCGGGTATTAATAACATAATTGATTTGTGATGGAACACATTCAAATTTATCAGCAATTTCACTTCGTTTTATCTCCACTAATGATCTTTCGCTCATTTCTAATACTTCTTTTAAGTAATGCTCGATAATATCAGAAATATTTCTCACCAAGCCTCCCCCTTCTGACTTTGACTATATTTGACTAATATTATACATGATAAAAAGATTGTTTAGCAAGAATGACGCTTTATTAATTTTCCCAATTTCCGTCAATTCCAAACCTATATTGTTTTTGCTATTTATTAGTATAAGAGGGGTTAAAATATTATATTAACTATAGTCTGATTTATTATAATTTTCAAGTTTTAACAATAATTTAGTTTAACTATGGAGTTAGGTTAAGAAAAAGGGAAAAATAGAGGTTACATTATATTGAGGTAGTAAAAAAGGATAAATATATATATTTTAGAAAAAAAGATATAAAAAAAGCCCTGAAAGCTTAATTGCTTTCAGAACTTTTTGACAGCCTGGCGACGTCCTACTCTCACAGGGGGAGAGCCCCCAACTACCATCGGCGCTGAGAAGCTTAACTTCCGTGTTCGGTATGGGAACGGGTGTGACCTTCTCGCTATCGCCACCAGACTATTT
>NZ_WEHU01000021.1 GCF_009183415.1 Bacillus sp. B1-b2 | reverse complement strand
TATCCAAGTATTCCTTCTTTATATTCTTTCACTACCATAAGCTTGAATTTTTCATTATATTTAGACATAAATAAGACACCCCAAAAGTTAGATTCTTTACTCTAACTTTTGGGGTGCAGTACATTATCCATTGATGATACAAGGGGGTTATCTCTATTCATTAATTGTCCATAGACAAAGACAATTTTGTTTTTCTCTAGCTTATTAAGCTACATTTTCAGAAGGATCTATATTTTTCTCATTATATTTCTTCATATCTAATTCACCAAGTGTTTTACTTGTTACAAGTCCTGATACCATTGAACCACTTACATTTAATGCTGTACGTCCCATATCAATTAAAGGCTCAACAGAGATTAATACTCCAGCTAATGCAACTGGGAAATTCATTGTTGATAGAACAATTAATGTAGCAAAGGTTGCTCCTCCACCTACACCAGCAACTCCGAATGAACTAATCATTACAACAGCAATTAATGTTGCGATGAAAGATGGAGATAATGGATCAATTCCTTGAGTCGGTGCTATCATAACAGCAAGCATTGCTGGATAAATACCAGCACAGCCATTTTGCCCGATGGAAACACCGAATGAAGCAGAGAAGTTAGCAATTGATTCTGGAACTCCAAGCTTATTCTTTTGTGCATCAATATTTAAAGGCATAGTACCTGCACTTGTTCTTGATGTGAAAGCAAATGATAATACTGGCATTACTTTTTGCACATATTGTTTTGGACTTAATTTAAATAAAGCTAAAATAATTAAATGAACAATAAACATAGCAATTAACGCGACATAGGAAGCTAAAACAAATTTACCAAGCTTAGCAATAGCGGCAAAGTCACTACCTGCAACTGTTTTTGTCATTAATGCAAGAATTCCATATGGAGTAAGACGTAGAACTAAAGTTACGATACGCATTACAATGGAATGCACAGCTTCAATGATCTTTTGGAAAAATTCAGCTTGCTCTGGATTTTTTCTCTTAATTCCTAAGTAGGCTACGCCTATGAATGCGGCAAAGATAACTACTGCTATAGTAGAAGTAGGTCTAGCTCCTGTTAGATCTTGGAATGGATTAGCTGGTAAGAAACCAAGAATTTTTTGTGGGATAGTTGTACTCTCCACTTCTCCTAGAGATTCTTCTAATTGTTGTCCACGAAGTACTTCTGTATCACCAGCGTTTACATCGATCGCTTTTAAATCAAATCCGGTTGCAGCAGCAATCCCAATTGCAGCTGAAATAGCTGTAGTAATTAATAATGTACCGATTACTAGACCACTAATTTTCCCTAAGTTCGCACTTTTTTGAAGTCTCGTAAAAGCGGAAATAATGGAAACTAATACAAGTGGCATAACAATCATTTGTAATAGCTTAACATAACCACTACCGATTAAACTAAACCAATCGCTTGTTGCAGTAATCGTTTCTGTACCTGGTTCATAAATAAGTTGTAAGATAACTCCAAATACAATACCAAGTCCTAAACCAGTGAATACTCGTTTAGAGAAAGAAACATGTTTCTTTTGCATGTAATATAAAACACCAAGCAATAGAAGTAAAATAATAATATTTAAAATAACATATAAGTTCATCTCAATTTCCTCCTTAAATTATAATCCCTATTGGATAAATAGGGATTAAATCTTCTTTTTGTACAATAACATGTTTATTTCATGTTGTAAATATATAATTGGAAAATAAGTAGAGAGATGGAAATGAAGGGAAAATTATTGCTAACAAAAGAAGAAAGTTCTACATAGAAAATATGATAAGATAAGGAAAAGAAAGTTGGATTGGTGTAGTAAGAAGGAGGTATGTTAATGATGAATCAAACAATAGTAGAATATCCATCTCCTATTGGAATGGTAGAGATTATAGGGTCAGAAGAATATATATACTCGATACTATTCCTGGCAAAGGAAGAACAAGAATATAAAGTAAATTCAAACACCCCAGAAATTGTGAAACAATGTTATGACCAAATGGATGAATATTTCCAAGGGAAAAGAAAAACATTCACTTTCCCCATTAAAATGGAAGGAACTTTGTTTCAAACGAAAGTGTGGAATGCATTAACTACTATTCCATATGGAGAAACAGGATCTTATAAAGATATTGCCAATCATATTGAAAATGCTAAAGCCATTCGTGCAGTAGGAAGCGCGAATGGAAAAAATAAATTAAGCATTGTTCTTCCTTGTCACCGTATTATCGGAGCAAATGGGACATTAACTGGTTATGCTGGTGGCCTATGGAGGAAAGAATGGCTTCTTCTGCATGAACAGAAATTTAAAAATCATAGGATGAAATAATGAACAAAAGAGGATGTCCTAATAAAAATAGGACATCCTCTTCTGTTTATGTATATAGAACATCTATAGAATGTCTATATAGAGTATCAGCTCCACCTACGCTGAATACGCTGATAACCACAGATGTTATCCAACCTATTTATATAATAAATGGAAACGATTACAAAAGCAAATATAGCGGTTTAAAAAGGAAAAGTTTTACAATATAGAATTTTTTGAAAAAACAGTAAGTTAATAGAAAAATTCTTGCATACATAAATCATCCCCATTCAGCAATATTAACGAATAGGAGGTGTAATGATGAATCAACAGAAAGGCGAAAAGATGTCAAACCTTGATTCCATACAGGATAGAGTAAGAGTAGATGAGTTGAAAACAAAGGGTATTACTGTAACAACAAACTTAGACTCTAAGAATGTACTAGAGGATAATCCATACTTTGATCCAAGTAAAACATATAGTAAGGAAGAGTTAGAAAAATTTAAAGCTTTTTTTGGTGATTAGGGAAATAGCATGAAGGCAGCTATCGGTCAAATGAACGGGCTGCCTTGCTTATGAATGCTTTAAAATAGGCTGAAAGAAATGTTAAATTAATAGTTTTGTTAATTGGAAGTAAATATAAGGATGATGGAGGTTTTTAATTAATGAATTTGTTAATTTAATTATAATTTATTTTATTAAATTTATATAAAAGTTATTGACAACGTTTTCAATAAAAGGTATAAATAACTTGTAAGGTATTATTAGAGGAAGATAAGATACAAAGGGGGATACGGAATGAAAGGATTAAAAAGGAAAAGTTAAGAAAAAATAGAAACTCTGGAATACGCTTTATGCTTACGTGTAAACTAGTTTAAGTCAAAAAGACAGCAAAGCCGAACATTCCTAGGTCGATTACCTCCATTTAAAAAGGGAGAAAGCCTATACATAGGGAATTGAATATGAATTAGTAGTGTCAATTACCTGAAAAATATTTTTTCTTATGAAAGTTATAATTATAAAAAATTCCGCTCATTACCTAACTAGTTTAGCAGTTTGATAGAAATCAAAATCTATCTATACTATTATAGTATAAAAATTCCAGTGTTTAAAAGCAGCAGTTCGTATTATTACTTGTTTTCATTAAAGAGACTAAATAGAAGAGGAGAATACAAATGAAAAAAGTAAGAGTAGTGCTTTCTAGTATTTTAATTTTAAGTATGATTTTCTTAGGTGCATGTTCAAGCAGTAGTAGTGGAGATGCAGATGGAAAGAAAGAAATTACTTTCATGTTTAGAGGCGGACCAGATGAGAAAACTGCTTATACAGAAGCAATCAAAAAGTTTGAGGAAGCACATGAAGGCGTTTCAGTAAAAATTATCAATACAGATGCTGATCAATATTCTACAAAATTGTCTGCTGCTGTTTCTGGAGGAAATATACCAGATGTGTTCTATCTTGATTCTGGAAGTATTGCAAACTATGTTGATAATGGCATTATTAAAGATATAACAGAAGAAGTGGAAAAAGCTAACTTCGATTTAAATAGTATTTGGCCATTCGGTACAGAAATCTATCGTTATGATGGAGAAACACCAGGAAAAGGTGCTCTTTACGGATTACCAAAAGATGTTGGACCATTTGCATTAGGATACAACAAAGATATGTTTGAAGAAGCAGGAATTCCTTTACCAGATGTTGATAAGGCTTACACTTGGGAAGAGTTCTTAAAGGTTAGTCAGGAGATTACAAAAGATACAAATGGTGATGGTGAAGTTGATCAATGGGCTAGTGGATTCAACGCAACTTGGACACTACAGTCCTTTGCATATAGTAATGGAGCTTCTTTCTTAAATGAGTCTGGTGATACTGTAACGGTTGATACACCAGAATTTGCAAGTTCTTTACAATTTTTAACGGATTTAACGAACAAATATAATACAACACCAAATGCATCGCAAGCAGAAACGTTAGATACTTATCAACGCTGGATGAATGGAGAATTAGCATTCTTCCCGATCGGACCATGGGATATGAGTACGTATGCAAAGCTTGATTTTGAATATGATTTAATGCCTTGGCCATCTGGTACAACTGGTGAATCTGTTGCTTATGTTGGATCATTAGGATTAGTAGTTTCTGAGACTACACAATATCCAGATTTAGCTACTGAATTAGCTATTTATTTATCCGCAGATGAAAGCGCACAACAAACATTATTAGATGCACAAGTACAAATTCCTAACTTAATTGATATGGCAGAGGAATGGGCTGCTGATACGGAATCTGTACCAAGTAACAAAAAAGAATTCTTAGATATTATTCAAGATTATGGAACTCCTTATCCAACTTTTGCTACTTATAACTCTCAATGGTTAGATGAATTCTGGACAAATATCACGCCTGTAATGCAAGGAAAACAAACAGCAGAAGATTTTGTTAAGGAAATCCAACCAAAAATGCAAAAACTTTTAGATGAGGCAAATGAACAAGCAAAAATGTCTAAATAATAGTAAGAATTAGGATGTCTTAACATTAGGGTCAGTCATACATACACTTGTATGATAGACCCTTTTAAGACAGCCTCATTAGATAAAGAGGTGAGAAAAGTGTCCAGTGTTATAGCTACTAACAGTGAGAAAAATAAAAACCCAAAAATGAAGCCGAAAAGAAAATCAAGTAATCTTTATAAACAAGAAAAACGTGTTGCCTTAATGTTTGTTGCTGCACCAGTTATCGGATTTTTACTATTTTCTGTGTATCCTTTTGCATATTCCGTTTATGCATCCTTTACGGATTGGAATGGATTAAACAGAATGAATTTTGTTGGACTAGATAATTTTATAAAACTTTTCCAAGATGAGTATTTCTATCAAACTCTTTATAATACAGTCTTCTATATGATTGGGATCCCAATTGGACTTGGATTAGCACTACTACTAGCTATGGGCTTAAGTAGAGGGTTAAGAGGAACTACCATATTCAGAACCATCTACTACATTCCAGTTATTTCTTCTCTTGCAGCAATTTCGATTATGTGGGCTTGGGCTTATAATGGTGACTTTGGTTTGGTCAATCAGATATTGGATGTATTTGGTATTCAAGGTCCGAACTGGTTAGAAAATACGGCTACAGTAAAACCTGCGATCATTCTTATGGCAGTTTGGAAAGGGTTAGGATATTCCATGCTTCTATATTTAGCAGCCATTCAAAGTGTTTCTAAAACTTATTATGAAGCAGCTGATTTGGATGGTGCGAATTCTTTTCAAAAGTTTAAGAATATTACATGGCCAATGGTTAAGCCAGTAACCTTTTTCTTAGTAATCACCAATGTTATTGGTGGGTTCCAGATTTTTACCGAAATTAACATTATGACTCCTACAGGTGGACCTTCTTATAGTGCTGCTTCCATTGTATGGTATGTATGGCAAAAAGCATTTAAATATTACCAAATGGGCTATGGGTCTGCAATGTCACTTGTTCTCTTTATCTTCATCTTTGTAGTTACTGTTATACAATTCTACTTTAATAGAAAATCTGATTATAGCTTAGATTAAGGAGGTGTATCCCATGAAAAAGCAAAAGAAAATTACAGATTTATTTATTTACATTGTTTTAACGATAGGTTCCATCTTTATGATTGGTCCATTATTATGGATGATTACAACGTCCTTAAAGGATAAGACAGGTGTATTTGCCTTACCACCTCAGTGGATACCGGATCCAGTACAATTTGATGCTTATACGAAATTATTCCAGTTAGACACATTAGGCTATGGTATCAAAAATACGATTATCGTATCACTTACTGTAACAATTATCGGAACGATTACTTCTAGTATGGCAGCATTTGCTTTTGCGAAATTAAGAATGCCTTTTAAAAACACATTATTCTTAATATTACTGGCATCTATCATGATTCCATATCCAATTATCATGATTCCCCAATTCGTTATGTTCTCAAAAATTGGTTGGGTAGATACTTTGTTACCATTAATAGTGCCAGGGTTATTCGGAAATATTACGATGATATTCTTCCTTCGCCAATACTTAGCAAATGTTCCTTATTCCTTAATAGAAGCAGCTAAAGTGGATGGTGCAGGATATCTACAAATATTCTTTAAGTTAATTTTCCCAGTTATTCGTCCAGCAGTTGCAGCACAATTTATTCTTTGGTTCATGGGTGTTTGGAATGACTATTTAGCTCCTTTAATTTACTTAAATAGTCCTGAAAAACAAACACTACAAGTAGTTATAGCAAACTTAAAAGCTACATATGCTATTCAAACAGATTATCCATTAATTATGGCTGGTTCTGTTGTATCCTTACTACCGGTTCTTATTGTATTCTTGATCTTCCAGAAACAAATTATTGAATCTGTAGCCTTGAATGGTGTGAAAGGATAATAGGAGGACTTCTCTATGGAAATAAAAGAAGAAACTAGAAGAGGCTTGGGATTGGTCGAATCTTATTGCTGGGGAACTATAGGTACACATGACCCGACTATTATAAAAGAAAATGACTACTACTATATGTTTTCAACAGATACACATGCCAATAGTAAGCCTACACAAGGTGCACAAATTAGAAAATCTAAGGATCTAATTCATTGGGAGTTTGTTGGAACAGCTTTAAACGATGTTCCAGAGCTTGCTAAGAATTGGTCTAATGCATCTGGTTTATGGGCTCCAGAAGTTATCAAGTATGAAGATACATTTTATATGTATTATTCTGCCTCTACTTTTGGAAGTACCGTCTCTTGTATTGGGCTAGCAACAGCGAATCACCCAGAAGGTCCGTGGACAGATCAAGGAATTGTCATTAAAACGAATCCTGAAATTGCCACTCATAATGCTATTGATGCAAATGTAATAATCGATAAAGATGGCCAGTATTGGCTATGCTATGGTTCCTTTTTTGGAGGAATTCATCTAGTAAGACTGAATATGGAAACGGGTATGCCTGTTGAAGAAGAAGGCTATGGTACTCTACTTGCAAAAAGACCACAAGAGGTTGAAGGAGCAATAGAAGGAGCTTTCATTCTCTATCACCCTGAGTTTGATTACTATTATTTATTTACTTCCTATGACAGTTTAAATGATAGTTACAATATTAGGGTAGCTAGATCGAAGGATATTACAGGTCCTTACGTGGATATGAATGGTAGGAATATGATCGACACAGATGATTCTCCTCATTCCATTGGAATAAAGCTTGCTGGAAGCTATCAATTTAACGATGATATTGCATGGATTGGTCCAGGGCACAATTCCATTTATACGGAGAAAAATAAACAATGGATGGTTCATCATGTTCGCATAGAAGCATTTTCTCCCTATCATTATGGATTCATACGCGAATTATTTTGGTTGAAGAATGGATGGCCAGTTGTATCACCAGAACACTACGAAAACATTGATGCACAGAGTTATTCCATTAAAGATTTACAAGGTAATTGGGAATGTATCGTATTTGATGAAGATACAACAGTAAAGAAAAGTAATTTGGTTACGGTCGAGGAAAGTGAGTTATTAGAGATTGATTCCTTAGGTGATAATCAGTTTATTTTTAGTAAAAGAGATTTAGAGTTTACTATTTTTCCAGTGAAAGATTGGAAGAAGGATACGGTAACAATAGGCTTTTCTGGTTTAACTAGAAAGGGTAAGGCTATATTCGGAAAGAGGGTTTAAAATATGGTGTGGTCAAATAAAGTGATGATTGTTCTTGATAAGCTGTTAAGTGTCATACTACTTAATGTGCTTTGGATAATAGGTAGTATAGCAGGTTTAGGTGTTTTCGGAATTTTTCCAGCTACATATGCCGTGCATTCTTTAATTAAAGAGGGAGAATTTTCTAATGATTTTCCTTCCTTTAGAAAGCTAGCAAAAGAATTCTTTCTAGCTTATAAGCAGAAATTTTTAAAGATGAATGGAATTGGAATAATCTATTTTGTTCTATTATATGTGCTTTGGATTGATCTACAGCTTGTAAGAGGGATGACTGTTGGATCTGCATTTCTCTATTATCCAGTGCTATTTTTCATCATATATGTTTTGGCTACACTGATTTACACTTTTCCAGTTGCGTTATATACAAAAGGTACATTTAAAGAGAAAGCAAAGTTAGTGATGACTCTTCCTTTATTATTGCCAATACAATCGATAAGTAGTTTAGTATTCTTTCTAGTATTGTTAGCAATAGCTTATAAGTTTAGTATTATCATTCCTTTATTATTAATAAGCACCTACCTTTTATGTATTGATAAGTTTTTATCTGGAGAATTAATAAAAAAAGGAATTATTCGAGGAACAGAAAATGCCTAAAAAATTAATAAAGAAAAGGTTGGCTTTAGGAGTTGCTATTACTCTTATCTTAACTGGCTGTAGTGCAATGCCAGACGAGGTAAAGCAAAAGTTGAAAGAACCAACCTTTGCAGATGTTTCCGTACATGATCCCTCTATTATAGAGGATGGAGGCAATTATTATATATTTGGTTCTCATATGCAATTTGCAAAAACAGAAGACTTCCTTCAATGGGAGCAACTATCCAGTAATGTTGCTGCAAATTCATTAATCCCTAATATATATGATGAATTATCAGAGGCCTTTGCGTTTGCAAAAACAGATACCCTTTGGGCAGGTGACATGATTAAACTGAAAGATGGAAAATATTATATGTACTATTCAGCATGTGAGGGTTCTAGTCCTTTGGCTGTATTAGGAGTAGCAGTGTCTGATCATGTAGATGGACCATATAAAAATAAAGAAATTTTCTTGAAATCAGGAGCAACGAAAGAAGATGGCTCTGCATATGATGCGACAAAAGAGCCTAATGTCATTGATCCAGATGTATTCTATGATAAAAATGGAAAGTTATGGATGGTGTATGGTTCATACTCTGGAGGTATTTTTATTCTAGAGATGGATGAAAATACTGGCTTACCTGTTGAGGGGCAAGGCTATGGTAAGAAGCTATTAGGTGGAAATCATAGCAGGATAGAGGCACCATATATTCAATATAATGAAGAAACAGATTATTATTATTTATTTCTATCATTTGGTGGCTTAACAGCAGATGGAGGCTACAATATTCGCGTAGCAAGATCAAAAAATCCAGATGGACCTTATGTAGATAATTTGGGTCAAGATATGATTAATGCTAAAGGAATAGACGGAACTTTTTTTGATGATGAATCTATCTCCACATATGGAACGAAGCTAATAGGAAATTTCGCATGGGAAAGTGATTTAGAGCTCACGAATAATGGATATGTTTCACCAGGACATAACTCCACTTATTACAAGGAAGATACCAATCAGTACTTTATGTTATTTCATACTCGATTCCCTAATTTAGGAGAAGAACATAGTGTTCGTGTTCATCAAATGTTCTTCAATGAAGAGGGATGGCCATTAATAGCTCCTCTAAGGTATGCGAATGAAAAATTAGATCAATATACAGAAGACCAAGTAATGGGTGAGTATAAAGTGATTTTTCATGAGCGAGATATTACGGAAGAAATTAAAGTGCCTACAAATATAACGATAAAGAAAAATGGAAATATCACAGGTGATTATACAGGTAGTTGGAACGGAACAGATAAGAATTATTTCCATGTAACATTAAATGGTCATACATATAAAGGTTTATTTATCTCTCAATGGGATGAATACCAAGAAGCACAGACAATGGCTTTTACTGGTTTATCAGATGAGGGAGAATCCATTTTTATGGTTCGAAAAGCTACTGAATAAAAGGAGATAGTATCATGACAAATGTAAAAACAGCACAATATAATAATCCAATTGTTCTTCAAAGAGCAGATCCATGGGTATATAAGCATACAGATGGTTATTATTATTTTACTGGATCAGTACCTGGTTATCAAAAAATTGAAGTTCGTAGAGCAAAAAGCTTAAATGAATTGGAACTAGCTGAGAGTGCTTTTGTTTGGAAAGCCCATCCAGATGGACCACTTAGTTCATTAATTTGGGCACCTGAAATTCATTTTGTACAAGGGAAATGGTATATCTATTTCGCTGCAGCTGGATATAATTATCCGGTAAATGGAATTTTTCAACATCGTATGTTTGTTATTGAGTGTGCGGATGAGAACCCTTTAACTGGGGAATGGGTAGAAAAAGGTCAAGTAAAAACAGCTCAGGAAAGCTTTAGTTTAGATGCAACTGTTTTTCAATTACAAGATAAGCTTTATTATGTTTGGGCTCAAAAAGAACCAGCTATTCCAGGGAATTCCAATCTTTACCTTTCTGAAATGGAAAATCCGTGGACACTTAAAGGGAAACAGCTATTGCTATCTATTCCAGAATATGATTGGGAAAAAATCGGTTTCTTAGTAAATGAAGGACCTGCTGTTATTGTGAGAAATGGAAAAGTATTTATTACGTATTCTGCAAGTGCAACAGATGGAAATTACTGCATGGGATTGCTATGGGCAGATGAAAATTCCGACCTTTTAGATGGCTATAGTTGGAGTAAAGCGAAGGAGCCTGTATTCAAAAGTGCTCCAGATAATGGACAATATGGACCTGGTCATAATAGCTTTACAGTAAGTGAGGATGGAGAGGAAGATATTCTAGTATATCATGCTAGACCATATACAGAGATGGATGGAGATCCACTAGATAATCCAGACCGACATGCTCGAGCACAGGTATTTACATGGGATGAAAATGGATTTCCTGTATTTGGAGAACCAGTTAAATAAGATAAGGGTCAGCGGTACTAACACTTAAAGTGTTTATACTGCTGACCTTTTTTTTGTTTATTAATCTTTTAACAGGGTAATAATAACAGAGCATATATTAGTGATTTATTACGTAAGGAGAATTATGATGAATTTTAAAAATTATACCGTTTTTTATGTTTCGGTAGCTATATTACTAGCTCTAGTAATTACTGGAGCAGTTGTTCCAAATGTGTTAGAGAATGCGACTGCTAGTGCACAATCCTTTATAACGGACTCATTTGGTTGGTACTACTTAATTGTGGTCACATTTTTTGTTATTATTTGTTTATATTTATTAATAAGTCCTGTAGGCAAAATTAAATTAGGGAAAAATGACGACAAGCCTGAATTTTCTAGGCTAGCATGGTTGGCAATGCTTTTCAGTGCTGGGATGGGTATTGGACTTGTTTTTTATGGTACTGCTGAACCTTTAAGCCATTATGCTATTAGCTCCCCAACAGGTGAAGTTGGTACGAACCAAGGGATGAAAGATTCCATGAGATATACGTTTTTTCATTGGGGAATACATGCTTGGGCAGTTTATGGGATTGTTGCTCTTAGTCTTGCTTATGCCACTTTTAGAAAAGGGGAAAGCACGCTAATAAGTTCTACTCTAAGACCAATACTAGGTAATTCAATGAATAGAAGTCCTGGGAAAATAGTGGATATTATTGCGGTTATTGCAACTGTCTCAGGTATTGCTACAACTCTAGGATTTGGAGCTGTTCAAATTAATGGAGGATTAGCCTATCTTTACGATATACCTACTTCTTTTACTACTCAATTTATCATCATTGCAATAGTAACTGTGTTATTTATGCTTTCTGCTCTAACTGGTATAGGGAAAGGAATAAAAATATTAAGTAATACCAATATGGTTATTGCATTTGTATTATTTTTATTTGTCTTCCTATTTGGTCACACTTTATTTGTTTTAAATCTATTTACAGATACGATTGGTGCCTATTTACAGAATTTAGTTCGTATGAGTTTTCGAATTGCGCCTTTAAATGCAGAGGACAGACAATGGATTAATGGTTGGACAATTTTCTACTGGGCATGGTGGATTGCATGGTCACCATTTGTAGGTGTCTTTATTGCACGTATTTCTAAAGGTAGAACTATTAGAGAATTTGTTACATATGTATTATTTATTCCTTCTATTATAGGGTTTTTATGGTTTACGGTGTTCGGTGGTAACGCGATGCGAATGGAGCATCAAGGAATAACCAATATTTCATCACTCGCTACAGAAGAGTCTTTATTTGCCTTACTAGATCAATATCCTATAGGTGCTATTTTATCCATTGTAGCTATATTATTAATCGGTGTTTTCTTTATCACCTCTGCAGATTCTGGGGTATTTGTCTTAGGTATGCTTTCTGCGAACGGCATACAAAATCCAAGTAATAGAATTAAAGTTATTTGGGGAATTCTTTTAACAACGATGGCACTTGTCCTGCTATATTCTGGAGGACTACAAGCCCTGCAAAATACGATGATAATAGCTGCCCTTCCTTTCTCTGTTATTATGATACTAATGACCGCAAGTTTATTGAAAGAGCTGCATAAAGAGAAGGAAAAGGGGGAGAAAAAGAGGCTGGGACATACTAAATAAAGCACATAAAAAAACGAACTAGATGGAATCTTTCCATGATAGTTCGTTTTTTTTATGAAATAACTTATTTCTCTTCTTCTTCTTCTTCTTTATTAAACCAAAGTGGCTCCATATCATCTACTTCGCCATTATAATTAATCGTAATTTCTTCGCCAGCTTTGATATCTTTGTGAGCAAAATAATCAAATGTATGCTTTTCAAAGCTTATTTCATAAATAGCATTTGGTTCATAGGAATGATTAAAAAGCATGCCATAGCCAAGAACAATGGCGCTATGATTAATACCATATTCATAGACATAATCCTCTAATACAGTCTTTTCTATATATTTATGTTGTTCATTTGGATATGGAACAACGGGTGCTTCATGAAATAACGTACCTTTTTTGATATCACATGTAGCAAATACGCCTCTATTGAATTCTCCATCACTTATGGAAGAGTTTTTAATTTCAATCACTATTTCTCCACCTACATTTCTAAAAATTATAACTCTACACTACTCTACCATTTAAATTAGAAATTAGGAAATAATATTATAACAAAAAGAACAATACATGGTTATACTCATAATTAGAGGTATAATAAACAAAGAATTTGAAAATCAAAGGAGAAAAAATGAATATTAAACTAACGATACAATATGATGGTGGAAGATATAAAGGGTGGCAGCGACTAGGGAATGGAGACCAATCCATCCAAGGGAAAATAGAAAATGTGTTAACCGAAATGGTTGGAGAAAAAATTGAAATCATAGGTTGTAGCAGAACAGACGCAGGCGTACATGCCCTAAATCAAGTGGCAAACTTCAAAATGGAAAAAGAAATGGAATTATCAGAGATACATTCTTACTTAAATAGATATTTACCGAATGATATTAGCATTCTACAAGTAGAAAATGTACATGATCGTTTTCATGCACGCTATAATGCAAAAAATAAAACCTATGTATATAAAATTTGGAACGAACAATATACTAATCCTTTTATGCGCAAATATAGTATGCATGTGGACAAAGCATTAAATATACAAAAGATGAAAGCTGCTGCAGAGTATTTCGTTGGTAAACATGATTTCACAGCATTCTCTAATGCGAAATCTAAAAAGAAATCAATGGTTCGAGATATCTATTCTATTCATATTGAAAAAGAGGCTGGATTTATTCAAATAAGCGTAACAGGTGATGGTTTTCTATATAATATGGTTCGAAAAATAGTGGGATCTTTAATCGAAGTAGGTCTCGGGAAAATAAACAGTGAGCAAATTCCCTATATATTAGAACAGAAGGATCGCAGTATGACTGGAATGATGGCAGAGGCGAATGGATTATTTTTAGAAAAAGTAACTTTTTAGGCTTGAAAGTGAACTTAATTAGATGATATTATTTAATTAAATAGTAATTATATAATTACAAATTACTTAGAGCGACGAGGTTTAATAATGAAATATACACAAAATGAAGTTCTTAAACATTACGATTCATCCAAGTATATTACACCAGATGGATATACAGCAGATATTACTGTGTTCACAATCATTTCAGAGAAGACAGAAGAAAAGGCACCTCCTCATATGAAGTTAAAAATGATGCTTATAAAACGAGCAGATTTAGACAGGGAAAAAAGACCAAATATGGAAGGTGGGAAATGGGCTTTGCCAGGCGGATTTATAAATGCAGGAGATAAAGAGACTGCACTAGAAGCTGCTAGAAGAGAGTTGAAAGAAGAAACAAATATAGAAGGTCTCCATATTAAGCATTTCGCTGTATATGACAACGTGGATAGAGATGCCCGTGGGTGGATGATTTCTAATGCTTTTTATGCAATCGTTCCTGAAAATGTCTTGAAAGAGAGAAGAGCAAGCGATGATGCAGCGGAAGTAGAATTGATTGATATGGAAGCCGTGTCAAAATTAGATCTCGCTTTTGACCATGATCAAATCATTAAGGATGCATTAGCTTTCATTAAAAAGGAAATGTTGACAACAACTATTGCAAAAAACTTTCTTCCAAAGGAATTTACTCTATCAGAATTACAAAGAGTGCTCTTACTTTTTACTGATGATCAAAAAATCTCAAATGATTCTGTGTTTTTTACAAAAGCTCCAAAACTTTCATTCATTGAAAAAGCAGTAGACATAGATGGAACACTAAAGAAAACCAATAGGCATTCCTTTAGACCTTCTCAACTATATGTATTTAATCAAGTAGAAGTAGTAGAAAGTATTTACCGTTAATTTTATAAGTGGAAATTGCTTTATGTAATTTTCCCTTTTTTTTAGTTTTTTCTAATTTGTAATATGTAAATTACAAATTAGATTATCACCTCAATTGTATCGAAATAGAATGTTTTTATCATATGTAACTCCATGATTTTCTCGTCTCTTAATATAAAAGGAACTCAAGTAAGAATGATTTGATACAGGATGGGATATCTATATAAAGAGCAAAGATTTTCCACATTTTATAGATGCTACTAAAACGAGCTAATTGTATACTCTTAAGTTAGACGTAAAAAGTACGTTTTGAAATAAACACTCATAGAAAATATAATCCTGTTGGAGGAATGTAGGATGAATTATCAAGATAATAGTCTCATGCTTCATACTGATTTATATCAAATTAATATGATAGAAACCTATTGGAGAGATGGAATTCATCAACGAAAGGCTGTCTTTGAGCTTTATTTTAGAAAGCTACCATTTGAGAATGGATTTGCAATTTTCGCTGGTTTAGAACGTATGGTGGAATATATGAGAGAGTTTCATTTTACAGAAGAAGACATAGAGTACTTACGGAATGAAGTGGGGTACAAGGAGGATTTTCTTCAGTATTTGCATACGTTAACCTTTACAGGAAGTATTTATTGTATGCAAGAAGGAGAACTTGTTTTTGCGAATGAACCTATTTTACGTGTAGAAGCCCCTTTAGCAGAGGCTCAATTAATAGAAACAGCTCTATTAAATATTGTTAATTATCAAACATTAATAGCCACAAAAGCTGCAAGAATGAAACAAGTAATTGGAGAACAAGTGGCGATGGAATTTGGAACACGAAGGGCCCAAGAAATGGATGCGGCAATTTGGGGAACAAGAGCAGCATTCATTGGCGGTTTTTCAGCAACTAGTAATGTGCGTGCAGGGAAGAAATTTGGTATTCCAGTGGCAGGTACACATGCACATGCACTCGTTCAAGCATATCAAGATGAATATGAGGCTTTTAAAAAATATGCAAGTAGTCATAAAGAGTGTGTATTCTTAGTAGATACGTACGATACACTCAAATCCGGGGTACCAAATGCCATTAAAGTGGCAAAGGAAATGGGAGATAAGATACACTTTCAAGCCATTCGATTAGATAGTGGTGATTTGGCTTATCTATCTAAAAGAGCAAGAGAAATGCTCGATGAAGCAGGGTTTAAAGATACGAAGATTATTGCCTCGAATGACCTAGATGAGTACACCATAGTGAATTTACAAGCACAGGGAGCAAAAATTGATATTTGGGGAATTGGCACTAAGTTAATTACAGGATATGATCAACCCGCCTTGGGTGCAGTTTATAAGCTTGTTTGTATGCAAATGGAGAGTGGAGAGTGGAGAGATACCATAAAAATATCTGGTAATCCAGAGAAAATAAGTACACCAGGGCGAAAACGGGTTTATCGCATTATTAATAGGGAGAATCACCATGCAGAAGGAGACTATATTACTTTAGCGGAAGAAAAGATAAATATGGAGAGGTTAAAAATGTTTCATCCAATTCATCCTTATATCAGCAAATTTGTTACAAACTTTGTTGCCATTGACTTACATCATGCAGTAATAGAAGAAGGGAAAATCAACTACAAGCATGTACCCTTAGCGAAAATTCAACAAAAAGTAAAAGAGCAGTTAAACTTGCTATGGAGTGAATATAAGCGCACCTTAAATCCCGAAGAATACCCCGTAGATTTAAGCGAGGAATGTTGGCAAAATAAACGACAGTGTATAGAAGATATTAATAAGAAGATTCGTGAAGTACAAGATAAATTATAGTACAAAACCATTCGAAAAAAAGCATAGAACGGAAGTAGAATACTTAGAAAATAAAGATTGATGATTAAGAAATTGTCTGATAAAATGAAGGCAATCTAAAGGCTATGTGTGACTGGCGAAATGCGGAGAACCGTAGGGGAGCACATAGTGTCGTATGCCGTTCGCCTGGGCAGAGGTAAGGTGATTTTTCCTTACCTCTTTCTGTTTTTTTTAAGACATTAAAAAAAGATAATCCAAACCTAAAGGAGTAATGGCGATGAGCACAATCATTGTAAATGAAATGAAAACCGTTAAAACATTAAATAATATTGCAGAGAACGGGTTAAAGGTTCTTCAAAAAGGAAAGTTTGTTATTGATAATAATAGTGATCATCCTGATGCAATCCTTTTACGAAGTTTTAATATGCATGGTATGGAATTATCAACAAACATAAAAGCTATTGCAAGAGCAGGTGCAGGTGTCAATAATATACCTGTCGATACATGCACAGAAAAGGGAATCGTTGTATTTAATACTCCTGGTGCAAATGCAAATGCAGTAAAAGAAATGGTTTTAATGTCTTTAATGACTTCTAGTCGTAATTTATTTGACGGTATTACATGGACTAAATCACTTGAAAATCAAGGCGAACAAATTCCAAAGCTAGTAGAAGCAGGTAAAAAGCAGTTCGTAGGAAACGAAATAAAAGGGAAAACCTTAGGAGTAATTGGGCTAGGGGCAATTGGTGCATTAGTTGCGAATGATGCATTGAGCCTTGATATGGATGTTATTGGATATGATCCTTATCTTTCAGTGGATACTGCATGGAATCTTTCTCGTAATGTACAACGTGCTATGACACTTGATCAAGTTTTTGCAGAATCTGACTATATTACTGTACATGTTCCTTTAACACCAGATACTAAGGGGATGTTTAATAAAGAAGCATTTCAATTAATGAAAAAGGGAACTCAAATTTTGAATTTTTCAAGAGGAGAATTAGTGAATGAAGTGGATATGGCAGTAGCTTTAGAGGAAGGTACAATTGGTCGTTATATTACAGACTTCCCTAATGAAGATGTCTTGAAAATGAAAAATACAATTGCTATTCCACATCTTGGTGCTTCTACAGAAGAGTCAGAGGAAAATTGTGCAGTAATGGCTGCTAGACAAGTGAAAGAATTCTTAGAAACAGGGAATATTAAGAACTCTGTAAACTTCCCGAATGCGTCTATTCCTTATGTAGGAAAAAAACGTGTAACAGCATTTCACTTAAATATTCCTAATATGGTTGGACAAATTACCCAAGTAATTTCACACTTCCAGCTTAATATTGCAGATATGGTAAATAGAAGTCGCGGAGAATATGCTTACACAATGATTGATATAGATAATCATGTAGCAGATGAAGTGGTTCCTCTGCTTGCTAATAAGCTTAAGGAAATAGATGGAATGGTAGTAACTAGAGTGATTTAAATAGCAATATAATAACCAAAACAAATAGGCGTAGTTCAGATGAACCGCCTATTTGTTTTGGTTATTTATTTATTGTTTACGAAAGAATTTTTTTCTTTTTCTTCATAAACCAATTCCTCGATTATTTAAAAAGTACGCTAACAGATTTATTCTCATACACACGACTAATCGCATCACTAAGTAATTCTGCGATAGAAAGCTGGGTGATTTTCGGACTTCTTTTTTCTGCTGATATAGGAATGCTATTTGTAACGATTAATTCCTTGATTGATGATTCATCAATCATATCTATAGCATGTTCGGATAAGACAGGATGTACACAGCATGCATAAACTTCTTTCGCACCATTTTCCATTAATGCTTTGGTAGCAATAGTGATACGATAGGAAGTATCTACTATATCATCCACTATAATAGCTGTTTTTCCTTCTATTTTACCCACAATATTGATTTCTCGTGGCCCAATATCTTTAGGTCCTCGTTTATCAATAATCGCAATCGGTGCTTTTAAACGATCAGCTAATTCTCTCGCACGAGTAACGCTTCCGTGATCTGGTGCTACAACTACTACATCATGTGAGAATTCTTTTGTACTTAAGTAATCTGCAAGAATAGGCAATGCCACTAATTGATCTACAGGAATGTTGAAGAAACCTTGTGTTTGTGGTGCATGTAAATCTAATGTAATGACACGGTCTGCCCCTGACTTTTGGATTAAATTTGCAATTAATTTAGCTGTGATTGGTTCTCTCGGTTGTGCTTTTCTATCTTGTCTGGCATAACCATAGTAAGGAATGACTACATTAATGGTATTTACAGAAGCACGTTTTAAGGCATCGATCATGATAAGTAGCTCCATGATGCTTTGATTAACTGGCTCACAAGTAGATTGGATGATAAATACATCTGCTCCACGAACACTTTCTTCAATATTTATTTGAATTTCTCCGTCACTAAATTGTTTCACCGTACAATTCCCTAGTTCGGTTCCTAAGTGCTCGGCGATTTCTTGAGCTAATTCTGGATTAGAGTTCAATGAAAAGACTTTTAGCTTTGTTCCCTTATATGTATTTGGCATGTGCTCATTTCCTCCTATTAAAGTAGTTGTTCTTGTGGTATTACACGTACAAACTTTCTGAATGGTGTTTTTTTTTTGCTTATTTCCATTGTCTTTAACAGTAGTGTTACTTTATTACAAAAAGAGAATATCGAAAGTTCTTTTATAAATAGATACTTTCAAAAAATATATCTATACATATTTTAGGGTAGTACAGAGAGCAATGCAACTGAGTTATAAAAAAAGAAGAAAAGAGCAATTGGATAAATAGAAGTTTGCCTTGTTTGTAATAAAGGGAAAAACATAGAGGAAAGAAATCACTAATACAGGATTGGTGATTCCAGACTGTAGATATTCACCTAAATATAGATTAAGGGGCTTTGGAATGTAGCGTATTTAATGGGGCTTGCGCTGAGCCGCTTTTGGCTTACAGCAGGAGGCTCAGCTTCCTCCCCAAGGGTGCTGAGCGTCTACAGCGTAATGGAACAAACTGATTCTTACAACCAAACTTTTTATAAAACATATATAGTCATTGCTCGTCTTTTAGAATAAGACATTTTGTTATGTCCCATCCTCTATTTAATTCTACAAATCAAATGTTTACACTCTACTAAGAATATTGAATTCGTTTTAGGTTCTTGTATTTCTAATAATCCGTTTTGATAATCACAAAAGCAAAGGTGAATTCTGCCATCGTATATAACCTTTTGACCAGGTTTGATAGTGTTAAACATAAAATCACCCTAAAAAATTATTTCAAAATGAAATAAATGTAAGTACATGGATTGGTACTGCACAAATATATTCATCCTGAGTTGTTACCACCTTAACATACAAAAAGTTAATTGTATATTAATGTTATTTCGCTCTATTTTGTAGCAAACTCTCATATATTCTCTCTTTTTTTAGCGAAGGAAGCTGATGTTTTAAGAGTTCTACACATAAATACCAAGAATAGTCAAAATAATTACAATAAAATCCTATCGAGAAGGTTGATTATCATTTAATATAGTAATTAGGTTTAATTAACGATTTTTTAGGATATGCAGATAAGAGGTGGAAAATGGGGAGGTTTTGGTCATCGAAAAGTGAGATTTGCTTTTAGAGATAAAAAAGTTAAATACATTATTAGTCATAAAAAGAGAGAAATCTCTAAATATTATTAAACGACTTCAGAAGCATTCCACTAATTTAATGTTAAAAAGATCTTTAGCTATTTATAAAAAAGAAATAAATGCCATTTCTAAGAGAAAACAAGAGCTTTGGCATATATATAAACACGGTAAATGAACACTCAGGAATAGGAGTGTTTTTATTTTTGTTTAAATGTTGAAAAAAATCAAAAAACTTATTGACAGTTATTTGGGAGAATGCTATTATAGGTTTTCTTTTGAGAAGGATTTTTTATAATCATGTTTAAAAAAAGGAGGGAAATAGTAATGATTAAAGTGGAGGGAATGAATAAGGCATTTAAAGTACCAAAAAGGGCTTCTGGTTTAGGAGAAGGTTTAAAAGCTCTTTTTAAAAGAGACTACCGTATAATAGAAGCACTAAAAGATATCAGTTTCTCCATAGAGCCAGGCGAGATCGTCGGCTATATTGGTCCAAATGGAGCCGGAAAATCAACTACTATTAAGATAATGAGTGGAATATTGGTTCCTGATAGTGGGGAATGTACCATAATGGGACATATTCCTTGGAAAGACCGAGTGAATTATGTGAAGAAAATAGGTGTCGTGTTTGGACAAAGATCACAGCTCTGGTGGGATGTACCTGTTCAGGATTCTTTTGAACTACTAAAAGACATTTATTCCATACCTCAAAATGAATACATGGAAACATTAAATTTATTAACGGAAACGCTTGATTTACATGAAATTCTTTCTACACCTGTTAGGCAGCTAAGCTTAGGACAACGAATGCGCTGCGAAATTGCTGCTTCACTACTAAATAACCCACAAATACTATTCTTAGATGAACCTACCATTGGCTTAGATGCGGTGAGTAAAATTGCTGTTAGAAACTTTATTAAAACCATAAATAAAGAACGAAAAGTCACTGTTATTCTCACCACTCATGACATGTTTGATATTGAAGCACTTGCAGATCGTGTCCTATTAATAGGAAAAGGAAGTCTATTATATGATGGTAGCTTGCAGGATCTTAGAAAACGCTTTGGTTCACATAAAACAATAACCGTTGACTATCAACCTACTAATCATTTTCTTTCCATACCTGGTACAACGATTCTTAATAGAACAGAAGAACGGGCAATAATTAGTGTAGATACTACACATATATCTGTATCAGAAGTAATAATGAAACTTTCACATTCGTTAGATTTGCTAGATGTATCTGTTTCTGCAGAGCCTATTGAAGATATTATAGTCCAGCTATATAAGGAGTATAAGATATGAAGGGAATAAGTCCTTATTATGCTGTTTTCAGACTACGTTTATTGAATGGGATGCAGTACAGAGCTGCTGCACTTGCAGGAGTGGCAACTCAGTTTTTTTGGGGTTTTATCTACATTATGATTTTTCAGGCTTTCTATTCACAAGTAATCGCAACCCAGCCAATTTCGTTAGAGGATTTGGTTACTTATCTATGGCTTCAGCAATCTTTTTTAGCTCTTATTATGTTATGGTTTCGTGATAATGAGTTGTTTGATTTAATAACAACTGGAAATATCGCTTATGAGTTATGTAGACCGATAGGAATCTATGAGTATTGGTATAGTAAGCTTCTCGCTCAGCGATTATCCAATACATTATTAAGATGCTTTCCTATTTTACTATTAGCTTTTTTTCTACCAGCTTCTTATCGCATGACTCTACCTCCTAATTTTCAGACCTTTATTTTATTTATTATGGCACTTTCATTAGGGTTACTAGTGTTAGTCGCTATTTCTATGTTTATTTATATCTCTGTTTTTATTACTCTATCTCCCATGGGATCTTTACTAATATTTGGTGTATTAGGTGAGTTTTTTGCTGGCATGGTTGTTCCCATTCCATTAATGCCAGAGTGGCTTCAACAGATAGTTTATCTGCTTCCATTTCATTTAACTGCTGATTTTCCGTTTCGTGTTTACTCAGGTAATATTCCAAATAAGGAAGCGCTACAAGGTATTTTCACGCAATTGCTTTGGTTTCTAGTATTAAGCTTTCTTGGTAAATGGACATTAAGAAAAGTAATGAAGAAAGTAATTGTACAAGGAGGATAGAGGGATGAAGCTTTATATAAACTTTTTGAAGATATTATTACAATCACAGATGCAATACAAGACCTCTTTTTGGCTTCTTTCTCTAGGTCAATTTCTAGTTCCATTCACTGTCTTTGCTGGTCTGTATTTTCTTTTTGAACGGTTTGGACAGATAAAAGGGTGGGATTTCCATGAAGTAGCATTGTGCTTTGCTATTATTCATATGTCTTTTGCTATAAGTGAATGTTTCGCGAGAGGCTTTGATAATTTTTCTAGTTTGGTTGTAAGCGGTAATTTTGATCGCTTACTAGTAAGACCTAGAACAACATTTATACAGGTACTTGGCTCAAAGTTTGAGTTTACAAGAGTAGGAAGGCTAGTTCAAAGTGTATTGGTTTTAGTTTGGTCCTTGAGTAATCTTTCTATCGATTGGAATATGCTGAAAGCTGTGACTTTAGTAATGATGATTTGTAGTGGAGTATTTATCTTCACAGGAATATTTATTTTGGCTGCAACACTTTGTTTTTGGACCATACAAGGACTTGAGGTTGCTAATATTTTTACAGATGGCGGAAGAGAAATGGCTCAGTATCCTCTTACCATATACCAAAAGTGGGTAACACGTTTTTTTACTTTCGTCATTCCATTTGGAAGTGTTAATTATTTACCTCTGTTGTTTTTATTAGATAAAGTAGGAGAACATGAAGTGTTATATATGCTAGCACCCATTTTGGGAATACTGTTTATTATCCCTTGTATTTTCATTTGGATATTTGGAGTCAAGTATTATCGATCAACAGGCTCTTAACGGAAATGTTTATCCTCTGTTTAAGGTGGTATAAAATAGTATACCTATTGATTTGATTGGAGGCATTATGATGAAGAAAGAAACAACTACATCCCCAGCAGGGAAAGTACTTGAACCAGATAAAAAACAACAAAAAGATGAGGCGAACAAAGGCCTAAAAGAAACCCATGAACAAGCAAAAGAAACATTCACAGAAGGAACAGCAGATAAGAAGAAGGACGAGTGAAGCAGAGGAAATCCTCTGCTTCTTTTTGTATTTCCACTCCAAAAACATTTTTTTATTCACCCTTACTTTGACTCCTATGTTATCTTCTCATAAGATAATAACTAGAAGGAGAGATTAAAATGAAAATATTGCTTGTTGAAGATGATAAGACCATTGCCACTGGCTTAGAATATAGCTTGAAAAGCGAGAATTACGAAACATACATTTGTCATCAGGTAAAAACCGCAAAGAGTTTACTAGAACAGAAGCTAGATGAAATAGATTTATGCATTTTTGATTTATCTTTACCTGATGGAACAGGCTACGAGCTCTGTGAGTATGTGAAAAGCAAAGGCGATAAACCAGTCATTTTCCTTACAGCATTAGACGATGAAGTAAATGTTGTCATGGGACTAGATATGGGAGCAGATGATTATATCACAAAGCCATTCCGTCTAAGAGAGCTTCTTTCGAGAATAAAGTCTGTACAAAGGCGCTATAATAAGCAACTACAAAACAACCCTATCATTGAGGTGGAGAATCTACGTGTAAATACCATGGAGGGGAAAATTTATAAGAATGGAACAGAGGTATTAGTTACCGCTTTAGAATATCGTTTGTTTCTTATTTTTGTGAACAATCTTGGGCAAGTACTTACACGAAATCAATTACTAGAAAGAATATGGGATGTAGCAGGAGACTTTGTTAATGATAATACATTAACCGTATACATTAAAAGATTAAGAGAAAAGTTAGAGGATGATCCACAAAAGCCAACCATCATTAAAACAATCCGTGGGCTAGGCTATAAGGTGGGTGAGTCTAATTGATTCGAAGTCGTGAAATCAAAATTTTTGTACTCCTTCTACTAATTATTAGCTTGATCTCAGTTATAATCGGTCTTTTTCTTTTTTCCTTATCAGTAGCTGTCTATCTTTTCGTAGTTTCACTACTCTTTATAGGTAGCTTCTATCTCTTTACAAAATGGAGATACCTAGAGCTACAAAAACTATCAACTTATTTGCAGAGAATAGCAAATGGCGATGAAAGTCTCGATATACGGGATAATGTAGAAGGAGAATTAAGTATTTTAAAAAATAATATTTACAAAGTAACATTAATGTTGTCTGAGAATAGTTCGCTATTACATAATGAAAAGTTAAAATTAACAGATGCTATTTCCGATATATCTCATCAATTAAAGACTCCATTAACGTCTATGGTTGTAATGACAGATCTATTAAGTAATTCAGCATTAGAAGAAGAAAAAAGGCAAGAATTTACTCATAATATCTCTATACAGCTTGAAAGAATGGAATGGCTAGTATCTTCTTTACTAAAGCTATCCAAGATGGATGCTGGAACCATTTCTTTTAAAAAAGAGAGAATAAATGTACAAGAACTTGTTCAAAAAGCATTAGAACCAGTTTTAGTTCCAATGGATATTAAGGAACAATCCTTAAATATTGTTGGACAAGAGCCTACTTATTATATTGGTGACTTTAAATGGACAGTAGAGGCAATCATCAATATCTTAAAAAACTGTGTGGAACATACAAAAGAAGGCGGAATGATCACTATTCGTTTTTCAGAGAATGTGTTATTTACCGAAATCATTATACAAGATACGGGAGAAGGTATTTCTAGAAAAGACCTTCCATACATCTTTAAACGGTTTTATAAAGGAGAAAATGCCAGTGAAGAGAGTGTTGGCATAGGCTTAGCCATGGCTTACAGCATAATTAAAAGTCAGGAAGGAGATATTGAGGTTAGTAGTAAACAAGGGGAAGGTACTTCCTTTCATATTAAATTTTACAAACATGTTCATTAATTTTCTTTCCTCTAGTATTTCTTGTGACTGTTTGCTGCTTTTTTCCTACTGATTCCAAACAACAAGATTTGTTGCAAAGTAGGTCTTTCTTAAGTGACTAAATTGTCACTTAACAGTCACTGTATAGTCATCTTTGACAGGTACACTAAACACAATAAGAAATCTGGAGGAGATTGTTATGGAAATTTTAAAAATAGAAAATCTATCGAAAGTATATGGAAAAGGGGAAACAGCTGTTAAAGCACTTGATAATGTTTCTTTTTCTGTAAATAAAGGAGAATTTGTAGCCATTATTGGTCCTTCTGGTTCTGGTAAATCCACGTTGCTTCATATGCTCGGGGGTGTAGATCGACCAAGTAGTGGCAAGGTATTAGTTGATGGAACAGATATTTATTCGATGAATGAAACACAATTAGCCATTTTTAGAAGAAGACAAATTGGCCTTATCTATCAGTTTTATAATTTAATTCCCATACTTTCTGTAGAAGAAAATATTACCCTGCCATTATTATTAGATAAACATAGTGTAGAGCAAGAACAATTTCAAAAAGTAGTGCATACTCTTGGATTGGAAAAAAGATTGAATCACTTACCAAATCAATTATCTGGAGGACAGCAACAGCGTGTTTCTATAGGAAGAGCGATTATTAGCAATCCAGCCATTATGCTTGCAGATGAACCTACAGGTAATTTAGATAGTAAAAATAGTGAAGAAATTATGGAATTATTAAAAATGTTCAATAAAACCTATAATCAAACGCTTATCGTGATTACCCATGATGAGCGAATTGCATTACAAGCAGACAGAGTGATATCTGTAGAAGATGGGAAAATCGCCAAAAATGAGGTGATTCGTCCATGAATATAATGCAAAAACTAACGATTAGGAGCCTAAGGGAAAATAAACGCAGAACATTAGTGACAATTATTGGGGTTATTATTTCTGTTAGTATGTTAACAGCTGTTGCTACTCTTGGAGTTTCTTTCATTGATCTATTTAAAAGGCAAAGTATGGCGACAGACGGTGAATGGCATGTTCAATACAAAGGAGTAAATAGTGAACAAATAGAAAAGATCTCAGAAGACACGAACACCGACAAAGTTATACTATCAAACGATTTGGGTTATGCGAAATGGAATGATGCAACAAATGAATATAAACCATACTTGTTTTTTAAGCAATATAATGAAAATGGCTTTAAACAATTTCCAGTGACTTTAAAAGAAGGTTCTTTTCCGAAAAAGGAAAATGAACTATTGATTTCGGAAGAAGTTGTGAGTAATTCTAAAGTAGAGTATAAAATAGGAGATCAGATTACTGTTGATATAGGTGAACGAACACTAGCAATAGGTGATAGTGAAGAAATATTAGGTCAAGATAAATATCTACAAACAAATGAATTGGGAGAATCTCTTGAGCAAATCAATCATACAACGAATAAAACATTCACTATTGTAGGGATAATGGAAAGACCAAATTGGGAACCGTTCCAGTCACCTGGCTATACTGTCATAAATTACTTCGATGAAAGCACAGTAAGTGAGTCAAGTAAGGTAACAGCTAGTGTGCTTTTAAAAAAGGTGAATTCTAAGTTATATAAGGATTCAGAGAAGCTAGCTGACGAGCTAAAGATAGAGAAGATCACCTATAATAGTGAGCTTTTACGCTACTATGGTGTCTCTTCTAGTGAAGGTTATACAAGAATGATATACTCGCTTGTAGCCATTATAATGGTAGTAATTATCATTGGATCTGTAGCGCTCATTTATAATGCATTCGCTATTAGTGTATCAGAAAGAGCTAGACACTTAGGAATGCTATCAAGTGTAGGAGCAACAAAGAAACAAAAAAGAAACTCTGTTTTCTTTGAAGGTACCATTATTGGAGTAATTAGTATTCCTTTAGGTATTCTTGCTGGAATCAGTGGAATTGCTATAACATTTGCATTAATTAATAAACATTTAATGGATATCTTAAATACAACAGAAGCATTAAAGGTAGTAGTAACACCGTATTCTATTATCATTTCATGTGTAATCTCGATATTAACGATTTTTATCTCCACTTATCTACCAGCAATAAAAGCTTCTAAAATTTCTGCAGTAGATGCAATAAGACAAACACAGGATATAAAAATGAAAGGCAAAAAACTGAAAACAAATAGATTTGTTTTTAAGCTATTCGGATTAGAAGCTGAAATAGGATTGAAAAATTTAAAGAGAAATAGAAGAAGATATCAAACAACCGTTTTCTCTTTAGTTGTGAGCATTGTCTTATTTTTAACCGTTGCATTCTTTACAGAAAATATGAAGAAATCAGTAGATGTATCCCAAAAAGATCAAAATTTTGATATTTCCATTCAAGCAGGTTCCAATGTATCAGATGAAGAATTGCTGTCTATGGCAAACGTATCAACCATAACCTCTAGTAGCTTGGTAAAAGAAGTCTACTTATCAACATACTTAACAAGTGATCAAGTAGGTAAAAGTAACAGGTCTTATTTTAATAATGATAAGTATTCAAGTTCTATAATAGATGGGAAGCTTGGATATAGTGTCAACATGGTTACTCTTACAGATAAGAATTTTAAGCAATACGCTGAAAAAATTGGAGTAAATGCTGAGGAATATTTACAACCTAATAATCTAAAAGGAATTGTCATAGAAAAAGCTTCTTATTTTGATCCTAATAGCGAAAAATTTGTAGAAGAAAAGGTAGTAGAATTAAAAGAGGGAGATTCCATCGATTTATATCAATATGATGATAGTGATGGAGAAGAGAAAATTTTTAATTCAATTGAAATTGGCAGTTTTGCGAATGAAAAGCCTCTGGGAGTTAGTGGTGATCAGCAGTGGTTGTTAACGATGATTGTTACAAATACTGTTGCAGAGCAAATACTGAACAATACGGAAATAATTACTACTCCTACTTTATATATGAATAGTGATGCACCACTGAAAGCACAAGAGGAATTAGATGAATTGAAAACTGGAAATATGTATATTCATAATTTACAGCAGCAACGTGAACAAGCGGAACAAATGATTCTTTTCATTTCTGTTTTTACGTACGGCTTTATCTCTCTTATTTCTCTTATTAGTATTGCAAACATATTTAATACGATTTCTACTAGTATTTCTCTTCGTAAAAGGGAGTTTGCTATGCTTCGATCAGTAGGGATGACACCGAAAAGCTTTAACAAAATGATTCAATTTGAGAGTATGTTTTATGGAATTAAAGCACTATTATATGGCTTACCATTAAGTCTCTTAGTAATGGTTTCTATTTATTGGTCTCTTAGCAATACCTTTACGTATGGTTTTGAATTGCCATGGGGAAGTATGTTGTTAGTTGTTGTCGCTATCTTTCTTATTGTTGGATCAGCAATGCTGTATTCTACAAGTAAGATAAGAAAAGAGAATATAATAGATGGCTTGAAGCAAGAGAATATTTAAACGGAAAGCAGTTAGCGAGGGAGAAGGACCTTCGTTAACTGCTTTTTTATAAAGAGTAACATTAATTAAATAGTTGTAAGCGTTCTATAATCATGTTATAGTAAGTTTACGTAAACGTTTACGTTAAAGGGTGAAACAAATGACAATAACTATTAAAGATATAGCGAAAATGGCAAATGTGTCTACTGCTACTGTTTCAAGAGTATTAAATCAAGCAGGCGGTTATAATGAGGAAACGAAGAAAAAAATACTACAAGTAGCTGATACATTAGGCTATAGAAGAAACGAAATGGCTAGAAGCTTAGTGAAAAAAAGCAGTAATTTGATTGGCATTATTATGCCAGATGTGTCTACTATCTTTTATGCAGATATTGTTAATGGGATAGAGAATGAAGCACAAAGGAATGGATATAACGTTATTCTAGCACATGCAGGCGATAAAGGAGTAAGAGTAGTAGATTGTTTAAAGATGATGGAAGAAAGAAAAGTAGATGGACTAATTATAGTGTCTATTCTTCTAGAGAAAGAACAGATTAAAGCACTGCAATCCTTAAGTGTTCCATTTATTCTGATCTCTTCTGATACAGAGGATGGGGTAATACCATTTATCAAAGTAAATGATTTTGAAGCTTCTTATGCTGCAACAGAGTATTTAATAAGAAATGGGCATAGAAAAATTGGTCTTGCTGGAGTCGATCCTTTAGATCGAGTAGCAGGAATTCCTAGAGTGGAAGGATATAAAAAAGCATTACAAACTAATTCTATACCATTCAATCAAGACTATATTTGTTATGGAGATTATAGTTTTTCTGCTGGAAAAGCAAGCTTAAAAAAATACTTAGAAAAACAATTTGACCTCACTGCTGTTTTTGCTGTGAGTGATGAAGTAGCATTAGGGATTATTTCTGCGGCATATGAAGCAAGTATACAGATACCTAAGCAGTTATCTGTAATTGGATATGATAATACAAGAGTAGCTGAAATGGCTATTCCAGCATTAACGTCAATGGAGCAGCCATTTTGGCAAATGGGAACAATGGGTTGTAGAAAAATAATCGAAGCTATCCAAGATAATAAGACAATTATATCTGAAGAATTTCCGTTTCAACTTATAGAGCGGCAAACTGTAAGTACAAGGGCTTTAAATTGAAACCTTTGTACTTACACACCAGTCGCTTATTATTTTACACAATACGTAAACGTTTACGTATTGCGTCCTAAAAAAGGTTTTATATCATATGCAAAATAGTCCAATCTAATAATAGAAAGTAGGAGATTATATGGAAAAGAAATGGTGGCAAACTTCTGTTGTATATCAAATATATCCAAGAAGTTTTCAAGATAGTAATGGAGATGGAATTGGTGATCTAAGAGGAATTATTAATCGCCTAGACTATCTACAGAATTTAGGGATTAATGTTATATGGCTAAGCCCAGTCTATAAATCTCCTAATGATGATAATGGCTATGATATTAGTGATTATCAGGATATAATGGACGAATTTGGAACAATGGAAGATATGGATGAATTGATTAAGGAAGCGGAAAAAAGAGAAATTAGAATAGTGATGGATTTAGTAGTAAATCATACTTCTGATGAGCATAAATGGTTCGTAGAAGCTAAAAAAGGTAAAGATAATCCATATCGAGATTATTATATTTGGCGCGATCCTGTAGAAGGAGAAGTCCCCAATGATTTAAAATCAATCTTTAGTGGCTCTGCTTGGGAGTATGATCAAGATAGTGGTCAATATTATTTACATTTGTTTAGTAAGAGACAGCCTGATTTAAACTGGGAGAATGAAAAAGTACGTGAAGAAGTATGGAATATGATGAATTTCTGGTTGGATAAAGGCATAGGCGGTTTTCGTATGGATGTTATTGATCTTGTTGGGAAACAACCTGACTTAGGCATAACAGGAAATGGACCTAAACTCCATGATTATTTACAAGAAATGCATGAAAAAAGCTTTGGGAATTACGATGTATTAACAGTAGGAGAAACATGGGGAGCTACTCCTGAAATTGCCAAATTGTATTCGAATCCTGCACGTAAAGAGTTATCCATGGTCTTTCAATTTGAACATATTGGATTAGATCAACAAGAGGGTAAGGACAAATGGGATCTGAAACCATTGGACATCGAAGAATTAAAAGCAATATTAGCTAAGTGGCAAACATCTCTTGGAACAGAAGGATGGAACAGTTTATTTTGGAATAACCATGATTTACCGAGAATTGTTTCAAGGTGGGGGAATGATCAGGAATATCGTGTAGAAAGTGCTAAGATGTTTGCTATTTTACTGCACCTAATGAAAGGCACTCCATACATCTATCAAGGTGAAGAAATAGGAATGACAAATTGTCCGATTTCAGATATTAGTGAAGTGAATGATATTGAAAGCATCAACATGTATCATGAGCGAATAGAACAAGGATATACGAGGGAAGAAATACTTCGATCAATAAATGCAAAGGGAAGAGACAATGCAAGAACTCCTATGCAATGGGATGAGTCTCTAAACGGAGGATTCACAACAGGAACTCCTTGGCTTCATGTGAATCCCAACTATAAAAATATTAATGTAAAAGAAAATGTAGCAAACTCACAGTCAATCTTTCATTGTTATAAGCAATTAATACAATTACGCAAAAATCATCCTTTAATCGTTTGGGGAGAATTTGAATTATTGAAAACCTCCCAAGATATTTTTGCATATACAAGAACATTGGAAGAAGAAAAGTGGTTGGTTATTGCTAATTTCAGTGACCAAGTAAATCAGTTTACTTTACCGAATAGCGGGAAGCATAAGGAAATAATAATAAGCAATTATCCAAGGAAACAGGTAGATCTTCAACAAGTAACATTACAGCCATATGAGACATTTGTAGTGAAATTATAAAAATAAAGGGGAATACAAGGGCTGAGCTTGTATTCCCCTTTTTTTATTTTTTGTTTAAGAGAGAGTGGAAGAAAAGAGGTACAACTGACTTCATCATGAAATACAAAAAATCTAAGTTTCATGGAAGAATCCTTTACTAAACTTATAAAGTGGAAAAATCATTAAGAATAGGAAAACAGGCAAGTAAAAAAGGAAACTATGATATACTAAGAATAAAATTGTAAACGTATACATAATAATGCGAGGAATATAACGAATAGGAGGATGTCATAATGATTACCGAAACTACGTGCAGAATCCTTATAGTTGATGATGAAGTGTTAATAAGACAAGGAATTAAATATTATCTAGATTGGGAAAAAGAAGGCTTCGAAATTATTGGAGAAGCAGCAAATGGAAAAGAAGCACTTGATTTGTTAGAAGACACGCAACCACATATCCTGTTAACAGATATAGTCATGCCAATTATGGATGGAGAAGAACTTACTAGAATAGTAAAAGAACGATATCCAAATATAGAAATTATTATTTTAAGTAGTTTTAGTGAATATGAATATGTACGATCTACTTTTCAGAGTGGAATAGTAGACTATATTCTAAAGCCAAAGTTGAACTCTACCGAGCTACTTCAGGTTTTAAATCAAGCTAAGAAAAGAATACCAAACTTGTATTGGTCAAATGAAACTGTACTTGCAGAATCAAATATAAATAAATTAGTAAATAAACTAATGTCAGGTTATCAAATTTCTCTTGCAGAAAGCGAATATATCCGATTATTTCCTAACGATTCCTTTTATTTATTAGGTGTACATACTGAAAAGGAAGAAAGTGAAATGCTAGTAAAAAAATATATCACTAATCATATGTCGTCCTCTCCTGTATTAACATATTATTCCATATCAGTAGGTAAATATAAACAGCTATATCTGATCAATTTAGAAAAATCAAATGCGCGATTTTTTCAAGAAAGTTTCAAGGGAGCTATCGAAGAAGAAAAACCAAAACAGGCAACCTATATTTTATCAAACTTATATACTGATTTTTTTCAGACAAGTGCTATTTATGTAAAGCAAATAGAAAAGCTATATTCCCTTTCTTTCTACTACCCTGACATTTCACTTGTGCTAGCAGAAAAATGGATAAATAAGGAGTTAGACATAAGTTCATTTAATCAAGAAAGGTTTAATAAGGAGTGGAAAAATAAAAATTTCCAGGTAGCTCTTACTTATTTAAGAAGTTATATGGAAGAGTATTCTACTTGTTATAAGGTAGAAATAACGGAATTTAAGGGTTTTTTCCATAAGCTTCTTTTTGATATAACTGTTATGCTTGAAAATATGGAGTCGAAAGAAAAGGAGATGCTAGAGGAGAGAAGAAATAATTATTTTAATAAAATTGCTTCTGCTTCTTCTGCTAAAGAAACAATTTCCTACTTCTATGAATTTATAGAGGAAATAAAAGACAGCTTATTAATAAAGAGTCCAGTTTCAAACCATATGAAAAGGTTAATTACGTATATCGAAGAACATTATTCACAACCATTGACACTAACAGAGCTCGCTGCTCATTTTCATTTTAATCCATCTTATCTATCTAACTATTTTTCTTCCCATTATAAAGAGAGTTTTATAGAGTTACTGAATAGAGTAAGAATTGAAGAAGCCAGCAAGCTATTAAAAAATAAGGATATCTCGATTGCTGAAATAAGTGGGATAGTGGGGTATGCAGATCAAAGTTATTTTTGCAAAGTATTTAAAAAACGAAAGGGAATGTCTCCAAGCCATTATAGAAGAACGATAAAATAATGGAAGAGGCAGAAGACAATGCAGATGATACCAGAAAGGTTTAGACATAACGAGCTTTTTATTATCATGTTTTTCTTCACTGTAGCCATAGTCATTATTGTGAGCATAAGTATCTCTTATGCAACAATAAGAATGTCTGAGAATTTCTTTATTGAAAAATTCAGTATTACCAATTCTAAGGTAATGAGTCAAATCAGTGATCGACTAGAAAACTATCATTATGCCATTGTCTTATCTTCTAATAACATCATTCAAAGTAGCACCATTAAAAATGTATTAACAGAGCAACAATCTAATCAAGAGAAGATGCAATCATTCTATCGCATGGATCAACAAATGAAATATTGGAAGACTAATTTAGATACATATCAAACAGAAATCGTTCTAGATGGAATAAATGGAGTGAGCTATTCATCTAATCGTACTTACTTTCCAATGAATGATGAAGAGCTTAAGAACAGTATTCTTAGGAAAAATACATTAGATTCACCACGTAAAATCATTTATCAATCCTATCAACTAATAGATAAGGTAACCTTAGAAAATACAAACTATATCATTGCTTCCAAAGCATTGATGGATCCATTACAAAGAAACGTATATGGTTCGATGTATTTTGTCATACTCGAATCGGAATTTAGAAGCTTTTATTCTAATTACACTACTAAGGGAAATAATGTGTACTTCATGGATAAAAATGGAGTCATTTTATCAAGTAATGAGGATGAATATATAGGGAGAAAACAGCAAGAATTCATTCAATATGCAAATGAAATGAATAAATCAAAGGCAGCTTATATGATAGAGACCTTTAAAGGTAAAGATCAAATTGTATTAGCCACTTATTTACCTTCTTTTGATATGTATATTATTAATTTAATCGATAAGAATCAAGCTGTTGGTGATTTACTTGATAAGCGGCAGCTATTTCTTTTAGGATTTGTAATTGTTCTCATTATTTTAGTAATCGCTTTTTATATTTCAAGAAAACTGACCAACCCCCTATCTAGATTAGTAAAAGAAATATCAAGTACGTCTAAAAGTGAGTTTCATCAGTATGTAACGGTAAACGGAATTTATGAAACAAGAGAAATAGCGTATGCTTTTAATACCATGCTAGATGAGTTACATCAATATGTTGATAAATTGATAATCTCACAGAAGCAACAAAGGAATGCCGAATTGGAGGCATTACAGCAACAAATTAATCCTCATTTTTTGTACAATACACTAACGTCTATTAAATTTATTGTGATTCAAGGAGAAAAAAAAGAAGCAGAAGAAGTGATGAATGCTTTTATCTCTTTATTACAGAATACAATTGGTAATGTGAGTGAACTAATTACCGTAGATCAAGAAATTGATATTTTAAAGAATTATGTTTTTATTAATCAAAAGCGATATGGAACTAGAATTACTATTCATTACTTTATTGATCCAAATTGTAAAGAATACTCATTACCTAAATTAATTCTTCAGCCATTTATTGAGAATGCTTTTTTTCATGGATTTAATAAGAAAGAAAGTGGGTTTATTCACATTCTTATCTGGAGAGAGCAGGAGCGGTTAGTGTGTGAAGTAGTAGATAATGGAGATGGTTTTTCCTTAGATCACTCTAAGCATTTACCAACTACTAAACGAAATCAACAGCTTTTTAATGGAATCGGAGTTCGTAATGTGGATGAAAGAGTGAAATTGCTTTTTGGTAAAGAGTATGGAGTAGAAATTTCAAGTGAAATAGGAAAAGGAACAAAAGTAAAAATAACCTTTCCTCTTCCGCAAAATAATAATTAACAAGACTCTAACAAAAGCTCTATTGTTAGAGTTTTTTTATTTCTCCTTTTCTATTTATCAAAAAATAATCCAAATTATCGCTCTTGCTTGAAGAAATGGATAAAAAAAATACAAATTCATATAAAATATCTCCTAACAGAATAGAAAAGGAAAATGCTAAGATAAGTATATGAAAATGATAGCGTTTTCAAACAAAAGGGGGATATACAGATGAAAAAAATTCTTTCTTTTTTAGTAATAAGTGTATTGTTATTAAGTGCATGTTCATCAGGTGCTGGCTCTAGTGAAAGTAAGGAATCGGACAGCAATGAAGTTACGCTCTGGGCATGGGATCCAAATTTCAATATTAAAGCAGCCGAGATGGCTACAGATGCCTATTCAGGAGAAGAGGACGTAAAAGTGAAGGTAGTGGAATATGCTCAAGCTGATATTATTCAAAAACTAAACACAAGCTTAAGCTCAGGATCTACTAAGGGTCTACCTAATATCGTATTAATTGAAGATTATCGAGCACAAGGATTCTTAAAGGCATATCCAGATATGTTCTATGAGTTATCAGATTATATGAATGTAGATGATTTTGCCTCTTATAAAATTGCACCAACAAGCTTAGACGGTAAGAGTTATGGAATTCCATTTGATACAGGAGTAACTGGATTATATATAAGAACTGATTATCTGGAAGAAGCAGGATTCTCCTTGGCAGATTTAGAGGGAATGGATTGGAACAAATATATTGAGATTGGACAGAAAGTAAAAGAGACAACAGGGAAACAAATGATCACACAAGACCCGAAAGATTTAGGTTTAATTCGAATGATGATTCAGTCAGCGGGATCTTGGTATTTAGAAGAAGATGGAGTAACGCCTAATCTTGCTGATAATGAGGCATTAAAAGAAGCATTTAAAACCTATAAAGACATATTAGATGCAGACTTGGTAAAACCAGTATCTGACTGGAGTCAATTTGTAGCAGGGTTTAATAGTGGAGATGTTGCAACAGTGCCAACAGGTAACTGGATTACCCCTTCCATAAAAGCAGAGGCTTCTCAATCTGGGAAATGGGCTGTAGCTAATTTTCCTAAGTTGTCAGGAATTTCTACTTCTGTTAATGCATCTAACTTAGGTGGTAGCTCTTGGTATGTATTGAATATTGATGGGAAAGAAAAATCAGCAGAGTTTTTAGGTAATACATTTGGTTCTAATGTAGACTTCTATCAAGATTTAGTAACAGAAATCGGAGCAATTGGTTCCTATATACCAGCTGCTACTAGTGAAGCATACAAAGAAAGTGATGAATACTTTAATGGACAGTCCATTGTACAGGATTTTGCTAAGTGGACAGAAGAAATTCCACAAATTAACTATGGTTTACACACATATGCTATTGAAGATATTTTAGCCATTGGAATGCAGGATTATATAAAAGGAAAAGATCTTGATGAAGTATTGAATGATGCGCAAAAACAAGCTGAAGAGCAAATTAAGTAAGCTAAAAAAGGAAGAAAAATAGAGAAGTTACTTTGAGAATCAACAAGGTTTATAGAGGCTCTCTATAAAAAAGGGATTCTCAAAGTACTTCTTTCTTTATTTCACAAAGGTTGGAGATGATTACATTGATAGTTACAGAAAAAGAACGAGAATTATCTCGTAACCCAAACCCAAGAAGGGTACGTCCTAAATTAAAGAGCACCATAATCGGATGGTCCTTTATAACAATTGCAGCCATTATGATTATTGTCTTTTACTTTTATCCAATGGTTCAAGCATTTATTCTTTCCTTTCAGTCAGGAACAGGTGTAAACCTTCAATTTGTAGGATTTGAAAATTATACACGTCTTTTTAAAGATCCGACTTTTATTACAACTGTAAAAAACACAGTCATCTATCTCATTATCCAAGTTCCATTAATGATTCTACTTGCTTTAATACTATCTGTATTCTTAAATAATAAAAAGCTCAAATGGAAAGGTTTTTTTCGAACCGCTATTTTTTTACCATGTGTCACGTCTTTAGTTGCTTATTCGGTCATCTTTAAATACTTATTTAGCCAAGACGGAATTATCAATGTCATGTTAATGAAATTAGCATTAATTGGGGAGCCAATTCAGTGGTTAACAGATCCATTTTGGGCAAAAATCACGATTGTCATTGCTATTACATGGAGATGGACTGGATACAATATGATTTTCTATTTATCTGCTTTACAAAATGTGGATGAATCCATATATGAAGCTGCAAGAATAGATGGAGCATCTCCTCTACAACAATTTTTTAAGATTACAATTCCAAGTTTAAAGCCTATCATTCTATTCACTTCAATTACATCAACCATTGGAACACTTCAACTATTTGATGAAGTGGTCAACATTACCCAAGGTGGGCCAGGAAATGCGACAATCACCATTTCTCAGTATATCTATAACTTGTCCTTTAAATATACGCCTGATTTTGGTTATGCAGCAACAGTGTCATACATGATTGTCATTATGATTGTTCTATTCTCTATTATTCAATTTAAAGTGGCAGGTGATAAGAAATGAAATGGACCAAAATAAATCAGGCATTAATATATGTTGTTCTCATTCTAGCAACTTTTATTTCTATCTTTCCTTTTTTATGGATGATTGTTAGTGCTACGAATAAATCGGTGGATGTTACGCAAGGAAGGTTATACCCAGGTTCTCATCTAATAGAGAATGTGAAAAATTTGCTAAATTCAACGGACTTAATTACTGCCCTTTTGAACTCTGCTAAGATTTCGATTATTACAACTGTACTTTCGTTGATAATAGCCTCATTAGCAGGTTATGGATTTGAAATTTATCGTAGTAAAGCAAAAGATGTAGTATTTACTATTTTGTTGCTATCTATGATGATTCCTTTTGCTGCACTAATGGTTCCTTTATTTAAAATGTTTGGTTCTATTTCAGCTTATTTTCCGATAATCGGAATTGATACACTTGCTGCCGTCATTCTTCCAAGTGTCACAACTGCATTCTTGATTTTCTTTTTTCGACAAAGTACAAAGATGTTTCCAAAAGACATATTAGAGGCTGGGAGAATAGATGGATTATCCGAATTAGGTGTCTTTATTCGAATTTATATCCCGACAATGAAAACAACCTATGCAGCTGCGGCGATTATTACGTTTATGGCAAGCTGGAATAACTACCTTTGGCCATTAGTGGTTTTACAATCACCGGAAAATCAAACCATTCCATTGCTTGTTTCCACACTAGGATCCAGTTACTCACCAGATTATGGGTTAATTATGACTGCCATCGTAATAGCTACATTACCTGTTGCTGCCATTTTCTTCTTGCTACAGAAACATTTTGTTGCAGGAATGATGGGCTCTGTTAAGTGAATATACTAAATAGAAAAATATAAGTAGTAGAAAGCTTTAATAAATGAGGAGTGTTATAAAAATGAAACCTATTAAACCTACTATTGATTGGCTAGAAGATCCCAGTGTATTTGCCGTAAATCGTCTTCCTGCTCATTCTGATCATCGATTTTATGAAACTAGAGAAGAAGCAATTACGCAAAAATCAATGAAACTAAAATATTCTTTAAATGGAGAATGGAAATTTCAATATAGTGTTAATGCAAGTGTACGCCCAGTGAATTTTTTTCAAACGGATTTTAGTAGTGATGATTGGGGAGAAATTAATGTACCAGGGCATATGCAATTACAAGGGTATGGTACTCCTCAATATGTAAATACCATGTATCCTTGGGACGGGGTAGAAGCATTAAGACCACCGAACATATCAAAGGAAAATAATCCAGTTGGTAGCTATATCAAGTATTTTTCCTTACCTGAGAATTGGATTGATCAGCCTGTACATATATCCTTTCAAGGAGTGGAGACAGCATTTTATGTTTGGTTAAATGGTGAGTTTATTGGTTACAGTGAGGATTCGTTTACTCCAAGTGAATTTAATCTCACTCCATTTCTTAAAAAAGGAGAAAATAAATTAGCGGTGGAGGTTTTCCAAAGAAGTACTGGTGCTTGGCTAGAGGATCAAGATTTTTGGAGATTTTCAGGTATTTTTAGAGAAGTGTATTTATATGCTCTGCCAAACATGCACGCCACAGATGTGCGAGTTACCACCACTTTAGATGAGTCTTACACACAAGGTACTATATTTGTAGATTTAAAGTTAACGAATACGAAGGGAAAAGGAGTCTTAAATTTAGTTGATCAAGAGGGGAAATCTGTCGCATCAACCACAATGGCTTTACAGGATACTGCAACTTTAAGCATAGAACATCCGTGTTTATGGAGTGCAGAATCACCCTATTTATATTGCCTATATATAGAGTTGTATTCTGAAGAAGGAAGATTAGTAGAGGTAATTCCTCAAAGTATTGGCTTTAGAAAATTCGAAATGATTAATAACGTTATGTGTATTAACGGGAAAAGAATCATCTTTAAGGGAGTAAATCGCCATGAATTTCACCATTGTAAAGGAAGAGCTATTGGCGAGAAAGAGATGAGATGGGATATAGAAACGTTAAAGAGAAATAATATTAATGCCGTACGAACTTCTCATTATCCAAATCAAAGTCTTTGGTATGAGCTTTGTGATGAGTATGGAGTGTATGTGATCGATGAAATGAATTTAGAAACACATGGTTCTTGGCAAAAAATGGGCAAGGTAGATCCATCATGGAATATCCCTGGCAATCATATGGAATGGCTACCCATTGTCAAAGATCGTGCTATCTCTATGTATGAAAGAGATAAAAATCATCCTTCTATTCTAATATGGTCTTGTGGCAATGAATCATATGCTGGTGAAGTAATACTTGCCATTTCCAATTACTTTAGAGAAAATGATTCCTCACGCCTTGTTCATTATGAAGGAGTTTTTCATAACAGAAAATATGATGCTACTAGTGATATGGAAAGTCGTATGTATGCAAAGCCAGCAGATATTGAAAAATATTTACTAGAAAATCCGAAGAAACCGTATATAAGCTGTGAGTATATGCATGCAATGGGAAATTCCTTAGGTGGGATGCACAAATATACAGAATTAGAACAAAAATATGACATGTACCAAGGTGGTTTTATTTGGGATTATATGGATCAAGCAATTGTCCATAACGATCGTTTTGGAAAAGAATACTTAGCATATGGTGGGGATTTTGGAGATAGACCAACAGATTATGAATTTTGTGGGAATGGGATTGTATATGCCAATCGTAAAGTTTCTCCTAAAATGCAAGAAGTCAAATATCTTTATCAGAACTTTATCATCATTCCAGATGAAACAGGAGTAACAATAAAGAATCAAAGTCTCTTTACTAATACAAATCATTATTTCTTAACATATACACTTTTTCATGAAGGAAATAAAAAGGATCAACATACTGTTGAAATTAGTATAGATCCACAACATGAAGGAAGGGTAACATTTGATTTCACAGAGAAAGAATGGGAGGACATAGGAGAATATAGTATAATAGCCTCTTTATATTTAAAGGAAGATACTAGATGGGCTGAAAAAGGACATGAAATAGCCTTCGGACAATATGTTTTTCAGAATGGCGAAATGGATAAGAAGGTAAATGCATCACCTTACCATATTCTGAGAACTGTAGAGGGTGACGTGAATATTGGTGTGTATGGAAGCGGTTTTTCTGCTTTATTCTCTAAACAAGTTGGGTCATTAGTTTCGTTAAAATATGGAGAGGAAGAGATGATTTCAAGTCCTCCTGTACCCTTGTTTTGGAGAGCATCAACAGATAATGATAGGGGATATCAACAAGGTTACACTTCTGGAGCATGGTTTGCTGCAAGTCTTGCAAGAAAATGCACGAAGGTGGAGCTTTTCGAGCAGGAATCTTCTGTTACAGTAGCCTTTACCTACCATTTCTCCATTCATGAATTAGTTACTGTGAAGGTAGAATATCATGTTCAGTCAGATGGAAGTATCATTGTCCGTTCCAAATATAATGGAGCAAGTCAACTACCTGATTTGCCAATCTTTGCTTTAAACTTTAAGGTACCAGCAGAGTATGAGCATTTAGAATGGTATGCAAACGGCCCTGACGAGAATTATGTTGATCGCAATAGTGGAACGAAGCTTGGAATCTTTTCTAATACAGTAAGGGATAATGTAGCCAACTATTTAAGACCACAAGAATCAGGAAATCGTACAGGGGTTAGAAGGTTAAAAGTCATTAATTCTCATGGAAGCGGGATGGAAATACAGTCTACAGATCTACCACTAGAATGTAATGCTTCCCCATATACGGCACTAGAACTAGAATCAGCCAACCATGTATATGAGTTACCAAGCATACATTATACCGTATTAACCATCGCCGCAAAACAGATGGGAGTAGGAGGAGACGATAGCTGGGGAGCACCAGTTCATCAAGAGTACAGAATAGACAGCAGTAAAGAGATAGAGTTTGAATGTAAGATAGTCAGAGTGTAAGAAGATAACGGGGACATACGAATGTATGTCTCTTTACAGACTGCGGGGAAAAACTTTCTATAGACAATTTATGAAAATAGCGATAAACCACCTCGGATTACAATGGAAACGAGAGGCTTTTTTTATGTACTTCACCTATTCAAATATGGAAATAGTAGAAAGTCGAAAGAGCTATCAAATAATGTATGATGCTTCGTATCATTGAGAATTTTCGGATAGACCACCTTTAGAAAAATAGTCGTAGAAATCCTCTTATTTTCGTTACTTTCATGAAAAACAACGGAAATAGACGGAGAATTACGCTTATTTCCTTAGAATACATGAAATCAAAGGCATTTTCTTTACTTAATCGGAAAACTCCGCTTATTAGCAAGGAAATTAACCATATATTTGCCTTTAGTCGGAATTCTTCGCTTATTTTTGTTGATTCCTACAAATTAAATTATTAATATAAGTTTAATTTTTATTTTTATTTTTATTGAAATGTGTTTCAGTGGTGAGGCTGCTATGGAATCTGCGGAAAGCATCGAGCCCCACGGAAAGCGAACCCCTGTAAGGGAAACCATCTCCCATTCAGTAGAGTGTTTAAATATGCTACATTATAATATTCTCTCTCAACTTCAATGAGGGTTTTATCGACAAGCTGGAGACATACGAATGTATGTCTCTTTAGCATATCTATATTCCGATTTTCCATATATTTCGTAGCTTCTTTCTAGCCAAAAGGAGTAAGGAAGAATTTTGTAATAGTAAATTTTTTAAATAAAGAAGGATTATATAAACATGTATGGAATAGTATATTTACTAAAAGATGTATTTTATGTTTATCTTTTATTTACAGTGGGTATAAAATACTAGAAAGCAAAATCAACATAGTGTAAAAAGGTAGAATGTGAAGAATAGTCAGCTTATTTGGGCGCTTTGCTGATTAGGAGCTAGTAGCGCAACCGGCTAACCAAACTATATTGTTTTGTTAGCTTTTTTATTGGAGGGCAAACAATGAATAAAATAACTTCAAGACAATCAATTATAATAAATAATCATGCTGAAAAAGAATGGCGAGACCAATTAAATGAGGAATTTCAAGCTTTATTAATGGATGATTTTTTGTTGAATGTTGGAATTGCAGAGGCTGTCAATAACGCTATTGAACACGGGGGTTTCCCCATTACATTACATTTACACTATGATGAGAAAAAAATAGATTTTAGCATAAAAGACAATGGAAGTGGCTTTAACGTAAAAAAGAAATTAAATGATATTAACAAATATGGCACAAAAAAATTACTAAGTGATATTGCTTTAGAAGAGCGAGGTCGTGGTATTTTAATGATGATGCAGATTTTTCAAAGCGTTCAGTACAATGAAGAAGGAAATGAAGTATATCTATGTAAAGAAAATCAGGTAGCTGTCATATAAAGCTACTCCTATTTTTTGTGATTTTTTCTCCATAAAAAGACACTCATTCTTGATGTCTTCTTATTAAAACTATTTCTCTTCTACCGATATATATTCTAGATATAGCAAAATGTTGGGTTTGTAGGGGGAAAAGTTAGAAATGAAGAAGAAAATAAAAGTTCGCTTTACGATTAAGTTAAAGCTACTAGTTACTTTTATATTACTTGCGATAATACCAGTTATAACGCTAGGTACTATTTCTTATTTTAATGCAATAAAAACAGTGGATACTCAAATTTCTCAGACTGCTGCAGAAAGTATCGAGATATTAGATGATGCCATCACTAATTTAGTTCAACAAAAAGTTGCAGATGCAGAATATTTCGCAGAGATTCTTTCTAAAGAAAATAGTAGTAGTCAGGAAGGTTCTGACTTACGAAAAAGATTAAATGAATATGCAGCATTACATCCAGAAAATCATAGTATATACTTAGGTACAGCCTCTGGTGAGATGATTCAGTATCCCAAAAAGGAATTACCGAGTGGTTATGATCCAAGAGAAAGAGATTGGTATAAAGATGCAATAAATCAATCTGACGTGGTAATATCTGATGCGTATCAATCTTCTTCAGGTGATAACGTAGTAACAATCTCGAAGAAATTAAAGGATGGTTCAGGTGTTATTGGTATTAATGTAAAAATTGATAGTCTCAATACGGTTACTCAAAAAATGACAATAGGCAAAGAGGGCTATGCCATATTATTAGGAAGAGAAAAAGCTTACATTTCACATCCGACAGTTAAGCCAGGCGTGGTTCCCACTGAGCCGTTTATAGAAAAGTTATATGAAAAAGATTCTGGTCAATTTAATTATGACTATGAAGGTGATAGCAAAAAGATGCTTTTCACTACCAATAAATTAACTGATTGGAAAGTTGCTGGTACCATTTTTAATAAAGAAGCGAATGAAGGTGCTTCTTCGATTGTGACAGCTATTGTTATTATTGAGATACTAGCAGTAGTGATAGGAGTATTTGTAGCAATCTTAGTAACGAGATCTATTACAAAGCCTTTAAATTCATTGAAAAACAGTGCAGAAGTGATTAGTAAAGGTGATCTAACAAATGATATTGCAGTGAAAAGTAATAATGAATTAGGGGAGCTAGGTCATGCTTTTAACTCTATGAAAGAGAATTTGCGTGAGTTAATTCTCCAAGTAGATATGAATACAGAACAAGTGGCAGCTTCAGCAGAAGAGCTATCTGCAGCTTCTGAAGAGACTACAACAACTACGGTTTATGTTGGGCAATCCATTCAAGAAATGGCAAATGGTGCTCAATCTCAAATGACTGGTATGAAACAAACAGCTGATGCTATGACGAGTATTGTAGATAAAATGGCTAAAATATCTGTTCATATTGATGAAGTGACGGAAGAAGCGAAGAAAACAGAGGAACATGCTGAGGTGGGTGGAGTATCTGTTCAACAAACAGTTGATCAAATGCAAACAATATCTACTTATGTAAATGAATCTGATGCTATCATCCAAACATTATATAGTCGTTCTAAAGAGATTGATGAAATAATCAATGTAATTAGTGGTATTGCAGAGCAGACCAACTTATTAGCTCTAAATGCAGCTATTGAAGCTGCTAGAGCAGGAGAACAAGGTAAAGGATTTGCAGTAGTTGCAGAAGAGGTAAGACGACTAGCAGAGCAATCCCAACAATCTGCTAAACAAATTACTACGTTAATTCAAGATATTCAAGTGAATACTAAACAATCTGTAGAGAAAATGAGTCAAGCCGCTGGCAGTGTAGAAGCAGGTATTCAAATATCTACAGAGACAATCACTAAATTTGAAGAAATATTAAAAGGGGTTAGAAAAATTGGCCCACAATTAAATGAGGTTACAAACGTTTCAGAATTTGTATCAAAAGAGGTACAGTTGGTTTCTCAAACTACCAATAAATTGGCAGATATTGCAAGAGATAATGCTACTTCCTCAGATAGCATTGCAACAAGTACCCAAGAGCAAATTGCTTCATTAGAAGAAGTTAACCTTTCTGCAAAATCACTAGCTAATATGTCTGAGGAGTTACAAACTCTATTAAGACAATTCTCAGTGTAACGAATAAAGATGATGCTTCGAAAACGGAGGCATCATCTTTTTTTATCATCTTCCGACAGAAGACTCCCATCCTCAAGGAATGTGTAGGGCGTAGCCCAATGAGTAGGTGGGAGATGAATGTCGGTTGGCGGTAGCCAAAACATCCTATCCTATGGTAAAATAGGAACATATATTCTATCCAAGGTGGGTTGAAGTACAATGTTGGTCAATAAAGCCTATAAGTTTCGCATCTATCCAACTAAAAAACAAGAAATTCTGATTGCTAAAACAATCGGCTGCAGTCGATTCGTATTCAACCGGTTCTTAGCCCAATGGAATGATACATATAAAGAAACTGGCAAAGGATTAACCTACAATTCTTGTTCTGCTGAATTAACGCAGTTAAAAAAAGAAGTCATTTGGTTAAAAGAAGTGGACAGCATTGCCCTTCAATCCTCCCTAAAAAACCTGGCGGATTCGTTTGCGAGATTTTTCAAAAAACAGAATCAAGCACCACGTTTCAAATCTAAAAAAAATAACATTCAATCTTACATAACTAAAGAAACAAACAAGAATATTGCCATTATAGATAACAAGGTCAAACTGCCTAAACTTGGTCTTGTTCGCTTTGCTAAAAGCCGAGAAGTAGAGGGCCGCATTTTGAACGCAACTGTTAGGCGAAATCCAAGTGGGAAATACTTTGTATCCATTCTCGCAGAAGTGGAAGTATACCCGTTGGAAAAAACAAATACTTCTGTTGGTGTTGACTTAGGGTTGAAAAACTTTGCCATTCTTTCAACGGGTGAAGTGTTTGGCAATCCAAAATGGTTCCGTACATTAGAAAGAAAACTAGCTGATGCACAGCGTGTTCTTTCTAGACGGCAACAAGCAGCTTTGAAAAGAAAATGTAAATTGGATGAAGCCAAAAACTATCAAAAACAAAAAAAGAAAGTAGCTCGTATTCACGAGAAAATAGCCAATGTAAGAACAGACTACCTGCAGAAAATCTCCACTTATATCATCAAAAACCACGATGTTGTTGGATTAGAGGATTTGCAAGTCTCCAATATGCAAAAGAACCACAAGTTAGCCAAAGCAATCAGTGAAGTATCTTGGTCACAGTTCCGCACAATGCTCGAGTACAAAGCAAAATGGTACGATAAACAAATCATTGTCGTCTCTAAAACCTTTGCAAGTTCTCAATTGTGTTCGTGTTGTGGCTACCAAAATAAAGACGTTAAAAATCTAAATCTTCGTGAGTGGGACTGCCCTTCTTGTGGCACACATCATGATAGAGATCGTAACGCAGGACAAAATCTTAAAAACGAAGCCATGAGAATTCTAACCGTAGGAACTACGGGGATAGCCTAATCAATATTTTCCCGATAGGGTGAAGTTCTTAGGAATCCCCCACTTCAAGCAACTCGTATGAGGTGCTAAGTGGTGGGTAGTTCAAAAAGATAAATAGGTTACTATTAAATGGAAACATGGTAAGGAATACATCATAATTTGCTAGTTAACAAGCATGAAAGGGGAAAATAAAGTTGAAAGATATTTCATATGATTATACTTATGAAGAAGGACAAATAGTAAAAGAAACAGAAAACTGGAAACATGTTCATAATCCAGAAATGCTACTACAGTATGACAGTAACTATATTCAATTTAAGAGTGTCCCCACCATTGAAGGATTCACAGAGGCAGAAGCCTATTTAAGAAGCTTCCATCATCAAAAAGGTCAAGAGCATTTGAAATTTATTTTTCCTGAAAATAACGAGTTACCGAAAAAATTACTAGAAGAATTAGTACTGAAAAAAGATTATGAAGTTGGTTTTACAGAACTATATGCAGTTAATCCTTCTGATTTTCCTGTATTAAGTATAAATCCGGATATTATCATTAAAGAGGTTACAAGTGATAATCTTGAGGATTTCTTACAATTAGAATATAGCCAAGATCTTGAGTATGGAAAATCCTTTGCGGATGGCAAAGTACATATGTATAAACAGAATTTTACTAACTCATCATTCCTTCAATTATTAGCCTATTATAAAGGTCGTCCTGCCGGTGCATTAGAGGTTATTATAGCAGAAAAAACAGTTGAAATTGATGGGATCTTTGTAATAGAGGAATTTCAGAGAAAAGGAATTGCCGCAAGATTACAGAAATATGTAATGGAAAAGTTTCCTGAAAAAGTGGTTATTTTGCTTGCTGATGGAGAAGACACCCCAAAAGAAATGTATAAAAAACAAAACTATGTTCTGAAAGGTTTTCAATACGAGGCACTAAAGGAAAAAATGGAATAGAGGTGTTTAGATAGACCAATCATTATTTTTATAGAAGAAAGGGTGTTATAGTGAAAAATTATCTAGAAGTGAAGGAAGGAAAAAATACCTTTCTCCGCTATGTATCTTCCATTCTTGTAACGATACTATTTGTACTTATCGGTTCTATTGTATATGCAATCATTGAAATAATAAGAGTAGAGTTAGATTCTAGTGACAGTACCTATTTTGATTTAGAATCAGCAACAGTAGTAGGAGGAAATGAAGTCTTAGGGCTACTATTGTCACATATTCCCTATTTATTTGCTCTTGTCGGTTTATGGATAAGTGTACGTTTTATACATAAAAGAAAATTTCGCACATTGGTTACGGCAGAAAAGAGCTGGAATTGGAGAAGAGTATTTTTAGGATTTGCGATTTTTGCTATCTTGTTCCTGCTAACAACAGGTATTGACCTTATTTTCAACTTTGATGATTATCAATGGAATAACGTTTCCCTTCAAGAATATCTTTTCTTAATTTTTGTCGTATTAGTTTTTGTGCCTATACAAACAACAACAGAAGAGTTGATGTTTCGTGGGTTACTATTACAACTAATTGGAAAAATACTAAAAAAACCATTTTGGTTAGCACTTGTGATAGGGATAATTTTTGGTGCCTTACACTTTGCTAATCCTGAAATGAACAAATCTTTTATTCTAGTAGGTCTTGATTATATTGTGGCTGGCTTTGGTCTAACCTACATTGCTGTAAAAACAGGAAGTCTAGAGCTATCCATTGGTGCACATGCTGCAAACAACATGATTATCTGTTTATTATTTACTACAACTGATTCTGTCGCAGGAGAAATTCCTAGTTTGTTTAGAGTGGCAGAAGGAAATCCTTTATTAACCTTAATTTGGTCTATTGTTCTATTTATTGCCTTTTATTTTTGGAGCATGAAGGTGGTTAAGAAAGAATCTATCAGATAGTTAAATAGAAGAAAGATGGAAGGGGCTGCTACTACAGCTCCTCTTCTAATGCATGAAAGATGCAATTCTCTTTTTAGATAGATATACTGAATGGAAAAGAGGTGAATGATTTGGAAAAAATATATTTAAATGAAGTACCTATACTGGTTTCAGAGCTAAAAGAGGAAAAAATAAATGGACTAAATAAGCTTTCTATCGTTTTCCCAGTAACGAGTAAAGAATATCATGATATAACCGTTCTACTTTACAAACAAGAATTTAATGTTTTTATTCCTACCTCCAATATAACCTTTTATGGTAAGATTGTTCAGTTTTACACAACCATTACAGATCTTTATAAAGAAGGAAATATTGGAGAATTTACTTTGAGTTTACTGGAGATAGATGGTGAATAAAAAGGAGGAATCTATTATGAGATTAAGTGTACTGGATCAATCTCCTATTTCAGCAGGTCAAACAGCGAAAGATGCTCTAGATACTTCCTTAACATTAGCTAAACTTGCAGAAGAATTTGGATTTACGAGGTACTGGATTGCAGAACATCATGATTTAAAAGGACTTGCATGCTCTAATCCAGAAGTTATGCTTAGTTATATAGGTGCAAATACGAAGAAAATATCTATTGGCTCAGGTGCTGTATTATTACCGTATTATAAGCCGTACAAAGTGGCAGAGACTTATAATATGCTACAAACATTATTCCCTTCCAGAGTAGATGTTGGGGTAGGAAGAGCTCCAGGTGGACCAGCAGAGGCAAGTAATGCACTTTCTGATCATTATTTACAGCAGGTATGGAAGATACCCGAATCTATTGATGAGTTGCTTCACTTCTTATATCGTGACTTTCCTGTAGAGCATCCATTCGTAAGTTTGACTGCCTCTCCAGTTCCGAATGAGCCGCCATCTGTTTGGTTACTAGGTACTAGTAAAAAAAGTGCAACACTGGCGGCTACGAAGGGACTTTCCTATGTGTTTGGTCATTTTATGAGTGATGCTTTAGGAGCAGAAATTATTCAGGAGTATAGAGATGCTTTTAAGAAAAGTAAAGTTTCCAACAAGCCATATGTTATAGTAGCTGTCTCCGTAATTTGTGCAAAGACAACAGAAGAAGCAGAGAACATTGCCTATTATTCTTTACTTCTTTCATTGCTGAAAAGTGAAGGGGTAGACACGACAAGTTTTTTAACAGCTAAGGATATAGATAGTTACTCCATTACACAGAAACAAAAAGAGAAATTAAAACAGATGAGAAGTAAGATGATTGTTGGTAACCAGAACCAAGTGAAAGAACAGTTAAAGGATATAAGTCAGGAAATGTTAGCGGATGAGTTAATGATCATAACAAATACCTTTTATAAAGATGACAGAATGGAATCCTATAAACTGATTGGTCACTCATGTATGAATGACTAAATGCAATTAAGGGAAACAAACAGTCCCTGAACAATTAATGAATATGCAAAGTTGCTTCTAGTTAATAATAAGCAATAAATGTAAAAAAACTGAAGAGGTCAAGCTTCTTCAGTTTTTTTTTACATAAAATCTCCCACTACCCGAATCTCGCTATCACTAGATAGAATTTTTAAGGGAAAAGTAGTAAAGTGAAAGAGATAGGTTATTTTAAAGAAAACAATTGAAAAAGGAGATTCGATTTTTGAATGTTACATTAACACAAAAAAAGATAATTGATTTATGTGGTATTGTCTCCTATAAGAGGGGAGAAGTTTTTTCTAAGAATAATAAAGTAAGCTTTAATGCTTATTATGATGAGGGTTGTAAAGCTATTGTACATGGATCTGAGGATTTTCATGTGGAAATTAGTATCAAAAATCATACTATTCAAGCTCAATGTACCTGTCCTAAGCTTGCTTCCTTTCAAAAGGATTGCCAGCATATAGCAGCTGTATTAATAGAGTGCTTATATAATAAAAAAAATGGGATGTCACCTCTTTCCAACAAGCAAATGGAAAATCGGTTAACAGACAACTTTATGGAATTGTTTCATTCTAAGCAACCGGCAAGTCCAAAACAACAACAACACTTTGAAAATAGAGAAGTACTTTCTGTGGAATGTCTATTAAAGATAATGGATATAGAGGCTAAACCAAAAATGCTAGGTCTAGAACTAATCGTGTCTAAACAAAAAGTTAACGATATTCGTCTGTTTGTGTCTAAGGTACTAGCTAGTCAAGAGTTTGAATACAGCAATGGGTTTAGATTTAATCCATATTCCCACTGTTTCTCAGAAGAAACGTATAGTCTTTTTAACGAATTAAATAAAATAAATAGTGATGCAGATTTAATGAAGGAGCTTTTCTTGAATAAAGAAGAAATGCAGGCCATTGGATTGCCACCTTCTATGTGGCTACCATTATCCCAAGCTCTTGAGAAAATCCCAACATTCTTTTATGATTCTTCCTCTGATTTAGTAGAATATCGAATAAATGAAGGAATTCTTCCAATCGAATTTATTTTCGCTTCAAATGAAAGAAATAAATATATGTTAAAAATAACGGGCTTGGATGAAATGATCCTTCTACCAGCATATCAGTTGGTATTAAACAAAGGAGAATTTACTTCACTTAATGCTACTGACTTCAATCGGTTAGCAGAATTAAAGAAGATGATGAAGAAGGTTGGAAGCAACCATATTCCCATTGCTCCTGAGCAAGTAGATTTTTTTATGGAAAAGGTTGTACCTAGTTTAAAAAAGCTGGGACATGTATTTTTCAATGAGAATGCTGCAGAACAAGTGAAGAAAATTCCCTTACAAGCTGAACTATACTTAGATCGAGTGAATAATCGATTGCTAGCTAGTTTGGAATTTCACTATAATCATTTGATTATTAATCCTGTTGAACAACAAGAAATTAATGATGATTCATTAGTCTATAGAGATAGGAAGAAAGAACAGGATATTCTTGAATTAATGGAACAAAGCTCTTTTGGCCATACAGAAAGTGGTTATATTCTGTATAATGAAGAGCTAGAGTTTGAATTCCTAACCTATATTCTTCCAAAGCTACAGAAACACGTGAAAGTTTATGCAACAACTGCTATAAGAAACCGTATTTTTAAAGAAAAAACTTGGCCAAGATTTTCAGTGAAGGTTAAAAAGGAACGAACAAATTGGCTAGAATTCACCTTTGAAATGGAAGGTTTTCCAGAGAGAGAAATAAAAGGAATGTTAGATGCATTAGAAGAAAAAAGAAAGTATTATCGCTTACAGGATGGCTCTTTGTTTTCTTTACAATCACGAGAACTGGAAGAAATAAGAAGATTTCTATTATCCCCGGAAATAAAAGATAAAGATGTCGTTAGTGGATTTGAGCTTAGTATATTGGAAAGCTTGTCTATTATAGAAGAAGAGCGACCTCTCTTTCATTTAGAAGATTCTTATAAGAATCTAATGAAGTCATTACGACATCCAGAAGACCTTGAAATAGAGGTTCCAATTGAATTACAAGCTACTTTAAAGGACTATCAAATTACTGGATTTAAGTGGCTTAAAACATTAGCTCACTTTGGTTTTGGTGGAATTCTTGCAGATGATATGGGGTTAGGAAAAACGATTCAAAGTATTGCGTTTATAGCCTCTGAATTAGCTAAGAGTAGTAGTGAGAAGGAGAAGATGCTTATTGTCTGTCCATCTTCTTTAATCTACAATTGGCAAAATGAATTTATGAAGTTTGCACCACATATAGAAACCTTGATTTTAGATGGTAGTGTAAAACAAAGGGAGCAAATGCAAAAGGAATTGGGTGGAATCGATGTTATTATTACGTCATATCCCTTACTTGTTAAAGATATTCGTTGGTATAAACAACAAGTATTTAGGACCATCTTTTTTGATGAAGCACAAACATTTAAAAATCCTTTAACACAAACAGCTAAATCAGTGAAGCAGCTAAAAGCAAAGAATAGATTTGCTTTAACTGGAACACCAATGGAAAATGCCATTGAGGATTTATGGTCTATTTTTCATATTGTCTTTCCTGAATTATTTCACGGGTTAAAGGAATACGCGAACCTTACCAATAAACAAATTGCCAGAAAGATTAAACCTTTTATGCTACGAAGATTGAAGGAAGATGTCTTGCAAGAGTTACCAAGTAAAGTGCAGTGGAGCGATTCCGTCGATTTGTACGCTGAACAAAAGACATTGTATGCAGCTTATTTAGCTAAGTTACGTCACAAGGCATTAAAGCATTTAGATAAAGGAACGCTTAGAAAAAATAAAATTCGTATTCTCGCTGGCTTAACTCGCTTACGTCAAATTTGCTGTCATCCCTCTTTATTTGTAGATAACTATCAAGGTAGATCTGCAAAGCTTGATCAATTAGTAAGACTTGTGGAAGAAGCAAAAAACTCGCAAAGAAGAGTACTGATATTCTCCCAATTTACTAGTATGCTTGGCATAATAGGACATGAATTAACAAAATTAGAAGTTCCTTTTTTCTATTTAGATGGCAGTACCCCTTCTGAGGAGAGAGTGGAATTATGTCACCGATATAACGTTGGAGAGTGTGACTTCTTTTTAATAAGCTTAAAAGCAGGAGGAACTGGCCTTAATTTAATGACTGCTGATACAGTGATTATGTATGATACATGGTGGAATCCTGCTGTTGAAGAGCAAGCAACAGATCGTGCACATAGAATAGGACAGAAAAATGAGGTGCAAGTAATAAAGCTTTTAACTAGAGGGACGATTGAAGAAAAAATGACAGAATTACAGGATAAGAAAAAAAGACTGGTGGATGAAATCATCGATTCAGAAGAGAAAATGATTTCTTCATTGACCGAAGAGGATATTCTTTCACTTTTAAGTTGAAAAAAATCCAGCTTGTTGAAAAAAGATGATGCCAATTAAAATGCCTCCAACTTTTATAACATGAGTGTGTCGAGAACTTGTATAAGTAATCAACTTGCTAAATAAGGTTCTGATTTCCGTTACAGGCGGCTTGAAGCTTCGGCCGAGATCTTCCCTTGGCCTACAGGATATAAAGCTTTTGCAGAATCTATAGGAGTATCACGACTGAAATATACATATTCTGGATAAAAAATACATTTTTCTTTCTAAGTTACTTTTTCATTAAGCTTCAATTAATTACAGCCTATTTTTAGGAATCGTCAAAAATAAGCGGAGAATTCCGACTAAAGGCAAATATACTGTTAATTTCCTTGCTAATAAGCGGATTTTTCCGGTTAAGTAAGGAAAATGCCTCTGATTTTATGTGTTCTAAGGAAATAGGCGTAATTCTCCGTCTATTTCCGTTGTTTTTCATGGAAGTAACGAAAATAAGAGGATTTCTACGACTATTTTTCTAAAAGTGGTCTTTTCCCAATTCTCTACGGTACAGAGCATCATACATTATTTCATAGCTCTTTCGATTTTCTACTTGTCCATATTTGAATAAGTGAAGTGCATAAAAAACTCTCTCGTTTCCATTATGATACGAGAGGGTTTATCTCTATTTTTCACAAATTATCCATAGACAATTTTGTTTTTCAACAGTATGAAAAGTCAGATTCTACACTTATTGTGTAGGATCTGACTTTTCTTCTGTATTCTTTGGTTTCGGAAATCTTTTTGCTTTTTTTGCTGATTCACGAAGCAAATATTCCATATGGCTATTTATGCTGCGGAAATCATCTGCTGCCCATTTCTGCAGTACCTCATAGAGCTCCGGATCAATGCGTAATGGAAAGCTTTTTTTCTTTGTCATTTCTATCACTCATTTAATATAAGCTGCCTGTATTAATTACAGGTGTTGTTGAATTTTCGGAAACAATGGCAACTAGTAAATTATTTACTAATTGTACCTTTCTTTCATCATCTAATTCAATAATTTTATCTTGTTCCAGACGATTAATAGCCATTTGAGCCATTCCAACAGCTCCTTCGACTATTTTTTGGCGTGCAGAAATAATGGCAGATGCTTGTTGACGTTGTAACATGGCTTGGGCAATTTCGGTAGAATAAGCCAAGTGTGTTAATCTTGCTTCTAATACTTCCACACCAGCTAAGTTTAATCTAGCCTGTAGCTCAGCAGTTAATTCATTTGAAATTTCTTCTGCGTTTCCTCGTAAAGTAAGCTCTACATCTTCAAAGGTATCATATGGATATTTAGTAGCAACATGGCGAATGGCCGTTTCGCTTTGGATTTCTACAAACTCCTCGTAGTTATCTACATCAAACTTCGCTTTGGCTGAATCAATCACTTTAAAGACAATCACAGCAGCAATCTCAATTGGATTTCCTTCAATATCATTTACTTTTAAACGTTTACTGTTGAAGTTACGAACTCTAAGAGAAATCGTCTTACGTAAAGTTAATGGTACTGTTAGAAAAAGGCCACTATTTCGAATAGTTCCTAAATATTGTCCGAAGAAAGTTACTACTACTGCTTGATTGGGCTGAATAATGGTAATGCCACTAGCAAGGAGAACAGCGACTAGTAATACTGGAACAGCAATGAAAAGTTGTTCCTGCACTAACATGTAAACACCTAAGGCAAGAGATAAAATAATGAATAATACACCAACAAACCCATTGAAATGAAAAGCATTTCTTTCCTGCAAATCAATCACTCCTTAATAATACATTTTGATATAATTATGATATCACTTTTGTATAATAATGTAAATGGGGTGTTTTATAATTAGGCAAATAAAAAAGAGGATGTTATTTTTAATCCTCTTAGAATCACTACATTATTCATTTATCATTTCAAGAAGTACTTGACCAATAATTTTTCCAGCAGTTTTCGGTGCTACTTTAGCAGGAAGACCTAATGGCCAAATTGTTTTTATTTGATGCTCTTTAGCAGAATCGAAGTCGGTTCCACCAGGTTTACTTGCTAAATCGATAATGAAGGAAGATAGAGATAGCTTCTTTATTAAGGTAGAAGTAAGGATTAGGCTAGGAACCGTATTAATAATAATATTCTGTTGAGTGAGAGAACCTTCCAATGTGGAAGGAGTAATAGCGGTTAATCCCATTTCTGTTATTCTTGCTATATGCTCTTGCTTTCTGGCATAAACACTAACTAAAGCGCCCACAGATGCAAATAATCTAGCCACCGTCATACCAACTCTTCCAAATCCAAGTACGATTACTTGTGATTGATGAATGGTGATGTCTGTATGTTGTATAGCTAGCATTAATGCACCCTCAGCAGTTGGAATAGAATTCAAGATGGCAACATCATCTCTGTCAAAGATAGCGGCAATTTTTCGGTTAGTTTGTTTCGTTATTTGAGCTAGATATGGGGTAATAATTCCAGAGTATATGGTACAATCGGGTTTTGTTTGCTCAAGTAATTCCTTAGTAAAGAGAATTTTCTTATTAGAAAACTTGGTTTCTACTATACCATCCTCATGAATTCCAGGTATTGGGAGTAGAATGCTATTAACTTTAGAGAAAGATACTTCTTCAAGTTGTACTTGATGTACATTACTGTATGGAAAGGAAGTAAGATCAAATCCAACTAAGTATATCTTATCAAGACGTGGTGCTAATATATTAACCACTTCTACTTGTCTTAAATCGCCACCAATGATTAATAAAATATGATTTCTTTTCATCGTTAAATACCTCTCTTTTTATTAATTTTTCCATTATAAATGGGATTGTTTTGCCAATCTATTAAAATCTCTCTATAATTTATGTAAAATACATTATATAATATATATTTTATATATATGTTAAAATATTTAACGCAAAATAGTTTTTAGGAGTATTTCCATGGAACAAGTAGCAATAGATTATGAAGCTTTGAAAAAGCAGTGTATAGATAATGGACTTATAGCAACAGATTTAGTTACATTTTCAGAAAGACTAACACCTGAGCATTTAAAGGAAAAGAAGAAGCAGTATAAAAAAGTAATAAGTATCGTTCGATATTTTTTAGATAAGTTTCTCCTGTCTATTCCGAATGTGCCTATGATTGTGTCTGTTTGTGATGCAGATGGGTATCTTCTTACAGTTCAGGGTGATGAACAAAACCGCCAACAGGCTAAAAGCATGGGGATAGAAGAAGGCGTGAGGTTTAAAGAAGAGGATTGTGGGATTAACGTTATTACACTTGCATTAAAGTATAGTAGGAAAATGGAAATCATAGGTGAACAGCATTTCCATCAATTTCTTCATCAGACAGTTTGTTATGCTATCCCTATTATGGATAGAGAGCATGATAGAGTAATTGGTGCAATAGGAATTATGACAGATATAAAGAATGCTAATCCACTGATGCTGCCATTACTTCTTAATGTCAATGAATCCATTGAAAGAGAAATTTCTTTAATAAAACAAAATCATCAATTAAATATGATGAATACTATGATGATGAAAACAACACAAAATGGTATCTTAATGGTAGATAAAGATGGTTTCTTAATAGATTTTAATCCCTATGCAGAAAGAATAACGGAATGGAACAAAGTTGATTTAATTGGTAAATCAGTTGATGAAGTTCCCTATTTTGGAGAATGTTTACGAGAATCTTTAAACAATCGAACGCTAATTAAGGAAAAAGAAATTTCTTTTCTTAGAGAAGATGGAAATGAATTAACTTTTCTATTGGATTGTAATCCAATCATTCAAGAAGATGGTTATCTCATTGGGGCGTTTGTAGAATTTAGAGATTATACCGTAAGAAAGGAAACAGAATTACTTCTTTTAAATTCAGAAAAATTATCTGCTGTTGGGCAGATGGCTGCAAGTGTTGCACATGAAATTAGGAACCCACTCACTACAATCAGAGGTTTTATTCAATTTTTAGGTCAAGATATTCGTGATCAATCACATCTAAGACTTATTCTTTCTGAACTAGATCGTATTAACTTTATTGTGGGAGAATTTCTTATTTTATCAAAGCCACATGTACTTAGTTATCAAGATAAAAATCTTCATTCTATCTTAAATGAAATTTTATCCTTATTCCAAGTAAGTGCCAATATGAATAATATCTTAATTAAGCGAGATTTCATCCCAGAAGATGTAGTGATTTACTGTGACGAAAATCAGTTGAAACAAGTATTTGTTAACATATTGAAGAATGGGGTAGAAGAAGCATTACCTTATGGAGGAAAAATTATTGTAAAAACAAGAATGGTAAATTCTAATGAAATTACTATTTTCATAGAAGATAATGGAATAGGAATGGATCAGGATCAGATTAGAAAGTTAGGTTCACCCTTTTACTCTACTAAAAATACTGGCACAGGATTAGGTTATTTGGTCATTAAAAATATCATAGATCATCATAATGGTAGATTGGTTATAGATAGTGAAAAAGGGAAAGGAACAAGCATCCAAATTATTTTGGGTACAAAGTGAATTATATTTGAGAAAAGAGTATGAAAGTAGCTTATTTTTGTATTTCTCTTTATAATCTTAAAAGAGAAATACAAAAATAAATAATAAAAAACACTTTACAAATCGTAACCGTTACGGTTAATATGGATAAGTCGATAATTATTATATGTATTGTTCTTTTTTTAAATCGTAACTATTTCGGTTTGTTAAGGAGCTAAGTAGAAAGATATAAATATGATGGATATGGTTAATGATAGAAATGAATCCGTTTAAGGATAATATTATTCCGTAAACAAGTAAAGGGAGAGGAAATAATGAAAAAAAATCTAAGAATTTTATTCTTAATGATGGCAGCTATTATGGTAGTTGCAGCATGTGGTAAAGGGGAAGAGAATGCTTCTAATGCTGGAGAGGGTAAGCTTAAGGTTATGACCACTTTTTATCCTATGTATGAATTCACGAAGCAAGTAGCAGGAGACAATGCCGAGGTGGAACTCCTAGTACCAGAAAATCAGGAAGCACATGGATGGGAACCAACACCAAAAGATATTGCCAAAGTACAGGACTCTGATTTATTTATCTACAATAGTACATACATGGAAACATTTGTGGAATCGATTGAGGCAGCTGTAGATACAAAAGAAATTACCTTTGTTGAAGCAAGCGATGGTATTACGTTAAAAGAAGGAACAGAAGAAGAAGAACATGAGCATGCTGAAGGAACAGAGGAAGAGCATAATCACGAAGAGGAAGAACATAGTGAACATGAGCATAGCCATGAGTACGATCCTCATGTATGGTTAAGTCCTGCATTGGCTATTGAAGAAGTGAAAAATATTACAAAAAGCTTAATTAAAGCAGATCCAGATAATGAAGATTCTTATACGAAAAACAGTGACGCATATATCGCAAAACTTCAAGCACTTGATACGAAATTTAAGGATGAATTAAGTAATGTATCGAAAAAAGAAATGATTACTCAGCATGCAGCATTTGCTTATTTAGCTAGTGAATATGGATTAGAGCAAGTAGCAATTGCAGGGCTATCTCCTGAGCAAGAGCCAAGTGCACAAAAGCTAGCGGAATTAAAAGATTTTGCAACAGAACATGATATTAAAGTCATCTATTTTGAAGAAACGGCATCAGAAAAAGTAGCACAAACTTTAGCATCTGAAGTTGGGGCAAAAACAGAAGTATTAAGCACATTGGAAGTGCTAAGCAAGGAAGATAGAGAGCAAGGACTAGATTATATTAGTGTTATGGAAAGAAATTTAGAAACAATTGTAGTGTCGCAAAATTAAAGAGAAGAACCTATCACCGTGTTTGTAATAATCACGGTGATTTTTTTTATGAGTATCTCTAGCTTGTAGAATAGACGAGTTCGTGATAATCTTCAATTGAAAACGTTTTATTAGGAGGAGGACTTGTAGATGAGAAACACTAAAATCTTATTTATTGGAGATAGTATAACAGAAGCTGGTAGATTTGAAGATAGAGAAGAAATCGGTTTTGGTTATGTTCTAAATATAAGAGACTATTTTGCTATTAATCAACCAGAAAACTTACCAATCATAATCAATAAAGGAGTTGGCGGCAATAGAATATCTGATTTAGAAGAAAGATGGCAAGAGGATGTAATCGATTTGAATCCTGATATTGTTTCTATTTCCATTGGGATAAATGATGTATGGAGACAGCTTGATCATCCCGATAAAGAACAGATTACTCCGCCCAAGTTCAATGAGATTTATAGGAGAATATTAGACAAGGTAAAAAGGGAGACTAATGCAAAAATTATTTTAATGGAGCCAACTATTATTGAGGAAAATGTAACAGCAAAAGGGAATTTGTTACTAAAGCAATATGTGCAAATAATCCATGAAGTAGCAGAAAGCTATCATGCTTTAGTGATACCTACACATCAAGTTTTTATTAATTATCTCCATAAAACAAATCATCAAACTTTGACTACAGATGGTGTCCATATGAATTCAACTGGAAATTTATTAATGGCTCAAACATGGTTGCAAACATATGAAAATAAGTGATTTTAATGGAAGCATCCTTACCTTTTACAGAGGTAAGGATGCTTTATTATTTTCTGATAAATATCTATATAATGAAGTAAATATTTCGTGAAAAAAATGGGAATATAGTATTTAAGTTATTTTTAAGAAAATAAAAAGAGATAAATAGGTAATATATACCATATAGCAATTGACTTTAACACTCTTAAAATGGTAAAAAAGTAATGATGATTCTGTAAAAGGTCGTCGAATCTTGTCAAAAATTGCATATTTTATGATCTTTTACCTATCATCATGCCGCCTTCGGCTGAGAAGAAAGGATGTGGGTAATTTTTTGTGAAAAGATCTAAATGGCAATTTACTAGTATTCTAGTAATCGGCATGTTACTAGGATCAAACCTTCCTGTGTATGCGGAAGGGAGTAAGGAATTAACAAAGAATGGAGGTTATCGACCGTATTTAGAGTGGGATACAGAGCACTACTTAGCGGAAATCCCAAGAACAAGTAAGATGAAAGTGTATGTAAAAGTAGGAGAGACTATAAACGTTGGGTCGAGTGTACCAGATAGTGCTACTGATAAAAAAGACATTGTAGTTATCTCTCCTTCCAATAAGGTGCATGAACTAGATGTACTATCTTCTGGTAAAGGTTTAATTAACACTAGAGCAAAAGAATTAGCTGGACCGAAGAAAAATAATAATGGTGGGTTTGAACCGTTAACTATTAACGTAGATGAGGAAGGCGTATGGGAAGTTCAATTTCATAGTCCAACTCCAACCAGAAAAGATCCTTTAAAGCTAGAAGTGAATCAAGATTTCCCTACAGATGGTAATCAGGCTAGTACTATTGCTGCATGGGATATAACTGTAAGAAATAAGGATAATGTTGATCAGCTAGGAAGAGTCTTTGCAGATTATCTTTCTATGAATATGGGGGCAAATAATATTTCGGTTAATTCCGATTTATACGTACTTACAAAGGATGGATATCAGTATAAAACATCATTGAATGGAATGGATCCTTTTGGATTTATCTTCTTTTCAAATAATAGGGGATTTGTCGATTTAGAAAATAAATCAACCTTATATCGCTCTATTACTATGGATAAAGATAGTATGAAACTTCATGGTAATATAAGTGTTCACCGTCCTTCTGCTGCTGATGATGCAACAAACATTACTCATAGAGTGTTTATTAACGAGCCTAGTAAGGACCTTCCAGCAAGTATCCCTACTTCAGCGATTGCACCTGACTTACCTGAGAATTTTAGTTTCCAAGGAAATAATAATACCACTAATGTAACTTATGAAGGAGAAGGTGGAGGTTTCACTTTCTATACTAATCGAGTAAGTAGTTACCAGATGATTATTGATACTGCAGGAGAAGATGGCCCAGACGGTGAATTTGATTTAGCAACTGACACCGTAATTGAAAATATTACGAATGCTGGGTTAAATACTGTTAAGTGGGATGGGAAAGATAGTAAAGGAAATGATTTACAAAGTCTTCCTGATAACAAACCTTATAATGTAAAGGTTAGTTTAAAAGGTGGAGAATATCATTTCCCAATGTTAGATGTAGAGAACAATCCTAGAGGGCTTAAAATTGAATTATTAAACCCCCCAGCAGGAATAACATATCCGTCTGGTATGAAACCTACCACAGTTTTTTACAATGAGGAGCCGTTCTATACAGCAAATGGAACATTTATAGGGTTAGGTGGAAATGGTAACTCAAATCCAACTGCTGGAATAGATAGTGCGATAGTCGAAAATAAAGCACATGCTTTTACTAGTAACTATGGTGACAACAAAGGTATCGACACATGGACATATTTCCCTGGTCAAGGTGTTGAAACAACGCTCTACATCACGAAATACAAAACTAGCGGAAATGTTTTCCATGATATCAATAAAAACGGCACTAAAGATAACAATGAATCTGGAATTAAGGGTGTTAACCTAGATGTCACAAACAGCCTAGGAACAACTCAAACAGTAACTACAGATGATAACGGTAACTATAGTCTTCCTATCTTAAGTGGAGCAACTACAGTAGCTGTTTCAAGTAATAACACTGTGTTAAACGGTTACTACCAGACCACTATTAACAACAACCCTGAAACAAAGGTAGTACCAATTGAAGGGAATGCCCCTTTTTCTAATATAGGATACAAGTTAAATAACAATCCTACAGCAGATGCTACCCAGAATACGACCACTACCCAACCAAGTAGTGTAACTGGAAAAATAAATGGATCAGATCCTGATAGTGATCCAATTACCTATTCGGTTAAAGAAGGACAACATAATGGTGTAGTAACAGTTGAGCAGGATGGTACATGGTCTTATACACCAGAAAAGGACTTCATTGGTAATGCTGAGTTTGAAATTATCACAGCAGATGATAAGGGTGGTAAAACAACTACTAAAGTAGTAGTCGCAGTAAGTCCAAAACCGAATACATTTCCAACTATTAGTGATGATAGGAAAGAGATGTATCAAGGTACTACAATAACAGAAAAAATAATTGGACATGACATAGATGAGGATACATTAACTTATTCTAAAAAGTCAGATCCAGCAAAAGGTACAGTAACCGTTAATGAAGACGGAAACTGGAAATATGTTCCGGAAAAAGATTTTCACGGTCAAGATAGTTTCCAAGTCGAAGTCAATGATGGCAAAGAAGGGAAAGCTACAGCAACCATAACCATAGTAGTAAAACCGAACAGTGCACCACAATCAAAAGACGATACTTTTGAAATCACATTGCCTAAGTCTAAATCTGGAAATATAAATGCAACCGATTCTGACAATGATGTGCTTACGTATAAAGTTATACAGGGTCCCCAAAAAGGAACTGTAACTCTTGAAGATAATGGTAAATGGGAATACATTCCTAATTCTGGATACACAGGGGAAGATTCTTTCACTGTTGAAATTTCAGATGGCAAGGGTGGTACTACTACATCAGAGATTACCATTGTTGTAAAAAACACATCACCGACTACTAAAGATGAATCATTTAATACATTAACAACTGATACTTTAAATGGGAAAGTTGTAGGTAAAGATGAAGAAAATGATCCTTTGACATACTCCTTAGAAAAAGGACCAAGTAAAGGAACAGTAACGGTAGATGAAAATGGTAATTGGGAATACAAGCCAAAAACTAATGTAACAGGAACTGATACTTTTACTGTTAAAATTACTGATGGCAAGGGTGGAGAAGTTGTTTCGACAATAACAGTTAATCTTCATTCAAAACCAACTGCACCAAATTACGAAGAAACAGTTGTTCAACCAAACTTAAAAACTGGAAAAATTACTGGTTTTGATCTAGATGGAAACAAACTGTCTTATTCTGAAAAAACAGCTCCTTCAAATGGTAGCTTAACAATTGATGAAGATACAGGAGAATGGAAATACATCCCTAAAACCAACTTTATTGGAACTGATAGCTTTGAAGTGACGGTATCAGATAAAGATGGTGAGGCTACTTCCAAAGTTACGATAAAAGTAACAACACCTCCAACTATTGGAAATTACGAGGAAAGTATTATCCAACCTAACATAGCTACAGGAAAAGTAGTTGGTGAGGATAAAGATGGTGATACCTTAACTTATTCGAAAGAATCGGATCCGAAAAACGGAAAAGTTACGGTGAAATCGGATGGTTCATGGGATTATGAGCCGAAATCAGGTTATGTTGGTACAGATGAGTTCGAAATTAGAGTAACTAGCAAAAGTAATGATGGATCAGCTGTATCAAAAGTAACAATTAATGTAACCGCTCCTCCTACTGTTGAAGATGACCATGTAAAGGTTATTCAACCGAAAAAGGCGACCGGTCAAATAAAGGCAGAGGATCCTGATAAGCAAGAGGCCCCTTTAATTTATGAAATTGTAAAAGTACCAGAAAAAGGTGATTTAACACTTAATAATGATGGATCATGGGAGTACACACCAACGAAGGATACTGTTGGAACAGATAGCTTTGAAGTAAAAGTAACAGATAAAGATGGTTCATCCTTTTCTACTGTAACTCTTACTATAACAGCACCTCCAACAGCAAAAAATGATTCAGTAAGTATTGTTCAACCTGATAAAGCTTCAGGAAAAGTAGAAGCTGATGATTTGGATAATAATTCCTTAACATTTTTAAAAGATTCAGATCCTGAAAACGGAACAGCAAATGTTAAATCAGATGGTTCATGGGAATATGTTCCTGAAGAAAACTTTGTTGGGAAAGACACTTTTACTGTAAAAGTAAAAGATAAAGATGGAGAAGCTATTTCAACAATTGAGATTAATGTATCAGCTAAACCGACTGTTGAAAATGATTATGTAAAGGTAGTTCATCCTAAGACGGCTAAAGGGCAAGTAATAGGCGATGACTTAGATAGTGATGACTTATCTTATGAAAAAGCAACAGATTCACAAAATGGAGTAGTAACTGTAAATGCAGATGGAACATGGGAATACAAACCAAATGAAACATTTGTTGGAACAGATACTTTCCAAGTAAGAGTAACGGATAAAGACGGTTTTGCTTTGTCAACAGTCACAATTGATGTTACATCACCGCCATCAACTGTTGATTATTTCGAAGCCATTATTCAACCAAATAAAGCAACAGGAACTATTGTTGGAGAAGATTTAGATGGAAATGATTTAACTTATACAATTAAATCTGATGCTGACAATGGCAAAGTTACTTTGAAAGATGATGGAACATGGGAATACACTCCTAACAAAGACTTTGTAGGAGAAGACCATTTTGAAGTAAATGTAACAGATAAAGATGGCACAGCTGTTTCAAAAGTAACAATAAAAGTAACAGCACTACCAACTATTGGGAATTACGAGAAAAGTATTATCCAACCTAACATAGCTACAGGAAAAGTAGTTGGAGAAGATTTAGATGGTGATACATTAACGTATTCAAAATTAATTGATCCGAAAAACGGTCAAGTAACGGTTAATGCAGATGGAGAATGGGAATATAAACCTAACCAGAATTTCGTTGGTACAGATGAGTTTAAAATCAAAGTAGCAGACGGAAAAGATGGAGAGGATGAATCAACTATTCAAATCCATGTATCAGCAAAACCGACAGCAAGTGATTACGAAGTATCAGTTGTTCAACCTAAAGCTGCGACTGGAACTGTTGTGGGGAAAGATCTAGATGAAGATCCTTTAACCTATACAAAAGCAACAAATCCTAAAAATGGAGAAGTAACCATTAAAGAAGATGGAACCTGGAACTATCAACCAAACAAAGACTTTGTTGGAACAGATAGCTTTGAGGTGAAAATATCTGATAAAGATGGAGATGCAACTTCAAAAGTTACAATAAAAGTAACAGCACCGCCAACAGTAGGGAATTATGAAGAGTCTATTATTCAACCAGAAAGTGCAACAGGTAAGGTGGAAGGAGCAGACTTAGATAAAGATACCTTAAACTACTATAAATGGTCGGATGCAAAAGATGGAGAAGTCACAGTTAATGCAGATGGAACCTGGACATACAAGCCGAACAAAGACTTTGTCGGAACAGATGTGTTTCAAGTAAAAGTAGCGGATAAAGACGGTGAAGCTATTTCGACTGTACAAATTCATGTATCAGCTAAACCAACGGTAAGTGATTATGAATTGGCAGTTGTTCAACCAGATTCACTAACTGGTAAAGTGGAAGGAAAAGATTTAGATAAAGATCCTTTAACTTATACAAAAGTGACAGATGTACAAAACGGGGAAGTTACGTTAGAAGAAGATGGAAGCTGGAAGTATCAACCTAAGAAAAACTTTGTCGGAACAGATAGTTTTGAAGTTAAGGTATCTGACAAAGATGGAGATGCTATATCAAAAGTAACCATTAAAGTAACAGCACCGCCAACGGTTGAAGATGATGAAAAATCTATTATTCAACCAAATATTGCTACAGGTAAAGTAGAAGGAAAAGATTTGGATCAAGATCCATTAACTTATACGAAAGTAACTGATCCGAAAAATGGTAAAGTTACCGTTAATGCAGATGGAACTTGGACATACAAGCCAAACAAAGACTTTGTTGGAACAGATTCATTCCAAGTAAAAGTAGCAGATGGCAAAGACGGTGATGCATTTTCTACCATTAAAATTAATGTTTCTGCTATACCAACTGTTGACAATTACGAGAAATCTATTATTCAACCAGAAAAAGCAACTGGTAAAGTCAAAGGTAAAGACCTTGATAATGATTCGTTAACCTATTCGAAGGAGAAATCTCCAGCGAATGGTGAAATAACTGTCGACACAGATGGTACATGGGAATATCAACCAAACGAGAACTTCGTTGGGAAAGACACGTTTACTGTAAAAGTAAAAGATAAAGATGGCGAAGCATTCTCTACTATCACGATTAATGTTACGACAAAGCCAAGTGTTGAAAATTACTTTGTTAAGTTAGTACATCCAAATGTAGCGACTGGTAAGGTAATAGGAACAGAATTGGATAATGATCCAATCACTTATACGAAAGAAAGTGAACCGAAAAATGGATCTGTAACATTAAAGGAAGATGGAACATGGGAATACAAGCCAAACAACAAGTTTGTTGGCATCGACACCTTTACAGTAAAGGTAGAAGATAAAGATGGTTCTTCTATTTCTACCGTAACTATTGAGGTTTCATCTACTCCAAGTACAGCTGACCAATATCAAAGTATTATTCAACCAAACAAAGCAACAGGAAGTATTGAAGGAACTGACTTAGATAATGATGAGTTAAGCTTTACTATGAAAGAAAACCCATCAAATGGGCAAGTGACTTTAAGTGAAGAAGGAAACTTTGAATATACCCCTAATAGCGGCTTTGTGGGAACAGATAGCTTTGAAGTAAAAGTAACAGATAAAGATGGATCAGCAGTATCTAAAGTCATGATAAAAGTAACAGCACCACCAACTGTGGGAGATTACGAGAAACATATTATTCAACCGAACACAGCTAAAGGTAAAGTAGAAGGAACGGATTTAGACAAAGATTCGTTAACTTATACTACATACTCAGAACCGAAAAATGGAACTGTGGATGTAAAAGAAGATGGAACTTGGGAGTATGAGCCTAATAAAGATTATGTAGGCACAGATGAATTCCAAGTGAAAGTTTCAGATGAAAAAGATGGTGAAGCAATCTCTACAATCAAAATCCATATATCGGCACCACCGACTGTGAAAGATTATGATGTGAAAGTGATTCTACCAAAAACAGCTACTGGAAAAGTAGAAGGAAAAGATTTAGATAATGATTCATTAACTTATACTCTTAAAACAGAACCTGAAAACGGTAAGTTAGAGTTAAAAGAAGATGGGTCATGGGAATATACTCCATATACTAAGTTTGTAGGAACAGATAGCTTTGTAGTTAAAGTCACAGATAAAGATGGATCAGCTGTATCGAAAGTAACACTTAAAGTAACAGCACCACCAACTGTTGATAATTACGAAGAGCAAATCATTCAACCTAATACAGCTAAAGGTAAAGTAAAAGGAACAGACTTAGACAAAGATCTACTTAAGTATACAGTTTTAACAGAACCTACAAATGGTGAAGTGGAACTAAAAGAAGATGGGTCATGGGAATATAATCCTAATAATCAGTTTGTTGGAACAGACAGCTTCAAAGTAAAAGTAGCAGATAAAGACGGTTTTGCTGTATCAAAGGTAACGATAAAAGTAACAGCACCACCAACCGTTGACGACTACGAGAAGTATATTATTCAACCGAATAAGGCTGAAGGTACAGTAGAAGGAAAAGACTTAGACGATGATCAGCTAAGCTATACTAAAGCAGCAAATCCAGAAAATGGGGAAGCGACAGTTCAGCCAGATGGAACGTGGACTTACCAGCCTAATGATAATTTTGTTGGTAAAGACAGCTTTACAGTAAAGGTTTCGGATAAAGATGGAGAAGTCTATTCAACTATTGATATCTATGTATCTGCAATACCAACAGTTGATAATGCGTATGTAAAAGTAATTCAGCCTAATAAAGTAGAAGGTAGTGCAACAGCAACTGATCTAGATAAAGATCCTTTATCTTACTCTATTGACCTTAATCCAGAGAATGGAAAGGTGAATCTTAAAGAAGATGGATCATGGGAGTATCAACCTAACGAGAACTTTGTTGGAATTGATACATTTACCGTAGAAGATAAAGATGGAGTTGCTACTTCAAAAGTAACAGTTGAAGTTTCTGCTTCACCAAGTACAACAGATTATTTTGCTAGTATCATTCAACCGAATGAAGCAAAAGGAACTATTGTTGGTGTAGATTTAGACCAAGATCCATTAAGCTATTCTCTAAACACAAATCCAGCTAATGGAAAAGTAAGTTTAGAAAATAATGGTGAGTGGACATATATACCAAATAAAGCATTTGTTGGAACAGATAATTTTGAAGTGAAAGTTACAGATAAAGACGGTTTTGCTGTATCGAAAGTAACAATAAAAGTAACAGCACCACCAACCGTTGGTAACGATGAAATGCATATCGTTCAACCAAATGCTGCAAAAGGTACTGTACAAGGGCAAGACTTGGATAATGACCAACTTACTTATGCAAAAGTTTCTGATCCTAAAAATGGAACAGTAACGGTTCAGGCAGATGGAAGCTGGGAGTATCGACCAACAAAAGACTTTGTTGGAAAAGATGAGTTCCAAGTAAAAGTAACAGATAATAAGGATGGAGAAGCGGTTTCGACAATTGTCATTTATGTAACAGCGCCACCAACTGTTGACAATTATGAGGAGCAAGTTATTCAACCTAACAAGGCAAATGGTAAAATAGAAGGAAACGACCTAGATAACGATTCATTAGCTTATACAATTAAAACAGAACCGAAAAATGGTGTGTTGAAATTGGCAGAGGATGGATCATGGGAATATACCCCAAAAAGTAACTATGTCGGACCTGATAGCTTTGAAGTGAAAGTAGCAGATAAGGATGGGTCAGCCGTATCAAAAGTAACAATTAAAGTAACAGCGCCACCGACTGTTGACAATTACGAAGAGAATATTGTTCAACCTGAAAAAGCTAAAGGGAAGATAGAAGGAAAAGACTTAGACAATGATTCATTATCTTATAGTATAAAAACATTACCGCGAAATGGTAATGTAGTGTTAAAAGAAGATGGAACATGGGAGTATACTCCAAATAGTCTGTTTGTCGGACCGGATAGCTTTGAAGTAGAAGTAAAGGATAAAGATGGCTCAGCCATATCAAAAGTAACATTACAGGTTACAGCACCACCAACTGTACCTAATTATCAAGTAACAGTTACACAGCCGAATAAGGTATCTGGACAGGTTGTTGGACATGATTTAGATGGTGATACATTGACTTATACTCTAGACAAGTCAAACTCTCCATCACATGGAAACATTACTGAATTTAAAAAGGAAAAAGGAACATGGACATATGAACCTAACACATTTTATTCAGGAAAAGATCAATTTTCAATAATCGTTACAGATACAAATGGAAATCAAGCAACTAGCACAGTTTCTATTACAGTAAAAGAAGCAGAAAAAACAAACTATGATGTAACACTTTCTGCGAACCCACCTAGCATCATAGGAGATGGTAATTCATCTACTAAGATTGTGGCTGTTGTTAAAGATGATAAAAACAATCCAGTGAAAAATGCAGAAGTTACACTAGAAGCGGATGCAGGTAAATTGAATACTACTAAAGGAACAACGAATGAAAAAGGGGAAGCCGAATTTATCTTTACTGCTCCTTCTATTGATCAAACGGTAGAAGTAGAGGCTAATATTACTGCGAAAGTAATTATTCCTGATACAAAGGATCAGATAAAAGATAGTATACAAGTTACTATTTTACCTGCTCGTGTAGAAGGGATTGTTACAGATGGTAGAACAAATAAAGTAATAGCTGGAGCAACGGTTCTAATCGAAGAAGATTTCGATAAAGATGGAAAAGTTGACTTTACAGCTACAACAGTAACGGATAAAAACGGACATTACTCTATACTTGTTCCTAGAGGTAATTATCAATATACACCAATTATTAAAACCGAATTAGAAGTAAACGGAAAGACTTTACCGTTTGAATTCACACAATCGGTTGCAGTTGGTACATTATCTGGAAAAGGAGACAACTTTGTTTCCGAGAAAAAAGCAACTGGTAAACTTTTTGTTTCTGATTCTACTCAAAACGTTCAAACTGTAGATAGTTTCTTCACAAATGCTAAATATGAAGCAAAATTAGTAAATGGAACTTCTAATGCTTCTGTTACTATATCTGCAAATGGAGAGTTTGAGATTACAGGAATTGAAAAAGGGGAAGAGTACCAGTTTGTTGTTAATGTGATTGCTCCAAACGGAGAAATACTTGCTGGTAAGCTGATCAAAGTAAAGGTCGGAGAAGATGGAGAAATCTCTATTAATCCAGAATTAATTGATCCATACGGAATTGTAACAGATGCTGATACTAATGAAATACTAGAAAACGTAAAGGTAAGCTTATATTGGGCAGATACTGAACTAAATAAGCAGAAAAACAGAACACCTGATACGCTAGTAGAATTACCGGAGCTCCCTGGTTTCCCACCAGCAAATAACCTAGTACCACAGATTACAAAAGAGGACGGGGCATATGCTTGGATGGTTTATGCTAGTGGAGACTACTATATCATCGCTGAAAAGGATAGATATAAAGTCTTCGATAGTAGAAATGATAACCGTAATGAAATCTATAATGATAGTTATATTAGAGATGGAATTATCCATGTGGAGCAAACCATTGTTCCATTTGACTTTAGTATGAATAAAATCGTTACAGAAACGGTTGCAGAAGAAGTTAAACCAGTAGAAAAACCACAGCAAGAAGTTACAAAAGATAAGCCAAAGTAAGAAATTAGCAAGAAAACAGAAAATGAGCTTCCTAATACGGGACATTATTTAGATTCAACCACTTTATTAGGAACAGGTGCAATACTTATGCTAATGGGACTTGCTCTCTACTTTGCTATAAGAAGAAGAGCTAGATCCTAAATAGGATTACGGACATGTCAATTGGGCATGTCCGTTTTTTTTTTTAGAAAAGAAAACCATTGGTTATGTCTAGGTTCCAAAAAGCTTACTGCAAGGAATGAAAAAATATCTCTATATGTCAAAAAAATAGTTGTGTCACTAACGAATTTTCAGTAATCAGCATTTTTCTAATTGAATATTTTCACTAATCTTCCAACCAATTAGAGCGGACCCTCTTGTTACAGATGCGGGAAAAATTAATAAAAGAAAATTAAATAATAGATGATAGTCACATGATGAGCTTATTGATTCATTTGAGGGTAATGAAGGAAGAATAAAATAAAATGCAGAGGGCAGTTAGATTTATTTTAAGCAGATTTTTCAAAAGATATTATCTTTCCTAATCCGAAAGAAACAGGTATGATAGGAGAAGTGAAAAGAAAGAGAGTGACAACAACGATGGCAATGCGTCTAAGAGATTGGGATCGAAATTTAAAGATTCGCCTTGCTGGGGAATCAATTGTTAATATTACATTTTGGATGTTCTTTCCTTTTCTAGCAATTTACTTTACTGATTCCTTTGGTAAATCTATTGCTGGATTACTATTAGTTATTTCTCAGGCTTTCTCTGTCATAGCAAACCTACTTGGTGGTTATTATGCAGATAAATTCGGTAGAAAAACAATGATGGTCATTTCAAGTCTTGCACAAGGAGTAGCTTATTTAATTTTTGCAATGGCAAGTTCCCCATGGTTTGATTCTCCTGCTATTAGTTTTATTTGTTTTACAGCAGTGAGTATATTTGGAAGTATATACTGGCCAGCTAGTCAAGCAATGGTTGCAGATGTTGTAAAGGAGAAAGATAGAAGTAGTGTATTTGCCATTTTTTATACGGCTACAAATATTGCCGTGGTAATTGGTCCTATATTAGGAGGGATCTTTTATGACAATTATCGCTTTATTCTCTTGTTATTTGCAGGAGTTCTTAACATAGCTTTAAGCCTAGTTTTAAGACTTTGGATTGCAGAAACTGCACCGAAATACAAGGAAGAAGCTACCACAGATAAGAACTGGTTGAGAGTTTTATCTACACAGTTAAAAGACTATCAAGTAATTGTAAAGGATCGGACTTTCTTATTATTTATTTTAGCAGGTGTATTAATCGGACAAACCTTTATGCAGCTTGATTTGTTATTTCCAGTGTATGTAGATGAGACTGTCAAAACACAAAGTTTATTCTCTATTGGAAGTTGGAATCTAGAAGTACAGAGTACGCAAGCCTTTGGAATGTTGTTAGCGGAAAATGGGTTATTAGTTGCACTGTTTACTATTTCTGTAACAAGATGGATGTCTATGTATAAAGAAAAAAATGTATTTGTTATTTCTTCTGTTATATATGGAATTGCTATCATTTTATTTAGCCAAACTTCTATTATCTGGGGATTAGTGTTAGCTATAGCATTATTCAGCTTTGCAGAGCTAATGACAGCAGGTATACAGCAAAGTTTTATCTCAGAAATAGCACCAGATAATCAAAGAGGAAAGTATTTTGCAGCAGCTAGCCTTCGATTTACCTTTTCCAAAATGATAGCACCACTATCCATCCCAATGAGTGCTTGGTTTGGATATGAGTGGACGTTTTTTATAATAGCATTCCTTGCTCTTATTAGTGCTTTTATTTATTACTTCATGTTTAAACAACATGAAACAAAGAAAAAACAGCTACAAACAATAGAGTAATAGAAGGAAATAACAGAGGGGACAAGATAACAAAGGATTTTAAAGTGATCGCTGTATAAAAAATCCTTTTATTCTTACTAAATCACTAAATGGTCAGATTTCTGACCATTTTTTATTTTAACCAAAAACTATTTTTACACTGTAATCGTCTAATGTGATAAGGAGGTTCGTTGAATGTGGATGAGTTAACAGTAAATTGGCTAGAGTTTGAAAATAAAGAAGAAGTTTTCAATGAAATAATGACGACATATGGAACGGAGCTACTGCAATTAGTATATTCCTATGTGAAAGATCAGACAGTGGCAGAGGAACTAACACAAGATATATTCGTAAAGGTGTATTATTCCTTACATACGTATAAAAAAAAATCCAAATTTAAAACCTGGTTATGGAGAATAGCTATTAATCACTGTAAAGATCATCTGAAAAGTTGGTACAACAATCATGTAATAAAAGTAGAAGAAATTCATCTAGAAGAAGATCGTAAAGAAAATGTGGAAATGGAAGTATTACAAAAAGAAGAAAATCAGAATATAGTAAGTGCTGTCATGGACTTACCTATTTTATATAGAGAAATTATTTTTCTTTATTATTTTAAAGAATTAACCATGAAAGAGATTTCCTCCGTCCTAAAAGTAAACGAAAATACTATTAAAACAAGATTAAGAAGAGCAAAAGAATTACTAAAGCAAAAGATAGGAGACTAACACATGGATAATCGTTTGAAAAAAATGAAATCTAATAAAGGGTCATTTCCTTCTCTAACGTTTACTGAAACTCATCGTAAAGAAGTCCTGAACAGAATAAAAGCAGAAGAAACACAGCATGAATTATTACTAGCCATTTTGCAGTTACTTAGTAAGAAAAGAACTGGATATGAATTAATGGATTTAATTAGAGCAAGAGGATTTCGAAATTTCGAACAAAAAGAAGGTTTTCTTTACTCCCTTTTACATCGCCTTGAGCAAAAGGGTTTTATAGAGGGGATATGGAATGACGACGGGGTTAAATATTATGGATTAGATCGTAAAGGAAAGAAATTGCTAAGAAAAATAGAAGCACGAAAATATTCCACCCAAAAAGTAGCTGACTTATTAGAGTGGGTGAGTTGGAATTGACTTTGGATAAAAAAACATTTCTTCAAAAAGTAATTGAGCAAGTGAAAGAAAAAGAAGCAAGAAAATCAATCGAGAGAGAGTTAGAATATCATATCATACAAGCTAAGCAAGCTTGGAAAGATAAAGGATTAACGGAAGAAGAGGCGGAACAAAGGGCAATAAATGAGATGGGAAGTCCTATTACGCTAGGAGTTGAAATGAACAAACTCTATCGTAAAGGAGTGGACTGGCTACTCTTAAGCTTATTTATTGTACTATTATTTTTAGGGATATTGCCAGTGTTATCAAGTGCTACTTATTTAGATAATAAACTAGTATCTTCCATTATAGGTATAGTTGTTGCCATTGTTCTTATGTTAGTAGATTATCGTAAATTTATGAATTTTGGAGCAGTTTTCTACTGTATAGGTGTATTCATTTTACTTGCTATAACCGTTATTCCAAACGTAGTAGTCAATGGAGTGGCTTTTATTCAGATAGGTCCTATATCCATTAAAAGTATTATGGCAGTTCCTTGCTTTCTTCTTGCATGGGCAGCTTTTTTTCATCGAATGGAATTCAAATACAGAACATTTGCGATTTTATTCTTGTTATCTTGTTTCCTTTTTTACAGTACTCAAGATACAATAGCTACTGTTTTCATCTATATTGTGACTGTTTTTAGTATGTTATTCTTTAGTAAATGGAAAAGGTGGAAAATATATAGCACGATTGGTGGAAGTATGCTCTTACTCCTTTTTATAGTTGTACATTTTTATATGAGTGGTCAATTGTATCAAGTAAGTAGAATATTAGCATTTCTTACCCCAGAGAAATATGCAGAGCAAGGAGGGTGGATATATTTATATTTAGAAGAAGTCTGGTCATCTATCTCATGGATTGGGGATAATGGGGGGAAACAGCTCTTAACAGATAAACTTACGGATACTGTATTCATTCAACTTTCCACACAGTATGGTTATATAATGGCAGTTCTAATGGTGTTCCTTTTTACAGGTGTCATTATCAAAATGGTTAGTACCCTGCTGTATGTAAAGGATACATATGCTAAGCTTTTATTAATGGGGTGTATTACCCTATACAGTATACAAGTTATCTATAATATTGCTATGTGCTTTGGGTTAGTTCCAATCATATCTATTTCATTACCATTTATTAGTTATGGGATTATTCCTACATTATTTAATTCCTTTCTAATAGGTATTGTTTTAAGTATTTTTCGTAGAAAAAAATATAAGATGACATGTAATTAAATAGAAAACTGCCATCACTTTTTTCAAAGTAATGGCAGTTTTTATTTCTATTATTCAACTGCTTCGTTAAGTTTACTTGGAGCAGTTTCTTTTGTTTGTTCTTCTTTAGGTGGTACAGCTCTTTTAATAAATGCAGATAGAATTAACGCAACAATTACAACTCCTACTGAGATTAAGAATGCATCATTAATCCCTTCAAGCATAGCTTTCATTCCAAGCTCTTGTTTCATAGTAGCAATTGCTTCTGCTGTTGGTTGAGTAGTAGCAGCACTCATTTGTTTTGTTGCTTCTTCTGCTAATTCTTTACCATGTGTTTCTGTTCGTTGAGTCATGATGGTAATCATAATAGCTGAACCAATCGCACCAGATACTTGTGATAATGTATTGTTTAGTGCAGTACCATGTGGATTTAATCTTGCAGGAAGCTGATTTAATCCATTTGTCATGATAGGCATCATTACCATAGACATACCAAACATACGAATAGCATAGATAATTATTAATGTGGTTGTACTAGTTGTCATGGTTAACTCGCTAAACATATAAGTAGTAATAGCAGTTAATGATAGTCCAATTAGAGCAAGTATTCTAGCTCCAAATTTATCGAATAACCTTCCAGTTATAGGAGACATAATCCCCATAATAATAGCTCCTGGAAGCAATAGTAATCCTGAATGGAACGGTGAAATACCTCTTACTGTTTGAATATACATTGGCATTAATAACATACCTGAGAAAAGAGCAATATTTAGTACGATAGAAATTACAGCTGATAAAGTAAATAGTGGATATTTAAACGTTCTAAATTCTAGCATAGGTACAGGTAGTTTTAATTGGCGAAGTACAAATAATAGTAATGCAATTACACCGATAATTAGTGTTCCATAAACATGGAAACTGCTCCACCCTTTTGAACCTGCGGAACTAAATCCATAAAGTAAGCCACCAAATCCAAAGCTAGATAAAATAACAGATAGGGTATCAATTTTAATAGATACTTTTTCTTTTTTATCTCTAATTAAGAATATAGCTACAATTAATACAATGATTGCAATTGGAGAAATTACGTGGAATAACATTCTCCAATCATAGTGTTCTACAATATATCCTGATAAAGTAGGACCAATTGCAGGCGCAAATGTCATGATTAAACCAAAAATGCCCATTGCACTTCCGCGTTTTTCTACTGGGAAGCTAGTTAATAAGAAGTTCATTAATACAGGCATCATAATCGCACTACCAGAAGCCTGAATCATACGAGATATCAAAAGTACCGCAAAAGAAGGAGCAATTCCTGCTATTAATGTTCCTATTGAAAATAAGGTAATAGCAGTAATAAATAATCTTCGAGTAGAGAACTTTTGAATAAGAAACGCTGTTGTTGGGATCATGATACCATTAATAAGCATGTAACCTGTTACTAGCCATTGACCAACAGATGCACTTACATCAAAGTCTTTACTTATGGAAGGTAATGCTATGTTTAGTAGGGTAGAATTTAAAATAGCTACAAAGGCACCGGCCATTAAAATAATAATAATCCCATAAGGCGGTTTTTTTGTATTAGGTGTTGCATTTGTATTCATTCCAATATTTCCTCCTCATGAACTCATAGTTCATTTTTTATACAATTGTTCTAAGCTTAGATAATAATATACCCGTGGTATAAATAATGCAATAAAAATGTTTAGAAACCCTAAATGAAAATATTTTCATACTTTTCTTTTATCTAATAAGGTTTAATCAAACCTTATTGTATAGAGAATAGTGTATGCGTATTCTTAAGTTTATATTGTAAAAGTTAAGTAATTAGTCTAGTATAAATTTTGAACCGGGAGTATAAAAAACTAAAAGGTGATTAGTAATGAAGAATCGAAAAAAGCATGTCATGGACAAAGCGCATGAATTATTTATACAAAATGGATTTCAATCTACCTCCATTCACGAAATTCTAGTTGCAAGTGGAATATCTAAGGGAACTTTTTACAATTATTTCTCTAGTAAGAATGAACTCTTAATTTCGATCTTTAAACATATATATGGAAATTTAGAGTTAGAACGAAAGCAGTTACTAATAGGTAAAGATAAAGAAGATGTTACTATCTTTATAAAACAAATTGAACTATTAATCAGAACAAATAATAAATATAAAGTCATTTCTTTGTTTGAAGAGATACTCTTTACAAATGATACAGAATTAAAAGCTTATATTAAGAAAAGAAGAATACATGAATTAAATTGGGTGTATCATCGTCTTCTTGATATATTTGGTCCAACTAAACAAGCGTTTTTATTAGATTGTGCTATTATGCTGATTGGGATGCTTCATAATAATATTTATTTTCATACTTTGGCTTATCAAGATCAAACCAATGTTGAACGAATTGTAGAATACAGTGTAAATCGAGTAATAAATATGATTAGTGGGTTAACAGAAACGAAAGAATCGTTATTAGATCCTAGCTTTCTCTTAAAATGGATCTCAGAGGATCAAGAAGTGGGTAGCTGTAGTAAAATGAAGCTGCAATCGTTGGTAGATACATTAAGGTTTACTATTCAAGCTGATTCTAATGCTTTAGATAATCAGGAGGAAGTTGAAGAGATGGTGGATTTCGTTTATAGCGAACTAGAAGCAAATCATCCTCGTCAATATATTGTACAAAGTGTTCTGTATTCACTAAAAAAAGCCTTACATGAGGATAAATATAAAAACATCTTAGAGCGTATTGAGGAAAAAGCGGATATATTATTTGAAGGATAAAACGATAAGCTAGAAATAGCATTTCGTTTTTTTTTTTTTTTGTATCGAGGAAACTTTTTGGCTGTTGGCAAATATTATATAGTAAGGAGTGATTACGATGAAAAGAGACAAACAGTCAACCAAAATTTTGGCATACTCTTATATCTTTAAAAAACTTGGCGTAATAGAAGATTCAACATATGATCAAATACAGGGTAAATATTCTAATGATAAGAAATAGTTGCACAAAGCAGAACAAAAAAATAAAAGGAAGAACGTGCAGTCTAAAATGGTACCTGTAGTTAGGACACTTGAAAAAGAGTGTTTTATCTACAGGTATTTTTTTATATACTTATAATTACTAAATAGGGATTAGAGGACAACATGAGTAGAATAACATTTTCAATT
>NZ_WEHU01000020.1 GCF_009183415.1 Bacillus sp. B1-b2 | reverse complement strand
GTCTTCCTCCAGTCTGATTAGTTTGTGTGGTGCTTACTAAATTCGACATTTTGGGGAGGTACTCCTTTTTTTGCATCTCTGAGAGCTTGAGGCTCTAAGCGTTAAATTTATGAAATTGATTCATATTGTTAAAAAATTGTTAATACTCTTTCATTAAATAGAAATATATTTGAATAAGTGCGATAATTCTTGTAAAATAGGTAAAAAAACCTATGAAATATTACTTACTTTTTCTAAACTCAGTATTTATAAAGTGCTTGTTGTACCGATAAATAAGATAGAGAAAGAATGGAGTAACAGTAAAAACCGAATTATATAAAAGTCAGGATGGTATGGGTATGAAGAAAAGGACAAGTTTTTTTAGTTTAAGAGTTAAAATCGTTCTATTAATCTTTTTTGCAACATTGTTTAGCAGTTCTATTTCATTTAAATTAAATGATATTATTAGAGAAGCTGAGGTTTTTCCACCGCAAATGGGAATTGCTATAAACACAATCATTAATTTGGTTTTTACTACTATAATTGTTGCCGTATTTATCCAGCACATCCTTATTAAACCATTAAAAAATCTACTTGAATCCACGAAGAAGATTAGTAAAGGTCAATTAGATATTGAAATAGGGAAGACTTCCAATGATGAAATCGGTAAATTAACAGATGAATTCATCTTGATGAAAGATTACATTAAGAATTTAGTAGTGAAGGTAAATGAAACGTCTGAGCATATTACAACTTCTGCAGAGAAATTAACGGCAAATACAGTAGAAACAAGTTACGTATCGGAGCAAATTTCTTCCGCTATTCAAAGTGTGGCTGCAGGGTCTGAAGAACAAACAAAAGGTATGGAAGTGATTGTCGATTCTGTCGCTTTAGTGAATAGTGAAATTAAAGATATTGCTAAAAATACTGAAAGCATGGTTAAAACATCAAATAGTACCGTAAAAAGAGCTAAAGAAGGTCAGGAAGTAGTAGAGAGCACGGTTAAACAAATGAGCATGATTCAGAATTCTGTTAGAGAGTCGAATGAATCAATTGTATTACTGCAGGAACGCTCACAAGAAATTGGTCAGTTCTTAAATGTGATTACGGAAATTGCTGATCAAACCAATTTACTTGCATTAAATGCAGCTATAGAAGCAGCTAGAGCTGGAGAAGCTGGTAAAGGATTTGCTGTAGTAGCAGAAGAAGTAAGAAAGCTTGCTGAACAGTCCAATCAATCAGCTAAGCAAATTGCTGTCTTAGTAAATGAAATTCAAAAGGATACCTTATCTTCTGTTAAAACAATGCGTAGAGTGACAGATGAAGTGAAGGATGGTATTAACATCACAAATGATACGAAAGAGAAGTTTAATGGCATATCAGATGCTATGTTATCCATGAGTCGTCAACTTGAGAGCATTTTAGAAGCAGCTAATAAAATTTCCGTTAATATTACAGATGTAGCTGGTTCAGTAGAACAAGTAACAGGAATTGCTAAGGAAAATAGTCAAAATTCAATGAATGTATCGGCATCATCTCAAGAACAATTAGCAGCAGTAGAAGAAATAACGTCTTCAACTAAATCCCTGGCAAAAATTGCAGAAGATCTAGTTGAATTAACAAGTGATATCCAACTATAAGTGCAATAAAAAGAGACCTTCATCAGTTAAGGTCTCTTTTTTATTGCACTTACAATAGATATTAATAGGTTTCTCTGTATAAAATAAGGTATGATAATTAATAAAAGAAATTTTAATATGTCGAATGTTGTTATTTTGTCCAAATACAAATATAATGAAGAATTGTAAATATGTAAATTAGTCCACTTTATCTTAGACCATAAAAAGAACATTATGTTTATTATAGGAAACAAATAATAATCCCTTAAACAATGTGTTACAAATCTAGAGGAGCAATGAATATGTCCCCAAAGAATTCATCTAAAATAGATTATTCGCTTATCCTTATTCTTATGCTGTTATGTTTAAGTAGTCTAGTAGCTATTTATAGTGCAGATTCAAGCTATATCCTAAAACAGGTTATTTTCTATATAATAGGGATAGGTATTATTGCAGGAATCATTCGATTAGATTCCGATCAGTTAAAGAAATTAACTTGGTATTTGTATGCCTTTGGAATATTTCTCCTACTTGCTTTAATTGTAGCACCTGAAGCTATAGCGCGTGAAATTAATGGTGCAAAAAGCTGGTTTACATTACCTGGCTTTTCCTTACAACCATCAGAATTTGTGAAAGTATTTCTCGTTTTAGCCATTTCTAGAGTGATTGTAGAGCATCAAGATAAATATATAGTTAAGACATTACAAAGTGATTTATTCTTATTGATAAAGATAGGCGGTATTACATTACTTCCTCTTTTGTTAGTAATGCAGCAACCAGATTTAGGTACTTCCTTAGTATTTTTGGCCATTATGATTGGAATGATTTTCATATCAGGAATTTCTTGGAAGATACTGACGCCGATTTTCTCTTTCTTTATTATTATTGGGACTGCCATATTATACTTAGTAATATGGCATCCTGACTGGATTGAGACCTATTTAGGTGTAAAAGAATACCAATTAGGAAGAATTTATTCTTGGATTGATCCTTATAATTATCAAAGCAGTACAGGCTATCATCTTACTCAGTCTTTATTGGCAATTGGCTCTGGGCAAACGACTGGTAAAGGAATTGGCACCAACGAGGTGGTTTTACCCGAAAATCATACAGATTTTATTTTTAGTGTGATTGGAGAAGAATTTGGCTTTATTGGAGCAAGCGTGGTAATCAGTTTATTCTTCCTCCTTATTTATCATATTACAAAAGTGTCCATGGAGACTAAAAACACCTTTTATACATGTATGAGTGTTGGAATTATTAGTATGGTTTGTTTCCATGTGTTTCAAAATATAGGGATGACAATTGGACTTCTACCAATCACAGGAATTCCTTTGCCGTTTATTAGTTACGGGGGTAGTTCTTTGATGGGGAATATGTTAGCAATGGGTTTAATTTTTTCTATTCGTTATCACTATAAGAAGTATATGTTTTCAAGTGATGAGTAAATTAAAAAAGCTTTCCTAAACAAATGCCGAAAGGATGTTTAGGAAAGCTTTTTTTATTCAAGTCCTTTTCTTCTTGTGAGGGGGAAAGAAAAGGGTAGAATAAGTATAACGAGCATCAAAGGATAGTGATGAAATTGATAATCATTATCAATTGATGTAATTTAATATTAAGATAGATTTTTCGTATTGTCAACTTAAATGATGATGGAAAGAGGGGGAATATGGATAAAAAATTTGAAGAAGAATTTGATATACTCTTATCTAATTATTCAGATTTGCTAGTAGGTCAGGATTCAGAAAATCTAAAACTTAAGAGAATGGTGGAAATTTGGATGTTATATTCATCTATGTCCAAGAATATGCCAGGACTAGTAAGACATTGGAATGAACAATTTCCTGAATCAAAAAAGACTCTCATACATTTGGTTACAGAAATAAAAAAAAGGAATGAGATACAAAAGCAAAATCAAAATTAAAACATATGCTATAGGGAAATTAGTTGGACAAAGTTAATAAATGAGCCACAGCATACTACACATAGTATGCTGTGGCTCCTATACAGTCAGTTATTGAAGGGTAGAGCTTCCGTATGGAAATTGATTACTGTAACCTTTAAATTGTTGATAAGATTGCTGTAATTTTTGCTGTTCTGCTGATTCTAGCTTATACCAGCCATTTTGGAACATGAGGTCATAAATTTCTCTTTGCATATTTTGCGTATCGGTAAAAATGGAAAGTAAATCTTGATATAGTGGTTCATTACTTGCTTCATTCAAAGCTGTAGAATAGGAGTCTGTCATATATTTTTCTGTTGCAAGTAGATCGTTAATAAAATCTCTATCATTCATTTGTGGTGTCTTTGGCACCTGTGTTTCTGGATTTTGTACGGGCTGCTGCTGATTCATCCATATTTCCTCCTTCACTACATTGAATAAACTTACTTGAGCATATTAAATCTACAAAAGCATCTAGTTTTGGATATTTGGTTGGGCATTGCTATTTAAATGTTTAAGTATTTGTTCGTAGTGGCGTTGATGCATTTGCCCACATTTTTCAAGTTGAGCTTTTATCATGGCATCTTGCGTATTTTGTGCAAAGAAATGAGCCTTTTTCATGGCAAGAAGGTTCCAAGAAAGCATGTCTGTTAAGTAAAGAGAATCTTTAACTGTAACCATAACTGGTGGTTTAAGCATGATTCCGCTCTGTGGCATTGTACTGGTAGATTGTTGCATGATTGTAATCCTCCTTTAAGAGCTACTTTTTATATTGATTGTTTTGACTATTAACTTTACCACCGCCATCTGATTCTACAGTTGGTCCTGCATTACCTTTCACGCTAGCAGCACTGACACCAGCTTTAGAAGGGTTCTTTTTAAGACGTGCCATATATTTCACCTCCTATATACTTTCCACTAGTAGCATGACCTATTTCACATATTTAATGAGTCTATGAGGCGGGCAATTTGTGGGAATCTAATTGGTTCTATTTTGGTTTAGCAAAAATCATGCTGTATAGCTTATATGTCACTGACTTTTGGCTGTGTTAAAGAAAATAAGAGTGGAAAGAAGAAAAATTGAACATTGTGTGACTAAAAGAAAAAAGGAGGATTATTGTGAGCATAGAGATAAAAACAGCAGCTGTTATTGGTTCAGGGGTAATGGGTTCTAATATTGCAGCATTATTATTGAATGCTGGTATTCCTACTGTATTACTTGATATTATTCCGACAGAATTAGAGAAGGAAGAAATAAACAATAATTTAACTATAAACGATAAAGAAGTCAGAAACCGATTTGTTCAAAATGCTGTGACAAGGATAAAAGGAGAAAAACCAAACCCTTTAACCTCTCAGAAGCATATTAGACTTTTAACAGTAGGAAATATTGAAGACAACTTTTCATTAATAAGTAATGCAGATTGGATTATAGAAGCTATTACAGAAGATTTAGGTAAAAAACAAGTATTATTTAAAAAAATAGATACTTTGCGAAAGAAGGGATCTATTGTTAGCACTAATACATCAGGAATCTCCATCAATGAAATTAAAGATGGATTGTCTGATGATTTCCAAGCCCATTTTTTAGGGACCCACTTTTTCAATCCACCTCGATATATTAAACTTCTTGAAATGATACCCACAAAGGAAACAAAGCAAGAGATAGTAAACTACATGACAAAATTCTCTCAAGAAAAATTAGGTAAGGTTGTAGTGTATGCTAAAGATACTCCAAACTTTATAGCTAATCGAATAGGTGCATTTGCATTTTTAAATCTTTTTAATGAAATGATTCAATTCGATATGACTATTGAAGAGGTGGATTCTCTAACTGGAAAACTGATAGGTAGACCAAAAATGGCGACATTTCAAACTTTAGATATGGTGGGATTAGATACATTCTATCAGGTAGTGAAGAATGTTCATGGAAGATTAAAGGAAGAGGAAGAAAAAAACATGTATAGCATTCCTCCTTGCATAGAAGAAATGGTTACAAAAAATATGTTAGGTAGAAAAGTGAAAAAAGGCTTTTATACAAAAACGAATGAGGGCTTGATGGTATTAAATTATCATAGTATGAAATATGAGCCTGTTAAGTCTAAAAAAGGGGAAATAGCTAAAGAATTGCTTTCTTTTTTGAAGGAAGAGAATAAAGAAAGTCGGTTTCTTTGGAAGGGGCTCGCTCCATTTTTATTATATGCTGCAAAAATGACTGGCGAAGTGGCTGACTCTATCTATTCCGTTGATTCAGCGATAGAAAATGGATTTAATTGGAATAAAGGACCTTTTCGTTTATGGGATGAAATGTCACTAATAGATACAGTCGAGAGAATGCGAGAAGAATCTTATTCTATTCCTAGTTGGATTACAGAAATGCTTGAAAATGGTTTTGAAAGCTTTTATAAGGAAATCAATGGAAAGACCTATTACTATCACCAAAACAAATATGTACCTATTCCTTTGCTGGAAGGTCAGATTAGCATAAAGGAAAGAAAAAACAATAGAGATATAATTGTTAGTAATCAGGGAGCAAGTTTAATGGACATAGGTGACGATGTCTTATTTTTAGAATTACACAGTACCAATAACAGTATTGGTATGGATATTATTGCTATGATAGAACAAGCTGTGGAAAAAGTACAGAAAGCACCATTTAAGGGTCTTGTTATTGGAAGTGAGAAGAAGAATTTTAGTATAGGTGCTAACTTAGCAATGATACTCGTAGAAGCTCAAAATGATGATAAGACGGAGCTTGAATTAGTTGTTCGGCGCTTCCAAGATGCCATGTATAAAATTAAATATTGTGAAAAGCCGATTGTAGCTGCACCATTTCAAAGAACATTAGGTGGTGGCGCAGAAATCTGCTTAGCTGCTACAAAAGTGCAAGCATTAATGGAAACGTATATAGGCTTAGTAGAAACAGGAGTTGGACTGATTCCTGGTGGTGGCGGAACAAAAGAGCTCTATTTGAATCTTCTTATGCAAAAAGAGGAATATACGGATAAGGAATTGCTTCAATTAACAGGAGAGGTATTTGAAAGGATTTTAACAGCTAGTGTTTCTACCTCTGCTGATTATGGAAAAGAACTAGGTTATTTAAATCAAGAAGATGGAATAACGTTTAATGAAGTATTTCTTTTAAGAGATGCAAAACGGGCAGTAATAGAATTGTTTAACAACAATTATCAACCACCAACTTCTTCTAAGATATTGGTTTCTGGAAAAACAGGCTTTGAGGTAATCATGAAGAAGGTGGAATTGTTAAAGCAAGTTGGAGGTATTTCAGAATATGAAGCATTTATTGCAAGAGAGTTAGCATTTGTTCTTACAGGGGGAGATGTCGGATTTCGAACATTAGTGGAAGAACAATATTTATTAGATCTTGAAAGAAATGCGTTCATTACTTTACTTTCCCAAGAGGAAACACAAAAGAGAATGCTGTATTTACTACAAACAGGAAAGCCATATCCATCAAAAAAATAAGGGGGCGATTGTTACATGCAAAAAGGTGGGAGTTTTCTAACAGAGCAGGTTAAATTGGAGGATATCTTTACACCCGAAGATTTTACAGAAGAACATGTAATGATAGGAGATTTAACAAAGGATTTTGTAGAAAAGAAGGTACTACCTCATATAGCCGAGATGGAAGACCATAACTTTACAATAGTAAAGAGCTTAATGAAAGAAGCTGGAGAATTAGGTCTATTAAGCACAGATATTCCAGAGGATTATGGCGGGTTAGGATTAGATAAGATAAGTACAGCAATCATTTCAGAAAAAATGGCTGTAGCTGGTGGCTTTTCTGTTACGCATAGTGCTCATATTGGGATTGGGTCCTTGCCGATTGTTTTATTTGGTAATAAAAAACAAAAAGAGAAATACCTACCAGGGCTTGCGACTGGGGAAAAAATAGCTTCATATGCTTTAACAGAGCCTACAGCTGGTTCTGATGCAGTAAGTGTTAAAACTATTGCATCATTAAATGAAGAAGGCACTCATTATATTTTATCTGGTGAGAAACAATGGATCACTAATTCAGGAATAGCAGATGTATTTATCGTGTATGCAAAGATAGATGGTAATCTATTTACTGCATTTATTGTGGAAAAAGAATATGAAGGGATTACTATTGGTAAGGAAGAAAGAAAACTAGGTATTAAAAGTTCGTCTACTTGTACTGTTCGTTTGAACCAAGTCTTAGTTCCAGTGGAAAACGTATTGGGCGAAGTCGGTAAAGGTCATCTGATTGCATTCAATATTTTAAATATAGGTCGTTATAAATTAGGGTTAGGTGCTGTAGGTGCAAGTAAGGAAGCATTAAAGAAAACTATTTCTTATACAAATAATCGCCAGCAATTTTCCACTCCTATCTCAAAATTTCCTCTCACACATGAAAAGCTAGCAACGATGGCGACAAGTATTTATGCAGCAGAAAGTGCTGTATACCGCACAGTAGGATTATTATCTCATTCCATGGATTCACTAGGTGTTGACGAAGAATTTCAAAGAATGGCCAAGGCAATCAATGAATATTTAGTAGAGTGTAGTGTCAATAAGGTATTTGCTTCTGAAGTGTTAGATAAAGTGGTGGATGAATGTGTTCAGTTGCATGGGGGCAATGGATTTATGGAAGATTTTGATATCGCCCGAATGTATCGTGATTCAAGAATTAATCGCATTTTTGAAGGAACGAATGAAATCAACAGACTACTTATTCCAGGTAGTTTGTTGAAGAAGAGCTTAAAAGGAGAACTGCCATTACTGCTACTAGCAAGTAATATGGAAAAAGAAGCGTTTAGTTTTATGCCAACTGAGCCTGAGTGGAAGCCTCTATCACAAGAAAAAATGTTACTTTCTAATGCAAAGAAAATATTCTATATCCTCTTAGGAATGTCTGCCAAAAAATATCAGCAAACACTGGAACAACAGCAAGAATTGATGGTAAATATAGCTAATATTATTAGTGCCATTTATCATATGGATTCTTGTATCCTAAGAACGGAGAAAGCAAGGAAGATGTCTAGCAAAGATGAATCTCTAAAAATGCTATACACAGAAATATTTTGTCAAGAAGCATTTCAAGAAGTTGTAGCAGAGGCAACAGATACACTGAGTTATATGCTGCAAGGTGACGAATTAAGATTAGCTCTCTCCATCTTAAAGAAATATGCAAGATATACACCAAAGTCAAGCATTCTATTAAAAAGAGAAGTAGCCAAAGAAATATTACTTGCAAGTGAATATGTTGTTTGAATAACATGAAGGAGGAATCTCTACTGTTTTATTTAATAGTAGAGATTCTATTATTTTGTCAGACTATGTTATGATTTTATTACGACTTATGATACTATTTAGATAAATGTTTTAAAATACATACTTATAGGTGATAGAATGAACGTTACTTTTTATTGGTATCCTAAATGTTCAACTTGTCGGAAGGCGAAAAAGTGGCTAGATGAAAATAATGTTACTTATGAAGAAGTACATATTGTAGAAAATCCACCTTCCCGTGAATTATTAAAAGACCTATACCAAAAGAGCGGTTTGGAATTAAAGAAATTTTTTAATACATCAGGTCAAAAGTATAGAGATCTTGGATTAAAAGACAAGATGAAGGAAGCAAATGAGGAAGAATTACTTGATATTCTAGCTTCTGATGGAATGCTTATTAAGCGTCCGTTCACAACGGATGGAAATAAGGTTACACTAGGGTTTAAGGAAGAACACTTCAACGAAATATGGAAATAATAGTTTTACCTTTAATTTATTGAATAATGGAGGAATGTATAATGACTACACCACAAGGGTTACGTTTTTCTGAAGAGCATGAATGGGTAAAAGTAGAAGGCGAGAACGCACGAGTAGGTATCACTCACTTCGCACAATCAGAATTAGGAGATATTGTTTTTGTTGAGCTTCCAGAAGTTGGCGATGAAGTAACAATTAATGAGCCGTTTGGAAGTGTAGAATCTGTTAAAACAGTTTCGGAATTGTATGCTCCAATTAGTGGGAAAATTGTAGAAGTGAATGAGGATTTGAGTGATAATCCTGAATTTGTAAATGAATCTCCATATGAAAAGGCATGGATGGTTGTTATTGAACCTTCTAACCAAGATGAGGTAGAGAAGCTAATGACAACAGAACAGTATAAGGAAATGATTCACGAAGATTAATAAAGAATCAAGAACTTCACTGATTAAAATCATAGATAAGTTTCATTTTAGACATTAGCATAAGCGCTAATGTCTTTATTTTATATAAGGGCTTCTACTTTTCTTTGTCTTCATCTTGAGATATGGTAAAGTGTATGATAAATACTTTATTTGGGTGATGAAATGACAAAAGTAATCATAGTAGAAGGTAAATCAGATCGAATAAAAGTAGAGAAAATTGTGCAAGAACCAGTGGAAATAATCTGTACAAATGGTACGGTAGGTGTGTCTAAGTTAGATGAATTATTAGAAAAATTATTAAATAAAGATGTTTACATTCTTGTAGATGCAGATAAATCTGGAGACAAGATAAGGAAACAATTTAAAAGAGAATTACCAGAAGCTGAATTTCTTTATATTGATAAGAAATATAGAGAAGTTGCAGCATCACCAGAATCTCATTTGGCAGAACTTTTAATACAAGCAAATTTTGAAATAAAAACAAAATATTTAGATGCAAGGATGAATGGTTTATGATGGAATGGAAATTAGAGCAGTGGAGAGAAGAAGTAGAAAAGGCAGAATCCGTATTTTTGTATTTATATACCCCCCTTTGTGGTACATGTATGGTTGCTAGTAAAATGCTTACCATCATAACTGCAATGAAACCAGAGTTGAAGTTTGGAAAAATGGATATGAACTATGCTAAGGATCTTGCAAGACAATATCAAATTGAAAGTGTACCCTGTTTATTAGTGATTAATAATAAAGAAGTAAAAGAAAAGGTGTACAGATTTGAATCAGTGCCTCATCTATTAACAATTTGCCAATCACATACTTCCCTCTAATTCATTTCTATCCAAGTTAAATAAAGGTATTTACCCTACTTTTCGAGAATGAAGAGTATAAAGGTTTTGATCGGAAAGTAGGGGATGCTGTGCGCGAAATGTTGGATTGTTTAGTCGAATATTTAAATACAAATAAAATTGTCAAACCATTAATAAAAAATGCCACACTTACTTTGTCCATAACCAGTGACGGTGAAGTTTTTTTCCTTGAGATAAAAGAAAATTACTTTTTGTCTATAACATCAACTAACAAGGTTGCAAACGTTTTTCTAATAGGAGAAAAGGAAGCACTTCAGAGGGTTTTTAATGGAGAAGTCTTACTTAGAGATGCTTCAAATCATGGTAGTATTATTTTGAAAGGCTCTTTAAGAAAAATATTATTACTGGAATCATTATTTGTATTAGTTAATGCGAATGAGAAAAAAAGCTCTTTCCTACCAAGTTAAAAGTTATGTCAGAAAATCTTACATAATTAAGTGAAAATTCCAAAAAAACATTATATTTAAAAAGGTGTTGACACCTTATATAACTGCATGATAAATTACGACTATCAACTAAACGATAACTTTCTTAAAACTTCATATAATTGTTTAACTCTTATCAAGAGAGGTGGAGGGATGTGCCCGAAGAAGCCCGGCAACCATCAGTTTTAAAACTGAAATGGTGCCAATTCACACAAAGTATGGATACTTTGATAGATGAGAGAAAGGAATAAATTATTAAACCTTTCTGCCTCTATCAGCAGAAAGGTTTTTGTTTGTATAGAAAAATCTATGATAGCAAAAAATATTTTCAAATAATCATAATCAGCTAGATTAACAATAAAGAGGTGAGAAAACTTGATTCAAATAGATGCAGTCAAAAAAATATATTCCGCTAGAGGTGGAAAAGTAACAGCTGTTGATAATGTGAATTTAAACATAGAGGCTGGAGAAATATTTGGCGTGATAGGTTACAGTGGTGCCGGAAAAAGTACGTTAATTAGAATGCTTAATGGACTGGAAATCCCAACAGAAGGAAATGTATCGGTTGCAGGATATAAAGTTTCTAGTATAAAAGGCAAATCATTACGTAAGGCAAGACAAGAAATTAGCATGATTTTCCAACACTTTAATCTATTATGGTCAAGAACCGTAAAAGAAAATATCAGTTTTCCTTTGGAAATTGCCGGAGTAAAAAAACAGGAAAGAGACAAGAAAGTACTAGAGTTAATCAAGCTAGTTGGTTTAGAAGGAAGAGAAGATGCATATCCTTCTCAGCTTAGTGGAGGACAAAAGCAACGTGTTGGTATTGCTAGAGCACTTGCTAGTAATCCTAAAGTTCTATTATGTGATGAAGCTACTTCAGCACTTGATCCTCAGACAACAGATGCTATCTTAGACTTATTAGTTGATATTAATAAACGATTAGGACTTACGATTGTATTAATTACACATGAAATGCATGTTATTCGTAAAATATGTCACCGTGTTGCAGTAATGGAAGACGGAAAAGTGGTAGAAACTGGACCGGTTATCGATGTGTTCAAACAGCCACAAAAAGAGATTACGAAGCGTTTTGTTCAACAAGTAATAGAGCCAGAAGAAACGAAGGATACGATTGAACATATTGTAGCTCAGTATAAAACAGGAAAAGTGGTTATGCTTGGGTTTGTAGGCGAAAGCGCAGAACAACCAATCATAACAAATCTAATCCGTAAATTTGAGATTTCCGTCAATATTATTCAAGGAAAAATATCTCCTACGCAAAATGGATCATACGGAACTTTATATATTCACTTAGATGGGGAGCAAGCAGAAATAGAAAAGTCTATTGATTTCCTTCATTCTCAAGAAATAAGTGTGGAGGTGATTGAAGCATGATAGAAAATTTATTTCCGAATGTGGACTGGGAATTAATGTGGAAAGCTACGGAAGAGACTCTTTTTATGACTGGATTCTCGATTATTTTTACCTTTTTACTAGGGATTATTTTGGGGGTTACCCTCTTTCTTACAGATAAAGGCAATATGTGGGGTAATGTTTTTATTAATAAAATAATTAGTGCCGTAGTTAATATTTTCAGATCTATTCCTTTTATCATCTTGCTTGTATTGTTAATTCCTTTAACAATTGTGCTAGTTGGTTCTATGATAGGTCCAAAGGCAGCACTGCCAGCATTAATTATTGGTGCAGCTCCTTTTTATGCTAGATTAGTGGAGATTGGACTTCGTGAAGTAGATAAAGGGGTCATTGAGGCTGCTAAATCTATGGGAGCAAAACCTTTAACTATTATTTTTAAAGTGTTACTTCCTGAATCGATGCCAGCATTAGTTTCTGGTATTACCGTTACGACAATTGCTTTAGTTGGTTCTACTGCAATGGCTGGAGTGATAGGTGCAGGTGGGTTAGGAAACTTAGCTTATTTGCAAGGATTTCAAAGAAACCAAGGGGACGTTACATTAGTAGCAACCATCATTGTATTAATTATCGTTTTTATCATCCAATTTATTGGTGATTATATAACAAATAAACTAGATAAAAGATAAGGGGACATTCAAAATGAAAAAATTATTATCATTGTTAATCGCATTTACATTTGTTTTTGTTCTTGCTGCATGTGGATCATCTGAAGAGTCAAATGACAACACTTCTTCTGATTCAGAAACAACGAAATTGGTAGTAGGTGCTTCTAACGTACCTCATGCTGAAATTCTAGAAGAAGCAAAACCGATTCTTAAGGAAAAAGGCATTGATTTAGAAATTGTTACATTCCAAGATTATATTATGCCTAACAAAGCTTTAGAATCAAAAGAACTAGATGCAAACTATTTCCAACATATTCCTTACTTAGATCTTCAAATTAAAGAAAATGGGTATGATTTCGTAAATGCTGGGGCTATTCATATTGAGCCAATGGCAGTTTTCTCAAAGGATTATAAAAGCTTAGATGAACTTCCAGATGGAGCAACTGTAATCTTCAGTAACTCTGTTGCAGAGCATGGCCGTGTACTTTCTCTTTTAGAAAAAGGTGGACTAATTAAGTTAAAAGATGGAATCGATAAAACAGATGCAACTGTAGAAGATATTGTAGAAAATCCTAAAAATATCGAGTTTAAAGCAGATTATGAGCCTGCATTATTACCACAAATTTATAACAATAATGAAGGTGATGCAGTTGTCATTAATGCAAACTATGCTTTAGATGCCGGTTTAAACCCAGTAGAAGATTCTATTGAAATTGAAGGAAGTGAGTCTCCTTACGCTAATATTATTACTGTTAGAAAAGGGGATGAAAATAAAGAAGCAATCAAAACTTTAGTTGAAGTTCTTCATTCAAAAGAAATTCAAGACTTCATTAACACTGAATACAAAGGTGCAGTAGTACCTGTAACTGAATAATAGCTCTTACAAGCCCCACATATTATGTGGGGCTTATTTTCTTCCTTTGCTTCCCATAAGTACTAGAGCATAAAAAAATGATCAGGTAAAGATACTAAAATGGAATCAGCTAAAGGAGGGAAAAGTATGGATATGCATACAACTGGAAGCATTAATAATGCATTGCTTCATTATAAAGAAGGATTAGGTAACTTCACGCAAAAAATGCCAGAAATCGCTAAACAATTTAATTCATTTACAGAAGCTTGCTTTCAAGAAGGTAGTCTTACCCAAAAAGAAAAGCAGTTAATAGCTTTAGGAATTAGCCTATATTCTCAGGATGAATATTGTATTATTTATCATATGAAAGGCTGCTTGGATCAAGGAGCTTCAGAAGAAGAAATAATGGAAACAATCGGCGTAACCTCTGCAATCGGTGGGGGAGCAGTAATGAGCCAAGCTGTAACGCTAGTGAATGAGTGTTTAACAGAACTTTCATCTATTAAACAATAAGCTGTTTTTATTCATAAAAAAGCTTGAGAGTCGGATTTTTCCGGCTCTTCTTTAGAAAAAACATGATTATTTAGGGCGTTTTTTAGCTGTTTCGTGTCCATCCATCGCAAGTGTATTAGACTAGCAAGATGGAAAAAAAGTTTCTTCTTACTGCATTATTGGATAAAAAACAAGATAGTTTATGCATGACCTCATCCTTTTTACCCACCAAATATGTTTAGACAATGAGAATGTTCTCTATTGGGTTATGATTTTCGTTTACAATAATATCCTTTTTATAAGCTGATTGTTTTCTTATTACCCTTTTCTTCTATATAATAAGGAAAGTATTTCTTTGTCTTAATATTTAAATAATTAGAGAGATAGCCAATACATATAGATAAATAATAGATATTGCTTCCTTTTGTTGATTTCTTGAAGAGAAAAATTCTATAGGTTGCTATCAGTTTTTATTTGTTATAATATTAGAATGAGAATAAATTGATAATGAAGTTTCGACAATTTTGTGAACAAAACTTCTTTTTACTATGGAGGTATTATAATATGAGTCAACCAAAGTTAGTTATTAATGATTTACATGTTTCTATCGAAGAAAAAGAAATTATAAAAGGACTTAACCTTGAAATTAAAGGTGGAGAAATCCATGCAGTAATGGGTCCGAATGGTACAGGTAAATCTACTTTATCTTCTGCGATTATGGGTCATCCTAAATATGAAGTAACAAGTGGAAGTGTAAGCTTAGATGAAGAAGATGTATTAGAGATGGAAGTAGATGAGCGCGCTCGTGCAGGTCTATTCTTAGCTATGCAGTACCCAAGTGAAATTAGCGGCGTAACAAATGCAGATTTCTTACGTTCTGCTGTTAATAGTCGTTTAGGAGAAGGAAATGAAATCTCTTTAATGAAATTTATCCGCAAAATGGATGAGAACATGGATTATTTAGAAATGGATCCTGATATGGCACAACGTTATTTAAATGAAGGTTTCTCTGGTGGAGAAAAGAAACGTAATGAAATTCTTCAATTAATGATGTTAAATCCAAAGATTGCTATTCTTGATGAGATTGATTCTGGACTAGATATTGATGCATTAAAAGTAGTTTCTAAAGGAATTAATAAAATGCGTGAAGAGCGTAAAGAAGATTTCGGTTGCTTAATTATTACGCATTATCAAAGATTATTAAACTACATCACTCCTGACTATGTTCATGTAATGATGCAAGGTCGTATTGTTAAGTCTGGTGGTCCAGAACTTGCTCAACGCTTAGAAGCAGAAGGATATGACTGGATTAAAAAAGAATTAGGTATTGAAGACGAAACTGTTGGGCAAGAAGCGTAATCGTTAGGAGGGTGTACCATGACAACGGAAATTAAATTACCATTTGATCAATCATATCTTTCTTCTTTTTCAAAAGATATGAATGAACCTTCTTGGTTAACGGAGTTACGCTTATCGGCTTTAGAACAAGCTGAAGCACTGCCAATGCCAAGACCGGATAAAACAAATATTAAAAACTGGAACTTCACTCAATTCGATAAGCATATTGTTAGCAGTGAAGACTTTAAAGATGTTAATGACTTACCTGAACAAGTTCAAGCATTAATAGATTTAGAAAAAAATAAAACACTTTATATCCAAAGAAATAACCGTCCAACTTTCTTAGCTGTTTCAAATGAAGTGAAGGAAAGTGGAGTAATCTTTACAGATATTTTTACAGCAGCTAGAGAATACAGTGATTTACTACAAAAGTATTTCATGAAAGATGCTGTTAAAGTGGATGAGCATAAATTAACAGCGTTACACGCAGCACTTTTAAATGGTGGAGTATTCCTATATGTACCGAAAAATGTAGAAGTACAAGAGCCAATTCAATCAATTTTCTTACATGATGATAAAGAAACGAATCTCTTTAACCATGTAATAGTAGTTGCAGAAGATAATAGCTCTGTTGTTTATGTAGAAAACTATATTTCAACAGTTGACCCTGATCATGCTGTATTTAACATTGTTACAGAAGTAATTGCAAATAATGGTGCTAAAGTACAATATGGTGCAGTAGATAACCTAGCTCATGGAATTACAACATATGTTAACCGTCGTGGTATTGCAGGTCGTGATGCGAAAATTGAATGGGCATTAGGATTTATGAACGATGGTAATACTATTTCTGAAAATATAACAAATCTAATGGGCGACGGCTCATACGGTGATACGAAATCCGTTGTAGTTGGTCGTGGGGACCAAAAGCAAAACTTTACAACAAGTATCGTTCATTTTGGTAAAGCTTCAGAAGGTTACATCTTAAAACATGGCGTTATGAAAGATAGTGCCTCTTCAATTTTCAATGGTATCGGTAAAATTGAACATGGTGCAACAAAAGCTAATGCAGAGCAAGAATCTCGTGTATTAATGCTTAGCGAAAAAGCGCGTGGAGATGCAAATCCAATTCTTTTAATTGATGAAGATGATGTAACAGCTGGACACGCGGCTTCTGTAGGTAGAGTAGATCCTCTACAATTATACTATTTAATGAGTCGTGGTATTCCAAAACAAGAAGCAGAAAGATTAGTTATTCATGGATTCTTGGCACCAGTTGTTGAGCAATTGCCAATCGAAGGAGTTAAGAAGCAACTAGTTGAGGTAATTGAAAGGAAAGTAAGATAATGGATAGTAAACAGCTTCGTTCTTACTTTCCTATTTTAAATCAAGAAGTCAATGGTCATCCATTGGTATACCTTGATAGTGCTGCAACTTCTCAGAAACCTATACAAGTAATTGAAACGTTAGAAAAGTACTATAAAGAGTATAATTCCAATGTTCATCGTGGTGTTCATACACTTGGAACAAAAGCTACTGACGCTTATGAGGGATCAAGAGAAAAAGTAAGAAAATTTATTTCCGCTACATCTATAGAGGAGATAATTTTTACAAGAGGAACAACTACTGCTCTAAATACAGTGGCCCAAAGCTATGCTATGGAACATGTAAAGGAGGGGGACGAAATTGTCATCTCTCCAATGGAGCATCATAGTAATATTATTCCTTGGCAACAGGTTGCTAAAAGAACAGGTGCTACCCTAAAGTATCTTCCATTACAGGAGGATGGTACTATTTCTTTAGCTGATGTGGAGACAACCGTCACACCACAGACAAAAGTTGTTTCTGTAACATATGTTTCCAATGTTCTAGGAGTTATTAACCCGATTAAGGAAATAGCTTCTATTGCTCATAAGAATGGAGCGGTTATGGTAGTAGATGCTGCTCAAGGCGCACCACATGTGAAAATAGATGTACAGGATTTGGATTGTGATTTCCTTGCTTTCTCTGGTCACAAGATGTGTGGTCCTACAGGTATTGGGGTATTATATGGTAAGAAACAGTTACTTGAAAAAATGGAGCCAATTGAATTTGGCGGCGAAATGATAGATTTTGTTGGTTTATATGAGTCTACTTGGAAAGAGCTTCCTTGGAAATTTGAAGCTGGTACTCCTATTATTGCAGGTGCAATTGGACTTGGAGCTGCTATAGATTTTCTAGAGGAAATTGGCCTTGATCAAATAACTGATCATGAACATAGATTAGCAGCTTATGCTATGGAGAAAATGTCTACTGTTAATGGTTTAACGATTTACGGGCCTCAAAATGCGGAGAACCGTGCTGGTGTTATTACCTTTAATATAGATGATGTTCATCCACATGATGTTGCAACGGTTTTAGATGCAGAAGGAATTGCGGTTCGAGCAGGACATCACTGTGCGCAACCATTAATGAAATGGCTAAATGTTTCTGCGACAGCTAGAGCAAGTTTTTACCTCTATAATTCAGAAGAGGATATTGATAAACTTGTGAGTGGGATTGTCAAAACAAAGGAGTATTTTAGCGATGTCTTTTAATAATTTAGATGCACTTTATCGAAGTGTCATAATGGATCATTATAAAAACCCACGAAATAAAGGGGTTTTAGAAGGTAATTTAACGATAAACATGAATAATCCAACATGTGGTGATCGTATATTACTTACCATGCAAGTAGAAGATGGTGTAGTTGTTGATACAAAATTTGATGGAGAAGGCTGTTCTATTAGCATGTCTTCTGCATCTATGATGACACAAGCTATTAAAGGAAAGTCAGTAGAAGAGGCATTAAAGCTATCTCAGACCTTTTCAGAAATGATTCAGGGTAAGGATTACGCTGACGATTTGGATTTAGGAGATATTGAAGCACTACAAGGTGTGAATAAATTTCCGGCAAGAATTAAATGTGCAACCCTTGCATGGAAGGCAATGGAAAAGGGAGTTAATGAAGGACTAGATTCTTAGTAACCTTAAGTTGCATATAGAATGGAGGAAAACGAAATGGCAAAAAAAATGCCCGATATTGGGGATTATAAATATGGATTTTCAGATAAAGACGTTTCTATCTTTCGTTCTAAGCGTGGATTAACGAAAGAAATCGTGGAAGAAATTTCTAAAATGAAGGAAGAGCCACAGTGGATGCTTGATTTCCGTTTGAAATCATTAGAGCATTTTTACAAAATGCCAATGCCACAATGGGGCGGAGATCTTAATTCATTAAACTTTGATGAAATTACTTACTATGTAAAGCCATCAGAGAAAACGGAGCGTTCATGGGATGAAGTTCCTGAAGAAATTAAACAAACTTTTGATAAGCTTGGAATTCCAGAGGCAGAACAGAAATATTTAGCTGGTGTATCTGCACAATATGAATCAGAAGTTGTTTATCACAACATGCAAGAAGATCTTGAAAAAATGGGAATTGTATTTAAAGATACAGATTCTGCATTAAAAGAAAACGAAGATATCTTCCGTGAACATTTTGCAACTGTTATCCCACCAACTGATAATAAATTTTCTGCATTAAACTCTGCAGTATGGTCTGGTGGATCTTTCATCTATGTTCCAAAAGGAATCAAAGTAGATACTCCTTTACAAGCATATTTCCGTATTAATTCGGAAAATATGGGACAATTCGAAAGAACGTTAATTATTGTAGACGAAGGTGCAAGTGTACACTATGTTGAAGGTTGTACTGCTCCAGTATATACCACTAATTCTTTACACAGTGCGGTAGTTGAAATCATCATTAAAAAAGATGCATATTGCCGTTATACAACGATTCAAAACTGGGCAAATAACGTTTACAACCTTGTTACAAAACGCGCTGTATGTGATGCGAATGCTACAATGGAATGGATTGATGGTAACATCGGTTCTAAATTAACAATGAAATACCCTGCTGTTATCCTTAAAGGAGAAGGTGCAAGAGGAATGACTCTTTCTATTGCTCTTGCAGGTAAAGGACAACATCAGGATGCTGGTGCGAAAATGATTCATTTAGCTCCAAACACATCATCTACTATTGTTTCGAAGTCTATCTCTAAACAAGGTGGTAAAGTAACATACCGTGGTATCGTTCATTTCGGACGTAAAGCAGATGGTGCACGTGCTAATATTGAATGTGATACATTAATTATGGATAATTCATCAACATCTGATACAATTCCATACAATGAAATTCTTAATGATAACATTTCCTTAGAGCATGAAGCAAAAGTTTCTAAAGTATCAGAAGAGCAACTATTCTACTTAATGAGTAGAGGTATCTCTGAAGAAGAAGCTACAGAAATGATCGTTATGGGCTTCATCGAGCCGTTTACAAAAGAATTACCAATGGAATATGCAGTAGAAATGAACCGTCTAATCAAGTTTGAGATGGAAGGTTCTATTGGTTAATAATAATTCAAACCCCTTTTATAGGGGTTTTTGTTGTTTTAATAGGGGGTTTGTAGGTATCTTAATAAACCTAAAAGATTATGTCCATTTTCCTATTAATTTTTCTCAATTAGGTATTCAAGGGGATAGTATTCCAGTTTTCTTCTGTATTTCTTTTTCTTAGTTATTTATGTTGGTTATGATATGATATGGAGTATAGAAATTTATAGGATTTTATTACACAAATATCTAAAATATGAGCATCACTGTACTGTTTTAAGAGGTGGATTTATTGATTCGAATTGGATTAACTGGCTGGGGAGATCATGACAGTCTTTATGTAAAAAATACCTCTCCTCCAAATAAATTAATTGATTATGCTGGATATTTTCCAGTAGTGGAAGTGGATGCTTCTTTCTATGCTATCCAACCGCAAAGGAATGCTGAAAATTGGGTAAAAAAAACACCTGATTCTTTTCAATTTATTGTAAAGGCATATCAAGGAATGACCGGACATAATAGAGGAGATATTCCCTTTTCATCAATTGACGAAATGTTTGGTGCATTTATTGACTCTTTAGAACCTTATAGAAAAGCAAATAAATTAGCTATGGTATTATTTCAATTTCCTCCTTGGTTTGATTGTAAAAAGGAAAATGTTCAGTATTTAAGAGCATGTAAAAAGAAGATGAAGGATATTCCATGTGCCCTTGAATTCAGACATCAATCTTGGTTTGATGAAAAGTTCCGAGAAAATACCCTGAATTTTATGCAGGAAGAAAATTGGATACATAGCATTTGTGATGAACCACAAGTTATGCCTGGATCTGTTCCAACTGTATTGGAGCCAATTGGAAACCAAGTACTAATCAGACTCCATGGAAGAAACTATTATGGCTGGCAACAAAGCAATAATCCAAAATGGAGAGAAGTTCGGTATTTATATCGTTATAACACAGTGGAGTTAGAAGAATGGGCAGATAACATTCATAATCTGCAGAAGAAATGTCCTCAAGTTTATGTCCTATTCAATAATAATTCTGGTGGAGATGCAGCAGATAATGCAAAACACCTATTAAACATGCTTCATATTGAATATGATGATCTAGCTCCAAGACAGTTAGATTTATTCTAATCTAGCATTAAAGATAAAATCACGGTAAGGAAGGCGAGAAAATGGAAGTCATCCATCTATATCATACAAACGATTTACATAGCCATTTTGAGAACTGGCCGAGGATTTTTGAGTTTTTGCAAGAACGCAGAAAATGGCATGAAGAAGTCGGTGAAGAGATATATCTATTTGATATCGGTGATCATGTTGATTTATCCCACCCATACACTGAAGCAACAAAAGGAAAGATTAATACTGATTTATTAGAAAAAGGGCAATATGATGCTGTAACGATTGGGAATAATGAAGGGATTACGCTTCCATATGAGGCTTTAGATCACTTATATAGTGATGCATCCTTTGATATCCTTGTAGCTAATTTATATAAGAAGAATGGAGAGAGGCCCGCTTGGTGTAAGCCTTATCAAATGTATGAAACAAAGATGGGAACAAAGATCGGTGTTATTGGTGTTACGGCTTTTTTTCAGAAACTATATGAATTACTCGGGTGGAATTTGTCAGATCCCTTGGAAGCCTTACAAGAGCAAGTGAAAATTCTGCGTAACGAGGCAGACATTATTGTTTTACTTTCTCATCTAGGTATAAACGATGATGAATGGATTGCAAATAACATACCAGATATTGATATTATTTTAGGTGCACATACTCATCATGTTTTCCATGAAGGAAAAGTAATAGGAAATTCCCTGCAAGGTGCAGCTGGAAAATTTGGTTACTATGTAGGACATGTTGAAATAGAAGTAGATGATAAGTCTAAAAGACTTATTCAAAAGAAAGCAAGATTATATGATAGTAGTGATTTGCCTGAAGCGAGCCATGAAAAAACGATCATTGAGAACTTGTATCTTCAAGGCAGAAAGGCTTTATCTGAAAAGGCATTAACTAACGATCAAGATATTTCCTCCAGTAGATTGGCAAGTATGCTATGTGAAACTTTAATAACATGGTGTCATTCAGACTGTGCCATTATAAATGAGGGTCTAATCCTTGATAATCTATCTAAAGGTGATGTTACTTCCTTTGATTTATTATCTATTTGTCCTCATCCTATTAATCCTTGTAATGTTACACTAACAGGTGCCGAATTAAAAGAAGTACTTCTTGATATGCAAAGTGAAAAATGGAAAGAATTACAGGTTAAAGGCCTTGGATTTCGAGGAACAGTAATGGGGAAAATTATATCACAAGGAATTACTCATAAAAAAGTTGGAGAACAAGATAAATATTTCATACAGCTCGAAGAATTACTGGCGGAAAAAGAGTATGTTGTAACAGTACCAGACATGTTTACATTCGGTAATTTCTTTCCATCCATTTATAGAGCAGAAAATAAGCAGTATTTTTTACCAGAATTTATGCGGAATATTCTTTTAGAGGCCTTAAAAAAGGGAGTAAATGTATAATTCATTCTAGCTTTATTAAAATAGATAGGTAATAACACGGTTCCTCTCTCTTCTGAATATAGTGAATAGGAAGAGAGGAGTGAGTACTACATTATGATGGAAGTTTATCCTATTGAAATCGAAGGGCATACTTTTATTGCAATTAGTGTACAATTACCAAAGACAAACTTACTTGTTGTAAAAAGTGATAAAGGGTATATTATGTGCGGAGCATTAGATGTAGCATTATTAAATGAAAAGTTGAAGGATCGTAAAATAATAGCAGGAAGAGCAGTCGGAGTTAAAACCATTCCACAACTTTTAGATGCACCATTAGAATCTGTTACATTAGAAGCAGAGAATATGGGTATATTTAAAGGTATGGTTGGTAAAGAAGCATTAGTGCGAATGATATAAAATAAAGCAAAATAGTGGTGTAAGCCGTTTTAATAAAAGAGTAGATAGGGTGTTTTTATTGAAACGGCTTATTTTTTTTAAATTCTTTTATAGGTATAAAGAAACAGGGGGAAAAATCCTGTATAATAAAACCCATACATAACATAATAGGAGTCCATAATTGCATGAGATTAGTTGGTACAAGAAATATTAAAGAAAATGCAGTCTTAGCCAAACCTATTTACAACGAACGGGGAAAGGTCTTAGTAAATAGTGGAGTAAAATTGGATCAAAAATTGATTAAGAGATTATTGGATTTTGGTATATCCTATGTTTATTTAGAAGATAAAAAGACAAAGGATATAAAAGTAAATCAGGCGATCTCCGATCAACTACACTTGGAAGCAATGAATACAATTGAACAAAGCTTCCAAAAGTTGAAAAATTCGGATTCTTCCTCTATTTTATTGATTATGGAGAAAAGTACTCCATCATTTAAAAAGTTAATTGGAAGAGTATTAGAAGAATTAAAGAATCATACAGAGCTGTTTTCACTAATGTCAGATGTTTATTTATATGACAATTATATTTTTTCTCACAGTTTAAATGTAACCATCTATTCACTAGCATTAGGATTAGAGCTAAAACTCTCTCCTAATCAGCTAGAAGTTTTAGGTTTAGGTGCTATCATGCATGATGTAGGAAAAATGGGTGTACCCCTTGAGATTTTAATGAAACCAGGGAAGCTGACAGAAGAGGAATATGAGGTAATTAAAACACATGCAGAAGCTGGTTTTGAAATGCTAAGAAAAGTGGATGCTATGCCTTTATTAGTAGCACATTGTGCTTATCAACACCATGAAAGATTAAATGGATCTGGCTATCCTAGAGGAATAAAAGATGAAGAGATTCACCTGTTTGGAAAGATAATTGCAGTTGCTGATGTTTTTGATGCTATCACCTCAAATCGAGTGTATAAAGAGGCACTTTTACCGCATGAAGCTTTAGAAATACTATATACAGGCAGTGGACGTCTATATGATGCGAAAATTGTCGAGGCATTTAGGAAATCTATCGTACTTTACCCAAATGGACTTGGCGTAATATTAAGCAATGGGGAAAAAGGTGTAGTTTGTAGGCAAAATAAAGGGATGAATGAACGCCCAGTTATCCGTATATTAGAAAAGGATGAAGTGGAGATTACTCCTTATGATTTAGACTTAAGCGAACACCTATCTATCGTTATTGTTCAATGTGATACCATATTGAATCCTTAATAAAGTTAAGGTCTACATAGTCCTATTTTATAAAGGCAGGTTTTTTCATACTTGTTTTTGTTCAGCATCTAGACACTCGCTTCCTTCAGAGAACTGAAGGAAGCGAGTGTCTTAAGCAATTTTTCACTAAAAGCTTAATATCTAACAAAACAGACTTACTATCATGAATTCATTATTTTGAATTAGACTTTTCTTGTCTTTCCCATAAACGAAGATGTGCAAAAGGATCAAAAGACCATTCTGTAAATCCATTGTCTTTATACATACCATAGTGTAAGTGCGGAGGGAATTTCCCTGAAGTTCCTGGTGGTCCGTATCCTGAGCTTCCTACTCCACCAATGAGCATTCCTGGTTCAACAATAGAGCCAACACTTATATCCTTGGCAAACCCACTCAAATGGGCAAAATAATGGTAGTTATTATTAATGTCTCTAATGCCAATTCTCCAACCACCATACTCATTCCAGCCCTTCATTTCAATAATACCGAATGACGTTGCTCGTACAGGAACACCATAGTCGGCGAAAATATCTGTACCTTCATGAATTCTGCGACCACCCCAACCACGGGCATCTCCCCATGTACTACGATAACTGTGATTGCTACTAAGTGGCACAGGGAATGCATGTTTATCTAAATCTAGTGTGCCAAACTGATTATATATTTTTGCTTTACCCATGATGATACTTACGGTTTTATCACGCTTATAATATTCCCATAAACCTATCTTAAAATTATCTTCATCGATTCCATACTCTACAATATATTGAGAAAACGCATTTAAAACATCTTCATCGTTAAGTCTGTCTGCTTCTCCATCTCCATTTCCATCCACCCCTATTCCACTGAAAAGAGAAATGGATAACGGGTTGGTATCATCCTGGTTTGGATTAAGAATTCCGGCCCATTTTTCCTTTGTTATATAAATACCTGTAAATCCTGTTGTTTTTGGGAGATCTTTTCTAGATGCACGAATATTTCTTTCATACTGATCAACAGCTGCTATATAGTACCATGGAATTTGATAAATAGTTTCCATCTTCTTATATAGCTCCATTCTCTTCGTATAAGGATTTTCCTCCTCTTGATTTGTGGAAGCATGTATATCTATACACGGATAACTCAAGAGAAAGACGAATAACAATAATATAGCTTTGCGCAAAAGAGTACCCTCCCTTCGTTGATATTGTCTTTATATTTTGTGAGAAATAGTGAAAAAAATAATTATCAATTAATGGTAATCTGTAAACAATAGCTTGTAGCACTATGTTCAGTATGTTAAAGTGACTAGGATAGAAAATCCGCTTACATTCTGTGTATAACCTACAATTATTCTTTGACTAGAGCTGTTATACAATAAAGAAGAAGTGGGCAACTTAGAGGTACTTATGAAGAACAAAGGATGAGTCTGTTAACGGATAGGGAGATGATGGAAATGTCAGAGAAAAAGGAATACTTACGTAAACCAGAGTGGTTAAAAATTAAGTTAAATACAAATGAAAACTATACGGGCTTAAAAGAAATGATGAAGGAGAAAAAGCTACATACTGTATGTGAAGAAGCAAAGTGTCCTAATATTCATGAGTGTTGGGCTGTAAGAAGAACAGCAACATTTATGATATTAGGTGATATTTGTACGAGAGCTTGCCGTTTTTGTGCAGTAAAAACAGGACTACCTACAGAACTAGATTGGCAAGAACCTGAAAGGGTTGCTGATTCAGTAGTTTCCATGAATTTAAAGCATGTAGTTATAACAGCTGTTGCTAGAGATGATTTAAAAGATGGCGGTGCAGCAGTATTTGCAGAAACAGTTCGTGCTATTCGCAAAAAGAACCCATTCACAGGTATAGAAGTGCTTCCATCAGATATGGGAGGCATAGAGGAAAACCTACGTACTTTAATGGATGCTAAGCCTGATATACTAAATCATAATATAGAAACAGTAGAACGATTAACTCCAAGAGTTCGTGCTAGAGCGAAATATGACCGATCTTTAGAATTTTTAAGAAGAGCGAAAGAGATGTATCCAGAAATTCCTACAAAATCTAGTTTAATGATTGGATTAGGAGAAACAAAAGAGGAAATTATCGCAACAATGGATGATTTAAGGGCTAACCATGTTGATATTATGACAATAGGACAATATTTACAACCTACTGTAAAGCATCTTAAAGTTCAAAAATACTATCACCCAGATGAATTTAAAGAGCTTAAGAAAATAGCATTAAGTAAAGGATTCAGTCATTGTGAAGCAGGCCCTCTTGTGCGATCATCTTATCATGCGGACGAACAGGTAAATGAAGCTAAAAAAAATCAACAGCTTTCAGAGCATGCAAAAGAAGCATAATGAAAAGATAGCACTTCTAGAAGCTAGGCATCAACCTAACTTTAGAAGTGTTTTTTTGTCTAGCTCTTCCTGATTGATTATTTAGTAATTATCACAGAAATTACATTTTTATAGGAATATTTTAATTGTTAAGCTTTGTAAATAAGCATTATGCGGTTATAATGAAGAAGAAGATAGTTATATAAGCATTATTTATATGAACGATTATTTACACATAAATAGGAATATTGACTTATCTGTAGTTTGAATATTCTATACTTATAAGAACAATGAGGTGATACTTTGGTTTGTATAAATAATCATTGTTATGAACTAATAGAGGAGCGAAATTCTGGCTTTAACGAAGAAGCGTTTCGAAATAGATATAGTGATATTTTAAATAAATATGATTATATTGTAGGAGATTGGGGTTATGGACAACTTAGATTACGAGGTTTTTTTGAAGACCAGAATCAAAAGGCGAGTTTTGATACAAAGATAAGTACATTAACAGAGTATTTATACGAGTATTGTAATTTCGGTTGTGCTTATTTTGTTGTAAAAAGAGTAAGTAAATAACATTACTTCTTAATTCCTTCTTTTATATTTTTATTAAAGCTCCTAACAGCATGGTGAAATAATAATTCAAATAATGGAGCAAACAAATTAATAAAAAGGGTATGAGAAAGGTTAGATTAATTTGAGAATTAATTTAATTTTATATATGAAAAATCGAGATTACTCTGGCTTTTTGAGAGGAATGAAGTTATGAATTATCAACTAAACTTATATTCAAAAGTAGTTAATTGGAGTAAATTGTTTTTACCAGCAAAAACTATTAAGTATTTTCCACCCAATTTTGTCCTAAGAGATTCTATCGTTAAGGGCGTGGGGAATGCTTTGAAATCTGGTATGGAAGTTGTAGTTGTAGTATTTGATATCCATAACTTAATGGGCATTAAGCAACAGTTAGAGGAAGAAGAATACATAAATTTTATTAAAGTACTAAAAAAATCATTTCGAGATACGTTAAGAACTAATTTAACAGAAGATGAGCTAATCGCTATTCATGACTATAATCCAACTGGGATTACGATGTTTATTAAATTGTCCTCTGAAACAGATTGTATTAAAGAAACAGATTCTATTATAAGAGATACTATACATAATATGGAAAAAATATTCAGCGAAGAATCAGTTTGTACGCCTATATTTAATGTAGGCTATATGTTTATAGAGAAAAAGTATGACATGTTAATAGAGGCAGTGCATACTGCACAGGAATTAGCACTTTCTATGGCTAAGAAAAAAGAAGACACTGAATTCAATAAACTGGTATATGCATTAAGCGAAATTGTTGCAAAAAAAGATATCAATTTACTTGCTCAACCTATTATGGATGTAGAGACAAATAAAATTCATGCGTGTGAAATGCTTACTAGAGGACCAAAAGGGACTGCGCTCGAAAGTCCACTACGTCTCTTCTCTATAGCTAGACAAACAAAATTTTTATATGATCTTGAGATGATTGTTCTTGAAAAGGCTTATGAACAAATCCAACTTACGAAATGGCAACACAGTATTTTTATTAATTTTACACCTGTTACGATAGGAAATCCTAGATTTATAAAGGATATAAAAAAAGTAATAAAAAAATATAATGAAATTCCTCCTAAAAAAATTACGATAGAAGTAACAGAAAGAGATTCTTTTGAAGATTTAGAGTACTTTAGCGCAAATCTTAAGGTATTAAGAGTGCTTGGATTTCGTATTGCTGTTGATGATACTGGGGCTGGGTATGCAAGTCTAAATTCCATTAGTGAAATAATGCCAGATATTATTAAGATTGATCGGTCTGTTATTCAGAACATTGATAAAAACTCAGTAAAAGAATCCATGCTAAAGGGGCTATTACTAATTGCTAAAGAGGTAGGATCTGTTGTAGTTGCAGAAGGGATTGAAAGTGCAGAAGAGGCATCCATACTTTCTAAAAATAAGGTGGATTTAGCTCAAGGATATTTCTATGCACGTCCAACAAATCTTAGTGAGCATTTACAAATTTCATAATAATAGAAGGGAGTAGATTAGGTATATGTACTTCGTTGATCGATTAAAGTTAGAGGAACAACTACACTATCTTAACAATCTTATACTTCTATTTGAAAAAAAGACGGAATGGCGAACTGAGATAGAAAAACTGTCGTTAGAACGAATCACACATATGATTATAGAAGTAATATTAGATATTGGGAACAGTATGATAGATGGATTTATCATGAGAGATCCAGGAAGTTATGAAGATATCATAGATATATTAACAGATGAAAAAGTAATTAATGATGAAGTGGCTCATGATTTAAAAGAAATCATTCTATGGAGAAAATCCTTAGTGCACGAATATACAGCTATTAATCACTTGGAATTACAAAGAGTTTTTAAAGATAAGATTAGCTCTATAAAAGAATTTAATCCTTCTGTTTCAGGATATTTATTAAATGAATTAGGGCCGGTCTCTGCATTTAAGAATTAAGGAAAGCTAATTTTTAGAGAAACTAGCAAGGGGGAAAATTTGCTTAGAAGGGATTAGGATATGAAAAACTATAAAGGTTATCTGATTGATTTGGATGGAACCATGTATCGAGGTACAGAAGTTATTCAAGAAGCAGCAGATTTTATTAAACAGCTGATAAAAAAGGATATTTCTTACTTATATGTAACAAATAACTCAACAAAGACACCAGAACAGGTCGCAGAAAAACTTACAGAGTTTGGCATTCCTGCAAAGGCAGAACAAGTTTTTACTTCAGCGATGGCTTCAGCTAACTATATTGCTGAGCAAAATCAACATGCTGATGTATTAATGATCGGAGAGCAAGGTTTACTTAGCGCTTTAAATCAAAAAAAATTATCCATCAAACAGGATTCTGTTGAAGTAGATTATGTAGTGGTAGGATTAGATCAACAAATCACTTATGAGAAGTTAGCGAATGCATGCCTTGCTATACGAAATGGTGCATCCTATATTATTACAAATGGAGATACTGCATTGCCAACAGAAAGAGGGTTACTTCCAGGAAATGGAGCCCTTTCCTCTGTTATTACAGTATCAACCAAAAAAGAGCCGTTAGTAGTCGGAAAACCTGAATCTATTATTGTGGAACAAGCCATTAAATTGTTAGGATTGTCTAAAAAAGACATATTAATGGTAGGCGACAATTATCATACAGATATCATGGCAGGAATTAATGCAGAAATAGATACTTTGTTAGTACATACAGGTGTTACATTAAAAGAAGATTTATTAGCTTATTCCATCCAACCCACTTATACGGTAGATAGTTTAGTGGAATGGAAGCTGAACTAAGAAGCAAAAGGGCGTTCAACTAGCGATGCTTAGTTAAACGCTCTTTTCATTTAAATTATGTTTATTATTCTTCGCCTTTTGCACGATGAGCCAACCTACTAGATGCAGCAGCAGCAATTGCTCCTACTATGTCATCTAAGAAAGTATGACACTCTCCGGAATTTTTATCATTTAATTTTTGTAATATTCCTGGTTTTAACTTATCTACATAACCATAATTGGTAAAACCTATAGAACCATATACATTTACAATAGAGAAGGCCAGCACCTCATCGACACCATATAATCCCTCATCTTTTTCCACAATTTCTTGTAAAGGAGATGCAAGCTGTTTCTTTTCAGCTAATATATCTAATTGAATTCCTGTAATGATAGCATTTTGAACTTCTCTTTTTGATAAAACACGTTCAACATTATGAATACAATCAGACATTTTTAAGTCTGTATGATATTTTTCTTGTAATAGAAAAACAAGATCCGCAATATCTTGAATTTGTACTCCTCGTTCATGTAACCATTTTCTAGCGGTTTGTTCTGTTGTTTTCATTAATGACATGAACTTCACCTTTTCTCTATTTATTCACTATGTATTCACAGTGTTTACTATTATATGCTCTCTATTCTTGTATATGTTCCTAGAATAATTATTTCCAGAAAATGAATGGAACATAATTATATAATGTAACAAGATTTTACCAGTTGACACATATACTTCTTAACAACGAAAGATTTGGTTAAGGAGGAAGAGAATGATAAAAAATATTCTAACAAGTCTTTATGGAATTAATGTCGAAGAGGAAACAAGAATTGATCAATATGAAGCATGTGTAACAGAAGGGAAGCTGTATACATTAATACCTGTTTCCCAAATAGAGGATGATACAATCAACGAATTAGAACAAATTGCTAGCCATATTTACCAAACGGGAGATTATACCGTAAGTACTTTTTTAGAGGCAAAAGAAGGTGGCATACTTACAGAACTAGAAGATCAGCGTTTTTGTGTTTTAGCCAATGAGCGTTTAAAAGTATTTCATTCAAGGCAATTGGGTAAGAAGCTTGGGAAATTCCATTATAGAGGTCGGGCTGTTCCATTTGGGGTACAAAAAATTAGTTTAATGGGACAATGGAAAGGTTTATGGGAACAGAGAATAGATCAGATGGAATCGTACTGGAATGGAATGTTATATAAACAGCCAGAAAGTGACTTTGACCGATTATTTCTAGAATCGTTTCCTTATTATATGGGTATGGCGGAAAATGCTATACAGTATTTAGTTGATACAGAATTAGACGATGAACCTAATGCAGTAGATAGCGGTACTATTTGTTATAATCGTTTTACAAAGAACACATGGGCTAAAGATTATTATATCAAGAACCCTTTTGATTGGATATTTGATCATTGTGGAAGAGATTTGGCAGAATGGACAAGAGAGCGATATTTTAAAAACATTAAGACATATCACCGTGAAGTGAAAGTATTTTTCGATGACTATCAAAGTATAACACCACTAAGTTCCTTTTCCTGGAGACTAATCTACTCAAGACTTCTTTTCCCTATTCATTATGTAGAATGTGTAGAGAATTACTACTCTGCGACAAACGAAGCAGATCGTCTATTTCATGAAGACCGTCTAAAAAAGATGTTAAATCAATCAGCGGATTTAGAAGAATTCTTAAATCAATTTTATAACTCAGCTGAAGTTCCAGTGAAGAAATTAAAAATCCCTACAGTATCTTGGCTCTGAATAGTTATTCCTGAATGATGAAATGGATAAATGACTACTAGCTCAAAAATACAGGTTATTACCTGTGTTTTTGAGTTTTTCTATTGAAAGAAAATGGTTACGTTTCTATGGAGTTATATGGTATTATCTAAAAAAGTAGAAAAATGTATAAATTCAGAAATAAGCCTTTGGGATTTTATATCTTAGCATTATAATAGGGATAATATGATGATTTTTAAACAAGTTGTGCAAATCACCTCTTGTAAAAATACAGAACAAACACTATAATGTCTACTATACAAAGACAGTTGTATTTATTACAAGAACACCTTAGGGGGAAAAAGATGAACACAATCTCAATTGGATTACTCGGTTTAGGAACGGTTGGCTCTGGTGTTGTAAAAATAATTGAAAATCATCAAGATAAAATTATGCACCAGGTTGGGTGTCCAGTAAAAGTAAAGACTATACTAGTAAAGAATGTACACAAAGAAAGAGATGTAAATGTCTCAGATATTCAATTAACGACTAATCCTGAGGACATTTTAAATGATGCAGATATAGATGTTGTGATTGAAGTAATGGGCGGTATTGAAGAAACGAAAGATATATTAATAAAAGCTTTACAGAACAAAAAACAAGTGGTAACAGCTAATAAAGACTTAATGGCTGTTTATGGCGCAAAGCTATTGCAAACAGCAGCTCAAAATAACTGTGATTTGTTTTATGAAGCAAGTGTCGCAGGAGGTATACCAATCCTTAGAGGTTTAGTAGATGGATTAGCATCTGATCGGATAATTAAGCTAATGGGAATTGTTAATGGTACAACAAACTTTATTTTGACAAAGATGAGTCAACAAGGAAGATCATATGAAGATGTCTTACTAGAAGCTCAAGAGTTAGGGTTTGCTGAAAGTGACCCAACTTCTGATGTGGAAGGATTGGATGCAGCTAGAAAAATGACTATTTTAGCTACCCTCGGTTTCTCTATGAATATTAGTTTAGATGATGTGAAGGTACAGGGAATCTCGAATGTTACGGATGAAGATATCCAATATGGTAAGCAGCTTGGATATACGATGAAATTAATAGGAATTGCGCAAAGACAAGATGAAAAAGTAGAGGTTAGTGTTCAACCTACATTCCTTGTTGATACTCATCCTCTTGCTTCTGTTCATAATGAATATAATGCTGTGTATGTATACGGTGAGGCAGTAGGAGAGACAATGTTCTATGGACCAGGAGCTGGGAGTTTGCCAACTGCAACTGCTGTTGTATCCGATTTAGTGAATGTTTTAAAAAATATGAGATTAGGAGTTAATGGAAAAGGTACGGTAACTCCTCAGTTTAAGAAGAAATTAAAAGAACCAGATCAAATGTTTTCAAAATACTTCTTACGTTTACAAGTAGTCGATGAAGTTGGTGTTTTTGCAGAAATTACTTCCATATTCTCACAGCATGGTGTAAGCTTCGAGAAAATTCTTCAATTACCAGTGAAGGAAAAAGGTCTTGCTGAAATTGTAGTAGTAACTCATCATGCTTCCTTGTTAAACTATGAAAATATATTATTAAAGCTAAGAGATTTAGGTTCTGTAAAAGAAGTAAAAAGCTCATATCGTGTAGAGGGAGGAACAAAGTAATGAGATGGAGAGGTCTATTAGAAGAATATAAGGAATATTTACCAATAAATGATACAACACCTATGTTAACGTTAAATGAGGGAAATACTCCTTTAATCAAGCTAGATACATTATCGAAAGAATGGGGAGTAGAGCTTTACGTAAAAACGGAAGGCACTAATCCAACGGGTTCTTTTAAAGATAGAGGCATGGTAATGGCTGTTGCTAAAGCAAAAGAAGAAGGCAATTCAACTGTAATATGTGCTTCTACTGGAAATACTTCTGCAGCAGCTGCTGCATATGCAACAAGAGCTGGAATGCGCTGTATTGTTGTTATTCCAGAAGGGAAAATTGCGATGGGGAAATTGGCACAAGCAGTAATGTATGGAGCAGAAATTATTGCTATTGAAGGGAATTTTGACCAGGCACTGCAAATGGTTAGAAAAATAAGTGAAACAGAGCCAGTTGCTCTCGTTAACTCTGTAAATCCATACCGTCTAGAAGGACAAAAAACCGCGGCTTTTGAAATTTGTGATCAATTAGGTGAAGCTCCAGATATTTTAGCGATTCCAGTTGGAAATGCAGGAAATATTAGTGCATATTGGAAAGGATTTAAAGAATATAATGAGGCAAAACAAACTGGGTTACCTAAAATTCATGGTTTTGAAGCAGCAGGAGCAGCTGCGATCGTTCATAATCGAGTATTTGAAAATCCGGAAACAATTGCAACTGCTATTAGAATCGGTAATCCTGCAAGTTGGAAATTAGCAGTTCAAGCTCAAGAAGAGTCTGAAGGCATTATTGATGAGGTAACAGATGAAGAAATTATTGCTGCATATCGAACAATTGCAGCTAAAGAAGGAGTATTTGCAGAGCCAGGATCATGTGCATCTATTGCAGGATTATATAAACATATTCAAAATGGTAAAATCCCTAAAGGAAGCAAAGTAGTTGCTATCCTAACAGGTAATGGACTTAAAGATCCTAATACTGCTATTGATGTTAGTCCAATAAAACCAATTGTTCTTCCGAATAAAGAAGAAGCTGTTGCAGAGCATATTAGAGGAGTCGTTCATCAATGAGCGAAGGGGCTATGTTAACAATTAAAGTCCCAGCAAGCTCGGCCAATATTGGTCCAGGTTTTGATAGTATAGGATTGGCACTGAATTTATATTTGACACTAGAAGTCACACCTTCTGAGAAGTGGGAAGTAATTCCTTTAACGGAAGAACTTTCCTTATTCCCAAGGGATGAGAGTAATTTTATCATTGAAACAGCGATAGAAGTGGCTAAACAGTATTCTAAAGTACTTTCTCCTTGTAAGGTGAAAGTGACAAGTGAAATTCCTTTAGCTAGAGGTCTAGGATCTAGTGCATCTGCCATTGTAGCAGGGATTGAATTAGCTGACCAAGTAGGAGAGTTTCAACTTTCAAAGAAAGAAAAATTTCTCATTGCTTCTAAAATGGAAGGACACCCAGATAATGTAGGCGCGAGTATCTATGGTGGTCTAATCATTGGCTGTCAATCAGAGGATGCAGTAGATGTAGAAGTCATACATTCTATGGAATTAGATCTTATCGCAGTAGTTCCGAAAGAAGAACTATTAACGAAGGCTGCTAGAAATGTATTACCAAGTACCTTGTCTTTTCAAGATGCGGTAGAAGCAAGTGCCATTTCGAATGTATTGGTATCTTCTTTGGTAACTGGTAATTATGAATTAGCCGGTAAGATGATGCAAAAGGACAAGTTTCATCAACCATATAGAAAACAGTTAGTACCACACTTAGAAACAATAGAACGAGCTTCTACTTCTCTTGGTGCTTTTGGAGCAGCGTTAAGCGGTGCTGGTCCGACCGTTTTATTATTCACAAATAAAGGGAATGTGGATACAATAATAGCTGAGTTAACTAAGCTATTACCAGAGATGATGTATTTACCTTTACAAATAGACAAAACGGGATCTGTTTGTATGGGTTCTGTGTCCATAGGTATAAAATAAAAACGAAGAGGCTATCCTCTTCGTTTTACTTTTTATATTAGAATACTTGTTCTACTTCCATTACACCAGGAACTTCTTCTAATAATGCACGTTCAATACCAGCTTTTAATGTAATAGTAGAACTTGGGCAACTACCACAAGCACCAAGTAGGCGTAATTTTACAATACCATCTTCTACATCTACTAGTTCACAATCTCCACCATCTCTTAAAAGGAATGGACGTAATTTATCTAGGACTTCTTGTACTTGTTCTTTCATTTCTAATTCTTCCATACAATATCGACTCCTTTCCTATCCTTTATTATAATCACATTAAGGTGAAAAATCTAGAATCTAGAAACAGGAAATTGTAGGCTTCATTGGTTCTTTGTATTATTATAGTTACATAAGAGTGAGTAAAACGTGCATGAAGGGAGTTATTTATGAAAAAAGAAATTGAAGTAAGTATTTACGGTGCTGAGCAAATATGTGCAAGCTGTGTCAACTTACCATCTTCAAAAGATACATACGAATGGCTTCAAGCAGCAATCACAAGAAAGTTTCCCAATCAAAAATTTGAAATTAATTATTATGATATTTTTAAAGCAGATTATGAAAAGGAAAAAAATGATTTTTGTCAAAAGATTATAGAAGAAGATTTATTTTATCCTGTAGTTGTTATAGAGGGGGAAATTGTAGGGGAAGGTAACCCAAAGTTAAAGAACATTTATGCTGAGTTTGAGAAATACGGATATTCTTGCTTGTAATAGTAGCTTTGAATAAGTAAGAGGCATTCGTGTTGAATGCCTCTTGCTGTTAATAGTATTTGCTTTTTTTGGTTCTATCTTTCCAAAGTACTCCATGTTTCATTAATCGAGGGATTCTACCAGTTAAAGCAGTATTAAAAATAAGTCCGAACCCATGTTTTTTACCTAGAGATCCTAATACTCCCTTTATTTTGATGGGAGGCAATTCTTGTGGCGGTAATTTACCTTTCCATCTACTTATTAAGATGGTGGCAATTTGTTCGGCCTGTCCTTCTGCAAGCTGCGCACTAGGTGGATGATTTAAGCTTGCGCAGTCTCCTACAACAAATACATGTTCATCATCTGGTAAGTGGTGATAACTATTCAATATCACTCTCTCTTTCGCATCCTTTTCGACATCTAGTGAGCGAACTATACTGTTAGGTTTCACACCAGCAGTCCAAATCATACAACTAAATGGTATTGGAGAATCATGGTTATACACCATATTTTCTTCAATTAAGGTAATGTTACTTTGTTTTATAAGGTGGACTTGGTTCTCTTTCAACCATTTTTCCACATAGCTGCTAACTTTAGGAGGATAGGAAGATAAAATAGAAGATCCACGGTCAAATAGACTAATATCGAGATGTGTACTTTCAGCTAATTCTGCAGCTAATTCTACTCCGCTTAATCCTGCTCCAATTATAGCTACTTTTTCTCCATCAGAGAGTGATTGAAGTATCTTATAGGATTGTTTCGACTTATAGATGGTTTGGATACTTTGTGTAAATTGATTGGCTCCTGGCACTTGATGATAGTTGTCTTCGCATCCTAATCCGATAACTAGGTCATCATATTCCATATAATTTCCTTCTGCTAGATGGACAATTTGTTTATTTAGATTGATGCTTTCTACTTCTTGCTGAATAATCGTGACTTGTGGATGATTAGGAAATGGGAATGTCACATGAGAATCTGTTACAGTACCAGCCGCTATCGCATAATACTCTGTTTTGAGAAAGTGAAAAGGAACCTTATCAATTAGAACTACCAGGATATTGTATGGTAAATTTGGAATAAGTAATGACAGCAATCGCATGCCACCATAACCGCCACCTAGAATAACTAGCTTTTTCATTTACTCCCTCCGATGCTATAGCAAATCCTTCAGGTAAATAATAAAATAATCTACCTTTTTAAAGTTGTTTATCTATAGAAGTATATTAGAAGGAGGAGAAAGAATATTCTTATTGAATGGGAAAAATAAAAAAAGTGTATAAGGTATAAAAATAAAGATGCAAAACTAATCACAGTTAGAATATCAGCTTTTGTAGCATGTCAACTGTACTTATAGTACTTTTTCATCGAGTTTACTCACTGACTTTACAAAAGTCTCTTCTCTGTAACTTAGTTGAATGGCTTATATTTTTTATCATTTTCCTAAATTTTTTTGTTATAACAAATACCAGTACTTATTGAATAGAAAGGTAAGTCTGGTATTTTAAATACTTATTAGTTTTTCAAACGCAACCCTTGGACTTTGATCAGCTACAAAGATTATTCCACAATATTGAAAATCATTCTTTTGGAGTAGCTTTTGCATAGAGGTATTTTGTTCGTGAGTATCTACCTTTATACTCGGAATGTTATTTTTGTGACACATATTCTCGATTTCTCTTAAAACAATTGATGAAATGCCTTGTCCTTTAACCGTATTTTTTACTGCTAATCTATGTATAACGGCATATGCTTCATTAGTGAGCCATGAACCATTTATTATCTGTTCATAGTTTGTATCACTATCAAAAGAAATAGATACTGTTGCTAGAATAGTGTTATTATTATCCACAAGAACATAACTATAAGCATTTTCGATGTCTTTCTCAATCGTTGAATGATTAGGATAATTATTTTGCCATTGATTAATCTCGTTTTCTTTGAAGTAGCTTTGAGCTTCTCGTATAATTTCCATAATTGCAGGAATGTCTTGCATAGTCGCTTTTCGTAACTCCATTCTTCATTTCTCCTTTTTTTATAAATATGGTAACACGAAAAGGAAGAACGAGGATATATATAGAAGAAATTTTCTTTGCTGTATATAATAGCAATGCCTCTGATTAGAGAAGCATGCCATTATATAGGAGAATGTTTTGGATAGTTACCTACCAAATGTATAGCACTAATAATTCGTTTATTAATCCATTTTCTATTTTCTTCTGTGTTTAATTGTTCAAATACTACAGCTCTTCCTTTTTCAGAAGTGACGTAATGGTGTGGAAGATTATTAAGACTGTAGGCAATTATGTCATTTCTACATTCTTCACAATGACAAAATACTTGGTAATCTGGACTAAATAAAAGAATGATAACAAGTGATTCTACAATTTCCTCCATGACATTTATATATTTTCGATTCATCCTTTTGACTCCTTCTTTTCTCTATCCGTATAGAATATATCGGCATTTTTTATGGTATTTATAGGAGAAAATATAGTGGGTCTAACTTTTATTTAGTTAGTATGTTTTTCTTAATCAAGCATTATGTAAAAGTTTGATAAAGGTTACTACCAGCATTCGAGCTTGGCGAAAAGTGCTTCGTTTTTTGAGTAAAGTGACTAATCATATTTAGGATAGAATTTAAAATGAGTGATATAGAGGAGATTCTAACTAAGGTAAGCTATATTCTTGATTCTTACTGTAAAAGAACTTACTATAGGATTAGTAATGAGGTGAAAAAATTGTTTAAACCACTTATTGAATTTTGTTTAAGTAACTTATCTTCAGGCTCTTATGAAGCAAAAGAAAGATTAGAGCAAGATGATGAGTTAGAAGTAATTGATTATGGCTGTTTAGGATTCTGTGGTCAATGTGGAGAAGCCATGTTTGCTCTAGTAAATGGCGAAGTGGTTCAAGGAGAGACAGTAGATCAATTGGTTCAGAATGTGTATAAACATTTGGAAGAGAATCCAATGTTTTAAATAAAGAAAATAGAGAAAAGCAGATAGTAATGATCTATCTGCTTTTTATCTATTCTGCAAGTAAGGTTTGTTGCTTTTCTCTCATTTCTTGCCAGCTTTCTTTTGCCAATTTAATTATTTGTGGCTCCGTCGTTCTGCTTTGCTGCTCAATGACTTTAGAATAATACCTTGTTGCTTCTTCTAATTTATTGGTACGTCTGGATAAGTCAGCAATTAAGTAGATGGTTCTTAATTCAGATACTGTAGTTCCACTATAATCTCCTGTAGAATAAGATAATTCATATTCATAAAGAGCAAGATTTAAAAAACGCATCTCTTGTATATCGTTATGTAGCATACGATAATGCCAAGCGAGTCTTAGATATAAGCCAGCTATCATTACATGCTTTTCTTTCCGTAAAATTGCACAGTAGGAAGCAAGCTTATGGGTTTTTATGCTATCTTCTATACTCCGTTCACCACTATAAGATTGTGGTACCCATTGAGAACAGACCTTTTCTATTAATAGCATTTTTCCTTCTTGAGAAAAATAGGGAACTGTATCATTGTGAAAAGAAAAGCCACAAGATGGACATACATTAATGTAATAAAGCAAAGGGTTATGCTCTGAGTAATAAGGTAAAAAATCAGTGTCATAACTCGTTACCTTTACAAATCTAGAACGTACTTTCTTGGTGGTAAAAGGAGTTTGGCAAAGTAAACAAGTACATTGCTTATCATATAATGGTTCTATACTAGTCATATTCTCACTCCTTATTGCATAGGTAAAAAGTTTTAATTTATAGTTTTATTATACTACTCATTAAGTAAAATTTCCTATTGTTATTATCTAAATAGGTATTAATACCTATAAGTTAAAGTGTTGATAATATTTCCATTTTTTAATCAAACCGCTGAGTTGAGTCGCAATGGAGGGAGGTATATAATATAAATTAGTATAGGGAAAGAAAGGAGAATGAGTGATGACGGAAGAAATTTTAAATATAACAGAAGCTGCAGCACTTCAAGTGAAAGAAATGATGAAGGAAAATGAAGAAGAGGGTTCTTTTTTAAGAGTAGCTGTAAGAGGCGGAGGTTGTAGTGGCCTTTCTTATGGAATGGGATTTGCACACGAAAAGGAAGAAAGTGATCTTGTTTTTGAGCATTTTGGAATCCAAGTATTAGTGGATAAAAATGATGGTCTTATCTTGAAAGGAACAAAAATTGATTATAAACAATCTCTAATGGGCGGAGGATTTACCATCGACAATCCGAATGCTATTGCATCGTGTGGATGTGGGTCTTCTTTTAGAACAGCTGTTAATGCTGGTTCGCCTGAAGAATGCTAAGAGAAAGTAATTAAAAATGTAAAGGAAGCAGAGTGCTTTCTTTACGTTTTTTTTGTTATCAAATTTTGACGTGCTTTAGAAGAAACTATGCAGTTGGGAAGCAGAATTAACCACTAAGTAGAATTTTAATAGGCAAAAACTCCTTCTTTTTAACTATTTATGAATATTTTCTTTGAATATGGGAAATGAATAGTTTTGGGAGGAGTGAAAAATATGATTAATAGTAAAAAGTTTTTTAGAAGAGTAGCAATGACTTTTCTTTTCATTGTAGCTCTATTAACAACGTTTCAGTCAATTTCAGGAGTAGAAGCCAGTTCTATAGATTTTGCAAAAAATGAAAGTATCACAACAGATGAGGATAACCAATTCAAACATACGATTAAACAAATTGGTGTGGCTTTAAAAAATTTCAAGTCAGCTTTAGTAGAAACAACGCAAATATCGTCTAGTGAAGAAGTAGCAGGACAACCGCCATTACTGGAGGAAGTGAGAAATTGGTCGCAGTATCCGACAAAAAGGGTAGTTGCAACTGGTTATACTGCAGGTGTCGAATCAACAGGCAAAAATCCTAGTCACCCACAGTATGGGATAACCTATTCAGGAGTTAAGGTGAAAAGAGATTTATATAGTACTATTGCGGCAGATACTAGTGTTTTTCCTATTGGAACAGTACTGTTTATCCCTAACTATGGATTCGGTGTAGTAGCAGATACAGGATCAGCAATTAATGGAAATAAGGTAGATTTATATTATGAAACAGTGGATGATGTTTATAGTCAATGGGGTAAAAAGACAGTAGACGTATACATAATAAAAATGGGTGAAGGCAAGCTTACAGAAGAAACACTAAGTAGTTTAAATGAGGATGAATCTATGCAAGTCTTTCGTCAGCAATATACAAAAGCAGAAAATAGATAAGAATAATGAAAAAAGCAACAGGGTACTAATTGTAGCCTGTTGCTTTTTGCTATGTTTTGTATTATAAAAATAAACCTAAAACTAAAGTAAGTAAGATTCCTGTTAGACCTCCAAAAAAAACTTCAATAGGTTTATGCCCTAGTAATTCTTTTAATTCTTTTCTTTTTTCCTTTTCCGGTTTGTTTTGCCATCCTTTTGCTTCTGTAATAAACTTATTAAAATCTTCTACAAGTCTATTTAGAACAACGGCTTGTTCCCCTGCTTGCCATCTTACTCCTGCTGCATCAAACATGGTAATAATGGCGAATATTGCAGCTACTGCAAAGATAGGAGAATCAAAACCAGTTTCTAGAGCAACTCCTGTGGAAAGAGCAGTTACTGCAGCGGAATGAGAACTTGGCATACCACCATTACTAGTTAGAAGAGACCAGTCGATTTTTTTTGTAACAAAGAATGTAATTGGGACTTTTACAAATTGTGCAAATAGTATTGCTGCTAAACTAGCAAGTAACGGAAAGTTATGTAGTAATTCCAATAAAATCACCTCGTGGTTTCTAGAAGATATGATATGTATTGTTTACCATTTAAATCGTATTATTAATCAAAATGGATTAAATAAAGTATTCAGCTTTTACAATAAGTTCATTTTTAATGGAATAACTCATCACCATCTTGCATTTAGTTTTGTTTATTATATCATATGCGTATGTTTCCTTATTTAAAAATATAAAAAATTGATTTTAATATTTTGTAAAGATAGTATTGAAAATAATTAGCTATACGAAATAGTGATTAAATTCGGTATAATAGAAGAGAATAGAATGGAGGTAATAGTATGTTTACATATCAATCTGAATGGAATTTCTCTGAAAGTCCTGAAAGTATTATCGTTGGTTTGTTTGATAAGTCTATTAAATTTGAAGGCAAGCTAGCGGAGTTAGATGATGTATTTCAAGGTGAATTAACTAATCTGATTAAATCTGGTGATTTATCTGCAAAAAAGAATAAGGTAAGAATTATTCATACGTTTGGAAGGATAGCAGCAAAACGCCTAGTATTTGTAGGTTTAGGAAAAGAGAAGGATTTAACATTTGATGATATAAGAGAAGCTTTTGGAGCAACCTTTAAACAAATTGCTCAAGAAAGATGGACAGAAACATCCTTGTTTGTAGATTCTTTTGTTACAGAAGAAGTAGAAGTGCAAGATGTAGCTCATGCATTTGGAGAGGCATTTGCACTAGCTACTTATGAATTTACTGGATACAAGCAAAAATCGAATGTGCCTGAAAAGAAAATCACGGAGTTAACTGTTTTTAGTAATGTGGAGGAAGAAATAGTCCTTTCTGCTCTACAAGTAGGTCATATTTATGGCAAAGCAACCAACTCTGCACGTACATTAGTAAATCTTCCAGGTAATATGTTAACGGCCACAGATCTTGCTAGCTATGCTTTAGAACTTGCTAATAAATATAACTTTGAAACAGAAATTTTAGAAAAAGAAGATATGCTAAAACTTGGCATGGGAGCAATGCTTGCAGTTAATCAAGGATCAACAGAGCCTCCTAAAATGATTGTATTGAAATACCAGGGAAAAGAAAACTGGGAAGATGTAATTGGCCTTGTTGGTAAGGGGATTACTTTTGATACAGGTGGGTATTCGCTTAAACCAAAAACTGGAATAGTCGGGATGAAAACAGATATGGGCGGTGCTGCTGCGGTCCTTGGAGCAATGGAGATCATTGGAGAACTGAGACCAGAGCAAAATGTAGTTGCTGTTATTCCTTCTACAGATAATATGGTAAACGGCAATGCCTTTAAACCGGATGATGTTATTACTTCTATGAGCGGTAAAACGATTGAAGTATTAAATACAGATGCAGAAGGTCGACTAGTATTAGCAGATGCATTAACATATGCGAAACACCATGGAGCAAATTATTTAGTAGATATTGCTACATTAACAGGTGGAGTCATTACTGCCTTAGGGATGGAAACAACAGGTGCTATGGCAAATGATGAAGCACTTTTTGAACAGGTTTTAGAAGCTTCTTATGAAGCAGGAGAGCAAATGTGGAGATTACCAATTTTCGAAAGTCATAAGAAGTTAGTTAGAAATAGTCCCGTTGCTGATTTAAATAATTCTCCTGGAACTGCTGGTCATGCGATTATGGGTGGTGCTTTTATTGGAGAGTTTGCTGAGGGAACACCTTGGGTTCATTTAGATATCGCTGGAACATCTACAACTAATAAAGCTAGTAGCTTAGGGCAATCAGGGGCCACTGGAGTAATGACTAGAACATTAGCGTTATTTGTGGAGAGATTTGAAGCTGATAAGCAATAAAGCAAAACAGGAAAAACTGCATTTCATTGGAAATGCAGTTTTTTCATTATAAAGGTGTAGTATGTTCTAAAAGCCATTTCTCCATAGGCTCTGGCATATGCTCTTTAGCAACAAGCGCCGCATGTCCACCTTCAAACAGTACAAATAGTTTATCTTCACTTGAGACTAAATCCATAATAGGTTCACATAGAGCACTAGGAACAAGAGGATCATACATGGTTGAAAAGACAAGAAGATTTGATTTTATATCTTTAAAATCAATTGGCTTGTCATAAACAGTTAGCCCACCCTCTACTATTTTATTATCTCGAATCAAATCATTCATAATTTGTTTTAATGCTGCACCTGCAACTGGAATATGATCGAGTGTCCATTTATTCATTCTCGTCCATTTATCAATATACTGTTCATTGTTAGCTCGATTTAATAGGGCAAGATAGTGACTAAATGAAACGGGAGCAACTATTAACCTAGTTCCATATTTAATGGATTCTGGAGGTATTACACCCATTTTATCAATCATTTCATCCAACTGTATTTCTTGATTTTGAAGAGCAGTTAACCATTTGTCGTAATCTGGAAATGCAGAAAAATCAATAGGTGAAACAGCTAAGATTAGATTTTTAATATATCTATTATCAAGAGCTGCAAAAATAGTAGCCAGTGTTCCCCCTAAACAGAAGCCAATTACTGTGAATAAATCTTCTCCAGCATGTCGAATGGCTCGTTTAAAACCTTCATGGATATATTTAACAATGTAATCATCCATTGTCATAAAACGATCTTCATAGCCAGGGATACCAAAGTCAATTAAATAGGTATCATATCCAGCTTTATTGAATGCTTCAATTAAACTCATAGAGGGGCCTAAATCTAATATATAAGGCTTATTTACAATGGAATAAACTAAATAGATAGGTTCTTTATATTTCTTTTCTTTAGTAGGATAATACCAAAGGGTTGCTTTATTTTTCTTCCAAATAGCATATCTCTCCGACGTTCCAACTACTGGGTCTACCGTTAATGCTTGAATAAAGGATGTTATTCGATTATTTGTCATTTTACATCGCCTGGTAGGAAGTAGGATTAGATACAGTTACTAATTCCATTTGTGTTTGTAATAATTCTTTCGCTTGGACTAATTCTCTTTGAAGAGAAACGATGAGCTCTTCTTGTTCTGTAATCTTGGCATTCAGTTCGAATGACATAGAAGGCTGTTGGTGGAAGGAACCCATCATTTCTTTCATTTCTGTTAGCATAGAAGTTATGCTGTATAATTGATTATCAAGTTGATCTATTTTTTCTTCTGATTGTAAAATTAGCTGAGTCGTATTAGCGATATCTGTTTTAGTAGGGAGATTCATATAATTAGTCGCTTGTTCTGTATATTGTTGGATTTGATCCATTCTTTTAGTAAGAAGACCAGTTTTAGATTTTGCAAAATCAACTAACGGAATCTGATTTAAATTTTTTTTAATGCTATCATTAATACGATACTGTAGTAAGTTTCCTCCTTTTTTTAATAACTCATAAAAATCAATTGTAACCTGAGCCATGCTTCATTACCTTCTTTCTTTAATTAATTATTTTTTAAATCAATTGGCGTATCAACCATAAAGGAGGGACTTACCTCCTGTTTAAAGCATAGAAGAAAGTCCACCATCAATAGCAATGGTCTGGCCGTTCACATAATTGGAGGCATCTCCTGCTAAAAATAAGATAATTCCGTTTAAATCTTCTAATTTACCTAAACGCTGTGCTGGGATTTTTGCTAATAATGGAAGCTTATGTTTTTCAAGAGCGGATGTTATTTTGGTAGGGAAGAATCCCGGAGCGATAGCATTAACTTGGATATTGTATGGAGCTAGCTTAACAGCTAAATCTTTGGTGAAGTGAATGATTGCTCCTTTGCTAGTTGAATAGGCAATGGCATCTAAAACCATAGGGTGAGTTCCTTGTAAGCCAGTAACAGAGGAAATATTGATAATTTTACCGCTTTTTTGCTCCATCATTTTTTGAGAAACTGCTTGCGAGAAAAGAAAAGAACCTTTTACATTCACGTTCATTACTTTTTCCCATTTGTCCTCTGGGTAATCTTGGAATGGTGCCATCCAAGATGTTCCACTATTATTGATTAAAATATCAATTGTTCCAAATGTTTCAATGGTTTTTGAAATGACAGCAGAAATATCTTCTTTATTGGACACATCACATGCCATGGCAAGCGTTTTTATTCCCTTTTCTTTTAACTTTTCTTCTGTTTTTAAACACTGCTCTAACTTTCTTGAACAAATTACAATATTTGCACCGGCTTCTGCTAAGGTAGTTGCCATTTGTTCTCCTAATCCTCGACTTCCTCCAGTAATAATGGCAGTTTTACCGGTAAGCTCAAATAATGCGTTCATTTCTTTCCCCTTCCTCTTTGATTATATATTCCATATAGTATAGACAAGCTGACTTCAAAGGGTGCTTAAAATAAGGCGGAGACCTAAGCCTAAACATCAATGTCTAATATAAACAGAAAGAGTAGGACAATAGCCCAGTCCAAATGAGGGGCAAATGCATAGTAAATAGTGTAGAGAGAAAAAATCTAGAGTGGAGGTAACAGCTTATGTATCATGGATATCCAGTTCCTTATCCGCAACAAGATTCAAGAGCATGGTTCGCAGCACCATTTGTTGGTGGATTACTTGGTGGGGTTATAGGTGGAGCATTAGTTAGACCAAGACCATTTTATGGACCAGTACCATATGGACCAGTACCGTACGGTCCAGTTCCTTATGGCCCTTACCCTTATTATTAATATTATCTAGGATCGTAGAAAAAATTGTATAAAAAAGTCAAGATTCTGCTTTTACTACTAAAGGAGAATCTTGACCATTAAATGTGGTGTCTTAATCCATTAACTCCATCTTAGCTGTACAGATAAGTAGCAGCAATAAGGAGGTTTATTTTTTTGATCAAACTTTAAAGTTATTCCATCTGGATTATAATCGATGATTGGAATATTTTTGATTCCTGTGGATTTAATGAGTTGTTCGACCGTTGCTTTTTGTGATAGTTGTGCAGCAGTCATAATGTTTGTAGAAAGCTCTTTAGAATTAGCTAATTTGTTTATACATAATTCTAGGTCAGATAATAGTGGTAATGTTTTTTTGGAGGATTCTATAAATTTATTTGGATTAACAGCAGGTAACTCTCTTGCTAAAAAAGGATAGTGTAAATATGGATGATAGATTATTGGAGTAGGAATAGCACCATAGTAATATGGTCGTCTCATACGTGACATTCCCTTCTTATATACTTAGTTATCCTTATTTTTATTCTTCATAAGAAGTATTTATGAATGTTAAAGTGAAGCCAAGACCACTGATTAAAGGGCTTGGCTTCTTTTAAGCGGTACTTTCTCGTTTGTTCTAGATTTTTAATTACGGTGTTCGATTAAATCAATGGTGCCTAGTACAACATGTGCTAAACCAAAGCCAAATACTGTGTTGGAAATCATGGAGTCAATTTTACGATTTTGTTTCATAACAATTCCAGCAGTTGTTACAGCTGTTCCTAAGACAGTTGGTATTAATCCTTCACGAATATGCTCCATTACCATTCACTCCCGAATTTGGATTAGTCCTCTTAAAGGACTTTTATAGTATTTTCTAATGAGGAAAATGTAGCCGTAGGAATCTCTGGTTATATAGGGAATTGTTTCTCGGTGAGGGAGTTAGAGTAATATGTTGTTAAAAGCCAATTTGTATTATCTTAAGCGATAATGCAGTTAGGCTCAGTGAGTATCAACTGCTTATACTTAGGTTTCATTAAAATTGATTTTACGAAAGATCGATGATTTACTTTACAAGTAGGAGAGAAGTAACTAATATGTAAAAGAATATTTTTTATGGATTGTATTAGTATAGGAGAGCTTATGAATACATACTTAACAAGTTATTTTCCACTTTTTTCTATAAGTTTTTTCAGTTTATCTATTTCTATTCGAGTAGAACTAACAGTCATGGATTTATTGAAAAGTCTTGGCATGTATGAAGGTTTGTTAGAGTTTTTTTCAGCAACAGGTATTCGCTTATCTTTATTGCTATTTTTTTGTGTATTATTCTTTATGGTTTTATCTGCTTTGAAGCTAATTGCAGGAACATTAAATGAGATATCACTCCTTTTTTTCTCGGAAGATCATCAAGGAGTCAGTTTAACTAAGGTAAGAAAAGGGAGCATTATTTATATAATAGGTAGTATTCTTTCTTTGTTTGCCATTTCAAGCTTTTCTCTTATTGGTCTTATTTTTATCATAACTACACTTGTTTATTTTGTTTATTACGTAAATGCTGTTAGCGAACACTTAAGTATGTCAGGTATGATTTTCTTTATTCTTTTTCAGGTATTTACATGGTCTTTATTGTTGATTGGTTTTATGTATCTTTGCATTAATTTGTATAATGGTCTGATGGCAAGTTTGCCATTATAAAAAAGTGGACGATTCCCCGATTTATTTAAACACCTAGCATTAATCCCCTAGCTATAAGGAGAAAGATTCCATCGCCTTATAGCCAGAGGATCGTAAACAGAATACTTTTTTGCATCTTTTAATCTTTTTTATAAAACTATATAGATGATTTTTCCATATTTTACTTCAAGGAGCTGAGATTTTGGGACAATCAAGATATTTATTTTGACAAAATATCCTTCCATATTTTAAGCTGTAATTTTTGAGATTCTATGTTTTTTAAGTTAACTGGGGTGTCTTTTCCAATCCAAACACCTATGGTTTTTTCATCTGTTAAACCTATCATCCAAAAATCATGATAATCATTAGTGGTACCTGTTTTTCCTCCAAGATAGGCAGAAGGAAACTTAGCTGACATTGCTGTGCCTGATTGGACAGTAGCACTTAATAAATCTTTCATAGCTTGATTGGTAGGTTCATCCCATACGGGCACAGAACTATCACCCCATTCTAATATCGAATGACCAGAAGAATCTGTGACCTTTAATATAGCTCTAGCTTGTTGATACTGCCCGTTATTTCCAAAAGTAGTATAAGCATCTGTCATTTCCAGTAGGGACATCCCTGTTGTAAATCCACCTAATGCAGCAGCAAGAGTGTAATCCTCTTGCGTTATGTGTTGAAAATGGAATTTTTGAAGGTAAGAAAAGGCTGTGTCTATACCAACTTGGTCCATTAATCTAACAGCAGGTGTATTATAAGAGTTTTTAAAAGCTGTTTCTAACGTGACAGTTCCATAATTCTTTCCACTATAGTTTTTTGGACAATAAGTTCCTTTGCAGAATGCATCCGCATTTACTTCTTTGCTAATGGAGTTGTGAGTTTCTTGAATAAATGGTCCATAAACTAATAATGGCTTTATCGATGAACCAGGCTGTCTGAATGCTTGGTAACTACGGTTAAAGTCGTATTTATGATAATTCTTTCCTCCGACTAATGTGATAATTGTATGATTTTTTTGATCCATTCCGACCACTGCACCTTGAACATCTATATTAGAAAGTGTTTGATTTAAGGAGTTAACAGCATAGGATTGTAAATCTGGCTGTAGAGCAGTATGAATGTATATTCCACTTTTGAATAAATCTTGAACTTGATTATCTAGTTCTTTTTCTACTATAGCTTTTGTTTTCTCATCCGCATTATTTTGTCGTTCTTTATATCCATACTTTTCAGCTACTAATTCTCTAAATTCTGCTTCTACGTATGTGGAATAATCAGGATATAAATCTATTCGTTTCTGGACGTTTAAGGTGATTATTTCCTTCTTCCATTCCATTGCATCCGTTTCAGAAAGTCGGTTATTCCTTACCAAGCTATCTATCAGACGTTCTTGACGTTCCTTTGTGTGACTAAAAGACGTAACGGGGTTATAGAGAGTCGGGTTGTTCGGAATGCTTGCTAAGAAAATAATTTCTGCATTGGTTAGTTGTTGTGTAGACTTACTAAAATAATACTTAGCCGCTGCTTCTATTCCATATGTGTTATTGGCAAAATAGATGGTATTAATATATTCCGATAAAATCTTCTTTTTTGACCACACTTTCTCTATTTGGTAAGCATAAAGAACCTCTCTTAATTTTCTGTTATACGTTTTTTCAAATGCTTGCATTCTATTTCTAGCTAGCTGCTGTGTTATGGTACTAGCACCTTGTTCCATTTCATTTTCATCTGCGTTAACCAATAGAGCTCTACCAATAGCGGTTATGTCAAACCCATGATGCTCATAGAAATGTTGATCCTCTGTTAAAACAAATACTTCTTTTAAAATAGTTGGTATCTCTTCATCTTGTAAATAAATGCTATTTGTTGGAGTATAAATTTCTGAAAATATTTTCCCACTACTATCAAGAAGATAGCTAGTATTTGCTATCACTTGTTCAGTTAATTTTACTTTCTGTTTAAGTAAATCTGGAAACGATACATAATTTTTTATTTGAATAGTAGTTAAGGATAGTAGAATAAATACCAAACAAAACATTAATAGGGTAATAACGTATCCTAATGTTTTTTTCATGCCATATTCCTCAATTAAAAATTTTTTGTCTAAGAATATATTTTATCAGTTATTGTTTGTTATAGAAATAAAGTGGAAAATATTATCATAAAAATACAGAAAATTTAAAAGGTTATACGTATATTCTGTTATAATAAAGGCAGAACATTTAGGTACTTTTATGAAATTATATCCCTCATCCTAACATGAAGGCTACAAAGTCATTTATTTATGTGAAATGGAAAGAAGGTGAAAAGATGGAAAAGCAACAGTTTTTATTTATTGATTTTGAATTCACGATGCCAGAGAAAAGCAAGAATTTTAAAGGGTTTTATCCAGAAATAATTGAAGTCGGTATTGTAGCAGTTGTAGATGACTTAGTTAAAGAACAGTTTTCCTCCTATGTTATCCCAAATCGTTTTCCAATTCTTTCAGGAAGATGCAAATCTTTTCTACATATTTCACAGCAACAGGTTAATAATGGGATTTCTCTTTTAACATTAATGGAGAAGTTGGAAGAGTTAAGTCAAGGGTTTCAAAACTCGATTATCACATGGGGAAATATGGATCTTAAAGTACTCAAGGATAACTGTCTAAAAGAAAATATTCCCTTTACTATTGAGTTTGAAGAAATCGATTTATCTATGGAATACAAGCGCTTTTTCGGTGATCAAAATCAAACTGGCTTATGGAAAGCTGTTAGAGAATATGGAAGAGAGGGTACTGGAATACATCATCGTGCGCTTGATGATGCATTAACCACATACCATATATATAAGCTGGTAGAGAAAGATAAGCGTTATTTAGGTAAGCCTAAGCCACCAACTATCGGTGATTTAATTGACTTATCTAAGGTTTTTAATAAATTTGCATAAAAAATTATATGAACTGTTATGTTTCAGCAATGAATTGGAGAGGAAGGGATTGGACCTTCTAAAGGAATTGGAAAACAATGATCTCATTACATGAAGGGAAGTGAACTCCTGTAGCGGAAATCCACTTCCCTATTTTAGTAAAGAAAGGAAAACATAATACACTGTTTATTGACGGTCTAATAAGGTATCGTCTTTTTTTATGCCTAAAAAACGATAATATTCTTTTTTTAGTATGTCCAAGTTAGTTAAGCTCATAGAAGAATAGTCAGTATTCTCTTTACTTAATTCCTGTTCTAGCTTGTATAGTGCATTCGCCAGTGAATCTTGATAAGAAGGAATTTGTTCTTCTTGATAAAGTTTTACCATACTTTTAGGAGCATTCATTTGTTCCCGATAAGAAAGGGCTTTTCTTTCATGAAAAATGCCCACACTTGTTTCCTTGGGATGATGCAAGTCTCCTTGTATAGGGTGCTTTAAAACGGCAAAGACGCGAACCAAATAGCTTTGAGCACGTATTTCTGTTATTTCACCTATATATTTTCCAGTCTTGTAGAAAGCTGTAACAATGGAACCAACTGTTAATTCTGACATATAATTTGCCTCCCTTATAATCTTACTTAATATAGTAACACAATCATTCTCTGCCTCCATCTATCATAAGCATTGTTCTATTTCTCTGAAAGATCGTTTTGTATAAAAAATAATCTATTACAAATAATAACTTCAATATGTCATTGGAGGAAAAGCTATGAAAAAAATCATTATTGCCACCATGATACTAGTTCTAGCTGGTTGTGCAAATGTGGAAGTGACAAAGCTAGAAGTAGAAATGTTTAATGAGGTTGGAGATTCTTTAGGAATGATTATATTACAAGAACAGTCGTCAGGCGTAAAATTATCCCTTGATCTAAAAGGGTTATCACCGGGAGTTCATGGTATTCATATTCATAATAGTAGTAAATGTAAGGGACCAGAATTCAAAGATGCGGGAGATCATTTTAATCCAGACAATAAAGAGCATGGACTTCTTCATCCAAAAGGAGCTCATGCGGGAGATCTTCCTAATATTATCGTGGAAGATGATGGAACAGTGAAAGCAGAACTAATTGCACCAAAGGTAACGATGAAATCTGGAAAAAAATCATTGTTTACGAAAGATGGTACTTCTATAGTCATTACCGAACAACAAGATGATGGAATGACTCAGCCAGCAGGAGATTCAGGAGCTAGAATTGCCTGTGGAGCTATTAAGAAGAAGTAAGAATTTATACATTTTGGTTTTAAGGCAAGACAATATGGAACAATAAAAAAGGAAACAACAACTTTTCTGAAAGTCGTTGTTTCCTTTTTTAACTTACTTGTAAAGTAAAATAGTCTGTGAGTTCTTTGTTAGAGGCATTCCTATCTTAAATGAATTAAAAATTGCCTACATAAAAGTTTGAATTAGAATAAATATATTTAAGGAAATAATAACAATAGCAATTATCCAAGAAACAATAGTTAACCATAATCGATTTACTAATCCACCCATTATTCGGCGAGAACTTGTAAAGAGAATTAAAGGAACTAGCGCAAATCCAATACCAAATGACAGCACTACTTGACTTACTACTAAGGCAGTAGTTGGATTTACTCCTATAGCGATAATGGTGATAGGTGGTACCATAGTGATGACTCGACGCAAGTAAATAGGAATACGGTAATTGATAAAGCCTTGCATAATCACATCACCAGACATGGTACCAACGGAAGAGCTTGATAATCCTGCAATGAGTAACCCTAAACCGAATAGAGTAGCAGATAAAGGATTCAGTAATTCTCCAAAATAATGAAACGCTACATCTAAATCTTCTACAAATAATCCATTTTTATGAAATAATGCACTAGAAACAATCAACATAGCAGCATTAATGAATCCAGCAATTAACATGGCGATTAGTATATCCAGAAATTCAAAACGAAAAATTTGTTTCTTTTCTTTTAAAGTATTCCCAACTATTCTATTCTGAATTAGTGCTGAGTGTAAGTAAATGGCATGCGGCATAACGGTTGCACCAAGAATACCCGCAGCTAATACGACGCTATCCACCCCTTCAAATTTAGGAGTTAGTAATCCATTAAAAACAGAATTTATATCAGGTTTACTAAAAAACATTTGAACAACAAAGGAAAGAACAACAATAAATAACATGCTTGTTATTCCAGCTTCTAATGACCGGTAACCTCGTCTTTGAAGCTCAAGAATAGCAAAAGAGCCTATAGCGGCAATAATGCTTGCTTCCAAAAGAGGAATTCCAAAAAGAAGATAAATTCCTAGTGCAGCTCCAATGAATTCTGCTAGGTCTGTTGCGATGATAACTATTTCTCCTTGAATCCATAGGCCTATGGAAACAGGTTTTGGAAATTCTTCTTTTGCTATTTCTGGGAGGTTTTTTCCTGTAGCTATTCCGAGTTTAGCGGATAAGGATTGAATTATTAATGCCATGATATTAGAGAAAAGAATGACCCAAAGAAGAAGGTATCCATATTTTGAGCCAGCAGCAATGTTTGTTGCAAAATTACCTGGATCTATATAGGCAATAGCAGCAATAAAAGCTGGACCTAAGAATGGAAGCAGCTTTTTAAAACCTTTTTTGTTTCCATTTAGAACTTCTTCTAATGTAGTAGAATGTTTATTTGTTTTTAATAATTGTTTCCCCATGTTACTCACCTTACTTATTAGAATTTTACCCAATATTAAAAAGTTTCTCTAGGGCAAATTTTATATATAACATATTCCTAATTCTGTATAAAGTCAATGTAAAAGTCATAAAAATATTTCCCTGTTTTTATCTTTTTTATTACTTCTTATAAAGACAAGCTATCCTTTTACTTTTTGCTTCGTTATCCAGTGGATTATATGCCAGTTAATTTCTCTGAAATAAGAATAGGCATATAATTGTAACCGTATATAAAAATTCAAGGGGAATAAGAAAGATACAACAAATTTCTTAAGCTACATACAGAAAACGTATAATGAAAAACAATCTGTCTGTTATTACATGTGAATCCATCTAGAAATATGGTAGAATAAATGCAGAAAATTATAGGTGTAAAGGAAGAATTATCATGGATGATCAAAAGAAGAACTTGGAATTTGTTCGATTATTAAATGAATGGGATCCATTTAATATTGGGGAAGGTAATTATGATACAGAGGTAGCTGACAGTGTGCAAGCACTTTTTCTAATAGATGATGAGGATGCCTTAGCAAGGAAAATTCAAGCTATTTATGATTTTTCATTTGAGGAACTCATACCCATGGAGAAATGTCTGCAGATAGCTAAAAGATTATTGGATGTAAAAGATAATGATTCATGCTCTATATAATGAATGCTTTTACTAAGTCTTTTATCAGGACTGATAAAGATCTAATGAAAGCCTTTGCTCTAAGATAAGTAAAGTTTTGAATGTGAGCTAAATGTAAGGTGAAAAAATTGTGAAAACAGTTATATATATATAATAAGCAAATATTAAAAGGATATAGGGAAAAAGACCATTTCTGATTCCGTATTATTTGATATAATGAGAATATTTTTAAGACTTAAAAGACTTGAGGAGGTTGAAGGATGAAATTAACAGATAAAGAAGTAGAAATTGCAGAGATATTGGAAAAAAATGCGAGAATATCAGATGAAGATATCGCTAAAATGATAGAAGAAGACTTGGAAGCAACAAAAAGAATGATATCTAAGCTAGAAGAATTAAACATTGTTGTTCGATATACCTCTATTGTTGATTGGTCCAAAGTGGAAGGCCATGAAGGAGTTACTGCTATGATTGATGTGAAGGTAACACCGAAAAGAGGAGTCGGTTTTGATGAAGTAGCACAAAGAATTTACCGTTTTAAAGAGGTGAAATCTCTATACTTAATGTCTGGAGCTTATGACTTATCTGTTATTATTGAAGGTAAATCCATGAATGAGGTTGCTAGATTTGTATCAGAGAAGCTCTCCACCTTAGATTCCGTACTATCAACTACGACTCATTTTATATTAAAACAGTATAAGCACGATGGAACAATATTTGAACCATCAGATGAAGATAAGAGAATAGTGGTGTCACCTTAATGAATCAAACAAAGAGTTATATTGCAAAAAAAGTAGAAGAAATGAAACCATCAGGGATTAGAAGATTCTTTGATTTAGCATCAGGAATGGAAGGTGTCATTTCTTTAGGTGTTGGTGAACCAGATTTTGTAACGAGCTGGTCTGCGAGAGAAGCAGCAATTCTTTCTTTAGAACAAGGGTATACCTCCTATACGGCAAATCCTGGTCTTATAGAATTGAGAGAAGAAATTGCTCAATATATGAAAAAAAGATTTACGGTTTCTTATAAACCTACTTCTGAAATCATTGTAACAGTTGGAGCTAGTCAGGCAATTGATATCGCTTTAAGAGCTATTTTGAATTTAGGTGAAGAAGTAATTGTTGTAGAGCCTTGCTTTGTATCATATGCACCATTAGTAACGCTAGCAGGTGGTAATCCAATTCCTGTACAAAGTCTAAAAGAAAATGACTTTAAAATTCAACCAAATCAGATAGAAGAAGTGATAACAGAAAAAACAAAAGCAATAATGATTTGCTCACCAAATAATCCAACTGGTACTACACTGTCTAAGGAAGAACTAGAGGCAGTGATTACTGTAGCTAAAAAGCATGACATACTTATTATTTCAGATGAAATATATGCAGAGCTGTGTTATGACGAAGAATATACAAGTACAGCTGCTATTGACGGAGCTTGGAATCGAACTATTTTAATTTCTGGATTTTCAAAAGGCTTTGCTATGACAGGATGGCGTCTAGGATTTGTATGTGCACCTGATGAACTTATTCAAGCAATGCTGAAGATTCATCAATATAGCTTAATGTGTGCACCTACTATGGCACAATATGCTGGCTTAGAAGCGCTAAGAAGCGGAGAAAACGACGTGGAAGAAATGAAGAAAAGCTATCGCCGCAGACGAAACTATATCGTACAATCCTTGAATGATATGGGATTAACCTGTCATTTGCCTGGAGGAGCTTTTTATGCATTCCCAAACATTACATCAACAGGTATGACTGCTGAGGAATTCGCGGAAAACTTATTGAAAGAAGAAAGAGTAGCTGTAGTACCAGGAAGTGTTTTTGGTGAAAGTGGAGAAGGTCATGTTCGCTGTTCTTACGCATCTTCCTTAGAACAACTTCAAGAAGCAATGAAGCGAATGAAACGATTTGTAGAAAAGCATCAGAAATAAATCATAGATTTTGATTACCAGGTTTAGTGGTTGGATAATTATTTATACTCCCTTTAAAAATAATAAATCATTTATACATGATGAATATTGACTAGGACCGCTTATAAAAAGTGGTCTTTTTTAATTGTTTTGTGATGGAACATTAAGCCAATATTGTGCATAAGGAATAATTACTTTGTAAAAAGGCTAAATATATGGTATAATCTTATAATGCATATAAAAGGAAAATTACAATCATAAATTAGGAGTGTTCTCATGTCAGATAAAATCGAAGTTGGAAGTGTTATTACAGGAAAGGTTACTGGAATTCAGCCTTATGGAGCGTTTGTTTCTTTAGACGAAAATACGCAAGGTTTAGTTCATATATCAGAAGTAACACATGGTTTTGTAAAAGATATCAATGAGTTTTTAAAAGTTGGAGACGAAGTAAACGTTAAAGTTCTTTCTATTGACGAAGCTGCTGGAAAAATTGGTCTTTCTATTCGTGCTACTGAAGAAGCACCTGTACAAACAGAAGCACCAAAAGCTAAAAAGCCTCGTGCAAAACGTCCAGCTCCACAAGTAGTAGAAGCTGACAACACGCAAGGCTTCAACACTTTAAAAGATAAGCTACAAGAGTGGATTGAACAATCTAATCGTAATGACTTAATCAATAAATAATATTGGTTACTAGTAAAAGAAGCATAATCGCCTTTCTAAGCGATTATGCTTTTTTTACGTGTATAGATAAATATTAATGAATTCAAAAGAAAGGGAACGACATAATGTGTAAAAAAATAAAGATATAAGCTGACAAAAGAGTTCTATGCTCTCAAGCCAGCTTTATATCTTTCTTGTTTTGAATTATCGAGTTGTTCGAGGTTCAGGCTCTCTTGCAACTGCAGTGCTCGGCTTGAATAGTAGACCAAGGTTAATTATTCCTGCGATTCCTACAAGACCATAAATGATTCTAGAAAGTGCAGCACCTTGCCCACCAAAGATCGCTGCTACTAGATCAAATTGAAAGAATCCAATTAGTCCCCAGTTTATTGCTCCTACTATTGTTAAAACTAATGCAATTCTTTGGATTGCGCTCATTTCTCTTCCTCCTTATAGTAGAATCTTTAATAGCTTGTGATATCCATTAAAAATTATACCTTCCTAATCTTACTCTTTCTAAACAATTAAATATTTGCACATACTACTTTTGTTTGAAGGTCAATTCTTTGATTTTCGTGACACTTTGATTAATAATAAGGCAGAATAGGAATTAAAAAGAACTGATTAATAGGGAGGAAATAATATTGGATAACTTTGTTTTTTATAATCCAACAAAGCTAATTTTTGGAAAAGGACAATTAGAGCAATTAAAGGTTCAGTTAGCAAATGTTGGTGATAAGATACTAGTTGTATATGGTGGCGGAAGTATCAAGCGAAATGGCCTATATGATAACGTAATGCAGCTATTAAAAGAAGGAAATAAGGAAGTTTTTGAATTATCTGGTGTAGAACCAAATCCTCGTCTAACTTCTGTGCAACGTGGTGTTGATATTTGTAAGAAGGAAGGAATTCACTTTATTTTAGCAGTGGGTGGCGGAAGTGTTATTGACTGTACGAAAGCAATTGCAGCTGGTGCTAAATACGAAGGAAACCCTTGGGAGTTTATTACGAAAAAAGCCCCAGTAACAGATGCACTACCATTTGGTACTATTCTAACATTAGCAGCAACTGGTTCTGAAATGAACGCTGGATCTGTTATTACAAATTGGGAAACACAAGAAAAAGTAGGATGGGGAAGTCCATTTACATTCCCAGTCTTTTCTATTCTTGATCCTGAAAATACATATTCAGTACCAAAAGATCAAACCATTTATGGCATTGTAGACATGATGTCACATGTATTAGAACATTATTTCCATTTAACAGAAAACACTGAGCTTCAAGATTATATGTGTGAATCAGTATTGAAAACAGTTATGGAATTTGGTCCTAAATTAGTAAACGATCTGGAGAACTATGAGTACAGAGCAGCTATCCTTTATAGTGGTACAATGGCTTTAAATGGAATGGTTAATATGGGATATCAGGGAGACTGGGCAACACATAATATCGAGCATGCTGTATCAGCGGTTTATGATATTCCGCATGGTGGCGGATTAGCTATTCTCTTCCCTAATTGGATGAAGCATAATCTTTCTGTAAAACCAGAACGATTTAAACAATTAGCTGTAAGAGTGTTTGGAATAGATCCAGAAGGAAAGTCTGCAGAAGAAGTAGGTTTAGAAGGAATCAATACGTTAAGAGAGTTTTGGAATGAATTAGGAGCTCCTTCCCGTTTAGCAGATTATGATATTGATGATAGCAAATTGGAATTAATGGTAGAAAAAGCAATGATGAATGGTGATTTTGGAAGATTTAAAATACTAAATGAAAAAGATGTCTTGGAGATATATAAAGCATCTCTATAATAGAATACTTAGAGAATGCACGATTGTTTCTTAGGAGATAATCGTGCATTTTTTAATACAATTCACTTGAAAAACAAGAAAGATAGAAAAATACTTGAACAAAATATGAAAAAAACAAAAATGTATACGTTTTCAATGAAGTTCTTTCTTGATTACTTTTCCCACATTCGATAAAGTGTAATTGAAACATAAATAAATATAAGTATGGAGGATCATTTATGACACACGTTCGTTTTGATTACTCAAAGGCACTTAGCTTTTTTGGAGAACACGAAATTACATATTTAGAAGATGCAGTAAAAGTTGCGCATCATTCCCTACATGAGAAAACAGGACAAGGGAACGACTTTCTTGGATGGATTGACCTTCCTGTAGATTATGATAAAGAAGAATTTTCAAGAATTTTAAAAGCAGCAGAAAAAATAAAAAGTGATTCAGAAGTTTTATTAGTTATTGGTATTGGTGGTTCTTATCTAGGAGCTCGTGCAGCAATTGAAATGCTAAATCACAGCTTTTACAATAGCTTGTCAAAAGAAAAGAGAAAAACTCCACAAATTATTTTCATTGGTAAAGATATTAGTTCTACTTATATGACTGATGTTATTGATTTCCTAGGAGATAAGGATTTCTCTATTAATGTTATCTCTAAATCTGGTACTACTACTGAACCTGCAATCGCTTTCCGAGTTTTCCGCAAATTATTAGAACAAAAATACGGTGTGGAAGAAGCTCGTACGAGAATTTATGCAACAACAGACAAAGCAAGAGGTGCACTAAAAACACTAGCAACAGAAGAAGGCTATGAATCATTTGTCATTCCAGATGATGTTGGTGGTCGTTACTCTGTTCTAACTCCTGTAGGTTTATTACCAATTGCAGTTAGTGGTGCAGATATTACTACAATGATGGAAGGCGCAGCAGCTGCTCGCACAGATTTTGGTACTTCAGAGCTAAAAGATAATATCGCTTATCAATATGCAGCAGTTCGTAATGTTCTTTATAATAAAGGTAAAACAATTGAAATGCTTATCAATTATGAGCCAGGTCTTCAATATTTCTCTGAATGGTGGAAACAGTTATTTGGAGAAAGTGAAGGAAAAGACCAAAAAGGTATTTATCCGTCTTCTGCTAACTTCTCAACAGACTTACACTCTTTAGGACAATATGTTCAAGAAGGACGTCGTGATCTATTTGAAACAATCGTAAAAGTAGACAAGCCTCGTCATGAGCTAGTAATTGAAGCAGAAGAAAATGATTTAGATGGTTTAAACTACCTAGCTGGTAAAACAGTAGATTTTGTAAATAACAAAGCATTTGAAGGAACTCTACTTGCACATACAGATGGAGGAGTACCAAATTTAGTTGTTACTATTCCAGAAATGAATGAATATACTTTTGGTTATTTAGTGTATTTCTTCGAAAAAGCTTGTGCAGTGAGTGGATATCTATTAGGAGTAAACCCATTTGATCAACCAGGAGTTGAGGCATATAAAGTAAATATGTTTGCTTTACTTGGTAAACCAGGCTTTGAAGAGAAAAAAGCAGAATTAGAAAGTCGCCTATAAAATTGTAAGCCCAAAGAGCATAGTATCCATGATACTATGCTCTTTATATTTCATTTCTTACTTACATGTTTGAAGCTTTAGAAATAGGATAAATAAAGAGAAAGGAAAGCTGTAGAAAGAGGTGGATTGAAGATGTTAGTGGAAAAAGAACAATTAGTTATTAAATCATTACAAGAATGTATGATTGTTGCAAATCATTGTATGAATGAATGCTTAGCAGAAGAGCATGTAGGTAGGATGTTAGACTGTATTTATTTAGATAGAGAATGTGTAGAGATTTGCAGCCATTTAGAACAAGCTATTATTCGAAAATCACTTTATGCGAAAGAATTAGCTAAAATATGTATAGCTGTATGCGAAGACTGTGCAAAGGAATGTAAGAAACACGATCATAAACATTGCCAATATTGTGCAGAAATCTGTACACAATGTGTTGAGAATTGTAAAAAATACTTAGAAGTATAAGAGTCTTTCATTAAAGGATAGAACATCAGTATTATAAGTAAATGGAAAACCTGAACTATAAGGTGTTTTTTAAATGATTCTTGCGCCTAATAGTCAGGTTTTGTTGGTTTGAATCCTATATAATTAAACATCTATTAGAATAAATGGGACATGATTGGTATTCGAGACTGCCTTTTTAGGTATATCTCTCCCTCTCACCTAAGAAATAATGATTAGTTCATCCTGTTTTTCTATGGAAAAAGTTGGACCTGGATTAAGATAGCTATGCTCTCCCCTTTTTATCCCCATCAATATTTTTCCCTCTGCTAGTAAGTAGGCTCCTACCGTCATAAAATCCATGGAATCTATTGCGTAATCCTCAACTGGTAGGAAACGTAAGTTCTTCTCTTTCAAGTGCTTAAGAAGTTCTAAAAAGGCAATCATAGCATCCTGAGAATTCAAGCTACTAAGCATTACAAAGCTAGTTAGACTATTAGTTTGAACAATCTCATCTGCTCCAGCTCTACTGGCATTAGAAACTTGTTCATCTGTTAAGATTTCAATAATACAAGGTACTGAGGGATTCAATCCTTTTATAGCAAGAAGGCTTAGTATGGAATGCATGTCTGCTTGTAGTTCTTCCTTTCCTTGATCCGCAGTAATAATGACTTTGCTAGCAGATGTTATATTTGCTTTTATAAGCACTTCATCTAAGTTAGAATTTCCTTTTATAAAGTGAATGGATTCTGGAATAGGGTTATTGGCTAGAGAGTCATCGATTAAAGTAATGGGGAAGGAGTTTCTTTCTTTTCTCATTGAGTGAATTAATGTACGAGAACGCTCATTCCATCCGATTATAATAACATGATTTATTCCTTTAAATGTAGCCTTTCCTTCTAGGTAAGCATTTTGCTTTGCGACAGCAGCTGTTGCTAGCGTAACTAAGTAGGTGGATAGAAAGCCTACTCCTGTTAATATGAGTAAGATTCCAGTAATTCTTCCGAACACTGTTGTTGGAGCATAGTCGCCATATCCAACTGTTGATGTAGTGATGATAGCCCACCAAATTCCCTCAAATAATGTAGGAAACTGCTCTGGTTCAATGACACTAATAGCAAGTCCAAATGTAGAAATTATTATTAATGAAATAGACAGTATTCTAAGGCTTAGAGGTAAACGTAGAAATCTAGAGAGCATAGAATTAGGCAAATTTAACCCCCCGTAAAGTTTGAATAGTACCATTATAGACAAATAAAAAAACTTTCATAAGGAATGAAAGTCAATAAAGTGGAAGGCTATCAGCAATACAGTTTTAAGGGTTTAAAAATCTTCTAATGTGGAGTTGCATTAAGCTTGTACAGATTGCTTTTGTTTTCTTTATGTATGGGAAGCTCTGTTGACATATCTGTTTATGCTTAGATGGTAAGTGAAATAAAGCGTAAAAGCGTCTATTTTATGTCTGGAATTATGTTCAGATAGAAATATGATAAAAATCAGCAATAAGTTTTTGTTCTTCTCTTGAAGCCTTGTGTTCATGTAAGTTGGATAACATGCCTTTAATAATAGGTAATCGTGGTTCCGTGTTTCTTACTTCTTCTAGTAGTACATCTAAACTTACCTCAAGATCCTCTTTATTGGCTGAGTACTCCAATTTACTACGAATGGTATCAATGGTAATTATTATTTTTTCATTATTATGTTCCATAAAATTAATTTTGGGTTTTCTCATTAATTGAGATAAAAACTGGTTAGATACTAAAGGCTCTTCCTTGGATTCTTTAATATCGAGATACATGGAATCCAGTCTTTTAAGAATATATTCTGCTGCTGCTTGAGTTGTTACCATTGCTTGATTTAAGAAAAGTGTTTTTAAAAAAGAATGAAAAAGACCTTCTTGTATAATTAATAGATCATAAAGATATTTTTGACTATCATCACCATATATCTCATAGATGGTTTTAATGGTATTTTGCTGTAGCTCTGTTTGCATTTGCACAATTAATTGTTTAATGGAATCATTTAAAGGAATAGCTTGTTCTCTTGTTTGCATAATAATAACATCTTTGTGTTTTAAAGAATGATCTAGCATAAAAGTCATTTGTTCTATCATTTTTTGCCTAGGTGTTGATTCTTTTTCTGCTATGTCCTTAAAGGCACTCACAACTTCTTCATAAAAATAATGCATGATAGTATATAGTAGAGAGTCTTTTGATTTAAAATATAAATAAAATGCTCCTTTGGAAATACCACAATCATTAGCAATTTCTTGGACTGAAGTGGAAGAGTACCCTTTTTGGGCAAAAAACTTCAATGCAGAATCTATGATTACTTTTTCTTTTTCCTTCACGTGTAAACCTCCTGATTCGTAGGAAGAGTTATCTTATGACTGAATAGTCAATAAATTTTGTATTTCTGACTAGGTAGTCAAATTATATATTAATTTTGTGTGAAAATCAATTAGCTTAAGAAAAGGTGTACGGAAAGGAACTTAGGGTATTTTTAGGAGATTGTACTAAGGCCATTTTTGATTTATGATAACTATTATCACTTAATTAGTCATTAAGCTAACTAAAGGTGAGTAATTCAATGAGAATTATCAATAAAATATCGGAGCAAACGCATTACTTGACGTTATTTCATTATCATAATAAACTTACTTACATATAGTAAGTTAACTATTATAAATAATGTGTAAGTACAGTAAACGTATAAAGGAGATTTTATAATGGAACAAAATGTAATCAATCTTCTTCAAGATAAAATACAAATTATTTCTTATAATGAAGAACAAAATTTAAGTTTGGTTGGTCCCATAAAACTACCCGTGCAGTTAGACGAGGAAGTAGTAACCTTCCAATGGTATACATGGCTTGAAATAGATAAAACAAAAACGAAGGAAGAATTGCTTCAATCTTTACCATCTTTACATTTAGCAGATTATCAGCAATCTTCTGTTCTTGTTTATGGTGACTTTAAAAATGCAGAAGAGACACTAATACGTATGCATAGTATTTGTCATACAGGAGATATATTTGGAAGTAAAAGATGTGATTGTGGCTTTCAATTGAAAGAATCCATGCGTATGATTGTGAAAAATGGTAGCGGAGCATTATTCTATCTAGCTAACCATGAAGGAAGAGGAATTGGCTTATTTACAAAATCACTTGCTTATCTCCTACAAGAACAAGGGTTTGATACAGTGGAAGCAAATAACGCTTTAGACTTTCCTGATGATATTAGAAGCTACGGTGCACCTATTAGAGTATTACAAGCACTTCGTATAAAGGAAGTAAAGTTAATTACTAACAATCCTAAAAAATTAAAAGCATTACAAGAGCTTGGCTTAGCCGCAGATGAGAATGTTCCATTATGGGGAGATGTATCTATTTTTAATGAGGGCTACCTAGAAACGAAAGTGAAGAAATCTGGTCATATCCCATTGAAAGAAGAACCACTAACCATATAAGGGGTGAATAGAATGAAACAAGATCAAGATTTTATGAAAATGGCTTTAGATCTTGCTGCCTCAGCATTAGGAAAAACGAATCCTAATCCTGTGGTAGGCGCTGTACTTGTAAAGGATGGAATGATTGTTGGATCGGGACTCCATCGCAAGGCAGGAGAACCGCATGCAGAAGTTCATGCCTTTAACATGGCAGGTGATCATGCTAAAGGTGCTACACTGTATGTAACATTAGAGCCTTGTTCTCATTACGGAAAAACACCTCCTTGTGCATTACTTGTTAGCAAGTCAGGAGTAAAAAGAGTAGTAGTTGCGACAGAAGATCCTAATCCTATGGTTGCAGGGAGAGGGATAAATATAATAAGAGAATCAGGTATTGAAGTAGAAGTTGGGATACTGAAAAAGGAAGCCCAAAGTTTAAATGAACGATTTATTCATAATATGATTCATGAAAAACCTTTTGTTATTTCTAAAGTTGCGATGACACTAGATGGGAAGATAGCAACATATAATGGTCATAGTCAATGGATTACGAGCGAAGCTGCACGAAAAGAAGTTCATCTATTGAGAAATGATGTTGATGCTATTTTGGTGGGGGTTGGCACTGTATTAGCTGATAATCCGAGATTAACAACTAGATTAGATAAACCTTCTAAGAATCCAATAAGAATTATATTGGATTCTAACCTTAGAACTCCTCTTCATGCTAATATTACACATTGTCACGATGCTCGTACTATTATTATAACTAGTATGAATTCTGACCAAAATAAAGCCTTGGAGTTAGAAGAAAAAGGCGTAGAAATACTTCGAGTAAGCTCTCATGAGGGAAAACTTAATCTTGACGATATGCTTAAACAGCTATATGAAAAAGGCATAACAGATATTTTATTAGAAGGCGGCAGTGATGTGAATGCCAGTTTTATGCGTCAAGGATTTATTCAAAAGTATATAGTGTATATTGCACCTAAACTAGCAGGAGGCGCTAATTCATATACCCCGTTTAGAGGGAAGGATATTGAGGATATTAATGAATCTGTGCCATTGATTTTTACAAAAACCGAAATGGTTGGTCCTGATATTAAAATAACAGCATATCCAGAAAAATAGCATGTGTGAAAGAAGATGGAGAGTATGACGGTACTAGATACAGATGTATGTATAGTAGGTGCGGGGCCAGGGGGTGCATTACTTGGTCTGTTGCTAGCACGTGCAGGTGTTTCTACCGTATTATTAGAACGCCATGAATCAATTAATAAAGAGTTTCGAGGCGAGCACTTAAATCAAGAAGGAAAAGAAATATTAGAAGAAGCTGGCTTGTATGCTTCTTTACAAAAAATGGGTCTTTTACCTATGGAAGAAGTAGAGTATGTGCAAAAGGGAAGAACCATAAAAAAAGTATTTCCTGACAAGGGACTAACACATACTGGAATCCATGTTCCTCAGAGCCATTTATTAAAGGTTATTCTAGATGAGGCAAAGCGTGTACCTACTTTTCAACTTTTTTTGAACAGTAGAGTAATGGACATTCTCTCTTTCGAAAACAAAGAATCAACTAGTGTAATAGTTTTAATGAATGGAGTAAAAACAGAAATTCGAAGTAGAATTATTGTTGGAGCAGATGGACGCTTTTCTACTATTAGGAAGAAAGCGAATTTCCCTGTTACTTCTATAAGTCATGGATATGATTTATTATGGGCAAGAGTTCCAGCTCCAGCCAATTGGAGACCTACTATTAAAATGGTGCTAGCGAAAGATCAACAACTAGCTCTTTTTACACAGTATGGAAATTATATTCAAATTGGATGGAATATTCCTGAAAATAGTTTCTCATCTATTCGAAAAGAGTCTTTTCAACCATTTATTCAAACCCTAGTGGGAGAAGTACCAGAGTTAGAACAAACTGTTAGGAAACATATTCAATCATGGAAAGACTTTGTTCTGCTTAAAGTAGTTAGTTCTAAAAGCTCAACTTGGGTGCAAGATAATGTTGTGTTATTAGGAGATGCTGCGCATACGATGAGTCCAACTGGTGCATTTGGATTAAATAGTGCTTTGAAAGATGCAGAAGTATTGGCAAAGATTATTCCAGACATCATTTCTAATAAACAGGATATTAGAACACTTAAGCGGTATGAAGAAAGGCGAATGTCCAAGGTTGATGCTATACAAATGGAACAATTGCAAAGAGAAGCAAACTTTAAGAATCATTTCTTGTTTGATAATCGAGAGAAAGTTGGTATGTAATAGGAGGTTTCCATGAGATTTGGTTTTGATATAGATGATACATTAATAAATTTAAGAGAATATGCTTTTCATCTTTATAATGAAATGCTTAATAAGAAAATTGATATTAGTGTTTTTCAAAATCTAGAAACAGTAGAGATTCACGAACCTTTTGGTTTAACGAGGGAAGAAGGAAAGAAACTATGGAATTCCTTGAGAGAAGATATTTACTTTAAGGAATGTCCACCTTTCCCTTTTGCTGTTGAGATACTTAATGAGTTAGTTGATAGTGGACATGAAGTGTACTATATTACTGCACGTAAGAAAGAATTTGCAGAGCAAACAAAGCAATGGATGAAGGATGCTGGTTTTCCTATACAAGACAATCATTTTTACTGCGGAATGGAGGATCACGAAAAGCTACCTATTATTCATGAGCTAAAGCTAGATTACTATTTTGATGATAAGCCAGCTGTTCTAGAAACCTTGCAAGATATCCCAGTACAATTCTTTGTAAGAAATCAATCATATAATAAAGCGTATAATTGGAATAGAATAAATAATTGGTCTGAATTAAGACAGCTTATAAAATAAGAGCTAAAAGAGATTCAAGAGTGAATAGGGGGCTGATTTCCGATACAGGGGTAGGGGCTCGCGCTGAGCTGCTTCGGCCTTTGGTTATAGTGACCAGGACCCACTACAATCAGCTGCATAAAATTACTGTTAAATCTCCCTAAATCACTACTTTCAAAACAAGCTGAAGCATGTTATTAGATTGCTAATAACATGCTTTTTGATTATCTATATGTAAATAAACCGATTAGCTAAAGTGTGGTATGATTAGGCCGCCATATAAAAATGCAAGCAGGACAACAAATGCCGGGTGTATTTTCCATTTTTGCAGTAAAAGAAAGGCAACTAATGCAATGATTAGAGATTGGAAAATCCCCATTGAATGATAGGAGTCTTGGAACATTTCAAATGTTAGCACAAGCATTAAAGCCGTGATAACTGGCTGAACTAATATGGTCATACCTTTAACAATGGAAGAATCCTTATGTTTACTCATTACCTTTATTAATAAAATTAAAGCAATAGCGGAAGGGACAACTGTTGCAATTAAGGCTACAATAAACCCAGTTGTTCCACCTACACCAAAACCTACATATGCAGCAATTTTAGTTGCTATTGGTCCTGGTAAGGCATTTCCTAGTGCTAGCATATTAGAGAACTCTGTATTCGACAACCAATTATAACGATTGACTATTTCTTCATACATTAAAGGAATAGAAGCAGGTCCACCACCATAACCAAGAATATTTGCTACTAGGAAGCTTAAAAATATACTAACAATTATCATGATGAATGGCCTCTTTCTTTTTTCTTTGATAGTTTATTTTTTATTTTAAAATGGAAAGCTCCATAAGTAAGAAAAATAAGGACCACAATTCCTGGATGAATAGATAACCCCTGTAGCAGAATTATGCACACGACCGTTAACCCAATTCCTACATATATCCCTAATCCCTTTATTGCCTTTTCTCCGAACTCATATGCCATTAATCCAAGCATAACAGCGATCACAGGTACTACTGCAGAAATCATACTTGTTATGATAGTAGAATGACTTAGATAGGTAATAAAAGAGAATAAGAAAACCATGGCTAAACAAGTTGGTAAAATATGTGCTAATACACCTACAATGGCACCGATACTTCCTTTTTGGCGATAGCCTAAATAAGCCGCCATTTTGGTAGCAATGGGACCAGGTAAAGTATTCGCTATCGCTAAAACCTCTCCAAATTCCTCATTGTCAAGCCATTTAAATTTCGTAACAGCTTCGTATCTAATTAAAGGAATAACAGATGGACCACCACCAAATCCGAATAACCCAGAACGAAGCATCGCTATAATTAATTCTTTATACAAAAAAATTCTCCTCTCTCACCATCTTATAACAATCCAAGGTAAAGATAGTTATAATACCTACTATGATACCATCTTTTTGTAGCTGAATTTAGGAGCAAAATGAAAAATATCTACAAAAAGTAAGGAGATATTTTCACAAATAATAAATTGTAATTTACTTCTATTTATATTAAAATAATAAAAATATGCATTTCTCCATACTCTATATACATAATTTTTGTTAAGATCTTGTGTTTATTCACCTTCTGTAAAGAAGATCAAAATAAAAAAAGATAGTACATTGATGCTAAAACATAAATACTGAATATTTTGAAAAAAAGAGGGTGGCAGAATGAAAGATAAATTAATAAAACGCATAAAAGTTGCAGGAAAACAAATTCAACCAGACCTTATCATAAGAAATGCGAAGATTGTTAATGTATTTACAGGCGAAATAATGGAAGAAGACATAGCTATTGCTGATCATTATATTGCAGGGATAGGAAAGTATAGTGGAAGCAATGTTATAGATGCTAAAGGGAAATTTGTCATTCCTGGCTTAATTGATGGTCATGTACATATTGAAAGTAGCATGCTGACTCCTCAAGAATTTGCTAAAGTGTCTTTATTACATGGAGTAACAACTGTTGTAACAGATCCTCATGAAATAGCTAATGTGGCTGGAGTAGAGGGAATTCAGTATATGCTAGAAAAATCGGAAGGCTTGCCACTAGATATAAAAGTTATGCTCCCATCCTGTGTACCTGCAGTTCCTAAGGATTCCAATGGAGCAAACCTTTATTCAGAGGATTTAGAGGGATTTTACAACCATGAAAGAGTGTTAGGGTTAGCAGAAGTCATGGATTATCCTTCTGTCTATCACACGACACCCGATATGATGAATAAACTTCTTTCTGCGAAACAACATAACCGTCTTATTGATGGTCATGCTGCGGGTATAGAAAGAGAGAAACTGAATGTATATGCAGCAGCAGATATTCGTAATGACCATGAAGCAACAACTATTCAAGAAGCTAAGGATCGATTAGATTTAGGCATGTACTTAATGATAAGAGAGGGTACTGTAGCGAAAGACTTGAAAGCATTACTACCCATCGTTACAGAAAGAAACGCAAGAAGATGTTTATTTGTAACGGATGATAAATTAATTAATGATTTGGTAGAAGAGGGAAGCGTGGATCATTGTATTAGGTTAGCGATCAAGGAAGGGCTAGATCCAATAACGGCGATTCAAATGGCTACCATTAATAGTGCAGAGTGTTATAAGTTAGATGATATTGGCGCTATTGCACCAGGATATAAAGCTGATTTTCTTTTTGTAGAGAACTTAGAAGAGTTTAGCGTGCATTCTGTGTTTAAAAATGGTGATTGGATTGTTAAAGATAGGAAGCTGCTATTAGAAAAAATGGTTATACATGATTATAAGGATAGTAGAATACCATTAATAAATAGTGCTGAATTGGAGATAGAGGATTTACTAGTTCCATTACAGTCTAACTTCTGTCACTTAATAGAAATAATCCCAAATAGTATTGTGACAAATAGTACAATAGAATCGGTAAATTTGGAAAATGGCTACTTTGTACCATCTGTTGAAAAAGATCAATTGAAATTAATAGTAGTAGAAAGGCATCATCAAACGGGTAATATAGGAAAAGCTATCGTAAAAGGATTTGGTATTCAAAGAGGAGCAATTGCAACAACTATCTCCCATGATTCCCATAATATAGTATCGGTAGGTACCAACGATAAAGATATCTTACTTGCTATAAAGAGGTTAAAAGAGATAGAAGGGGGAATTGTTGTAGTAGCAGAAGGGGAAATTATTGCTCAATTATCTTTACCAATTGCTGGATTAATCTCAGATCAGTCTTACTTAACTTTATATGAAGAAATGAAAGAACTTAATGAGAGAGTTAAACGGTTAAAAGGTAGTTTAGAATTTAATCCATTTTTAACTCTATCTTTTTTATCTTTAACAGTGATACCTACATTAAAATTAACTGATAAGGGTTTATTTAATTTTGCTTCCTTCTCTTATATTGGGATAGAAGCAACATAATGTATAAGCGTAACTAAAAAAACATTTTATTTAAATTTTAATGATTTGTTCATCATTTGTTCATAATTACTCGTTATTATATAAACATGTTAAGAGTTTCCCCTCTTAAAATAGATTTTTGCCCGAAAAATTTTTTTCGGGCCTTTTTTTATGTCAAAATACAAACAGTACTCATAAAATAATATTAATAAAAATATAGATGTTTAAAATACAAGAATAAGTTAATAATATTATTAAAACATATCGTATTCATCAATACATCTTACAATAAATAAAGATAATGAAAGCGTTTTCCTAATCTGTTATAATGAAATATACAAAGATCTACTTAGTAAAAGGAGTGGATATGATGGAGGAACAAACAAATTTTTTTAATGGGTTAAAATGGGGTATTGTCCTTAGTGTACCACTCTGGATTTCACTTCTTGGGTGGATTAAGATATTGGTTCATATACGGTAAACAGCATATAATTAAAAAAAGCATCATAAGGATAATGTTCATCCAAATGATGCTTTATGAATAATTATGCTTGAGGAATTGGTGGTACAATTTTTCTAATTTGGAATACATTATTGGAAGATTGTTCGCTGATTGCTAGTGTTTTAACTTCTTCCTTTGTATTTGATAAAACAGCTGCATCTGTAGCTGTCACTTGAACAGATGTAATCAATAATACTGCTAAAAAGCTCCATACTAATTTCTTCATGTGTTTGACCCCTTTTCAATAATTTAAAATATCTTCTTTTAATGCTATAAAAGTATCAACAACTAATGGATGATACATAGTACCCTTATTATTAATGATTTCTTCAAATGCCTTTTCAGGTGGCATTCCTTTTTTGTAAACTCTTTCAGTTGTCATCGCATCAAATGAATCTACGACTGAAATAATACTAGCTTCTATAGAGATTTGCTCTCTCTGTAAGCAATTGGGATACCCCTTCCCATCGTAACGTTCATGATGCTGCTCCACTATTAGACCAATATCTGTAAGGAGCGGGATATGTGTCTCTTCTAACAATTGCCTTCCAAAGGTAGGATGCTTTTTCATTACTGCCCATTCCTCAGAAGTTAACTTTCCTGGTTTTTGGAGAATTTCAAGAGGAACTCTAACTTTTCCTACATCATGGAAGAAAGAAGCTAAATTTAAAAGTGTAATTTGCTTTGTACTTAATTCTAAAGCCTTACCAACCAACATGGAGTAGTGCTTAATTCTTTCACAATGATCAACTGTATAGCCATCTTTCTCTTCAATAGAGATGGCTAAGTCTAAAAGATCTTTAGTTAAATGACTATAATGATGAAATACTGGTTGACTAGAAACATATATAAATTCACTAACTCCGACAGATTGAAAGTTAGTGTATCTTCTTATTGGAGCAGCTGAAAAGGCTTGTCCAGATGTCAAAGTGATTGTTTCTTTATCTGTATGATAAATGAGTGTTCCAGATAGAACATATAAAAACTCTAAACCAGTCCAATCTTCCTCTGGTCCCATTGCCCAACTAGATTCTGGTTGTAACTTATGATAGATAACTTCGGTGCCATCACCTGAAGCCATTAAGGATATTTGAAGTCCCTTAAAATGAACGGTTTCTATAAAATCCCCTATATTAATAATCCCCACTTTTTTTCCCTCTCTCGTGTATTAAAAAAACAAAAAAGATTCATAAAGAAAAGAATCTAATCATAGTTATTTTAATTCAAAGTTAAGGTAATTGTAATAGGTAAATACTATTAAAATTTGGGCATGAAAAAAGAGAGAGTAATGATTATTTACAAATATTATTCTAGCAGAAAATAATAGGAAATAATAGATTTTTTTGGATAATGTTCCAAGAGAATCTACTCCTTGACTTAAAGCTTTTAAAATAGTATTATTATCTCGAATTCAAGATAAAACATTAAATATATTCAATTTATCTATTTAAGGTAGGAAGGGGAAATGATGATGCAACATATTTTTAAAAAAGGTACTGATTTAACGAAGCCGATTTTCTTGTTATTACATGGTACGGGAGGAACGGAGCATGATTTGTTGCCTCTTGCTGAATTAATAGATCCTGCTTGCTCTATTTTAAGTGTACGCGGTAATGTATTAGAAAATGGCATGCCAAGATTTTTCCGCAGATTGTCAGAAGGAATATTTGATGAAGAAGATTTAATTTATCGAACTAAAGAGCTAAATGAATTCTTGAATAATGCGGCAGAAGAATATGATTTTGATCGAAAGAATATAGTAGCAATAGGATATTCCAATGGAGCTAATATTGCAGCTAGTTTACTTTTTCATTATGAGAATAGTTTAAAAGGAGCAATGCTTCATCATCCAATGGTTCCAAGAAGAGGAGTAGCTCTACCTTCAATGGATGAGTTATCAGTCTTTATCGCTGCAGGTAAGAATGATCCTATTTGTCCAGTTTCGGAAACAGAAGAGCTAGAGGAATTGTTAAGAAGTGCTGGAGCAGCTGTTAAGGTGCATTATGAAAATTATGGCCATCAACTCACTAGAAGTGAAGTAGAAGAAGCAGGAAAATGGTTCCAGGAGAAAATGTTATAATATTTTTGAATAAAAGGTTGTTTTCTCGTATAATAAAGAAGAGTCTGGTTACCAGTAATAAGTGGAAACCAGACTCTTCTAGCAATTCATTCGTCATTTTAATTATAACTATATTCCATTAACTTTTAATCGTCGTTACGGGAATTTCCACCTTTTCGACCAATTTCTTGATAGAAATCCTTGTCATGGTTATTGGAAGTAGCTTCTCCGCCTTTTTTACCGATTTCTTGGTAAAATTCTTTGTCATGATTATCAGAGGTAGCTTCTCCACCTTTTTTACCGATTTCTTGGTAGTATTCCTTATCATGATTTTCTGAAGTAGTTTCTCCACCTTTTTTACCAATCTCTTGGTAAAATTCTTTATCATGATTATTGGAAGTGGCTTCTCCACCTTTTTGTCCAATTTCTTGATAAAAATCCTTATCGTGATTTTTTGATGTAGCTTTTCCGCCTTTTCTACCTGCTTCTTCTCTACTCATTTTGTTGTCTGCCATAGTTATCACTCCTTAAAAGATTTTTAATAAATTGTACATTTGTTATATAGCCGATTTTTAATAACATAAACATGTCCTAAATAAAAAAAAGATAGAAATTATTGGTAAAGGGGATTTTGATTATTAGAATGCTAACTGAAAATGAATTTATGAAGGTTGTTAAGGTCGCAGAAGATTTAGGTTGTAGTGTGGTTTATCATCCTACGAAAAAAATTAGTTTTAATACAAACATGCATATAACCGTTCCCTATGAGTTTACTTTAGAGAATACATATGCGTTGGCTCATGAAATTGGTCATGTAATCGACTTTAGGAATGGAGAGTTAGATCATGATTATTGGCTAAATGATTGGTCTTATCGCGTTAATGCAGAAATGAGTGCTTGGGTACATGCTTATAAAGTATTGAAACAATTGAATATTCCCTTAGATCACTGGCAAACACATGTGAATGATAAATTGAGTAACTATTTTCTTTTACCAGAAGTCATTTAACAGATAGTTTGCATTCTTCCATCATTAAGGAAAAATTAAGTCTACCCATTTAAAATATGGATAGACTTGTTTAATTTTCTAAACATCTATAAAATATAATGAAATGTAGTTAAGGAGAAAACTGATGAAATTATTAGTAGTAGAAGATAATGTTTCTTTACTAGAATCCATAAAAAGCATCTTAGAAACAGAGTATACGGTTGATACGGCAGATAATGGCGAGGATGGCATGTTTTATGCTGAGCAAAATATATATGATTTAATTGTTTTAGATGTAATGTTACCACATATGAATGGTTTTGAAATTGTACAGCGAATTAGAAAAGAGAAGATAAATACACCTGTCTTATTCTTAACTGCTAAGGATTCACTGGAAGACCGAGTAAAGGGTTTGGAATATGGTGGAGATGATTATCTAGTTAAGCCGTTTCAAGCACCTGAGTTACTAGCAAGGATAAAAGCGCTTCTAAGAAGAAGTGGAGCACTTGATTTAGATGCGGGGTTAAAATATAAAGAAATAGTACTTACAGGTAAAGAAAATGATGTACTAGTGAAAAATGAACCTATTAAATTAACCATTAAACAATATGAATTATTAGAGTACCTTATCCAAAATAATGGTAAGATTTTAACGAAAGAACAAATGTTTGATCGTATTTGGGGATTTGATTCTGATACAACTATAGCCATTGTGGAGGTTTTTATCCATCAATTGCGTAAAAAGTTAGAGCCTTTTGAATACCACAAAGATATACAGACTGTAAGAGGCGTAGGTTACATTTTAAAGGAAGTATAAGGAGTATTAAGGAACATGTTTCGTAAAACTAGAATAAATCTTACTATATTAAACTCCCTTGTTTTTATTCTTTTAATGATCGTATTAGGTTCTACTGTGTATCATTATACAGAAAAGCAAACCTACCGAGAAGTTAATAATTCATTATTGAATGGTATAAAGAAAATAAGCTTAGTATTGGAAAGAAATGAGAGAACTCCTTCTGATCGTACTCCAATGCTTGAACCACAAATAAATCTTATTCAATGGGATAAAGATGATCATATTGAAGGAATGATGGAAAATTCCATTATTGATTATACGAGTGAAGAGAAACAATTTCGTCCTATTGAATTAAATAAACTAGAGAAAAGGACTTCTTCAGAAGGATATACTTTTCAAACAATCTCCACGACTATTGAAATTGATGGAGAAACAAAAACCATTCAATTGCTTAGAAATATTGATTCAGAGGAAAGTATGCTACATCAACTTATTTTGATAATGACGATTGGTGTTGCAATAGGCAGCTTGTTTGCGGTAGTAGCTGGTTATTTGTTAGCTGGGAGAGCGTTAGTGCCTATCCAGAGATCTTGGGAAGCTCAACAACAATTCGTCTCGGATGCTTCTCATGAAATACGTACCCCTCTTGCTGTTATTCAATCAAGAACTGACTTATTATTTCGGGAGCCAGATGCAACGGTACAGGAGAAAGCAGTTGATATTTCTGTCATTTCAAAAGAAACAAGGCGTTTAAGTAAGCTTGTTACGAATCTTTTAACATTAGCTCGATCAGATTCTAATCAGGTAGAAATAACAAAAACTATGTTTTCTCTTGAGGAAGTATTACAAGAAGTAGTGCTCCAATATGAAGATATTGCTGACTTTCAAGGCAAAAAAATCTATTCCATGACAAAAAAGCAAATTCCATTCAATGGTGATAAGGAAAGAATTCATCAAATGCTTGTTATTCTTGTTGATAATAGTATGAAATTTACCGATGAGGGTGGAGAAATTATTTTACAAGCTACAGAAAAGGCAAACTCTGTAGTAATAGAAGTAAAGGATAATGGAATGGGTATACCAAAAGAGGATTTATCTAAAATATTTAATCGATTTTATCAAGTAGAACAATCTAGAACAAACATAGAAGGAACTGGTTTAGGCCTTTCTATCGCTAAGTGGATTGTAGAGAAGCATGATGGAGTTATTAAAGCGGAGAGTATTCTAGGTAAAGGAACTTCTTTTGAAATTACATTCCCAAAATAAAGAATTAAAAATCCTAGCTTATTCTTACTATATTTAGCAATTAGAATAAGCTAGGATTTTTAATAATCGAGAAATCTAAATGATTATTGGTTCATATCTTTAGAGAGAAATCCTTGTTGTTTAATACTTTTTGCGTTACTTGGGTAATAGGATTGATGATAAAAAGAAGCAATTCTCTCTGTCCAATCGGCTTCTTTATCTCCTCTATCCTTTAAGTATTCTTTGTAGGTTTGATTATAGGATTCTAAAAAGGGCTGTTGGTTTTGTTCATATTTTTCCTCGTGTAAAATAGCTTGTAAAGGTAGACGTGGTTTCAGACCAGGATCTCCTTCTGGATAGCCAAGGCATAGTCCTGAGATGGGTAAAACGTACTTTGGTAATTTTAGAAACTCAATTACCTCCAGAGAATTTCTACGAATACCTCCGATAGGTACAGTACCAAGTCCAAGAGATTCTGCTGCTGTTATGGCGTTTTGCATAGCTAATCCTACATCTGTAGCTGCAACTAAAAGAGTATCAATATCCTCAATAGCTTTAAAATCCTTACCTTCTAAATTACTAGCCAGGTTAGCACGATAGAAGTCTGCACAAAACACAAGAAAAACTGGTGCTTCTTTAATATGCTTTTGATTGCCGCATAACTCCGCTAATCGATCTTTTCGTTCTACATCTTGTACAAGGATCGCTGTAACATGCTGTCCGTTAATCCATGACGGTGCTGATTGTGCAGCTAGCATAATCTGTTCAATCGTCTCCATAGTAACCTCTTTATATTGATAGCTTCTGAAAGAGCGATGATTAGCTAAAGTTTTTATTGTCTCGTTCATCACCTTGTTCCCCCTTAACAATAAGTAATACTTAATTCTAGCATAAGTTACAATGTGATTGTTTATATGTGGCTTATAATCAATTCCTCACCTTATAGTAAGGATTCTGCTCCATCAATAAAAATTTCTGTACCTGTTATATGATTGGACAAGTCAGAGCTTAAAAAACAAACCAAATCAGCAACTTGATTAGCACTACCAGATCCATGGGACAATGGCTGACTACCTTCTGGATACTCAACTGGAATAATAATTTCTTCTAAGTGCTTCTCATCTTTAAAGGTATTTTTTTCAATATTTGTGTCAATAGCTCCAGGGCAAATTGTATTTACACGGATTTTAAATTGTGCTAATTCTAATGCTGCCATTTTTCCAAAGGCAACTTGTCCAGCTTTCGATGTACTGTATGCAGACATGCCAAAGTTTTTAAAAACTCTATTTCCATTAATACTACTTGTAATAATAATACTTCCACCATTTTCCTTTAGATAAGGGATGGAATATTTAACCGTTAAGAACGTACTTTTTAAATTTGTCTCAATAGTAGTATCCCATTCTAATGGGGTTAGGTCTTCAATAGAGGAAACGGCACCGTTAATTCCAGCGTTAATGAATACAGTATCTATTCTTTTCCATTCTTCTATGGTAGCTTTAATGGCATTATTAATAGACTCAGGATCGGCAACATTAGCTTGAAGTGAAATAGCATTCCCCCCATTTTCATTAATAGAATACTTCGTTTCTTCTAGTTTTTCTTTATTCACATCTACTAAAGCAATTTTCATGCCTTTTAAAGCAAGAGAATGTGCAGTAGCTTGGCCAATACCAGATGCTGCTCCTGTAATGAATGCTACTTTTTCTTTTAAATCCTCCATGTATAATCTCCTCCTTATGTTTCTTGCATGGTAAAGTACTTAATGATATTTATATCCATAAAGCACTAACAAGAAACCTTCTGTACTATTAGAATTCATAAAGATGTAAGAATTATTGCTTCGACTAAAATTGGAACTTTAGTACAATGGAGAAGAGGAGCTGAGATAAATGAAAGCGATGATAATAGAAGGATTTGGAGAAGCAAGTGAATTTATATTAAAAGAGATAGAGAAACCATCATTAAAGCCTAACCATGTTCTTATTGAAGTAGCAGCAACAAGTGTGAATCCTATTGATATCAAAGTGCGAAGTGGTGCAGTACCAGCAGCAGCACCTTGTTTACCTGCTGTACTACATGGTGATGTAGCAGGTGTTGTGGCAGAGGTAGGTGAAGGAGTTAAGGATTTTTGTGTTGGTGATGAAGTGTTCGGTTGTGCTGGTGGTTTTAAAGGAACTGGTGGAGCATTAGCAGAATACATGTTAGCAGATGTACGCTTATTAGCGAAAAAACCTAAAAATCTTACAATGGAAGAGGCGGCAGCTTTACCTCTTGTTGGAATTACTGCATGGGAAGCACTATTTGAGAGAGGGAAATTAAAATCGACAGATAGAATTCTTATCCACGGAGGAACAGGAGGAGTAGGTCATATTGCTATACAGCTAGCTAGATATGCTGGTGCCGATATATATACAACTGTTTCAAGTGGTGAAAAAGGACAAATAGCAAAAAAACTAGGAGCTAATTTCATCTTGAACTATAAAGAAGAAAAGGTGGAAGAATATGTACAAAAATATACAAACGGAGAGGGGTTTCCAATCGTTTTTGATACAATTGGTGGTGATAATCTAGACAAGTCCTTTCAAGCAGCTAGTATCAATGGTACAGTATTAAATATTGCAGCAAGGTCTACACATGATTTATCACCTCTTCATGCCAAAGGTCTTTCCCTTCATGTAACCTTTATGCTATTAAAGATATTAAATGAGTCTAAAAGAGACAACCATGGTGCTATATTAAAGGAATTATCAGTTATTGCAGAAGACAATAAATTAAAACCATTAATAGATAAACGAGTATTCACAATAGAAGAAGTAGCAAAGGCACATGACTATTTAGCATCTGGTAGTGCGGTTGGAAAGGTTGTCTTAGTGAATAAATGGTAGAATAATTAAGTATGTATTATCTAAAGGTAGCAAGTTATCTAGAAAAACAAAAGGTTGATTGTAGCGAATAAAAACGCCAATCAACCTTTGTTAATTTGAAATGTAAATACTATATTCATGAAATTATTTACTTGAGTCACTAGTTACTGTTTTAGTGTTTTTATATAATGAGTAAGCTTCCTTACTTATTGAGACATTATCTTGTTGTATTTTAGACACAGAGCTTTGATTACTAGATTCTGACTTTTGGCTTTGAAGTACTTGAATTTGCTCTTCCAATTGAGAAATTTGTTTTTTTATTTGCTCTAGCTGTTTTTCTTTTTCCTCTTCTTTTAAATTCTTGTTCTGTTCAATTTGAGTTTGCTGAGATTTTAATTGCTGTTTCTGACTTTCAAGTGATTTTATCTGAATAGATACATCTGATGAACTACTACTTGTTGTACTAGAAGTAATGCTTGTTGAGCTGCTTGAGATTGAACTGATCATACGTTTTTCTTTCCCTTCCATTAAATAATAAATCATACTACTAAAGAAACCTTAATTTTTACTTAAGAATTCCTATTAGTTTCCTGAATAAAAAGGAAGAAAGACATCCAAAATACATAGGTAACACATCATATATGTTGGAGGATATAAAATGAGCTATAATAAATCAAACCCTGATGATCGTTTAGATAATGTAGAAAAATTACAGGATATGGTACAAAACACACTAGAAAATATAGAAAAAGCAGAAGAAACAATGGAATTTGCAAGTTCGGAAGAAAAAGAAATGATTAAAGAAAAAAATAGTAGAAGAGAAGATTCTATCCATTCTTTTAGAGAAGAAATAAAAGATGAAGCTACAGATAGAAAAAATGGGTATCAATAAGAAATTTATACTGCTGACCAATTAAGAAGTAAAAGGACTGATTTTGTTGTATGTCCTTTTCATATATAAGGCTTTTTGTTTATGATCTTTTTGGTGAAGGGTATGTAATCTAATACAATTTGAAAAATAGGAGGTTGTATGATGCCATACCAATCACTTAATGATTTACCTGAAACAGTAAAAGATTACCTACCGAAGCATGCACAAGAAATCTTTAAAGAAGCCTTTAATTCTGCAGAAGAAGAGTATGAGGAAGAAGAAACTGCATTTAAAGTAGCATGGAGTGCTGTAAAGAAGACATATTCTAAAGATGAAGATGGGAAATGGGAGAAGAAAGCATAATTTAGTTAGTTTTTTGGTGGAAAGAAAAGAACGCTAGTCAAATGACTGGCGTTCTTTTCTTTTAAGAAAGTCTATTACTATAGTCTTCAAAGACAAACTGTCTAACAACTTTAATGCCTTCTTCTTCATTGTAAGATGCGATAGAAGGTAAGTTAACGCCATTAAACATATGATTTTTAACCATTGTATAGTGAGCCATATCTGTAAATACTATTTTATCCCCTGGTTTTAAAGGTTCTTTGAAGGAATAATCTCCAATAACATCTCCTGCTAGGCAGGTCATACCACCAAGTCTATAAGTGTATTCTTGTTCCCCTGGCATTTCTGCCCCTATTATCATAGGACGATAAGGCATTTCTAAAACATCTGGCATATGACATGTTGCTGATGTATCAAGGATAGCAATATCCATACCATTGTGAACAATATCAAGTACTGTTGAAACTAAGTAGCCAGTATGAAGGGCAATAGCTTCTCCAGGTTCTAGATATACATCAATATCATATTTCTCTTTGATAAAAAGAATAGATTCAATTAGAGTTTCGATATCATAGTCAGGACGAGTAATATGATGTCCTCCACCAAAATTAATCCATTTCATTTTCTTCAAATGTTCACCAAATTTCGCGTCGACAACTTCAATAGTACGTTTCAATGTGTCGGAGTTTTGTTCACACATTGTATGGAAATGAAGTCCATCAATTCCGTCTAATTCTCCCGGCTTAAAGTTATCAAGTGTTACTCCAAATCTAGAATATGGAGCACATGGATTATAGAGTTGTGTCTCTATTTCTGAGTATTCAGGATTAATACGAAGACCAACCTCTATCTTTTTGCCAGCATTTTGTACCTTCTCTTTAAAACGACTCCATTGGTTGAAAGAATTAAATACGATATGATCTGTGTATTGAAGTAATTCATCAAATTCGCTATCCACATAAGCAGGTGCGTATGCATGTACTTCTTTGCCCATTTTTTCGAAGCCTAATCTTGCTTCAAATAATGAACTAGATGTTACACCTGCTAGATATTTACCAACCAAGGGAAAAGTAGAGTGCATAGAAAATCCTTTAAGAGCTAGGAGGATTTTTGCTCCAGTTCGCTCTTGAACAGAATTTAGCACTTCTAAATTTTTTGTAAGTAAACGCTCATCCACTACATAACATGGGGATGGAACCTTTGTAAAGTCAATTTGTTTCATTTGATTCCTCTCAATCTATAAGAGTAGGAGAGAAGTTCTCCTGCCAAGGTAAACCATGTTTGTTTAGTGCGTCCATAAATGGGTCTGGATCAAATTCTTCTACGTTATAAACGCCAGGTTTTTTCCAAACACCTTTCATCATTAACATTGCACCTATCATTGCTGGAACTCCAGTTGTGTATGAAATTGCCTGTGAGCCAACTTCACGATAGCATTCTTGGTGATCACAAATATTGTAAACGTAATAAGATTTTGGTTTACCATCTTTAACGCCTTGAATGATACATCCAATATTTGTTTTTCCTTTCGTTCTAGGTCCAAGTGATGCTGGATCTGGAAGAATTTCCTTTAGGAATTGTAAAGGAATAATTTCTTTTCCTTCATACATAATAGGTTCAATAGATGTCATTCCAACATTTTCTAGGACCTTTAAGTGATTTAAGTAATTATCAGAGAAGGTCATCCAAAAACGAATTCTCTTAAGACCTTTAATGTTTACTGCTAAGGATTCAAGTTCTTCATGGTATAAAAGGTAAATGTTTTTTGGACCAACTTGGTCTAAATCATATTCTCTTTTCTCAGAAAGAGGTGGTGTTTCTACCCATTCCCCTTCTTCCCAATATCTTCCGTTTGCTGTTATCTCACGAATATTGATTTCAGGGTTAAAGTTTGTAGCAAATGGATACCCATGATCTCCACCGTTTGCATCCACAATATCAATATAATGAATTTCATCAAAATGATGTTTTTGTGCGTATGCAGTGAAAACCCCAGTTACACCTGGATCAAAACCACTACCAAGTAAAGCAGTTAAGCCTGCTTCCTCAAATTTTTGTTTGTACTCCCATTGCCATTTATATTCAAACTTAGCTGTTTCAGGTGGCTCATAGTTTGCAGTATCTAAGTAGTGCACACCAGTAGCAAGACATGCGTCCATAATTGTTAAATCTTGGTAAGGGAGTGCTACGTTAATAACTAATTCAGGTTTAAAGCTATTGATTAATTCAATTACTTCTTCTGTTTTATCAGCATCAACTTGCGCAACTGATACTTTAGTTTTTCCACCATCTAATTTATCTTTGATTGCTTCACATTTGGAAAGAGTTCTACTAGCAATACAAATTTCTTCGAATACATCCGGTACTTGACAGCATTTATGCGCTACAACGCTTGCAACACCACCAGCACCAATAATTAATGCTTTACCCAACATGAAAACCTCCTTAATACTACCTAAAAAATTCAATAGGCTGATTATACATAATGTGCGACAAATAATCCATATAATCCGACAAAATATAAATTTTTAAATAAAAATAATTACTTATTTCTTATTATTATCTCAAAAAAACAAAAAAAACAAGGAGAATTGGAGAAAGGTTAGGGAGGAAGTTGTCGTATAAGACAGAAGAAAAAATAAACTCTGTTAGTGTGTTATGATAATGGATGAATATGTAAAAAGAAGATGAGGAGGAGAGCGTTTATGGAACATAGAGGGTCAAGTGCTTATGACCAAGAAGATTTCCTCTTACGTTATTTAAGTAGAAGAGAGAGAGAAGATAGTCCTAATAATGCAATTGAGGGTCCTATCATATTTGATTTACTTAAAGATTTTCGAGGAAAAGATATACTAGATTTAGGCTGTGGAGATGGACATTTCGGAAAAGAACTTTTAACCAACGGTGCAGGAAGTTATGTTGGCATAGAAGGATCGGAAAAAATGGTGCATGTAGCTAGAAATAATGTAACTAATTTAAATGGATTTATTCATCATGACACGATGGAGAGTTATCAATTTCCAGTAAATAGATATGATGTTGTAGCATCTAGAATGGCTATTCATTATGTATCAGATATTTTTTCATTGTTTTCCGAAATACATACTACACTTAAAGAAAATGGCAACTTCATATTTAGTGTCCAACACCCACTTACTACTTCTTCTTTTTTAAGTACACAGTCAGGTAGTAAAAGAGAAAATTGGATTGTAGATGATTACTTTATGGAAGGTGAAAGAAAAGAGCCGTGGATAGGGAGCATTGTAGTAAAGTACCATCGAACAATAGAACAATATTTTACTACTTTAACTAAAGTAGGGTTTACTATAAATCATTTACGAGAAGGAGTTCCTAAACGTGAGTATTTCACGAATGAGGATGAATATAATAGACGATTACGAATTCCCTTGGTACTTGTCTTTTCATGTAGCAAACAATAGTGATATAAATAGAAGAAGCACTTCAATATTGAAGTGCTTCTTCTATGAGTGGAGACTATCGGGATCGAACCGACGACCTCTTGCATGCCATGCAAGCGCTCTCCCAGCTGAGCTAAGCCCCCATATTACTATATATTTATTATACAAGAATGGTTAAATTTTTCAAGCTGTGTTTTTTGTAGTGATAAGCGAAAATGATATCTCTCTTTCGCTTATCAGATTTAACTAAATGGTATGTGGGAATTTATATTAAGTACATGGTAATTAACCTATGCTTTCAATTTCAATTTCACTTACTCCTTTAATCTCGGATATTTCTCTATATACCTCTGTCACTTCTCTTTTTTGATTGACAATTAGAATGAGTAATATAGAATGATCGCCATTTTCAAGATCTTTAATTCTGAGATGCTTAATACCAGTTTTTAATTTCCTTATCTCGGAAATAATAGTGGTGACATTTTCTTTTTCATGAGATTTAAGTTTAACACGTATTTCTTTTTCTCTTAGTTGACGTGGTCCAATTAAACTCATAAGAAAGGGGATGAATTTAACACTTATTAATAGGAGAGTAACTCCTGTTAGTGCTTCTATATAATATCCTGCACCTACAGCAATTCCAATTCCTCCTGCTCCCCATATTAATGCAGCTGTAGTTAAGCCTGAAATACTGTCGTTCCCCCTACGAAGTATGACACCTGCTCCCAAGAAACCAATTCCAGAGACAATCTGAGCTGGCAATCGTAATGGATCCATTTGAATATTTACTTGATCGCTACCTGGAAACTTATATGCTGCTTCAATAGATATAATAGTTAGTAAACAACTTACGATACTTATAACTAGACTAGTTTTTAGTCCTACTGGTTTACGTTTAATTTCTCTTTCTAATCCAATAATTAGTCCTAACCCAGCAGAAATGCCTAGTTTTAATAGAAAATCCATTTCCATATTAATGTTATCCCCTGCTTTAATTATGATTTCTTCTCACGTGATTAAAACGGAACTGAAAAAGAATCCGATTATGTTCATATAACCTATTTCATATTATTAAAAACTTATTTCCTAAAATAATATGAAATCTGAATTAAAATAATGAATCAATTTTAATTATTGTTTCCTACTAATCCTATTATTAATAATTTTAAAAAAGAATAATGGAAGTAAGATGCTATTTATATAGAAGGAGAGCAATCAAAAATAAATTAGGAGGCATGTTCTTTTTGTTAAGGAAGGAATAAGTTTGATAGAGCTTTGGTTATATATGAAAGAATAATGGAAAGGGATAAAAAGGTTCTTATTAATAATTATCTATTGGAACTATTGAATAAGTAAGCTGTTAGAGAAGGTATGCTTTCTATTTATTGGTATGTTGAAGAATGAGGGGAATATTTTTTTAAAAATGTATTGACCTTTGATTTAATTATTGTTATATTTATATCCGTCGCTGAAACAACACAAAACGTTGAACTAAACGACGGAAAAATTATCTCAAAAAAACATGTTGACAAACAAAGTTAACAAATGTTATGATAATCAAGTCGCTTCTCGAAGGCGACAAACGAAATGCTCCTTGAAAACTGAACAATAAACGTCAACAATAAATCGTTCTTATAGAACGAAACAAGTATTACAAAAGCTAGAGTTTAGCATTTGAGCTAATCTTACTCTTTATTGGAGAGTTTGATCCTGGCTCAGGACGAACGCTGGCGGCGTGCCTAATACATGCAAGTCGAGCGGACTTTAAAAGCTTGCTTTTAAAGTTAGCGGCGGACGG
>NZ_WEHU01000002.1 GCF_009183415.1 Bacillus sp. B1-b2 | reverse complement strand
ACTATACCAAAGATCGAGGTGTTTTTTCATTTTTTAATAACATTGTCAAGCCATATATTTAATAGACCTTAAAAACAATACAACCAACGATTAGCACTTATTTTTCTGGTGCGAAAGTTGAGTAATTAACCAATTCTTGTATGAGGCTGCATGTTTTTCAATCTTTCTTGTTTTTCTTTTGATTGAACTGCTCCATATGGAGGTTTTATCGTGATTGCTATTATTAAAGATACAATACATAGCACAGCTATGACTGTGAAGGTTGCTTGAAATCCACCTAATAATGCAGCTATGATAGAACCTGCTAATGCCCCTAATCCAAATCCTTGATAGATTACTCCATAGTTTTTACTTTGGTTTTTAAGTCCGAAGAAGTCTGATACAATGGCTGGGAATACGGTAATATTACCACCGAAACAGAATGCAATTGTAGCTACACAGGCAAAGAATATTGGGAAGTTTAACGGTACAAAGCTTAATACTGCAACAGCAATCGCCGTAGCTAATAATGTTCCACATACCACCTGCATACGACCAACTTTGTCGGATAAAGCTCCAAGAATAATTCTTCCTGATGTATTAAAGATTGCTACTAGTGCTACTGCATTTGCTGCTGTGGCAACATCTAGACCTGCTAAGCTAACACCAATGTCTTTTACAATTCCAACTAAATACAAACCACTCATACACGCTGTGAAGAAAATCACAAATAATAAGTAAGCTTGCTTTGTTTTTAGCATTTCTTTTACTGTATAATCTTTTTGTTGTGTTGCCGCTTTTGTGTTTTTTGCTACATCTTTTGCTTCTTTTAATAAGAAAGATCCACCAACTACCATGACTAATACGATTATTCCCCATAAAAGGAATGCTGTTGAAACCCCGAATGAGCTAATAAGACTTGCATTAACATATTTAAATATAAGACTTCCTGTTCCGAATGCACCAACAGATATACCTGAAATTAATCCTTTTTTATCTGGGAACCATTTAATTAAGTTACTTAATGAGGTAATATATGCAGTACCATCAGCAAAACCAACGATAACACCTGCTACTAGGTATAGCATCCATAGGGAAGATACTTGTGAACTAAGAATTAAGCCTGCTCCAAGCAGAATTCCTGCAGCTGCCACTAGACGACGAAGTCCCCATTTATCTTGAAGCTTACCAGAGAATAAAGTGGCAAATGCTAAAGCAAAGCTAGTGATGGAAAAAGTAATAGCTGTAGAACTTAATTCCCACCCAAATTTATCAACAAGAGGCTGATTAAATAAGCTCCATGTATATATAGTTCCTAATCCCATCTGAACAATGATGGTACCTATTACGATAAGAAGGCGATTTACTTTATGTTCTTTCATTCCGATCTCCTCTTTCCTCGGTTTTCATGATATGAATTCAAGTTAATAATTTCTATACTTGGATTATACCGCTTGAAAACCTTTTGAAATCGTTATCAGAATGAAATGCATATTTTTCGGAATGAATGGTATTTATAAATGCATAATTTGTCGGAAAGTCTTTACCTTGCTTCTACTTACTGGTATTTCTGCTTTTATATCCTTTAATCGAACAAGATACGTGTTATTAAACCATGGGACAATTTCATGGATTTTAGATATACTGACACTATAGGAACGATGACATCGAAAGAAAACATCCTGTGGTAATTTATCATGAAATTCTGTAATAGACATAGGCATCGTAAACTCTTCATCTTTCGTATAAACAAGCGTGATTTTCTCACTTGCTTCCGCATAATATATCTCATTTACGTCCGTTACTATTATATTCTCATTTTTTCGGAGATTAATTCTTCGATTAGCTTCTGGAATCACTTCTTCTTGTACTTGTTGCTCTTTTTTCACATGACCTTCTAATTTGGAGAGCATAGAAGCTATTCTCTTTTCCTCATACGGTTTTAATATATAATCAAATGCTTCTAATTCAAATGCTTGTGCAGCATGTTCTTTATATGCTGTAGTAAAAACAATATAAGGCTTTCTTGCAAATTTACTAATACTCCCTGCAAGTAACATTCCATCTAATGAAGGAATATTTATATCAAGAAAGATGACGTCTACTTCTTCCTCTTGTAAAAACTTCAAAACATCTAAGCCATCTTCGAATGATGCTATAATCTCTATATTGCTATGTGTTTGAATTAAATATTCCAACTCTTCCTTTGCTGGAACTTCATCCTCTACAATGATTGCTCTCATGATATCCCCTTCATTATGTCAAAATATACTTCTGTACCTGGCTCCAATCTGCGGATAATGAGCCCTGTTCCATATATTAATTTTAGACGTTGATGAACATTTGATAAACCAATTTGCTTGGAAGAAACTTCTCCACGATCCAAGCGATCTATAATCTCTTGGTTAATTCCTTCTCCTGTATCTCTTACACTTACTCGCACCATTTCTCCCAAATCCTTTATAGAAATAGTGACTACACCCGGACCTTTCCTCTTCAGAATGCCATGAACAACTGCATTTTCAACTAAAGGCTGTATTAGTAAGCTTGGTAACTTAATATGTGTATCATCCACGTCATATTCTACTTGAAGACGGTCACCGAATCGTGCTTTTTCAATTTTGATATAATCTTTTACTTGTTGAAGTGCAATTTGAATATCAATTAATTCTTCTCCCACCTCGAGATTATATCGCATATACCCAGATAAACTTATTATGAGCTCTCTCGCCTTATCAGGATTCCGTCTAGTTGTAGACGCTATTGCATTAAGAGCATTAAAGAGAAAATGTGGGTTGATTTTAGTCTGTAAAGCCTTTAGTTCAGCTTTATTTGCTTCTTCTTTTATTTGCTCCACTCTCGAAACTTCCATTAAGGTAGAGATAATTTGAGCTAGTCCTATTGCCATTGTTTGCAGTGTATATGTAATGGTATAAGCTTGACGGTAGTAAATCTTTAATGTGCCTGTAATAACGCCTCTTTCTTCTAAAGGAATTATTAACAAGCAATGAATTTGTGGAGTATGATGATCTGCTATATTATTTCTGATTGTAATTTTCCCACTACGAATTGTTTCCTTTGTTAAGGTACTAATAATTTCTTGCCCAATTTTGTACTTCTCTTCTCCAAAACCAACATACGCAAGAACACCTCTTGTATCTGTTATGGCAACAGCATCTGCTTTAATATCACTTTTTATAATCGTACATATAGTTCTTAGCGATTCCCCATTAATGGAACGAAAATAAGGAAGTGTTTTATTAGCAATATTTAAAGCTAATTGAGCCTGCTTTGCAGCAATTCTCTCTTTTTCTCCTTCTACACTGGCAATCATTAAAACAATTAACCCAATACTAACTTGTCCTAATATCATTGGAAAGGCAATTTTAGATACAATTTCTAGACCTAATTCAAAAGGATTTGCCATTACTAAAATGAGAGCCATTGTGAGTATCTCACAAAGCATACCTGCGATAATTCCATATATCCATCTTCTTGATTTTTTCAAATAAAGGTGAATATAACCAGATACAAAACCAGCTAGTATGCTAGTAATTAAACACGGAATAGAAGTTACTCCGCCTATATCTATTAAATATCGATGCACACCTGATACAATTCCTGTAATAATTCCGACCCAAGGTCCAAACAGGATACCTCCAGACATAACAGCTATGATTCGTATATTCACAATAGAGCCTTCTACCTCTATTCCAGAATAGGTTCCAAAAAGGGCAAATAGACAGAAAATCATGGTTATTAGAGATAGTTCTGTTGGAGAATGATGATCTCTTTGCAGAACTTCTTTAAATTTAGTAATTCTAGTTAAAAAGAATAAAGTGATGAGTAAAAGTGCTGCACGTTCAATTAATTGAATGAGCATTTGCAATTCACTTACAGTAGTCATGCTGTGACCTCCTTATTTATGTTCTTATTCATTATAAGAGGATACAGCATTAGTTGGGAGAAATCACATGATTTTTTTCGAAAGTAAACCTAATAGATCATAAAGGCATCTTCTGAATCTAGCACCTGACCATTTTCTGCATCTATATATACCGAACAATGTACATTTCCACATAAAACATATTTCTTTTCTAAAGGGCTGTAGACAAAGATAGGCGTAAGTGCCACGTGTTTCTTTAATTCTTGAAAAGCCTCTGTTTTACTAATTTTCACTTCTTTTGCATTCCAATTATCTATTTTTAATATATTTCTCCACAAGTCCCCTTTTTCCATATAATTCAATACTTCTTTTGTCTGATGATCAAGAATAAGAAGCAGTTTATTATGTAGATATCTTTCTGATTTTTCCTCTAGTTCAACATGTAAGGAGAATCGATCTCGGTAAATATATGTTACTACCCATTTGCCAGAATCATGGGGAAATTTCATTTGTAAGAAGGACGTAACTTCCTTTAAACAGTGTTCTATTTCTTCTTTCCCTATTGGCAGTGTATCAGGATGAGGTTCTTTTGCATTTGCTTGTTCTGTGGTAACTTCCTTATTATCTGGAATCGACTTTCTAGTAAAAGTGTCTTTTTTACTATCTGTCCAAACAATTGTTTGATTAACTTTGTTCTTTCGATAAAGATCATAGTCAAAATAAAAGGGAATAGTGCTCTTTTTATCATTGCGGACAAGAACTTCTCCTATTCCATATACTAATCTGCTATCATCTTCTGTCGGGAAAACCCCTAATTTGACTTGTTCTCTCATTAACTCTTCTAATTCCAATACAGATAAAGAGAAAGTTTCTTCTATTATAATAGCGTTTTCATCATTTACATTTTCTTTTGTAAAACTTGTTAACCGCCCTTGCTCATCCCACTCCACTTCCAAATAGGATATTGGAGAAATAGGGATTCCATTAACTTCTCTTTCATAATACAAATAATTGCTTTCCTGCCTTTTTAACGCAAATTCTTCTAGCTTATATCCTGTTATATACGCCAACCATTGTTGAACCTCTATACTCTCCTTGTTCGGAAAAACGATACCATTCTCAGCATACGTTTTCCCTTCTACAAAAATAGCACTTAAAAATTCTTTACTATGAAAATCTATATCAATAGAGGCTGTTCCTTCTGGATTCTCTTCTTCATTTGTCCAATTAGCATAGGTAGAAGGAAACCATTCCATATTAAGAATATAAATGTTTTGCAGATCTACTGTTAACTTTCTATAAATTTGATGACGCCCTAAATAATAAGGAGCTAATCCCCATGTTTCTTTTGTATAGTCTATTAGTTCACTTAATCGTTTATCCATCTCTTTCATCCCCCTATCTTCTCTATCTTTTATCAGTATTCGCTACATATTACTATAACGTTTCGTACTTATTTGCACACTATGCTTAATAAAAATGACATAAAAGATTTAAATGATAAATTGGATGCTCCACAAACGGATCAATAGGCTCTATCTTCCCATTGTTTTCGATTTTCCTCCACCATCTTCTATTCCCTTTTTCCCGTTCTAGTATTAAGAGGGTTTTCTCTTATCTGTTGGGGAATTAGGTGAGGGACCTGCTCAGAAAAATAAGCGGAGATAATTCCCTTATTTCGTTACTACCATGAAAAATAGCCCCAATAGACGGAGAAATTCCGACTATTTCCTTAAATCACATGAAATATGAAGTTTTTTCCTTACTTAACCGGAAAAATTCCGCTTATTATCCTCGAATTAGGCCTCCATCTGCATTTAAGCGGAAATTTTCCGGTTATTTTGCTGATTAGTGCAAATTTGATGGTGAGCCAAAAAACTTTTTTCATCATAGTGTAGTTTTTTAAGCTTTTTAGAACCCTAGGCCAAAGTTTTTTTTCTATAAAAAAACGGTCGTTGAACAAAATCCCTTTGTTCAACGACCGTTTTCTTATTTAAAAATACCAAATGGTTTTCCAATAGGTAAAACTACTTTTCCAAAATGTGTGTTTAGCACAATTGCTCCACAACCATAGAAAGATAGTAATGCAATGCAAAGCTCCGCAATTCCTGCAATCATATGAGTTACTTCATAAGCAACATCGAAAGAGCTAAGTGATAAACCAATAAATAAAAGATCAATAAAGACAAAAATAAAGAATAATACCTTATGTGTTTCTAATGCACCAACTGTCATAAATAAGCTAAAAATTAAGTAACCAATAAAAGCAAATCCTAGTTGCTTAGGATCCACGTTTGCAGCTAGCGTTTCTCCAAAGGCACCTAATTGAATTAACCATGTTGTACCAACACCAAACCAAAATAAACCAAATGCACCAAAAGCAGTAGTTCCAAATATATTGTTATGCTTCGCGTCCAAGACAGAAGCTATTAACTGTGCAATTCCACCTAAGAAAAAGGCCCATGGTAAGATTAGTGATAAACCATCTGTAATTCCAAGTTTTTGCGATGATGCAACTAATGTTACCATTGCTAATCCGAATAGTCCTAGTGCAGAAGGGTCGGCAGTTGTAATTTTTACCTGTGTGTAATTCTGAGTTCCCATAATTTCCTCCTAAATTAAAACATACTCATGTACTTTATAGGAAAAAGGACTCCTGTGTCAATATGAACTTTTTTCTATTTAGCTATCCTTCTTTCTTTTATAGGATAAGTTCATTTATTTTACATAATAGGCTGGAAACTTTATACTTTTTAACACCACTATAAAACAGTAATGAGAGGATGAATGGTTTTAATGAGAATTAGTATTTTAGATCAAGCTCCAGTCTCAAAAGGAAGTACAGCTGCCCAAAGCTTGAAGAATACCGTTGAATTGGCTACTTTAGCTGATGAGTTAGGATATTACCGTATGTGGATGGCAGAGCATCACAATACCAAGAATCTTGCAAGTTCTGCTCCAGAGATTACTGCAGCCTTCCTTGCAGCAAAAACCAAAAACTTACGCGTTGGAACTGGCGGTATTATGATGATGCACTATTCTCCATATAAAATAGCAGAGGTTTTTAAAACATTAAGTGGCCTTGCTCCTGGACGGATTGACTTTGGAGTAGGAAGAGCACCTGGTGGAGATCATCTAGCTATGCAGGCATTAGCGGAAGGACGTCCATATAGACCTAGTGACTTATATGAAAAATTTGCGACCATTCTGCAATTACTTAATGATGAATCTCCAAGTAACAGGGTTTATGAAAACCTTATAACCTCCCCTTATCAAGTTCCATTGCCAGAAGCATGGCTACTAGGCTCCACTGGGAATAGTGCAGTTCGTGCTGGTAGGATGGGTGTTGGTTATTCCTTTGCACAGTTTTTCAACGGTGAATTATCAAAAGAAATTGTCGATACCTATAAACATCACTTTGTACCATCTGTATATATGGAAAAACCACTTATAACAGTAACCTATGCTGCTACTGTAGCTGACACAAAGGAAGAAGCAGAATATTTAGCAAAGCCTATAGATTTGTCCCGTTTATTCTTAACAAAAGGTGCATTAAGACAAACCTTGCCACCAAATGAAGCAAAAGATTTCCCATTAACCGAAATGGATCAAATGATTATTGAACGTAATCGCCGTCTTCACCTTGTAGGAACTGCATCTTCTGTTGCTACAACACTTTACGAAGAACAAGAAAAGTATGGCTTTGATGAAGCGATGATTAATAGTAACCAATATGACCATGAAAGTAGACTACAGGTTTTCCGACTACTCGCTAAAGAAATGATTAAATAGTAAGCTTAAAATTTCCATTCTTAAGGAAAATTTAAGGATATTTTCCTATACTGAAGGAAAAAAGGAGCATATATCTTCTATGCGGAATAAAGCATTATCAAGACAAGAGGATATGTCCGAAAAATATCTCTTACAACAGCAAATTAATACATTACGAGAAACCTTAGTATCAGCTGCTTTAAAAAAGGGTATGACCAACCATACTGTTCTTTCCATCAGTGAGGAATTAGATCGTTTAATATTCCAATACCAACAATTAAATGCGGTAAAAAAAGCAACCTAAAGATAACGCTCTTTAGGTTGCTTTCTTCATTACTGTCTTTTCTTCGACTTTTTATTATTTAACTTTTCAGCAGCTGTTAGTGGTTCATTAGCAAACTCATGGTCATATTGCTTAGACAGATCTCCTTGTATGGCCTGCTTAGCATTGCTATTTTTGTTTTTTGTCATACTTGTCACCTCCAGCAATTAGTTTCTCATTATCTTAAGAAAGATATGTAAATAGATAAAAAAAGGCAATAGGTTCGAATACATTAACCCATTGCCTTTCTCTCTTATTTCCCATGTGTCACTAACTTAATTTTTTGCTTATAGGAAGGGGAAATAACGTCTCCTTTTCTATATAAGATGCCAGTTGCGACTAATAGTAATACACCTGTTACGATGAATACAGACTGGGAAGGGAATATTCCTCCTAAAACCCCTCCAAGAAGCGGTCCAATCATGGCCCCACTTTGAGTTGCTGTTTGGTTAAGACTAAATGCTCTTCCTCTAAAGCTCTCTTCTGTGAATTTAACAACAAGTCCGTTTAGTGCTGGGAATACGGCACAGAAGAATAATCCGAATATAAAGCGCGTGATAGAAAATCCCCAAATATTACTAAAGATTACTTGAGCGAAGGTTCCGAGTGCACCACCAAATAATCCAATGAATAACACTCGATTAAAGCCTTTTTTATCTGCCCATTTCCCCCAGAATGGTGCCATAATCAGGCTGGCAATACCAGGTAATGAGAAAACAACACCTGCTAATAAGGATGCTTTATCTGCCGCACCACCTACCTCTACAATATATAAAGGGAGTATCGGCTCAATCGTCATAATAGAACAAGATGTAATGATGGTAAGAAGTAATACAAACATAAGTGGTCGATTGGAGAATGCTATTTTCATGTCATTCCTAACGGAGCCTTTTTCTTTATTGGGAGTGAAGTTCACTTCTTTTACCCAGAAGATAATTAAGAAAGTGGCGATAAAAACCATTATCCCTGCACTTGCAAAGGACAGACGATTTCCCACTAATTCCGAAATGACTCCTCCAAGCAAGGGTCCTACAATACCACCTGTTGCAGAAGCAGTAGAAATCATGGATAAAGCGTAGCCAGTTTTCTCAGTAGGAGTATTGGTACCGACTAAAGCTATTGCTCCTGGTATAAAACCAGATAATAGCCCTTGTAAAATACGAAGTACTAATAATTGGTAGGGATTCGTAACAAAGGCTGCCAATAGATAAACGACTACTAAGACAAAGCCTGCACGAATGATCATTGGTTTTCGCCCATATTTATCAGCTATTCTCCCCCAAAATGGAGATGCAAAGGCACCTGCAAAGAAGGCAGAACTGAATAAAATACCAGACCATAATTCTGTATGCTCATGAACATTTAGTTCGAGAAGAAAAATGGGTAAAAAGGGAATTACCATGTTAAAGGCTGCTGAGGTAAAAAAGACCCCAATCCATAAAACAAGTAAATTCCGCTTCCAAACTTCCATTTATATCGCTCTCCTATTTGTATTAGCAAATACAAATCGCTTGCTAATAATATTTTTTAATATTCTTATAATAACATAGAGCAATTTATTTTAATACCCGAAATTTTCACTATCCGAATAATGTACTGTAGACAAAAAAAGGACAGTTAGAAGATTTCTTCCCACTGCCCTCACCTCTATTAATATTTAAATTCTTTCACTAATCCATCTAATTCTTCTGCTAATCGTGATAATTCATGAGAATTATCTGCTAGTTCCAGCATGGAGCTACTTGTCTGTTGAACCGACGCAGATGTTTGCTCAATTCCTGCCGCAGCTTCTTCCGAGATAGCCGCAATGTCTTCAATGGCTTTATTCATTTCTTTACTTGTTTCTAAAATAGATGCCAAGTTTTCAGAAACAACTTGGATGCTATCTACCATCTCATTTACTGCATGCTGAATGCCAGTAAATGTTTGACCTGTCGATTTAATTTGCTCTGTGCCTTTTAATACTTCTTCATAGCCACCTTGTAGGGAGTCCGTGACAGAGCTCGATTCTTTTTGAATACTTCCTACAATACCAGTAATATCTGTAACGGAAAAAGCAACTTGTTCAGCAAGCTTACGTACCTCATCCGCTACTACAGCGAACCCTCTACCATGCTCTCCTGCTCTTGCAGCTTCTATGGCAGCATTTAAAGCTAACAAGTTAGTTTGCTCTGCAATACCTTTAATAACAGATACTAATTTGGAAATCTCCTGGGATTGAACATCTAATCCATTTACCTTTTGAACAGCATCTTTCATGATTTGATCAATCACATTCATTTGATTAATCGAAGAATCCATTAATTGACTACCTTCTGTTGTCATTTTCAATACCTTATGTGAAGAATGATAAATGACCTCTCCTTTGCCATAAGCACCTTCAATATTGCTTGAAAAAGTATCCATCGATACAGCTAGGTTGCTTGCAGTATTTGCTTGATTTTCCGCTCCTGCTGATAGCTCTTGCATCGTTGTTGCAATTTGCTGACTACCCGCTGTCACTTCATTAGTGGATTGTGACAGCCCCTCACTTTGGCGATTTACCGTAACAGATACATCAGAAATCTTCTGAACAACCACCTGTAAATTCTTACTCATCTTATTCATGGATTGAGCTAATTTGCCTATCTCATCCTTGCCCTGATAATCAATTGCAGAAACCGTTAAATCTCCATTTGCAATCTGATCACTGACTTTTACTACTTTCTTTAGGTTTTTTGTAATAACACGGCTAATAATAACAACTAAAGCTGTTCCTAAAATCATTGCAATAATCATATCAATAACTAATGTACTAATAGCATCATCGGCACTCTTAGTCGTATTATTCACTGCTTCTGTTCTTGATTTCTGTACTATTTCTTGTAAATTATCCAATGCTGTTGTGGTACGTTGTCGAATCGTGGAATTATTTATACTTAATGAGTTCACTTTGACACGATCGTTTGATTCTACTGCAGGTATAATTTCATCAAGGAATAACTCATTCATACTTTTGTCTCGTTGGATAATTTCGTTATAAAGCTTTTTTGCTTCCTCGGAATGAATGCCACTCTCAATTTGTTTTGTATATTCATCAAACTTTTTCATATTAGCCTGGTAGCTATCTACATATGTCTCATTCTGATAATCTAAATAATTTAAAATAATAATACTTTTTTCTCTAGTAACGGATCCCATTTGGGTAATAATCAAAGCTCTTTCATCCGTATCATTTAACTCATTAATATTACTTCTGATATCTTTTAATAAAAAGGAAACAATTATAGTTGTTGCAGCTAAAAGAATAAAGATAAGTGTTAGTGTAAGACCGTATTTCCACCCAATATTAACATTGCTCCATTTTAATCGATTTATTTGACTATTCGGTTGCTTATTCTTTTTCTCTTTCCCTTTTTTGCTTTTTTCCTTTTTATTTATTTTTGCTTTTTTTATATTGAAATTCCTCAAAACTGAATCCCCCCTACTGATACTCCCCATATTTAAACGTTAAATGGGTATATTAAAATAGTAAAAAAATGAGTGCAATTCTTGCTCCCTTTATCTTCTATCCTCCCTATCTTTTTTAGGAATTTAGAACGAATGAAATAATCATTAATGCTAAACAATACAGAACTAATGAACTACTATCTATTGAAAACAAGTCTATATTTTCCTTTTCTTTTTTCAATTTTATATGAATTTACTGAATAATTCAATTTCATTTACAAATAAAATCATACTTTTTTCATCTTTTTTACAGTTAAACTATTTTCCCATTATAATAATTTACAAAAAAATAGATAGAAAGTCTCATATATGAACAGAGATCTTCTATCTATAAAAAAGGGATACTCTTAAAAGTAATAACTCATCAAATCATCATCATAATATTCATCTGCGATTTTAATAGCTTTTCTATCCACTCCATATGTGCTAAAGCCTAATGATTGATAAAGTCGTTTTGCGGGTTCATTAGTAGAAACGACCGTTAAATATAGTTGCTCTACTTCTTTTAACTCTTTGGCTTTTCGAATAGCTGCTTCCATAAGCCGTTTAGCAACGCCTTTTCCTCTTTGGCTAGGTGTTACATAAACGGCATATATATTAGCTCGATGCTTCATCTTGTTTTTTACTTCTCTCATTAAAGTAACCATTCCTATTAGTCTGCCATCTATAAAAGCCCCAAACATATGAGCACTAGCATCTCCTAAACGCCACTCTGTTTTTTCTATAGGATAATCCTTTTCTTCTTCATAACTAGAACCAAAGGCTTCAGGATTTGTTTGCAATGCTTCTAGCCTAAGATTTATATATATTTCAGCATCTTTAGGGTGTAATTCCCTGATCTCCATCCCATTCACTCCTTGTTTGTTTAAAGCTTTCTTTAGACATTTGATAGTCTTCTTTTTGTGGATTGTTAAGCTTTTTACTTTTGCGAAGTCTTGGTAATTTATAGGTTACCCCCACTTTTACTTGTTGAATTTCTTTCACTCCTTGAATAATGAGTTGCATAGCAAAAATAGTAATCATAAAAGCAGCTAAAATATAAAAATACCAGTACTGACCAGAAGATAGAGTAGTTCTGCCTACTTGCCCTATCAATCCAGACCACTCATACGTAGAGGACATCGGCGGATCTGGGAACATTGGGTCATGCGATACTTTTGTTCCTCCGAAGAAATAATTGAATAACCCTAAGTGCATAAATATCAATAATACATGAATAAACTGTTGGCCGAACAGAATCGTTAACCTAGCACCAATATGAGGAAGAACATGCCTAGTGAATAGAGTTAGCTTATTTCCTCCTAATACTTTGGCACTTGTTATAAATTCACTTTCTAATACATGATTCATTTCCTTCCCTATTAGTACAGTTGTTAAAGGAAGAACTAATATCGTTAAGATGACTGTTTCTAAGAGTACTCGTTCTGTAAAGCTATTTGTATATCCCTCCATACTAGGTAAGAGAATAGGTGTTAATAAAATATAAGCAACTAAACTTAATGGCATAAAATGAATAGAGTCTGCTAGTTTAGCAATCCACTTCTGTATACCACGGTCTAAATAAAAGGAATATAGAATTCCAAAGAGTAAGCCACCTATAACGCGTAGAAACGCAATTAGAAGTGCAAAGAACAGGGTGTATTTAGCTCCTACAACAAGCTGATCAAATAAACTGTATCCTAATTTATCAGACCCAAAGAAAAAAGGCTCTGTCGGGGCAAAAGGCATAGCGGATATAAGCGTTACTCCATCATCCGCATAAAATAGACGCATTTGATCGACATGACTGTCTGTTACAAAGGAATAAACTAAGCTGTATCCTATTACACCAAAGAAAAAAATACTACCTAAAGCAAATTTCCAGTTTTTCATATGTAAAAAAAAGGTTTTCACTATATTGAATATTGGTTTTAGTACAGAAAATCTTCTCCATGAAATATTTCTAAAGGTCTCTACTAGATTAATAGACACAATTCTTAAAGAAGCTAGCATATTCTTCTTGCTCCATCTTTCTTTCCCGTTTACTCTCTTTACATCCTTAACCACTCCTTCTTCTTCCTTCATCACCCATTCTATTAGTTGGAAAAATACAAAAAACGGTGTAAAGATTAGAAGTAGTGATACAGCAATGGTAATCGGCGTAAAGCTTTCTACTAGGAAATAAGTGATGCCATGTACATTAAACAATCGTTCAATGATAAATTGACTAGAAAGAGCTCCCCAAATAATAATCTTCATATGGTGAAAAGAAATGGGAATAATGTTACGCAGAATATGTTTCAGTAATATAGCTAAGGTATGAACCCCTTTACTTCTAGCAAATGTTACATATACCTTTAAGTATTCCTCTTCCATCATGAGTAACATTATTTTAAAAAGGGAAACTGCAGGTAAGATGGCTAAGGTAATTATTGGCGCTAAGTAAGCTTGATCAGAGTAACTTGCTACTTCAAATAGTTCTACACCTGTGCTTTTATAAATAAAAACGACAAATGCTTGAAGTAAGGTGGCTATGATAAGATCTGGAATCGACTCCATTAAATCTAGGAATCTTTTAACAGGTTGCAGGATAAATTTTGGTAGAAAAAAAGTAAAAATGGATAAGATAATAGCAAGGATAAAACCTACTACTAATGCTCCTATTAATATTTCCATAGAATAGATAAATGCTGGCCACAGAATTTCCATGATAGGCTTCGAATTTATTCCATTTAGGGAATATACCCATGCGTCTGGGTTGATGAATTCTTCTGTGATAAAGGATGCTAGTATTTGAAAATATCCTTGTGATTCAAGGCTATCACTTAGAGCATATTTTGGAAAAACACTTAGGCATAAAATAGCAATAAGTCCTAGTAGATAGTATGTAATAATGGTTAGTGCTTTCTTCATTTTCACCTTCCCTTTCTCATAATCTATCGAAAAATTTTTATAATTCAAATTATATGGATATATTGTTTACTATTCAATATATTTCTTCGCATTTCGTAATATTATGTTAAAAGATAGAAGGGAAGCAGATGGGGATCTACTTCCGACCATTATTACTTATTGGAACCACTTCTGATTGGTTTGGTTGCTTTTTTGGTTCTTAGATTACTTCTTGGTACCACTTCTGCTCAGTTTGGTTGCTTTTTTGGTTCTTAGATTACTTCTTGGTACCACTTCTGCTCGGTTTGGTTGCTTTTTTGGTTCTTTGATTACTTATTGAAACCACTTCTGCTTGGTTGATTTGCTTTTTTGGTTCTTTGATTACTTATTGGTACCACTTCTGCTTGGTTTGGTTGCTTTTTTGGTTCTTAGATCACTTCTTGGTACCACTTTCTCTTGGTTGAGTGCTTTTTTGGGTTCTTAGATCTCTTATTGGAACCACTTCTGCTCGGTTTGGTTGCTTTTTTGGTTCTTAGATTACTTCTTGGAGCCACTTCTGCTTGGTTTGGTTGCTTTTTTGGTTCTTAGATCTCTTATTGGAACCACTTCTGCTCAGTTGAGTTGCTTTTTTGGTTCTTAGCTCTCTTATTGGAACCACTTCTGCTCGGTTGAGTTGCTTTTTTGGTTCTTAGCTCTCTTATTGGAACCACTTCTGCTCGGTTGAGTTGCTTTTTTGGTTCTTAGCTTTCTTCTTGGAACCACTTCTGCTCGGTTTGGTTGCTTTTTTGGTTCTTAGATTACTTCTTAGAACCACTCTTCCTTGATTTAATTGCTTTTTTGGTTCATAAACCTCTTCTATGAACCACTTTCCCATAGATTTAGAACCAACATTTAAAAGCTGTATTTAAGTAGTTAAAGATTGTTACAGCCGTTTATTAGATGTAATACAATATATGGAAAACCCGCGCGGGGGTAGTGACTAAGGACCACAAAAGCAATAAAATTGTTTACAATCTTTTCTGGAAAAAGAACTGCTCTACACCTTCTGCGAAATTATCTAGTTTTCCAAATACTTCGTAACCATGTTTTAGGTAGAATTCTGGAGCTTGAAAGCTGAATGTGTCTAGATAAATGAAGGTACATTCTTTTTCTTTTGCCAGTTGTTCCATTTCTGTCAAAAGCTTGGTTCCATATCCACTTTTTCTCACACTTTCATCTATCCATAAATAATCGATATGCATATGGTGCCAAAATGTATGACCTGTAATTCCAGCAACTATTTTAGCCTGCTCATCTCGAACAACAAAGCTAACATTTTCAAATGCACTTTTTAGCTTTTCTGGAATTTGACTCATATTGTACTCTACTATCTTACTTCGTATATAATCACTATCTTTCTGATTCCATTGTTGATCTATTTTCATATTAGATTAGTCCTCCAATCTCTTCAAACCCTTATTAAGTAAGGCGAACATTTCTTCTAATTTATTCTTTGGTACTTCCTCATAAGCATCACCTAAACTAATTTCAAAGGAGTAAGTATTCTCTTCTAACTCCTTTAGATAGCTAGTAATCCCAACACCTGTTTTTTCTTGAGCATCTATAATTATGGCTTCTATGTTTTCCTTCTTACCATGAAAGTGGACGTGAAACATATTGCTTACAGGCACTATTGGAAGGGTATGGACATGCTCGCATTCATTAAACTTCTTTGCAAGCTCTATAGCTGATTCATAATAGCTTGCCATTTTATGCGCTCTTTTTTCATAGTAATAATCAGCAGATAGTATGTATGGATATAAGCTGATTAAATCTCCACCATACCTTCTTTTCCATACTTTCGATTTCTTGATGAAATCTGTATTTCCTGCAAGGATAGCACCTGCAATACCTCCTATTCCTTTATAAAAGGAGAGATATACACTATCAAATAAGGCTGATAGCTCTGCAGCAGTTTTTTGATAATAAGGCAGTATTTCTAATAGTCTTGCTCCGTCTAAATGTAAGCTTATCCCTTCTTGTTTGCAGTATGCAGCTATCTCTTCTAGCGTTTCATAACTTGGAAGCTGCCCACCAATTTCTCTTTGAGGTAGCTCTAATAATACACATGCAATATCCTTTTCCATTTCCATAATATCTTTTATTTCTATTACTCTCGTTTCATCTGCTAAAAGAATGGATTGTATCCCATGTAGCTCCTTTAGTCCATCTTCTTCATGAATTTCTAAATGACTTAAAGGATGATACGCTACTTTTTTCGATTTTTTTTCATCACACCATATTCTTAGTGCTATTTGTTGTGCCATTGTACCACTTGGAAAAAACACTGCTTCTTCTTTACCTAACAGTGTAGCCATTTTCTCCTGAAGGCTTTCGATTACAGTTCCCTTCCCATACATATCACTTGCTTGAAGTACATCTATTTCTGCAAAAGCTTCTTTTAAAACCTGTACATTTCGTTTTCCATGATTAGCTAACGGATAATTGGTTTTACTATAAGATGTTCTTAACTCTTCTATCATTTTTATATCCCCTATCTTTTTCTGAAATTTTTGCTCCCCTTTTTTATAAAAGAACCTTTATTAAAAAACAGTAACTCGTTGCTCACGAATTACTGCTTTTTTCTCTCTACATTATCGGAAGTGGATTTTGCTGAATGCTTGCTTCGCCAAGTTCAGCTTCTCTTGCAAACAATCTAGAGTATACGCCTCTATTATTCTTCAACAACTCTTGATGAGTTCCTTCTTCTATAATCACACCATTTTCTAAGACAATAATACGATCTGCTGAAAGAACTGTTGATAGACGGTGGGAGATAATAAAAATAGTTTGTTTCTTTCCTACTTTTAGAACAGCTTCATTTATTTTTGCTTCTGTAATAGGATCAAGTGCCGAGCTTGCTTCATCTAGTACTAGAATAGGAGCATCTTTTAGAATGGCTCTTGCTAAAGAAAGTCTTTGCTTTTGGCCACCAGATAATAGGCTTCCTCTTTCTCCTACCTTCGTATGTAAGCCTTCTGGAAGAGACTGTAGTAAATCATCTAATCCACTGTCATGCAATGCTTTCAATAACTCTTCTTCGGTGGCATCAGGCTTTCCAATTCTTAAATTATCTGCTAGTGTTCCACTTCTCATCTGAACATCCTGTGTTACAATCGCCATTTGTGTTCGTAGCCAAGTTGTATCCCACTCAGCAGTATCTCGACCATCCACTTTTATAGAACCAGTTGTTGTATCATATAGTTTAAATAATAAGTCAATGATGGTAGATTTACCTGAACCACTTGGACCGACTAAAGCTATTTTTTCCCCTGCCTTAATAGTGAAAGAAACTCCTTTTAGTACACTTTCCTCTTTATCTGGATAAGTGAAGCTCACATTTTCTAATTGAACATCGCCATCTGCGCGTTTTCCAATGATTCCTTGTTGTGTTTCTGCTTTTGAAGTCTTCTCCGAAAGAAGAATTTCTGAACGATCTAAAGCAGGGCCAGTTCTTCTAACAGAAAGCCAATTACGCAATAAACGCTGCATTTCATTAGCAGCAATAGTGACTAAGCCTCCTGCTGTAAGCATTTGACCACTCGTTAGTCCATTATTCCAAATTAATAAAGTACTAATAAAATAGACAATCCCTAAAGCAAATCCGTTGTAACTAGCAATCACTACTACTGATTGCATTCTTGCTTTTAATTCCTTTAACGAGTGCTGAACAAAGGAATCTCTTATAGATACTACACTTTCCACTTCGCTTTCTGAAACACCCATTACCCTAGAAAGATGAATACCTGTGACAGATTCTCTTAACCTTTCTAAATAACGAGAAGCCTCTTTTCTAGCATCAGCAGAAGCAGCTCTTGTTCTTTTTCCTACATAATTAGATGCCAAGTAGAACAGGACACCAAGAACCACACTAGTTATCATTAAGTAAGGATGAATCCACAATAATACAATGCTATAAATAACCATCCCCTGTGCACTAGCCATGAAAGTAGAGCCTTCCCATGCAAGAAAATTATGTAGGGTATCAGGATCATCTGATGCTCTCGCTAACAGCTCTCCAGATGAATTATTTTGATAAAAAGAATACGGTAATACTTGTAAATGACTAAACAATCTAAGTTTTTGCCAATTCGTTACTGATTTAGCTGTATAGTGACAAAAATATTCATCAATAACCATCATCACTAAATCGAACACAGCTGATAGTACTAATAACCACATTAACCCCCATAGCCATGTATGGTTTTCACTTGGAATAATGCTATCAACAAGCCAGCTAAGTGCAAGCGTAGGTATTAAAGCGGAAAAAACCTGACTTACGGCAATAACGGCAGCATCTGCAAAAACCCATTTTTTATATGGCATTAAGAACTGAATGACTCTTTTGCCATCACCTATTTTCTTTTCATTGGAGATTGTTTCTTTCTTCATCCGATCATCTCCTTTTCAAGCTCACTATATTGTGCTCTATATAATTGATAATATTTCCCTTTAAGTGCTAGTAATTCTTCATGTGTTCCTGCCTCAGCTACCATTCCCTGGTCTAACAGTAGTATCTTATCTGCCTTTCTTACTGTAATCAATCGGTGTGCTATGGTCAGTGTGGTTCTACCAGGAATTAATTGTTCCAAAGATTCTTGTACCTTTTCTTCTGTTTCTCCATCTAAAGAAGAGGTGGCTTCATCAAATATAAGGATAGATGGTTCACGTAGAATCGCTCTAGCAAGTGCTACTCTTTGTCGTTGTCCTCCAGAAAGCTTTAATCCTCTTTCTCCCACAATGGTTTCATATTTATCCTCTAAGGAATCAATTAATTCTTTTAAACCAGCAGCTTCTACTGCTCGTTCTAGCTCCTCTGTGGTAGCATTTGGTTTACCGTATAACAAATTATTGCGAAGACTACTATTCAGAAGAAAAGTTTCTTGAGATACAACCCCAACCTGTCTTCTAAAACTATTACGATCATATTCGAATAAATTTTTATCATCAATAGCAACAGTTCCTTGACTAGGTTCATATAGTCCTAACAATATTTGTATAAGTGTACTTTTCCCTCCACCACTTGTACCAACTATTCCAATATGCTTACCTTCTTCTACTGATAGAGAAATTCCTTTTAATACTTGCTTATCACTTCCAGGATAGTTAAACCAGATATTATGTAAGTCAATCTTTCCTTTTACTTCGCCAAATACTGGTAGATTTTGTTCATGCTCCTCTGGAAGATCAAAGTATTCGTATATTCTTTGCAGTGCTGGAATAGCTTGTTGAATCGTTAAGGCATTCTCTGCTAGTGAGCGTACTGGTTGAAACATGATGGGAATAAAGTTTAAACAAGAAACAAGAACCCCAATAGTAATGTTTCCTTGCCAGATGGATAATCCCCCAATCAACATAACCACTCCAGGTGTTGCGATATTAAAAAGATTCCCTAACCGCCAATTCACTTTTCCAATTAATGCAGCTCGAATAGAGTAATTTTTCCAATTGGTAAGCTTTTTCTCTTGTGTAGCTATCTCATTCTTCTGTGTTTGATAGGTTCTTACTAATCGAACACTTTCAATACTTTCCTGTAAATGCTGATACATATCTGCACTCATGTCCCTTTGTATTGCACTCATTCTGCGCATTGTACTGCCTAGCTTAAACGAAGGAAAAATATAAATAGCAAATACACCAAACATAACAATAGCAGCTGGCCAGTAAATAGCAAATACAGTAATAAAAGCTGCAATAGCACTAATAACTTGCTGAATGATACGTGGCACCACCGTATTATTCAAATTTTGAATAGATTCTACATCATGAGTCAATCGATATAGCATATCTCCACGAGGCGTGTTTGTAAAAAATGACATTGGTGTACGATGAAGACGTCTAAATGCTCGTAATTGCATATCCGTAATAACATCAAAGCCTATCTTCACCTGTACATATTCCTGCAAGGATTCAAAGATGGCTTTGCCTAAATAGGAAAACAGTACTCCAAAAACAATCCATAATACGAGTGAAAGCTCTCGATTACCAAGAACCTCATCGACCAATTTCCCGACAAAAATTGGAGGTAAAATGGTGAAAGCACCGCCTACTAATGAAAAAAACAAAGCTAGCAAAAGTGGACGCCAATATGGTTTAAAATGTTGTAAAGTAGTTCTTAATAAGTTCATTGTTTCTCATCCCCCCACAAAGAGTTATTGTATTATAAATAATGAAAATATTCACTATTATTCGTTAAAATAATTTCGGGAATAGAAGGTTTTTTCTTTGAAATGAAAAAAAGCTATCTGGATGAGATAGCTTTTTTGCTGCTGATAATAATAAAAATGTTTGGTTACTTATTTTGGTTATTTATTAAATGTATATATTTGGTTGATTGAATAAGTGAGAGTCCTTCTCTCTTCCTTTTCTCTGTTTAAAACGCTCCTTTGGGACATGAGACCTCTTCTCTCTTCCCTTTTCCCAACAAAAAAAACGCTCCTTTGGGATGTGAGCTCTTTTCTACTTAATCCATCCACCAAAATTAATTAATAGACAAGCATTATCAGTTACACTTTCAACCATAAATTATGAATATTAACATTTAACTTCCTATGGCTTAGGATTTATGGTCCATGCTAGACCAAACATCATAATGAAAAAGATAAAGATAAATAAACTTAGTATTATTCCTATTATTGCATAGGTATTCGCTCTATCTTTTAATACTAATCCAAGAAGGCCAAGAATTATAGAAATAGTAGGAAGTTGAAAGAAAACAAACTCTGGGAATACATCCACTTTTACTATTAAGCTAATATTCACTCCAACTAGAGATACAAGACTAAAACAAAAGGAAAGTAAACCAGCCCAACTATTTTTGGATGGCCTTACTCTTCTTTTTTTCTTTTTTAGTACCAATTCCATAACCTCACTTCCCCTACCATTATTTCTTTTGCCAACTTATTTTCCTGTAGTTTCACAATTTCTTCTTTCGGTCCTGTTACAACTGCTCCGTATATTTTAATACCATTCTCCTCAAGATAAGTAATTCTTTCTTTTAAAGCTAATGGCTTTTCAGCAATAATTTCTGCAGTAGCCTCATTCTTTTCAAGAAAATAAAGACTATCCATGAATTGTTTACTATTTACGTCATTATCATTATAAGGAGACCACGCATCCGGATCTTCTTGGGCTGGATATCCTATTGGAGACATATAATCTCCTTCAGCACTTAGATTCTTTTCTTCCACTCCCGTATCTACTGCATACCATACTAAGTCCATTCCACTAGGAAATAGGTTTACTAAATCTTCCTCTGAATATAATTGATCTAAAGAAATAAAAGCTTCTATTACAGTTCCGTCTGGTAAGCCTTTTATGATAGAATCGGCAAATTGTTGATTGAAACTATAACCTCTAGAAGGATGAATCAGTACTTCCTTCTCTTCATCACGAAACTCTGTTAACGGAATATCTGTTATAAAATTCGTTTCAGGAGTATCTGGTTCACTTAACGAAATATGCACCTCTGAATCGCCAATTCTCACATCATTCTTTCCAACTCGTTTATACAAACTATAATTCAAATCCATATTAAAAAAGCCAATTTTACTATCAATCTCCATCTCTTCTAAACTAACATTCGGTTTTGTTATATATATAGTCTTCTCTGTCACTTCAATTAAATGATTCGCCTTATCACCAATTCCATAATACATATAACTACCAAGCGTTAATACAGGAATAATCAGCAATAGAATTGTCAGGCTGTATAAAATATTTGTAAACCGAGCTTCTATTTTCCCTCTCTTTACAATTAAATGCTGGTCATTTTTAGATAGTGGTTCATTCTTTTCCTCTTCTTCCATCGCTTCTTGAAGTTTATCCATATAAGCATTCGATTCTTCTTCATGATTATCTTTTGTCATATAATTCCCTTTCCCTTCTTATTCCTTTGCTTCTGCTTTTTTAATAAGAGCATTCAATTTTTTCCTTCCTCGGAACACATGGCTTTTTACGGTATTTTCCTTCTGATTAAGCACTGCAGCTGCTTCTTTATACTGTAATTGGTGAAGATCGCATAGAATAATGGCATTTGCTTCTTTTTCGGAAAGTTGATAAATATAAGCTAAGAGCTGTGTGTAGCTTTCTTTATGCATTATTTTGCTTTCTGGTGTTTGGATGGTTACTTCTTCTACTATCGTATCTTTTAAAACAATTCGTTTTCGTTTTCTTGTATAGTCAATAAAAGCGTGATATGCCACTTTATACAGCCATGGTTTTATATCAATAATGTCATATTCATCTAGCTGTTTATATGCGCGAAAGAAAGCCTCTTGTACTAAATCCTCTGCCGTGTGATGATCCTTTGAAAGGGAATATAGATAGCGATATAATTCATTCACATACATGAGGTATGCTTCGTCTAACTCCAATTTCATTCCCCCCTTCAACTAGACCACGTATTAAGAGTAAAAAAAGTTGCAGCATATGTAAAACTTTTATATAATTTTCCAATTATTACTCCAAGACCTCTTTCATTTATTGATAAAAAAAAGCCAGATCCCATTAGGAACTGACCATACCTCTTAAATCTCACCTATTAAAAATCCTTGTTTACCTTCTCTTAAAAAAATGGGTAGCGTATTAATCGGTGCATTTACTATATATTTTTTTCCCCCTTGATACGCTTTACCATCATGAGCATTTATCCAAGTAGCTCCTATTGGTAAATAGACGTTCCTCTTTGTTGAATTCAATTCCACAATTGGTGCAACTAATATATCCTCACCATACATATATTGATCATCAATATCCCATGTAAATTTATCTTCTGGAAACTCATAGAATAAAGTCCTAATAACAGGAGAGCCTTTTTCATGTGCTTCTTTCATTACTCCTCTTGTATAGTCTCGTAGCATTTCTCTTATTGTCATAAACTTAGTTAAAACTTCATAAACCTCTTCTCCAAAACTCCATACTTCATTTGCCGCTCCTGTATGCATTTCTTTTCGACCAGTGCTTGAATATAATTCTTTTTGTGGAAAACGGTCGCCATGAAGCCTCATTACTGGACAAAATGTACCATATTGAAACCAACGCACCAATAAGTCCCTAAAATCTGGATCTTTTGGATCACCACCTCCAAATCCCCCAATATCAGTAGTCCACCATGGTATACCTGCAATTCCCATATGTAGCCCAGCACAGATTTGCTTACGAAAATCGGAATAACTTGAATGTATATCTCCTGACCAAACAAGTGCACCATAACGCTGACTTCCTGCCCAAGCACAACGAACTAGATTCACCACATTCTCTTGTCCTGCTTTCGTTTGTCCCTCATAAAAAGTTTGAGAAAATTTTTGAGGATACATATTTCCAATTTGTAAATTAGTTCCTTCATAATAACGATAATTACTAAAATCATATGTTTTATATTCAGGCTCTGCTTCATCCAACCAGAATATTTTAATACCATATTGATAATAATTATCCTTACACTTATTCCATACATAGTCTCTCGAGTCCGGATTTGTCGCATCAAAAAAAACACTATCTCCACCAAATTGCATTTGTACATCAACACCATGTTCACTGCTTACAAGAAGGCCTTTTTGTTTCATCTCTTCGTAGTTTTCACTCTCTAATGCTATTTGTGGCCAAATAGAAACCATCAGTTCAATTCCTAATTCTTTTAATTCCTCCGTCATTGCTTTAGGATCTGGAAAAAATTCTTCATTAAATCGAAAATCGCCCATTTGTGGCCAGTGAAAGAAATCAATAACAATAACATCAATCGGTAGCTTTCTAGCTTTATATTCTCTTGCTACACTCAATAATTCCTCTTGTGTAGAATATCGAAGTTTACACTGCCAGAATCCAAGTCCGTATTCTGGCATCATTGGAACTTTACCTGTAGCCTCTCCGTATTCTTTTACTATTTCAGCAGGACTATCACCAGAGGTTATCCAGTAATCTAATTGCTTGGAACTCTCGGATAGCCATTCTGTTTCATTTAGACCAAAATGCACTTTTCCAATGGCAGGATTGTGCCAAAAGAAACCATATCCTAAACTTGATACATAAAAGGGTATACTTGCTTGTGAATTTCTATGTGCAAGTTCAAGACTACAACCTTTAAGATTCATACGATTCATTTGATATTGACCCATTCCATAAATTTTCTCTATTGGATTAGATTCAAATAATATAGATAACTGATAATCTCCTCCGATTATTGGTTTGAATTTTCTAGCATTTCTGTCAAGAGCACCACCTCTATCAATCTCTTTTAGTAATAATTCCCCCTTTTGATTGTAAAAACGAATATTCACATGATTACCCCAATTATCTAGATTAACTTCTGCTCGAATTTTCCCATTACGAATCCATGCCACCTTATCTTTTATATCTATTTGTACTTGTCGATTTTTTGGTGGTAAAAGAGCAAAATCTGTTTGAAGGATCGGCCCCATTTTTCGCGATCTAACACGTAAACTATTTTCTCCCCATGGCTCAATTTGAATTGTTTCACCGTTTTGTTTACAAATTAGTTTTTCATTTTCTCTTTTAAAATAGGTCATTAACAATTCCCCTTGTATTCATATTTGTAAGCACTTACTATTATTATATATAGTATTTTTCCGCAAATATTTAATATAGTGTCTGTATTTTATTAGAATCCTGTCATCTTTAGGAGGAATAAAAGTGAATAATAGTATGGTCGATGATAATTTAAGAGAAAGAAGATCACATGGTTCTTTGTTATTTCCTTTCTCTATTTATCACACTGAGCAAAGTGGAGAGCAGAATGTTATGCTGTATAAACATTGGCATGAAGAAGCAGAAATACTATTCGTAACAAAGGGTGAAATGGAAGTTATTACGGAGAATTTTTCTGACATCATAAATAAAAATGTCATGCTTTTTCTACCACCAAATAGCCTACATGGTGCTTATCATGTAAAGAATATGCCTTGTTCCTTTACCTCCATTGTATTTCATCTAAATTTTATTCATAGTTATACCAATGATCGAATACAACAGCAGTTATTAAATCCGTTGTTTCATAGCAAACAAGCGTATATAGTGAATGTGGAAGAAATAAAAGAAAAGGTTTATCCAATATTACAGGGAATTTCAGCTAGTTTTGTAGAAATGACAGAAGAAGACGAACTATATATAAAAGGGCTACTTTTACAACTTCTTTACTACTTTATTAAGAGTCCACCCAAGACACTATTCATCCCTAGAAGGTTGGAGCAAAATATTGAAAGACAGAAAAAAATATTAGATTACATAGATGCAAACTATGCTTCCCCTTTAACACTAGATGAGCTAAGTTCCGTACTATATCTTAGTAAAGAACAGTTCTGCCGTTTCTTTAAAGAAAACTTCCGCGATACACCAATAAATTTCTTAAAAAAATACCGTATTCATCGATCAGTTGAGTTGCTATTAACAACTGATAAAAAAATTACCGATATCGCTTATGAAGTTGGCTTTGATAGTAGCAATTATTTTACCATCGCCTTTAAGTCTGTATTAAATTTGTCACCAAGGAATTTTAGAAAAGAACAGAAACAAAGCAAAAGTTATCAAGCTAGGAAAACATAGATTAATAGCCCCCATAGTGAGATAACTTCTCTCACTATGGGGGCTACTTATCAAATAGACATAAGTTTTTTATTAAATAAACGTTACCATTTCTTTATAGGACAGCTTTTATAATTCAAACTTGCACGAAAAAGAACAAAACAACCACATTTACTACATGTATGCTGATTCAAATGTTCACATTCCTCGCAAATATCTATTCGCTTTTCTTTAAGAACATCTTCCGCTAGATCCATTTCTAATGCTAATTGTTCTTTCACGAGTAAATCCACATTCATTTGACTAGCTTTTTCCTTGATTTCACAACCAAGACAAGCCATTTTTAGTCTTCCTTCGTTACAATGCTCGCTACACTCATTGGAGGTAACGTAACTTTTAATGTACCTTGATCTGCTACATAACTAGTAAACTCTTTCGTTGAAATCACTTCTGGTTGTTCAAATGTGTTATGAGCATTCATTGAGTCTGCCGTAATATATGCGGCTTCTAATACAGTAAATTCTCCAGTATTTTTTGAAAGGGTAATTTCACGAGTCTCTGTTAAATCATAGTTAGCTAGAGAAACCGTTAATTTTCCATCTTTTTTAGAAGCTGTATATGTTACATGCTCTTCTGCATTTCCATATGAATCTACTAGCTCTGCATCCTGATGATTTTTATAAAGGTCAAATACATGATAAGTTGGCGTTTTTATCATTTTTTCTCCCTCAGTTAACAGCATGGCTTGTAGTACGTTCACCATTTGAGCAATATTTGTCATATGAACTCTGTCTGCATGCTTATGGAAAATATTCAAGCTAATCGCAGCAATCATAGCATCACGAATAGTATTTTGTTGATATAAAAATCCTGGGTTTGTTCCAGGTTCAACATTATACCAAGCACCCCATTCATCAACTATTAAGCCCACACGTTTTTCAGGATCATATTTATCCATGATTGTACTGTGCTTCGTAATAAGTTCATCCATATAAGCAGCATGCTCTAATACGGAATACCACTCACTCTCTGGGAAATCTAATGCACTTCCTTTATTTTCTTGCCAAACTTTGGATGGAAGAGAATAATGATGAAGACTTAAGCCATCCATAAATTGGGCAGCATTTTTCATTAATACCTCTGTCCAGTTATAGTCAGCAACGTTTGGACCACAAGCAATTTTATAAATATTATGCTCCCCATATTTACGCACATACGTTTGATATCTACGGTAAAGGTCTGCATAGTATTCAGGTCGCATGTTTCCACCACAACCCCAAGATTCATTTCCAACACCAAAGAATTCTACTTTCCAAGCTTCCTCTTGGCCATTTGCTCTACGCAAGTTAGCCATTGGAGATTCCCCGTTCATGGTCATGTATTCTACCCATTCTTGCATTTCTTGAACCGTTCCACTTCCAACATTTCCATTAATATATGCTTCACAGTCTAACTGACGAATAAGCTCAAAAAATTCATGTGTTCCAAAGTGATTATTCTCTGTTACGCCGCCCCAATGGGTATTGACAATAGTGCTTCGGTTTTCACTAGGGCCTATTCCATCTTTCCAATGATACTCATCGGCAAAACATCCACCTGGCCATCGAACAACTGGTACTTTAATATGTTTTAATGCCTCCACCACATCTTGTCTAATTCCATTAACATTAGGGATATCAGAGTCTTCTCCAACCCAAACACCTTCATAAATACAACGTCCAAGATGTTCTGCAAATTGACCATAAATGTGTTTACTAATTGTTGGCCCTTGTTTATCTAGTAATAAATTAACCTTCATATGTAACTCCTCCATTTATCCTTTTTTATTAAAGTAATAGGTTCCTAGTGTACATAGAATGATCTATTCATTCATTAAATTACCAATGGTGCAAGTTTCCCTCCTTAATAAAAACGTTTACATTCATTAACAATAAGTCAAATATATCCCATTATGTAATCGCTGTCAATAATACCTTTATAAATTTTACATAAATTTTACTGATTTCAATTAACATTTCAGTTAACTTAATCACTCTATTATTATTTCCCAATTATAAAACAACAAAAAGCTCCTCCTATTGTAGGAAGAGCTTCATATCGCTTCAAAAAAATCTTTTTTTCCAAAACACTATGGCTGTTACTCCTGAAAGTAAGAAAGAAAGCATAATGGCGAAAACAAAGGAATATGGATGGCTTTGGAATGGAATATCAACATTCATACCATAAAAGCTTGCTACCATAGTAGGTAAGGACAAAATAATCGTAATTGACGTTAAAAACTTCATTACAATGTTTACATTATTGGAAATGACAGAAGCAAAGGCATCCATCATGCCACTAAGGATAGACATATGCGTTTCAGCCATTTCAATTGCTTGCTGATTTTCAATAATAACATCCTCTAAAAGCTCTTGATCATCTTCATACATCTTTAAATAATTACTTTTCATCATCTTCTGCATCACAATGTTATTTGACTTCAGGGAAGTAGTAAAATACACTAAGCTTTTTTCAATATTAAGTAAAGAGAAAAGCTCCTTATTTTTCATGGATTGATGCAGTTCTTTTTCTATCATATCTGTTTTCTTACTAATTTGCTTTAAATTGCGTAAATAAGCAGTTGCCATTGAATAAAGAATTTGTAAAGCAAATCTTGTTTTCTTATACGTATGGAAGTTCTTCATTCTTCCCTCTGCAAAAACATGAAAGATAGGATTATCTTTTAAACATACCGTAACAAAGCAATTTTTAGTAATAATCATCCCTAAAGGAATCGTGTCATAAATAGGATTTTTCTTTTCATCTAGTGTAACAATAGGCACGTTTACGATAATTAACACATTATCGCCATCTTTTTCAATTCTTGATCTTTCTTCTTCATCAAGTGGATCTTTCAGAAATTCAATAGGAATATCTAGTCCTAGTGCCACTTGATTTATTTCTTGTTCATTTGGAGCAATTAAGTTCACCCAACAACCATTTCTTAACTCTGTTATTTCGTTCAAGCATCCTTCTGCATTAGATAAATAAATATTTAACATGTTGTTACCTCCTCTAAGTAGAGGAAGTCAAAAATCTCTGCCAGGTAAAGTTGAATCTTTATCAGTATTCAAACTTTGGAGGAAAGGTTTATTCATGACTTCCTCTTTATTCGCCCTGGGTTCTGGTTCTGGTTCGCTACACTTTCGAGTACTCATAAAAATTCAACTCCTTTAACGATTCTCTAAATCTACTACATACTACTTTATAATGTAGTACTTGTAAACGAAAATGGTGATAAAAAAATTATCCAATTCAGGTATTTACACATGTCCTTGAATTGGATGATGATAATCATTCTCCTAATAGCTCTTCTAATGGTGGACTGACAAATTTATTTCTTAATTAACTAGTAGGCATAAAATTAAAGTGATACCAGTTCCGAGTTTCTGATTAATGGTAATACGTAAAATTTAGACTCCATTTAATCTTATACCAACTTTTGCCCGCAATTAGAACAGAAATTTCCTTCTCCTACTTTTGTTCCACAATTAGGACAGAAATTGGGTTTATCTTTACTCTCGTTTTTTGCTGGTTGTGAGACCTTTACGTCTTGAGTTGGCTGTTTATCCATCTTCTCCATCATTTTGTTGGCATAATTCATTCCCATAGCCATACCTGCCATATCAGATGCAGCGCTTCCTCCTGCCATTTTTCCTGAAGACATGCCATCAATCATGGATATTTGTTGATAGCGGTCTATATTTCCCACCATCCCATGGGACGCATTTTTATTGATCATGTCTTGCACTTCTTTTGGGTAACTAAAGCTCATAATTTGGAAGCCAGTAATAGTAATACCACTATCCACGATCTGTACATCTAAATCTTCCTTGATTCCTTTGGCAATATCGAATGCATTTGCCTGTAGATTGAACATATCCTTCCCTTCTGTCACAATCCATTTCATTAAAAGTTGATCGAGAACAGCAATGATTCTAATCTTCACATCTTCTACTAAATATTGATCTTTGATTCCTGCCACTTTATCAATTAAAGAAACATAATCATTAATTTTAAATTGGAAAGTACCGTTAGCTCTAATTGGCATCCCACCTGGAAGTCCTAATGTAGGTATATTAATAGCATTCTTCGTACCCCACTTAACGACAAATTCCTTTGTATTAACAAATAATACTTCTACTCGCATTCCACTATTAAAGCCAAACTTAAATCCTTTTAATGTTGACAGAAATGGGACAATTTCAGATTCAATATCATACTCTCCATCATCCTGGAATACTCCTTCGATATTTCCATTATTTAAGAAGATAGCATCTTGACCTGGGCGTAGTATTAATTTACTTCCTCTTTTTATTTCGCGATTCTTCCATTTATAAAAAATAACATCGTCTCTAAATTCTTCCCATTCGACTACATTGGCAAATTGATTTCTAAAAAAACTCATACTTTTTTTCTCCTTTCCTGTTTAGCTAAACTGCACTAAAAACTGCCACGACTTCCACTATGGGAGTGACCACCACCGGTTATTCCGCCTCCACCCCCAGAATTATTGTTTTCAGGTTTTTTGACTTTCGTCACGGTCTTGTGTGTAAATCGATCATATCTATTCAAGATCTTAGAATTTCGGTTATCCATATACGTATTTCCACTTACTGTTACTTTTCCTCCAGATTGAGCTACCATGAGTATAACTACAATACTGGCAAAAACGATAGCTAAGACTAGCTGAAATATCCAGTTATAGAAGATATTCTCTGTCTCTCCCTCTGTCGAATTGGAAGAGTTAGCATAGCCATCTTCCGTATTCGGACCAGCTAGTATATAATCATGTGACTCTTCCATAAAGATAGAAAATGCCTGAAAATAATTTCCGTCTGATAATTCAGGTGTAATTTCTTCTTTAATAGAATCAAGAGTATAATCATCCAAGTATTCCTCTGCCTTTTTAAACCCAGCCAAATATATCTCTCTGCTTTCCATATCTATAGCAAGAATAGCTGTATTCCCAAAAGGCTGGTCATATCCTGGAGCATTTTCATCATAAAAGTCCTCTACATATTGTACAATATCTTTTCCATCTGTACCGTTTGAAGTAAGCACCAAATACGCTGTTTCTGATTCTTCTCCTAGTTCTATTGCTAAGCTTTCTAACTCTCCTTTTTCTTCCTCTGTCAGTAGCTTTGCATCGTCATAAATGTATTGCTTTTGGTTATCGGAAACCGCTTTTACTGACTGACTTATTCCAATAAAGAGAATGAAGATAGTTAAGCAGGAGATAACAATAAATTTTAGCCAGTTTCTCACCAAAATCCACCTCCCATAAAGTAAGCGATACATTTTAACCCTAGAAAAGTCCCTGCTGCAATTCCGCTGAACCATGATAATACTTTTCCTTTACTGATTGGTGGCTTTCCTACAACCTTACCAGTCTGACCATTCATAGCAAAAATATGTTCTTGGCTATCGAAATCATAGCTAACCATCCATACAGGCAATAATACATAATCACTATTTTTTATCCTTGTATCTACATCTTTGTTACGATAATTAATAGATTGATAGCCAGCAAACGTAGAGTGTACAAAGGAATCTACATAATCACCAATTTTCGTTTTTGCTCTAGGAAGTAGTTCATCATCTGTATACTGATATTTCTCTGCTATATATCCCGCAAGATAAGGAGTTTTAAAATCTTTCAGCTGCTCATAAGGAAATGGCTCTAATTTATCCATCAATTCATCGTTCATTTTTTCCGAAGCATCAACTGGAATTTTTAAATAATCAAGATTTATTTCGCGAAATGCCTCAAAGTAGCTTGTTTCTGTATAAATATAATCTCCACTAGTATAGGTTCTAACCTTTGTACAGATAGCCGTCACATCAACCTTGCTATTTATATCAAACAACCAGAATGGTACATAGATACCTGTAATACTTTTTATTCGGTCTGCATTCATAAATCCTTTTGGAGTGAGCAGGCCCTTCTTACACCATTTTTTAAAAGCATTCATTGCATCTTCTTTACTTATTGTAAAAGGAATGACTTTTCTTGGTGCAAGACTACCTGATACACGATCTGCAAGGACAACACCAGCTCCACAAAAACTACAATTAGTGGCTGTTGTATTTGCATCTGTTATTAAGGCTGCTCCACAGTTTTCACAATGATATTCTTGAACCTCTTCTTCTTCAAAGGTAATAGATAAGAGATTTTCAGGATAAGTTTCGATATTTTCTTTATTTCCACAACTGGCACAGGATAACTCTCCTGAATTAGCATCAAAGCTCATATCTCCGCCGCAGTTTGGACATTTATAATGAAGAATCACATGTTACACCTCTTTATAATTGCTGATTATTTTTCGGTTTCCATTCATTATCTATATATACTACCTAATCTCTCTAAAAGTTTCACCTAAATTCCTATTTAACATCCTTAAGGGGAATATCTATGATTAATTCATGTAATAACGGGTAAATACTGGCTAAGACAGATTATTTTTAGGAGGGTTCAAATGGCAAAGCTTACGGTAGAAACGCAAAGTCAACCAGTAGAACTTTATTATGAAGATGTTGGTTCAGGAAAGCCTATTATTCTTATTCATGGATGGCCACTTAGTGGACGAACATGGGAGTACCAAGTTCCTGCTTTAGTAGATGCAGGCTATCGAGTAATAACGTATGATCGCAGAGGCTTTGGACAATCCTCTCAACCATATGAGGGCTATGATTATGATACGCTTACTAATGATCTTCATCAATTAATAGAACATCTTGATCTTCAGAATATTACTCTAGTTGGATTCTCTATGGGTGGGGGAGAAGCTGTACGCTACGTAAGCACCTATGGAACAGATCGTGTGGAAAAACTTGTGTTAGCAAGTGCGGTTCCACCCTATTTATATAAATCTGCTGAACACCCAGAAGGAGCATTAGATGATGCTACTATTACAGAGTTTCTAAATGGAGTGAAATCTGATCGAATTGCTTTTCTTGACGACTTTACAACGAAATTTTTTAGAGCAGGAATGCAATCAGATCTTGTTAGTGAGCCTTTCCGCTTGTATATTCGAGATATCGCTTCGATGGCATCTCCCAAAGGAACACTAGATTGCATTGTTTCCTTTGCCAAGACTGATTTCCGAGAGGACTTAGGAAAAATAACCATTCCAACATTAGTCGTTCACGGAGATGCTGATGAAGTAGTTCCACTAGAGTCAAGTGGAAAACTTTCGAATGAAATGGTGCGTACATCCGAATTAGTCGTGATTGAAAATGCTCCACACGGATTAAACGCAACCCATGCTAGTCGGTTCAATAAGGAGTTATTGCGTTTTTTAAGTGAATAGGTGGTTTTGGCTATTATTGGTTTTTCTCTTGCATGGGGAAAGAGCAATGATAGCCAGTTTTTTATTGTTTTGTTTCGTTGAAAAAATATGATTCCTCTCTTTATTGATGAGCAACATTTTTCTCTCTTTTTACCGCTACTGTGGTTCTAAGATCTCTTATTGGAACCATTCTTCTTCCTTTTTACCGCTATTATGGTTCTAAGTTTTCTTATTGGAACCATTCTTCTCCCTTTTTGCCGCTATTGTGGTTCTAAGTTTTCTTATTGGAACCATTTTTCTCTCTTTTTACCGCTATTGTGGTTCTAAGTTTTCTTATTGGAACCACTCTTCTTCCTTTTTACCGCTACTGTGGTTCTAAGATCTCTTATCAGAACCATTCTTCTTCCTTTTTACCGCTATTGTGGTTCTAAGTTTTCTTATTGGAACCATTCTTCTCCCTCTTGACTGCTATTGTGGTTCTAAGATCTCTTATTGGAACCACTTTTCTCCCTTTTTACCGCTTCAGTGGCTCTAAGATTTCAAATTAGAACCATTCTCTTTACCGCTATGGTTCCTATACTGTACAATCTTTCTTCTCCCTTTTTAATTTCAAATTCCAAAACAAAGAAGAATATACACAACAAAAATGAAGTGCGAGCACCATAAAAGAGAGTCCAAGCTAAACAAAGAGCATTTCCGACTTTCATTCCCTAATTAAAAACCACATCTTATACCAACTCAACTAAACCATCTACTCAACAAAAAAATGCACAGATCATCTAAATAAGATAATCCATGCATTTCCACTCCCATTATGTCCCACAATAAGTCTGATAAGGTACCTCTCCAGACTCCTGAGGTTTACATTGCACAAGCTGTTCTTCTGAATAAGCATAAGGATTAGAAAGTAAATCTATTAATTGCTTCATAACACTTATATCCCCTTGGTCTGCTGCTTCTAATGCCTCTTCAACTAGATGATTTCTCGGGATAATAGAAGGATTATGCTTTCGCATTCTCACAAAACAAGCTGATTCATTCTCTTCTTGCGCCAATCTGGCTTTCCATTTACTTTCCCACTCTAGGTACTCTTCTACTGTACCTAACTTGCTTTTATGGATGGTCCCAATTGTTAAAGAACGGAAGGTATCTGTGAAATCTGCTTCACTATTTTGCATAATACGAAGTAATTCTTCTATTAACTTTTCATCGCTTTTTTCTTCCTTCACCAATCCAAGCTTAGCTCTCATCCCTGTTAACCAATTTTGCTGATAACGCTTGTTGTATTCATACAATTCCTTTTGCGCTATTTCTACTGCTTTATTGCTATCTTCGTGTAATAGTGGTATCAAGCTTTCAGCAAATCTAGCAAGATTCCAACCACCAATCTTCGGCTGATTACCATATGCATAACGACCATTTACATCTATGGAGCTAAACACAGTCTCTAAATGAAAAGTATCCATAAAAGCACATGGACCATAGTCAATTGTTTCCCCACTTATTGTCATATTATCCGTATTCATAACTCCATGAATAAAGCCAACAAGCTGCCATTGTGCAATTAAATCAGCTTGGCGTTTAATGACCTCTCTGAGCAATGATAAATATGGATTTTCATCTGTTTGAATGTTTGGGTAATGACGGTTAATGGCATAATCAGCTAGAGCTTGTAGATCTTCCTTTGACTCCAGTGCTGCGGCATATTGAAATGTCCCAACTCGAAGATGACTAGAGGCTACTCTTGTAAGAATGGCTCCCTGTAATCGTTCTTCTCGCAAAATTGTTTCACCTGTTGTAACTACTGCTAAGCTTCTAGTAGTCGGAATTCCAAGAGCATACATAGCTTCACTGATAATATATTCTCTTAACATTGGCTTAAGAGCCGCTCTTCCATCTCCTCCTCTTGAATAAGGAGTTCGCCCAGAGCCTTTTAACTGGATATCTACTCTCTCTCCTGATGGAGTGATTTGCTCGCCAAGAAGCATAGCTCTTCCATCTCCAAGCATATTAGGATGTCCAAATTGATGACCTACATAGGCTTGGGCAAGTGGTAGTCCTCCTTCAGGAATTTCATTTCCAGCAAATACTTGCACCATTTCTTGACTCTCTAACAACTCCGCTTGCAATCCTAACATTGTAGCTAGCGGATGATTAAGGATGACCGCACTAGGCTTCTCTACTGCATTCATATCCATTTTGGTGTAAAAAGCATCTGGCAAACGAGCATAGCTATTGTCAAAGTTCCAGCCTGGATCTATTTTTGACATGATAAGCTCCTTTCAATTGCGTAATTTATTTCTGTCTATTATACCCTTCTTTCTCCATTCACACGATTTTATGATATTAAATTTATGGATTTTCTATCCCATACACTTCATTTCGCGAATGAAATTCATCTTTTAAAATAGTTTCTTCTATGTTATCTCTTGTTACCGCTATTGGAGAGAGCAGAATAGTTGGAACCTCTATTTTGCCATTATTCACCTTATGTTCAACATTTATGTACTCATTCTTTGCCATTTTCATTGCTATTTCTGCCACTTGCTTGCTAAGTGCTTTTATTGGTTTATAAACAGTCATGGCTTGTGTCCCTTTGACAATATTTTGAATAGCTGGCAAATCTGCATCTTGACCAGCTACCACTACTTTCCCAGCTAAACCTATGTCCGTAAGCGCTTTAATAACACTTTGAGCAGTAGCATCATTTGCAGCAATAACTGCATCTATGGTGCCACCATTTGCTTCTAAAGCTTCTTTCATATGAGCATATGCTTCATCAGGGTTCCAGTTTTTTGTCCATTGATCATACGTAACTGTAATATCACCGTTAGCAATGTAAGGTTCTAATACTTTAAAAACCCCTCTTTTAACTAAATGAGCATTATAGTCTGTATCTGCGCCACCAATATAGACATAGTTTCCTTTTGGTACTTTTTCCATTATAGCTCTTGCTTGCAATTCTCCTACCATTTCATTATCAAAGGATATATATAAATCAACATCTGCATTCTTAATCATCCGATCATAAGATAAGACTTTTACACCATAGGAATGCGCTTTTTTCACAATAGTAGCCATCGCTTCTGCATTATGTGGTACTACTACCAATAAATCAATCCCTTGACTGAGTAGTGTCTCTGCTTGAAGTATTTGCAATGCATCATCACCGTTTGCTTCTAGAATCGATACTTCCGCTCCTAATGCCTCCATTTCTTCTTTAAATAGATCTCTATCCTTTATCCATCTATCTTCCTTTAAAGTATCCATAGAAAATCCAATCTTAATCTTGTCGTCACCTACATTTGATTCCTTCGTGGAACTCTCTTTAATCAAGTTCACTTGCTCTGCCTGATTTTCACAGCCTGAAACCAAACATATCATGCAAAGGAGAAACAACATAAGCAATATTCTTACCTTTCTTGTTATCTTCACCTAATTCTCTCCCTTTATATGATGGATAAAAGAAAATACTTACACTTTGTTAACCTGAAAAGATTTCCGATACTCTTTTGGAGACATGTGGCACAGTTTTTTAAATACTTTACTGAAGTAATTGGGATCATGATAACCAACCTCAAAGGTGATTTCTTTTATGCTTTTATCTGTGTCTCGAATTAATATTCTTGCTTTTTCTATTCGACATTCTGTTAAATAATCTATATAGTTGATTCCTTGTTTCTCTTTAAATATTTTGCTGATATAAATAGGACTAAGACCAACCTTTCTGGCTAGTGACTCTAAGGATATATCCTCTTTAGAATGTGTTAGAATATATTGTTTTAGCTGATGTATAGCATCTACCTCTATTTTTTCGCTTTTCTCTTTAAAGGTTAGTATCATTTCATTTAATAATCTTGTACTCTCTAATTCTAGCTGTCTATAATTTGTGGGCTTATATGTAAATAAAGGGGTGTCTGCTTCCATTCCCATTTCATTCATAACCTGTGAAGCAATCCAAAGAATTTCTAACACACGTTGTTGGGTATACATAAGATCTGCAGATTGTGACTCATATTGCTTAATGATAGATAAGATATAATTCCTGATTTTTTCCCATTGACCCATTCGAATTTGATCAGCAAATTCCTTCTTTCTGTGTTCGACTAGACCCTCCTGAAATGTATGGTTATTCACTATAGCTTCATCAGAGTAAAAACGATACTTTAATTGCAGCTTAGAATCCATCGTCGCAAGAAGGGCTTCATGATAAGATTGACGTACTATATCTAAAGATGGAGAGACACTACCTATTCCTATAAAACCATTCTCGTTGTTAAACGGGAGCAGTACGGATAGGATGCTTTTAGCCAATAAAATTGCCTGTGATCGGTAAGACATGTTTAGATCTCTAAATACAATAATAGGAAGATAACTTCCATACAAAGCACCAATCCAGCAGCTTTTTGTTTGTCTCACTTCCTCTTTAATAGCAGAATATATTGTTTCTGTTCCACCTGGGATAGATACAAGCATAACAAACATTTCATTCGTAGAAGGTGTATCTAGCATTTCCACTAGCATATCTACGTGAATTTCATGAACATGGTCAAATAGCAACTGAGTAACCACATCTGTTTCGACAAGAGAGAAAGTCTTTTGCATGGTTTCCTGCTGAAGTCTTCTAATGGTTACAGCCCTTTGTTCTTTTTCCATATGATCCAACACTTTTTTGATTGTTGCATAAATCTCCGTTGCTTTGCTTGGCTTTAATATATAATCTTTCACACCAAGTTTTATAGCTTGACGCATAAATTCAAAGGTATCGTAGGCCGTGACCATAATAAATCGGATATGAGAATTTTGAGAACTAATACGCTGAACAGCCTCTAATCCACTAATACCAGGCATTTTAATATCCATTAGTATTAAATCTGGTTCAAATGATTCCGCCATCTGAATAGCCATATTCCCATTTTTCGCTTGTTTAATAGAAATATTCGGAAAACCCTTTGTTAAAATTGCTTGCATCCCATCTCTTTCCACTTGTTCATCATCTACAATGAGGAGTTTAACCATTCTTTCACTCCGTTTCTTTAATTGTTATAATGACTGTAGTTCCTGAACCGATTTCACTTTTTACTGTAACGACCTCTTCATAGCCAAAGATAAGTCGTAAGCGTTGAACCACATTACTAAATCCTATTCCAATTCCCTTTGAGTTATTTGCGACTACTTTAGATGAAGAACCTAGCATTTGCTGTATCTTTTCAGAAGGGATTCCATCTCCATCATCTTGAATTTCAATGACTATTTCATCGGCATTCGTATTTCTAACTCTAACCCAAATAGAGCCTCCTTCCTCACTCGGTTCTACCGCATGAATGACAGCGTTTTCTATTATAGGTTGAAGTGTAAGGGATGGAATCCTTGTTAACAAACATGATTCATCTACCTCTAGAAAAAACCGAAGGCGTTCTGTAAATCTTGCTTTCTGGATAGTAATATATTGTTGTAATACATCTATTTCCTCTTTCAAAGTAACAGATCTATCTAGTTGTTTCAGATTATAACGAATTATCCCTGCCACATTAACTAGCAAATCGCTTATTTCCTCTGAACCTTCCAAATAAGCTTTCTTAGAAATGGTGTTTAATGTATTAAAAAGAAAATGTGGACTTATTTGGCTTTGTAAACTTCTAAACTGACTTTCTTGAAGTAAAATCTTATTCTGCTGAAGCTCATATTCTAATTGAGCCTTATGCTTCATTTCTGTAATAAGCATATTTATATTGACTCTCATTCGATCAAATGTCCTGGCAAGGAAGGCAATTTCATCATTTGTTTCTATCTTTACCTGTGTATCAAATCTTCCATTTGAAAGTTCGTTTGCGACTTTTGTAAGTTGAATAATTGGTCTTGTGATACTCAATGAAAACCAATAGGTGACCATAAATAACACGCAAATAATTAAAAGTAACAAAAAAACACCTAATTTCATTACTTCACCTGATTGATTAATAATTCCCCGGTAAAATCGGTCATATGTCCTTAATTCTGTATCTAACAGGGATAAGGAGGTTTCTGAAATATATGTGGATATCCTCGTTGCTTCAGAGAATTCCTGAGTTGCTGATTCATTGTCATTTTCTGATAGAAATAATAGCAGGCGATTTGTTGTCTCAAGCAAGCTATCCATTAAATGAATATAGCTTATTAATGTAAAACTATTTTCCTCATTCCTAAGAGAATAGATTGCTTCTCTTGCTTCTTCAATTCGATCCCTACTATGATTTAGCTCTATCTCATTTTCTTTGGTTGGTTTTAACATAAAATTATTTATGTCTGTAATTAACTTTTGACTACTAGTTGTTACTTCATTTAGCTTTAAATAGCGTTGCAAAATAGTATTATATTGCTGTTGAGTTCGATGGTTATAATAGGTTAGCGCAATCCAAATGATAGACATAATAAGGATAATAATAGAAATAAGGAGTACTATTTTCTTTTGGATACTATTCATTTTTGTTCTCTGCCTCTTGCACCTTTATATCTGTTAAATAGCCATTTTTATCAAGGGGAACTTCCTCATTATGTAACCATTCCATCATTAATTGCACGCTCTTTTCTCCCATTTCTTCGGGTGCTTGCACTACCATAGCATCTAATGTCCTTTCTTGAAGCAAACGTACAGAATCTGGTCCATCATCAAAAGAATAAATATAGTACGGTTCAATTTGGTAACGCTTACTTATTTCCTCAATTAAAGTTCCTACAACATGTGCATTAACTGCAATAAATGCATCCACATCAGGTTGAAGATTTAGAATCTCTCGTGTTGTTTTAATCACTTCATCCTTGGTTGTATCTACAGTGTGTCCATATAAAACTTCTATATCTTTATATTGCTTTAATATATTCTCTATTCCTTCTAGACGTTGCTTTTGGTAATATTCTTGCTCCGCATCTAGCATTAACACTACTTTGCCACGTTCACCCATGTCCCTTACTAGTTGCTCTGCTATTGATTTCCCTGCTAGTAGTTGATCAGAACCAACATAGCTTCTTCTTAACGAATCCTCCATTGGCACATCATTAGCAATCGTAATAATTGGTATTCCATAAAAGGATGCTTTAATTTTAGCAAGGTTCTTAAAATCAGTTGTATCTAATCCTTGTACAATAATGCCGTCTACTTTTGATTGAATAGCAATTTCCATGCTCTTAAGAAATTCCTCTTTATTATTCCCATAGCTTCCCCATACTTCTATACTAACCTGTTCCTTTTTAGCCTCGTTAGTAGCTCCAGTTACCACCTCATTCCAAAAAGGAGTATCCATCTCTTGGGTGATTAGTACAAGCCGTTGTTGATCAAGATTGGCATCTACTGTTTTGGGTAATTGCCAGTCTGTACGAAAAACTTGATGGGCAGCCCTCATCGTGAAAAAGCATAATATACATATAACCGATAGAAAAATAATCATGCTTAATTTACGCAATAAACACCAATCTCCTTCCCATACTCTCTACAAATTTATGATAGCACCATTTCCAAATAGTACAAGATTAATTCATAGATTAATAAAAGCCTTCTTCTTATATAGCAAAAATAGGAGAGGACTAGTTATCCCCTCCTTATTATCTATCTACTCTTTCTCGTTAACACATCAAAAATAACAGCACCAGCTAACACACCGCCTCTAATCATGTACTGATAGGAAATGCCCACTCCAAGTAAGTTCATTCCACTGGATAACGAGGCCATAACAATTGCTCCAATAATGGCCCCTGTTACTTTTCCAACTCCACCAGCAGCGGATACTCCCCCAACATATGCTGCTGCAATGGCGTCTAACTCAAACAGTGTACCTGCCGTTGTGGTTGCTGATTGAAGACGAGCAGTAAACAATATACCCGATAGTGCTGCCATCATCCCCATTGAACCAAACACAATATACGTTATTTTTCTTACATTAATACCACTTAAATGGGCTGCTTCCGGGTTACTTCCAACTGCATAAATATGTCTTCCTAGCACTGTTTTTGTTGTAAGGAAATGATAGACAATTACAACTGCTAACATAATAATAACTGTCCAAGAGAATCCGTTATATCCTGCTAGAATCCAAGTTATATAGCCAATAATCACAGAAACAAATACTAATTTAAGAACAAAAATAGGGGTGGAAACCACTTCAAATTGATACTTCACTTTGTTTCGTCTGTTTGAAAATTCACTAAAAATATAAAGTAAGATTCCAACTAATCCTACTATTAAGGATAAAAAATGTAGACCGTTAATCTCTAGAAGTGATGGAATATACCCGTTACCAATGGCATTAAACGCATCATTTTGAATAATAATAGTGCCTGATTTTTCCGTTACCTGTAAAAGAGCACCACGAAAAATGAGCATTCCTGCAAGTGTTGCAACAAACGCTGGAATACCTATATGTGCGACCAATAGACCGTTAAAGATTCCGATAGCAATTCCTAATAATAGAATAATAGGAATGGTTAGATAAACTGAAACGCCTGCCTGTGTTAGTAAAATAGCCGCAATTGCTCCTAGAAATCCTGCTACATATCCAACTGATAAATCAATATGGCGGATAACAATAACTAATGTCATAGCAACCGCTAAAACAGCAATATACCCTGCCGAATCTAGCAAATTACTAATATTCCTTGAAGAAATAAATAATCCGTTGGTCATAATGGTAAAAGTAACAATGATAACAAATAACGCGATGTACATCCCATAATCTCGAATATTTTCGCGAATAAGCGTTTTTCCTTCCTGAAGCATATTCATCTTTCAAACCTCCTTATTGTGTTGCAAGCTCCATAATTTTTTCTTGGTTTGCTTCTTGTATGGATAATTCTCCTTTTAATTCCGATTGTGCCATGACATAAATACGGTCACTCATTCCAAGAACCTCTCCAAGTTCTGAAGAAATCATAATAATGCTCAAGCCTTCCTCTATTAACTTATTCATTACCGTGTAAATTTCAAATTTAGCTCCTACATCTATTCCTCTCGTTGGCTCATCCAAGATTAGTAGCTTTGGACCAACAAATAACCATTTTCCTATCGATACCTTCTGTTGATTTCCTCCACTTAGATTTCCTGCAAGCTGCTCAAGAGAGGATGCTTTAATATGAAGAGATTCTTTATAACTATCTGCGACTTTGATTTCCTCATTTTCATTAATAATTCCACTCTTTGCGATTTCTTTTAAATTTGCTGCTGAGATATTACTCTTAATATCTTGTAGCAAGAATAAGCCGTCGCCTTTACGATCCTCTGTTACATAAGCAATTCCTTCTGTTATTGCTTCACTAGTATGTCGTAAAGCCTTTGATTTTCCGTTAATGAGCATTTCCCCGGAAAGTTTATACGATTTTGCATTTCCAAAGATACTTAATGCAAGCTCTGTTCTTCCTGATCCCATAAGACCTGCTATCCCAACAATTTCGCCTTTTTTCACATGCAGATTCATATCCTTTACTACCTGTCTGCCCAATTGCGAATCATATGCAGACCAATTTTTTAACTCTAATAGAATGTCAGCCTTTACTTTCTTTTCTCGCTTTGGATAAATATCTTCTATTTCTCGTCCAACCATATTTTTAATAATAATAGCTTCCGATATTTCTCCTTTAGAAGCATCCAGTGTACAAATGGTTTTCCCATCACGAATAACGGTTGCTTTATCCGCTATTGAAATTACTTCCTTGAGTTTATGAGAAATCATAATACATGTAATTCCTTGCGCTTTTAACTCTTTGAGTAGTAATAGAAGATTTTCACTGTCATCTTCATTTAATGCAGCAGTTGGTTCATCTAAAATAAGGAGCTTTACATCTTTACTCATTGCTTTTGCAATTTCGATTAATTGTCTTTTTCCAACACTTAAATCTTTTACCAGTGTGTCAGGTGCGATATTTAGCTTCACCTTTTCTAGTAATTTTTTAGCCTCTAATATGGTTTTATTCCAATTAATAATGCCACTTTGTTTTACTTCGTTTCCTGCAAAGATATTTTCATAGACGGTAAGATCAGGAAAGAGAGCTAATTCTTGATAAATAATAGCAATGCCTGTTTTGACACTATCACTGATTTTATGAAACTGCTGTATATGATTTTCATATACAATATCTCCCTCATACGTTCCATATGGATAAACGCCACTCAATACTTTCATTAAGGTTGATTTACCTGCACCATTTTCCCCAATTAAGCAATGTATTTCACCCTTATTCACTTTGAAACTCACATCACTAAGTGCTTTTACCCCTGTAAATTCCTTAGAGATTCCATTCATCTCTAAAATATACTCACTCATGCTTCCTCCTCCTTAACGAAAGAACGGACTATTAAGGGTGTCCTAAAAAGGGGAACCTCGCAAACAACATCCAAAGTAGTATTTTAAAGAAGACTACCTATGAAGCCAGAATATTGTATGAAGGAGTTTGACCCTATTTGTTGGACACCCTCTTTTCTTTCCTTATTTTAATCCAGTAAACTCGCTTGCTTTGTAATATTCAGAATCTATTAATTCTTGTTGAAGATTCTCTTGTTCTACAACAATTACATTTGTTTGCTTCGCTTTTACATCTATTTCTCCATTATCATAAGAACCTGTAGTTTCAGGTGTTTTTTCATCTAGAATATCTATCGCAATTCCCATTGCATCTGTTACTAATGTACGGACATCTTTAAATACAGTCATAGATTGCTTTCCATCTATTACATATTGAACAGAGGCTTTCTCTGCATCTTGACCAGTTACCACATAGCTTGTTATATCTCCATCTGATGCAAATACATCTGCGATAGAGCGTGCAGTTCCATCATTTGGTGCTAAAACTGCTACATCTCCTTTTAGCTCTGTACCAACAGCAGTTAAATGTGTTTGTGCTTTATTCTTTGCTTCATTTGGCTCCCAGTTTGTTGTAACCTGTCCTAAGATCTTACTCATTTCATCACGGCTTAGTTCTTTTTTATCCTTTAATTTCTCTGCTTCACTTGAGTTAGCAATTTTAAAGGTTCCATCAGCAATTTTAGGTTGAAGAACACTCCATGCTCCTTCAAAGAAAAGGAATGCATTGTTATCTGAAGCAGCACCAGCATATAGATATAGTGGTACATCTGATCCTTGTGCATGATCAATTAAGTATTGGCCTTGAGCCGCGCCTACTGCCACACTGTCAAATGTTACATAGTAATCTACTGCATCTGTGTCTGTAATTAGACGGTCATAGGAAATTACTGTAACACCATCTTTTTTCGCAGCTTCTACCGCTGCAGCTGCAGCCGCTCCATCCTGTGGTGTAATAATTAATACATCAATACCTTTATTTAGTAATGTCTCTACATTTTCTTTTTCTTTAGCTGAGGAGCCTTGGCTAAATAGTATTTCTGTTGTATATTTTGAATCTTTTAATGCATCTTTAAATCTTTGTTCGTCCTGCACCCATCTTGGTTCATCTTTTGTTGGTAAAACAATTCCCACACTAATTTCCTGATTGCTTCCTCCTGTACTGTTACTACAAGCTGCCATAAAAGCTGCGAGTAACATGACTACAAGTAATAAGGATAACGATTTCCATCTTTTCATTACGGTGGATCCCCCTTTAGTTAGGCTTTTTTTCTTCTTTACATTTAGTATTTTAGGGGATAACCATCGGAATTGTAAGCGTTAACAATAGTATTCTTTTAATATCATCTGTACTTTTTTAATATTGGAAAACAGACAAAAAGGATTTCATTGAAAGATAACCTTAGACTGTAAACAAACCCCTAAATAGAAATTTAGGGGTTAACAGGATGGTATATTTTGTTATTCCGCTGAATAGGGGGCTGATTTCCGTTACAGGAGTTCGCTTTCCACAGGGCTTATCTATAAGCCACTTCGTCACTACAGTTCCTGCAGGGTCTCGGACTGTCTCGCATATCCCGTAGAAGCCTCATCCCTTCCACTCTAATCAGTTGGATAAAAATCTTTTTATTCTTTTAAAACAACTTGATAGCAATTTAGATATCCTTCTACAATACGTTTCTTATGATAAAGATTTTATTATTATTAACTCTCGCTCTTTAATAAACTGTAATAATCCTGTGAATGATAGCTCTTAAATCCACAAGATTCGTAGAGAGTCAGTGCTTGTGCATTTTTAGCTTCTACTTCAAGGAAGATAGGTAGCCCTTTTTGATGCTCCATTTTCACTACTTTTGTTAGCACTTTTCTTCCTATTCCCTTCCCGCGTAATTCGGGGAAAATGGCAAAACCATAAATCCAAGCTTCTTTCTCTACTTCTGAAACACGTATTTTTCCTGCTACCCTACCTTCTGCTTCTATGATAAACCGATGGTCATACTCATTTTCCACCATTGTCTCCACATATTCTCTTGCATCTTGTTCTTCTATTCCAAAGCCTTGAATATCAAGCTGAATTTCTATTTCTTGATCTTTCTTATAATCGTAATCTCGTAATATGACATCATCTATTTCGTGTAGCTCCTTCTCATGCCATTTCATTTGATATTCAGAGAAGGCATATTTACAAGCTACACTTCTTAAAAAGTCTTTCCCCGATACTGAGCTAGATGGAGCATTTAATAATACCTTACTTGCTTTTCGTTGTTCTGCTTCTGTTACAGCGTTTTTTAATAAGAAAGAGAAAATTCCTTTTCTTCGATAATCTGGATGAACCATTCCACACATTTCCACTTTACTCCCAAAATAGTAACACCCCAGAAATCCTACTAAAGTATCTCCTTCATAATGAAAGAAATCATCTTGCCTTCCTTCTTTGCGATTTTCCAACATATCATGGTTCAGTTTTAACTGATATCCCTCATTTTCACATACTTCTTGAAGACATTTAATTGCTTCTAATTCATTCTTTGATAACATTTCTTATTCCCTCCTAGACTGAATTATTAGGTATTCTTTTTTTTGATACATTAATCCTTTATTCTCATTCTAGAATATAGATTTGTTACTAATCCGCTTCAACAAGCAAAATTATACCTAGAAAAATAAGATTTTTTCTATATCTCACGGAGAAAGGAGAATTATTAACTCTTCAGTACCTCATAATTTTTATAAAAGTATAATTGTTATTTTATTCTATAAGGTGCATTTTCACAGAAAAAAACAGATATCTTACGTAATAGAATTTCTTTAAAAATGCCTCCCTTTTAGAATAAAACTTTTGTTGTGAACCTTATAGATAATGTGTCTATTCAGAAATTCGAGTTATCTTACCAAAATAATAGGTTAAAAACGAAATACTATTTCATAAAAATAATTTTTCTACTAATTTCGACAATTGCAAGAAATTTGTCGTTGACACAAGGTATTTACACCTTTTATAATCATCAAAGTGAACTTTTGAACAAATACTAGATTATATTAGTTTACATAAAATTGTTTGAAAATTTTAATTTTAACCAACAATTCAATTTAGGAGGTTTACAGCTTTGAGTCAACTTTTTCGAAAGAAATCATTAACCACGATGATATCACAATCACAAAACAAAGCACTTGATCGTACGATGGGTGTTATGGACCTTATCTTCTTGGGTGTGGGTTGTGTTGTCGGTACAGGTATTTTCGTTGTAACTGGCGTAGTAGCTGCTGAAAGTGCCGGACCAGCTATTGTTTTATCTTTTATTCTTGCTGGTATTGCTTGTGCACTTGCTGCCTTTTGTTATGCTGAGTTTTCATCTGCCGTTCCACTATCAGGGAGTGTATATACTTTCACTTATGCAACTTTAGGGGAATTATTCGCTTTCTTAATTGGTTGGGACTTAATGTTAGAATATGTACTGGCCATATCAGCTGTTGCGACAGGATGGTCTGCATACTTCCAATCCTTAATTGCCGGTTTTAATTTACACATTCCAACTGTTATTTCATCTGCTCCAGGCGTTGGTAAAGGCGGAATGATAGATTTACCTGCTATGCTTATAATCTTAGCTATTACTGCTTTAGTATCTAAAGGGGTAAAAGAAAGTATTAAATTTAACAACATTATGGTTTTCGTAAAACTTGGAATTATTCTATTATTCATTATTGTAGGTGCATTTTATGTGAAGCCTGAAAACTGGACTCCTTTCTTACCATTTGGCATTAACGGAGTATTCACTGGAGCTGCTACTGTATTCTTTGCTTATATCGGATTTGATGTTATTGCAACTGCTTCTGAAGAAGTTAAAAACCCTGGAAAAACAATGCCAATTGGTATCATTGGTTCTCTAGCTATTTGTACAGCATTATATATCGCTGTTTCAACTGTTTTAACTGGTATGATTCCTTTCACTCAATTAAACGTTGGAGCACCAGTATCACTTGCACTAGAATCTGTTGGACAAGATACTATTGCAGGTATTATTTCCATCGGTGCCGTACTTGGTATTACTACTGTTATTCTTGCATTGATTTATGCACAAGTTCGTTTAGGATATGCAATGAGCCGTGATGGACTTTTACCAAAAGTATTATCTAGTGTAAGCAAAAAGACACAAACACCATTTAAAAATACATGGTTAACGGGAATTGTTGCAGCATGTATTGCTGGTTTTATCGACTTATCAACACTTGCTCACTTAGTAAATATGGGTACATTAGCAGCATTCACACTTATTTCAATTGCCGTTATTGTACTTCGTAAGAAATTTCCAGAATTAAAAGGTTCTTTCCGTGTTCCATTTGTACCAGTATTACCGGTAATCAGTGCACTTTTATGTATTGGTTTAGCACTTAGCCTACCAGGGATCACTTGGATTTCCTTTGTTATTTGGTTAGCAATAGGAGCATTAGTTTACTTCTTCTATTCTAAAAAACATAGTAATTTAAATAATTAATACAAAGAAAGCCTCCAGCTTAGTCTGGGGGCTTTTTTCATTCAGACATCTCTACCTTTCTAACTAATAAATTACTTATAAAAAGGTGTATTTCCTCATTTAATTCATCCCTATTCTTTTCATCTAGATAATCATGAGAAATAATCATAGAACTACTTTTATCACTTGTAAGATATCGATATATAATATGCCCATAATCTAGATCATCCTTTTGCAAGTCATAAATAGTAGTTCTTTTTTCAAAAAAGTTAGCTTGTATATCCTGTTTTACTTTCTTACTAATACATGAATCCACTTCATATATGGAACGTGCTAGTATTTTAGGACCTTGAATAAAGAATACTTTTACTTTGCCCGTTTCTAATTTTTCTCCTATAATAATTGAACGATTAGCTTTCGTAAAATCAACTACTGTTTCTTTTTTCACAAGAGAACCTAATGCCTCTAAAATATTTCGAACCTCTCCGGCTTTTTCAAAGTTTAAGGTATTGGCAGCTTCATTCATGCTCTGAGTTAGCTCTGTTATTACTTTCTCATCTGTTCCCTTGAATAACCCAATAATATGGTGCAAAATATCTTGATACACTTCTCTAGCAGAAGACTTAAAGCATATCCCGATACATCGGTTAAGAGAATAGTTCAGGCAAGGGCTACTTCCAGATCCAGATTTAGGATGAGAACAATTAATTTGATAGAATTCCAACAAACTATCTACTATATTTTCTACTGACCTTCTACTGGGAAAAGGACCAAAATAATAGTGGATATCTTCATGATTTTTCTGGTTTGTGACCTCTATATGATATATCCCATGTCTCCAACGAAAAACTATATAAGGATATGCCTTCGTTGTTTTCATCATCCTATTATACATAGGCTGAATTTCTTTTATTAGCTTACACTCTAGCATTAAAGCTTCAAACTCTGTATCTGTTAAAATATAATCAAAGTTTTTGAGGTGTTTAACCATTCTCTCCACTTTCTTTGGATGATTACGGGAGCTTTGAAAATAAGAAGAGACTCTATTCTTTAAGCTTTTCGATTTACCTACATAAATAATTTGCTGGGAGGAATCCTTCATTAAATATACACCAGGTGTAGTAGGGAGAGATTTTGCTTTTTCTAGTAAATTCATTGAGGGTTCCTCCTTTTTGTAAGCTTCATTATTTATGACTAACTACTACTCTTAAAATTGTAGCATACGAATTTTCTTTTCCACCGCATCTATTTCAACCTCTCCACCAATTGGAAAAGTGAATATTGGTTGTGTATGCCCAAAATCCACATCATATAGAACAGGAATAGATTTTAATAAAGGATGTTTGTCCAATATAAATAACAACTGTTCCTCCGATACCTTCGATTTTTTCTGAAATCTGCCAATTACTAGCCCTTTAATCGTTCCTGCTGCTTGTAGCAAGGAAGTAAGATCTCTTGCAAACATTTCTGGAATAACGAGTTCATCATCCTCCACAAACAGTATAGTATTCTCTAAGTCTGGCATATACTCTGTTCCCTGTAATAAGTTAAGGGTACATACATTTCCGCCATAAACCTTTCCTGTTGCTTTTCCTTCTTGGTAAACCTTCCAGCTTGCTTCCTCAAATTTTCTGTTTTCTTGATCTAAATACCATGCATCATCACTCCAAATAGGAGATGGAGCTACTAAATATTCTTCCTCTTGCATAAAACAACGTCGAAAATATTCTGTTTGATAATCCTGTGCTTGATCCATTTGGAAGCTAGAGAAATGTGGCCCTGAATAGGTAACAAACCCACACATTGTCGAAATCGCTGTACCAATTGCCGTTATATCACTATACCCGCAAAACACCTTCGGATTGCGGCTAATTAACTCGTAATCTAAATAAGGTAATAATTCATTACTATTAAAACCACCGATTGCTGTTAAAATGCCTTTCACCTTTTCATCTTGAAAGGCATTATGTATATCTTCTACTCTTTGTTCAATGGAAGAAGAATTCTGCCTATCAGATTCAAAAATATGACGTCCAAATGTCACAGTAAAGCCTAAGTCTTCTAATCTTTCTTTCGCTTGCTGTATACCTTCTTCTGAAAGAATAGAAGCACTTCTACTTGGAGCAATTACTCTAATCTCATCGCCTTGTTTTAATTTTGCTGGAATTCTCACGACATTTCCCCTCCTGCTTTTTATTACTTATTTAACCATAAAACCGTTTTTATTTCTTTTGTTTTATTTATTAATTTAAAATTAATCATTTTTATTGGAAAGTAGACTTCTCTACAAGATAAAAAAATAGGAACAAGTCAGCTTTTCAACAGCTGATTTGTTCCTGTTTTTTCCTTATGAAATGAACATCTTATAAAAACATATTAAGAACCAATACTCCAATAAGTCCAACAATAGAAATAATCGTTACTTGTACAGACCATGTTTTTATCGTTTGAAGAATGCTTAAGTTAAAGTATTCTTTATAAATCCAGAAACCAGCATCATTTACATGAGAGAAGGTTACACTACCTGCTCCAGCAGCTAAAACCATTAGCTCTGGGCTTACTCCTGTTGCAGCAACTAATGGTGCTGCAATCCCTGCTGCTGTCATCCCAGCAACTGTTGCAGATCCCACAGAAATTCTTAGGATAGCTGCAATTAACCAAGTTAAGAACAATGGAGACAATGTTGATCCAGCCATAATATCAGAAATATATTGATCAATATGACTATCTACTAATACTTGTTTAAACGCTCCACCAGCTGCAATGATAAGAAGAATCATCGCAATCCCACTTACCGAATCACTAAGAGACTTCATAATCTCTGGCATTTTCTTTCCAACTCGTAGTCCAAAAGTAAAGATAGCAAATAGAACAGATAATAATAGAGCAACATTTGCATTACCAATAAAATCTGTTACAGAAGAGATAACTGAGTCTGGTGCAAATATTTCTACAAAAGCTTGTAATGCAATTAAAATAACGGGCATAAGTGCTGTTAAAATACTAATTCCAAAACTAGGAAGCTCACTCTCTTTAAATTCTTTCGGATTAAAGAGCCCTTTTGGAATCTCAATCTCTAGCGATTCTTTTTTAAATAGTTTTGTATAGACTGGTCCTGCAATTAAGAAGGAAGGAATAGCAATAATAATTCCATAAATCATGGTTAAGCCAATATTTGCTCCAAACACACCTGCAATTGCTGTTGGTCCTGGATGCGGGGGAACAAATCCATGCATAGTGATAAGTGCCGCAATAACAGGCATCCCAATATAAAGAACTGGTACACCAGCAGCAGTAGCAATAGTAAATACTAATGGTACTAAAACAACAACACCTGTTTCAAAAAATAAAGCGATTCCAACAGTTGCTGCAGTAATAACCGCTGCTAGCTGAATTCTCTTTTCTCCGAAGGCATGAATCATCGTTGTAGCAATACGCTGAGCACCACCAGAATCAATCATCAGTCTACCAAGGATAGCACCGAATATGATAATCATGGTTAAATGTCCAAGTGTGCTTCCTAGTCCTGCTTCAATGGATTCCATTGCTTCAAGCGGAGTCATTCCCTCTAGTAATCCAACCGCTAGTGCAGCTATAATCAACGAAACGAAAGCGTTTAACTTTAATGGCATCATTAAAACTAATAAAATAATTACCCCTATTATGACAGATATAATTGGCATTTCACTCATCTCCCTTTTATATGGATGAAGGAGGACTAACGATTTTTAGTCCATCCTTCCGAAAAAAGCAGTTGGCCCCTTTACCGTTTACTTTCTTCCATATTTTCACTTTGCACTTAGCATTTCTACTACTTCTCTAAGATCTGTTTTCGTACCAACGTTTCCTGGGAAAATAACATAAGATATACCAGGGAATTTACTTTCTTCCCCTGTAGTCCAAACAGGAATCCCTGGTCGAACTTGCCCAGCAACAGTTGCTCTCTTCACTTCCAATCCATTTGTCCCTACATCACTAGAAGTAATTCCTCCTTTTGCAATAACAAAGGAAGGTCTTACTTTAAGCTGTTTGACGATGGAAGTTACTGCAGTAGATATCTTTATAGATAACTGCAACTCTTCTTCTTTCTTATCTTCTCCTAAATCCAATCTTGCTCTCTTTGTATAGACAGCCACATTCTTTCCGCTTGCTATTAATCGGTTCGTTTCTTCTATTACTCTATTAAGTTCACTAGCAAAGGCATTATCATCTAATACTAAATGCACATCAAATTCAATGAATTCCACTACATCTGACTTCATTAATTCTTCTAGCTGCTCTGTTGTCTTTTTAACATGAGAACCAACAATAACAACTCCACCATTTGATGTTTCTCCTTGCATTAATTCTTCATGAGTAAGTAATGGTTTATCGCTTACTCCACCAATCACTTTCGTTAATGCAGCAGCACTTCTAAATAAGAAGTTTTTCCCTTTATTTATAGCTCTGATTAAAGCAATCGTAAATACTTTAACATCGACATAATCTACTGCATTTACAATTACTTTGTTAAAATCAGTTACATTTAACAATTGCTGTTCTATTCCTTCTATATCTACTGAACGAAGGCTTTCTAGAGAGATATAAACCATGTTTTCTGCTTTATATACTCCTTCTGTTTTCTCCTCCGTATACTGTCCTAAATGAGAGCTTCTATATCCAAACGTGCGGTCTTTGGCAAATTCGGTTTCACCAGCTGGTACAAGGTACTCTTCATATTGCACATAGTGCGTATTATCGATTGTAAATCGACCACCTTCTTTAAAGAAAGGGATGATAACTTCTCCATCAAATACAGTTGATGAATGAGATTCTACTGCCATTTTTAATACTTGTGTTTCTAATGGATAATGACCTCTTAATGTAGAATCTCCACGGCTGATAATAATAAAATCTTGATTATATTTGCTTGCCGCTTTTACAATATTATTCGCTATTTCTTGATGCACTTCCGTTGTTTCAGCTGCTGTAAATCCACGGGAATTTGTCAGAATAAAGAACATGCTAATCTCTTCTTGAAACCCGCGTTCTATACTTTCCAATGTCCAATCTGTATAAACGGAAATTCCATGAACTGTTTGCACACCAGTGGGATCATCATCTAGAACAATAATCTTCTTATTATGATGGTTTAATTCTTCCTTAATTAACTCATTTACTTTTCCTTCATCAATAGTAGGAATCTTATTAAGTACTTCCTCAACTAATCTTTTATTGGTGTTCACCATTAGTCCCTCCTACCTTTACATTTGCTAGTTTTTCATAATGTTGAACAATTCCGCCATGATCGTCCATCAATTTTCCATCTACTTTTAATGCGTGAAAAATTTCTAGTAGATGACTAGATAAAGGGAGTGGAACACCAATTTCATGAGCAGTGTCCATTACATTCGTAATATCCTTCATATTAATAGCGATAGTGCCCCCTGGTTTGAAGTTTCGTTCTAAGATTAGTGGAACTTTTGCATCTAAAACGGCACTACCAGCTAATCCTCCTCTAATCGCTTGATACATTTTTTCTATATCAATTCCAGCTTTTGCTGCAAGAACAAGTGCTTCTGACATAGCCGCAATATTTAAGTTTACAATAATTTGGTTAGCAAGCTTTGCTGTAACTCCACATCCGCTATCCCCAACTAAAGTTATGTCCTTTCCTACGTCTAACAGAATTGGTTTAGCTGCTTCGAATACATCTTCCTTTCCACCAACCATAATAGCAAGTGTTCCATCAATTGCTTTCGGTTCCCCACCACTAACTGGTGCATCCAAAAATCCAACACCCTGCTTAGCTGCTTCTTCTGCTAAGGCTTTCGAAACTGCTGGAGTAATAGAACTCATATCTATAATGATACTTCCTTCTTTCGCTCCAGCTAAAATACCATTTTCCCCTAGTACTACAGATTGCACATGATGAGAAGCAGGTAGCATAGTAATGATAATTTCACTCTCTTCTGCTATTCTTCTCGGTGTTTCTCCAAAAACTGCACCCGCTTTCAATAATGCTTGCACAGCATCTTTATTTAGATCATTAACTGCCACTTGGTGTCCAGCTTTAATTAAATTTAATGCCATCGGTTTTCCCATAATACCTAATCCGATAAATCCAACCTTTTTTGCCATTTTTATTCAACCTCATTTCTTAACTTTATTATTTTATAAGTATCTTTACACTAAACTTCGAATTTCCTGTTACAAGCAATCGCTTTCAAGTAACTTTATAGTGACATTGTATACTAATATTTTTATTCTGTATACATTTTAATAATATTTTGTATACAAAAATTTATAAAAGGAATTCATATTTAGTAACTTTGAGATTTTTCTGAGATAATTTGATACTATAAATATAGGTTTAAATAATACTGGGGTGAAACTTGTGTTAGAAAGCAATAATATACGATCAGCAGCACTTCAAAGCTATGAAATTCTCCGTGATAAGATTCTTTCTGGTGAGCTACCAGGTGGAACAAAAATTGTGGAAGAAAAAATAGCAACAGAGTTAGGTGTCAGCAGAACACCCATCAGAGAATCCATTCGAAAATTAGAATATGAAGGACTTATCGTAAAAAAGAAGGTTGTTAAACCAACTGAGAAGGATTTACGAAACATCTTTGGAGTAAGAATTCTATTGGAAGGACATTCTGCTAGATGTGCTGCTGATTTTTTAAAGGATCAAGAAATTGAAAAGTTATACAAGTATGTGGAAATTGGTAGGTCTGGAACGAAGGCAGAAATTATGTCTGCAAACGAGGCTTTCCATAATGACATTGTTCGGGCTAGTAATAATCCTGTTATGATTGATACTATTGATCGCATGCAGGCCATTATTTATTTATTTCGCAAAACAGTCGTTATTTATAACAGACCACGCTTAATTGATGAGCATGAGGAAATTTATGAGGCCATTAAAAGCAGAGATGGAAGCAAAGCGGAAGAGTTGATGAAGAAACATCTGGAGAATGACTTGAATTTTTATTTGCATATTAGTAATGAATAAAGGTAGGACATCTTTGTCCTACCTTTTTCGTTATATTTAGCCTTATACTATTATAGTTGAAACAACGAAGAATTCCCTTTTATTACTAGGATTTGCATTTACTCTATCTGATTGGAAGAGTCTCTTTCCATCATTCCAAATCGTGTGTCAGCAATCTTACCATTTTCTCATTGCCTTTTCGCTTTTGAAATGGTCTTGGATATTAAAGTTCCTTTATTCTCTTCGTTAATTCCAAAAATCGTTTATCCAATTCGGCATATTCCTTATCTTTAGGAGTCATAAAGCTTAGCTTTCCTAATACCTCTTGTTTTTCTGTTTCTAGTCTCATGCGTATTTCTTCTTTTTCATCGTTTTCTTCTTGTATTCCCTCTGTCCATTGTCTTTGAATGGTACCATTTTCTATCACTAATGTACTCATAGTTGTTTTTTCTAAGAAATATCGGTCATGGGATACGATGATAAGTGTTCCATTATATTCAGCTAACGTAGCTTCTAGCTGTTCTCGTGAAGGAAGATCCAAATGGTTTGTTGGCTCATCTAGTATGAGTACCTCTTTTTCTTCCAATATATACACCATCAGCTTACATTTTACTCTCTCCCCCATACTCATATTACCTATAGGTTCTTTCCATTGAGTAGAAGTAAAGCCTAAATGCTTCATCAAATTTTGGACCTTGCCTCTTTCTTCATAGGTCTCTTTATAAAATAACTGCTCTGGTGATTGATCCATTGGTAAGTCATATACTTCCTGTGTTAAATAACCAATATTAGCAGCTGGTGAAATCCATATTTCCCCTTCTGCCTCTTCTCTTCCTAATAATATATTTAACAATGTTGTCTTCCCACTTCCATTTGGTCCAACAATTGCTATCTTCTCTCCATGCTGTATCGTGAAATTTACCTTTTCAAAAAGTTTGTTTCCGTCAAAGTCTTTTGACAGGCTCTTCACTTCTAACACTCGTTTTCCCATCCTTTTCATTGACTGAATGGAAAATTGAACCTTATATTCCTCATCTACTCGCTCTACTTTTTTGCTTGCTAATTCTTTTTCTAATCTTTTTTGCTTGGATTTTACTTGTGCATCCATTCTCTTTGCCTTTGTTCGATAATATTCCTTAGGAAATTCTTGCTTGGTAGATTGTACATGAGCTTTTTGTGACCAAGAAGTAAGTTCTTTCATTTGACCTTCTATTCGTTGTATCTTTTTCTGTTGACTATCATATTCTCTTTGTTGAGTTGCTCGCCTTTGCTTTCTTTCTTCTATATAACTAGTATAGTTTCCCTTATGCTCATATAGTTTTTGTTTTTCAATGGCCCATATCTTTGTTATTACAGCATCTAAAAAGGCACGATCATGGGATACTAGAATGATGGTTCCCTTATAGTTTTTGATCTCATTTATTAATAATTCCATACTTTGTTTATCTAAGTGATTAGTTGGTTCATCTAGTAATAACAAATCTGCTTCATGGGAGAATCCCTTCGCCAAACGCGCCTTTAATTTCTCTCCGCCACTCATGTAAGTAAAATCATGATTAGGAACCTGCCATTTATCTAATAATTTCCCTTCTACCAGATTCTGCTTTTTCACAGTAAAAGATTCCGCTTCTTGCTCTACCAGCGTAATTTTTGTGTCTGTATTAAGCATTTTAATATGTCCTTTAGTAGGAGAAATACTATTGTGTACTAAATGCAATAACGTTGATTTTCCTGCACCATTTTTTCCTATTATGCCAATGATATCTCCCTTGTGAACACTTCCTATGATATCTTGAAAAATAATCATTTCATCCACTTCATAGCTTATATTTACCAATTTTAATAATTCACTCATACACTCTAACCCCTTTATGAGGGAGAATAAAAAAATCCCCCCAATTTTTATATTGGAAGGATTAGTCCGCACCTACTTATCATTAAATAATCCTATTTCTTGATGTACTTTTATCCATCAAGAAATAGCGACTTGTTAAAGTCATAATTATTAAATATGCATTGGCACTCGTATATTGAAAATGGGCAGACTAATCCTATTTTATATGATTTGAAAAATTTTCATTTCAAATGGTTAAAATAAGATTAGTTCTTCATCGTTCACCCATCATCCCTTTCATCGTTTCATATCTCCACTATACCACAATGCTTTATTAGAAACCATTTTTCCCATTATCTCTTTTTTGTATCCTGTAACAAATTTGTTAAAACTCAGCCATGTTTCCTCACTAGAAAGGCAATATACTTAACTTTAAAGAGGAAATGGAGTTGTTGTATATGAAAAGAAAAATGGCATTGTTTATCTTACTTTTCACAGGAGTTGGAGCCTTTATTTCAGGGTTATTCTTTATCTTTGATCCTACTGGTCGCTCCATGGGAATGAAATCAAGCATACTTCCTAGTAGCTTATTCGAAGATTTCCTTATCCCTGGTATTATCTTATTGAGCATGATTGGAATTGGTCACTTTCTTGTTTTCATTCTTTGTCTATACAATCACTCAAAATTCTCCCTATCCCTACAGCTTATCGGTTCTTTTCTATGTTCTTGGATCATTATCCAAATCATCATGATTGGCTTATCCTCTATCTTTCAACCAATCTTCTTAGCTATCGGGATATTCGAGGTGATCATTGCTCCTAGATGGATAACGAAAGCTTCATTATAATATACCTTCTGCTATTCTTCGGTCTTATAATGTCTTTTTCCCCACTCTCCCATCATATCTAAAATGGGGATAAAACTAATACCCTTTGAAGTTAAGGAATACTCTACCTTTGGAGGTACTTCTTTATATACCTCCCTATGCACCATCCCATCTCCTTCTAATTCTCTCAATTGTCTTGTTAGTATTCCCTTTGATATTCCTGGTAACAGTCTTTGCATTTCATTAAATCTTTTTGTTCCCCTACTTAAATGCCACAAGATAATGATTTTCCACCTTCCTGCAGTCAAATTCTGTGTATAAGTAACAGGGCAAAACCCTACTTCCTCTTGCTTCTGATCAGAATTTTCCGGAATAATAAACCGAGCCATATACATTCTCCTTTTCCATGGTACTATTTTTGTGACTATGTTATAAAAATATAACTACTTTTATTTTCTTTACTATGAATATATTATAAAGCTATACTTCATTCTAAAAAAGGGAAAAATAAAAGGAGGAAAAATTCATGAAATTATTAGTTACAGGAGCTACAGGTAAATTAGGATCTAAAATCATTCAAGTATTATTAAAAACGGTACCATCTGAACAGCTTGCGGTGAGTGTACGTGAACCTGAAAAGGCACAAGATTTAAAAGCCAAAGGAGTAGACGTTCGTCAAGGCAACTTTGATCAACCTGAATCATTAAATACTGCATTTGCAGGTATTGATCGCTTATTAATCATCTCTGCAGATGGTGATACAGAAACAAGAATTAGACAACATGGTAACGCCATTTCAGCTGCTGAACATGCTGGAGTAAAATTCATTGCCTATACAAGTATTGCTAATGCACAAGAAAGTACAAATGCTTTAGCAGAAGTACACAAGGCTACAGAAACAGCCATCTTAGAAACAGGAATTCCATACTCCTTCTTACGTAATAACTGGTATTTAGAAAATGAACTTTCTAGTATTCAAGGAGTGATTGCTGGTGCACCGTGGTTTACTTCAGCTGAGAGTGGTAAAGTAGGTTGGGCTCTGCAACAAGATTATGCAGAAGCTGCAGCTGCAGTATTAGCTGGTGAAGGCCATGACAATACGATTTACGAGCTTTCTGGTAAACCACTAACTCAAGAAGAAATTGCTTCTGCAGTTGGAAAAGCACTTAATAAAGAAGTGGAAGTACAACAAGTAGATGACAATGCTTATGCAGAAGTAATGAAAGCTGCAGGAGTACCAGAGTTTATTATTCCAATGTTAGTAAACATTCAAAAAGATATTCGTGAAGGTACTCTAGACATAGAAAGTAATGATTTTGAGAAATTACTTGGAAGACCTGCTACAAGAGTGGAAGAAGGAATTGCTAAATTAGTGTAATAAAGAGAGCTCAGCATTTAGTGCTGAGCTTTACCTATTCCTACCTATTATATTCTTCCTATTATTCTGGCATACTTTGCATTACCTTACTTTTTCTTTTACCCTCACTCTTCCTTTTCGAGAGCAAAAGTCCTGTTAAAGTAAGCAGTGTTCCAAAACCGGCCATCCAGGTTAATGGTTCCTGTAATACAATCATGGCCGTAATAACGGTAATAACAGGTACTAGATAAATATAAACACTAGTTTTAATAGCTCCTAGCTTTTTAATAGCAAAACTCCAAGTAACAAAGCAAAGTGCAGATGCCCCTATGCCTAGGTAGATGATATTAAACAAATAAACTGGATTCGCAAATCTTTCTATATTCAGCTGAAAATCAGTAATAAATAAAATGGGAATCATAAACAATATTCCATAAATAAACACTTGTCTTGTAGCTTGTATCGTATGATATCCATATTCACTAATTTTCTTTGAAAGAACAGAATAAATAGCCCATACAAGTGTAGCAATAATAGCTAGAAAATCCCCCATTGGATTCATAGCAAATTTCGTTGTTCCATTAAAGCTAATAAGGAATATACCTATAAGGGCTACAATAAAGCCAATAAAGAAGTTTCTATGTAAGGCTTCATTTTTTAAATATACAAAAGTTAGAATAGCGGTAAAAAAAGGAACAATTGCACTTATTACTCCTACATTAGATGCCATTGTATACGTTAAGGCGATATTTTCTAAGAGATAATACATCGTTACTCCACATAATCCTGCACTTGCGAATAAAAGATGGTGTTTCTTATCTCTTATTTTTAGTCGATATGGATAGATAACACATAAAACAATTAGTCCAATAAAGAAGCGAAAAAACAAAATCTCCATTGGAGTAAGGTCCGTTAATAAGATTTTAGTAGATATATAGGTTGTTCCCCAAATTATAATAGTAATAAGGGCAGAAAAATGCCCTATGTTCAGTTTATTTTCCATACACTTTCCTTTCCTTTAAAGATAGGTTTCTTTCCTATTGTCTAAATAAATATTTCTGTATTGTCCTGGAGGCAACCCAATAAAGTCAGTAAAGAACTTACTGAAGTGGCTTTGATCTACAAAACCAGTCTGCATAGCCACTTCTAAGGGTTTCATTCCTAGACCTAACAATTTCTTTGCTTCATTAATACGTACAGTTTGCAAGTAGCGATATGGAGTGATTCCTCTAATACGTGTAAAGGATCTTAATAATGTGTATTTATTCATATCACTTACTTCTACTAATTCAGTGAGAGAAATTGGTTCTGCATAATGTGTATCAATAAATCTGCAAACTCTTGCAACTTTTTGCTCGGTTTTATTTAGCTGATTCACCTTTGCCATTTCTCCATACTGCTCCAATAATTGATCTATTAAAAAATAAAATGTTTCTTCTTTCTCAAAATCGCTTACCTCATCCATAATCATTTCATGAAGATGCCGTAACATAGGAGCATACTCACTGCCAAATACAACAGGATCTGTAAAAATAGGTGTGTCCTCTTTGCCAGTTATCTCTTTAACCACTTTTTGCATAACCTCTAGCTCTATATGTAGACATCGATAATCCAATGTTTCTTTATCAATTTGTTCACAAGCATGATTTTCAAAAGGATTAAAAAAAATTAGATCACCACTATTAATAATGTACTCTTTATTCTTACATGACATTTTTCTTTGACCACTCTCAATAAACCCAATGACGTAATATTCATGAAAGTGATTAGGAAACTTCTGCATGATTCCATGAAAATGATACGCTTCGATTTGCAGTTCATGATCGAAGCAAACTTTTCTTTCTCCTTGATTCATGTTAAGATTACTCCTTTCAGTCCTGTTAAAAATAGCTTAGCATATCTTTATGAAAGCTTCTTGTATGATATTGACTAAAGAATAATTTAATAGTTTTAAATAACTATTTACATACCATCTTCTTTTTTATTAAGATGTAAGAATGTAAAAAACTTGCTCAGAAAAAAGAAACGGCTACTATTTATTCCTTCGACTACTGATAGAAATGTCCACACCTTTTTATCAGTAATCTGTTAGTTGCTGTTTTTTTATATGTAAAAATTTTCATTTACCCTTCTAAAAAACATAAAAATTCTCTCATCTGTTTGATTAAACCCTATCATTACTGGGGTAAATTTTATTAGTAATTTACAAGCTATTTCCTTTGACAAAAAACTTCTTTCGTACTTTATTGACTAAGGAGTAAGAAATAGGGTTATATATACCTTAGACACCACATATTGTGACGGAATTATTAGGATGCTCTATATTTAGTGTCCCAAGTATGTGGTTAGTATTTTAAATTCCCCAAGGAGGGAAGTGCTTTGCTTATTGTGTTCGACAGTAAAACAGGAAATGTTCGCCGTTTCGTACGTAAACTAGACATACCAGAGGACCAAGTAAAAGAGGTGTACCCTGGACTTACAATCTATGAACCTTACATTCTTCTAACGTACACGACTGGCATGGGACAAGTTCCGAAAACTACTCTAGATTTTCTAGAGTCCAATCACAACCAGCTTCAAGGTGTAGTGGCAAGTGGAAATCGGAACTGGGGACAGAACTTCGCGGTTAGCGCCGATAAAATATCAAATATGTATGGAAAACCGATACTGCATAAGTTCGAAATGAGCGGTATGCCCGAAGACGTGAAGACACTTAAGGAAAGGGTGCAAATAATAAATTATGAGACATATAGAGTTAAACAATGAGGTGACTCAACTTAACGAAAAAGGCTTTTTCCGTTTAGAAAAGGATAAAGAGGCAGTTGCTGAATTTCTAGTATCAGAGATTGAACCAAAATTAATTCGTTTTGATTCAGTCGAGGAAAGATTCACTTATATGGTGAAGGAAGATTTTTATTACCCAGAGGTTCTAGATCAATACAAATTGAGTGAGATAGAAGAAATCACAAAAGCTGTTTATGACTACGAATTTAAATTTCAATCCTATATGGCTATTTCAAAGTTTTATAAAGATTATGCTTTGAAATCAAATGATAAGAAATTTTACTTAGAAACATATGAAGACCGCATTATTATTGTAGCTTTATTCTTAGGACAAGGTTCTGCTGAAAAGGCAAAAAGAACAGCTATTGCTATGATTGAGCAACGCTATCAACCTGCAACACCTACTTTCTTAAATGCAGGTCGCAGTCGCCGCGGGGAAATGGTTTCTTGTTTCTTATTAGAAATGGACGACTCCTTAAACTCTATCTTCCAAAATATTAATACATCTGGCCAGTTATCTAAAATTGGTGGTGGAGTTGCTTTAAATCTCTCTAAATTACGTGCTCGTAATGAACAAATAAAAGGAATCGACAATGCAGCATCAGGTGTTGTTCCTGTTATGAAGTTATTAGAAGATACATTCTCTTATGCAAACCAATTGGGTCAACGTAAAGGTGCAGGAGCAGCTTACTTAAATATCTTCCATTGGGATGTAGTTGAATTTTTGGATAAATATACGTGTCCCGCTGCTTAGTGATAAGTAGTGTAAACCTTGTGAACGCAAGCAAAAGCGGTGTCGTAAAATAATTACGGCTAACGGTAGAAGTTAAATAAGCATCTCATGATGACGAATACGCTTCGTAAGAGATCCTACGGCCCTGCAAATGGGTAGCAGGCAATACCGTGCCAAGCTTTCTAGAGATAGATTATCGCAGATATGTAATTGACTTTTATTCAGAGGTGAGATTATGAACTGCGGTATCTATATGATAACGAATAAATTAAATGGAAATTTTTATGTCGGAAGTTCAAATGATTTTAAAACCCGCTGGAAAACACATCGAAATCAGTTAAACGCTGGTGTTCACCATAGTATCCACTTACAAAGAGCATGGAATAAATATGGTGAAGAATCATTTGAGTTTGCAGGAATTATCGAGTTGCCTGAAGATAAAAATATTCTCTTTGAAAAAGAACAAATTCTTCTTGATCAGCACTATGGCAAACAATATTGCTATAATGGGCATCTTATCGCACGAGGAGGTGCACTCCCAGGCGAGTTAAATCATATGTATGGCAAAACCCATACCGATGAAGTTAAGAAATTCTTATCAGAAATAAATAAGGGTAAGAATAATTATTGGTACGATAAACCAGAACATATGGTAAAGATGAGAAGTGCTATTACTAAGAGATTTAATGGTAGAAAGCATACCCAAGAGACAAGAGAGAAGATGTCAAAAGCCCGAAAAGGAAGAAAACACCACGCTGACACAAAAAAAAGGATTAGCGAGGCACAAAAAGGGCAAATCAATCAGGGAAGAGAAAAGCAAAAGAAACCAATAAAAGTAAATGGTTCATATTATGATTCTTTTGCATCTGCAGGCAGGGCATTCGGTGTCCCAGGTAATACCATAAAGTACAGAGTATTTTCCGACAGGTTTCCAAATTATCAACTCTGGCAAGAAGGTGTAGAGACTATCGAAAGCTCGTCATATGACGAAAGCAAGTAGAGTAGGCAGGAGATTAGCACCTGTCCAAGTGCAAGGCTACTTTCTTAGTAGATGATATAGTCCACTCCTTGGCGAAAGCCTTGGGTAATAGTGACCAAAAAAATAAATGCCGATGAGAAGTCACGTATTCAAACACTATCCATTGGATTGATTGTTGAAAATAAATTCTTTGAACTAGCAAAACAAAATAAAGATCTTTATGTGTTTGCACCTTTCAGTGTCTTTAAAGAATACGGTATCCACATGGATGACATGAGAATGGATGATATGTACGAAGAACTGGTTACAAACCCTAATGTGAAAAAGCGTGTCATAATGACAGCTCGTGAAATGCTAACAAAAATTGCGCAAATTCAGTTAGAGTCTGGCTACCCTTACTTTATGAATAAGTCTAATGCTAATAATGTACATGCATTAAAGGATATTGGACAAGTGAAGATGTCTAACTTGTGTTAATTACTAGCACCTTCTAGGAGAAATCCTAGTCGAAAACTCTGTTAAACGGGGAAAGGCTCCATTGGAGGTAATCCCGTGCTAAATCTTATCGTAATAAGAATAATGACTTGGACATTGTCTTATGGTTATGTGTATGTATCGATGAACTTAACTATAAGAGACTTTCTGAACGATTACGATAAGTAAATGCCGAACGACTACCGAAAGCATAGCTGGATGAAAAACTCCAGTGAAGAAGCGAGTAGGGTACACTCAAGCGAGTGGAAAAGCAGAGCACCTTATCAGGTTAAGCTGAAGGTGATGATATAGTCTATCCTTACATGGTGACATGTAGCAGTTCATAAGAGAACGGGTCATGGAGTAGCGTCCCTGATCGAATATACGAGACAGAAATTTTCCAACTTCAAGAAACCTCTGAAATCACAGACTACGGTCAAGATGATATCATTCGTCGTGATATTAACTGTAACTTAGGCTCGCTGAATATTGCTAACGTGATGAGTCCTGGTAATGTATTTAGAGATTCTGTTCATGTTGGTATTGATGCTTTAACAATGGTATCCGATATTTCAGATATTCAAAACGCACCATCTGTTAAGAAAGCAAATGAAGAATTGCATGCGATTGGTTTAGGAGCAATGAATCTTCATGGCTATCTCGCTAAAAATAAGATTTCCTATGAATCTGTTGAAGCAAGAGACTTCACTTCTGTGTTCTTTATGATGTTAAATTTCTACTCTATCGAAAAGAGTATGTTAATTGCTAAGAGAAAAGGAGAAACTTTCAAAGACTTCGAAAAGTCCGAGTATGCAAAAGGAACGTATTTTGAAAAATATTTCACTACTGATTTTGCTCCAAAAACAGAAAAGGTTAAAGCATTATTTGAAGGTATTCATATTCCTACTTCTGAAGATTGGCAAGAACTTGCAGAACTAGTTAAAGAGCATGGATTATTTAATGCATATAGACTTGCTATTGCGCCGACGCAATCAATAGGATACATTCAAAATGCAACTGCTTCTATTATGCCGGTTGTAAGTCAAATTGAATCTCGTACGTATGCTAACTCAACTACTTATTATCCAATGCCTTATATGGATGAAACGAACTTCTGGTTCTATAAATCAGCATTTGATATGGATCAATTTAAAGTTATGCAACTAGTTGCATCAGCTCAACAGCACGTGGATCAAGGTATTTCTACTATTCTATATGTAAATTCAGAAATTTCCACGAGAGAACTTTCTCGCTACTATGTGTTTGCAAATGAAATTAAACTAAAATCCTTGTACTATACACGTACTCGTAATCTAGCAATTGATGAATGTATTGCTTGTTCTGTTTAATAATAAAAAGCGATTGGGAGAGGGAACTCTCCCCTTTTATTTATAATCACTGGAGGTAAAGAATATGACAAAATATGCTGTAAACTGGAATCAGCATGAAGATGATTACACACAAATGTTTTATACACAAAACACTAGACAATTCTGGCTGCCAGAAGAAATTAGCGTATCTGCTGACAAAAACACATGGGCAGAATTAACAGACCAAGAAAGAGATACGTATAAAAAAGTATTAGGCGGACTTACTTTACTTGACACAGAGCAAGGCGGAGAAGGAATGCCTTTAATCGCTATGCATGTGGAAGGATTACAACGTAAAGGTGTACTATCCTTTATGGGTATGATGGAACAAATCCATGCAAAATCCTATTCTACTATTTTCACAACACTTGCATCAGATGAAGAAATTGACCAAGTGTTTGACTGGGTGCATAACCATCCACAATTACAATATAAAGGTAAATTAATCTCTTCCTACTATTTAAAGTTATTTAAGCCGCAAACAAACAATTATGATTTGTATATGGCAACCGTTGCTTCTGTTTACTTAGAGTCTTTCTTATTCTATTCTGGATTCTTCTATCCACTCTTTTTAGCAGGACAAGGTAAATTAACTGCATCAGGGGAAATTATTAACTTAATAATTAGGGACGAGTCCATTCACGGCGTATATGTTGGACTTATTGCACAAGAGCTATTCGCAAAACTGTCAGAAGAAGAGCAAGCTTCCGCTATAAAAGAAAGAAATGAGTTACTTCATGACCTTTATCAAAACGAATTGGCCTATACAAATGATGTATACACGCAAATTGGTTTAGAAGAAGAAGTAGCTAAATTCATTCGTTATAATGCTAATAAAGCTTGCATGAATCTTGGCATTGATACTGTTTTTGATTCAGAAGCGATCAACCCAATCGTAGAAAATGGTATGAAAACAGATACGAAGAATCATGATTTCTTCAGCGTAAAAGGAAACGGATATGTGAAGGCTACAAAAGTAGAAACACTTACAGATGATGATTTCGACTTTGATTTCTTAACAAATGAATAATTATTCTATACTATATAAAAAGGTGAAGCTCATGAATATTGAATTCATAAGCCTCACCTTTTTTATAACAATCTTATTCATCTTTAAATGCACATTCATCCTTAAACTGGGTACACTTTTTTGAAACGCTCGCAAACTACTAACATATCAGGTGAGAATTCTTTATCATATTCCTTTAGTGATTCAGTAAAGAATTTAACATGAGCATCCCACCAAAAATCATAATCCCCTTCCCCTTCTGCTAAAGCAAACTCCTCTGTTACCTCATTCATAGCAAGAACTTCCACCGATTCCACTTGAATAATAGCGACAGGTTCATTGTTACTATTTAATACAATAGAATATTCCCCTGCTTTTGGAATATCCTCCTTTTCTATTTCATAAAAAATAAAACCTGATGTTGTCGCCGTTTTCTTTCCTTCCACCACAAGCACTGCTAACCAATCTGCTTCCACTCCAAATTGAAATGCCTCTCTATATACTAAATCCTTCTGGGTTTGAGTTTTACAGAATTCATCCCAATAACGTTGTACATCACTCATTGATAGTCCTCCCTCAGCATACTGTATATTTCTAAGTCTACTATTCCTTTACCAGACCACAAAGATGCTTGCCTTATTAATCCTTCCTTTATAAATCCATTCTTAATAAGCACCCTTTTAGAATTTTCATTTGCAGGCATTACCTCTGCTTGAATCCGATTCACTTCCACCTTATTAAATAGAAAGGAAATAATGATACGAACTGCCTCTGTTGCCAATCCCTTTCCCCAATAATCCTCTGCTAAAAAATAACCAATAGTCACCATATTTACTTTCTGATTAAAATCCATTACTTCCATAATGCCTACTAACTTACTTCTATCCTTTTTCGCAAAGATCCCCCACTTTATTCTACTTTTCTTGTGGAAATCTCGTTCAAAATGGCCAATCATTTTTTCTACTGTTTGTATTTTATGTTTAGGGATGATTCCGCAATATTCGAATACTCTTTCGTTGTCATAGATTGTAAATAGATCATGTAAGTGTTGATCCTCTATTTTCGTTAGAATTAATTCGTCTGATTCTATCACAGGAAATAAAGCAAATATCTTCTCTAGATTCATATATACCTCTCCTTCAACTCCAACACCCTTGATACATGAACCAAAAGAGATCCTTATTTCCTAAACAAGAATGTCAGTATAATAACCACTGTACTTATATTCGAATTTATTTATAATATTTCCTTCTTTTTTACATCTATATAAAGAAAAGAGCCTTCTCATAAGAGAAAGCTCCACATCTAAGAAATTAATACACATCTTTCTGATAACGTTTAGACTTCTGCATCTCAGTCACATACGCTTCTGCAGCTTCACGATCTAAGTTACCCTCTTTTTCGACGATAGTAATTAATGCCTCATTCACATCTTTCGCCATATATTCCTTATCACCACAAACATAGAAATGAGCGCCACCTTGAATCCACTCGTACAATTCCTTGCTGTTTTCTAACATTCTATGTTGCACATAAACCTTTTCCTCCGTATCACGGGAAAAAGCAGTTGTTAAGTGTGTTAATACATTATCTTGTTGGAATTTTTCTAACTCCTCTTGATACAGATAATCTGTAGAAGAATGTTGGGCACCAAAGAATAACCATGACTTCCCACTTCCTTTTCTGATAGAAAGCTCTTGGATAAAGGCACGGAATGGAGCAATACCAGTTCCTGGTCCTACCATTATTATGTTTACATCCTCTGATTCAGGTAGATGGAAATGTTTGTTTGTTTGAATAAAGATTGGAAGTGTATCATTTACTGCAATACGCTCTGCACATTGTACAGAACATACCCCACTTCTATCTCTGCCATTAGAGTTATATCGAACAGCACTAATCGTTAAATGCACTTCATCTGGATTTGCTGCAAGACTACTCGAAATCGAATACAGTCTCGGAGGCATTTTTCTTAATAACGTCACAAACTCTTCTGCCGTAGTATTCCATGGTCCAAAATCACGTAACATATCTAGTACATCTCTTCCATACATATACTCTTTTAATTGAGCTGCATTTTCTGGAGCTACAAGATTTTTTATCTCTTCATTATCCGTTAAGTTTGAAGCTGTTTGAAGAATTTTCTTTGTTAATAATGTGATTTCAAAATAGGTTGTTAAAGCTTCCTTTAAAGGAAGTTGTTCTCCTAGTTTATTAATAGGTACTAATGCTTCCCCATCCCATTTCATTTCAGAAATAAGTTCTTCCACTAATTGAATTTCATTCTCAGGAACAATCCCTAAAGTATCCCCAGGATTATAAGTAAAGCCTGATCCTTTTAATGATAATTCTAAATGTCTTGTTTCTCTATTAGAACCTTCCAGATTTAAGTTAATATTTTTCAATACCGTAGCTGGAAAAGGATTTTTTCTTGAGTAAATAACTTCTGTTTTATTTGTTTCTACTATATTATTTTGCATACGTTCAATCTCCTATTTTAATAATACCTTTAATAATAAAGGAAAGTCACAATAGTAGCAAAAAAATTCACACGAAATGAATGCATATAACAGTATCCTTATGCACTATTTATGCCCTTTATTCAGATTTTTCATATTTATATTCTAATTCATCAATAACATCATTATATTCTACAAATAAATCATGTCCATTGAAAAACCATAAATCTGTTTCTTCTACAAATAAAGTAATACCCTCTGCTTCTATATAGATAGTCACTTCACTCGGCTTATCTTCTATTGTAAAAGCTAATGCAAAACCTTCTTGAATTGGACTAGTTCCATAGATCTGTGGATAGAATCTTACTGCTTTTCCTTCGCTTAGTCCAACTTCTTCTTTAAACCAGTCAATTGCATCACTACTCACTTTTATAATCATATACTTGACCTCCTTTATAAATTTATTGATATCTCTATCATAATAGATTCTTGTATTTTTAACCTGTATTTTGTATTCATTTTACGAAAGATTTCACATCTTATGTAAAATAAACCATTAACATCTCCATCATTAGTCTAATTCTAACTTATGTGCAAGTAAATAGAATTGCTTTGCAAGATAATGTGGTGTATAGGGCATATCGTTGCGAAGCCAGGATACAATAGTACCAATAAGAGCAGATGATCCGTACCATATAGCAATATCCTTTTGAATTTCATCTTTCTCTTTACCCAGTTTCTGCATACCCTTTTGCTCTATTCTTTTGGTTATCATTTCCCTTACTTTCTTTGATAACCTTTCTATAAAAATAGGCGTTTTTTTAGAACCTAATGTGCCTTTATAAAAATTTGCATTCTCTGCAAAATGTTCAAGCATGCTTGTCAACATAAGCCAATCCATACTATTATCATCTTTTTCGTTCATTTTACTGTAGATTATGGTTTGAATATCCTCTATCATGCTGTCCGCCATTTTTTCTAGCATATCTGGGATATCTTTATAATGAAAATAAAAAGTTACTCGACTGATAGTTGCTCGTTCCGTAATTTTACTAACTGTCATTTTTTCTATTTCCATTTCTTCTAATAATTCTACAAAAGCATTTTTAATTAATTGTCTCGTCCGAATAATACGTGGATCGGTATGATTCTTAGAATGACTCAAGTTGTTTCCATTCCTTCCATAATATGAGATGAACAATATAGTTACTATTTGTATTAAATAGATTAACTAACTTACATATAGTATTAATATGTTAAATAACTTACAGTTTCACTGATATTGTAAATTGCAAATTTCTTTTGACTGTATATAATCTATTTTATGCAATGTTCATTATCTTACACAATGTTCATTAAGTCTATAGCTATCATAGAAAGGAAGTTTTTAATTGAGCAATAATATAAACACTGTAAAAAAAGGGCCCATTCTATTTATTATGATCTTAGGTGCTTTTTTAGCCACATTAAATCAAACGTTAATGAGTGTAGCCACTCCTGAACTTATGGTAGATTTCAATATATCTGCTGCAACCGCACAATGGTTGACAACAGGTTATATGTTAGTAAACGGAATACTCATTCCAATTACTGCATATTTAATGCAAAGATTCTCCACTCGTCAACTCTTTCAAGCTTCTATGGTTATCTTCCTAATTGGAACCATCATATCAGCTGTTTCAACAAGCTTTCCAGTTCTTTTGACAGGTCGTATGGTTCAAGCAGCAGGTGCTGGTATTATTATGCCTCTTCTTACTAACGTAATCTTCTCTATCTTCCCTGCTAATAAAAGAGGTGGAGCAATGGGTATGGTAGGATTCGCTATCATTTTTGCTCCTGCAATAGGACCAACATTAGCTGGTTATGTTATTGAAAATTATAAATGGGAAGTAATGTTCTACGGAATGATTCCTTTTGCCATTCTCGTGATTATTTTTGGTTTTATTTATCTAAAAAATGTTTCAGAAACAAAAGCTACTAAATTAGATATTCTTAGTGTTATACTTTCCACAACTGGTTTCGGAACTTTATTGTATGGCTTTAGTAGTGCAGGTAGTAAAGGATGGTCAAGTGCGGAAGTGTTAGTATCTATTGCTATTGGAATTATTGCACTTGGATTATTCTCTTGGAGACAGTTAGCATCCAAATCACCTCTATTGGATTTAAAAGCATTTAAGTATAATATGTTCTCTCTAACAACCATTATCAACATTGCCATTACGATGGTCATGTATACTGATATGATATTACTACCATTATATCTACAAAATGCTCGTGGATATACAGCTTTAGAATCAGGGTTACTATTATTACCAGGTGCACTTGTAATGGGCTTCTTGATGCCGATTACTGGAAGATTATTTGACCGCTACGGCGCAAAATGGCTATCTGTTATTGGAATCATTATCATGATCATTACAACAATTGGGTTTGTTGATTTGACTGCTACCACTAGCTATAGTTATCTAATTCTAATGTCTACTTTCCGCCGAATTGGAATGGCTTTAATGTTAATGCCTATTCAAACAGCAGGTTTAAATCAGTTACCTGCTAAATTAACGGCACATGGTACAGCAATCTCTAATACCATTAGACAAGTAGCAGGAGCAGTAGGAACCTCTCTTCTTGTAACTGTTATGACAACACGCACAGAAACACATCTTACAGACATGATGACAACTGGCGGCTCATCTCAGGAACAAATGATATTGAATGCTACTATACAAGGAATTAATGATGCTTATCTTGTTATAGTAGGAATAGCTCTAGTTGGCTTAGTTCTATCTTTCTTTATCAAACGTGTAGATTCCACTTCAGAAATTAAAGCTGAAGCTAAAGAAGAGAAGACAGTGAGTCAGAATACAGCTACAAAGTGATGAGCTAAAAAATTTATTATAAATATATGCAAAATACCAAAGGAAAAAAGCCCAGACTTCATTATCGGGGCTTTTTTTTCGTGTACTTATAACTAAAATTATTATTCCGAGAAACAATACTTCCTTAATCTCTTTCGCACTTATTAAGTACCGCAAACGCCTTTTACCATATTCAATAATCTTTCACTTTCTTCTTCCGTAACATTCTCATATAACCTTGCCCCCGCAATAATAGGCAGCCATTCAAGTATTTCTCCTTTAGAAATGCTATTATCCTTACTATATAACTCTAGATATTGCTCTGCTAAAAATTCTGAGAAATGAGATAGTAATACAAAAGTACGACACACATCAGCACGTAAATCTCCAGCAGTAGCATCTACCCAATCAATAATACTACCTTTTCCCTCAAATATTATAAGATTATAAGGGTGAAAATCCCCATGACATAAACTGTCTTCATATTTAAAAGAATTCAATTTCGTTAATAAGATAGTTTTCTGCTTTTCTGTTAAAGAAGAAGCACCATCAATATGTCGATATAATCTTTCACTCAAAGATTCAATAGCATCTGATTGCACTTTAACTGCATGTATCACTTTTTGATTTTCCACCAATATATTTAAATAATGTTCCACTGACTCTTTATTTTTCAACATAAGCTCCCCTAATGTTTCGCCACGTATATACTCCATTATGATTGCCTGTGTTCCATCAATCTTCGTTACTTCCAACACCTTAGGTACAGAAAGGCCACAGGAATAGGCATATTCTTGTTTCTTTGCTTCATTAACAGCTTCAGTTGGTGGTAAGTACTCTTTAAAAATTTTTACGATATTATTATTTAATAGATAGAGATTAGCAGTATTACCAGTAGCAATAGGGTTTCCTAGTGTCATAAGAACCTCCACATATTAGTATTATTTTTCTTATTAACGTAGATTTCCTACTATTCTATGCCATACTTTCTAAGTATTTTCCTATTTGCGAAGGAATATGGAATACTCCTAACGAAGAATTATGTACTAAAATCAGGAGGTTAAAAATGAAAAAGCGCCATGTTGTTTTATTTAATCAATTAGAAGCATATCGAAGCCATCTTTTAGCCGTTTTAAATGATGTAACACAAGAAGGGACTGAAGTGATACCAAGGGGATTTCGTAATAATATACACTGGAACCTAGGCCATATCTACTTAGATCAATACTTATGGATACAAGCTTTAACGAAGGAGAAAATAAAATCAATTGAGGACTTTGAGCAGTGGTTCGGTTATGGTACGTCACCTAGCAACTTTACTATTGATACTCCCTCCTTTGAAACTCTAATTCCTTTACTGACTCATCAGCCTTCTGTAATCAAGGAGATATACGGAAGTAGATTAGAGGAAGAATTTACTCCAACTGGAATGGGGATGCATACCATCGAGCAAGTTCTAATTCGAACGATATTCCATGAAGGAATGCATCTGCAAACTATACTTGATATAAAAAAAAGCATATAAGGGATTATTTTCCATAATCCCTCTATCATTCATATCCATATGTTTCGCCATTCTTTAATTCAAGCTGTTTGCCATTAATTTCAATCATACTATTACTCTTCCAATTTACTTTGACATTATCTACCTCTTCTTCTAGATAGATAGCTTTCTTAAACCAAAGTGGTCCTTGCAGTTCTCCTCTTATTCCGAAAGATCCAGTAGCTCCTTGATCCCAGGAATAAAAGTCAATAGAATAAGCTTCATCTGGAGATTCTGTTGACATAATAACAGCACTCCCTCCCCAAAATAACTTAAACAAAACAATCAATAATAATCCAAGACAGAGTAGCAGAGTTAGACTAACGGTAGTCCAACTTTTGAGTAAGTCTTTACCATTTCTTACTCCTCTAAAGCCTATTAACCCTAAAATAAAAAGAGCAAGACATATTATAAGGAATATTTCATTGGGAAAATGCACTTGCCATTTTTGATCCAGAAACGCATAAAAAGAGTAACAAGCATATGCTACAAACAGCAGCGCTAAATAAAACGATACATTATTTAGTTTTTTAGCTATCATATATATCCTATTTTCCTTATTAGTAAGATTCTTTCACTCGCGAGTTGTAGAAGGATGATTCTATTAATAGGTCCGAACAGGAGAAATGAGATGAAGATAAGATGAATTTTCCACAGGCTCAATTAAGACAGGTCTCATTGAACCACCAAAGCTTAACCTAATCTCACTTTCTCTTATTACCTTTAAAGCATCCATTAAAAAATTCCCATCTAATGAAATGTTTAATTCTAATTCACCAGTCATACTATTAATATTCTGTGTTTCTTCTATTCTTCCTATTTCTGAAGAGTTTGAAGAAATCTTTATTTTAGTAGCATCTATTATTTCTAAATTCACATTATTATTCTTCCATTCACTAGCAAAAAGACATGCTCTATCCATCCCTTTTAACAGTTGCTTCGTATCAAGGGTAATGGTTGTCTTAGAAGTTTCAGGTATTAGTGCTGAAACATTTGGATAATTCCCCTCCAATAATCGTGAATAGAGAGAGGTATCATTCGATTTAAACACTATATAACTGTCTGTTACAAATAGTTGAATTAATCCTGTTTGATTATTAATTAATTTAATAAGTTCATTTAAACTTGTACTCGGTATAATGATTGAACCATCTAGATTTGAATCTATTGTAAGCTCTCTTAATGCTAGGCGATGAGAATTTGTTGCAACACATGTAAGTTGATTTTCTTTGAATATCATATTAACACCTGTCAAGACTGGTCTGGTTTCACTCTTTGATGCTGCAAAAGCTGTCTGCTTTATCATTTCAATCAAGTCTATGCAAGGAAGTTCAACCTGCTTGCTTTCATCCAAAATTGGAAGCCGTGGATATTCCTCAGAATTAAAACAATTAAGTCTAGTAATAATTTCATTCGATTTTAGGGTAACAATTTGCTTTTTGTTCACGGTAAAGTATATTTTATCAGGTAGTTTTTTCACTATTTCACTTAAATGTTTTGCAGCTAATACAACACTACCCGTCTCAATAACCTCTAATACCCTTTCACCATCGGTCGTTAAAGGAATAACTTTTTCAATAATAATATCTGAGTTACTTCCAACAAGAACTAAGCCATCTTCATTTGCAGTTATTTTAATACCTGACAGAATTGGAAAAGGTGTTTTTAAAGATACCGCTTTACTAACATCTGATATTGCTTTATTAAAAAAATCACTATGTATAATAAATTCCATCAAAGTTCAACTCCATTTAGCTATTTACTATGAAACTTCGACAAATATCTTCCTTTTCCTTTTCCATTCTGCAAGAGTTCGCATCAGACAAACCATTTTAAGATAGAAATCAATAAAAATACTTACAGTGTCTTATCGTCATTTTCTAATTCTTGCTGTATTAATACGTTTCTTAATTCCATTCTACGTTTCTCTACACCTTTCCACCTTCTGAAAGTCAGTATAGAAAATATAGAAACAATAAAGTATTTAAACGTTATCTCGTCTTTATTTTGATGAATAATTTTTTCCAAAAAACTCACCTCTGTTAATGATAGTTTAAAAGAATCATAATTAAAAAAGTACATTGATTTCTTATGGGTTAATTTCTCCAAGAATATACTGTTTCAAAGTCAGCTATTAAATGTAATCTCTTTACTAGGATAAACATCCGCAAACCAGCGTAATACTCCGTTATGATGATTAATAATTTGTTGAGCAGTAATCTCTAATGAATCCCAAGTACTATGTGTATCAGAAGCTAAAGTGACCTTATACTCCAAACTAAAAGCTCTTCTACACGTTGTATCGACACAAGCCTCTGTTTGAATACCTGCAATTACTAAATGTTTTATCTCTCGTTTTTTCAATTCATCATCTAAAGAAGTATAAAAAAAGGAGTCAGGGGTAGTTTTTTGAATAATTATATCTTGATTCATCGGTGTAATTTCAGGATGAATATTCCAACCCAATGTTCCCTTTTCTAAAGGGTGACCTACTGGGCCGTTATGTTGTATAAAGAAAATCGGTGTTTTGGTAGAACGTGCTTTTGCGATTAAATTCTTCAAATTTTCTAGCAGTATTTCCCCTTTGTACACTACATTTCCTTCTTGATACATCCCAGTTTGAACGTCAATTACCAATAGAGCTTTTTTCATTCTTTCATCTCCTTAGAACATCAAAAAAGTAGTGATCTTCATTATCTTTTTAGGATTAACTGTTGGCTTAGATAAATAGAAAAGAACTACTTCTAATCTATTCTTTGAATCATTATAAATATTAAACTATACTGTTTTTTTACTAAACGTTAACTTATCCATTCCCTCAATCTCTATACTAAAAGGATGGAATTTTGCAGCTTGCTCTGAGAAGTACCAGCGACGATTACTCTTTACTATGATAAAAAGACCCATTTCGTCTCCTACTGGAGTTAATCCTTCACTGTCCTCTTTCCAATTAGGAATACCGAGTTCATTTAGTTTTCTTACCATTGGAATTACTTCATCTGTTACAACTCCAATTTCACTTATATTGAGAAGATCTTCTGAAGAGAAATTATGTTCAACCCCATTTTTCAAGTTATGACGAGCTATTAATTCTATTATATTTCCAGAAGGATCTTCGAAATAGATAGCATGAGCATTCCAACTCTTGAAAAATACTTCATCAAGATTTTCTTCCTTAGTTAATTCCACCTTTGTCTGAATCCAAAATTTAGCTTCTGCCATTTTATTTTCAGGAATATTTATAGCAAAATGATAGAATGGCTCAGAATCTACTGGAGATTGCTTAAATGTAACAGATGTAAAACCTACTTTTACTGTAAAATAATCAGAGCTCTGTGTAATAATTCTAAGCTCAAGGATGTCCCTATAGAAGTTTTTCATTTCATTTATTCTATTCGTTAGCAAGGAAATCTCTTTAAACTTCATTATTTTATTCCCCATTCCTTTTTACAATATATGCTAATTTAATCTCGATACCTTTTCTACTAATATGCTCGATAGTCACTCAAAAACTAGTAAAAAGGGCATTAAATTCTCATAGACAACTTCACTCTTAACCATAATAAGTATTTATTAGCCGTTACTTGGTTTGTCACTTCTTTAGTTATATTCACGTTCCAAGAGACAATTTTTGTAAACTAATCTGTAGCTCTTCAAGATTTAGCCAGAATGATTCATTGCATGGAATGAAAAACTACTTTATAATAAATCTATAAAAAACTAACGAACGTTAGTTTTTTTATTTCATTTACGAATAAAGAGGAGAGATTTTTTTATGGCTTGGTTTTTTCTTATTGCAGGAGGTATCTTAGAGGTCGGTTGGGCTTTAGGATTATCCTATTCAGATGGTTTTACAAAAATCGAAATAGTGATACCAACATTGGTATTAATGATATTAAGCTTTTACTTTTTCTCTAAAGCATTAAATTATTTACCAGTATCCACTGCATATGCTGTATTTACTGGTCTTGGTTCGTTTGGTACTGCTATTGTAGGAATGTTGTTCTTGGGTAATACAGTAAGTCCCCTTAAGATTTTCTTTGTCATTACATTGATTAGTTGTATTATAGGCCTGAAATTTATACCAGATAAGCAAGAAAAGGAGGAGGTTCTATAATATGAGCTGGTTATTTATCGTATTAGCAGGGTTTATGGAAGTCGGAGGAGTAATAACCTTAAAATTATCAGAAGGGCTCAAAAAGATAAAACCAACACTCGCTTTTATTTTCTTTATGCTTGCTAGTCTTTTTCTTCTTTCCCTTTCACTCAGGGATATCCCAGTTAGTATTGGTTATGGCATATGGACAGGTATTGGAGCAGCTGGAAGTGTACTATTAGGAATGTTTGTATTCAAAGAACCTAGAGACATGAAAAAACTTGCTTTAGTTGGTGGTATAATCATTAGTATTGTAGGTTTAAAGTTAGTATCTTAATGAATTATTGAGGTGTAGACTAGTGAGCAAAGGTGAAGAAACCAAGAAGCGAATACTAAAAAGTGCTCTTAACTTATTTTCCACTAAAGGCTATGAAATGACTTCTATAAGAGATATAGCAATAGAAGTAAATATTAAAGCACCTTCTATTTATGCTTATTACTCCAGTAAGGAAGCGTTATTTGTTAGTGTCTGTGATTTTGTCATGGAAAACTATGTTATTTTTATACGAAGTCATTCAAGTACTATTAGCCATTTGTCCATAGAGAATAAATTATACACGTTATTGAAATCATTAAACGATTACTTTTATGAAAATGAATTAGGGCACTTTATTAACAGATATTTTATCCTACCACCTGATCCATTTAAAGAGGTATTACTCCAACAATATATAAAATCAGAAGTGGAAATTAAAAAAATACTTTTTCCTATTTTAAGTGCTGAATCTGACAAATTTATAGCTATAGATACTATTATTGCTTCCTTCTTTAGTAACTTAGATGGCATGCTAGTATATATGATTAATTTTTCACGGGATGATTATGAAAAGAGACTAAGAGAGTGTTGGGAAGTGTTTTGGCGTGGAATTCAAAAACATCCTATATCCTGAACGAATCCCATGCACATTGATATTGCCCCTACCTTTAAAACAATCAGAGTAGATGTAGATCTAACTGATTGTTTTTTCTTTAGAGCCCATTTTCTATTAAACTTATTACTCTACTCTTACCTGCCCGTTTATCAACTGCTTTAATTTATCCTCTGTTCTATCAAGCGGTGTATAAATACTACAACGCAAATCATTATCACCTTGTACCTGCAAGGAAGTAAGATTATACAGCATTTTCCCCGCCTTTGAATGGCGAAACTCAATGACCACTTCTGGAGCCGAGCTAACCTCACTTTCATTCCACATATGATTAAAGACTTGATAATTCTCTGTCATTTTTTGAATAAAGTCTGTATACCATTCATCAGCGAGATATTGTCCTACATAGGTACGAAAAATAGACATAAATCCCTTCACAAAATCTTCCCAGTTAACAGCTAATGCTTTTAATTCTTTCCTAGAAAATAGGAGTTCTATCAGATTTCTTTCTTCTTTTACAATTTTGCTAAAATCTAGAAATACTTTAGCTGCTGCCTCATTCCACCCAACAATAAACATGCGTCTATCTGTAATAATGGTTGGACAAAAACGTAATTCTTGCAAAATTTTCTCTAAAGAAGGAGTAATGATAAGCTCCTCTTCCATTTCTTCTAGCTGACTACTTCCTTCATCAAGTGCTAATCCATACAAATATTTTCGTTCATCTTTATTTAACTGTAGTGCATCACAAACAGCATCTAATACAGATATGGAAACCTTAATATCCCTACCTTGCTCTAACCAGGTATACCAAGTTGTACTAACACCTGCTAACTGAGCAACTTCCTCTCTACGGAGCCCTATTGTTCTTCTTCTACTTCCACTAGGAAGTCCTACCATCTGAGGCAAAAGTTTTGAGCGTTTTGATTTTAAAAAATCAGAAAGAGCTTTTAACCTAGTAGTTCTGTTCAAGAAAACAGCCACCTTTCGTTAAGATAGTACTATTTATACTAGTATAAACTACAACTTGTAATAGGATAACAAAAAGCTAAAATAAATAAAAAAGGCTATGGAGGAATTGATATGAAGCGAGTAGTCATTACGGGAATGGGAGCAATCTCCCCTTTAGGAAACGATGTAAATACATTATGGGATCATCTTTTAGAAGGGCATTCCGGAATCAGTTTGATTGAACATTTAGATGTATCAAATTCTAAAACTAGAATAGCAGGAGTGGTAAATGATTTTGATGCAGAAGCAAGATGGGGAAAAAAAGAAGCAAAGAAATTAGATCGCTTTACACAATTTGCTTTAGCAGCAGCTGAGGAAGCACTTGATTCCTCTCAATTAGACTTAGAGAATGTAGATAAAGAACGATTAGGTGTATATGTAGGCTCTGGAATTGGCGGGTTAAACTCACTCATAGATAACGTAAATATTTTAAACGAAAGAGGTCCAAGCAGAGTGAGTCCTAACTTAGTACCAATGATGATTTCTAATGCAGCCGCAGCCCAAATTAGTATTCGTCTTGGTGCACAAGGCCCTTCTCTTTCTCCAGTAACAGCATGCTCCATTGGAAACACCTCCATTGGAGAAGCATTCCACTCTATTAGGAATGATGATGCAGATATTATGTTTGCTGGTGGAGCAGAAGCAGCGATAAACACGCTATCTTTAGCGAGCTTTGGAAATGCTAAGGCTCTGTCTACTAGAAATGACGACCCCACTTTAGCAAGTCGTCCCTTTGATTCTGATAGAGATGGTTTTGTCATGAGTGAGGGCTCTGGCATTCTAGTTTTAGAAGAATTAGAACATGCCTTAAAAAGAAATGCTCCTATACTTTGCGAGGTGATTGGATATGGAGCAAGTTCTGATGCCTATCATATGGTTGCTTCTCATCCAGAAGGAACAGGAGCTTATTTAGCTATGAAAAATGCCTTAAGAAAAGCACAAATTACACCATCACAGATAGATGTGATTAGTGCCCATGCAACAAGTACAAATGTAGGAGATTTATCTGAAACAAAAGCAATAAAAAGACTTTTTGGCAGTCATGCCTACGATATGCCAATAACAGCTAATAAGTCAATGCTTGGACATATGCTGGGAGCATCTGGCGGAGTAGAAGCAATTGCCCTAGTAAAGAGTTTGCAAGAAGGGATTATTCCACCAACCATTAATTTAATCCAACCTGATCCAGAATGTGATTTAGATTATGTGGCAGAAGGAGCAAGAAAAACCCCCATAACTATTGGCTTATCTAATTCTTTTGGTTTTGGTGGTCATAATTCGGCTATTGTTTTAAAAAAATACGAATAACATAGAAAGAGGAGATAAGCTTATTTGCTTGTCTCCTTTTTTAATAAAAAAGGAATAAAGAGCAATTTCTCTTTTCTTACATAACTCAATATACTTAAAAATATGACACAGTTATTATTCGATATCTAGGTCACCAAAATGATAAAATAGATAAAAATATGGAAAGAAGGAAAGGAGTTAATATAGTGGAAACACATGATTTAGAATCAATAAGAGGAACACTATTAAACCGTACTATCACCTTTCCCGACGGAACCTCAGTCCCTTGCCTTGGCCAAGGAACCTGGTATATGGGAGAAAACCCACAAGCAAAAGCGCAAGAAGTAAAAGCATTACAATTAGGACTAGATTTAGGTATGACACTCATCGACACAGCTGAAATGTATGCAGATGGTAAAGCAGAAAGTATTGTTGGGGAAGCAATCAAAGATCGAAGAGATGAAGTATTCTTAGTATCTAAGGTGTATCCTCATAATGCTGGACTCAATAAAATAAAAACAGCTTGTGAAAATAGCTTACAGAGATTAGGAACAGATTATCTTGATCTATATCTTCTTCATTGGAGAGGAAGAGTTCCACTTGCAGAAACAATTGAAGGATTAGAAAGACTCAAAGAAGAAGGAAAAATCCGTAGATGGGGAGTATCAAATTTTGACACATCTGATATGAAAGAGCTATTAGCTGAAACTAATGGGGAAAATTGTGTAACTAATCAGGTACTCTATCATTTGGGTTCAAGAGGCATTGAATATGATCTACTTCCTTGGCAAAAAAAAAACAATATGCCCATTATGGCTTACAGTCCCCTTGCTCAAGGTGGAACATTAAGAAAACAATTATTAAATGATCCTATTCTAAACAAAATTGCTGAGAACTATCAGGTCAAACCATTGCAAATAGCCCTTGCATGGACAATGCGTTCCAACCAAGTCATTGCCATACCAAAAGCAGTACAGGAGAAGCATATACTCTGGAATGCTAAGGCTGCTTCCATTGAGTTAACAAAAGAAGACCTTGTTCAACTAGATCAAGTATTTACACCACCTACACGGAAAATGCCTTTAGATATTATTTAAACCAATGGACATGTCATTCTTGGGCATGTCCCTACTTTTGCTCTTCACATAAAAAACTTCTGTCGTAACAACCATAATCTCTACAATTTGCTCAGACATATATTGAGGGGATTCTAAAAACCCTTCTTCTATCCATCGAATAATAACTCCTGCTATTCCATGTGATCGGTAAATATATAGCCAGCTTGGATTAATATGTACTCTACCCTCAAGCTCATAGTCATATTGATACAACCATTCATGCAGATGCAGGTTATACTAGCAGATAATTTGGCAGCATAAAAAAAATCCACTTAACGTAAAAGTTAGGTGGATTTTCTCTCTATCCATTAAAATGCTGGAATAGCCGTCTCATCATAATTTTTTTCTAAAAATTCTTTTACTGCATCACTAGTCATTGCTTTAGCTAGTTTTTTGATTGCATCTGAATCTGCATTATCTTCTCTAGCAACTAACGTAATTGCAAAATCATTTTCAACACCTTCTGTTAGTAAAGCATCACTCTTTGGAGTTAACCCTAGTGGAGCAGCATAAGCAGGTGTCATAATAACAGCATCTGCATCATCATAAGATCTAGCAAGCATTAATAAATCTACTTCTTTAAACGTGTAGTTTTTTGGATTATCTTTAATATCAGCTAATGTATAGTAGTTACCCTCTTTTTCACCCAAAGTAATCATATCATGCTGAGCTAATAACGAAAGGGAACGGTCGATATTCGAAATATCATTAGCAATAGCAATGACAGAACCTTCTGGAAGATCGTCCATTGCTTGATACTCTTTCGAATATAAACCATAGTTAGCAAAATAAATGGCTTGCACTGGTACAAGATTTGCATTATTGCTTCTATTGAATTCCTCCATATAAGGAACATGTTGGAAGAAGTTAGCATCTACTTCTTTAGCAGCAAGTGCCGTGTTTGGCTGTACATTGTCACTCAATACAACGATATCAAGATTAACGTTCTCTTTCGCTAATTCTGGCTTTACTAGCTCTAAAATTTCCGTCATTGGTGGAATTAAAGATGCTACTTTCAATGTTACTTCTTTCTCTTCCGCTGTCGAAGATTCTTCTGTTTTCTTTTCTTTATCTGCTTGACCGCAAGCCCCTAATAAAAAGGCAGCCATTATCGTTAGAAAAAGTAATTTTTTCATTATTTTCCTCCTGTTGTTTTACCTTTTATCTATTATTCTAGATACCGTTGTTCCAGTAAATTGGATAAACTGTACCAGTATAACCATAATAATTATCATATATAGCATTAAATCCGTCTTAAATTGCTGGTAACCATAACGAATAGCAAAGTCACCAATTCCACCACCACCAACTACTCCCATAATAGTAGAGTAAGAAATAAAACTAATAATGGATGTGGTTAACCCTAAAACAAGACCAGATCTTGCTTCTACATATAAAAACTTAAAAATAATTTCTCGTAAAGATGCCCCCATAGAAACTGCTGCTTCTATCACACCCTTTGGAACATCTAATAAAGATTGCTCAACAAGGCGTGCATAATGCGCAATAGCAATAATAGCTAATGGAACAGTCGCTGCTGCTGTGCCTAATGCGGTTCCAATGATGAGCCTTGTAAATGGAATTAAGAAAACGACCAATAAAAGAAATGGAAAAGAACGAATAATATTGACCAGTAAATTTAAGGTAGAATATACGACTCGGTTCTCCATCATTTTTCCTTTTCTACAGAGAAAAAGCAAAGTACCCACTGGTAAGCCTATGAATATGGCTGCTAAAATAGACACACCAACCATAATAAAGGTTTGACCAATCGATCTCCAAATCTCATCCTCATACTGAAGCAAAATATCAAACATCGTCCACTTCACCGCCTTTTGTTAGCTGATCAACAAACCACTCAGGACTATCATGAAGATGCTCTACCCCTTTTGGTTCAATAGATACCGTTTGAAAGACTTTACCTTCTGCCATCACTGTCACTCGATTACAAATACTCTTAATCACTTCCATCTCATGACTAACAATAACAATCGTAACATGCAACTTCTGATTAATTTCCTTTAGAACTTCTAGGATTTCAGCTGTAGTGTTAGGATCAAGAGAAGAAGTAGGTTCATCACAAAGTAATACATCTGGGCTATTTGCCAATGCTCTAGCTATTGCCACCCGCTGTTTCTGTCCTCCACTCAACTGAGCAGGATATTTCTTTGCCATCTCCTTCAAGCCAACAAAATCTAAACATTGCTCTACTCGTTGGTGTCTTTCTTGTTTCGGATAGTTCGCTAACTCTAAAGAAACCAGTACATTTTCAAAAACAGTTTTATTGGATATTAAGTTAAATGCCTGAAATATCATTCCAATAGATTTGCGAGCTTTCCTCAATTGCTTAGGCTTCAAGTTAGTTAGTGTTTCTCCATTAACTATTACTTCACCATGATCTGGGATCTCTAGCAAATTCATTAGCCTTAGTAGTGTTGATTTTCCTGCACCACTAGCTCCAATGATTCCATAAATTTCCCCTTTATGTACATCTACATTCACTGCTTTAATTGCTTCAAAATGAGAAAAACTTTTGCTCACATTATGTAATGAAATCATAAAAATCCCCCTAATCTTATGCAGGGTAAACACAACGAATCTAATTATAACGGATAACGCTTTTCCTGTGAAGCATGTGGACAAACTGTTTATCCGCTGTAGGTTTTTTGGAGTGAATAATAACCACTTAATTACCAGTTATGTATGATTTCTCTTCTTATCATGCAATCCTAACTGTTCCTTAGAATCTCTTGGATAAAATACCCACTCCAAATACATACTACCACTAGAAAAATAGTAGGGAGGTGTAATATAATTGACGAATTTTACAACAAAGGAACTAGCTTTTATTGAAGATGAAATTCGGGCAGAAACCATTACGGCAAAAACAATGAATTGGTGCGCCTCACAGTGTGAAGACCAAGAACTTAGAGGAAAACTAGAAGAAATGGCAGAAAAACATCAATTAAAAATTGCTGCACTTTCTCAATATTTTAACAGAAACAACCATATACAGTGAATGAGGTGATGAAAGTGCCTAACAATATTGCAGGACGTGGGTTAACAGATCGTGAAATGCTTCAGCTTTGTTTAGAGTTAGAAAAAGGTCGATGTAGAAGTATTAGTTCAACCATATTAGAGACTACACATCAAGAGTTAAGAGATATTTATCAAGATTGCTTAAACAATGCTAGTAAAAATCAATATGAAATTTACTCTATAATGGGACAAAAAGGCTGGTATAAGACAGAACTCGCAATGCCCGAGCAAATTAATCAAGTGCAAGAACTTATGCAAAATAACTTACACCCCGATAATCAATTTTAATAGGAATTAGTCCCGAATAGTGTCTATTCGGGATTTTCTCTGCAAATAAAAGGGAATTTGAAATATAATTTGCATCTTTGTTGCGGTTATTCTTGTTTTTGTTGTGATAAGCGCTGTTTTTGTTGCGCTAATTCATTTTTTGTTGCGATAAGCGCTGTTTTTGTTGCGTTAATTCATTTTTTGTTGCGTTCCTCCCCCTTTGTTGCGTTAATTCATTTTTTGTTGCGATAAGCGCTGTTTTTGTTGCGTTAATTCATTTTTTGTTGCGCTCCAGCCAGTTTTGTTGCGTTCCTCCCCCTTTTTGTTGCGCTCAACCCTTTTATTGCATTTTTGCCTCTCTTTCTTGGCGCTCCAGCTTCTTTTGTTGCGCTAATTCATTTTTTGTTGCGCTCCAGCCAATTTTGTTGCGATCCTCCCCCTTTTTATTGCCATTCCACCAATAAAAAAGGGTTATTTATATTCTCACATGTATATAACGAATCTTGTGTCATTACCCATCAACTAGTCATATGCTACAGAAACTGCTTTTATAAGAAAGGTGAGAAGAATGAATTTTAATTCATATAATAACTACAGACATATGACACATGGTGGGGGACATTCAAACTGGGGACATGGACATGGACACGGACATGGTCCTGATCATCAATGGAATCATGATGGTGGCAATAATGGCTATCATGGAGGTGGAGGTTATGGTCATCATGGACATTATCCTTATTACCCAGGATTTGCAGCTGGTGCAGCTACTGGTTTATTACTTGGAGCAGCTGCTACACCTGGTCCCTATTCTTATCCATATCCAGCTCCTTACCCAGTACCTGCATATCCGTACCCAAATTATCCTTATTCTCCATATCCAAGCCCTTACTATCCACAAGGCTATTAAGCTAAGAGAAAAAGCAACAGATCCTTTAGGAGCTGCTGCTTTTTTCTATTTTATTGCTATTATCGTAAACTCCCATGGAATATTTTCTTGATTCCAGCCAGGATGCTCATCAAACTTTTTCATAGTTAAACCAGAAGTAATAACAGCATTAATTATGTCACTAAGTGTATAAAATCGAAGGGAAATCTACTTGTTCTTCTTCACTGAAATACTGTTTATAGGCAATATCCTGATTTTGTGGATGATTATTAAAATATGTAAGTTCATACATTAAATCCTCTGTAGTACACCTTTTGATCGGATGAAAATCACTTAATATAAGCACCCCTTCTTTCTTGAGAAGCCTACTAAGTATGTGAATAAACTTTTCTAAATCATGAAAATAGTGCAAAATCCCCCCCTCTAAGTACAATATATCAAAGTGATTGGCATATTCTCCTAAATTAATATCATAAATATCTCCTACTACATAAGAAATAGAAGTATTGGCATAGTGCGCTAGTTCTAATGCGTACTTCTTATTTTCCTCGGAAATATCAAATACGGTGACCTCCGCGCCTAATAATGCAAGTGGTACTGCCTTTCTGCCATTTGATCCACAAAGGTTTGCAATCCTTTTTCCTTTTACATCTCCAAAATAAGATTGATGCTTCTTTAAACTCTTTTGAGGGTCCCTGCTTAATTCCTTAGCTTTTTGCTCAGGAGTGCCATCTCTTTTCATCCAAAATTCGTATGCCCGATATTCCCATGCCTTTTTATTCTTATTATTACGCTCATTCATGAGTAAAGTCTCTTTTCTCCTTGTTCTATTCCATCAACCAGCAATCACGAAATTCTCCTTCATGAAGTTCATTTTTAGGTAAGATCAGCTCCATAGTAGCCCCCCTAAAAGTTATTCTTCTAAAATTCGGTAGGGAGTTCGTTTTTTCCTACTTCATTAAGAATATTGCTTGTATCCCTTTTTCCAACAAAAGAACAGCTTCAATGCCCACTCTAAAAGTGTACACAGAAACTGTTCTTAAGCTTCCCTCTGAAATGTCCAATAATTGTTCAGTAAAAAATTAACGGTTGGAATAACCAATATGGTCACCACTTCGCCAATTAAATAATGCAGATGAAGAATATGCACAACCAAGTAAAGTAGGAGAATATTTAAAAGAAATCCTATTAAAGCAACAACGGAAAATCTCCATACTTTCTGGCGATCAATGTTGCTTCCAAAGGTAAAACGGACATTTAGAATAAAGGAAAACACTGTCATAACTACAAAAGCAATAGCAGATCCTAGTACAGGTTCAAACCTTCCTAGCTCCACTATTAGGAACACACAAAGAAAATAAATAGCCGTAGTAATAATTCCTACAAAACTATACTTAAAAAACTTTACTATAAACTCCTGACGTAAAAACATGTTCTACCTTCCTATTTCACTTATCTGAAAACAGTATTAATCAAATCGTAAAGATTCTCCAAGAAGTTCAGATATCTCTTTCTTTTTAGATACTGGCTTTAACTTAAACTGCTTTTTATTTATTAAAAGAATTAATTGTATGAAGATAATTGGCAAATTAGATTTTTTATAAGCTAAATATTTCGGTTCCCAATTTGTTGCGAATTTACTCTTAAAATCTCTTAGCCCTTTAAAATTGTATTTTTTATTACCGTAAAGATAAACAAGACGAATCATCTTTTCGCTAATAAAAGCATGCTCACAAGTACCCACATTAGCAAGTGGAGCCATCCCTAAGCTGCTATATTGGTAGCCATTTTCTTTCGCCCAGATAAAGATATTTGCAAATAAAACATCCATTGTTCCATGAGGACAATCTTTTATCTTTCTCATTAAATCAATGGTAATTGTTTCTTTATAGTCTGTAGCTAATGTGGCAAAAGCAAGGATATTCCCTTCTGGATCACGAAATATAGCAACTGGGAAGCGCGAAACATAATCCTCTTTAAAGGATACTACAGAAAAGCCTTTCTCCTTTTCCTTACCAAGCCAACTATTCGAGATTTCCTTTATCTCTGTTAATAGTTTATTGGAATGAGGTGGTTTCATAATACTAAATTCATATCCACTTTTAGAAAACTTATTCATTCTATTCCGTAGATTAGCATTCTTTTTACCTTCCATGGAATAATCACTTAACTTTACTACTGCTTCTTCCCCTAGCTTTGCAAAGCGAAAACCTGAATCATGGTAACACTGCATATGACGAGGATGCACCTGATAGAAAACTGGCTTCACTTTTTTCTCTAGACAAAACTCACTAAATTCTTTAATGGCTTCTTTTATATGCTGCTCTTCTCCAATTGGATCACCAAGTACTACATATTTATTAAAAACCTGTTTATATACTATTAATACATTCTGATCTCTTGTCCAGAATAGTTCTTTATCTTTTAAGAAAATAAGATGCGTAACATGATTGCCCCCTTTTTCCTGTAAAAAGGTTAGCAATTCATCATATGAAGTATCTATTTTATTATCTACTACTTCTTTCTTTATACGTTGTTTCAAAAGCATTCGTCGTTTCCCCCTGTTAAAAATGACAACATACCTAAACTTGATAATATCATATAAATGTACGATGCATAGATAGTAAATATTACTACAGAATAAAAAAGAGGGTATTTTCATTCAATTTTCTGGAGAAAATAGATGAAAATAGCCCTATTTTTATATTATTAACTTTATTTTTTTCGAAATAAAATGAGAACTAACAAGACTAATTACCTATTCATTTAGATATAAATCGAATAACACGGCTCATAACAGTGGGAACAACCGAACCATGATTCTCCTCTGGTGCAATATAATAATCTACAGTGTAATGATGGTTACTAAATAGACTCACTAGCTCTTTGGAGTCATCTACCATAAAATCTTCCTTCTCCCCCACAGAAATAAATACTTCTTTTTGCTCCGTAGGACTTTGTTCCAAGAATTCTTTGGTCATTTGTAATAATTCTTTTCCATTCCACCAAACGGAAGGACTAATGGATATGTATTTCTGAAAATAATCCTGATGATGAAATAAACACCAAAGAGTAAAATACCCTCCTAAAGAATGACCAATGATGGATTGCTCGTTCGTATGTACAGGATACTTTTCCTCGATTATTGGCTTTAATTCTTCTTGAATGAAAGTGAGAAACTTATCAGCATGCCCATATTCCAAATCATCTGGAAATTTACCTAATGTACGTTCTGGTAATTCTAAATGATCTGCAGGACCAGTAAACTCTTTCATTCGTTTTAGTCCCATTTCTGCTGCCTTATGACCAATACCTACCACTACTGCAGGTCTAACACCTGTTTTTTCGAAGCTAAAGCTTTGACCTTTTACAATATCACGCGCAAAACCAAAGTGTGTAAGACCGTCTAAAATATAGTGAACAGGGAAACCATTCTCAGGAACTTCTGTATCTGGAATATAGACTTCTATATCATAATCTGTTTTAGTATGAATGGATTGTATGGATAATTGTGGCATTGGCATTTTCTCCCTCAATTTCTATGTTATAATGTTGAAAATGATAATCGTTATCATAAGTTTAGTCAACCTAGGAGAGGAATTTATTATGGATTTATCCTTCAATCAAGTTTTAGACTTTTTTTCTAAATCAGACTTACAATATTTAAAGATATTTTCTACCACTTTATCGGTTGACCAACAAGATATAGATTAGTAAAGCAGTGATGAAAGGAATGTCAAACTATCGAAACTTTTATTCCTGTAATAGTTATGGTTATGGATTTACGGAGGGATTTTTAAAAAGAAAAAAATCATTAAGAATACGAGTTAACTTCTTGATTTGATTAGTTATAATATAAGGGACTAAAGTAAAAGGCAAGATGCCATTGCATCTTGCCTTTGCTTATATTTATCCCTCTTGTACTGGCTCCCCAGCTTCCATCAATACTTTGTTTCCTCTTAAGAAGAAAGTCAAAATCACCATGAATACTCCTGTACCGATTAATAGCCATTCTATCTTAATCAAGTCAGCAATTGGCCCAAAAATAAGCATTCCCATTGGCATCATTGAAGTAGAAATCATTCCCATTACACCGAAAACTCTACCCAAGTACTCTTCCTTCACCTTCTCTTGTAAAAGAACCGTCGTTGGCGTATTAAATATAGGCATCGCCACACCAAAGATAGCCATGAAGAGTAAATATATCCAAAAAATCGGTACAATTCCTAGTGCAAAAGTGCAGAGTCCCATGACTAAGCTCGCTAGGGCCATGGTTTTCACCCTATTTTGGAACCCTCCCCAAGAAGCAATCAACCCTCCACCTATCATCATTCCTATAGAGAAGGCAATTTCGATAGCAGTAAGTCGCCATACATCATCTCCATAGCTTCTTGTCACTTGTAATGGAGTTAAAAAGGCTGCTGGTGCCATTAGTACAAAGAAGACTGCAAAAAACAGAAAAAACTTCTTTAAAAAAGCATGATTCTTTACATATTCTATGCCTTCTTTAAAATCACTAAAATAACTAGTGGTCTGTTTTTCCATCGCTTTTTTATGCAATGGTATTTTCAAAAAGACAAGTAAGGTTCCAATTCCGATTACCGCTGTAATGACATCAATGAAGAAAATAAACTCAATAGATGCCATGGTTAATAGTGCTGCACTAACCATTGGAGACACAAACATAATGACTGCTTGAATACTCCCATTTACTCCATTTACCTTTGTAAGCTTTTCACTTGGAACAATTTGTGGCAATATCGCGCTAACAGCAGGCATTTGTATGCCAGTTCCAAATGCGCGAATAGCTGCCATTACAAAAAGAAGCCATGTTGCATTGTATCCCATTAAAAACAGTATGGCTAGAACGAGAGTAGCCAAGGCAATGAGCCCATCAGAAAGCATGATCAACAACTTTCGATTATAGCGGTCTGCCCAAACTCCTGCGACAGGTGACAAAATAAAGGTTGGAATAAATCCACATATAATAAACAGTGTCATCATAAGTCCAGATTCTGTTTCTAAAGTGATATACCACATAATCGCATATTGAACCAATGAAGAACCAAATAGAGTAATCGTTTGACTGGTTAAAAACAAAATAATATTCCTTAACCAGTTTTGCTGAGAATTTTCGTTTATTTTATTCATAGAATAGCCTCACATTTCTAGATTATTTTTTTGTCATAGAAAGACCCATTCTGATATATTTTAAAAAAACACAGCAAAAAAGAGGGAAAAATCCTCCCCTCTTTTAAATAACCGTTAAATGTAGGTTTCCTTAAAATAGACAGATCAATCCCATGCTCTTTATAGGAAGAGCAATCAAATCGTATTAAATTAACGTTTGAACATTGGGAATCTTAATCTCATTGATGCTGTCAAAAGGAACACCTCCATTTCATTATAATAACTTAATAGTATCAAATAACACCTCTAGATGCCATTGCTTTACGAGAAATTGTTTAAATCAATTATTTTCAATTTGTGCTGAAATCTGCCAAACTACACCATATTTATCTTTTACTTGCCCATAAGATGGACTCCATGGTGTTTCTTGTAGGGGCATAACAACCGTGCCACCTTCTAATAGTTTTTCATATACGCTTTTTGTCTGTTCTACATCATCTATAAGTATTGCTACATCTACTTGTGCACCTGTTTCATAAGGCTGGCCAGGGAATGTATCAGATAACATTAGAAAGGTACTTCCCACTTTTAATTGTGCATGGACTACACGATCCTTTGCTTCTTCTGGAAGAGGAAATTCTGGGTTTGCTGGAAACTCTCCGTATGTTTGAATGCTTAAAACTTCTGCTTCTAAAGTATTTTTATAAAACTCGACAGCTTCTTTTCCATTACCATTTGTTCTTAAATAAGCATAAGCTCCTAAAATCATGAAATACACCTCTTCTGTTTATTTTATTCCTTCTGTCAGTTCATTTGTTGGGATCTTCTTAAGTTTAACCAATAGCTGTTTTTACTTATACATCTATTACAGCTTCAACAGATTAACATGGTGTAGATGCTACTTTATTATAACAAACAAAACAAATGTTCGGTATGAAAAAGTAGAAGCTAGCGAAAAAATTTTTAAGAATTTCTCGCTAGCTTCTATAAATTAGTCATAAGGTGCATATTTCATTATAAGATTTTAATTTCCTCTAAGCTTCTCTAACTGTTCCTTATTAAATCCCTTTACAATCAACCAGATTGCCAAGCTCATTTCAAATACACCTACTGGTAGAGCAATAATTCCTTTCACTGTGGACATCGGCTCTATTACTCCAAACATTTCCAATATACCTGCTATAAATACTGAAAGTGCTGTAAACATCCCGAATAATCCTAATGGTTTAGGTACTAAGCGTGTTCTAACAAGCAAGTAACTATACATAAAAGTATTTAGACCTAACATGAGGTTTGGACCCAACATAGAAGTCCAGCGGTGAAAAGACTGCAAAACTAATCCTGTTGCTAGCAAATTTTCCTCATTTGGAAAGCTCCCTCCTGCATAAGATATACTAAGATGTACTATGCCTAGTATGCTTACCAGCCCAATTGCAATAAAAACAGCTTCCATAAAGCGAAAACAAAGATACCCTAACGCAATTTGCTCATTCCACTGACGAAGATAAGGGTAAAGCATGACCGCTGTACCTATAGCTGTCGCAACCAGTAATAAATCGTTTATAACACCAATCAAAACCCTTGTTTCAAATCCATTTAACACAGACAAATACCACTCTTCCGACAAAACCGGCTTATAAAAAATGACTGCTATAATGGAAGTAACCGCAGCTGTTATATAAAAAATACCGATTATGATTCCATTTATTCTATCTTTAGTCATATTGATTCTACCTCCTAAAATGATGTACCTATGATATACTAATCTCAAAATTCAAAATATATTTATATTGGGTGATGTTATGAAACATTATGAAGTAATAGAAAATGCTTTGATTCATATTGAAAACAATTTGAGTAGTCCTCTATCATTAGAATCTGTTGCAGATACCTTCAACATGTCCAAATACTATTTTCATAGACTTTTTTCTGCAATGATGGGATGTTCCTTAAACAGTTACATATTATCTAGAAGATTGAATACATCACTAAATTTCATACAAAACAATCACATGACCCTAACAGAAATTGCCTATCAACTAAGCTTTGGGACTCAAGCATCCTTTACACGCGCTTTTAAACGTCATTACGGCATAACCCCTAGCTCTATTAGAGAGAAAGCTATAGCTATATCACCAGTACAGATACCATCTGTTGCTAAAAGACCTATAAAGAATATCAATGGGGATATTGTTACTGACTTTACTTTGATGAACTTTGAAGCAATACGATTAAGTGGTATAGTCTTCGAAGTTGACCTAGCAACAGATGATTACAGAAAAAAGATTCGCTCTCAAGCAAAACTATTATTAGATAACATTCATGAAACGATAAACGGGCCATGTTTTGTTGTCTATTCAGACTGTCAGCCAAATTCAACTCAATTTAAGGTTCTTTTTGGAATTCCATATGATATTCAAATTAATAAACCCTATTATTTTACTGTTGATGTACCCCAATTGTTTTGTGCTAAGTTTCAATATTCAGGTGATCTACTTGAGATTGGCGATATCTTAAAGTCCGATTATGCCAGGTTTCTAAAAATATCAAGGCAAGAAGCAGAAAACTCACATATAGAACTTATACAAGTTTTTGATAATGTGCACCAGCTTAATGCTGAATACCAAGTATATACACCTATTAAAAAGTTACCTATTGATTCAGATGAAAAGGTATGATTCTCTTTTTGCTTAACTCCTTTCCCTTTTGGATAATAATAAGATAACAATTATAGAGCTAGTTAGACTTTCCAAATCTTGCTGTAATGAAATAAAAAATCGAAAAAAAGCAGCTTTCCTTTAATAGGTTAGCTGCTTTTCTCGTTATCTCGGTTTCACAATAAAACTTATTGGATTATATCCTCACCTTGCAAAAAATCCCTCGCCACGTTTGCTGGACTTTTTCCTTCTACATTCACTTCATAATTCATTTTTCTCATCTCATCATCTGTCACACGACCAGCTAATTTATTTAAAGCCTCTACTATTTCAGGATATTCCTCCACTGTTTCTGTTCTAAGTAAAGGTGCTCCTTGATATGGAGGAAACAGATTTTCATCATCTTGCAATACTTGGAGTTCATATTGCTGCAATTCACTATCTGTAGAATATGCATCCACTAAATTGATTTCACCAGATTCTACTGCTACATACCGTAATTTAGGCTCCATTGTTACAAGATTAGGAAACTCTATGCCATATAAAGACTGAATTCCTTTATATCCATCTTCTCTATCAGAAAACTCTAAGGTAAATCCTGCTTTTACATCTGATTGTATTGCCTTTAAATCAGAGATATTTTCTAATTGATATTGATTAGCTAATTCTTTCGAAACAGCTAAAGCATACGTATTGTTATATTCCATAGGTTCCAACATAACTAGTTTAAATTTCTGTAGTAGTCCCTCTTTCGCTTGTTGATACACTTCACTACGATCTGTGCTATTTGCTGTTTCTTTTAAGAATTCGGAGATAGCTGTTCCTGTAAATTCAGGATATATATCAATACTTCCTGATTCTAAAGCATTAAAAACAAAAGAGGTTTTCCCAAGACCAGGTTTCAATTCAACTTCTATATCTGTTTCCTCTTCAATCAATATTTTATACATATTGATTAAAATTTCTGGTTCAGCTCCAAGCTTACCTGCAATGACAATTTCCTTATTTTGATTAGTAAACAAAGGAAGGATCATAATTCCTACAGCAATAACAACAATACATCCAATTGTAAGTAGAGATTTTTTATAAGAATGATATTCTAATCTTTTAAGAAGAAAATCAAAGACTATTGCCAATATAGCTGCAGGTATGGCTCCCATGAGAATGAGATTGGTATCATTTCGATCAATACCAAGCAATATAATATCTCCTAATCCCCCAGCCCCAATTAAAGCTGCTAGTGTTGCTGTTCCAACAATTAAGACCATGGCTGTTCTTATGCCTGCCATGATAATTGGCATAGCAAGAGGTATTTCTACTTTTAACAGTCTTTTTCTATTATTCATGCCCATTGCTCGAGCCGCTTCTATTAAGGAGGAATCTACTTCTTTAATTCCTGTATAGGTATTTCGCAAAATAGGAAGGAGAGCATACGCAACTAAAGCAATAATAGCAGGTACCTTCCCGATCCCAACAAGTGGTATAAGTATTCCAAGTAGTGCTAGTGAAGGAATAGTTTGCAGTACAGCAGTAATCCCAATAATCCCTTCTGCTATCCTTTCCTTTTTGGTTAAGTAAATTCCTAATGGTATCGCAATAATTCCAGCAAGTAATAAGGCAATAAAAGAAATCTGAATATGCTCCAATAAAGAATTCCATAATTCTATTTTTCTATCTTGAAAAACTTGTATAAAATTATCCATTGGTTATACCTCTTTCTTGCAACCTAGAAGACATATATTGAATGACTGCTTGTCTATCAATATATCCCAGTACTTCTCCGTCACTTTCTACTTTCAATCGCTCATTTTCCGATAGTTTTTCCATAACATCTTGAAGAGAACTAGAGATAGAAACAGAAGGAATATTCTCATCATTTCCTTGTTTAAATGAAAAAAGAACATCTTGTAAATGAAAAGCATAATCCCACTGCTCCTTCTTGCTGCCCACAAATTGTTGAACAAATTCATTAATAGGGGAATGAATGAGCTCATGTGGTGTGCCAACCTGCACCATTTTCCCATCCTTCATAATACAAATCCGATCTGCTAGTTTAAGTGCCTCCTGCATGTCATGAGTAACAAATACTGTTGTCTTTTTTAAGTTGCCTTTCCATGCTAGCAAATCATCCTGAAGCTTCTCTCTACTAATAGGATCTAGAGCACTAAATGGCTCATCCATTAAAATAATATCTGGATCTGCCGCAAGAGCACGAATCACACCTACTCTCTGCTGCTCTCCTCCAGATAGTTGATTCGGTTTCCTTTTGGCATAGATCGCTGGATCAAGCCCTACCATTTCTAATAAGTCATATGCTCTCTGCTTCATTTTATCTTTTGGCCACTTTTTCATCTCTGGAACAATCATGATGTTCTCCTCAATAGTCATATGAGGAAAAAGAGCAATTTGCTGCAAAACATAACCAATATTGTATCGTAACTCATGGATATCATAGTCTGTAATTCTTTTTCCATCAATATAGATCATTCCTTCTGAAAGAGGAATCAATTGATTAATCATTTTTAAAGAAGTGGTTTTTCCACTTCCACTTGGTCCAATAAAGACAAAAAATTCGCCTTGTTTAATCTCAACATCTAGCGAATCAATTGCAGTAGTTCCATTTTTATACTTCTTTGAAACATGTTCAAATCTAATCATATTTTTTACTCCTTAAGTGGACTTTTTTTGAAAGGCTAACTTAGCTATGGATTTTTCTTGCAGTAGGTATGTAGGTGAGTGTTTCTTTGAAGTTATATAGACTATATTATTTATGCTTATCTATTATTATTCTTCTTTATTATGGGCAGAAACTAACTTAAATAAAGCCTCAATTATAGGAAAGAGACCCATGATAAGCTATATGTAAACTAAAAACCAACTGTAAATAGGTAGTATCTATTTACCTATGCTTCCCTTTTTCTCTATAGATTTTTGAGGGTTCATTTTCGTCAAATCTATTATGTAATACCCAATTTAGTACAAATTTAATCCACTTATTTCAGAAAAAGTTTGATATTTTTTTTATACGAAGTAGAAGGAAGAAGGAAAACTGTATAAACGAAAAAGACACCTCGTTAAGAGATGTCCCATTATCTATTACGAATTAAAATCATAAATCTTCCCTTTAATCAGATAAGCAGTATTCTCTGCTATATTTGTAATATGATCAGCCGTTCTCTCCAAATAGCGGTTAACAAACAATAGCTGAACAAGTTGATCTGTTTCTTCTGGATGTTCACTCAAGTAAGTAGTTAATTTCTTATAAGTAGCTGCATAATAATCATCCACTTTATCCTCTAACTCACTCACTTCTTTAGCAAGAGAAAGATTTTCTTCCGTAAATGACTGAATAGATTTACGAATCATCTCAATACATATATCTTTCATCTGCTCAAGCTGCCCTATATCAACTAATGAAGATCCTTTTCCAATCTTAATCGTTGCTTTTGCAAGATTCACTCCAAAATCAGCAATTCTTTCAATTTCAGATGAAATTCTAAGAACTCCTATAATTACTCGTAAATCTCTTGCAACTGGCTGTTCTTTTGCCATTAGCCAAATCGCAAACTGGTTGATTTCTAATTCGAGATTATCCACTTCTGTATCTTCTTCCATTACTCTTAAAGCAATTTCAACATCCTGATGCTTTAAAGCATGGAAAGCTCTTTCTACAGAAGTAACAGAAAGCTCTCCCATTTCTGTAATTTTACCTTTTAACTCTGCTAATTTTTTCTCGAAATTTTCGCGAATGACCATGTTTACCTCCTATTATCCAAATCGACCTGTTACATAATCTTCTGTTCTTTGGTCTGTTGGTGTAGAAAAGATTTTATCTGTATCATCAAATTCAACCACTTCTCCATTTAAGAAGAAAGCTGTCTTATCAGAGATTCTAGCTGCTTGCTGCATATTATGAGTTACGATAACAATAGTATAATCTTCTTTCATCTTTGAAATCAATTCTTCTACTTTTAATGTAGAAATTGGGTCAAGAGCAGATGTAGGTTCGTCCATTAAGATAACATCAGGCTTCATGGCTATAGCACGCGCTATACAAACACGTTGTTGCTGACCACCTGATAGTCCAAGTGCAGAAGTTTTGAGGCGATCTTTAACTTCATCCCAGATAGCTGCACCACGTAAGCTATCTTCTACTATCTTGTTTAACTCTTTTTTATTTTTTATCCCTTGCATTCTCGGACCATATGCTACATTATCATAGATACTCATCGGGAAAAGGTTAGGCTTTTGAAATACCATCCCAACTTTTGTGCGCAACCTAATAACATCACTTGATGAGTAAATATTCTCTTGGTCAATGACAATATCTCCTGTAATTTTCACACCATCAATGAGATCATTCATGCGATTTAACGTTCTTAAGAAAGTTGATTTCCCACATCCTGAAGGACCGATTAAAGCTGTAACTTCTTTTTCTTTAATATCGAGAGATACTCCATATAAAGCTTGTTTTTCTCCATAGAATAAATCTAAGTTTCTTACGTTAATTTTTGATGAACCATCCATTTGTACATTTACCTTTCCTGATCGAGTATTCTTTCGCTCTTTTTTACTTTGTTCCTGAATAGATACAGTCATCACCATACTCCTTCATTAATAGTCTGCTTTGTTTAACTTTTTGGATATAAATGTCGCGACAAGATTAATAGCCAGAATAATAACTATTAAGACTATACCTACTGCTGCAGCTAATTCAATATCTCCGGCTTCTTGTGTAACTAAATAAGAGTGGACAGTTAACGTTCTTGCAGAAGATAATAAACTTTCTGGCATTGCAGCTACTGTACCAGCTGTTAAGAAAATAGCTGCTGATTCTCCAACAATACGTCCGACGGAGAGAATAATACCAGATAGAATTCCCGGCATAGCACTTGGCAATATTACTTTATATAATGTTTGTAATCTTGTTGTTCCAAGCGCTAAAGAGCCTTCTCTATAGGTTGCTGGAACTGTCTTTAATGATTCCTCTGTCGTACGAATGATAACAGGTAATACAATAATCGTAAGAGTTAAGGACGCAGCTATTATAGAAAGTCCTAATTTTAATGTAGCAACAAAGAAAACTGCACCGAATAACCCATAAATAATAGAAGGAATACCTGTTAAACTTTCTGTAGCAAAGCGGATGATTCTCACTAATCTCCCTTGCTTAGCATATTCTTGTAAATAAACTGCTGCAAGAATCCCAATAGGTGTAGCAATAAGCAAAGATATAACTATGGTATAAATGGTTGTTACAATCATCGGCCAAATACCCCCACCACCTGTTGGAGAATAATCACCGAAAATGAAATCAAAGCTTATTAGATGTATTCCTTTGAAAAAGATAAACCCTACAATCATTACTAGGACAGCAACCGATAAGATAGCAGAAAACCAAAGCATTCCACGTAATAAATTATCTTTCCATACTCTCATCTTAGTTACCACCCTTCGAACTTATTTTGGCTAAAACGAAATTTAATATTAGAATAAATGTAAATAACACAATTCCCGTTGCAAATAGCATTTCTTGATGGGTGCCTGCAGCATATCCCATTTCTAATGCAATATTAGTTGTTAATGGACGAATACTATCTGTTAAGCTAGTAGGAACAATTAATGAGTTACCAGCTACGAGAATTACAGCCATCGTTTCCCCTATAGCACGTCCAAGACCTAATACTATTGCTGTCATAATTCCAGATTTAGCTGCTGGAATAACTACTTTAAAAATGGTACCTATCTGAGATACTCCTAAAGCTAGTGAACCTTCTCGATATGTTTTTGGAACAGCCCTAATTGCTGTTTCCGCAACAGTTACAATAGTTGGTAGCATCATAATGGCTAGTACTAGAATAACAGCAAGCAAACTTTGACCTTTTATTAATCCAAACGTATCTTGTAAGAATGGAACAATTATAGCTAGTCCAAACACACCGTATAAGACAGAAGGAATACCTGCTAGTAATTGAATGGCAGGTGAAACTATTTTTGCTACCCTTTTAGAAGCAATTTCCGCTAAGAAAACGGCAGTGAAGAGACCAATTGGAACTCCAATAATTAATGCTCCAATAGTTGCAAATATAGATGCAACAATCATAGGGAAAATTCCAAATTTATCTTCAGAAGGAACCCAATCTGTTCCTAATATAAAATCAATAAAGTTATAGCCCTCTACTACAAAAGGGTGTGCTCCTTTATAAAATACAAATCCAACAATTAACAATAAAGTGATAACGGAGAGAAGTGCACAGAATAAGAACACCCTTGCCGAAACCCTTTCATACATGTATTTTCGCTTATTTGCTTTTTCCATCTCTGAATTTTGCTTTTCCGTTGTTTGGATAGACACCATTTATTCCTCCAGGATTCCTTATTATGCTACAAATTTACTTAATTGGTATGGCTCCTGCTTCTGCTGCAATTTTTTGGCCTTTATCACTTAAGATAAAATCAATGAAATTCTGACCAGATTCTGTTAAATTACCTTCTTTATATACAAATAGAAAAGGTCTGGACAAACTATATTTCTTATCTAGAACATTTTCAGCAGTAGCCTGAACACCATCAATATCAATGGTTGAAATAGAGTCATCTATGTATTCGAACGAAACAAAGCCTACTGCATGCTTATTATTAGCAACAGTTGTTTTTATGTTTCCATTCCCACTTGCAATGATGGAATTCTTAATTAAATCACCTGAGCTATATTCTACAATCTCTTGAAAGGCATCACGTGAACCAGACCCATCCTCACGGGAAACGACTACTATCTCCATGTCATCCCCACCTACTTGGCTCCAATTAGTAATTTCACCTGTAAATATTTCTTTAACTTGATTTAAGGTGAGGTTTTTCACTTTATTACTTGGGTGTGTTACTACAACAATTCCGTCATAAGCAATTATGACTTCTTTTAAATTACCTTTTTCCTCATCCTTTAAATCACGTGAAGACATCCCTATTTCGGAAACGCCATTCATCGCATTTGTGATCCCTGCTGATGATCCAATTTGATTGATTTCAATTTTCGTATGATCTTGCTCTTTATATTTAGCCGCTAATTTCTCAGCAAGTGGACCAACCGATGTAGATCCTGAAATAGCTAACGTTGAATGACTATTATTTGAAGCTTGATTATCAGACTCACTATTACTTGTACAAGCTGTTAACACAGCTATTAATGACATCATGATGACTGCTACTTTGATACTTTTCGTGTTGAACATGAATTACCTCCAAAAGAATAGTGACTTTTATGTCTTAATTTGTCTAATTATAGAGTAATAAGAAAGTGTAAATTTTTTATTGTCTCTTTGTAAAGGTTTTGTAAATTCTATTAAAAACAATCGTAATACCGTTAAATATTGTTAAATTTTTCTTATTTCATCCCTTATTGGTCACTTTGATGGAATACTTAGTTTTCTCCAAACCATTAAATTTAGACTGAAAATCTAGAAGTTTTCTCCTTTAAAACAAAAATCCCCGATTTAAATTTGCTAAAAAAAACTTTGTAAAGATAGAAAGCAACGCAAAAAAGCTATCTCCTTTTCAATGGAAATAGCTTTTGTGAATTATTTCACATAAATAGTTATTAAGCTTCCTTTTTAAGTACTTTCACCACTGCTTGTGTTTTTTCCGAAATATGATACCAATATGCAGCTCCTACGAAAAGTGCTCCTCCTACTATATTCCCTATTGTTACTGGCAATAAATTCGCAAACATTCCCCCAATAGAAACAGTCTCAGGATGTGGAATGATTATGGCAATAGAAAGCAAGGTCATATTAGCAACACTATGCTCAAAACCAGATGTTATAAACGCAAACAGACACCAAAAAATCATGATTAGTTTGGCTGTTTCACTTTTTAATTTCACAGAGCACCATACAGCCAAACACACTAAAATATTACATAGAATGCCACGAATCAGTAATTCCATAAATGGAGCATTCATTTTAGCAGCTGCACCATTTGTCACGAAATCAGCTACTCCTCCAACTGCTAAACCAGAATAGCTGAATAACATGGCAACTAGAAGGGAACCGATAAAATTACCAACATAACTATAAATCCATACATTCCCTGTATCTTTCCATGTTACTTTCTTTTCTAGCATACCAATTGTCATGACCATATTATTACCAGTAAATAAGTCCGCTCCAGCCATAATCACTAAGCTTAATGCAATACCAAAGGAAACACCCATAACAATCTTAGTACCTGAAAAACCAGCTGGGGCAAGCAAACCACCTATTGTGAAAATAAGGATAATTCCTAATCCAACAAAAAAACCTGCAAGCAATGAGCCAACCAAATATTTAGACTTACTAGCCTGTAAACTATTCGCTTTTACTAGTGCGGTTTGACCGAATGAAGCAATCACTTCTTTCATCATGAACACTCCTAATTCTATGATATAGATTGTTTTTCCATTAAGACTTCATTCATTCTCTCGATTAAAACCTCTTTCATCAATGGATCATGTCTTAACGGATTACATAAAATAACCTTCTTTTTACTAGATTGAATGTTTCTTTCCATTCGTTTTAATAACATACCTGTAAATAAAAGATATGGAACTATATAAATTTTGTCATATTCCGTTTGCAGTCTTTCCAATTCACTAATAAATGATGGCTTACCTGCTGTTAAAAAAGCAGTATAAACAGGCAAACCTTTTTGAAGGGATATAGATTTACTCATCTCTTTTAGTTTCTGAATGGGCTCTGCATCACTACTTCCCCTTCCAACTAAAAGTACTATTCCATCTCCAGTTAATTGCTTTTCCTCTAGTCTTTTTCCTATTAAATTTACCATCTTGGGATGAGTGTCAAATGGCTTGGAAACATAAAAGTTTACTTCTGGAAACCTCTCTTGAACAGAAGCTAATTCTTCTGGTACATCTCTTTTAAAATGAGCAGCCGCAAATAATAATACAGGGACTACTAAAATATCCTTTGCTCCTGCTTTTATTACTTTTTCCATTGTTTCAAAAATGGAAGGTGAAGTAAGTTCTAAATATGCAATCTCTTGTACGGGGATATGCACTTCTTTTTTCACTTCATTAATAAACTCAGTAAAATGTTGGGTTCCCTCTACTAAACGACTACCATGTCCAATGTAAACAACTGCATCCATTAGCAATCACGCTTCCATTCTTTACTATCTAGTGCCTCTTGTACCATATCATCTATCTGGCTAAAACCTTGTTTCATAGCATATTCCTTTACCTTTTGCCCGATTGTAGCAAAAGAGAGCTCTAATGGATTTCTGGTACTAAATTTTGGCCATTCTTGTAGAAATATATCAATAGAACGTTTATTAGGAAACACAACTGTCTCCCATACATTTTCCTTTAATAATCTGCCATTTATCTCATTAAAACGCTCATCTGGCTGTGGAGTCGTGCTTGGTAAAGCAAGTAGATTATTAGAGTAAGCATGTTCTTCCATACTAGATCCAACCAGAACAGCACTTTGTGTCTGAAAAGTTGCTTGTATACTTCTTATTCCTCTTTTTTCTAACTCTTTTTGGGTTTTACTAGATATATGTTCTATTTGTCTTGGTAAATCTCGTAAGTCATATCCTTTTTCAAATAGTTGGATACATACACCATCCACTGCTTCATTGGAAGCAAAGATAAGTCTTTCAGCTTTCATTATTAATTCAAGTTCTTCTTTTGTGTAGGAATAGGAAAGAGACTTAAAAGTAGGAAAAGAATAGGCCTCTGATCCATTACTCGCAAAATATTTTTCTAACAAACTCTCTTCCTTCATGCTTTTAGCAATTACTATTTTTCTTTGATAGAATTTTTTCTTTTCAAACCAAGCAATAGATTCTCTTAATCGAACCACTTCTCCAACGATTGTTAATGCAGGGTTCTCAATCTTCGCTTCCTTTACTTGATCCACTATTGTCCCTAGCGTTCCTTCTACTACTCGTTGCTTACCTAAAGTAGCCCATTCAATAACTGCTACTTTTGTGTCAACAGTCTTTCCCTCTACTAACAAATGCTCACAAATAGTAGGCAAACCTTTTACACCCATATAATAGGCAATCGTATCACCAATTGCTTCTTTCTCTGGTTTATGTGGTACTAACTCATTTTTCTTACATGCGTGACCTGTGCGGATGGTAAAGCTAGTGCTATAATCTCGGTGAGTAACTGGAATACCTGCATAAGCACTAGCTGCAATGCTAGAAGTAATACCTGGTACAATCTCAAATGGAATAGCATGTGAGGCAATTGCTTCTGCTTCTTCCCCTACTCTTCCAAAAACAGAAGGATCTCCACCTTTTAATCGAACAACATATTTCCCTTTTAGCGCCTCTTCTACTAAAGCTTCATTTATCATCTCTTGTCGCATGATATGATTATTAGGTAGTTTTCCGCAATAGATAAAGGTACAATCATCTTTTGTGAAACGTAATAATCTTGGATTAGCAAGCCGATCATATAAAACTACATCTGCTTTTTTTAAACATTCCATCCCCTTATTTGTCATTAGTCCTATATCTCCTGGTCCTGCTCCAACAAATGCTACATACCCCTTGTTTGTATCCATCTCTTTACACCATTAAATAAATATAATCATTTTTAATTTCTGTTTGATAAACCTCAACAGATCCATTATCTGGCTTTTGTACTTCACCTGTTACTAAAGATATTTTCCAATCATATAATGGACAGAAAACATATTCTCCAGAAACAATTCCTTCTGCTAATGGACCATTTTTGTATGGAGACTTATTCTCAATTGCTCTAATATCACCATTAGAAAGGTGAAACAATGCGATAGATTTGCCTTTTACCTGAACCTCTTTGCCAATTTGCTTAGGTAAATCTGACACTTTTATTATCTTTACCCAATCTTTCGTCATCATCATTGTGTGTTCCCCCTCGTAGTACTACTTATCCTTTGATTACTTCGTACATTTCTTTTGCACTTTGGTTGTTTAACACAGCATTCCAAGCTTCTTGATACGTTGCTTTAGCTTTTTCAAAACGATTTACAAACTCTTTTACATTTTCTTCATTTAATAATGTTTCTTTCACTATATCAACACCCATGCGTTCTACCCAAGGAGCCGTTCTTTCTCCATAATTAGCATTTTCACGGTAATATTGCACATAAGCCTTAGCCATTGTTAATACTTCTTCTTCTGTTGCCACTGTAGTTAAGCTATCACACTCACGAACCTCGGTACCACCATTTCCTCCGAAATACAACTGATAGCCATTTTCTACACAAACAATACCAAAATCTTTTGTTAACACTTCTGCACAGTTTCTAGGACATCCCGTAACACCCATTTTCATTTTATGTGGTGTGTCGACCATTTCAATTTCTTTTTCTAATTTGATTCCTAATCCAAGGGAATCCTGTGTTCCAAAACGACAGAAGGTAGACCCAACACATGATTTTACATTTCGAAGTGATTTAGAATAAGCATATCCTGAACGCATTCCTAAGTCTTCCCATACCTGTGGAAGATCTTCTTTTTTCACTCCATATAAGCCAATACGACTTGCGCCAGTAACTTTAACAAGTGGTACATTATATTTCTTCGCTACTTCTCCCATTTTAATTAAATCCTCAGCAGTAGTTGTTCCACCATACATACGAGGAATAACGGAGAATGTACCATCTTTTTGGATATTTCCTTCTAGCTTTTCATTTACAAACCTAGATGCTTTATCATCTTCATACTCTTCTGGGAAAAGCATGCGCATGTAATAATTTAAAGCTGGACGACATTTAGAGCATCCTTCTTCACTTGCAAATCCAAGTACCATTCGAACCTCTTTTGGTGATCTCAATTGCTTTTCTTGAATTTGCGCTACTACTTCATCACGTGTAAGTGGTGTGCAACTACACATTCCCGTTTTTTGTAGAGAAGCATCAAAGCTGTCCCCAAGTGTATGTGCAAGAATACTTTCCACCATTGGTTTACATTTCCCACAAGAACCACCAGCTTTTGTACAACCTTTCACTTCTTCAAATGTAGTTAGCCCTTGTTCTAAGATAGAATGAACAATGGTTCCTTTTGTGACACCATTACATCCACAAACTGTATCATCAGCACTCATGCTTACTACAAGATCCTCTTCTCCATCCTGACCACTTTTGCTTAACACAGAAGAACTAGTATATTCACTAATGTCTGCTTGCTTTTTCAACATATTGAAAAGGCGATTTCCATCAGAGGCATCTCCATATAGAACGATCCCAACAATTTTGTTATCTGTCACTAAAATCTTTTTATAGACCTTTGCAAATTGGTCATGAACGATGATTGCTTGTGTTTGTTCATCTTCATGAATTTTACCACCAGAAAACAAATCACAACCTGCAACTTTTAATTGAGTAGAAAGAATACTTCCTTGATAACCTTTTCCTTGCTTACCTGTAATAGCTTCAGCTAGAGCAATGCCTTGTTCATATAATGGAGCAACTAATCCATAGGCAATTCCGTTATGCTCTGCACATTCTCCAACTGCGTAGATAGATGGATCAGATGAAACCATATGATCATTGACAATAATAGCCCGATTTACTTCTAATCCAGCTTCCCTTGCGATTGCAACATTTGGTCGAATCCCTACTGCCATCACAACTAAATCACAATCAACCGTAGTTCCATCTGTAAACTTTAAGCCCTGAACACGGCTTTCTCCATATATTTCTGCAGTTTGCTTTTCCATTAAGAATTTCATTCCTTGTGCTTCTAAATCATTTCTTAATAAATTAGCAGCAGCTACATCCAGTTGTTGCTCCATCAGTGTAGGTAACAAATGAACCACATGCACTTCCATACCACGGTCAATAAGTCCTCTTGCTGCTTCTAAGCCAAGTAATCCACCACCGATAACTACTGCTTTTTTATAAGCTTTAGCTGCTTCCATCATTTTCTCTGTATCGTCAATGGTTCTAAAACCGATAACTCCATCTAAATGACTTCCAGGTACAGGTAATATAAAAGCACTTGATCCTGTAGCTATGATTAACTCATCATATCCAATTGTTTGCCCTTTATCTGTTAACACTTCTTTGTTATCTCTATTTACCTTAATAACCTTTTCTCCTGTTATTAAATGAACATGATTTTCTTGATACCAGTTCCAATCATTAATATTTATTTCCTCTACCGTCGTTTTCCCTTGTAGTACATTTGACAGCATAATTCGGTTATAGTTTGGATATGGTTCATCACCTATTATAGTAATCTCAAAATGTGCACTATCTCTTTTTAAAATTTCTTCGATAGTGCGCACTCCTGCCATTCCGTTTCCAATCATGACTAATTTCTTCTTCATTGTCTTCCCTCCAAGACTTTGATAGATTAGGATTTTATTTGTGACTTTATTCACATAATTATTTAAGAAATACCATCTCAAACTTTTTAAATAAGAACTGCTAAAGTTTTTATATTTCAATACTCATAAATGAAATATTCTTAATACTTCTTTTACAATATCATTATAACTGCTTTTTCTAATAAAACTGAAAATGAATATGGCAATTTCATGAACAAATGTAACTTAAGTCTTTCTTGAGAATCTTTGCTTTGGTCCCATTCCATTAACTCTTTACCTCTTCTTATCCTTAACAAAAATAATGATTCAAGTTTTTTTAGTTGCAATTACACTGAACATCTTATATCATTGACTTATCAATTATTGACTAGTCAACTATTGATAAGTCAACTAAAAAAGGAGATTCTTATAATGAATAGTAAATTTCAAAAAAATAATGATTTCAATGACATTGTCTACGGACGTCGTTCTATAAAAGAGTATGATCCAACAGTAAAAATTAGCCGTGAGGAAATGAGTGAAATATTAGCACAAGCTTCTAAAGCTCCCTCTTCTATTAATATGCAACCATGGCGATTTGTTGTAATTGATAGTGAAGAAGGAAAAGCTACACTTGCGCCTCTATCAAAATTCAATAAAGATAAAGTATTAAGTTCTTCCGCAGTTATTGCTGTATTTGGAGATAAAAATAACTTTGATTATGCAGAAGAAATCTATAGCAAAGCAGTGGAGCATGGTTATATGCCACAAGAAGTAAAGGATTATCAACTGAATGCATTTAAACCAATTTATGCAAATATGTCCGAAGAAGCTATGAAGGACGTTATTATGTTAGATGCAGGTCTTGTATCTATGCAGCTTATGCTAGTAGCACGTTCATACGGATATGATACTAACCCAATTGGTGGTTATGAGAAAGACCAAATTGCGGAAGCTTTTGGCTTAGATAAAGAGCGATATTTACCAATTATGTTAATTACTATTGGAAAAGCCGCAAATAAAGGATTCCAGTCTTACCGCCTACCTGTTAAAACAACAACTACTTGGAAATAAGATAGAATTTATAAAAAAATAGCAAGAGGAGTAAGTGTGGTTCTTCAATCAAGTTGCATAATTCATCCATTCATATTATATTGTTTGATGAGTCAACGAATAAGGAATGGCATTTTCCTAAGTCCTCTACTTACTCATTGACAGAAGAATGGTGACTTAGGAGGTACAAAGATGAATTGCTCATTTTCCGATCAAGAACTAATCTTACACCTTCTTAAAGGACTAAGTAACCAAATAAGTCCTAAATTCGAAAGGTGTACTGGAATTAGCTCCACACGTTATGAATTACTATTTCAGCTATATAGGACAGAAGAAATTAGTCAATCAACACTACAAAAAGCCATAAATATAGACAGTGCTGCCATTACTCGGCATTTAAAACTATTAGAAGCGGAGGGAATGGTATCAAGAAGGAGAAATCCCTCTGATAACCGTGTAACCTTTGTCCGCCTTACAGAAGAAGGGCGCAGTCACCTTATAGGTTTTAAAAAGGAACAGGTTAGTTTTGTTAACCAAATGCTACATGATTTCAAAAAAGAGGAATTAGAAGCTTTAACAGATATGCTTAATCGGATGAAAAAAAACATAGTGGATTATTAACGAAACAGCCAACATAGTGACTTTATATTGGTATTCCACTAAAAAATATGAAAAAGGATGGTATTCCATGATTATTATTCATGCCAATTTAAAAGTAAGAGCTGACCAAGAACAAACTTTTCTAAAAGAAGCGCAATCCCTTGTACTTGCTACAAGAAACGAAGAAGGAAATATTAGCTATGAGCTAATGAAATCGAGTGAAAAAGAAAATGAATACACTATGGTTGAGCTTTGGAAGGATGCAGAAGCTACAGAACTTCATAATAAAAGTGAACACTTCACTGCATTTGTTCAAAAAGCACCAACATTTATGGCTGCTCCAATGGAAGTAAAAGTATTTGCTGGCGAGCAATTAGAGGTTTAATCGATTAATTTACTATCAACTAGATAATTGTTATACTGCTTCCCGTTATTTAATGAGACATCTCAGTTATAGAGAAAGGACATTCATTTTTATACTAATGAATGTCCTTTTTCTTAGATAATTATACTTTACAGGAGATTTACTCACATTGTTTACATCAGATCATCAAATTGTTTTAACCATTATATAGTCTGTTTGCTCTTCTTCCCCCATATAAAAGGAATGAGCACCAGCTGGATGAAACCCCATATTCTTGTAAAAATCTATTGCATTCTGGTTCTTTTCCCATACTCCTAACCAGACCTTTCTTTTCTGCTGTTCCAATGCTATTTCTAATGCTTTGTTCAGAAGATATTTTCCTAGTCCTCTTTTTTGAAACTTACTCCAAATATATATCCTTTCCAACTCAAGTGATTCATCTCCCATATCTTCTGATTGAGCATCACCAACATTCACTTTTAGATATCCAGCAAGTTCTTCTTCATAGTAGATAAAAAAGAATGTTGATAAAGGATGAGATAATTCTTCTGCTAATACTTTTGAGTTAAAGGCCTTTTCTAGATAAGCAGTCATATTCTCTTCTGAATTTTGGTTTTTAAATGTCTCATGGAAAGTTTTATAACTAATTGCTCGAAGTTCAGATAAGTCGTCATGCGTACACACTCTTATATTTATCGTCATTCTTTTATTACCCCTAACTTAATAGTTTCTTTTATTCCCTTTCTTCACAGTGTCCCATTCTTTTTCTATATTCTTTCTGACTCTATGAATAAGATAGAAAATTGTTTCTACTTCTTCTTCCGAAAATCCAGTTAAAGCAACCTCTTCTGAATACTTATGCTCTCTAATAATAAAGGGATAGACTTTATTGCCTTTCTCTGTTGGAAATAATCTTTTAATTTTTTGATTCTTATCGTCAGCTAGTTTCTTGATAAAACCATTCATTTCCAGCTTTTTAATCGCTCTTGCTGCAGTTGTTCGATCTACTTTAATCATTTCTGCTAACTTTTCTTGAATAATCCCTGGATTCTCACAGATTCGCACAAGATACAGATATTGACCCTTAGTAAGGTCATATTCCTTAAACTCCATATTACTAATAGAATCCAAAGCCCTAGCTATCATTCCTACTTCTCTTAATAGTTCTTTCATCTTACACCCCTAATTTATGTTGCATTTACAACATAATTGATATACATTTAATGTAACCTAATTATATTGCATTTACAACATTATTATTTAGGAATTTAATTAAAGGACGGAAAACAATGATTGCTCAAAAAATTACAACAGAAGAAGAATTACAAAAGGCCTTTCAAATTAGAAAAGAAATATTTGTAGTGGAACAAGGTGTGCCTCTAGAAGATGAATTTGATGAGTTTGATACATTAAATGGAGCATGCGAACATATCTTAGTGTTTCATGAAGGAAATCCTGTTGGAACAGGAAGGATTCGAATAGTTGAAATGGTTGGGAAACTAGAAAGAATATGTATTTTAGAACCATATCGCAAATTTGGACTAGGGAGTGTTATTATCGCAACCTTAGAGGAGCTAGCAGGAAAACGTGGAATATCTAAAGTTAAATTACATGGTCAAACACAAGCACAAGGGTTTTACAAAAGATTAGGATACCAATCATCCTCTAGTGAATTTATAGAAGACGGTATTCCTCACGTATTAATGACGAAAGACATCAAATGAAAGGTTTAAATGGTAAACAACTTACTTGGTTTGGAGTAGGCATTTTCATTTTAGGCTTAGGCATTACCTTTACTATTCAATCCAAACTAGGTACCTCTCCATTTGATGCTCTTTTAATCGGCCTCTCTACAGAAGTTGGGCTCACAATAGGTAGTTGGGAAATCATTTTAGCCTTTATTATTATTATACTCAACTCTATTTTGATAAAGCGTAATCCAGAGTTTCTCGGGTTACTATCAGCTGTTATTACAGGAGTTAGTATCGATTTATGGCTCTTTCTCTTAAAAGATATCCTTCATCCTGAGATTTGGTTCAGTAAACTCATCTGTTTCGGAATTGGAATCCTCTTATCAGGATTAGGCACAGCCATCTATTTGCAAACAAAATTCACACCAATTCCTGTAGATCAATTCATGTTAACTATTCTTCACTTAACTAATAGTAACATAATGGTAGCTAGAACTATTATCTATCTACTATTTCTTATTATTGCCTTTATTTTTAGTGGACCTATTGGATTAGGTACATTACTCACTGTATGCTTTGGAGGTCCTACTCTTAGTTTCTTTATGTCTAGATTGAACCTTTCAAATCAACCTATAAAGTAATAGGATGTCCACAAAAGCTGCGACATCCTATTTATTTCCCATTATTCACAATAAAGGTAAATACTTGCCATTCTAATTATAATCAATTAGTCTACTCCACTCTTAGAAAGTAATTCTCCCTTACTTATAGGGATTTTTACAGTCGCAACGGTTTGATTATGATTGGATTCTATTGAAATTACTCCTCCATATCTACTTACTACCTCTTTTACAATAAATAATCCTTGACCCCTCATTTTCCCTTCTTGCACCTTTTTAGTAGAAAAGCCACTCTTAAAGATATTTTCTCTATCCTTTCCAAGAATCTCTGGACCTGTATTGGTGATTTTAAACAGATAAATGTTTTCAACTTTTTTACATATAATGTCTATTTTTCGTTCTTCATCTGGCAACTCTAATGTTGCCTCTATAGCATTGTCTATTAAATTTGATAGTATTTTAATCAAATCAATTGTTTTTATTTTATCGAATTCGTCATAGGAAACATTAAAATGGATGTCAATATTATGGTTCTGAGCAGATAGTTTCTTTGTTTGTAGAAACACGGAAAACCCTGGATTGTTCACATCTAATTTAATTGATTCTATAACACTTACTTCCTTAGACAAACTAGTTAAATAATCCAATGCCTTTTCATGCTGTTCAAGCTTCAATAAACCATGAATAACCTGAATATGATTAGAAAAATCATGTCGCAATGAACGAACGGACGAGATTAATGATTGAAGCTCCAATTGATAGGTATCTTCCGTCTCTCCCACTTCTTTCTTCAATTCTCGCATATATAAATTTTGAAGAATAAGAAAAGCTATAATCATAATTATGATGAATAATCCATTAAAGGTTATGTTAGAAATACTACTTCTAAAGGCTTTCTCACTGATGGAATTAAAAACATCTGCACTAATATCAATCCCTAAATAGCCAATTATTTTATTTGCAGGATCTTTTATCGGAACCCCCACTGTAAGATAATCTCCATAGGTAGAATCTTCTATAATATCCGTAGTAAAAATCCTACCCTCATATGCCATTTTCACTTGTTCTTCGGGAACCGTACAAATTCCGCCTATTGGAAATTCTTCTTTCCCTTCTTCAGACATAGCAACAATCATTGCCCTAGATACTTTAGGATTATCAACAAGCAATGTATACACATGCAAAGCACCATTTTTATCTCTTACATCTTCTAAGTACTCTTTAATTTCATCATATGCCTTATTTTTCACTGGATTTTCGAGAAATGATTGATAAGTCTCTACATCCAATGAGCTAGCTATTGATTGTGCAACAACAATATTCTGATTGGCGATGGAGTTAAGAGTTGTTTTTCTTATATTAAAAAAAGAAGAAATCACATTAACTACCATTAAAAGAACAAATAACAGAATAGATAATATAAAAATGGCCTTTAATTTCTTTTTCTTTAACAATTTCTTCCTCCCCACCTTTCCGAACAAATAAATAATTCAAGGTATAATTGTACTCTATTAAGGAAGGGAATAACATACAAACTTCTAAATTTCAATCCTTACATTCCTCTGTTCTAAATTTCTTCCTATTCTATAGCACAAGATGAAAAACTAAGCCTATCACTAGTAACATGCTCACTCCTAATAGGAATTCCTTCCATCCTAATAACAACAAGCATTAAGTACTTCTTATTTCGTTGATATCTACCTTTTATTTTTAATAACCGCCTTTTCTCCTTCATTTCCCGTATAATAGACGTTATGCACCTTTTGCATACCAGATCTCCTACGAGAGAATGCTATAAATACAAAACCAATTATAAGAAAAATGAGGTTATAAAAATGAACGAAAAAAGTTTTGAGGACTACAATATTAGTGATGAAATTGCCCGAGCACTTGCTGTTTTAAAATATACAACTCCAACAGATGTTCAAAATCAAGTTATACCTTTAGCATTAGAAAATCAAGACCTAGTCGTAAAATCTCAAACAGGTAGTGGGAAAACGGCCTCTTATGGCATCCCTATTTGCGAATTAATAAAATGGGAAGAAAAGAACCCTCAAGCATTAATACTTACCCCTACTCGCGAACTTGCTGCTCAAGTACGCGACGATATAACGAATATCGGAAGGTTTAAAAGAATTAAAGCAACAGCTGTTTATGGAAAAGAACCTTTTAGCAAACAAAAAGAGGAACTGAAACAAAAAACACATGTGGTTGTTGGAACTCCTGGTCGTATGATGGATCATATCGATAGAGGTACACTTGTTTTAGACAAGGTAAAATATCTAATCATAGATGAAACGGATGAAATGCTAAACATGGGTTTTGTTGATGAAGTAGAATCCATAATAGAACAACTTCCTGCAAACAGAGTTACCATGGTATTTTCTGCAACATTACCTAAGGATGTGGAGAGTCTTTGTCATAAATATATGAGCAATCCAACTCATATCGAGATTGCTTCTACAGGCGTAACTACTAATACCATCGAACATTCTCTAATAGAAGGGAAAGAAGATAATAAGATTGCTTTGCTTAAAGCAGTATCAGTAGTTGAAAACCCAGATAGCTGTATCATTTTCTGTAACACCAAAGAACAAGTAGATACAGTATTTACCGAGTTAGAGCAAGCTAATTACTCCTGCGAAAAAATCCATGGAGGTTTAGAGCAAGAAGATCGTTTTGCTGTAATGGATGGATTCAAAATGGGCAATTTCCGTTATCTAATTGCAACAGATGTTGCTGCAAGAGGAATTGATATTGATAATGTGACACTAGTTATTAACTATGACGTCCCAATGGAGAAAGAAAGCTATGTTCACCGTACTGGAAGAACAGGACGTGCTGGTAATAAAGGGAAAGCCATTACTTTTACTACGCCGTATGTAGGAAAATATGTAAAAGCAATTGAAAGATATATCGGTTTTGAGATTCCTGTAGTAGAAGCTCCTACTCATCAGGAGGTTATGGCAGGAACAGCTGCATTTGAAGAAAAAATCAGCGGACGTCGTGTGGTTAGAAATAACAAAACAGCTCGAATTAACCAAGATATCATCAAGCTACATTTTAACGGTGGGAAAAAGAAGAAGATTCGAGCAGTCGATTTCGTAGGAACTATTGCAAAGATTCCTGGAGTAACAGCTGAAGATATTGGCATAATCACCATTCATGACAATATGTCTTATGTAGATATACTTAATGGAAAAGGCTCCTTAGTAATACAAGCATTAGAAAATGCAACCATTAAAGGGAAAAAGCTGAAGGTAAGTAAAGCATTAAAATAAGAAATGTAATCTTAAGTTCATGAAAGGAAGTGAAACTAACTCACTTCCTTCTTCTAATTAAATACTCCACTTAATCAATAATCCTGCATATGTTAAGCCGCCACCAAAACCATATAATAATAAAGTATCCCCATTCTTGATTTGACCATTTTCTACACCTGAACTCAAGGACAATGGAATAGTTGCAGAAGAAGTATTTCCATACTCAACTAAGCTATATAGAGTCTTTTCTATAGGGAAATTACTTTTTTCACAAATGGACTCTATCATTCTTAAATTAGCACTATGTGGAACAAACCAATCCACTTCATGAAGAGCCATTTTTGCATTATTCATTACAGTCTGCATTCCACTTGGTACAGTTTTAACAGCCCACTTATAAACTTCTCTCCCATTTTGCACAATATACCCAGGGTTTTCTAGAATTGTATTATTCATTTGATTTGACAGGTTTGTGCAGTATAAATTCTGCCCTGCTTCTCCTTCAGAACCCATATGAAAAGAAATAAAACTTGGATCTTGTTCATCATATTCTACAAGAACTGCAGCCGCTCCATCTCCGAACAGAATACATGTTGTTCGATCTGTATAGTCCGTTACTTTGGATAAGGTTTCTGCACCTACTACTAGGACTTTCTTGTTCAGACCAGCTGTAATCAATCCATTTGCTACATGTAGTCCATAAGTAAAACCTGCGCAAGCAGCATTTAAATCAATTGCTCCCGTATTTCTTATGCCTAGTTTTGCTTGTAGAAGAGAAGCAACACTAGGTGTCTTGAAATCAGGAGTTAATGTACAAACGATAATTAAATCAACATCTTCTACTGATATACTGTATCTTTCCATTAAGTTTAGAACTGCTTGATAGCTAATATCACTTGTGAATTCATCCTTATTGGTTATTCTTCGTTCCTTAATTCCTGTTCTTTTCACAATCCATTCATCGTTTGTCTCTACCAGCTTTTCAAGATCTCCATTGGTTAATTTGCGTTCTGGTACGTAAGAGCCAATTGCAGTTATACGTGCTTTTGAATGTAACATATAGCTTCACCTCATTATAATTATTACTTATTAATATGACCTGGTACTAATATTATATGCATTTTATCACTGATTGTTAGTCTCCGCAACTTATTTACATAGAAGTGAATGCCCTTTAGTAAGCAAATAGACTATGAAATTAGAGGTAGTTTAGTTTAGTGAGATGAAAAATTGTTACATGTAGTGTTTTAGTATTACCGGGGGGGAATACTGGAGATTCTTTTCTTAACTTGTTGATTATTGTACATTTAAAGGTATACCATATTTTTTTACACCATAGGAAAGTTTTCTTTTCTATAATGAAATAATAAATAGCCCTCATGATAGAAGGGCTATTATTTATAAAATTCTACTTCGTCAACTCTTCCATTAATACCTTAAGATTTTGAGTAGCTTTATTTAAATTCTCAATTTCCCCCATAAAGCTGCTAACTAACTTAGCTTCTTCCTGTGTAGAGACAGCAATTTCTTTGAAATCAGTGTTCATTGATTTCATGGTATCCTGCACTTTCTTTAAGGTATCTTCAATATTAATCGTTGCTTTCTTTGTCTCTTCTGACAGTTTACGAACTTCACTTGCTACTACTCCAAATCCAGCACCTGCGCTCCCTACCCGAGCTGCCTCTATTGCCGCATTTAAACCAAGTAGATTTGTTTGAGCACTTATATTATTTATAACCTGAGTCACTTCATTTACTTTCGTGGATTCCGCTACAGCTGTTTGTACATTAAAGGATATTTGTTCTGTTGTCGCAGATAACTCTTCAGAATGTGCAGCAATGTGTTGAATAGTTTCTAATAGAGTACTACTCGTAGCTTCAATAATATGAATAATTTCTGTAAGCTGTTCTTCTGTTTTAGTAGAAACTGCTGCACTTATTGCAGCAAAAAGACGCCCATTTTCATCTCTAAGTGGAATAGAAATGCTATCCCATATTCCGATTTAGGTATCCTAATTCTACTTACCTTATGCTGATCCATTATTCCAAAGTTTCGATATTGAGTTGGTAAGGGATCTCCAGCCTTAAAACCAAAATCGAGATCTGCACTCGGGGAATAATGGATATATTTATCTTGATCATATATAGTAATCATAATGTCCTCTCTCATTAACTGTTTGATAATGGGAAGAGTTTGAATAAATGATTGAACGATGTCCATTGATTACTTCCTTTCTATGAAAAACCTTAGATACTTATTGTATCGACATTTTCTCCAACTATTGAAGTGCTTTCTTATCTAGTACAGGTAACATATTCCATACTAATTTACCCTCTTTTTCCTCGGAAAGAAAAACCATAATTTTATATCCTACAGATAATTCCTTCAGCTGTAAATGTATCCTAAAAACACAATTCATCATTAATTTAGCATTACCTTTACGAATTTGACTATTCTATTTCCACAGTTTTTACCTGGTATAACTAGATTATTATTGTGGATAGTAATTCAGGCAATGATTTTTTAACATTAGATGATCTAGCACAGGTAAGCAGGATGTTTAAAGCCTTTAAAGCTGAATTAGAATATTTGCCAACAACACTGCTTACGTAATTAAGAAGGTTGCTAAAGAAGGAGTTACCATGATTATCCTCACACACGAAATGAGCTTTGGATATGACATTGCGAATTGAATTATCTTTATAGAGGATGGCGTTATTGTTAGAGCAAGGTATACCTGAAGAGATTATTGATAAGACAAAGGAGGAGGAAACGAAGAAGTTTTTATCTCGGTTTGTTTATGAAAGATGAAAATATAAAATAAACAGCAGAAAACCCCAATTGTTCTTTACCGTTTAACACTTGGGATTTTTTACTAGGTTCTTACAAATATTTTTATCTTTCTTTACTAAACGTTATATTTTAATAGGTTGTCACTGTAAATTTTCACCTAACATAAACAGGATTCGTAAATGCAACCAATTCTGGGTCCCCATTATCAATCGGTACATATAATTCTGATCGAATCCATTTTACATCCTTACTATTTATCTCCGTTTCTAGATGCAACTGACCTAGACATCCACTTGCTACTTCTCCATCATTTGTTACAATAACCAAAGTTGCCTGCGTTTTATCCATTCGATTATTATGATTCCATTCCTCTGAACATACTTGTATGTGAATAGGTTGATGATCGAGATGTCTTACTATATCTCCTACTTCATACATGCTTTCTCCTTGTTTAACCGTAAGTTGAAGTGGTTTTCCGTAAGAAATACTAACCCTTCCAGCACGGATTGCGAGTAAAAAGTCTGTTCGAAAAGCATCTTTATCAATAGAAACTTCGGGCATTTGTAAATAAGTAACTGCTGGTAATGGATTTTTTTCTTCATTATGATGCCAATCTCGACCTGCTGTTGCCGTAATTCTATATCCTTTATTCAACAACTCTGTCCAATATTGAAAAGCACGTTGATTATAGGATTTAAAGCCTGGTCTTGTGGAATTCCAAACTTCTATAAAATCAAAAGCATTTACTGATTCAAATGAAAATTCCCAGTGACAGCCTGTACCAATCGGGTTACCAATTCGAAATGGGTGAGCAATACCAACCAAGGCGTCCTGTTTACGGATTTCCGTAATACCCTTCTCAATGTCTAAAGGACCTATTTTTCTCCAATCGGTATAAGCTGGCTCCTTATAACCTACTGTTAGTAAATGTCCATAAAAGGTAGTCCATTCCAGACCATATAAAATGTTTATGCCCGATTCTGCTTTTGCATCTTCTATTTCTTCAAAAGGACTGATCGTATTATGATCTGTCATGACAACCGCTTCAATCCCCATTTTTTTTGCAACCTCTACCATCTCTAGAACCGATTGTTTTCCATCACTATGATAGGTATGTGTATGCAATTCAGAAGCAATCCATTTTCTGAAACCTTCTTCTTTAGGAAAACTTGGTATACCACTTTCATTCTCTTTTATCTCTTGAAATAAAGGTTTATTTCTCCAAGGAATAGTCGAATAATTATCTTGATTTGTTTTTCTATAGATACGTAACCGATATTCACAGGTTTTCGTTACCAATGCATGAACACTTACTGTAACAGACCATAAACCTGCTGTATTTTTTCTATTTAAAAAACCTGGGCTTGAATGAGAATCACTAATTTCTACATGCTGGATAGGAGAATGGTAATGACGTGCTCCTCTAAATCCATCATGGTCATTTAGTGATAGTGTTAATAAATTTCTAATAGGATCATGACTATTGTGTGATATCTTTGTTTCATAATAGCTTGAAGCCTCTTCCATTAACCTATAGTTTTCATTGATTTCTTTTTCATGTGGTGGATCATAAGAGAAATCTATGTATACTGTTTCCGAATTTTCTGGTACAAAAAAGGTGTGTTGTATATGTGATTGTGCACTTTTATTTGTAATATTTGAAGTAATCTCAAATAAAATCTGTTCCTCTTCTTCTCTCATCTTGTTGTTTTACACCTTCCTTACATCTCTTTTCTCCAAACGATCTTCTCCGATTCAAAAACAGTTAAATTCTCGTCAAAAGCTGTCTCCAAATATTTCTCCAGGTTTCCATTTTCATCATACGCAAAAATTTTCAAATCCTTTACATTTGCCATAGATACTTTTTCATTTATTAAAGCGATCTTCAATTCTACGATATCCTCCATCGTCTTTCCTTCTGGTAAACAAATCGTCGTACTAAAGTGGTTGTAAGGTCCTGTGTATGCTGCTGAAAAGGAACCAAACTTTTTATGCTGAAAAGAACTGGACTGCCACTTTTCTTCTCCTTTTAACCGAACTAGGAAATCTACACTTGGTGTACCAAGCTCAACTTCCCAAACAGAAGATTGAATATAAGCATATTGATAAACATTTTGGATTCTGTTGTAAGCTAGTGGGTAATTCTTTAACTGTCTCTCTGCTTCCCAGGCCATCACATGATTAATATACGGAAAACGCTGCATCACCACTTCGCGAGCCTCTTGTTCTACTTTCCACTCATAACTTGGGATAAAGGAAAAATGATAAGAACTTGTGATTTTATCCGTAAAATTACCATTACATGTGGCCGTTTGAAGAATGACCCTCTCCCCCTCTAAGAAAGGTCCCTTATATGGTTTTACCTGATGCTCTGCACCTTGGTATTCAATATGATCAATCTCATTATATTCATTCAAATAGATTCTAGCCATGTATTCAATATCTAACAGTCGCCCCCACTTTGACATGAGAAGAACAGCAGGTGTTCCCTCATCTTCATGACTAAATACCATATGATATTCAATCACCAATCCTCGTTCCCACTCTTCAAAAAAATAAATCATCTCTAAAGGAGTATCTGTGTATAAATTATCGTATGAACTATAAACAGATCGACCATAAAGCTTCGGAGCAAATCGAACAGCCAGTGTTTCTCGCTCACTTACTTCTAACTTTTCAACACTGTAGCTTTCCATTTCAGCAAATGCCTCACTGTTACGAGGAGATTCACAAATCCATTCTATTTCATATGTACCAGGCTCCATTTCTCCAAGAAGACGCTTGTAAGTAAAGCTCTGATTTCCGTAAAACAAAATAATATCTTGGTGGTGTACTTGATTAACATATAGTCTCAACATAAGAGATTCATTGCTTTCTTCTTTCCAAGAAGTAGATGCTTTTGCCTTCAGATTAATCGTGTAATATCCTTTTTCTTCAATGATAATACTAGATTGATTACTGTCTAAATGCTGCATTTTTACAGGGTTCAAAACACTCATCTTATTCCACTCCTTGGTTAGTTTTAGAACATATCTTTCTTTGACTCTTTCATATTATTATGAATATAGAAATAACCTACTATTGAACATAATAAAAACATGAAAACTGCTAGTGCACTAGATTGACCAATCTCGTTATATACAGAAAAGTGCTGTTGCATAGATACACCTAGCATTTGTGGTGCATTTCTATCAATTAGGAAAGGTGCTGTAAAGCTTCCGATTAGCCCCATAAAAAGAAAGGTTAACGCAACGAGCATTGTTTTATAAGAAAGAGGAAGTATAAAATGAATAAACAATCTAATTTTTGATGCACCCGCATCCTTTGCACTCTCTATTACAGAATTTGGAATAGCTTGAAGAGCAGAAAGTAATAGCATCGTTGTAAACGGTACATTAAACCAAACATTAATCATCAATAAGCCCTTCATATCATAAATAATAGAAGGCATATTGTTTTCACCTATGATCCTTGCAACCCAGCCATTATCTCGATAAAAGTTGATAAATCCATAGATTGCGATAACTCCTGGAATGAATAATGGAATAAAATATAGTTTGTTTATAATTTTCGAGAAGATACTTTTATTAAAATTTAAATAAATAGCTAATAGATAGCTTGCTCCTAAAGTTAAGATACAAGAAATGAATGTGACAACTAATGTATGTTTAATATTTTGTAGAATCAATGGTTCTGTAAAAATATATTTATAGTTATCTAGTGAGAAAACATTATCTTCATTCTGAAAGCTTTCCATAATGGCAAGCGTAACGGGATAAATGACTAAAACAAGCAAGGTTAGGAAAGAGGGCATAACTAGCCCAATTCCTAACACTGCCATTTTTGTTTTTTTCTTGACAGCAAAGCTCTCCTTCAGGACAATATCCCTACTCATTGACTAGCTACCTCTCTTTGCCATACTTTCATTAATTCACTTGAAAGCTCTCCACCGTTAAAGGTACGATATCCACCACTAACTGATTCAAATTTCTTTTGATCTTCTGCTGATAGAAGATCCCATTTGATTCCTGGGTATCCGTACATCGTATCAATAACTAACTTCTGCACATCTTGGGTTAGTACATAATCCAAGAAAGTTTCGGAAGCTTCCTTACGCTCTTCATCTCCGTTATCAACTGCCATTAAATAAGATGGACCACCTGTAAAGGCCGGAGTAATTTGTTTCAATTTAATAGTTTCTGGTAATAGTTTTGAATTCAATTGTTCTAGAGCCATATCAGACCAAGCTGGAATCATATCTACTTCTCCATTTGCAAGTAAATCTAACGTTCCTTGGTTTTTCTTCGGATATACACCTTCTTTATAAAGGTTTGGTGCCATATCCTTCAGCACTTGAATTCCCTTGTCCCACTCTTTTATAATACTTTCATCTTGTACATTCATAGCATCGTCATTAAGCTCATTATACACAGTAGTAAGAACAAATGAGCTTCCTGCTCCTCCTGTATTTGGATCATTGTATGCAAATCTACCTGGGTTATCTTTAATCCATGTATTCAATTCTTCTGCTGTATTCGGTACATCTTTCACTTTTTCCGAATTATATGCTAGAACTACGGAAGACGAACGGTAGGGAACTGCTAGATTTTGTGTACCCTCCATATTTTCTTCTTGTACATTTGCAAGATTCTCGATCAATCCTGTTGAAAGTTCATAGAAAAGTCCACCTTCATCTTCACTACGAACAATATCAGCAAGTGCTCCCTCATATATATCAATCTCTGAATCTTTATTTGCTTTTTTTGCAGCGATAATTCGGTCAATGGTAGCTTGTCCCCCAGTACCAGAAGGAACGAAAACAAATTCTACATCAATATCTTTATGCGCTTCCTCAAACTTAGGAATAACAGTTTCCCAAAAAGTCTCTACATTTTGAGAACCAGAGCTATATAAAGATATTTTTGTTACTTGGTCTTCTCCTGCACTTGCCGTATTATTGGTTTCACTTGTATTACATGCAACTAAAGAAAACGCACTGAATGCTGCCATTGTTCCTACTAAGATTCTTTTTAATGAATTAGACTTTCTCATATAATTGATTCTCCTCTATAGTTAGATTTTGTATCTTAGAATCTTCGTTAATATGTAAACCGTCTTCTTCAGGGAATGATTGGATTGTTGCAAAAGTTACCTTGATTCTACCCTGGATTTTAAACTGACTCATTCCACTTCGATCAACAAACATTTTTAATTTTCCGAACTCGGTTATTAAACTTACTTCTGCATAATGACCAAGCATCATTACCTTTTCAATAGTTGCTTCTAAACCATTCTCTACTTCGTTAGCTAACACAACATCTTCTGGTCTAATTGCCACAGTAACATTTCCCTTATGTTGATTAAGATTAGGGTAAGCAAGTGAACCGATGTTAATTTTTTCACCTTGTGCATTGCCTTTAAGAAAATTCATCTTGCCAATAAATTGCGCAACAAACATGGAGGCAGGATAATTATAAATATTCTGCGGAGAATCAATTTGCTCAATTTTCCCTTTATTCATGACCACTATACGATCTGAAATGGAAAGTGCTTCTTCTTGATCATGTGTAACAAAAAGCATGGTAAGCTGTTGCTTTGCTTGAATCTCTCTTAGTTCCTCACGCAATTCATGTCTTAACTTTGCATCCAGAGCAGAGAAAGGTTCATCCAACAATAGCACTCTTGGTTCAAGAAGTAACGCACGTGCCAGAGCTATCCTTTGTTGTTGGCCACCAGATAATTCAGTTGGATATTTCTTCTCATAACCTTGAAGCTGAACTAAGTTTAATGCCCATTTGACTTTTTCAATAATTAAAGCTTTTTTCATTTTCTTAAGCTTTAAGCTGAATGCAAGATTATCAAACACTGTCATATGTGGCCATAAATTATAACTCTGAAACACCATAGCACTTGGTCTTTTTTCAGGAGGTAATTGATTGACTTCTTTTCCATCAATAGTAATAGAGCCTTCATTTGGATCTATAAATCCTCCAACACTTCGAAGAACAGTAGATTTCCCACATCCTGATGGTCCTAGTAGAGTCACCATTTCTCCGTTCTTAATATCCAAAGAAAAATTCTTAACACCTTCTCCTGTAGGATAAACCTTGCTTAAATTAGTAATTGATAAGCAATTTGACACTCCATTACCTTCCTTTCTCCAGTTCATTTCTATTTATTATTTAAGGCGCATTCCATTAGCAAAGGTATCTGCACCAACAAATTTTCTTGCTGCTAAAAGTAGAATGATAGTTGGCAGTGTCAATATCACGGAAAACACCGCACCTGCTGTACTTGGATAATCTGCTATTATGGAATACATAATTACTGGCATTGTTTTATAATCTGGTATTCCTACCAATAAGGTTCCTTGTGCTTCATCTAATGAAGATAAGAATGTAAATACGGAAGCTACAATAATACCTGGTTTAGCCATTGGTAAAGTGATATACCAAAATACCTTTAACGGAGATGCCCCAGCATCACGAGCCGATTCCTCTTGAGAACGGTGAACATTCTCAAATGCTGCTGATGGAATCCATGTCATTAACATGAGTGTATTAATTAAATGAATTAAGATTATTCCTGTGAATGTATTCATAAGGTTGTATTGATAAAACAAGACAGCTATCGCAACATATAGACCCATTTTTGGAAAAGCATTTGTTAATAGAAAGGAGAAAAGAAAAAACCTCCTTAATGGAAAGCTAATACGCGCAAAAGCATATGCTGCAGGAATACATATAATTAAAGAAATCAATGTAACAATCGCAGCAATAAGAAAAGATAACCACATGGATCTTAGAATAGATTCATCTTCTAACACAAAAGTCCACCATTCTAAAGACCAAGATGTTGGCAAGATATCAGGATATTGCCATTCTCCAGTAAATGCTAGTAACAATAAGTTTAATAATGGCCCAAAGAAGAATTGAAGAAAAACTGCTAAAACGATAAATCCAACAATTTTCCTTACACCAAGGGCTTTAAAGTACCACAATATCTCATCTCCTCTCAAAAAATATAAAGGTCTATACCTCTTATAAATAAAGTAACAAATAAATACTAATATTTTTTATTCATAATGTAATTTTCGTGTAAATTTCACTTAATTTTATATTTACGTTCCTTACTTGTCTAGACTTCATTAAATATTACAGTAACAAAAAAAGACCAAAGTGATGAAAAATTGGTCTTTTTACTTATAGAATTTTTTAAATATATGGTTCCTTCCTCTTAATTTCCACAAAGGCGAAAATATATAGCATTCTTAACTACCACTTAAAGAGAACTTATTTCCTATTTATCGAGTTCTATTTACCGTAAAAGTAAAGACATCATTTCTAAAATAGTCTAAAGAATATAGAACAGGACGATTTTGATAATCGTAATGTAACTGCTTTAATAATAAAACAGTCGTTTCAGGACGAATAAGCAGTTTTTGACAATTACGATCTGTATGAAGTGGAACAACAATTTCTGTTGTTGCTCTAGCTATATCAATATTGCATTCTTTTTTCAAATAATCAAATAGTGATCCAATTGATCCTTGATGAATCATTTTCTGCTTAACAAGCGTTTCCGCTAGTATATTCTGTGAGAATACTACCGGTTCTTCATTTGCTGTTCTTATCCTCTCATGAATGATTACTTCTTCCCCATCTTCTAATTGAAGAAGCTCTGTCCATTCATTAGTAGGCTGAATTAGTTTTATTCTCTCTTGTTTCTCGCCATCCTCTAAACCTGCATACTTTATCATGGAAGTAACACTCATGAGCTTTTCTAAACTATTTGGTGTGATTGGTAATGGGTTCACAACAAATGTCCCTACCCCATGTTTTACATAGACTTTTCCCTCTTCTTCTAGCAAACGAATAGCAGACCTTACTGTTTCTCGGCTCACTTTAAACGTTGCAGCAAGCCCCACTTCTGAAGGCAGACGGTCACCTGACTTGAGTATTCCTAATTGTATATCTGCCTCAATTTTCTCTTTGATTGATACGTAAAGAGGTTTCACTCAATCCCTCCCTTAGCTAATTTATAAATTCTTAAAATACTCTATTCGTAGCTCATTACCTATTTATCTTCTTTTAAATGTTCAAACTATTTCCCTTATTTTATACAAATTTTATTATATGTGTTTTATATTAGACTAGGCAACGATATATTTAATAGACAACTTATCTTAACAAATTATTAACAAACCTACATAAATGAGCACCTGCAGAATTAGCAAGTGCTTTCAAGAAGATTGGATGTTGTTTTAACCTTTAACTTATACTACTTTTACAATGGATGTATTTAAATCAAATTCATTTTATTCTACTATTAATTCATATGCAGAAATCTTCTTAATTCCTCTAGATACTATCATAGACACTATATAAGCTAAGAAAAGAATACTGATACAAATTAGTAGAATAATTGGTTGTGGAATGATAAAATCCAAACGTTTAACCCCTGCACTGGATAACAATAAGGAAAGCATTGGATTCGTAAAGAAATAGCCAAGCACACCACCAATTGTTACACCTGTAATAATCACAGGAAGGAAACTAAGCGAAATTTGATTCATCAGTTGAATTGTCGAATAGCCAATTGCTTTCATTACTCCCAACTCTTTCTTACGCTTAATAATCATTGTTTTGATAACCAGATAAAGAATCATCACTACAACTAACACAGTAATGATTAAAACCAATTGCATAACAGCAAACACCGCAACTGTATACATACCTATTTGGCTATCTATATTTTGATCGATATCTAATGTTTCCACTATTTGATCTCCGTACTGATTCTCGACATTGTTTATAAAATTCTTATTCGAGATATTTTCGAGGTATACATAAAGCGATGTGCCTTTATAGTTTGCATTTAATTGCTGAATTCCTTCCATAGTTAACGCAGCTATCTGACCTAAGTTACCAATAGATTGACTGAGGCCAGTTATCAAATAACTTTTTGTTTCATTTCCATATTCGACTTCTACTGTATCTCCAATGCCTTTATTGAGTTGACTGGAAACAACCCATGATATAGAAATTTCATTCTCGTGCAGTGGTTGTCTTCCTTCATAAACAATATTGTTTTCTAATTGGCTATACTGATCTGTAACATTTGTATAGACGGTTACATCATCAATTCTTGTTTCAATTAAGTCATATATATTAATTTTCCTTACATGATTCATTTGTTTTATGTCATTTAAAAGTTTATCCGTATCTACCTCTGACTTTACAGTGATCATCACATTAGCTGGTTCTGAACCAAATAGGTTAACAAATGCTGTCTTGTCTGAAGCAATATTGTAATAAAGTACTGCTGAAAACACAGTTGCAAAGGTTAACGATAGAATGATGAAAAGAATCATTACATTCTGTTTTCCATTTGCTAGCATGGATTTTAGAGCCAGTAAGAAATGAACATCTCCTCTTGCTTGATCTAATGGAAACCGACTTTTTCTGAAACTATGGGTTTGTATCCCACCTCGAAGTGCAGTAACTGGTAGAATTTTCCTAACACGTAAAGCAGAGAGTAATGTAACAATAAGTACACAGAACACAAGAAGGATAATACTAACTACATTTATTATGATGTCAAATTTCTGTACCCAGACTAAACCAGATAAGGTCGAAATTACATCTCCAAGAAAAGGCATTAAAATATAAGACAAAGCAATTCCAACAATACTCGCACAAAAAGTAATTAGGCTAAACTGTAATATAATGGAGAAAAGAATTTGTCTACTTGTATAGCCAATTGCTTTTAGAACACCTATATTCGCCATTCCATCTTCTATGCTGTTGGAAACACGGAAGCGAATGACAATTAATGATACTAATACAATAATAGCTGCAAAAGCTACTAAGATCGTCGCAATGATATTAATAGTTAATGTATTAACGTTTTTCACCATTTGAGTATCTTGCCCTAATATATAGGAAGTTGTTTCATCTAATAGGGATTTCTGAACTTCCTGTATAAATTCATTATTTAACTTAGTAGAATGTGTCTTGTCTTCTATCCTTGCTGAGAGCGCAAATGCTTTTGTTTGTGATTCTAGCTTCTCTGCTAATTGTTGATAGGACTTTTCTGGGAGCATAAATTTCATCACACCAAGGTTATTTGTCCCCATCATCGTCGTCTCAAAGAAACCAGAAATACGATATTTATAATCTTTATCTCTATAAGTAAGAGTAAAAGAATCTCCCAATTTATACCCGCCATTTGTTTTAAAACTATAAGGAACAAAAATATCATTAGCACTTGTTGTTTTTAGCTTTTCAAGTAACTTTAATGACCCAATAGAACGATTTACATCTGCATTAAAAATAACGGAACTATTGGTTAGTTTACCATTGCCAAAGATAAAATTAGAAATATCCATATAGATAATATCTTCTCTTTCCGTCTCTACTACCCCAGGATACTCCTCTAAATAATCCCCATATGCGGCTTGATAGTTCTCTTTATCTATAACAAAAATTGCATGAGGATCATTTAATTCCTCTATTTTATTATCAAAAAATGTATTTATCTGAGTAACAACCATTAATCCTATACTAAGCAGAAGTGAAGCAACCAAGATGAATAGAAATAAAGAAGCGGTAGCAGATTTACTTTTTCGTATATTTGCCATAGCTAAATTCAAAATCTTCACCTTACCACCCCATCTCTGTAAGGAAGTGTTTTAGCTTTTCATGGCGCACCATATTTTCTTTCTTCCTAAATACTCCTAACTGTAAATCCCCACAAACCACTCCATCTTTCAAATAGATAATTCGATTTCCTCGCAAAGCTGTTTCTACATCATGCGTTACTAAAACAATACTTTGTCCGTTACCATTTACATGTGTGAATACATCTAAAACAGCATCACTAGAAGCAGAATTTAGAGCACCGGTTGGTTCATCTGCAAGAAGCACTTTAGGATTGTTAATGATTGCTCTAACAATACCAACTCTTTGTGCCTCCCCTCCTGAAAGCTGTGTTGGAAACTTTGTCCATGAAGTTTCATATATTCCTACTTGTTCTAATAGTTCTTTCGCTTTTGTAACAAGCTCCCTTCTATTTTTATTTATCAAGAAACCACTGGCTAAGACATTATCTAGTACACTCATATTGTCTAGTAAATATATTTGTTGAAATACAAAACCACAGTATTTTCTTCTAAATATAGCTAGTTGATCATTACTCAAATTTGTTAAATTCTTTCCCTCAAATGTGATTTCGCCTAAAGTCGGTTTATCCATCCCACTTAGTGCATAAAGGAGCGTAGATTTTCCAGATCCTGAACTACCCATTATTATAGTGAAATCTCCTTCTATTAAACTAACATCGAGGTTTTTTAAAACATGCTGTTGATTTCCACCACTCGAAAAGGTTTTACATAGCTTATCTGTTTTAATTATCGTTTTTGTCATGATTGATTGACCTCTCCTTAACTTTCATACTAAAAAGACTGTAAAAGGCTACAGTCTTATCATACAAGATGAGTCCTTATTCAATCTTTGTCTCATTCTTAACTATTTCTTAAATCATGCAAGCTTCATTTTCAAGGTTACGGTAAAACCATTTTCACGGTTGTAACAAGTTATTTGTCCAGCCATATTCTCCATGAAATACTTTGATATATATAAACCAAGTCCAGATCCATTCTTGCCTTCTACATTTTTTCCTCGATAATATTTATGAAACAGTAGAGGTAATTCTTCTTCACTAACTCCTACACCATAATCTAAAATATGAAGCTCAAGAAATCCTTGGAAAATATTAGCTTTAATTGTAATCTTTGTTCCTGCATATTTGTAGGAATTACTAATAACATTATTTATTACCTGTTGCAGACGTAAAGGATCACTTAAAATAATACATGGTGGAATGGATTCATAATTAATTTGCTGGTCATAATTAACATTCTCGAGCATATCAACAAGTATTTCACTTGATACCTCGGTTACGTTCATTTTTAATTGTTCCAGTTCTTCCAATGTTGCGTGGAACATATCTGTAACAAGTAAGTCAATTTGCTCTGCCTTTGAATAAATGGTATTCACTTGTTTCGTCACTTTAGCGTCTTTTGCCTGCAGAAGCATTAACTCACTTAGCGCTTTAATCGTGGCGACTGGAGTCTTTATATCATGACTTAATGTTGCAACAAGCTCTTTTTTACTACGATTAGATTCATACTCTCTTTGGCGTGCCTCACGAAGTTCTTCTCGCAATATATCAAAACCTTCCGTGAACGCACCAAAATAATTATTCTTGACCATATTTAAAGGCATCTCTAAGTTACCTCTAGCCACATTTGTCGCAAATTTTTGAAGCTGCTGAAATGGCTTTAATAGTGTTCTATCTATGTATAAAATATATAGGAGGCTAATAAGGAAGAGTACTCCGAATATAGAACAGATGTATATGATCAAGTCCTTTTTTAATTGCTGTATTAATAGTTGGTCATTACTACTAAAGATGATTTTCCCAACCATCTCGTTATTATGTTCAATATCTATAATCGTATCTCGATTTTTTATAGAATCATATATATCTGTGTAAGAATAATCTGGTGTTTGATAAACCACATTTCCTACATCATCTATAATAGAAAAGGATTGATTGCTGTTTTGAAAAATTCCCGCACTAATTTGTCCCCAATTCTTCTCAGTGGTTTTCAACACATCATTTATAGCTACAAGGTCTATTTCTGATAGATTCTGATTCTTGATAACTATTACAGAGAGTAAAATACCTGCACAAAGTACAAATAAAATTGCGTAACCTGCCATTTTTAATTTCATGAATTGATATCCTCAAGAACATATCCTGTTCCCCATACCGTCTTGATATATTGCGGATTCTTTGGATCATTTTCGATTTTCTCACGTAAATGTCGAATATGTACATTTAGAGTCCCATCCCCTACAAAAGAATCTCCCCATACTTGAAGAAACAATTCATTCTTAGTGATGATTCTGTTTTTATTTTTTGCTAAATAAGACAGAAGTTTGTATTCCATTGCTTTTAGTGGAATATCCTTTCCATTTACTCGTACACGATGCAGCTTTGTGTCTATTAGAATATGCCCAAACTGTAAAACTTCTTGTTGACTGTTAGAACCACTTGCATATCTTTTTAGCACGGCTTTCACTTTCGCTAGTAAAATACTAAGTGTATAAGGCTTTTGAATATAATCATCCCCACCTATGTTTAAAGCAATCAGAACATCATCATCACTAGAACGAGCACTGATAAATAAAATGGGAACCTGCGTTGTTTGGCGCAACTTTTTACACAAATCAAATCCAGAAGAATTACCCAAATTAATATCAAGAAGAATCAATGATGATTCATTTTTAACTAGATAATCTTCACACTCTGCTGCACTTGTTACAAAATCCGTCTTTACATCAAACATATTAAAATACTCACTAGTTGTTTCAGCTAAAGCAATCTCGTCATCTACTATTAAACAATCGATTTTCATGATAAGTCTCCTAGGGAGGGATTTCCTAGATTGGATATTTATAGTATACATGATGGGTAGACTTTCGGAGCGTAAATTATTGGGTGATTTATTAGAATTAATATAATTTTGCTTGAATCGAGTTTGTACCAGTTAAAATACAACCTCTGACCTTGTTACTTTAGTCGGTATCTATCATGAATTTAAGTGCTCATATTTTTAATAAATGAATAAAATAAAACCACACACTTAAAGTATGTGGCACATTCATTTATAACTGTGTAAGAAGAATTTTTTCTTTGCTCTTTTATACCGTCATCTTCCAGTTACTAAAAGCCAACCAGTTCTCTTTCTCCTTATAATCTGGCATAATACTACCAACCAATCGCCAAAAGGAGCGATCATGATTCATATGATACATATGACACATCTCATGAATAACTACATAGTCAATGACCTCAAGTGGAGCCATCGCTAACCTCCAATTAAAAGTTAATTGAAGGTTAGAATCACAGGTTCCCCAAGTAGTTTTACTATCTGAGATTCGCACAGAACGGGGTTTTGTTTTGAAGTTGCTTTGATAAGAAGAAATACTCTTCTCTACTAATGCTTTGCACTGCTGATAATAAAATCGTTTCAATGCTTGTTTCATTTTTTCATCATCAAACTTTTTTACATATACATATAATATCTCTTCTTCAAATACTACATGGTCTTGCGCGATGTTATTATCTTGAACAATTTTTATAGGATAGCTTTTTCCTAAATAGAGAAAAGACTCATCATTCTCATAAGCTTTTTCTTGTGGACCATTCCACCTATCCTCAAATTCTTTTAGCTTTTCCTGAATAAGTTCCCAACTTCTTTCTATTACTTGTAGAACTTTTTCATCAGGTGTCTTTTTCGGAGCCTGAACTTCAATTTCCCCATAGCTATTGATAGAAATTCCAATAGAAGTTCGATTTTTATACTTTATCTCAAACCTTATTGTTTTACCATCGTAAGTATGTAACATGTCATCACCCTATATTAGCTTCCTTAGCATTATCCTCTTAAATGGATAGCAAGTCCTTTTAAGAAGTTTCTAGCAAATTTATCTCCGCACTCTTTATAATTTTTATGTCCCTCTTTACGTAATAAGGCACCTAATTCCCCTTTTGTCACCGTGATTCCTGCCTTTTCGAATATATCCAACATATCTTCCGTCGTTAAGGAAAGGGCTATTTTCACTCTTTTTAAAAGAAGGTTATTGATATGTTCCTTACTTTTTGAAGGTTGAGGCATCCCTGGTTTAGGCTCTTGTTTTCCTCTTTTATATATAACAAGACCATTTAGAAAGGAATCTAACATACTGGTTGAACCATTTACTTGCTCCATTTCCTCTTCATCTTCTGACTTTGTCAGTAGCTGTATCACTTCTGGGACAGTAATTTCCACACCGCCAAGTTCAAAAATCTCTACCATTTCTTTATTTTTTATTTCTAACGCGTATCTTAGTCGAATAAACATGTCTTTGATTTCCAATGTATTAACTCCTTATTTGTTAAATAGTATTTTATTATTAAGGGATAGATATCTCTTATTAGTTTAGTAACAGCGTCTATCTTTTATTAGAAAAAAATAATGCTGCTTTACTGCTCATCAAAACCTATTAATAGTTGGATTCTCTTTTTTCCAACCTATTTCCCTTCTCTCACATTTTCTATAAAGGTAGGTTAGTATTTAAAAGAGATAGAATAAAGTTTACAGAAAGAAGAGAGAAAAGAAAAGAGGGAATAGAAGTACAGAATATCTTGAATATATAATTATTTTCAGCATTGAACATTCTTGCTATGGTAGACGTATTAAAGAGGTGACTATCATAAAAAAATCAGGAAAGAACACAAATTTCTCTCCTTCATCAATTATATCTCTTCCGTCTTTCTCCAAGATTTATCTTACTTTTCCTAATTCATCAATAAAAGCTGGTCTTTTCTTATAAATGTCCATTAATTCGTTTATCATTTCTTCTTGTTTTGTAGGACCTGCTACTTCTTTGTATTTCTTAATTTTTTGGCATATCCCTTGATATTCTTTTCGATTAGAGGCAGAACTTGCTTTAGCTTTTATATAATTATTATAGTTTTCTAACACTTCTTCTTTAAAATGTACTACTAGTATTTTTGCATAATCTTCTACATATCTTGGATTACTTCTGACAAAATTCATGATCTCATCTATATCATTTTCTTCTTCGATTATTTTTAGGAAGAAACTTTCATGATTCCAACCTTTCCCAGCCTTTAACTCTATTTTTAAGTTTGTATAGAATTCGTCAAAGTTACTTTTCGCTAATTCTTTTAGATCTTGATAATATTCAAAATATCCATCAAAGAATAGTTCCTTTGCTAATGCTTGCTGTTCTTCTTTTAAGTGAAGTTTTTTGTAAGCTTCATATCGGAATGTCTTCCATTTAGAAAGTAATCCACGATATTCTTGATCCTGCTTTTCCCCTTCTTTAGCATATTTTATGACTTTATCGTAATTTTTCTCTAACATGTACTTATTCAGTAACTTCTCTCTAAAAGATGAGAATGAGAGATGTTGATAAATAAATTGTTCCACTTCTTCTTTTGTACCATAATGCTCAATCAACTGAAACAAAAGATCAAGCATACTTTCATTTCCATAATGAGCATATCGATCAGTTGTTGATTCATTTATATTGGACTCTATTCTATCTATTAACTGCTGTCTATATGCTTCATCCTCAGCAAATGCAAAACATATAGCAAGTAATTCAATTTTATAATCAATCCAATCTTCAAAAATCTCACTATCTGTCTTTGCTAATAGCTTTTCAAATAGTTGTGACTCTTGGTGAGCTGATTCTTCGCGACCATCGATTATCTCTTCGATTATTTCAAGAGTTTCTGTAACAAGACAACCAATATCTCCACCAGAGTCATCAGCATATTGAAATGCACCTATAGCTTCATCGAGTAATAGGAATGCAATGTCCAGAGCAATTAACACTTTATCTGTATTTAGAGCTTTTACTGCTATTTCATCTAGTTCTCTCACAAAAAAACTCGTATCTCGATACTTAATAAATCCTTCTCTAGCAGTATACTTTCTTATAATTCCATTTATTAACTCCTTGCATGCCCTAAGTTCCTGGTCACTGTCTCCATTAGAGTATTTCACCAAGAGACTGTTTTTTAATGTAACATCCTTGTTTGTGATATTTATAATGATATTGATTAATTCATCTTTTGATAGATTTGTTAAAACTTCGTTAATGGTTATTCTTTTCTTCTTATTTTGTTTCTTCTCATTCGCAGTATCTTGATTCAACATCTCATATAATTGAAAATATGCTGCCACTTCATGCTTACATACAGGTCCATCATAGGGACAATCACACTCAGAGTAAACAATCTCTCCTTCATTCCCGATTTCTACGATTATCTCATAGCTATCGCTTCCTTCAATATGAAAGACATATTCATTTTGTCGCTGTTCATACGCATCTACTACATTTCCTTCGAGATAATAGCTGCGCCCTCTTTCTAATATGGTTTTATTTATCATACTTTCAAATTTATTTATGTTCATCTCTTTTCCCTCACTCACCACTTGCATTATCTGTTTTTTTCATCCATTTACTTTATATAATGATTTTAGCATGATTTTTATACATCAAATAAGCTTTATAGCTTTTGCTTAAAACTCGCTAGAATATGTAGGGAATTCTTCATACCATTACCGAAACTCCATCTTTTAGTGATTCCCTTATTTTAACTAGTACTCTTCTGCCCTATTTATGGATGTCCAAGTATAAATAATTCAATAAATTCAGCTAATTAAAAAGAGGACGACTTCTTTTGCCTAAAAATCATAGTACATTTTCAACAAGAAATAACTTCAAGTAGAAAATGTAGTCAAAATCTAGTAAGATAACCACATGTGATATTAAAAAAGGAGTAGAAAAAATGAGCGTATTAAATGTACAAAATTTAAGTCACGGTTTCGGTGATCGTGCTATTTTTAATGATGTGTCTTTTCGACTTTTAAAAGGAGAACACGTTGGACTAGTTGGAGCAAATGGTGAAGGTAAGTCCACTTTTATGAATATTGTTACAGGGAAGTTGCAACCTGACGAAGGGAAAGTTCAATGGTCACGAAAAGTTCGTGTTGGTTATTTAGATCAGCATGCTGTTCTTCAAAAAGGTTCTACCATGCGTGACGCTTTAAGTACTGCCTTTCAATATCTTTTTGATGCTGAAGCAGAGATCAATGAACTTTATGGAAAAATGGGCGATGAAGGTGCTGATATCGATGCATTACTTGCAGAAGTTGGAGAACTACAAGAAACTTTAGATAGTAATGATTTCTATCAAATTAATTCTAAAGTGGAGGAAGTTGCTCGTGGTCTAGGATTAGACGATGTTGGACTTGATCGTGATGTAGATGATCTTAGTGGTGGACAACGTACGAAAGTGTTACTAGCTAAGCTACTGTTAGAAAAACCTGAAATTCTATTACTAGATGAGCCTACGAACTATTTAGATGAACAGCATATTGAATGGTTGAAGCGCTATTTACAGGATTATGAGAATGCATTTATCTTGATTTCACATGATATTCCATTCTTGAACAATGTTGTTAACTTGATTTATCACATGGAAAATCAAGAGTTAAATCGCTATGCAGGTGATTATGATAACTTCGTAAAAATCCATGAAATGAAGAAACAACAGCTAGAATCTGCTTACAAGCGCCAACAACAAGAAATTGCTGGTCTAAAAGATTTCGTTGCTCGTAACAAAGCAAGTGTTGCTACTCGTAATATGGCAATGTCTCGTCAGAAAAAACTCGACAAGATGGATATTATTGAATTAGGGAAAGAAAAACCGAAACCAGAATTTCATTTCAAAGAAGCTCGTGCAGCTAGTCGCTGGATTTTCACGACGGAAGAACTTGTAATTGGTTACAACGAACCACTTTCTCGACCTCTTAATTTAAAAATGGAACGCGGACAAAAAATTGCATTCGTTGGAGCAAACGGAATTGGTAAGTCTACGCTTCTAAAGAGTATTATGGGCTTGATTAATCCTATTTCAGGTAACGTGGAACGTGGAGATTACCAACACATCGGTTACTTCGAGCAGGAAATTAAAGAATCCAACTATAACACTTGTATCGAAGAAATTTGGGGCACATTCCCAGGTATGAACCAAGCTGAAGTTCGTGCTGCTCTTGCAAAATGTGGATTAACAACTAAACATATCGAAAGTAAAGTCGAAGTCCTTTCTGGTGGAGAAAAAGCTAAAGTTAGATTGTGTAAAATTCTAAACACAGAAACTAATTTATTGATTCTAGATGAGCCTACCAATCACTTAGATGTAGACGCAAAAGATGAATTGAAGCGTGCTCTAAAAGCATATAAAGGAAGTATCTTGATGGTATCCCATGAACCAGACTTCTATCGTGATATTGCGACAGATATTTGGAATTGTGAGGATTGGACTACGAAGGTGTTTTAAGTAAGATTATGGGGACCAAGTATTTTGGTCCCTTTTTTCTACTTAAAATGAAATATTAGATTACTTGGCAACACTTAGGGTGCTGGTGAGTGAGTTTCTCAAATACAACAATTCTTACATTAAACTAAAAAACTAAGGTCAATTATACGTCTTACTCCTTTTTCACTATCCCAACAATTTTGCTGGATGGAATAGTCGGATCATGTTGGATAATTAACGCCTTCGAAAAGCGTTGCAAATAATTTTCTTCATGTGATTTTGGTGTAAGGATGATTAGCTTACGCTTTAATTCTTGCACATACAGATCAAACACTTTTAATTTTCGATTTTCATCTAAAGCGCTGTCGAACTCATCTAGCACAATAAATCCTGGTTTAAAGGATAAGTTTTGAAGTAGGGCCAAAGCAAACAAAAGGGAACTTAGGGATTCTTCTCCCCCTGATACACCTTTTCCTACCTTTCCACCTCGGGCCTTTGTACTAACATCCTCCATAGTCCCTCGATGCCCTTCTTTTCTAGCTTTTATGAATAACTTAAAATGTGTTCTTCCCTTTTTATCTTCTAAAGATTCCCAATCTACATTCCCTTCAAATTGAAAGTGGCTCATATACGTTTGAAATCTTCTACGTATTTCTGTCACTCGCATATTAATCGTAGTTTCTAGCTTGTCCTTGAGTTGTTCAGCTCTATCTCTATCTTGCTCAAGTAAAATATTTGTACGCTTAAACTCATTCTCTAGTCGTTCAAATTCTTGCTTAACGGCTTCATAATTTTCAGGTGCTGCGGGGTCAATATCTGGCTCTCTTCTTGCAGCTTCAAATATAATTTTTCCATCTTCCCGTTTGTTTTTTAAGCTCGTTAAAGATGGTTGTTGGTCATTCAGTAGACCACTTATAATCTCTGAATAAATTTTAGGAACTATCACTTTCATTTCTGTTATTTCCTGTATATATCCAACAAGCTCCTGGGCAGCTAAATCCTTTTCTTCTACTTTATTGATCTGTTGGTTCTTTGTTCTAGTTAAGTCCCTATTGGATTCTTCAATGTCCTCACCAAGTTGTTCAACATTACGCTTTAGCTTCTTAAGCTTACTTTCCACCATAGTCATGTCACTATCCAGAACATCCAGATTTGCAACCTGCTGTTTATACTGCTTGTCTAACTCTACGAACTGATTTTTCAAAGCAAGTAAATGATCATACTTACCTTTCATTTTTCCAAGCTCTTCGTAAAATGCTGCTGCTTCTTTTACAGCATCCAGATTAGCTTGAAGTTGTAGCAACTGAACATTTAGGTTTGTCCTTTTTCCATCAAGCTCCGACAGTAATGTTTCAAGTTCTAATAAAGTCTTTTGTTCCTCTTCTAATTGTTTGATACGACTTTGACGCTCATAGTCTGTAGCCATAAACGCTTCTGCTTCTCTTACAAACTGAATAATTCGATTTAGTTGTTGGGACATTTTAGTGTTAGTCTCGATAAGTTTATCTAACTCTAATATTCGTGCTTCTTTTGTTGAAATTAGTTTTTCAACTTCTTGTTTTCTAGCTTGCATTGCTTTCTTACTCAGAATATAGCGTTCTTTTTCCTGCTGTCCACGAAGCCCCATTGAATCATGTAAGATTCCATTTACTATCTTAATAGGACCATTTTTGAAAAATTGTCCTGCCCACCACAAAGCTTTGATTGCATGTGGAATTTCCTCATTCTTAATTCCTTCCTTCACTTTCAAATGAATTTCAGGTATTACATCAACAGAACGATCCGGTATCACTTCCATTAATGGAACATGGTAAAGATCGTTAGGAGGAGCAATATGTTTCCCTTGAAAAAAAATCGTATATTTAATCGCATTAAATATTCTCTCATCTTTCAGTAGCGCATGTTCATCCAATTCTACTAATTCACGAAGAGGATAAGCTTTCATATTATGTGAACGTAGATAGGATAATGACTCACTTTGACGCTTAGATAAATCACGGTTGTCTAACAATAATTCTCTTTCCTTTTTTAGCTCTTGAACACCGTTTGTTAAAGCAAGATGTTCATTTTTAAAAGAGACTATTTCTTGCTCAAATTTATGGATCGTATGTGAAACTGCATGACTACTTTTATATTCTTCTAATCTTTTACTATGTTTTTCATATGTTAGTTTATCTTCATTTACCTGGTACTCTAATTTAGCGATTTCACTCAATAAATCACGGTGTGACTGACTTCGCTGTTTGTGTTGCTCTATTGCCTCCGCGAATTGATCGCTCGTGTTTTCGATTTCTTTTTTCAAACGAATGATCTCAGCATGCACTTCTTTTTCCGAGCGGGTAATCTGGCTCTTTCGTTTGGTTAAGTCCTCCAGTTCTGTTTCTAACTCAACAATAGCTTTCTTTTTATCTTGAATAGTTGTATTTAAGATTTCTAGTGAATCTTCTGCATCATTTTGAATATCCTCTAACTCTTCTTTTTCCAAAGAAAGTTTAGTTAATTGCTCTGCTAGCTTATCTTTCTTATCTTGTTTAAATGAGATTCCATCTTTTACTTCTTCCATTTGAGAGGAAAGCTCTATTACGATTCCTTCCAACACCTTGATTTCTTTCTTCAAAGACACTTCTAATTGTAAAAGAGATTCAATATATTGACTCGCACCATTTATTAGACGTTCTTGATTACTTTGATATCTCTCCATTTGACTCTTGCTAATTTGTAACTCTAATTTTTTATTATCCACGCTATATTTTGCTGTCCTAAGGGTTTCAGTCGTTTCCTTTAGCTTCTCCATACTCTCTTCCCATTCACGTTGGGTTTGATCAATTCCATGCATCTCGCTAAAAATTCGAAACCTTTCTTCCGGATTCATCACCGCAAATTGATTAACCTCTTGCTGATACCAAATAAGATAATAGGAATCAGGATCTATTTTATATTTATAGAGTAGATCCTTTTTATAGGCAGTAAAATTAAATTGACGATCCCCAGATGTGTATTTAATTGTATTCTCCCATTGATCTATATCTTCACCCATTGAGATGGAATACTCTTTTTTTATAGGCTGACCAGGTTCCTGAACCATTCTTAGCGTAAATTGGATGAAGGTTGCTGCATCAATTTTCATTTCTCCTTCATTTTTGAAGACTAAAGCAATTTGTGCTTTCCAGGTTTGATCAGGTAATAGATTGCGAGATTTTAATCCTTCAATATCTACTTTTGACGAATAAAGGACTGCACCGATTGCATACGTGACCGTAGACTTCCCTGCACCATTCGGACCTGTAATCATAATATGATTGTCCATTCCCGATAAATCAATCTGCTCTGGTCGATAATCACGAATACCTGAAAAGGACATTCTCCAAGGAATCATTCGTTTTCCCCTTTCTGATATAAGTTATATCGTTTAAAGAATTTCAACACTTCTTCTTTGTTTAATTGATTGGACTGGCTGAACTCTGTCATACGACGCAGGAAGGAATCAGAGAACATATTGACACCAATGGCTGTAAGTTGGAATGCCCTCTCAGATGAAGTTGTTTGATAGTCTTCAATGGCTCCAATTTTTTTTAAAGGATCTAAAGCTAAGAGCACCCTTTGGTTTGCCTTTTTCGTTTCATGCCCCAGAGCATCAAGTATTTGGTCAAATAAGGTGAACTCATGCTGTAACACTTCTTGTTGGTAAAACATATATAATAAAATTGCTAGACTTTCTTTAGATAAAGTGTTTCTTGCAGAATGAGCAGGAACTCTCATTAATGCAACCACTTGATCTCGCTTTTCATCATAAATCAATTGAAAGTATCGACTAATAGCTTGATTTACCCTTGTAAGAAAAGAGAAAAACCGATCGTCATCCCTTGAAATACCTAGCTGTTTTTCTACCTCTTTACGGGATAGACCGAAATTCCCAGAACGGATGGACGCAGAGGAGGAAAATAGGATATTCATAAACGTTAATTCCTCTTCTTGTGTTAATATCCCTCTTATCGACTGCATGACATTTAACGGATTAACATTTAAATCCCCTACAAATTCATGATCATTTTTCGTCACTTTGGAAACGTTGTCTTCGTTTAATAATGTCTGATCCATCTCCATCCTTCATCCACTCCCATTCTTTTTCGTAAACCTTACGTACTTTCTTTTCATCTTCCGGAAAGACTGAAACCTTTTTATTACTTATCAATGCAGAAATAGCTGTTAGAGCATTAATCGCATCACTCCACTGATCGGTTGTCGCTTCAACAATCACCTGCTCGACTGGTGCTTGTTCTTGTTTCTCAAAAAATGCTTCGATGGAACTTGTATCTATCATATTTTTCGTTAGAAGCCAATTCGATTCTCCCATCAATTCCTCGAGTTCATCCTCTGATACTTCTTCTGACAAGTACACGGTCTCTTCCTCTTCTTCTACAAGAGGATCCGCCACAGGTTCATATGTCTCTAAAAATCCGATTGCTTCATCGATAGCAACTGAAGATAAAGGCGCAGCGAACTTAATTGGTATCCATAATCCATCAAGTGCTTCCTCTTCATATTGATTCTGTTCTAAAAAGCTTAATAGTTGATGAGCATTGGGAATATCGGAATCAAGTGGAGGATCAAACATTTTCGATATGAAGGATCGTACCTTTTCAGGCTGAATTGTCGATGTCAGTGGCGTTTTTTGCATATTAGAGAATTTTACATACTTGTTGATCATCCCTATGCTTAGATTGGTTCCTTCTGCAAGTACCGATGTTCCCTTTTGCATTAAGTCCGTCAACACTAAACTATCTTCTACTGTTTGAAATTGCCTAAATCTATCCTCCAATTTTATTTCTAAATCTTTCATTAGTTGGTGAATGATTTCAAGCTGGGGAAGTGCATTACGGTCTGCAAGCATCTCTAACTCACGCTCTTTTAAAAGAGAAATCGCATCTTCTACATTTCGAATCATACTTGTTATTTTATTTCCACCTGAAATACCATTATCATCATAAGCTTCACTTATTTCCGCATCACGACGGGCCTGAAATAAAGATTTTCCAATATCATCATTCATATAATAAGCAAGGGAATCATTAGCAAGACGAATAAGTGCATCCATCATTCGTTTGCCAACATCTCTCATTTTAATTTTTCGAGTTTGTTTGGAAATCCAGTTATATTTTACTAATACATTTATGATTTGTACTACTCTCTTTTTCGATGGAGGCTCTAAATCATCATAACGATTTCGATACCGATAATAGATCATCTCTTCATTTTCTATTGGTTCATCTAGGCCCAGAGCTTCTTCATTTAACAATTGAATGAGTCTTAAAAATCTTAGAATCTCACTTGGAGTTTGGAAAAAATTATGTGCCCCTAAATCACTAAGTACACCCGCTAGCGATGAAATATCTTTCATTGACTGCATGATTTCAGGCGCAGATTCAGTTGAATGAAAGACTGAAATCAATCCAGAATCCATTTTTTCCATAGTTCAATCCCTCCAATCATTTGTTCTTGCTCCATCTTACTATTTTCTAAAAAGCTCAATACATATTTTTCATATTGGATCCAGTCGTTAACAACTTGCTGATCTGGCAATATCCATTTCACCCTAAGTTCATTATGTTGATTTACTGCAATACTAATTTCTTTTGAGATTTGTAAACCACTAGAATCATAGTCACACCAAATCATTACTTGTTCTATATAGCTATTGTCCAGAATTTGTGAAATAGTCTTTCTGTGTGCAGAACGTAAATGCCCATCAACGCATATGATGAGAGAATTCGAATCTTCTAGAAATTGTTCGGCTGATGCCATTCGCGTCAAGATTGCCCTGTTTTCCACAAGCCATAAAGTAGTCGCTTTTGTTCGATACACTTCATTTGATATAGATATATTTGTTAAGGCATGTACTGGTCCCCAATTATAGCTTGCATAATTACCTCTCAGTTGACCCGCAAAATAAATCGGTGTAATTTGACCAAGGCTAGTTAAGCCTAACTCCATAGCTGGATAGTTAACCCACTCTTCTAGTAGCTCAATAAACTCTTGCTTATAGGCATCAAATTCCTTTGAACCACCAATTTTTTGATAATAATTTGCACCAATCTCTTTCCAATCAAATTCGTTCTTTTGAACACATATTTTGCTAAATGCATGAACAAAGTGCAAGAACTTTAATCTCTTTCCGTTTAACCATTTTTCCGGAAAATAAATGGGTGACATTAAATCACTCACATGAAATTGATCCATTCTTTTAATAATGTTTTGTATTCCTTGTTCTTTTTGTTGGGAAAAGCTTTGTTGGTCCTTAATTTGAGTTAATAACATTGATAAAATTTGGTCCTTAATGTCATGAAATTCATTATGAATTCGATCCATTTTATGTTGGATTTTTATCTGCTCGTGTTTGTATAATCGGAACCCCATCCGATAATGTGAAGAGTGAACTGTTTTCTCATCCTTTTCAAATCGTACTTCCTTAATAATCCATCCGTCCTCTAGCCATTTAAATGTTTGACGATCCTGATCATCAAGGTAGACCTTTTTTCTAGCAGTAATTGCTAAAGAATCTAGTTTGGAATCCGTTTTTGTTAGTTCTGAATGATGTGTTTGCAATGATAATGTTAGAACTCCCAATACTCGAAAAGTCCTAACCGATTGCTTTATAATTTTCACTTCCGATAATACATTTTCATCACTGTAAGAGTTCCAATCTAGTTCTTCCCCACTTTTTAGAATGAATTCTTTTAAATACATCAAGACTGATTGCTCTATCATATTGATACCTCTATTATTATTAGATACTCTTATTTTACCAAATGATTGGGTTTATGAGTTCGGTAATAAATAGCAAACTTTGTTTACCATATCTATCACCTTAATAAACAATAAAAAAACAAGATCATTTTTTCTAAAGACGGAAGGATATTTCATTCTGTTATATTTTAGGTTTATATGAAATATTTGGAAAATACTGTTCATAAAAAGTGAGATTAACTGTTCTATAGCTTATAATAGTTGAAAAGGAGAGATGGTATATGAAGTGGCAAGAAGTTAGAGAATTATTTCCAAATCAATTTGTATTAGTATCTGTTCTTAATTTTCTTGAAGAAGATGATAAAAAAATTATTGATGAAGTTGCGCCCATTCGAACCATTCCAGCAGAAAATGTAAATAAAGAATTTTTTAATGTAGATTCTGGGAATATTGTTTACCATACATCGAACAAGGAATGTATCGTTCATATTCGTAAAAACCCATTGATGAGGGTGAGATGAATATAGTGAAAATATCATTTGATGGACAGTTAATAACTACATCACTTATAGTTACTTTTCGAGGAAATGCTACAAGTCAATGATATGATTATTGACAGAGGTTCCTCGCACACTGTAATTAGTCCCGATGTATTAGAAGAACTAGGAGTAACGTATGAAAATGGGGATGATATTTATGAAGCGTATGGAATTGGTGGTTCAGTACCCTTCTATACAAAGATAATGGATAAAATTCAAATTGATAAATGAGTATAAAGAATATTGAAATTGATGTTGGATTCCTACCAAAAAATCATAATAGGCTCCTAGGCTTGGATATTTTAATGAATTATCATTTTATTGTAGATATGAGTAAATTAGAATTATATCCAGCAAAACAATAGGTTGAGGAACAACATTTAAAATAGAAATCCCACAAATAATTTAGCCAGTCAAATCCACAATATATTTCCGCTAAGCATTCCCGCAAAATGATTCATCAAAATAAAAAACTCCAAGTTTGGTAAGAAAAGATATAGAGAAAGGTAAGGAAAAACTATTAGTTTTGTATATTATATCTATTCAAAAACAGAAATCCGGAAAACCATAGTTCTTGAATTGTTACTTTAGCTATTTTGTGTACTTACATGTTAATAGTACTATTAAAGATTTCTTTGAAACTTGATAGTATACTTCTAATCTATTACGTTAGGAGCCTTATTAATGAAAGAGAAAACGATTGGCTTAATGATTGCTATAGTCATCATAACATTAATTTCTTTGGTGTTTACCGGCTTAGATATCCCATTCCCAAGTACATATCTAGCCTTGATTATGACATCGAATGCAATTGCTGCATTTATAGCTATTATTCTACAAAAAGCAACCATAGTAATATACGAAGGTCATGTACGCAAAGAAAAAACCAGTATTTTTGACTATGTTTTCAGCTACATTGCAATTGGTTTTTCTGGAATCAATTATTATGTACAAACAGTGTTAAACCGACTCCCATTTGTACTAAACAAATTACTTGCAATCTTCTTTTTTCTGATTCTCTTTTTCCAATTGTTTATGATTGCAGATGTGTATTAATGCTGTATATAGTCAATGGTTGAAACAATTTACTCCTTGAAAAAACGATTCCCGGAGGAACAGTGATGACAAGAGATAATGAACTTACTTTAACAACAGCAGAACTTATCGGTACCCTTGAATTATGCGGATTTGTCCATTTCACAAAAAAACTTAGAAAAGAGTATCGTTTTAAGAATACAAGCCTTTCAGATGAAGCAATAGAAAATCTCAAAACAAAAGGATGTTGGAATGCACGAAGAAAAACAAAACTCTCCATTGAGCTACAAGAGATTCTAGAAACACTTGTTCATTCCTCCAAAATGCTCATTTGTAAAAATAAGCTGCAAAAGTTAGTCATCCATCAAAATAATTGTGATCAATCACTTGTTCAATTGATTTCAGATGGAAAGCATACTTTTAGCTATCACAACATACAATCTGGGTTTGTTGATTTGTTATGTCATTTTTATGGAATTCAAGCTTCCACTCGAAAAAATATTGATACAATTCAAACAATCGAAATAACCGATAAAGAGTTTAACTCAATACATAATTTAAAGACAGCAGACCTTGATAAAATGATAAAAAATCCTGAGATACATAATCAACTCGCTGATTTTCTTAAGGATTTCAAAAAGAATATTCAAGCATTTCATTCAACTTCTTTTATAGAAAACACAAATTCAGCTAAACCAAAAACTGATCAACTTGCCTACTTCATTCCTAATGATGACTTTATTTGGCATGTAGACTATGAACAAGTGAAACTCAATAGAATATATCTTGTCCCTGTTACATTCACTGATTACTTTTCAAAAATAGAAGACACTTTACAAGAACTTTTCTTTCCACCATCTACTCTATCTGTTTCTAAAGAACAAGTGGATACAGTTCCAAAGAAAGAAGATCAAAAGCCATTCTCTATTAAAAGAGGGTTTGCTTTTTTTCTAAAAAGCCATTTAGTATTAGGATTAATGATCCTCATTTTCTTTATTAATATAAATCAATGGTCATATGATGGATCTAAATCTGTTATGACTTACTGGATATTATTTGAATTATTCCTGCTTGTCCTTTCTGTTTTGGCTTGCTTACGTGCTAAGGAAAACTACTAGGAGAACAGGTATCCAATTATCAGGAAAACGCAAGACACCAAGTTGAACCTAGAAAAGTTTGGTCAACTTGGTGTCTTTGTTATAAAGATTTGATCTAAAGTCTTTTTCATTTATCTCGTTATAATGTTGAATCAAAACCTAAAAAAAGTTTCTTTTAACTGAATTCCTTTCTAAATTGGAAATTGTATTTTAATGAAAAGGGGATGTTTTTGGTTAATATTTCAAAACTAGCCATGATAAGAATTTTCCTCTCCGCAGATTTACATTGTTTATAGCACAATCGAACGGATATAAACTCTCTCATTATAAAATATATTTAACATAATCTTATCTCAAATATATCACTCATAATTAGCAAGTTTTTCCTCACTCTGCAATCAAACTATATGCAGAGATCTTGTTAATTCTCCATGAAACAAGCATAGAGACAATGAGTATCAGCTATGTGATCACAATTTATTTTCATTGGGGATCTCCTCAAAAAATTATCCTACGTTGAATATTTATACTATACATGTTGAATAAATTTGGTATATAAATAAATTTTAAAAATAATTTTACATTCTATCAATCATTTATGGAGTGGTTAAAAGGCAGGAATTCAGTGGCGTAAGAAATCTTGAGCAAACTAAGACCCAAGATTTCTAAAAAAGATATTATCTAAGTTCTTTTCTAAAACAGAATACTTTAATAAAGATATTTCTCAACATCTTAAATCGAATAAACGAGGTTAATCAATATTCAAACACATCGTCATGCACGAGACCACGAATAAAGTCCTCAAAATTATCTGCTAGAATCGTAATCTCATAGTCACCTTCTTGGTCAATATGCACAACTTTCGGTTCTCCCTGCGGACCACATTCTCTATAATCTAGAAAAATCATGTCATGTCCAGCAGATGGGCAATCACATATTGCTACTCCAATATTAGGATATCCCCATTCATCAATCATGAATTGGCTCCCCAAATCACCACAGAGACTATAAGATTTATTATATCCAATCCCCATTATGCCTGTTATAGCAATATGATCTTCTGCCCAACTTGTAGCCATATTAGTAGGATAACAAGTATTAACAGGAACGCCTCCATTATGCTGCTTCATTAACCAAATGTACGATTCTGGAAGCTCATACCCCAATTCTCCCTCGACTTTTGCAATCAATTCCGTTGTTGGAGGTTCTTCTATATAAGATTTCCTCGCATAATCGTCATCTTCCCAGAAATTAGAAAAATCAAAGCCCTCGAATGGCATCTAGATAACTCCTTTCGCATATTACTTCTACATAAATTTTACCATTAATCACCATCACTGTCTTACATAAGGAATGGAAATAATACACAAAAGGAGTCTGAGAATCCATTTACCAATTTTCAGATCTTTTTTATATATTCTTTTTTTATGCAGTTAATAAATACTCTTCCCCTCATTTTTGAAAGAAAAAAACCCGTTTTATCGGGCTTTTTTCATGCTTTTTTTCACGTGTTTTATCGAGTTAGAATAAAGTTTTTCACTCACGCTTTTTCACCATTGTTGATATGTCCTGGATAACAGGCTTTTTTCTCACCTATTTTGGAAAAACTTTATTCCAACTGTGGATGAATTGTGGAAAAAGTCTATTTTATCTGGAAAATTTCTATTAGTTAATTACAACTTCAATTTTAATTGAACTACACACTCCACATGGCTGGGGTGGTGATGGCAGATAGTTATAGATGTAGTAGTGTTTACCTTATTCTGTTTAAGAATTAACCTTATTAACTAATTTACTAAGGCAATATTACATCATGCAGCCCGTAAGCTTTGAATGTGTAATATAGTTAACGAGAGGTACAAAAAATGTGGTAAATCCACGTTTCGGATATTAATGGTTGTAACATCTTTAACGTCGATATACCGTTTTTTATGGAATTACGTTAGCAAAACGTTAGCAATATTTAAGTAGTAATTAACTAACATTGTTCATACCTTACCATAGATTGGCTGTTTGTGGATAATAAAATAATGCAGAGGCATTTAACAATGCTTCCAATATAAGCGACTAAAAAATTACAAAGAAACTTATATTTGAAATTACTGAGCGCTCAACTTCGAGTTAATTTACATCTTAAATGTAGATTTTATACTTCAAGATATCGTTGTGACTTATTAATTTTATTTTCAATTTCTGCTTTTTCTTCATTAAGATATCTGAAAATGTTGGTAGAGACGTTCTTTCTACTATTTCTATCGCTTTCATCTAAAATATTAGCATACATTTGAATATTAACTACCATATCGTGTTTACCAAATGTATTTAACATAAGCAAGAGCGAGTCTATCCATTGACCAATATTGTAACGCATATCACCATCTATGCTTAGATTATGGAATGGCACTAGATAAGTCTCCATTTCATCTAAAAAATTCTCAAAACTTATAATATCCTTGGTAGTAATATTTAAATAACAGTACATTATTATCTGATTTACTACACTTTGGAATTTGTTATTCTCAACATTATTAATATCATCAATAACATTATTTAATATTTCAATAGATTCATTTACTAATTCTAAAAAATTACTTTTCACTACATTTAACAACTCTTCACAAAAAATAATTATCTTTTTAGAATTAAACGGTGGTATTTTTTGGTTTTTTGTTATTATTAATTTTATTAACATTAAAATATGATATTTATATTTCCTGTATTTCTGAGCAATATTATTATTTAGAAATTCAATTTCAATTAATTGACTCATATATGACGAAGTGAAATATATAATAGGTTCATGATCCCCTAAAAATATTTTTTTCTCAATATCCTCTAATAAACTTCCATAATATCTACTAGATTTATGAGGTGCATCTAAAAAAACTGCTGAAAAAGATTTAATTTGTTCTTCAATTGAAACTACCTTATTTTTTTCTATTCCACTTTCTAAATTAAATTGTCCTAAACGACGCTCATAAAATAATTCTTCACCTTTGAATTTATAGGTTTTATAAAAACTTTCTAAATGTAATTGATAATCAGACATAGCCTGTAAATGAATTTCTTCAACTACTGTTTGGCTATTGGTAGCCTTAACTACTTTGTTAATTAAATCTTCACTTTCAGTAATAATTACTTTTACATTGACCCACATTTTATCGTTTAGCATTTCCCTATTCTCAAATAGTAGATTACTAGTTTGACAGCCATTTACAATTTGGAAATTCTTCAGTAAATATTTATCTCTCTTTTTAGTTAGTGATTTCCCAACTATTGTAATACCATTATTAAGGAATCCAAACTTATCTTTTGATGAAGAATTTATTGTAGAATTTATATCACTATTCACCCTATTATCTTCATATCCTTGAAAATCACGAATATTTGAATCAAATATCCCTTTTTTCAATTCATCTCCATCTGAGATAATACTAACTAATTCTTTAGCGGGCATTATAACTAAGTATGCCTCTTCAATACCTTCTGTATAAGGTAATTCAATTCGCTTATACATTTCTAATTCTGCAACATTTTGATTTTTAGAATCCTCATATAATCTTCTAAGTTCTGCATTCCCCACTGGATAGAAATTTACTTCGCCTAATATATCTAATATTTTAAAGTCAGCTTTGACTTTCGATATACGCGCCACTAAATTTTGATCCTCTACCCACTTACCATTACATACATAAAATAATGAACATTTAGGTGGTTCTTCTAAAATCTCGTAATTATCTATAATATATTCAACCATTTCACACTTTTCTTGAATGGAATCATTTCGTCGTAGTTCATGTTGTTCTTTAGGCTTAAAAATATCAATTACTCCACTACCGAAATTAAGAAATTCTGTACCCTCAAACTTATCTGACATCTTTGTTTGAATAAATATAAAATGCACTTTGATATCCATTCTAAAATTGATGATATCAGTAAGTTCAGTTAAATTAGTAACTAACCTATTATTAATTACTATTGCTAGTCCATCTGTCGAGCAATCATCACCTTCTCCAGTTTCAACCGCGGAGAGAACTAAATTATGTATATTCTGATTTACTAAGACACAATAATTTGCAAATTTCTCAAATAAAACAGATTCCTTATTTTTATTGGCTAGGTTGTTTTCTGTGCAAAACTTATTAAAATAACGTTGTACAATTGCATCCATTTTAGACTACCCTTCTGTACAGATTTTTCAAACCAAAACAATATTTCAGAAAAAACACTGTGTATTTATGTCCATACTTCTTAACAGGCATATTAATTTTATATATTACTAATTATATCAGACTAAAAAGGAAAAAAAGTCTAAATTTGTTTAAAACGGTTGATTTTTGACAAACCATATAGATAAAGTTACCCACTCCAAATTTAATCCACCTAGTGTGTAGTAACAATTATTTTTTACAGAAATGATTTCCAACTTTAAATAAAATCAAAATAACCACTTTCAATTCTAATGGATTGAAAGTGGTTATTTTGATTTGTTTGTATATGGAAATTTGCTTGTTCAATAATAATTATATCTTCTTGGCAAGTCTTTGGCTGACTTATCACAAACTGGACAAAGTACATCCCAATCAACATCTGTTTCCAAGTGGTAATTCATATTTGAGTGTTTTGTATATTTGTAAAGAGTAGCAGAAATTTTACTATGTGCATCGTTTAATTTGTTTGGACCATCTATACGATTGAAACAGCTTGATTTTACCCAAAAAGCTTCACAATCATTATTCTGGCACGTATGGTACTTCCTCCACCTTTTCCCATCAGTTGATTCGCAAACTGTACTTTGATGAGTTCCACAATGAAAACATACCCCATCATACATTAAGTGATAATGTACTAGCATATTTATCCACTCGATAAAACTACTTCTTTCATTAGGACGGAAGTGAAAACTACCAAATAAATGCCTTGATGCTTCCCTTTGTTTAGTTATCATATTCCAATTATTTACCCCTGAATCTTTTAGTGGGTTAGGATGCATCAAGAATGAAGCAATAGGTTTTGAATCCAGTGTCTTATAATATTTATTAAAGGATACATCTTTAATAATTCCATTCCAAATTCTTTCATCTTCTATAGGCTTATATTTTGCATCTAAAAATGCAGTTTTTTCGGATTGTCCATCATTAAAAATAAATGTGTAATCTGGTTTATATGGCTTTTCAGCTCCCTTTATAACTTTCTCATAACACAACTCCAATTTTAAGATACTCTTCTGCTGTTTATATATATATTTTCCATCTATATAATTCCCTTGATTTACATTTATGGGGGAGCGATATACAGGTCTTTCAAAAGAGAATTTAATGCCCTCTAAATCCATGCCATTTTCAACATAAAACTTAATTTTTGAAAATGGATTCATTGTCGAGATAAAGCCACAATTATAAATTAGTGAGTGGATAATCGAAAGTAGGCCCCATATTTCATACAAAAATGGAGTCTTTTGAAGACTTTGATACGTAAATGCAATACTTTTTTTGTTGTTTTCATCTAATAAATCATTTATACATTGAAACACTTGAGAATATAATGGCGAAAATGTAAATAGTTGAGTAATATCTAATTCTTCAGCCTTAACAGAAAGAATAGAAAATTGTAAACAGTCATCAACTGAACTTAATATATTTTCGACACTAGACTCCATTTCCTCTGCTTGTAATAATAACTTTCTTAAAAAGTTCAGATCTTTTTCAATTGAATTACTTATTCTCTTGCCTTCAAATGAAAAATCACGTTGATTACCTAACAGACTTTGGGAATTGATTAAGTCTTGGATTCTATTGTTAATTTCCGATATTTTTAATTGCTCTTTAAGAAGATATCTATTAAAATTTTGTCGTAATACCTCTAAACTCCAACGTATCATTCCATGTTCAATTATTTCTGTTGAAGGTACGTTTTCCACAACCATAAATTTATCCTTAAAAGGATATAATTTCTTTTCCATTAATGTTTTGATGTTAATCCGTTTGACTTTTGAATAATTCTGTAATTTATTTTGTTGGGTTAATTCAAAATGAGGATTTCTATCAATATCTAATAGTAATTCCTTTAGTTCTTCTATCTTTTTATGTGTCTCTATCATTCTGTTAATCTGTTCTTGCTTCTGACTCAATAAGTTTACAGGACCACTAGTAGAGACTGCTAAATCCTCAAGGATATTTGCAATTTCATCTTTCATTTGTTCAAACTCTTCTTCCGATAAGAGTTTACTCGTTACAAAAACATCTCTTGTTCTATTGACAACATAACCTTCATTATTTTCAGCTTCAAAAAAAAATGTCCCACATTGATTTATTCCAACAGGGGCGCGTTCCTCATCCCCCTTATCAAACCATGCATCGTAATTCTCATCGTAAAACATAGGAATTCTTTCTGACTTTGATTTTATATTATAGTGTGATAAGAAAACGCTTTTTGTATTTTTATTACATGTTTTCACAACTATAGTTCCATTATATTCATACGAATTATAGGAATTATTATCCTCATTGATTATAAGTTGAGATATTAGTTCTTGAATTGGATGTTTTTTATTAGTATTTATTTTTGCTATCCATAACTCCAATTAAACTCATCTCCAGTAAGTTATTGTTCTTCCTTCATTAATCATCTCATTCATTAAATCTTTAGTATCCTCACTAATTGAGAGGCTTGCTAGTAAATCCCTAAATGCAGCAGTCGTTTTGTCATTTTTTAATACGTTAATTCTCGGTAAAATTTTTCCTATAACGACTTGATCTAAAGTTGACTCTGAGCTAACTGCTTTAGCATAAGTACCTATTTGGTCCAATGATCTTCTGTTTAGTCTAGCCCCTAAAGTACTAAGCAAAGGATTAATTTGTTTTATAGTGTAGCGTAGTTCAATATCCATTTCTTTTATTAGTAAATCATCTTCCATGTTTACAGCAATTAATTCATTAACCTTTAATTGCTCAAGTTCTTCTAGTAATACTTCCTCATTCTCAGGATACTCTATGTTAACCACAAAGCTCCGATCTATCATTTTGGGACTTAACCCTTTTACTGTATGGTCCATATTCATCGTTCCTACAAAACGAACATTAGGTGGAACAACTATTTCCGCAGGATACTTAAAACACAAATCAAAGCAATTTTGCACCCTAATTCTGTCGGATGTAGATAATTTACTAAGCTCTTCTTCATGTAATAACGGACGATTATCTTCATCATACTTTAAAAATGGCATAATATTATTCATTGCCAGTTTTTGAAAATGTGAAGAATATAGTGAGATTTTTGGTTCTTTTTCTTCTCTTGCGCTTAAAAACTCTGCAAAATAATATTCAACATGAGCTAAATTCATTTCATCTAAACATATAAAATAAGGATACTTTTTGTTATTACACGCTTCAATCAAAGAATCTAAAAATGGAGTTGAAATATACTGGTAATCTATTGGATTGAAAAAGCCTAGTAAATCTTGTTTGTCAGTCCAACTTGATTGAACCCTAATCGTACTAGTTTTTGCACCGAATATTATATTTGAAAAATTACTTACTAAGCTTGATTTCCCAGTACCACTTGGACCGTTCAAAATAATAATCTGATTTGACATTAAAGCTCCTAGAAAACTTTCAATTACTTCTCTTTCATACTGTAAGTTGCACTGAGCATGAAGCGCACCTTGAATTATTGCAACTATATCCTTTTGTTCATTCCAATTAATTATATTATCTTCAAACACATTCTCTGCTTCTACTTGGGAAAATGGGTTAAGTAAATTAAACCTTTCGAACTGACTGTTCAATGAATTTTCGTATTCTTGTAAAGATTTCTTTCTAGTTACTAACTCTTCTTGCCTGCGGAAAATTTCATCTTCTTGCGACTGTAACTGTTTTTCATTTTCACTTATATTTCTACGTCGGCCTTCTAATTTTCTTTCTTGATTATCCAACTTGTCTTTTTCTATTTCATACTTTTTTAATTTTGATTGATATTCTTCTTCTATTTCCAATTCTAATTCTTTATATCGAGCTGTTCTTTCATTTTTTATCTTTGTATGTTCAGCTTCAAGTCTCAGTTCTTGATCCTCAAATTCATTAACCTTAATATCTAAATACTTCTCAAGATTGCCTATTTGTTCATCAACGTCTTTTTCGAATTCAGCAATAATGAATGGTGCTATTTCTTCTAATGAACCAAATTGTTTTACAATCCTCTTTGTAAACGCTTCTCCATATTTGTATATAAATGAAGTTTCCAAACTAGTATATTGTATAGAACTCACATCAATAGATAGGAGGTCAAGCTTTCTATTTTCATTTGAAATTTCTTCTAAATTTAATTCTTCAGTTGTTGCAATAATAAGATCCCCAACTTTAAAAGAAGTAGCCTCTTTATTATATGTAAACGCAACAGTCCAATTTTTTGTAAGATAAGGATTCCAGAAAGGTTTAAAAGTTTCATGATTTATTACAGTTGATATAAACAAATTAAAGTTAGGATACTCTTTAATTTCTATAATTTTTAAGGTTAAGTGTTTATTAAGTGTACTTCCTTTGAAGAATTTCTTATAAAATTGGGAAGTTTTTTCTTGAGTCCATTCACGAGGGTTCCCTAATTCATCAAGTACAATTTCAAAATGCTCTTGTAAATCTTCCTTGATATCTATATTTGTAGTAGTATTATCCATAATCGCTTCTCCTAATTTTGTTATGCAAAAGTAATAATAATAGGATTTACCCTGCGGGCTTTCCAAAATTAACTTGAAAGAATTTAAAAATATTCAACCAAATGCTAATGTTTTTATAGCGACTTTTTATAACTGTTCTAAATCAAGGATATGCTTATCAATTTTATTAATCGTTTCATCATAAGCATTAATGACGTTTTGTTTATCAGTTCTAAGTGTATTCTTCAACTCTACAACAGGAAAATAGTTAGCTATATATTCGGATTTTGTGAAAGATATAATAAACTCTTTGAATAACTTTTCTATTTTGTTCGAAATATCCTTGCGTCCTTCCTCTAGCTTTTTCTCCTTTACAAAATCGACAATTCCAGTAATTGCATCAAGAGCAATCGATAGTGCAGCACCAAATGTTTTAAGTGCTTTTGCCCATTTAACTGCTCCCCATGGTTTGAACTTAATCGGAAGTTTTGCAAAGTCGCGTACTTTTAAGATTGTTTGCGAAATTGCTTTTGTAGAAGTTCCTGATAATGCCTTAACTAACTTACCACCTAGTTTACTCCCCATATTTAATAGTTGATTTTGTAGCTGATCATGATACTGCATGGAGGACTGAATATTATTAATCATCTCTTTTTGTGTTTCTATCAAACTCTCCGTATGCTTCTCGATAATTGCATCAATCTTTTTGTTTAATATATAGCCCTCATCTCCAATTTTCGTATTTAACTTTGCCTGTAAGTCTTCAAGACTTGAAGCTGAGTTAATATAAGCAAATATATCTTCACGTAAATTGATCACATCATCGGTAATGTTACTATGCTTCTTCGTTATTTCTCTTTCAAACTTCTCTAGTTCATCCTCTGTTTCTTCTAACTGATTATTTAGCAAGTCTCTATTTTTCTTTACGCTATCTCTTACCTGCGTTAATTCTGTAATAGACTGCTGAATCGTGTCTTTTATTACGCTAATTCCTGATTTTAAAATCAATTGTTCTTTAGAAGCTATAATGAATTTATCTAAAGCATCCATAAGATTACTCATTCTAGAAAGTTCTTGATAGGTATCTTCTTGCTTTCTCCAGTAATCTAAACCCATTTCAAACGGGTCAGCTGCCACACATATAACCGTTGGGTCACCCTCAAAGGTAACAATATTTTTTATGGTCTGTGAGACTACTTCTCTTTTAATATTACTGTGATGAGCAAAGTCTTCTTCATCTTCAAGATCAGCTACTGCATCCATTTTATTAATGACAAAAATAGTAGAATCAAGCTTGCCTAAGTCTTCAAGTAACCACTTGATTGTTTGCTGATGACTCTCTTTGAGTGGATTAACAGAATCCACTGTATAGATTACAACATTTGCTTCGGAAATATATTTTTTTGTTTTTTCTGTGTGAAGCATATGTTCAGAAAATAAACCGGGGGTATCGACGATTAAAAAGTCCTTTCCTAACTTATGATCATCCAGATGGAAATAGGTTACTTCATCTGTTGTAGGTTCAGGTGATATTTTTATATTCTCTTGTTTCGTAATTGATTTTAATATAGTTGATTTACCATCAGTGAATGCTCCAAACATTGCCATTACAAAAGTTTCACCTTGAATGTTTTTTATGGACTGATTAATTTTAGATAATAACTCACCCATATCTAGTTCCATGTCATTAAACTGTTCCAACTTGTGCTTTAATTTCAATAGCTTATTCATTACCTCTTGTTTTTCATTTAAAAAAGTTGTAATTGTCATAATCTACTTCTCCTTACTCCTTTAATTGGAATGGAATAATCTGTTTTTTTACAGTGATCTATTAATATGGAAGAAGAACGAAACATAAACTCATTATTTTCGGTAATATATAAATAGCCATCTTTAATTTGAAAATTATTGATAGTAAAGAAATCACCAATCGTATCATAGGAATCAACTTTTTCTAATCTATAAATATCCCAAGTAAGCCGTTCCACTCCGATAAACATCGCTTGTTTTAGCTTCAGGTCAAAATAACTAAAGCTTGGCCGTACGTCTTCTACGAAGCTTGTTAATTCTTGACTAATTTTCACTTTACTAGTTTGTAAATCACGAATTTTATCGTCCATTGCGAGACTCAATAATCTAATTTGATAAATAAAATCCCCAAAAGCACCCACTTGTTTTTTAACATCACGTTGAAGACTATCCATCTCTTTATTCAATGTTTTCCTCATATTAAATTTCAATGCATTAACAGTATTTTTCACTTCATCGTAAGCTTTACCTTTCGCCTCTCTTTTTCGTTTGTTAGGATTGCTAAAAAACCAATCCCATATTTTTCTTAAAACTGCAATGATTCCACCAATAACTGCTAATATAGGATTAAATGCCATTAAGATAATTCCGATGACCGAAAGTCCCACATCTAGGATTTCCTCCATAACATATCCCATACTAATTTCCATTTTCTTAATAATGTCTTGGACGTTAAAGTCATTAGTTCCCATACTTCTAAACTTAAATTCAAGATCTATACGTTTTTGTAATTGCTTAAATATATTTGTAATGTCATATCTTAAATCTTCCAATTGTTCCTCTAGCAACCTCTTAATCTCTTTTTCTGTAGACCTTTGTTCAGCATGAAGTTTACTCTTCATTAGTGATTCACTATATTCATTATCGATACCTTCATATATTATTTTTTGCAGATTACTTTTCATTTGGTCAATTTTTATATCAACGCTGCTTAAAATATTTTTATGAAATTGCGAAATAGTAACCTCTGCTTTACTCACTGCTTCATCTGTCTTTTGTTGCATATTTTTAATTTCACGATCAAATTCTTTTTTTCCTTTTAAGATCCGCCCAATAATCGATTCTACAGTACTCATATACTTGTATGTATTTGAAATAGCAATTTCTTTTTTACTTTGTAACGAAAGCTTAGAAAGCAACTTTTCCACTTCTTTAAGATTACAAAATTCATAGCCTTCTTCTAGAGAACCGAATACATCTTTCAATTTTTGTTGATCTCGGACAAAATCATCCCTTTTGGGTGTACTTTTAGATAAAAAGGCTAAATGTCCATTAAGAATAATGTTGTCTTCGTAATGCTCACCTAAAATTTCTCTGAACTTTTCCTTTGTTCTACTTTCAATCGTAAGAATTGAATCGGATATCAATTCTTTTTGGTGGCGATATACACTAGGCTTTCCCCTTACATTTATGATAGAATAAACCTTTGCTTGATCTCGTAAAAAGGATCGAATTTTTTTAATTGTTTCATATTCAGGTTCTTTATTTGTACCAATAACATAAAAAATGATATGTGCTTTCTCAATTCCACGTTTAATTTCTGATATAAATTTACGCTCATTTCCTTCAATTCCGGGTAAGTCTAATAACTTAACATCATTTAATGCCAAGCCTGCCATCTTTTTTGTAAAATCTTTTCGTCCATCTCCGATAAAGGTTCCGTCTCCATTTGTTAATGCTTCTATAATTGTACTTTTACCTGCATTTGTTTCACCAAAAAATGCGATATTAAAGGTATCCCATTCCACATTTTTTATTAAGAAATTTAAGTTCATCTGTATCCTGTCAATACCTGAAGCAACCTCTTCACTTATACTTGATAGGTTTTCTTTTAGCTTTTCATCATCTATGTTCACATCAGATAAATCATGAAATTCTTTTAAAGATTCTAATACTTCATTTGAATTATATTGAAAAATATCTTTATATCTCGTAGCTGTTTGTTTGGACATATTTCCTCCTTAAAATATTTTATTAAAGAGTTCGGCAGCAACTATCTTTCTATTATTTTACACTCAACTCCGTAATTTTCCTAAATCTTATTGCTAGAATTTAATAAAATAGATGATTAATTATAGTCTTTGAACTTGTTGAATAGGTTGGTAATTGAAATAATCGTAAAATCATTAACTTTACTCATTACATTAGTCAACTTATTATTATTTTTGATTACCTTTTCAATATAATGGTAAAATTGAACTACCAAAAACTATTCAAAAGGAGATTCTTATGGAAACGGTTCTTAATAATAAAAAAAAAGTTATTGCCCAAAAAACTATTAATGAAATAAGAACTTTTCTCTCTGAGCTTCTAAATGGAACGCGCAATTATGAGAGTATGTATAATCTAACTGAGCAAATGACACATGATTATTCGAATAGATTTATTATTGAACTTCTTCAAAATGCTTATGATGCGATATCATCAGATACTAGTTCTCAGATTGGGAAAATAAAAATTATTTTAAACGAAAATGAGAATGGTCCTTCTACGTTATATTTTGCAAATACAGGAGTACCCTTTTCTCAAAGTAACTTCGAATCATTATCTAGTCTTGCTTTAAGTAATAAAGATCCAAAAGAAGCCATAGGAAATAAAGGAATTGGATTTAAAAGTGTCTTACAAGTAAGTAATTCTCCTAAAATCTACTCCGGTGAGTGGCAAGATAAAGGCTTTTCTGGCTATTGTTTCGAATTTAATCCAGAAAAAGTTAAAAACTTAACACAAATCATAGTTGATTTATATGAAGGAATGGAGATTCCATCTTTTTATAACCTTTACCAAATAAATCTACCTTTGGTTGAATGGGATTCTAGTACTCTTAAAGCCTTTAAGACAAAACTTATGAATCAATCAGAAACCCCCGAAGAGTTTATAAAATATACAGTTAACCGACTATCGCCTTACCAATTACCATTTCCTATTGATGAACAACAAGATGAACTATTATATCAGCTAGGTGAAGAGGGATACGTTTCAGTTGTTAAACTGAAATTAAATGAACCAGATGCATTAATAAATACAAAGAATGCATTAAGTGAATTAAATCCTGATTCTATAATCTTTTTAGATCACTTATCAGAACTCACCATTGTACATAGAGGTGATTATAGTGATGAAGACTTGTCACGACATTTAATCCAAACTACCTCAAGAACTAATTACAATAATTTGCAAATTAATAATAAAGAAATACATGACCTACTAACTAATAATCAGTATAAATATATAACTTTTTCAAGGAGTATCGGCGGCGAAAATGATAAATCCAAGGAGCTGCAAATTTTAAAGGCATCGAATCAACTTCACGGAAAATGGGAGAGTGTCGGTGAAGCAAAAATTGATATTGCAGTCCCATTAACTAACAATCAACAAAAAGGTAAAATGTATATTTTCTTACCTACTAAACAGCAAAGCGGGCTAGCTTTTCACATAAACGCTCCTTTCTTTGGGCAAATGAATCGAAAGGATATCGACTTTTCTCTACCCCTTAATGAATTATATATAAAGGAAACTGCACACGTCCTTTTTGATTCTATTAAATATCTTGTTCAAACTAAGCTTGAAAATTGCGAGAACATAATTATTGACCTATTAAGCTTTAATAGTGACTTTACTGACATGACGTCAATTCTATTTGAATCCTTTAAAAATGTACTTATTGAAAATTCCCTGAGCTTTTCGGAATGGGGAATTTTACCTTATAAAACTAGAAATGAAGATTTATGTTTTGGCCCTTTGACTAAAGTTTACTTACTCAATCCAGATTGGGATTACATTATCTTTTCAAAGGAAAATCTAGTTAAATATCTATCTACCAAATTTATTTCAACTCTCTCAAGAGATCGCATTAAGTCTATCAATCAATTAGCAAAACTATGGAAATATCATATGGAACCCAATGATACTGATAAGGCCAATTGGGCTGAAGGTATGGCTCAATATCTTCACAGCATCAATGCTCCCATTGAGCAATGGCAACTGTTCTATGAAGAGTTACCTTCTTTTGTCATTGATTCAGAAGAGTTAGTAGATAAATATATCATATTAGGACAAGACCGACAGATTCATGCAGTGCCTAACACTGAAAACGAATCCTATGTGTTTTTTCCACCAACTCAATCAAAAGGTGAAGCAGATGAAGGGGAAGACGAGATTGTTTCAACCATAAACGTTCCAAATTTCCTTTCAAATAAAATTGCATATTTTAATACAGAAATACAACTTTACACTAATGAGAACGGTAGAAGAGTAAGAAGTAAATTTTATAATTATTTGCGAGACATTATTGAAGAATTCAGCATTGAAAATATCATTGAAAAGGTGATACTACCGGAAATGCCCAATGGCACTATTCCATTAGGTTCAATAAAGTCTAATGAATTATATGAATTACTTGAATGGTCACTTTCTCTATTTTACGGTGCAAGAAATAAACCAGAATCACTTAGGGAGAGCTTCAAAGAATTATTTGTACCTTGTAAAGATGGATGGATACAAGCGGATCAATCATACTTTTCGAAAACATGGGATAAGGCTTCCTTTATTAATCATGGTCAGCTTATAACTGAATTATTTAATAATCCGAAAAATGGTCGTATTTTAAATGGTTATAACAAACTTGTTATAGATTTTCTTGATTTAGATAGTAGAATACAAGCATATGGAATCGATAAACTCTCTGAATTTTTACTTTTCTGTGGTGTTGTTGACCATCTACATCTTGTACCAGCAGTACCTGAAGGAAAACTAACTATTGCTGGCGTAAATCGTTCCTTTCATTTTCCTGATAAAATTGATGGGGATCTTCTTCAAGAACAAATTCAGATCTATCGAGACTATTTTGATGATTTTAGAGGTGGCTATGTTGGCCCTTTTCAGTATGAAATTGTAAATCTACTAACAATAGAAGGCTTCGATAGATACCATGATTTAACTGAAGAAGGTAAAAAGTTATTTTCAAAATTAGTTATTATTTCTATTTCTAAATGGTCTGATTGGCAAACTTGTAGAATCAGAAAACCTGAAGGCACTTATTGGTGGAAGGACATTCCTTCTCTAATTAAACTATCATTACAAGAAATACCTTGGATACCAAATACCATTGAAAGCGAAATCTCTTTTAATACACCAAAAAAAATGTGGTATGTTCCTTCTAGTAGTTTAAGAAGTGCTGCATATACCTACGCTTTCCTTCCATATGTTGAGTATGAAACTGCGAGACTTTTAGAAAGTGCAAATTCTCTTAATGATCTTCAGGAGATTGGTCTTGGCAATTATGAAATATCATCAGTATCAGAAGGATGCCAACTACTTGAACATTTAGCATACAGTTTAAGAAACGGTATTGTTTCTAGTGAATTAACAAACTATTTTAAACATCATTATCGTTTCGCATGGGAGAAAATTGTTAAGTATTATGAAGATAATGATTTTAATCCTAACAATGTGTATAAACCTAGATACTTAGTAATCACCAAGGGGGGTTATTTACAAACAGTAGATATAGAAAATCAGCAGTCACCAATTTATATTCCAGATCATAAAAAGTTATTTCTGCAATTACATGGAAACCCTAATCTTGAAATACTTTTAATAGATGCTGGGAAAAGATATGCCCAAATATTAAGTGAAATATTTGGTGATACATTAACAAACTTATCAGATTTAGAGCAATCATTTTATGAAAATGGACATAAATGGTCACGTATAAAAGCGGAGAATCTTGAATCTAGCCTTCTAGATGAAAATCGGAATTGGTTGTTACCCTATATAATGACAATAGCTGCTTACCGTGAAGATAGCCATCTGACTGTTGGAGGCAATCGTTTTAATGAACTTATTTCACTGCTTAAAAGTGCTAAATGGTATGAGTGTACAGATTTACTCGTTTCACTTGAATCAAAAGACGGTAAAATTATCGAGCAAAATTCAGAAAATATAACCGTTTGTAAAGAGACAAAAACATTTCTTATTTCTAATAAAGGATTTAGTTCACTTGAAGATTTTGCAACTTCAGTTCGTGAATATTTAGAAATTGCACCCATTGAATTACCATTAAAGTTCGCACTATCAAAATTGACTAATGACTTTGACGTGGAACCAGAGGAAGCTGACATTATTTCCTCTTTGGAACACATAAAAATCACAAAAGAGAATTATGAAACAATAAGGCGACTGGTAAATGATAATCTCCAGTGGATAATTGAATTAATTACTCCAGCAATTGTTGCAATAAATAAAGAACCTGACAAAAGTGTCCTTCATTTTCCTATCATTGATAGTGAAAATACATTAAAACAATATATTAGTCAATTTATACCTGAACCTGTTGTTATTGATGAATTAATAAAATTTGCCAAAGAATCACGGAATCTGAAAGAAATGGGTTATAAACTATATAAGTCCTTCAATGTTTCTCTAAAAGAGTGGAATTTTGCAATTGGAGTGGTAAATAAAAATTTACTTAAAATAAAAAATGAGGAACTAAGAAATGGATTTTCTAACTTTAAGGAAACCTATCAAACTATTGTATTTGCAATAATTCGAGATCAAGTAAATAAACAAGCAGTTTCCTTAACAGATTATATAGACATAAAAGAAGCTTACCAAAAATGGTGTATGCCAGATGATTGGGAATTTGTTTGGTGGGTCATACATGAAGATACTTTCTTAGAAGAACTAGGGTATTTTCTAAAAGAACATAGTTTAGACCTTAATGCGGAATTGTCATCAAAGGATGCTCTCAATCAATATGTTAAAGAAGAGAATATTGATTTAACTCCTAGCCTTGAGATTTCAAGACATAACAATCTATTAATAAAAAAGTGCCTACATGAAATTCAGAGAGCAGCCATTGCCCTTTGCCAAAATGAGAATACAGAAATACCATCATATTGGCTGCAAACAGAACAGACATTTTTAGAACATATAAAGAGCAATAGGGATAAAGAATATTTAGAAATTAAAAATTGGGAAAATGACGAAGCATATATTTACGTTTTCGAAAGCGAAAAATTCATCAATGCATTTCAAGAATTACAAGAAATCCATGTCAACATTGATTCCTATCATGATCTCTTAAAACACCTTGAAAATGAGGGTAATAATGAAACCACAATAGATGAAATTATTGAGAAGGAAAAAGAGAAAAAGCGTAGGGAAAAACGGCTTGTTAAAATCAATGGACAGTATTTTGATACAGATGATAGTAACATTGACAATTTAAATGATGTTATTAGTAGATTTGACTTCGATCAAATGAATATCAATGGATCAATTGATAAGCCACTATCCTTGAAAGAAGTTACTAAAAAGAATGGTAAAAACAGAAACCCTCTTGCAGGTAGTAAAGGAAACGGGAAAACGAAAAGAACAAGTAAGCACATTGAGAATGTTATCGGACTTGCTGGAGAATTAGTTATCTTTAACTATCTAAAGAAGAATAATTTAAAAGACTTTAGACCGGAGTGGTGGAAATCAGAAAATAGCCTTACTATTTACTCTGATAATATGGTAAGTGATTCGCTAGGCTATGATTTTGAGATAAGACAAAGTAACAAGACATATCATATTGAAGTAAAAGCAACAGTTGGAAATGACTTCTCTTTTAATATGGGGACTTCAGAAACCCAAAAAGCTTTTGATGATTCCAAAAAGAGAAATGTTGAGTACATGATCGCATTCATTACCAACGTATTTGAGAATCCAGAAATCTATTGGCTGCCCAACCCATATTCAAACAAAGGAAAATCTGTTTTTAACATAAAAGATGCAGGGGTAAGAATAAGTTTCAATTTATAAGCCTCAATCCATTAAAAACATTTTTTATTTTGCATAACAAAGGTAATACTATCTACTCCGAATTAATGTCGCAGTGGGCAGTAATTACCCTTGTTATTTTTTTAGTTGTTAAATGGATTAATATTACTACTTTTAGTTCTTTCCCTACTGCTCTTAGTCGTAATTTGACAGATGTGATTGTACACTTTTCATAATCTAACGAGATACAATGTTTTTTATTCCTGCTAAATTCAATTCATTTAATCCGTTTGATTAGCATACTTCCTAATTTCCTCCATTATTGTTACATCACCCATATACTTCGTTAATTTCTGCGTAAGCAATTTATTTTCAAACATAGCTTTTCGTAAATCCGAATGGGATTTTACGTGTATAAGATCATTCGCATCATCATGTATTAACTTCACTAGTAAAGTTTTTACCATTTGAGGGTCATCTGTTTTATCAATCCACTGCCACGCTAGCTCGGTTAATATCATATTATATTTTTCATAAACAAACGCAGCCAATATCAGCTTTAGTTTTTCTAAAGGTACAGAGAGAAATCCCTTTAAAACCCCTTCACCTTCCCGGTTTAAGAATGTTTTAATACTATAAGCAATCGCTTTTAATGTTAATTCTTGTTCATCAGTTAATACAATTGTGTTGCTGTCAAAGTATAAAAAGGCATCCTCATCCGCTAAATACATCTTTTCTTCAGTAGAAGCTTTTGAAATTTCAAGAGTTGGCTGAATTTGATTATGAAATGCTAGCAATTGTTCTTCAAGCTTAGATATTTCTTGTTTCAACAATGATTCAATTTCACTTGCTGTGTCAGGTAAATAATCACCTAAAATTTCCGCAACCTCAGTTATTGGGATGTAAGTCTTTATCTCCCTACCCGCAAACATCATGTCCAACATTACTGTACCAAATTGCCGTTCAGTTACTTCTGGATGACCAGAAACTTTAGCGAATGCATCCAAAAAGGTGAATTTTTCCCTTGGCAAGCAGACCCATGTCCGGGCAATGGCTCTGATTATTTCTGAATCCGAAAATTGCGGTCCATTTTCGGATTTACATACCATATCAAGTAAACCATTTAAATCAGCTTCTATATTCAAGTAATAAATAAGGAATTTCAATGCACCAAGTTGGTTAGGGGAAGAGTACGTTTTTAATTCATTGCAAAGCCAGTCCGTAAAGGTGGCTTTAGAAAAGCGAGTGTAAATAGTTTTATATATCTCTTCCTGATCCGCAATCAGCCATTTTTTAATAAATTGAATTTGGTCCATCTCATTTTTAAAATGAGTGCCTCTAGAAAGTAATTTGTCTACATCTACTCTTACTGGAATATCGATTGGTGAGGAAAGATATTGATCTGCCCATTGTTTTGCCTGTACACATTGATCATAATCTATATTTCCGCCAACCAGTGCCTGTTGTGGCAGGCGGCTTTCAATTAGCATGGCGATGGCTAAAATATACAAGTGATATTCATATCCTTGTGTTTTTGAATTAAAAACGTCGATTTCCCGTTGACCTTCTTCAAACAAAATATCCTTTTGGCTGCTTTCTAATTGTGTAGATTGATAATGAATAATATCCCTGTATAATGTAAATGTTTCAGCAAATCTTTTACTTTTCAAATCACCACTTATAACCCAATGCCGTTCTGGAGCTATATTTTCTTTGGCCTTCACATAAACAGGCAATCTATATCCGAAAAATTCTCGTTCGGCAACTCCCGCAAAAGGAAAAGCATCTACTAACCTTAAAGTTTCCTCATATATTTGTTCCCATTCTAGTTTTGATATGTTTCTAGTTAAAATTGATAGATTAATATAGGTCCCCATTATTAAATCTCCTTCTTTCTAGGAAATCATATTTTCACTTTTTTAATATTCAATCCGTATCGTCTTTCATTGGAGAAATTAGAATACTTAGTCCAAGTTCCTGATTGTCCCACATTTTTATCCAAGGAAACGTGTGATCTGGTAAGAAAAATTCTCTTTCTTCCAAAGGATTTATTGGCTCTTTTTTTACTTTGCACCCATGAAGTAACGTGGCTGGATGAATCTTTACCTGCCTTCCTGTATCGTTAAAATACACTAATCTCATTAATCAGCACTCCTTTTATCCTTTTTATCCCCAAAGTTGTATAACATTTGCTGCTTTACAATTTCCTCGCTAACAATATTAGCCAGTAAAAAAGTATATTATTCACACGCTATATAAAATTATTTTCTTTGGCATATATCGGAATAATATTTTAAAGAAGAGAACATACTGTTAGCGTTAGTGCAATCTGTATGTCTGGAAAAAGAAGATGTGCCTATAAGCATTTCTTCTTTTTCCATTTCAAAAAAAAATCTTGATTTGCACTTAGAACGAGAAAAACTATAAGATATAATGATTTTCGAATAACCGGTTCATTCAACTTTATAAATTAACCAAAACAAGCGAAAACCGCAGGTTACATGGCTTCATTCCTTAGAATGACTCATGTTCTGCGGTTTTTTTGTTTAACAAATCTAATTCCAAAATCAAAGGGAAAGTAAAGGCAAAACAGATGCATCAAGAAAACGAGAACATCAGTAGCACCAAAAATACAAAACTTGATCTCCATGTAATATATAAAAGTTGCGAAAAATGCGGAATTTCCAAAGAGATTATTTCATTGTTCGAACTTTTTGAAAGGAGAATTCGGAGTGAACAAAATAATCCAAGAGCTTAATCTTCCGGGAGGAACTACAAGACCTGTAGTGATTATGCGTAAGTTAGATTCATCATCCACTTCCATCCAGAAGGTTGAGATTCAACTGAAACTTGACCTTTTAAAAGAAGTGGGTCCTGCTTCAGCCAATAAGAAAGAATAAAAATGGGACTTCCTGTTCATAATGGTGACAACTATGAACAGGAGGGATATCCTTGACCAAACCTAAAGTAATGAGCATCAACTATTCCGAAGAAATCCCGGAAGATTCAGCCATTGTACTATATAGGCTGATAGAGAAATTGATACTAGAATCATTGCCATTAGATCCTCATATGATCGGATTATTCGTAGAAGAATCAATGAATGAATTTAAAAACAAATAACAGGAAAGGGAAAACCAATGACAATAAATATAATTACGAAAAAAATTACAGCTAATTATAAGCGGACAAGTTCTGGCGGACAAGATCTTGAACTACAAACAAATTCAAACGGAGAGTTTTTGAGAGATATTCCCTCTGATGAGATTGTGCCTTTCACTGACTTTGATGTATCGGCAACAAAGCTTACAATGGACGAAAGACCCGCACTTATGAGAATGATAAAGCTAATTAAACAAGAGCGAATTAATCGGGTTGTAGTATATGAACGGGACAGACTTGCAAGGAATGTTTATGAATATATTTATATCGTGAAAATTTTCCACGAATTTAATGTTGAAGTTATCTTTACAGCTTCAGATGCGCCATCATTTTCAAGAGATCTATTTTTAGAGACATGGTACGGCTTGTCGGCTCAATTTGAAGGAAGAAGAATTTCTACTCGTCTATCTGATGCTAGAAAAAGAAATCCACCATCCATGATTGGATTCAAAAAGAAAGTAATAAAACAGGAGAATGGTCAGACGCAACGTTTTTATACACCTGATCCTGATAAAAAGGATGAGTTGATTAATTTGTTTACCGAATTTGCAAATGTCGAATGTCGGGATCAAATATTTAACATTCTTATGAAATATAAAGCATTACTTGATAGAAAAGAATTTAGATTGCTTGATATCCTTCGTACCCCCTTCCTTGCCGCTCACTATGAAGGGACAGATGGAGTATATCATAAACTATCCAATGTTGAGCCTATTATCTCACTCGAACTTTTTAAAGAAGTTCAAACTAAGCTTGATGAATTTGAACATGGCATTAATCATGGTATTTCATTATCGTATAAAACAGCGATTAAGACCCCAATCTGCGGGAAATGCCAAAAAGAGTTAAAGTTCAAAAAGGGGCAAATTGGAGAAACGGGAATTTACTACTGCTCAAAACACAAGAAATACAGTATTAGCGTTATAGACATTCATGAAATAATTATAGAATCTCTTAAATTGGAGATATGTAAAATTAAAGTTGAGTCTATCCAAAAAATTACTCAAAAGGCCATTACCAAACAAATCCAGTATTTTCAAAAAGACTTGGAAGAAAATTACTCGCAACTTGAATCCTTTTGCATCAAATTTTCTCAGCAACACAAACCAAATGATGATTCTATATCTGTAAATAAGGCCATGAATAAAATTCATTATTTTAAAGATAGATTAGCTGCAAGTGAAACTCAACTATCTTCCCTTCAGAATCTGAAAGAGGAAGTGAATGCCCTCTATAGGTTTTTTACTTTTATGCTAACTCGTCTTACGGAACAAGAACACTTCGAATTAGCTGATTTATTAATTGCTGGTATTGAAGTTCATGCTGACTATGTAGTCATTCACTATTATTTTAATGATTTCATCGAGGAAGGGGATGTACGTAAAAATGTCCCCGTTAAATGATAATAAATCGAAAAATGCTATCGGTATTGCAAGAAGGTCGGACATAAAACAGCAACATAATGCTTCCATCGAAACACAATCAGAAGAAATCCGATTACGAGCAACACGTGAAGGCTATAACATTGTTGATATATTTATCGATGACGCAAATAGTGCCTATCATAAAGTTGTAACAAGAAGGAAGGCGATGAATGAATTATTAGAAGCCGCCCTTTCAGCAGACTTAAATATCGAAGCCATATTCTTCTATGAAGAATCACGTGTTTCAAGACAATTTTATGATTTCACCTTATTCATTCATGATGTTATTAAAAAGGAAAAACCTTATATGCGGTTTTTCTCCACTTGTACTTTCGGTGAATGGGACCCTTATAAAGTCGAATCTATAATAAAATTTGCAACTGCTGCCAGCGAATCTGTAACTAAGTCAAGACGAGCAAAGGATGGGCAAAAAAATGCTCTATCTAAAAAAGAACGCCCCGGATCCAAAGTACCATTTGGGTATAAGCTTAATTTCCCAAATGTAGAAGTAACAGAAGATCATCCAAAAAACATTAAAGGTGAACAAGTTATCGACCCTGATACTGCAAGAATTGTTTTATTTATCTTTCACCTTGCTTCATGGGGTCATAGCCAAAAAAGTATTGCCGATTTATTAAATAATTCTGGTGTCTCATCACCAAAAGGCATGGAATGGAGCAGTGGTACCATAGATTACATTTTAGATAATGACCATTATCTTGGCCATTTACCTTGGAATATTCGAGTAAGCCGTAATACCAGTCGAAAAAAGCAACGCGGTGAGTACAATCTTATTTTTAATCATCATGAGCCAATCATTAATGTTCGCTTATGGAATTTAACTCATCAAACCATTGAACTCCATAAAAGGAATGGTAAGAACAACAGCTCTTCCTTCTTCCTAAGAGGACTTCTTTGTTGCCAAAAATGTAATGAGTTTTTGATTCCCAAAAATGAAACTCCACAGTATTCTAAACGAACCTATTTAGTATATCGATGTCCTTCTTGTAAAAAAAAGCTAGTAATGGAGGATATTCATGATGTGATTCTAAAAGAACTATCTTCCAAATGGTATGTAATGTTAGCAAACATGGAGCAAAATATTGTGAAACTAATTTCTAAAAGAAAATCAAAGATTGAACAACATCGCAATTCAATTAAAGAACAGTTACAGGTAATCACCTATAAGGAAGATTTCTTGTTTAACTCTCCTGAAAAGGTTACTCAAAATAGTGACTGGGACTTTATATTATCAATTAGTAAAACCAAATTAAATAAAGAACTATCTAAAGCAAATACATTTATTGAACATATCAATTTATTAGAAGAAGGGCAAAGCTCAAACAAGTTGTTCTCATTATTAAAGCTAAATAATCTGAAAGACGCAGAACTTCGAACACTACTGTTAACAATATTTAAAAGAATTAATGTTGACTTTGAGAATGGCAAGCTACTTTATGTAGATTATAAGTTAGCCCCATTCACTGAAATCGACCAATATTTTGAAACCATCAATCAATAGATGTGCCACACTATTTATTACGCTTAGTTATTATGCTAGGCGTAAATTTTTTAACCAACATCTTACTTGGTATGTTACCGAATACCTAGTGGAATCTCTTGGTATGTTACCGAATGAACCACACAATGTAGATCAACTGAACATAACCAAATTGGCCAAAACCCTTGATATCAAGCATAATCGGTGGTTATAATTCTGCAACCTAACAAGAACAGGTTACTGTTCATATCATGTTACCGAATAGATTATTATCATTCTTGACAGGTTACCGAAAAGTTAAACATAAATATCTCAACTTATATAACGGTTATATATTGGATAAAACTGTACTAAAAATAATGCAATTTTCTTATTATAAGGAGTGTGATATTAATGAATCCTTCAGCTAAAATCTTTATTAAAACCAATGATATATACAGTCTTAATTATGGCAATGAAGTTGATGGACTTGCTTATTTGCCAGAAGACAGTTCTACTGACTACATAGAATTAACAGTTCCAATTGAATGGATTAGCGAGAAGAAAGGATTTCTCAGTGCATTTGGTGATTCATTTACTGTAAAAAAATAGAACAGGACTATCTGTATGATTGTCCTGTTTTTGATTATTGCTTTGTGTATTTTTCATTCTTTTTCATCATTTCATACTTATTCGCGCCATTTAATGATTACTTCTCAATTCCCTTCTCATTTATCAATATTATTTAAAGCCTCTTTCAGTTTCTTTACTTCTTCATCAGAAAGAGTCACACCTTTACCCATTTTTTCATGCTCCGGAGACCACTCACGAATATCATACTTAGGTTCTCTACCGTTCCAGCTAATTAGATTAAGCTCTTTTTTCCAGCCTTTTGGTGATTCAGACAAAACTGCAATATTTTCAATGATTTCAAACTTAATTTCTGCCAAAGTTACTTCCGTCCTTTCTAACACACAAGTCATTTACATCTCTATTTTTCGATCATACAAGTTTATAAAAATGGCGAATAGCACAACACTCATTCGCCATTTTGTTTATACTTTATCTTAATTACTAGATACCCTTAACATGAATTCCCCTACATCACTCTCAGGTCCTTCAAACACAATATCTGCATTAATCGCCTCGAAATGCTTACGGGCAAATTGGATTTTAGCTTGTTCTTCTGGACGAAGGAACTCTTCCACATCAGTACCTTTCGTTTCTAAAACAAAATACAGTTTTTCTTCGCCATCTTTGTTAATTACTGCTGCCCAGTCTGGATTATAGTTTCCAACTGGCGTTTCAATTTTAAACCAGTTTGGCAACTTCACATATACTTTGACACTTTCATCACTTTCAAATCTCTTCGCAAAACTTTCTTCAATGTCTGAATCATATAAAACATGATCAAACGGTGACTTATTACTTTGAACAGCATTATCATTTAGATAAGCAAGAAGTTCTTCATTTTGGAATAGTTCTACCGCATAATATGATTCATCATCAATTTTGTAATATTTAATCCCGTCTCTAAGAAGTAGTTTCATTTCACGTTTGATTATTTTCGTTACTTCTTCTATGAATTTTTGCGGATTATTTTTGAAATCCTCTAAACGCTTGCTACCAGTCAATATTTCTACAATCGTTTTCCGGGTTAAGTTTGTCCTATTTTGCAGCTCTGTGATGATATCCGGTAGTGTGTGATGAACGGAAACATAATCTTCAAGTCGTTCACTTAATGTCGCACCTTGAACACCTGTAATTCGATCTAGTGAAGAGATTCCATCTTTACGAGAAATAATTCTTATTTTCTCTATTCTGTTCATCTTTTGTATATTAGATATTGTCTTTTTAATTAATTCGCTACTATCAAAGTCAATTGTAAATACTGTTTTATATTTGATTTTTTCCCACAGTTCGATGAATTCTTTACTGTCAATAACCGCTTTATTTAATTTTACTTTACGTTTCTTGCTGCCATCCTTGATTGGCAGACTACTAGTAATATGTTTCAGCTCTTTAATAATTGCAGCTTTCCACGGTTGAAATTCCTCTGGCAGATCTAATTCATAAGTTTCTAATGCTTCTTTAAGAACTGAAGTAGCTTTATCCTTTTTATCAACATAATCATTAGACTTCAAACTTTCATATAGTTTCTTTGAAAGATCATACCCAAGAGTCACTGGTTCTTCAGTTTCTTGGTCTAGAAAAGCTAATTTAGCAAAAATATGTTTTTCTATTTTTCCAAATGTAATTCCTGTTTGTTCTTCCATTTCAGTTTGCAAGTTAGCAACAAAGTCTTCATATGATTCATTGGCCATGACTGTCAATGTATTTACATTATAATCTGACACCCGCTCACCATCTTGATTTACTGCCAAACGTAATCCTCGACCAATTTCTTGTCTCCTGCTGACATACGTTCCCCCAGAATCTTTCAGAGTACAAATTTGGAATACATTCGGATTATCCCAACCCTCGCGCAAAGCAGAGTGTGAGAAAATAAAACGAAGAGGTTCATCCAGACTCAATAATCTCTCTTTTTCTTTCATAATTAAACTGTAAACATCTGTGTCCGCTTGCGTGTTACCTTTTGTATCCTTTACTTTTCCTTTCTTATCTTGAGCAAAATATCCATTATGTATCTTGTCTATTTCTACATCTACATCAATATCATCAAATAACGTACGGTATTTCGGTTTCTTAATAAGCTTTTTGTATTCCTCTTCAAACATAATGGAATACTTGCCTTTTAGTGTATTACCGTCCTTGTCATATTCTCGGTAGTTAGCTACTTTATCAATGAAAAAGAGGCTTAATACCTTAATACCACGATGATTTAGACTAAGCTCTTTATCGAGGTGTTCTTCAATTGTTTTTCGAATTTGGTAACGTTTAATTGTATCATCATCTATTTCACCAATGGCTTCACCAATTCTCAAATGATGACCATTAATCTCAATAGATTCATTTCCTTCCGCCCAATCGATTTGCTCAATGATAAAATGCCGATATAATTCTCGTTCACCCGACACATCATATAGATCATCGCCATATTTTACTATTTTAGCTGCTCGCTTTACTTTCCCGCGCGTTTCAACATCTAACTCTACTTTCGCTTTTCTTTCTTTCACTTCAAGCAATTTAATATAAGGAAGATTAAATGATTGCTCTGAACGAACAGACATCACTTCAATTTTCTTTACAAGCTTTTCGTTGTAAGCATCAACAGCATCTAAACGATAAATCATATTATATTTTTCTACATGAGTAGCTGAATACCGTAGCGTACATAACGGTTCTAATGATGAAATAGCTTCTTTAGATTTTGGTGTTGTATCGACACTTTGAGGCTCATCAATAATCAAAATAGGGTTGGTTTGTTGAATGAACTCAATAGGTCGATATCCGTTTAAACGATCATTTGCTCGATGGATTACATTAGCCTTATCCTCTTTTTCTGGATCGACAAAACTTTTCCGAAAAGCATCAATGTTAATAATCATGACTTGTATTGTTGTTGCAGTAGCAAAATTACGTACTTGATCAAGCTTATCGGAATCGTACACAAAATATTCCAAAGGAGTACGATCATATAATTCCCTAAAGTGCTGTTCTGTTATTTGTAATGATTTAAAAACACCTTCTCGAATGGCAACAGATGGTACGACAATGACAAACTTAGAGAATCCATATTGCTTATTCAACTCATAAATGGAACGTAAATAAACATACGTTTTACCAGTACCCGTTTCCATTTCTACAGTAAAATTCATGCCATTTAGGGCTTCACTACGAGCTAATCCGTTCTTAATTTGTAATTCTTGTACATTTTTCAATATTTCATTTGGAGTAAGATCTAACCGGTTACCTATCCCTAAATCAGTCTGGATCATTCCAGCATCTTCACCATAAGAAACAGTAAAGTTAGACTGTTTCACCTGTTGACCTTTAAATATATCCACAACGGAATCAATCGCTTGTCGTTGATAAGTTAAGTCAGATTGAAACTTTAACTTCATCTATCACACACTCCTTACATCGTTGATTCCGTTCTTTTTCAACGTTTGAATCGCATTCGTTTTCACAGAATCATTTAAGAACCCTGATTCTTTAAAGATAACTTTTGTTTCAAAATCCTCTGGTTTCAGCTTGATCATTTCATTTACAGTATCTAAATCAATTTCGTTTTCCAAACATAAAAGGACAGAACCGAATGCAATATTGTAAATAATCTTCCCGTTAAAATTCACTTCTTCTATTTGAGTTGTTAGCGGGATGCCAATTTTCAGTAAAATTTCATAAAGTAAATCTTCCTTCGTACGGTCCCCTTTAATATTTTCAAGTTGCTCCAGCATACCTTCTTCAAGATTTCCTAAATTCGGATCCCAAAGTTTAATGTTTGACGAATCAAGCTTAAAGACTTTAAAGCCAATGTCTAAATCTTTTCTCCCTACTTCATCCACAATTTTATCACCAGCACGGCGAATTCGTTCTTTGCCAATATCACATAGATTTTTGTACCCAGCTTTGAAGGCTTCAGATTTTTCATCCAAGTTTTCAGGTAACTGTACCAATATAAATCTTCTATTACCGCCATCTTCATTATTTTTCTCCATTACAGCATGACCACTTGTTGCTGAACCCGAAAAAAAGTCTAAGATTATTTCATTTCCATCCTTATTTGTTCCTAAATGTACCAATCTTTTCATTAAACTTACAGGTTTAGGATAATCAAAAAAACTATTATCGTCAAAAAGCTTTTTTAACTCTTTCGTTGCATCTTGAGAATGTCCAACTTCTTGATAACTCCACAAGGTCATTGGTGTAACACCTTGACTTACTTCAGATAAGAACATTTTAGGTGCCCACACACTGTCACCAGTTTTGCCAAAATAAATTCTATTATCTTTTACTAGTTCAGAATATTTCTCTTTACTATATAGCCAACTTCTACCTTTTGGAGGGAACACTTTTCTCCCTGAAGGTAATGTTATCTCGTAAATGTTTTTTTCATTAGCAGGTCCTACTGATGGATTACCAGCTTTCCATGGCCCTCTTGGATCGTTGTCAATATTTTTGTAGTCCTGATTTTGTTTTTCACTTCTAGGTAATTTGTTCATTTCAAATGAATTAACTACTTTTGAATAAACTAATATATAATCATGACTCGCAGAAAAGTATTTTTTAAGATTAACTGGTGCATAAGCTCTTTGCCAAACTACCTGTGCAATAAAGTTATCATCACCAAAAATTTCATCACAAATTTTCTTCATATTGGAAACTTCATTATCATCAATTGATATAAATATTACGCCATCGTCTCTTAACAAATTCTTAGCTATTCTGAGCCTAGGATATATCATATTAAGCCAGTCAGTATGATACCGTCCATTTGATTCTGTGTTTGACTTTTTTGTCTGTTCAGTTAAAGTTTTATAATTCTTTATGTTATCTTGGAAATCATCTTCGTAAACAAAATCATTACCAGTATTATAAGGGGGATCAATATAAATCATTTTTACTTTTCCGAAGTACGATTTCTGGAGTAGTTTTAAAACTTCAAGATTATCACCTTCAATATAAAGGTTTTCCGTCTTATCCCAATTCTTACTTGTTTCCTTATCAGGTCTTAATGTACCAGTGGACGGTGTCTGTGCCATTTTTAACGACTGCGTTTTACCATGCCATGTAAATTCATATTTTTCCTTATGTGTTTCGATTTCTTCACCTAGTACAACCTTTAACTTTTCAAAATCAATTTTCCCTTCGGTCACTACCTCTGGGAATAGTTGTTTAAGTGCTTCTACATTTGTCTTCGCTAAGTCTAATGATTTTCCGTCGAGCTTATCCATGAGATTTTCTCCTTTATCACACTAATTCTTTTTTCAGTTGCTCAGTACGCTTTTTTATTTGTTGGATTTTAACATTCAATTCCACTTTTCTGTTGAATTGTGTTTCTTTCTTAATGGCTGATTTCAGTTTAACCACTTCGAGTTCTAAGTCCTTTATTTGCTGAATAATCTTTTGTTGTTGGAGTTGTTTTTGATGGTCCCTTTCAATGTGAAAACTACCTATAGTTTCAGCATTTTGAGCTGCTTCTACAGCTAGGTCTATATCTTTGTAAAACACAAAAAAATTATTGAAATTTAAATTTGATACATGGATTGTCTTAATAAACTGATTTTGTAATTCAGTATCATGTTCCAAGTTTAACCAAAAGGTTCGATGAACATCACCTAACACAACACTGGATTTGTCCACTTTGTTTAAACGCTTCATACAGGTGCTTACAAGTAAATTCCTTTTTAACTGAAAGGCAATGACTACTGGGTTAGGTAAAGCTCCATGAATCACTTCTTCAATAATTGCTACTTGTTTTTCGGTTGCTTCGTCTCTAAGACGAACATTAATAAACATAACTCCTTCATAATATGTATCTTCATTTATATATGGTTGGATATTAATAGTGGAGGGAGTTAGCAAGTACGCTAACTCAATCCGATCTATGTATTTTGTTATGACATCTTTCTCTTTTTTGTTTAAATCAGCATAATCATAAAACATCTTTTTATCTAGCTTTTTATTGAGAGCGGTAAGCTTTGAATCTAATCCAATGACTTGATAGATAAATGATGTAGCCATTTTCACCATCCTTACTTTACAAACAGATATGAGATAATTTCAAAATCCTGCAAACTAGTATTGGCACTTGTTACGAGACTATCTAGATTGCCGAGACTAAATATATTTAAGGTTGATTGCTCGTCCATTTTCCCTACAATCTCATCTGTCGCTTTTTCTAGCAATTCTTTGTGTGTATTCATCTCTTTTCCGTTCTTTGTTTCCTCATAGAATGCATTATATAATTGTTCCTCTACACCACCTTGACCGTGACATAAGGAGCGGTACAAGTCTAATAGCTTTTTCACATGAACATGATTGTAAAGTACTTCTCCATTTTCCTTCATGTAAATAAGATAATAGGGATGAAGTGCATTTTTTTCGTCAGTAGCACTGAAATTGTTAATTTGCTTCAAACAAAAAATAACACCTTTTTGAATTTCATCTTGAAGTTTCTCATTCCTATTTGTTGTAATACTAAATAAGCCTAATGGTGTATTTTTCACAATCTCTTCGTTCTTTTTCATATAGTTCAACAAGTCCATCCTGAAATCATCCATTGTAAAGTCCGTAAGTGAAATGTTGCCTGATATATCTTCTAAATCGATGATCTCGTCTTGCAACTTCTCTAATTGTTTTCGACGGTACTCTAGGTCCTTCATCTCATTGCTGTTTTCGGCAATTACATTTTCTTCTCCTGTAGAAGAGATATCAAGAATTGTCATCCGGTCTTTAACTCTACCGACTAAGTTGATATATTCGTCTAGTTCAATGGAAGGCCAGTAATTTACAAGTTGGATTTTTTCATTTTTACTTCCCAACCGATCAATTCGCCCAAACCTCTGAATGATTCGGACAGGGTTCCAGTGAATATCGTAATTTATTAAATAGTCACAATCCTGTAAGTTTTGCCCTTCAGATATACAGTCCGTTGCGATTAATATGTCAACTTCCCCTTGTACATCAGGCATTACTTTTTGTCTTTCTTTAGAAAGTGGGGAAAAGTTAGTTAAAATACTATTAAAATCCACTTTCTTTATTTTTAATGTTGTTTTAGGATTATCTGAACCGGTTACCAGTGCAGTGTGAATGTCAAAGTATTGAAGAATCCATTTATGTAAATTCTCATATAAATATTTAGCGGTATCTGCATAAGCTGTAAATATGAGTATTTTCTTGTTTTGTTCATTAATTGGATTCTCAATTTTCTGCTTGATTTCTTCTCTTAAAATTAATAATTTCTCATCTCTTAGCGGCGACACTTTTTTAGCATACGACAACAAGTTAGCAAGGATTTCTCTGTCATAAAGTAAATCCTGTTTCCAACGAATTAAGTCTACATCTTTTAATAATATTTTTACTTTCGAACCTATGAGAGCATCTTCTAAATCTGGATCTTCTACATCAACGTCCATAATATCATTTGTTGTATCTGTAGCTGGAGTGTAGTTTTCAATTTTTTCAATGAAAGAATTAATATTGAAAATGATGCTATCAAGTGTTAATGAAAAAGAGTGAACAGAACTTTCTAATCGCTTTAATAAATTCGATTTCATTAAATGGATTAAGTTACTTTCACGATCTGTTTGTCGAAATACTTGTCCATTAGCAACTTTTGTATCATATTTCTCACTATATGTCGTTCGCATATGCGGCAAAATATATTGCATAGGAGAATATACCGCCAATCGAAGACGTAATATATCATTGTTAATCTTCTCAAGGGCTGGAAATTCACCTTCGCTGTCAATATGTATTTTCTTATTCTCTGGTTTCAATCGGGTTGGGAACTTGCCAATATCATTCATATTATAGTATTTCTCTATATGTCGCCGTGATCTAGCAATAGTTAATGAATCAAGTAAAGTGAAATAATCCCAACTTAACATATCTAATAAACGATCCGTAGTCCGCTCTTCGTCTGATAAATTACTCCATTTATTGAATTGTGATTGAGCCACTCGAATGGTATGCGAAATGTTTTTAATATTGGCTGAAGTATTAAGAGCTGCATCGTCACCCTCTGTAATAAATGCAATTTGGTTCTTTAAATCATCTAATTTATTGTTTACAGGTGTTGCAGATAGCATTAACACTTTGGTTTTTACTCCAGCACGAATAATATCTGACATCAGTCTAGAATATCTTGTTATTCGATCATTGCGTGCTTCATTGTTTCTAAAATTATGCGATTCATCAATCACTATCAAGTCATAATTTCCCCAGTTTACGTGTTCGAGATTGATATCCCCACTGTATCCAGACTCTCTTGATAAATCAGTATGGTTTAATAAATCATAGGAAAAACGATCCTCTGATAAAATATTTCGTTTATCGTTCAGTCGATAGATTGACCAATTCTCTCTAAGCTTTTTGGGTGCTAACACAAGTACGCGGTGATTTCTTAACTCATAGTACTTAATGACTGCTAGTGCTTCAAATGTCTTACCAAGACCCACACTATCAGCAATTATACAGCCCCCATGATTTTCAATTTTATTTATAGCACCTACTACACCATCTTTTTGAAAGTCGTAAAGCTTATTCCAAATCAACGTTTTTTCGAATCCAGTCTTTGACTGTAAGGCATCAAAGTCCTTTGCACCTTCTAAGAATTCTTTAAACAAATTATATAAGGTAACAAAATAAATAAGTTCAGGTGAGTTCTCTTGATATAACGACTCAATTCTTTCTATGATATGATCTTTAACATCTTGTAGAGCATCTGCGTTTTGCCAAATTGCCTCAAAATTTTTCAATAGCTGATCATTCGATTCTTTATCATCGATAATATTATTTATGTACATACTTGATGAATTGCTATAGCCGAGTCCTGCACTAGAGAAAGGCGCTCCTCCGACTAATCCTATTTGGCTCCCATCCTTATTTCCCACATGGTAGAGACCACCTTGTATTTTTTGCTTTGTTACAGATTTAAATTCTGCATGGGATTTTAACCATTTAGCTAGTTCTCTAGCAATATAACCTTGAGTTAAATCCATTTTATATTTATGTTCTTCATCCACACCATACAACAATGCTTCATTTTTATCGATTTGCATTTTATTGAAGTCCTTATTGTCTATAAATGCTGGTTCTGTGAAAATGAATCTAAATTCTTCCACTTTTGCGAGTTCTTTCTTCAACTCAACGAATGCATATAACGTAAAGTGAGCTGCTGCGACTGATATTTTACTTCCTTTACTAATATGTTCTTTGAGCACGTCCCCAACTAGACCCGTTTGTTTATTATCAATAATGCCTTTATGCATAAATTTACGCGCTCCTTCGATTCAAAGAATCCCCTTTTATAATTAATCACAACATTACAGATAGAGTTCAAAAACAATAAGTCTGCTCTAAAACTTCCTACATCATTTCTTTTATGGCTAAATTATACCATTTTTCTTATAATTACTAAATTCCTATCTCATATGGCTAAAACAATAAAAAATATTTGAAATTATTTTCACTAGATACTTAAATGACCAAAATCCGTGGCTATAATGTTTCAGATTTAACCGGCTAAAGTAATGAAACGATCAAATAAGGGGTCAGTTCCATTTACAAAATCATATTTTTAAAGAAAAAGACTTCGAATATGAAAATAAGTAGGTACAATGTATTCCGGTTAACCAAATTACAAGCAAAATAAAATGAAAAGGGGATAGAACAGCAGTAAATATAATTTTATATGTCAATATAAAACAAACAATTAAAATCAAAAGGAGAAGTTAAAATAAATGAAATGTGCAATTTATATCCGAACTGCAAGTAAAAACAATACAGATTATCATTTAAAAACACAATCTGATCGACTCAAACAATTTATCTCTGATCACAATTGGCAATTATACAATTCTTATATTGATATTGGCTCAGGTCCAAAAAATCATGAGAATTTACAAGCCATGGTAGAAGATGCCCAAAATAATAAGTTTGATGTTATTCTTTCGACAGACGCATCACGATTATTACGGATACCTGAACTATCTTCTAAAATGAAGAAGCTTTGTAAGATGAAGAAAATTCATATTATGACCTTAGATCGTTCCATCAATACTCTGCAAGGAAATGTAGATGTAATTAGTCTCTACGCTTGGATTATAGAACAAGAATCCACAAAGCAAAGCCAAAGAATTAAATTTGGCAAAAAGAAACGCCTATTAGATAAGCAAAGCTAAAACTAAAGTTCTAATATTGTAACCCAATAACAAGCGAAAACCGCAGAGGTTACTTAGCCACTACTCATTAGAGGGCTATGTAATTTTCTACGGTTTTTTATTTGAAAGGAGCATTCATCAATGCAAACAAATAAATTTAAAAAAGGCTTGCTATATATCCGAATGAATTCTGCCCAAGTCAAACATCTAAAAAAAGTAGAAGGAATATTATCAGAATTCCTAAATGATTATCGTAAAAATTATGTATCTAAAATGAACATCAAAGGAGATTACTATGGAAAATCAAGAAATTAGAGCAGCTATTTATTGCCGCACAACTGCAAATAATTATATAAATTTATACGACCAACAACAAAAACTAAAGAAATATACGAATAAAATGGGAATTACTCAAATTGAAATTTTCCAAGATATGGTCAACTCACAATCTTTTAAGAACCGTCCAGCATTAAACCAATTATTACAACTAACTTACGAAAAACAATTCGATGTGGTCATTATTGATTCATTATCACGTATCTCTCGGTATGTAAAAGAATGCGAAAAAATTTGTAACGAGCTTTATAAAAATAATGTCACGTTAATCGTCCACGACTTAATTTGTGGAGGGTCACTTTATGAGTAAGAAAACACTTTCGGTAGAAAGAATCTACACAGATCCTAAGTTGGCATTTGCTCAAGTCATCAAAGCAATCATTGATAATAAAATAGAGGAACTTGTCAATACTGCTAACAAGGTGAACACTGCTACATCTCAATCAAACGAAAAGGAGCATGATGCTTCATGAGATGTGCAATCTATATTCGAGTTTCAACAGATAAAGAGGAACAAAAAGCCTCACTCAAATATCAGAAAGAACTGTTCTACAAATTTATTGAAGAAAAAGGATGGGACATCAACGAGTTTTACGTAGATGTTCAATCCGGAACAACAGCAAAGAGAAAAAATCTTCAACGAATGATTGAAGACGCTCATGCAAAAAAGTTCGATATCATCCTAGCCAAAGAGTTATCTCGTCTTGCTCGTAATGGTGAGTTATCATACAAAATCAAAAACCTTTGCGAAAACCAAGGTATTCACATTATTACACTAGATAATGCGATCAACACACTAACTGGAAATACCAATATGTTTGGCCTATATGCTTGGATGTATGAACAAGAATCTCAAAATACAAGCAATCGTGTAAAGGAAACATTAAAAACCCGTGCAAAAAACGGCTTGTTTAAAGGTTCGAATCCTCCATATGGGTATGAAGTTAGAGAGGGGAAGCTTTACATCCGTAATGATGAGACATCTGAAATTGTGAGACGAATTTTCCGGGAGTATCTTGAAGGAAGCGGTAGAGAAAGTATCGGTCGTCGTTTATACAATGAGGGAATTAGAACACCTGCTGATGTAGCAGGCAAGATTAATGCGAGTGACAAGTGGAATGATTCCACAATCAAGCTAATCTTAACTAATCCTCATTACGTTGGAGATTTAGTTCAAGGGCGTACTACCACAGTGAGCCTCACAAGTAAAAAACGGAAGAAACAAGACAAAGATGATATGTATATCATCGAAAACACCCATGAAGCGATTATCTCACAGGATATGTTTGAAGCGGTTCAAAATCTGATGAAGCAACGGAAGAAGTTCATTACAGCTCCTAAGCTTCACTTATTTACGAACATCCTCTTCTGCGGCGACTGTGGTAAGGGAATGTGGTTTCGAAGTAACCGACAAAATGGTTATGTATGTGGAGGCTATGCTCGTCATGGAAAAAAGGCTTGCAGCGCACATACAATTAAAGAGGGCTTTCTCAAAGAAACAATTTTGTATGATATCAGAAAGCTTGTTCAAGAAATTGATAAAGAACAATATTTGAAAGAGCTAGTAGCACAATCGAAGAAATCAAAGAAGGATATTCAACAAAAGCTTGATAAACTCAATAAGCAAATTGATATGTTGAAGAATCGTAAGAAGAAATTCATCAAAATGCTGGCTGATGAAAAGATCCAACACGATGAGTATTTAGATATGATTGAGGATAACAACACAGAATTGGCTCAGCTAGTCGAAAAGAAAAATGAACTGTTATTGATGCTTGAAAGTGAACAAGTGATTGATAATATCGACAAGTTAAAACAAGAGCTTCTTCAATTTCTTAACTTTGATGAACTAACGCCCGAAATTCTACATCGGCTCATCAATCGTATCTTTGTAAAAGAAGACGGCACACCGGTTATCCACTACCGATTTGCCGCCCCAACATTTGAATAGAAGCAGGTTTTTCCCTTATTGGGAACCTGCTTCATTTTTTAAAATCATCTGCGATACTACCTCAACGTGCGCCGTATGCGGAAACATATCCACAGGCTGCATATACTCCACCTTATAATCCTTAGCCAAATACTCAATATCCTTCGCCAAAGTAGAAGGATTACATGAAACATACACAAACTTCTTAGGCTTTACTTTCTTAATAGCATCCAATAGCTTCTGGTCACAACCAGTTCGTGGTGGATCTACCACAACTACATCAGGACGCCATCCTTCTTCTACCCATTTCGGTAGCCAATGCTCTGCAGTTCCTGTCACATAAGTAGCATTTCGAATCCCATGTTTTTCTGCGTTTTTCTGTGCATCCTGAACAGCTGCTTCTATTGTATCCATTCCACGAACTTCACTAGCTCCATCTGCTAACCAAAGTCCAATGGTTCCTACACCACAATAGGCATCCGCAATTTTCTCTTTTCCAATCAACCCTGCTGCCTTTTTTACTTCATCATAAAGCTTTACTGTTTGTTCTGGATTCAATTGGAAGAAAGCACGAGCTGATAATTCAAAATGTAAATCACCTAATGTTTCTTGGATTACTTCTTCTCCGCTTAAATGAATCGTTTTTTCTCCAAAAATAAGGGAGGTTTTATTTCCATTAATATTCTGTACCAATGACTTTACTTCTGGTAATCTCTTTTGAATTTCTGCCATGACTAATTTCTTTCTTGGCATCTCTTTTTGAGTTGTTATTAAAACAACTTGCACTTCACCTGACTGAAAACCAGCGCGCGTCACAATCGTTCGCACAATTCCCTTTTGCTTTCTTTCATCATAGATAGGAATTTGGAATTCTTCTAAGATTTTACGTACTTCTTCTGATACCTTATTAGTTAATGGATGTTGCACCATGCAGTTTTGAATAGGGATTAATCGATGTGAATCCAGTCCGTATAATCCTGCAATAATAGATCCATTCTTTAGCTGTCCCACTTGGAACTGACTTTTATTGCGATAATTCCATGGATCATCCATGCCAATCGTTGGGCGAATGTCTAACTTATCCACCTGTATCTTTGTATGTCTTTCTAACGATTGAATAACAATGTCTCGTTTTTCTTTAAGCTGTTGGTCATAAGCTAAATGCTGTAATTGACAACCACCACATTGTTCATAAATAGGGCATGGCGGTTTTACACGAAACGGAGAAGCCTTACGTACTTTTTTCACTTTACCTTCTGAGAATTTCGGTTGTACCTTTGTAGCTTCCACTACAACTTCTTCACCTGGAAGAGCCCCTGGCACAAAGACAACCTGTTTCTTAAAGTATCCTACTCCTTCTCCGTTAATTCCGAGTCTCTTTATAGTCAATGGAAAAGTTTGTCCAGTTTTTAATTTTGCCGAATTGTTTTGCTGTTGTTTTTCTTTCATCTATATACTCCTATACACTTGAGTTCACTTTATACACTTTCTTAATACTAATACTTCTAGCTCGTAATAGCCAGCTTTCCTAAAAGGAAAATCCCTCTAACTACTAAATTAAAGGGATAATGCTTATTATTCTATTTTAAATCTTTTTCTAGTAAAAATAAATTTGAAAGCTCCTAATTTAGAAAGAAAGATCTTCCAATAATAATGGCGCTTATGGATTTTATTTGCGGAAAATTCCTCTTTACTTGCGATTAAGTAAATTTTATTTGCAAGTTAGCCCTATTTATTTGCAGTACTATTAATTTTATTTGCACTAAGCCCCGTTTTATTTGCACTTCATTCACTATCTCTTCCTATTCAACCTCACCCGCTATTGTTGCTGTCCCAACACATTTTGTTGCGTTTCTAGCAGTCTTTGTTGCGAAACTTCACATTTTGTTGCTTTCCCCTCTTCCCCATCGTTAATCAAGTTACCTTACTTGTGATACAGCAAATTTTTCTGGGGCTTTGGTTTCAGACGATAACATTTTGAAATTATAGGAAATTCTACATATTTTCTCTGATTCATCAAATAATTTAGGTACAGAATTAATTATCTAAAATGAATCAACCAAAACAATACTAATATAGATAGTGTAAGGGTCACTCCAAATAATGTCCCATATAGCTTAGGTGGTAATCGCTTTTGATATCTTTGTTCCATCGGAATATATTTATTACCAAAGTAAATAAACAACCGTAAATAGATCCAGTAAAAACTATAAGAATCCCAGAAATCCCAGCCATTTCTGAAATGAATAAAGCCAATATATTCAAGGAAAATCTCAAATACAAACACCCAATTGATAATCATGAATAAATATCTAAAAGTATGATTTCTTTGTTGAAAATGGAGAGTAAATAAAACTAAGAAGCCAAAGGTAACAACAACTGTTGGAATTATATACAGTAGAGGTAATGTAAAACGATAAAAGCCGTTTAAATAGAAAAACAAACAAGCAAAGATAGATAAGAAGATATGGTTAAGCAAAATTTTATAATATAGCTGAAAATTATTTTTTAAAACAAAAAAACATCCAATAGCTCCTATCGAGAAGAAGAAAATTAATAAAAGAAAATGCATACTTATCATTTCACCTACTTTATTTTTTCCAAATTTAGTATTTGCCAATTTTCTTTTTTTTATCCAGCTATTGTTGTTAAGAAGAATACAAAGAAAAGAACCTAACTAAAGAAATACTTCTTCAGTTAGGCACCGTTACATTATTAAGGATAATTAGTTTATTATCCCTTCATCTATTTCTCTTTTTAAAGTTAAATCATCCAAGCTTTTAAAAACATATCCTTTTTTCTTTAAATCTACAATAGCCTGTTGTAGGGCGCCTGCATTATCCTTTGATACAGTGTGTAACAACATAATAGAGCCTGGGTGAACCTGCTTCATAATATTATCGTAGCTATATTTCCAACCCTTTTGTTGATCGGTTTTCCAATCGACAAAAGCTAGAGACCAAAATACTTGTGTATAACCCATCTCCTTAGCAAGCTTTAGTGTTCTTTCGCTGAAGACGCCTCTTGGAGGGCGTAAATATGTCATCCCTTTTTGTCCCGTTAGTTTTTCTGTTTCTGTTACAATAGAGTCCAGTTCTTGTTTTAATCTTTCATCACTGACTTTAGTAAAGTCTGGATGGTGATAGGAGTGGTTTCCAATAATATGGCCTTCATTTGCCATTCTTTTCACTAAGTCAGGAGCACTCTTCAAATAATGCCCTGTGACAAAGAAAGTTGCAGGAACTTTTTCTTTTTTTAATATATCTAATATTTTTCCTGTGTAGCCATTTTCATATCCATTATCAAAGGTTAGATATAATACCTTTTTATCTCCTGAGTCCTTGTAGTACGCACCGTATTTCTCTAATAATGTATCAAGTTCTTCACCCGCTTCTGCTGGTTGCTCATTTACTGCTTTTTTAAATCCCCAATTTAAAGGATTATTAGATACAGATGCGTGAACTGGTAGTGCTACTAGTAATAATATCGTAAAGCACATAATTAATTTGATTCCTAGCTTCAAAAAGATTTCCCCCTTCTCTTACTAACTATTGCTTATTTTTTGTCTGATAGGAGAATTCATTCTTGGTAATAAAAAGAAAAACAGCTAGGAGATGCTAGCTGTTTCTTTTCCTACTATTAGAATACTCGATCTTTAAATTGAGCTAATTTTTCTAATGAAGATAGTTCTATATCTTTATGCAAGGAATTTCCGTGTGCATCCATCGTTACCACTGCTCTAAAGCCTTCTACACGCAAATGCCACATAGCTTCTGGTATGCCAAATTGCATAAGATCAACGCCTTCTACTGATTTAATACAATCTGCATAATACTGGGCAGCTCCACCAATAGCATTAAGATACACGCCTCCATGTTCTTCTAATGCTTCTAATGTTCTTGCTCCCATACCGCCTTTTCCCATTACTGCACGAATTCCGAATTTCTTCATAATATCCCCTTGGTATGGTTCTTCTCGTATACTAGTTGTGGGGCCAGCAGCCTTTACTTCCCAGTTGCCTTCCTTATCCTTTAACATAACTGGTCCACAATGATAAATAATTTGCCCATTTAAATCGATAGGAGCATCATTTGTACTTAAATGTTTATGGATAGCATCTCTGCCTGTATACATCATGCCATTAATCTCCACAACATCTCCTACTTTTAACTGACGAATCTTTTCTTCACTTATTGGTGCTTGAAGGCTAATTACTTCTTTTGCGTCTGTATCATCTTCTGTCTGATTCTCACGATGAAAGTCTATTTTATCCCCTTCTTGGTAATCCCATTCCATAATCTCGCCACTATCTGGATTTACTTTGATTGCTAATCGGCGAAATGCCCAGCAATTATAGGCTACTGATACAAAAAAGCTTGCAGGTATACGATTCATTACACCAATTTTGCAGCCTAAAAGTGTTGTTTCACCACCGAATCCCATTGTTCCAATTCCAAGCTTATTTGCATTTTCCAACACGTATTCTTCTAAAGCCGCTAATTCTGGAATATCATTGGTATCCTCCACAGAGCGGAATAACTGTTCCTTCGCCAAATCATATCCTGCCGAACGGTCTCCTCCTATTCCTACACCAATAAAACCAGCACTACATCCTTGCCCTTGTGCTTGATAGACAGAATGCATAATACATTTACGAATGCCATCAATATCACGACCGGCTCTTCCTAATCCTTCTAACTCACAAGGTAAGCTATATTGAATGTTTTTATTCTCACATCCTCCTCCTTTTAAAATTAAACGAATATCGATATAATCTTTTTCCCATTGTTCAAATTTAATAACAGGAGTACCACTTCCTAAATTGTCTCCACTATTCTCACCTGTTAAGGAATCTACCGAATTAGGTCGAAGCTTTCCATTCTTTGTAGCTAGAACCATGCAGTCATAAATGGCAGCTTTTATCTCCAACTGATTAACCCCAATTGGAGTTTTGATTTTAAAGGTCGGTAGCCCTGTATCCTGACAAATAGGTGAGACTTGTGTATCTGCCATATTGATATTTTGAGTAATAGTTGCTAAGCTCATAGCAGAACGAGTTCCAGCATTTTCGGACTGAGTTGCTTTAGCAATGGCACGACGAACATCCTTAGGGAGGTTCGTCGAAGTCTCCACAATTAATTCATAAATACTCTTCTTTAAGTTTTCTACATACACATTACTTCCCCCTCATTTGAAAACCCACTGTTCTACCTTAGCAGGCATCTTCTTAAAACATTTCTCCCTATAAAAATTATACTCCTCTATCCTTTTCTAGAGAAGTGATTTGCAATCGTTTACATAAATTAATCCCATTCTTGCATTCCTAGCACTAATACGCTATGTTTTAAAAAAAGGAGGTTGTTATATGGCTCCATCTACTAAAATCTTAAGAACGTGCGCGAAGGGACATGAATATTACAAGTCAAGTGATTGTCCAACCTGTCCAGTTTGTGAAAAAGAAAAGAAACCATCAAGTGGCTTTTTATCTTTATTATCGGCTCCAGCAAGAAGAGCACTAGAGCACGAGGGTATCCATACCATCGAGGTGTTAGCTGGATATAGTGAGAAAGAGATTCTTAAGTTACATGGTATTGGCCCAGCCTCCCTACCGACACTGAGAATCGCTTTAGCTGAAGAAGACTTAACATTTAATGATAAATAAAAACGCTTCGGCAATTATGCCGAGCGTTTTTTACTTAATCCAAATCTCTATGCTTAAATTCATTTACCTTCGACTCTATGTCATCAATCATTTCAATTAGACGATCGATATCTTCTAATTCCGCTTCTTCCGGATCCATTGCATCTAAGACATCTAGAAACATATTTAATCTAGTTTTTAAAAAAGTTACTTGTTCGTTTTTTTCTGTAATAGAACTACCCAAAGTACTCTCTCCTTTCAAACTTACTACCTTATCGTATCTAATTTTATAGTGTTCGGCAACTATCATTTCTATTTTTAGCTTTACACAAATCCTTGTTTTTTACACAAAAAGAAGAGTACCTTTTTTGAATAAACTAAGATACTCTTCCTAATGCGATAAATTCTACAGTGTGCGTTGCTCCATTTTCATTACTTCTCTATTATCAACCGTCATTGGTAATTGAGGTTCTTCTTCTAAATCTGTTGTATGGATTAACTGTTCTTTTGTATCTTTAAATGTATGCGTAATCTTTCGATAATGCCTTTTGGTTTGATAATATAGCTGTTTAAAGTCATCCACCATCTCTTTTATGTCATTGGAACGGTCTACTACAGTCGATTGAATATGCTTGTACAATTCTTGACTATCATCTACCATGCCTTTCATGGAATCAGAAGTACTTTCAAGCGTATCTTTCATTTCTTTCTTCACTTGATCAGGGTTACTTCGATAATTCTCTATAAATTGAGTACTAAAGTTTTTCATATAATTTAGGCGGTTCATCGTGCTTTTTCTAGTTGTAGGATCAAGGAGGGAACAAGTTAAACCGATAGCACTTCCTATTAACACACCTGAGAGTAGTTTGCTACTTGGATTACTGTTTGCCATTATTTTCATCTCCCTTTCTCTTCGCTATTATCCTTCCTTTTCCCATTAGTCACTATATTGAAACAAAAAATGGTTTGACATAATAGCTATTTCCTTAAATAATGACAAGAGATGTTTTAAAATACGGTATGCAAACATAGATATACGTATCTATTCTTTTACAAAAGGAGTTTATCATGATTACTGAAAGAAAAATAGTTAATCCAAATCTAGATCCTTGGGAAGCCTATATGGATATGGAACAGCATGGGAAGCTCACTTTATCCAATATTGAATTCACAACAACCACCTTATGTAATATGCGCTGCGAGCACTGCGCAGTTGGCTATACACTACAACCAAAAGATCCAAATGCCTTACCGATTGATTTACTACTAAAAAGATTGGATGAAATTCCTCATTTACGTTCTTTAAGTATTACGGGTGGCGAGCCAATGATGAGCAAAAAATCTGTTGAGAATTACGTGGTCCCTCTCTTTAAATATGCACATAGTCGCGGGGTTAAAACACAAATGAATTCTAATTTAACATTAGGATTAGACCGTTATGAGCCTGTTATCCCTTATCTAGATGTCCTGCATATCTCACATAACTGGGGTACAGAGGAAGAGTTTGTAGAACGAGGGTTTTCCATGATGGCAAGAAAGCCTACCTATGAGCAAAGAAGCAAGCTTTTCCACAATATTATCACAAATAGTAGAGCACTTGTAGATGCTGGTGTTGTGGTATCTGCTGAGACAATGTTAAATAAGCGCACACTACCTTATTTAGAGCATATACATCGCCAAATTGTTGACGAGATGAAATGCCAAAGACACGAAATTCATCCTATGTATCCTTCTGATTTTGCTTCAGCATTAGAAACATTATCATTAGAAGAAATTAGAAATAGCATCAATCATCTACTAGATATTCGAGATGAAAAAGTATGGATGTTATTTGGTACACTTCCTTTTTATCCATGTAATAGTAGAGAGGAGGATTTAAACTTACTGAAAAGACTATATACAAGTAAAAATGTGACGGTTCGTAACGATCCAGACGGACGCTCTCGATTAAATGTAAATATATTCTCTGGTGATGTTATTGTGACAGATTTTGGTGACACCCCTGCATTGGGTAATATTCAGCATGATAATCTAGTCGATATTTTTGATAAATGGATGGCAACTGATTTAGCAGATTCATTAAATTGTCACTGTCCTAGCGTAAAATGCCTCGGACCAAATGTATTGGTGAAAAATAGTTATTATCAAGGTGTTGATTTTTCTAGCCGTAAAGCATTGATTAGTCGCTAAACTGTGTATGCACCCTTCTGATTTGAGAATGAGGGGTGTATTTTTTTATGTTTTTTTAATGGAGTATTGTTTTATGCTGATGATCTGCTTTTTTTGTAGCGGGAATCTCACTCTTTGTTGCGCTGTGACATTTTTTGTTGCGGAAGCCTTGCTTTTTATTGCGTTCAGTCATTTTTTTGTTGCGGAAGGTCGGATTTATGTTGCGCTCACTCTATTTTGTACTGGTGATCTGGATTTTGCTTTCAACATACCCTACTTTGTTGCGGGAATTTCACTCTTTGTTGCGCTGTGACAATTTTTGTTGCGGAAGGTCGGGTTTTTGTTGCGCTCACTCTATTTTGTACTGGTGATCTGGATTTTGCTTTCAACAGAGCCTACTTTGTTGCGGCAATCTCACCCTTTGTTGCGCTGTGACAATTTTTGTTGCGGAAGGTCGGGTTTTTGTTGCGCTCACTCTATTTTGTACTGGTGATTTGGATTTTGCTTTCAACAGAGCCTACTTTGTTGCGGTAATCTCACTCTTTGTTGCGCTGTGACAATTTTTGTTGCGGAAGCCTTGCTTTTTGTTGCGCTCAGTCATTTTTTGTTGCAGAAGATCGGGTTTTTGTTGCGCTCACTCTATTTTGTACTGGTGAGCTGGATTTTGCTTTCAACAGAGCCTACTTTGTTGCGGTAATCTCACTCTTTGTTGCGCTGTGACAATTTTTGTTGCGGTAGCCTTGCTTTTTGTTGCGCTCAGTCATTTTTTGTTGCGGAAGTCGGGTTTTTGTTGCGCTCACTCTATTTTGTACTGGTGATCTGGATTTTGCTTTCAACATATCCTACTTTGTTGCGGCAATCTCACTCTTTGTTGCGCTGTGACAATTTTTGTTGCGGAAGCCTTGCTTTTTGTTGCGCTCAGTCATTTTTTGTTGCGCTGTGACAACTTTTGTTGCGATAGCCTTGCTTTTTGTTGCGCTTAGTCATTTTTTGTTGCGGAAGGTCGGGTTTTTGTTGCTTAAACCAAACTTATCACAACTATATTCTATTCTCTTAATCAAAACCCATTCTCTCGTCCAAATTCCAATACCTCAAAAAAAGAAAGAAGCTAGCTCCTTAGCTAGCCTCTCCTCTCTATCACTTCGGTTGCTCACTTGCTACAAATCCAAAGGATACATGATCTTGAACAGGTATCCAAGCACCAATCCCTTGTGAAGTCACATTTTTCACGACAATGGACCTCTTATTTCCTTTGAGCATAACATATACTTCTCCATAAGTTATCTTTCCTTTTTCATTTACAGCTGGAGCATATCCGAATAAATAGCCTAGTCTTTTGGGAGGGATATTATATACTTGATCTTTTTTTGTCCCTGTTCCGATAACTGTTTCAAAGGCTAATGGCAGGCCAGAATTTTGCATGGCTTTAACAAGCATCATTTTTTTCACATCATCTGCATTCGATACTTTTGCTGTTAATCCACCTCTTATTGTCTTTTGTGCCTCTTGAACATAATGAATTTGGTAAGCTGCATTACCGCCTCTGTTATCATAAAAGTTTGTATTAATTTTTTGATATTCCCAATTTGGTGCAGTTTCGGATGATTCATAATTAAGTGGCCATTGACCTAAATAGACAATCGCTTTATATCCAAGTGCGAATGGGCTACTATTGACTGTAGATTCATTTAACATTCGAATTAACTCGGGATTTTCAATTTTCACTTTGGATGAATTAATTAATTCTTGTGTTAATTCACTTGGTTGTAGCCTTGGCACATCTTGTGCAGGATTTGGATACGTATTTTCTTTCGTTATATTCATAACAGAACTAGGTATGGTTACAAGTTTAGATTTTGGTGCTTTTTCTTCTGTTTGCTTATCTGGTGCTTTCTCTGCATATGTGATCATTGGAAGCATTAACAATATAGATAAAAGCATTAATGAAATTTTTTTATACAAAGTAAAGAACTCCCTTCAATAATCCTTAAGACTAAGGTTATTTTCCTCGGAGTTCGACTAGATTATCCATTATTTTAAACTTTTTTTCCAAAAGCTACTTAATAATGAGCTTGCCTGAGAGCTTGGAACAAACAGGATGGAAAAATTGAATAGCTGGGCCAATCCCAATAGCAATAATGAGTGTTCCAAGACCAATTGGACCATTTACTAATAAGGCAAAAACTAAGGCCAATACTTCTCCAATTAGTTTTGCTACCACAAGATTTAATCCGAAGCGTACTTGAATAGATACCATGAAGTCATCAATTGGATTTAACGGAAAACTTGCCTGTAAATATAACGCAATCCCAAGCCCCACAATCAGTAAACCAATGATTAAAAGTGTTAATTGACTGCTAAACACAAAGAAATGAAAGCTATTCACTAGTCGAATCATCCAGAAGTCTACAAAAAAACCTAAAATAAAGACAGTGAACAGAGCAAGTAAATCAGGTTTCTTTTTTAATAAAATGGCATTAACACCGATTAGGATAATCCCTATGATGACAATCCAACTACCGATTGTTAGTCCAATTAAATGGGAGAGCCCTACATTCAATGCATCCCATGGCCCTGCTCCCAAATTAGCCTTAATGGTCAAAGATGCCCCAAAGGCTAGAATAAAGAGACCTCCTATATATAATAGCCCTCTATAAAACATGGTCATGTCATGGTCCTCCCTTCTAAATTACTTTCGAATTGTATATGTTCTATGCATATGCTTCACATTCCAAAAACTTGTCCAGAAAAGTGAAAAATAAATAATCAGAATATTTACATTTATCAGTAAATATAGTATACTAAAGCTATCAAAGAAAAGGAGGGCAGTCACTAAAGTGCCGCTTATATTAGATAAAAAGGAGGTTAAATAGTTACCTTTGAATACTCATCAATCCAAGCAATACTTAACTGTATTAAATAAAAAGAAGGTTGGTGATCTGATGGAAGCGACATGATAGATTGGCCTAATTCGCACATAATGAACATATTTTATACATCACTCTATAACAGAAGGGTCTTGATTCATACAAAAAAGCCTAGCTACTGTAAAGAAAGTAGCTAGGCTTTGTTTTGCTTATTTAAATTAGTTTATCCCATTTCACTCTAGAAAGTTCAATTAGATATCTTCCTTCGTTTTCCAAATGCAGCTTGAATTATTTATAATAAATAAAATCCAATTCCCATAATAGCATATGCTGCAAGCAGGGTAGCTCCCTCAAACCAGTTTGTCTCTCCATCATTGGACAAGCTGATCATTAACAGAACAGCGGCTGCCATAGAGACAAGTTCTGGTAGGGTAAATACAAGTGACATTCCAGTTGGAAAGAATAAAGAAATCAGGACTAATAATGGTGCAACAAACATGGCAATTTGTAAAGTAGATCCTATTGCAATTTCAACTGCTATATCCATTTTATTTTTGTATGCCATAACAACAGCTGATGCATGTTCCGCTGCATTACCTACTATTGCCACAATAATAATCCCGATAAATAACTCTGACCAGCCAAATGATTCTGCTACTACTTCAAATGTATGTACTAAATTCTCAGAAACATAGGCAACTGCAATTGTTGCTAAAGCAAGAATGGTAATACTTTTTTTAACGGTCCATTCGGGCACTTCATCATGATGACCACTTTCTCCATTATGTTCCACCTGATAAACGCCTCGATGTGTTACAAGCTTAAAGAATAGTGCAGCTAGATAGAGTAATATAAGAATAATAGCGACGCCAATACTTAATGAAAGAGTTTGATCTCCATCCATGTTTACTGAGAATACCTCAGGAATCACAAAAGCGACAATCACCGCAAACATTAATAATCCAGAATTATGACGAGCATCAAAGACATTAAACTTTTGTCTTTTATACTTTAATCCTCCTATAAAAAAGGATAATCCGGCTACAAGTAATAAGTTTCCAAGAACAGATCCTGTTAGCGATGCTAATACAACTTCTGTTAATCCTTCTCTTAACGCAAAAATAGCGATAATTAATTCTACCGCATTACCAAAAGTAGCATTTAATAAGCCCCCAATTCTTGGACCTGCCACAATAGCTAAGCTTTCTGTTGCTCTTCCCATAAAGCTTGATAAAGCAATGATTGTTAAACAATAGATGATAAACATGACAATACTAGACCAATGCAGCAAAGAACCAATTACTGACAGAGGAACACCAATAAATGCGGCAATCATAAAAATTTTATTTACCATGATGACTCTTCCTTTCTATTCATATCTAACTATTAATCCCCTCTCTTGCTGGAGAATAAACTTATTATACGTCTTCCATAACCAAATAAAACCAATTTATTAAAAAATATAAATCAACTTTACGAAACGGGATTAAAGGATGCCAATAGAGTAAATGCTAAGTTGTACCTTTATAAAGAAAGGAAGAATAAACAATGACTAATTCATTAAAACAAAAAATTGACCATCTTTTTCAAAACCATACAATCGGAACATTAGCAACTATTGAAGAGGGTAAACCATATAGTCGCTTTATGCTATTTTATCCAGAAGATCTACTTCTTTACACAGCAACAAGTAAAAAAACTCATAAAGTAGAATCACTGAAACAGAATCCTTATGTACATGTATTACTTGGTTTAGCTGGCGCTGGGCATGATGGTGCTTATTGTGAGTTAGAAGCAACCGTTAGTACCGAAGATTCTTTAGATAAAAAAGAAGCAGTTTGGAATGAAAAATTAAATAAGTGGTTAGATGGACCAGATGATCCTAATTATCTTTTACTAAAGTTGACACCTACTAAAATACGCTACTTTGCTGACTCTGCTTCTCCCGCTGAAGAGTATACTATATAACTTAACGTTAGCTAATATGTTGGTACACTAAACCAATGTATTAGCTTTTTTTATTTTTTCGCATTATTGTATTGCATAAGTTTTCAGTATTGATTAACATTTAGAGAGACTAAATACTATGTAACTGTGCTATCTAAAGGGAGAAAATATTATGAACAGTAAAAAATTTGCAGCTCTTATCACTATTGTTAGTATTTCGGGTTTTAGTCAGGGGTTATTATTACCGTTGATCTCCGTCATTTTTGAAAACGATGGACTTTCCTCTAGCTTGAATGGCCTAAATGCAGTTGGTCTTTATATGGGAATCATTCTTATTTCTCCATTCATGGAATATCCTCTTCGAAAATATGGATATAAACCTATTATTGTTTTCGGGGGACTAATGGTTATTGTATCTTTAGCACTTTTCCCATTATGGAAGACATTTTGGTTTTGGTTTATTCTGCGTCTTTTTATCGGTATTGGCGATCATGCTCTACACTTCTCTACACAAACTTGGATAACAACCGCTTCATCTGAAGCAAATAGAGGGAGAAATATTTCTCTTTATGGTGTTTTCTTCGGAATTGGATTTGCAGTTGGTCCATTATTAACACCTTTAATAGAAATAAATGAATCACTTCCATTCATACTATCTTCTATCCTCTGCTTCATTGCTTGGATATTTGTTTTATGGATTAAAAATGAGATTCCTGAACAAGAAGTAGAATCCAATTCTTTTAAAGAAACAATGAGCCGATTCTCTAAAGCAATGAAATATGCTTGGATTGCTTTTCTACCACCATTAGCATATGGATTCCTTGAATCAAGCTTAAATTCAAGCTTTCCTATATATGGTTTACGTATTGAGTTAGAGGTCATTCAAATTTCTTTGCTACTAACTTCCTTCTCGATAGGTGCCATTGTATTTCAGCTTCCTTTAGGAATGCTTAGTGATAAGTTTGGTAGACGAAAAACACTCATTACCATACTTTTAGTTGGCACCGTTTGTTTTACTATGGCAAGTGTACTCGAAGTATATATCACTGGTTTAGCTATTTGTCTGTTTGTGGCAGGAATGGCGGTAGGCTCTACCTTCTCTCTAGGAATCAGTTATATGACGGACCTTGTACCAACTAACCTCCTGCCTACTGGTAATCTTTTATGTGGCATTGCCTTTAGTGTAGGAAGCTTAATTGGACCATATTTAGGAGGTACCTTTATTCAATACTTCCAACAATTTAGCTATTTCTTAATCATTGCTTTTATCTTATTGATTGTATGTTCCCTTATTTTCCTTTTCGGAAAGAAAGAACAGAACAAAAACGCAGGTTTTGTAGAAGCAAAATAATATTCAACCACATACAATATGTGGTAGGATAAACATAATACAAATAAATACACCAAGAATTCTTTATTCTTTCTTGAATGCTGTCACCGACTAGGTGGCAGCTTTCGTGTTTTTTAAGGGTAATGACGTTGATTATCTCTATCATTTAAATAAAAGGAGGAAATATAATTGTCTACAGAAACAGAAATACGACCTTACTTAGAACCAAATACTGAAGAAAAGATATCTGTCTTTAAAAGAATGCTACCATTTATAGAATTAATTGCAGCAGGAGTTAGTGGAGTATTTATTCTTATAGGTTGGTTACTTAGCCACTATCATATAGAAACTCTATCAGTTATCTTCTATTTACTTGCTTTTGTAATCGGTGGCTATGCAAAAGCAAAAGAAGGCATAGAAGAAACAATTGCCAATAAAGAATTAAATGTAGAAATGTTGATGGTTTTTGCAGCAATTGGATCGGCAATAATTGGTTATTGGGCAGAGGGAGCAATTTTAATATTTATTTTCGCGGTAAGTGGTGCATTAGAAACATACACCATGAATAAAAGTAATAAAGAAATTTCTTCTCTGATGAGCTTACAGCCAGAAGAAGCACTAAGAATTCTTCCAAATGGAGAAGAAGAAATTGTATCAGTATCCGAATTAGCAATTGCTGACTCTATCTTTATTAAGCCAGGAGAGAGAATTCCTGCTGATGGAATCATCATAAAAGGAACTACGTCTATAGATGAAGCAGCCATTACAGGGGAATCTATTCCTTTAACGAAAGGCACCCAAGAAGAAGTATTCGCGGGTACCGTAAACCTAAGTGGTTCTATTACCGTTAAAATTACAAAGAATACGAATGAAACCTTATTTCAAAAGATCATTTCCTTGGTTCAAACAGCACAAAGTGAGAAATCTCCTTCTCAAGCATTTATAGAAAAATTTGAAGGTACTTATGTAAAAGTGGTTCTGTCTATTGTTGCACTACTAATGGTTTTGCCACATTTTCTTTTTGACTGGTCTTGGAATGAAACCTTTTATCGTGCCATGATTTTTCTAGTGGTGGCTTCACCTTGTGCATTAGTCGCAAGTATCATGCCTGCGACCTTATCAGCCATTTCCAATGGAGCAAGAAATGGCATATTATTTAAAGGTGGCGTTCATATAGAGAATTTAGCACATGTGAAAGCAATTGCCTTTGACAAAACAGGAACATTAACTAAGGGTAAGCCTATTGTTACTGATGTACTTGTTCACGAGGACTATAAAGAGGAAGATATACTCCCTTTCATCGCAAGCATGGAATCGCACTCCAATCATCCGTTAGCGAATGCTATTGTGCAATATGCAGAGCGTATCTATCCAAACAGCTTGATTAAACTAGATAACATCCAAGATCATTCTGGACTTGGTATTACAGCCGATATCGACGATCAGGAATGGAAAATAGGGAAAGCAGATTTTGTAGGAGAAAACAAAGCCTCAGATTTCCAAAATGGAGTGTATAAGTCTTTAGCAGGAGACGGAAAGACTACTGTCTTTATAAAAAGAAATACAGAAATAATAGCATTAATTGGCTTAATGGATGTTGTTCGGAGTGAGAGCAAGCAAGCTATTGCTTCCTTAAAAGAAGAAGGCATTTATACGGTTATGATTACAGGTGATAATGAAAAAACTGCTCAAGCTATTGCAAGAGCTAATGAAATAGATCATTATATAGCAGAATGTTTACCCGAAACAAAAGTACAATCCATTAAAGAACTAAAAGAAACATATAGAATGGTTGCAATGGTTGGTGACGGTATAAATGATGCTCCTGCACTTGCTACAGCAACGGTAGGTATTGCTATGGGAGAAGGTACAGATGTTGCTTTAGAAACAGCCGATATCGTTTTAATGAAAAATGACTTACCTCGCATCACAGAAGCGATTAAGCTGGCTAAACGAATGAATCGTATTGTAAAGCAGAACATCATCTTCTCACTTACCGTCATCATGCTTCTAATCATATCAAACTTTCTTCAGGTTGTTGATTTGCCATTTGGAGTAATTGGCCATGAGGGAAGTACCATTTTAGTTATTTTAAATAGTTTACGATTGCTTAAAAATTAAATAAAAATTAGAGTGGTTTAATAGCTATGAGGCTATAGACCACTTTTTACTTATTCCCACAAACTTAAAAGGCGTTCATCTTAAAATGAACGCCCCTAAACTAATATATAACCAACTATTTAATGATATCCATTCTGCCCATTAGCAGAACCAGATGTTTTATGCTTTGGTTTACTTTTTCCTTTTTGCTTCGTATTGCTGCCATCTTTTTTCGTATGTTTAGTCATCGTATATTCCTCCTGATTATATATTGCTTGCTTCCCCAATTATAGTTTGCACGATATAAAATCTTTTATAGAGGTAAATAACGGTTTCTCATCCGAGTATTGACTAATTAACATGATTTATCTTTACGCTCCGATAAAAAGGCATTTATTTCTCCACCAATTATAATAATAACGCCAGTCAGATAAAACCAAATCATTAAAACAATAATCGTCCCTATACTCCCATATGTAGCAGAGTAGTTTCCAAAATTCCCTACATAATAAGAAAAACCAAGAGATGCTACTACCCAACCTACAGCTGCAAAAACGGCTCCAGGAACTGCTTTTATGCATTTTATTTTCTTATTTGGTGCGAACCAATATAAAGCTAGAAAAACAATAAAAAGAATAGCTGCAGATACTAAAAACCTTAATGTATTCCAAATCGTTAGAAACTCATCTGTTAGATTAAATTGAGAAAATAAAAACATGCCAATTTGCTCACCGAAAACTGGTAATAGTAAGGCAATAACTACAACAGCAATCATGCCAAGAGTCAACACAATAGACATTCCTCTAGCCACAATAAAGGATCTCGTTTCCTTGACGTCATATGCTTTATTAAAAGCTTTTACAATTGCATTTAACCCATTAGATGCTGACCAAATAGTGGCGATAATACCAAAAGATAACAAACTAGGATTTCTACTTAAAATTTGGTCCACATTTGTTTCCATTACATCCATAATTTCGCCTGGAGCAAATCCCTCAATCAGGCCTAATAAATCGTCCTTTGTAATTGGTAAATATGGTAAAAGAGTCATAACAAAAATCATTAATGGAAAAATAGATAGCAAGAAATAATAAGCTAACTGTGCAGATAAATCAAAAACGTCATCTTTTATAATTCTGTTAATTAATCCTTTTACTGAATGAATGAACTCTCCCATAAAACACACCATCCTAAAAGTACTTGGAAAATAGCTTTTATGTACTTATTGCCCTTTGAATGAAATTTAGAAACATCTCTCATTAAATTAATAGCAGAGATAAGAAAGACACACTATGTCATTAAAGTGTGTCTTCTTTGAGTAATCTAGTTATGGTAAGTATTGTATGCTAGAAGTCAACTTTCTTTCCTGTTGATTTCTTCCTTCCGTAGAAAACGTATCTTTTGTCTCACGTATAATACCTGCTACTACAGGTGTGATTTCCTTTAACTCTTCTAATTTTTCTACCACAAAGGTAGCATCATCAGAAAGCTTAACCGCTGTACTTTTTATCTTTTCAGATGTTCTATTTATACTATTAGTCATCGCTTTTAAATCTGTTGCAGTTTCTTTCCAATTTCGAATATTCTGTACAGATTGTGTTCTCGTTTGCTTATCAAACAGACTAAAAGCCACACCCACCATACTCCCTATAAATAACCCTTTTGTTAAACTCATTCTCATCTAAATTCCACCTTCTTATCATTGCTATTCTAATGAAGGATGGAAAGGTAGAAAAATTATAATAGATATTTGCTTTTAATTTCCTGAAGTAATCCTTCACACCCATCCTTCACTAGTTCATATACTTCTTCAAAATTCCCTGTATAATAAGGGTCTGGCACTTCTTTTCCAGAGTAATGCTCTGTATAATCCATTAATAGTCGCACTTTTGTTCCATCTAATGCTTCACTTAGTTTTTTTATATTGCTAATATTGCTGTTATCCATTGCGATAAGATAATCAAACTGTTCTAAATCCTTATCTAACAATTGTCTAGCAAAAATACCTGTATCACTGATTTTATTTAGTTTCAAGATATCCCTTGTCCCTTGATGTGGAGGATTACCAGTATGCCATCCACCTGTTCCTGCAGAATCACAGCTTATAGTAGCTGATAACCTGTCTCTTTCTACCAGATTTCTAAATACTGCTTCAGCCATAGGAGATCGACAAATATTTCCTAAACAAATAAATAAAACTTTTACTTCCATTTTATTTTCCCTCCATTTTTTCTTTTACATACAAAGTTTATTCTGTTCTCTCTCTTATTTTTTCGTGCAATCAATAATATATTGACATTTTATCCTTGTCATGAAAAGATGAAAAAAAGAAATTCCCTTTATTAAGGAAAGGAGACACACCATGAATTTAGATAATAAGACTACTGAAAACGTCAATTATATGATAGAAAAAATAAAAGAGAAACTTAAAGTATTAAATATTGGGGCGATTAAATCATCTCACTTTAATGAAGAACTCTATGATGACATAAGAGATATATATGAGCTTGTCATGAAGAGAGAATCTTTTAGTCCTAATGAGATGCAAGCAATTGCTGAGGAATTAGGTAGTCTTCGCAAGCAATAAAAGCAAGAAGTGTCTCCAAACCTAATGCTAGAGACACTTCTTGTTTTTTTATGCATCTTGGTCTGTCAGAATAATAGGACCATCACTTGTAATCGCAATAGTATGCTCATACTGCGCGGAGAGTTTCCCATCTCTCGTTCGTGCTGTCCAACCATTATTGTCCATCTTCATCTGATAATCTCCTATATTCACCATTGGCTCAATGGTAAATACCATACCCTCTTTAATGCGCGGTCCTTTCCCTGGAAGTCCAAAATGAGGTACTTCAGGTTTTTCATGAATCACTTTTCCTATTCCATGACCAATGAAATCTCTTACTACAGAAAATCCTTCACCCTCTACATATTGTTGGATAGCATAACCAATATCTCCAATACGGTTACCTATTTGTGCTTGTTTGATTCCCTTATAAAGTGCTTTTTTTGTCACTTCCATTAATTTTTTGGCTTCAGCGGAAATATCTCCAACTGCATATGTCCATGCAGAATCCGCTAATCCTCCATGATAATTTACAACCATATCAATAGTGACAATATCTCCGTTTTTAAGTGGCTCTTTTCTAGGAAAACCATGGCAAATTTCATCATTTAAGCTAGCACAAGTGGCGTATTGATAATCACGATACCCCTTTTGCTCAGGTGTTGCTCCTTTTTCCTTCAAATATGCTTCTACTGCCTGATCAATTTCTAATGTACTCACACCAGGCTTAATCATGCTCGCAATTAGTTTATGGCAGCCAACTAGAATTTCACCAGCTTTCTGCATTTGTTCTATTTCTCTTTTAGATTTTAAAATAATCATTGTTATACCCCTTTCAAACGATGTTGCATTATGTACTTATTTCTTAGATTAACATAAAATAAAGCCTATACATAGTTATCCATATGAAGCAAGGATAACTTTATGTATAGACTCCTTATAAACTTTCTATTACTTATTTAAAAGCTTTAATGATTCTCTAATAAACGCTGGAATATCATCAGGTGTGCGACTAGTTACAAGCTGCTCCTTACATACTACAACTTCCTCATCCTTATAGTTTGCTCCTGCATATTCCATATCTACTTTAATGGATTTATAACCAGTTGCAGCTCTTCCTTCTAATGTTTTAGCTGTAATGAGGAGCTGTGGACCGTGACAAATAGCAAAGACTGGTTTGTCCGCATCCATAAATGACTTAGTAAAAGCAACAACACGGTCATCACTACGAAGTTGATCAGGAGAGAACCCTCCAGGTATAAATAGTGCATCAAATTCTTCAGGATTTACATCCGCAATACCTTTATCAATGGTAACAGTTGCCTCTTCTTGCTTTCCTTTTACTGTTTTTCCAGCCTCTAATTCAATTGTTACTACTTCATGTCCAGCTTCTTTATAGGCTTTAGCTGGCTCCGTGTACTCTACATCTTCAAACATATTTGTAATTAAAGTTGCGATTTTTTTACTCAAAGCTAGCATCTCCTTTTATTTTTTTCTTCACAAGTAAACTTCCCCTTTGAAAAAAAATAAAACATGCTAATGAAAAATTTATGGTTCATTTCTTCTAGCAAAATCTACAAATCGGAACTTATCTGGTCTATGTCGTGATTCCGTATACTGAAAAAGTGTCGCATTTTCAAAGTAGATATAGTTTTTTACTACTACAATAGAATGAAAACCCTCTAAGTCCAGTAAGTTAAAATCCTCCTCAGTTGGCTCCTCTACAGTGAATTCCTTTCTCGCAAAGCTAATTTTTAAGTGTAAATCTTTCTCAATATAACTAAAAATAGAATTTCTACAAATTTCTTCTGTTAAACCTGGAACATACTGCTCCACTAGATAGTCTTTATCTAAGATAATTCTCTCTTCATTTATTTCTCTCACGCGAACGATTTCATAAATAGAATCCTCTTTTGCTAACTGCATTTCTTTTTGTAAACTAGAAGAAGGATTTTTTTTGGCAAAGCTTTCAATAATGGTTACAGACGTATGTCCCATTTTTTCCGCTAGTTCTTTAAAACTAACTAATCCAGATATAGGAAATTGTAATTTTTCTAAATCTAATACTAAAGAACCTTTTCCACGTAATTTCTGAATATACCCTTTTTGTGATAATATGTTTAAGGCTTTCCTAATGGTTTCCCTTGAGGTATTGTATTGTTCAGCTAATTCATTTTCAGAAGGCAAAATTGTATTAGCGGCATACTTACCACTTCTTATTGCTGCTTCTAATTCTTCAAATATCATGTAGTATTTATTCAATGCTTATTCACCAACATTACTTTTTTTCACTATTCTACCGTTTTTTTTTCTTCATGTCTAAAAAGTGAAGGTTTTTTTCAAAAAAAGGTTTTGTTTATAGAAAGTTTGGGTAAATAATAAATGGTACTTTATAAGTTGTGAAGATGTCCCATAGAGCATATTATAAATAGGAAAAAGGGCTGAATTATTTGACTATTTTATGAATGTTCTCCATTAGAAATCATTTAATAATAGAACATATTGTTCTTTATATGGAACTTTTTACTTATAAATGCTATGATATGTATACATACTGTTAGTGAGGGTGAGTGAGGCCGTATGATCGGTGATAGAGTAAAACAGCTACGTTTAGAGAAAAGAATGTCTTTATCTGAATTAGCGGACCAAGCAGGAGTAGCGAAATCCTATTTAAGTTCATTAGAGAGAAATTTACAATCCAATCCATCTATCCAATTTTTAGAGAAAATAGCTGCTGTATTTCATATACCAGTAGATCAATTATTACATGATCAACAGAATAAAGATGATTTAGATTCTGAATGGTTAAAAATTGTAAAAGAAGCAATGGATTCAGGTGTTTCTAAAAATGAATTTCGTGAATTTCTAGAGTTTAATAAATGGAGAATTGAACAAAAAAAATAAATTTTACTCAAGTTTAACATTACATCCATTATAAATAGGATTATAAAAGGGTTAAAATCCATTCCTTGATTACAAGTAAGATTCGTTTTCAAGTGGGATAGATTTTAACCCTATTTGTTTTTAATCAGAAAAATCTGACTATTCTAGAGGTGCAATAGAATTTCCTTCAATTAAGCAATCTTTTTCTTTTTTTATAAACGCTCTTACTTCTTGTAAATTCATTCCAAGGCTTTTAGCTTCACTAATTAGCTGAATCCATTCCGCATCTAGTTGTTCCTTAAAAAGATTACTATCAATCACTTAATTCTTCCCTCCCAAAAATACCTTCGTATTTCGGTAGTCCGGCCATCATCGCTCAAATACACATTAGATCCGTGACTTTGCGTCCCAAACTTTCGCCTTGGTTTGCCCTTAACTAGTACGATTATGTTTATTTATTTTTATTATAGCTCTTTATTCCCCATCATAGTGCTACATTTTGTCATAAAATTAGGATAATATACTAAAATATTTCTTTCGTTTTCTACAATTTTTTCTTTTATCACTCGAGAAAGGTCGAAATAATCCTACTATTGCATTACCCATATAACTATTTGTTCAACTATGCTACTACTTATTTACTTTTATTATAATAATATTGTGTTTGATATGTATTTATTACTTTTTCAAAAGGATATCTAACATTTATTCTTTCAAAGGTAATAGCATTAAAAAACGGATAGTCTGTAAGATCATGATTACAAATAGGACAATACCATTTTCCAATTTCGCTGCTACTAAAAGATGGTCTTTTGCATCTATCACAATTTTTCCTGTACATTTTCCACCCTCTTATACTCATAATCTATTCATTTGAACAGAATGTCTCTTTCTCTCAATAAAAAGAACTAGTTCTTTTTATATGTATTTTATGTTCTTTTTTAAGAACCACTTCTTTAGTATAGGGCAAATCTATCATTTTCTAAAATTCCAAAATCAGCGATATTTTCTTTTTTAAGAACAGTTTCCGTTCTTTTTCTCGCGTTATCTCTTCTATTCTAGCTTTTTCGTATTTTTTAAAGAAAGGTTCGTTCGTTATAATGAAACTGTAGACTTCCATATGGAATGAGGAGATTATTATAAATGTTGGTTGGAGCAAAAATAAAAACACTAAGATTGAAAAGGGGATTTTCAATAAACGCTCTCTCTGATAGAGCCGGTGTCTCTAAATCATATTTAAGTTATATTGAGCGAGGAATCCAAAAAAACCCCTCTCTCCAAGTGTTATCTAAGCTAGCATGTACTCTTGATACAAATTTAGAAGAACTGCTAGACACGAACAGTACATCAATAGACAGCATGGATGAGGAATGGGTTAAGTTAGTTGAGGGAGCCATTGAAGATGGTATTACGACAGAAGAATTTGCCGGAATTCTTGATTATGTTAAATATAAGAAGAAGAGAGAAGAATAGTACATAAAAATTGGCATAGCTAGAAAAGGGAAAGAAAAAGGAGAAATGCTAGTGTGATAACATTTCTCCTTTCTGTTTTTATTTATTTAACTCTACTGCAATTCTAGAACCAACTTCTGCATTATTTTTAACTAGAGCAATATTAGCAACTAGGCTAGTGCCTTCTGTTAATTCTTTTACTTTACTTAATAGGAATGGTGTAACATTCTTACCTAAGATTTGCTTTTCTTTTGCTTCTTGAAGTGCTTTCTCAATGATTTCTGTAATATAGCTTTCTTCAAGAGCATCCTCTTCTGGTATAGGGTTAGCAATGACTACTCCACCGTTTAAACCTAACTCCCATTTAGTACGGATCATTTCTGCTACTTCTTTTGGAGTATCAATAGAGAAATTCACTTCAAATGGACTAGTTCTTGTATAGAAAGCAGGTAATGAAGTTGTACCATATCCAACCACTGGTACACCATATGTTTCTAAGTATTCTAGGGTTAAGCCAATATCCAAAATAGATTTAGCACCAGCACAAACAACAGCAACACTTGTCTTAGCTAACTCTTGTAAGTCTGCAGAGATATCCATTGTTTGTTCTGCTTCTCTGTGCACGCCACCGATTCCACCAGTAACAAATACTTCAATACCAGCAAGTTCTGCACAAATCATCGTTGCTGCTACTGTAGTTGCTCCATTTTTCTTGCCTGCAATTAGAAAAGGTAAATCTCTTCTACTAGCTTTTTCAATGTCATCACTTTTAGCTAGGAATTCGATTTCATCATCTGTTAAACCAATTTTTATTTTTCCGTTAATAATAGCAATAGTTGCAGGTACTGCTCCATTTTTGCGGATAATATCTTCCACTTCTTTTGCTGTTTGCACGTTTTGCGGATAAGGCATACCATGAGAAATAATAGTAGATTCTAAAGCGACAATTGCTTGGTTATTTTTCTTTGCTTCTAATACTTCGTTTGAGTATTCTAACCATTCTTTTTTCATTTTTTATGTCTCCTCTTAGTGAAAGTAATTTCCAAACGTTTCTTGCAACTTCTTATTATTCAACTGGGGATTAACTGTTTCATTGGATTGTAAGGTTAGTAAGGAACAAGCAATCCCTATTTTACAAGCATCTTCTGTATGTAACCCTTTAATGTGTGAATACATAATTCCTGATACTAAGGAATCTCCAGCACCTGTAACATCTACCACATTTATCTTTGGTGGCAAAATAACCCCTGCTTCTCCCGATTTAGTGAAGTAGATTAGTCCCTTATCTCCACGTGTAATAACTACTTTGTCTACTCCCTTTGAGAGAATAATTTCAGCAGCCTGGAAGAAATCTCCCTCTTCCTTAATGTTCATATCTGCCAACACTTCTGCTTCGTCTTTATTAGCAATTAGCCAAGACACACCATGTAAATTCTGCGGAAGCTTCTTAACCTTTGGGGCAGAAACTGGTGTTATACATAACGATTTCCCTTCTTTTCGACATCTTTCAATCACATATGCAAGAACGTCTGCTGGGAAATTAGTATCTAGTATGACTAGATCTGCTGAAGCAACATGTGCCCACTTTTTCTCTATTAATTCCTGATTAATACTGTTGTAAATAGACATATCAGCCAATGCCACTTGTAATTCACCTTCAGAATCTAGCAATGCTGTGTACGTTCCCGTCTGATGTTTTTCTTTCATTACAGAAGGCGTAATATCTACATATGCTTTTGTACTTTCTAAAAGCCATTCCCCGCCATGATCCTCTCCAATTATCGTAAAGAGAGAGGTTTGGACTCCTAGTCTCCCAAGGTTTTCAGCAATATTTCGTGCTACTCCACCTGCTGATTGACTAGAATAGGCTGGATTAGAAGTGCCATATTGAATGGTCTCTTCTGTTTGAAGCTTACGATCAATGTTTGCACCACCGATACATACGACTTCTTTCTTTTTAGGAAAAACGTACGCTCTTCCTAATAGTTTCCCTTCTTTTGTTAACGAGGAAATATATCCTGCTACAGCCGAACGAGATAATCCAGTTTTTTCTGCTAATTCATTCTGGGTAACAAAAGGGTTTTCTTTAATTAACTCCAGAATGTGAATCTCTTTATCATTCATATAGTCCTCCTTAAAAAGGAATTACACAAATAAACTTTTGTCTATATTATAGACTTTTGTTTTATAATAAACAACCCTTAACTAGTATTCGTTTATAATAAATAAAACATTAGCTTAATATACTGTAATCTTAAGAACCCTTATTCTCACTAGGCTAGGGAGATGACAGGGATAGACAGACAAACAAAAAAAGACTGATTGAAAGTCAGTCTTTTTCTTAATTCGTTACTTCTTCTCTTGGTTGAATTAATATATCAACACGTCTATTTTTTTCTCTACCTTCTGCTGTATCATTGCTTGCAATTGGTTGGTATTCTCCAAATCCTTTTGCACTGAATGCTCTTGGGTCTAACTCATTATTCTCTAATAGTAATTTCATGAAATTCAATGCTCTTGTTACACTGAGCTCCCAGTTAGAAGAGTATTGAGAATTATGAATCGGTACATTATCTGTATGACCACTTACTATGATGCTCCTCGGAGGGTCCATTACTAGTAATTTTGAGATTTCTGATACAATATTTTTGTCTGCATCACGCACTTCCGCACTTCCAGAAGCAAATAGTACATTATCTCTTATGGATACATGTAATCCTTCGTCAGTAAGCTCTGTTTCAAGCTTGCCACCTAAATTATTTTGCTCAATATAAGCATTAACCTTTTGTTGTACTTCTGCTAGTTCCTGTTGATCCTGTTCTTTTTGTAATTCCTTTAATTTTTCATCTGAAACACTTTTACTGTCATCTTGGTTGTTTTCCACTTCTTCATTTGTGTCCAGATTTTTTTCTTCTTTAGATGGTGCTGGACTAGGAAAATCGAGTACTCCTGTACCGCTTTGGAACTCTTGATTAAATACTTCTGCCATGGCAGAAAATTTCTTTGCATCTAAGGAACTCATTCCATACAAAACAATAAACAACGCTAATAGGAGCGTGAGAACATCCGCATAGGGAACAAGCCATGACTCATCTACATGCTCTTCATGATGTTCTTTCTTTTTCCTTTTTTTACTCATTAGCACTCACGCTACTTTCACTTTCCTCTAAGAATTTCTTTCTCTCGGTTACCGGTAAATAAGATGCTAACTTTTGTTCAATTACTCTAGGTGCTTCTCCTTCTAAAATAGAAAGAACTCCTTCAATCATCAAATACTTTTGCTTTGCTTCAATCTGTGATTTTCTTTTTAGCTTATTAGCAAATGGATGCCATAGGACATATCCTGTAAATATTCCCATTAGTGTAGCAACGAAAGCAGCACTTATGGCATGTCCAAGAGCTTCTGCGTCAGACATATTCCCAAGTGCAGCTATTAGACCAACAACCGCTCCTAATACTCCTAATGTAGGTGCATAAGTTCCTGCTTGAGTAAAAATAAGTGCTCCTGTACGGTGTCTTTCTTCCATTGCTTCTACTTCTTCTGATAATACATCTCTTATATACTCTGCACTTTGTCCATCAACAGATAAGGACAAGCCATTCTTTAGAAATGGATCTTCCACTTCATTTGTTCTTGCTTCTAAAGCAAGTAATCCTTCTTTTCTAGCAAGCTGTGCCCAATCAGAGAAAAGACGAATTAATTCTTTTGTATCCTGTAACTTCTGTTCTTTGAAAAGAATTCCAAATAACTTTGGAACTTTCATAATTTCTGGTAAAGGAAATGCGATGACAACAGCAGCAACTGTTCCCAATAAAATGATTAATATGGCAGCTGGATTTAAAAGAACGACAGGGCTAACCCCTTTCATTACCATACCTACTCCAACAGCAATTAATGCGAGTATTACTCCAAATAAGGACGACTTATCCATTGAATCCACCTATCTTTTAAAAATTTCGTTTCTAGTTCTTACTCTTTTTTTCGACATAATTACGTTTTTTTTTAGAAGTATTTTGTGTATATTTGTATAAATTTGTTTTTTCATGCAAATAGAGATGAATGAATCATCTCTCGTTTTTGATAAGTTCGCTTTCATTGCACCAAATAGATTGGGTAATTTTCTGAGAACCTGAAATGAAAAGTTCCCACCACTCTTTATATTACTATTATATATCATTTCAATTTTTCTTTTGGTATAGGATGATTTATTTTTTCTAAAAATAGGAGAGAACAGAAAGGAGTGTTAGACATGGCACGTGGAGAACATTTTAATCATAAGAAGAAACATCACCCAGGCCCTTTACCTGCGGACACAAGAAAACATACTCATGCAGAAGATGCTCCTGAAGACGAAGAGTTCATTGTGACACAAGAAGCATTTAAAAATCGAGTAGAAAAAGATTAATTAATCTAACTCCATTTAACGGCGCTCTTCTTTTTGTAAGGGCGTCGCATTCGTTTATCCCTCCTTTCTACCCCTTATATAGACTTACTCCATGTTATACTAATAGCTGGAACTAAAATATAGAATTTTCTTTTGAAGGGAAATTCATCTATTGGAAGGTGTATTATGAAATCTCTTGTATTATGTGAAAAACCAAGTGTTGCTCGGGAAATTGCCCGTGTGCTTGGTTGTAATAAAACTTCAAAAAGTTATATTGAATCAGATAAATATATTGTAACATGGGCACTTGGTCATTTAATTGAATTAAAAATGCCTGAAAACTATGATCCGAAATTTAAAAACTGGAACTTAGAGGACTTACCAATCATCCCAGACAAGATGGGAATAAAAGTGATGAAGCAAACTAGTCATCAGTATAAAGCCATTGAACAGCTTTCTAAGCGAAAAGATATTAAAGAATGCATAATAGCTACAGATGCGGGAAGAGAAGGAGAATTGGTGGCTCGTTGGATACTAGAAAAAGCACGTTTCAATAAGCCAACAAAACGTTTATGGATATCCTCCCAAACAGATAAAGCTATTAAAGATGGCTTTAAACAATTAAAACCTGGAAAAGAATTTGATTCACTCTATCAATCAGCAATATGTCGAGCACAAGCTGACTGGCTTATTGGTCTAAATGTGTCCCGTGCACTTACCACTAAATTTAATGATCCATTATCAGCAGGTCGAGTACAGACACCTACACTTTCTATGGTGATTGAACGCGAAAAGGAAATCCAAAGCTTTATACCGAAAGAATATTGGACTATTTCCGCTACCATTGAAGGAATGCAAGCAAGATATGAACTTAATGGAGAAAAAAGAATTTTCAATCAAAAAAAGGCAGAGGATATAGTAGCTAAATGTCAAAACCAAATGGCTATTACTGACTCTATTCATCGTAAAGAGAAGACAGAAAACCATCCACTTCCTTATGATCTGACAGAGCTACAAAGAGATGCGAATAAACGCTTTGGTTTTTCTGCCAAAAAGACCTTGAATGTACTTCAAAAACTTTATGAGCAACATAAAATTGTTACCTACCCGAGAACAGATTCACGCTACTTAACAACGGATATGAAAGATACCATGTTAGAAAGACTAAAAGCTATTTCTGGGGCATACAAAGAGGAAGTACAGCCGATTATTAATAAACAAGGGAAAGTGGAAGCTCCAAGTGTTTTTAATAATAACAAAGTATCAGACCATCATGCCATTATTCCAACTGAACAGCCAGTATTCTTAAACCGTTTAGATAATGATGAGATGAAATTATATGATTTGATTGTTTTACGTTTCTTAACTTTATTCTATCCTAAGTATAAATTTGAAACGATAACTGCTGAACTAAGCATAAATCGAGAAAAATTTACTGTCCAAGAAACCAATGTTCTTGAGCTAGGATTTAAAGCTCTAGACGCAAGGAAAGATACTAGCTCTCAAAAGTTAACTATCCAAAAAGGTCAGCAGTTAAAGGTTCAATCGATCGTAAAAGAACAAAAATTTACAGAAGCACCATCTCGCTTTACAGAAGCAGATATATTAGGGAAAATGGAGAAGTTTGGTTTAGGAACTCCTGCAACACGTGCTGAAATTATTGAGCGTTTGCTAAGTTCAGAAGTAGTGGAAAGACAAAATGGAAAATTACATTCTACTCCAAAAGGAAAACAACTTATTAACTTAGTTAATGATGATCTAACTACTCCTGATTTAACATCACAGTGGGAAAAAGAGTTAGAGGATATCGCCAAAGGAAAAGCAAACTCCATAACATTTATGAAGCAAATTAAAGAACAAACAAAACGTTTTGTTTCTGAAATTAAACACAGTGAGAAAAACTATAAAATACAAAATTTAACAGGTTCTAAGTGTCCAGAGTGTGGATCTTTCCTTAAAGAGAAAAATACTAAAAACGGAAAGATTTTGGCATGTTCAAGCATAGAATGCTCATTCAGTAAGAGAAAAGATCCAAAACTATCTAACAAGCGCTGTCCACAATGTCATAAGAAAATGGAAATTCATAACGGAGTAGCAGGAACCTACTTCCAATGTAAAGCATGTAATGTAGTAGAAAAAGCTACTGACCGTAAAAAGACCATTAATAAAAGAGAAGAGCGCAAACTTGTTCAACAGTATAGTAAAGATGATAACTTTGGTACAAGCCTAGGTGACTTGCTTAAAGCAGCTATGAAAAAAGAAGACTAATGAAATAAGTACCACTCGTGAGATGTACTGCACCTCGAACGTTAGAGTTAAGAATCTGACGTTCGAGGTGCAGCACAGAACGGGTGGTTTTTTCTTAGGTTAAGAAGCCTTTATTACTGACCAAACCTTAAAGAACTAGTGAAAGGGTCCGCTCTAGAGAACTATACTAAGGGCCAAGTGGAGAAATAACCGGAGGAATCCGACTATTTTCGTTATTACCTTAAAAAATAGCTCCAATAGACGGATATTTCCGGTTATCCTCCTAAAACACTTAAAAATGTGAAGGTTTTTCCTTGCTTAACCGGAGAAATCCACTTATTTAGTTAAATAATATGAAGAATAGCTCCAATAGACGGATATTTCCGGTTATTTTCCTAAAACACTTAAAATGTGAAGGTTTTTCCTTACTTAACCGGAGAAATCCACTTATTTAGTTAAATAATATGAATAATAGCTTCTATAGACGGATATTTCCGGTATTCTCCTAAAACACCTAAAAATGTGAAGGTTTTTCTCCTTGCTTAACCGGAGAAATCCGTTGTAGCACCAAAATATCATTCAATCAGTATTTAAGCGGAATTCTCCGCTTATTTTGCAAGTTACTACAAATTTGCTGGTGACCATACTATACTCCAAGATGGGTTTTTTCCATAGCCTGTAAAGAAACTTCTCTGCTTCTTACTTACTTTTAAATTTTTCCAATAGTGTAGAAGCAACTAACTCTTCCGTTGCTTTTACTTGCCAATCGGCTTGCTTAAAAATCTCTCCCTGTCCAATCCCCACAGAAAACATAGGTGTCCTAAGTATTCCGCTTAAACCAGCTTGACCATCCTCTATTGCTGCACAGTTTTCATACCTTACTCCTAAACCATCTGCAGCCTTCAGAAAAATTTCCGGATCCGGTTTTCCTTTTGTTAGTGAATGGGGATCTACAATACATTCAAACCAGTCTCTTATTCCAAATCGCTCTAATAAAAACGGCGCATTAGAACTAGAGGAGGCAATACCAAATTTAATTCCGGCTGCTCTTAGTTCTTGAAGAAATGTAAGCATCCCTGGAAGCATTTGTTCCGAAGTGAAATCCTTGATAAGATCTCTATAGTAATTACTCTTTCTGTTCCCTAGATCTTCTTTTTCCAGTTCAGTTAATACCTTATTTGTTCTAGCTAATAAATCATTTATAAGAACTTTTCTTGGCACTCCTTGATAATTCAGATTATCTTCTTCTGTAAAAGGAGCACCAATCTCCAAAGCCATCTTCTTTGTTGCTTTATAGTAATAAGGTACTGTATTTGCAATAACACCATCAAAATCAAAAATAACTGCTTTTAATTCTCTCAAAAAATAAACCTCCTAAAGATTCCTAAAAAACTCTGTTTGCCCACATATAACAGCTACTTTACATTATGGCAAAATAATTTTCCTACTAAAGTCTATCCTACCTATATTCTATCAAATCCATCTATTAATATGGGTAAATTCCTACTTGAAATTATGCTAATGTTGCAATGAATCAGTTTATTTATTCTCATAAAAAAGCTACAATAGAAGAAGCATCCATTCCCTCCTTGGGATTTATGCTCATACATAGAGCTACTGCTCAGGAAAAAGGAGAGTTTATATGAGTACATTTCAAGAAAATCTACAAAAATATGCAGAGCTTGCTGTAAAAGTAGGGGTAAATATTCAAAAGGATCAAACACTTGTAATTAATACAACTATTGATGCACTAGAATTTGTTCGCCTTGTCGTAAAATCTGCTTATGAAGTTGGCGCAAAGAATGTCGTTGTTAACTGGTCTGACGATGTTGTTACACGTACAAAATATGACTTAGCACCAAGTGAAGCATTTACAGAGTATCCAGAATGGAGAGCAAAGGAGCAAATAGAATTAGCTGAAAATGGTGCAGCATTTATGTCTATTACTTCTTCTAGCCCTGATCTTTTAAAAGGAGTAGACCCAGAGAGAATCAGTAACTTTCAAAAATCGGCTGGTACAGCATTAAGCACATTCCGCCGTTATGTACAATCAGATAAAGTAAGCTGGACTGTTATTGGAGTTCCTTCACAAGCTTGGGCAAATCTTGTTTTCCCAGATGCACCTGCAGAAAACCGTGTTGAATTACTATGGGATGCCATTTTTAAGGCTTCTAGAGTAGATACAAAGGATCCAGTTCAAGCATGGAAAGAGCATGATAATAATCTTCATACGAAAGTGGATTACTTAAATGAAAAATCCTATAAAAAGCTTCATTACACTGCTCCTGGAACAGATTTAACTATTGAGCTTCCAGATGGCCACTTATGGTGTGGAGCAGGCTCTATTAATGAAAAAGGTTTTGAATTTATGGCTAATATGCCAACAGAAGAAGTGTTTACCGTTCCTCATAAAACAGGTGTAAATGGTACTGTCTCTAGCACAAAACCATTAAGCTATGGTGGAAATATTATTGATAACTTCTCTGTTACTTTTAAAGATGGCCGTATTGTGGAAGTAAAAGCGGAACAAGGGGAAGAAATTCTTCGTAAATTAGTCGAAACAGATGAAGGATCTCATTATTTAGGAGAAGTGGCATTAGTTCCACATCGTTCACCAATTTCTCAATCTAACATTCTTTACTACAATACTCTATTTGACGAAAATGCATCTAACCATTTAGCTATTGGTAGTGCATATGCATTTTGTATTGAGGGTGGCAAAACAATGTCTAGTGAAGAATTAGCAGAAAAAGGATTAAACGAAAGTCTTACACATGTTGACTTTATGATTGGATCTGATCAAATGAACATTGATGGAATCACTTCTGATGGCAAAGTTGAGCCAGTATTCCGCAATGGAGATTGGGCATTTTAAATTTTAATGAACATTAAGGAAGAATCAGCCTTCTGAGGAAGGCTGATTCTTCCTTTAATTTACCCACTACTTCCTTTTCAATTGGATCGATTGAATCATTTGAGATTCATCTAAATGGATTAGTAATTGATAATTATTAGCATCATATGTTGCCATATACTCATTATCTATGTTTACAAGACTGTTCGGCTCCCCTAAAGCATTCTTAAAGGATTGAATAGATTCCTTCAAGCGGACACCTGGAATAGAGACGGACGTGACCATTTCTGTTCCAGTATCATAGTAGTAAGTAACCTCTGGAAAAATCAACCTTGCTTCCTGTATGTCGGCATCTTTTACGACATAATCAGGATTTATTTTTATTATTTCTTTTATACTAGTACCAATTGGATATTGAGTACCAATTAATAATCCTTGTTCAGCAAGCGTTATTATATTTGAATCAATTTTGACATTTTTAAAAGGATAATAATACTCTCCTTCTTCTAGCCATTTTGCTATTACTTCTTTATCTGAAATAAGTGTTTCATCCACCTTCTCAAGCTTTAACTTGTTTTTTTCCAACATCCAAGTGTCAAAGTGAACGTTCTCTTCATCTTGTTTACTCATTGTTTGCAAATAATTTTGTTGGATACTTTTTATATTCCTACTGGATAAATTTAAGCCACCATCAGATACACTTATTAATTTATTCTTATTTATGCTATAAAAGTAAGCAACAAGGTTATTTTTACTGTTTTCTTGTAATATCGCTGCAATGTTTTGCTGGTTAACCATATACGTACTGGAATTTTTCTCTGAGAGATTAAATGTCATCGGATTCGGAAGCTGCACATCCTGTCTATAGGCAAGCTGTCCATACTCTTCATTCCATAAGTAAAAAGAGAAGTCTCCTCTTACAATCGTATCATCTTTCTTCCCCAGCGTATTATCTTCCGCTAACTGCGATTTTTTCTCCCCTTCGCCCACAAGATATATTTCGTAATCACGGTCATTTACTTTCATATTAATAGTAAAATAGGCGTTTTGTTCCACCCAGTCTATATCTCTTGTTCCAATAGTATCTTTATTTATATTAGTTGTTTTTTTATTATCTATATAAAAATTTAATAATGTCGCACCGACTGAAAATACAATAATCACTAACAGGGTCCAAAGGAGCCACATATTCTTAGCTTTTCTCATTCATACTCTCCCATTACTTTGTAACAAATCTTCCTATGAACAATTATATGCTCAAGTTGTTTGCTCAACTAACTAATAGTAACAAAATCAACGACTTTCTACAAACCTAGCTTTTTCCAATTTCAAAGCTACCCCTGTATATCTCCCATTTAAAATAGAGAAAAATCGAAGAAAACTTTCATCCCTTGCACCAACAAAACCAATATGAGAAGATTAAAAGAAAAGCAAAATTAAACTCAATATCTTGCACAAACGGAAGATTGTTCATAAGTTTGCTATATATCAGTTGGGGTAGAAAAAGTTATAACGACACGGATTATAGGGAATTCTTTAAAGATAAAGCTACTTAGATAAGGGAAAAACAAGTGTTGTAAGCTTATAAAAAATGGTGGGAGGAACCATAATGATACAATATCATGTACTAGTGAGCGGAAAAGTTCAAGGTGTTGGTTTTCGTTATTTTGTCCAGATGACTGCTATGCAATATGAGATAACTGGTTGGGTAAAAAATAGATCCAATGGCATGGTAGAAATAGTCGCAATTGGCGAACAAAACGTTTTAGACTCCTTTCTAGTGGAAATAAAAAGAGGAAATCGTTTTGCAAAGGTTCAAAAAATGGATATAACAAAAGAGGAAACATCTGAACTCTTCACTTCCTTCCGTATTACCTATTAGCATCTATTAAAATAAGATTATATTTTCTAAAATTCAGGAGGTTACTATGTGGAAAGACTTTAAAGCATTTGCAATAAAAGGAAACGTTATAGACTTAGCAATTGGTGTGATAGTGGGTACAGCATTTAGTAAAATTGTTAATTCACTTGTATCAGATATAATTATGCCATTATTTACTCATTTATTTCTTGGAGTTGAATTTAAAACCTTAGTATACAAAGGTATTGAGTATGGAAACTTTATACAAACGATTGTAGATTTCTTTATTATTTCCTTCTCCATCTTCCTTGTGATTCGCTTGCTAAGTAAATTTAAGAAAAAAGAAGAAGTGAAACAAGAAGCAGTGAAGGTAGATTCGAAAGAAGAACTATTAAAAGAAATACGTGATTTATTAAAAGGTGACATGGTTAGAGAGAAATAAATATACTAACTAATGAAACATTCCTGTTAATAGGACGTATATAGATTATCATAATGATAATGGAGTGAAGAGAATGTATGCATATAGCCCAAGTAATGAATATATGCCATCTGTATTAAGAACTTTTGCCCTTTCACTAGGTATTGCCTTTACAGGAACCATGATAGGTAATTTTATTCCTTCCTATCTTTTTTTACCTTTAGCTATTTTAGAAATTGTATTATTACTCATTGCCCTTTTTGCTAGAAGAGGAAAATCTCTTTCCTACTCTTTCTTGTTTATCTTTACATTCATTTCTGGAATTACTACCTTCCCAATTGTGTCTTATTACGTTTCTACAGTTGGAGGAAATGTTGTAATAAATGCACTAGGAACTACCACAGTAGTTTTTGCTGCTTTGGCGATATATGCTACTAAAACAAAGCGAGATTTATCTTTCTTAGGAGGTATGTTATTTGCAGCATTAATAGCTTTAATAGCCATTAGTATCTTTAACTATTTTTGGCCATTAACTACAACTGGAATGCTTGCTTACTCTTTTATTGGTGTCCTTGTTTTTAGTGGATATGTATTGTTTGATTTTAATCGAATGAAGCATTATGGTATTACCGCAGAGCAAGTTCCTTTAATGGCATTAAATCTATACCTTGATTTCCTTAACTTATTCATCAGTATTCTTCGTATTTTTGGGATATTAGCTGATAAAGATTAAAAAATAAGCCATCTACCTGCATATTTCTTGCAAGGAGATGGCTTTATTTATTATTCAATTTTTCCTTTATTAACTCAATCCACTCTTCCGGATCATCTTTTATTACAAATGAGTATACTCCATGATTCGTATGAAGATACAAAATCTTATATGTATTGATGCTTTGCTTATAGGAAATATCATATATAGTATCCAAAGGAAATGTTTTTTCAGCAGAGGAAATTTTGTCATCTTGTAGAATGAGGGTTTTCTCTATTTCTGTACTCAACTGCCCGCTATAATCAATTGTTCTTGTAATAACATAATAAGAGAATACATTCATACTTGAACTCCTTTACTACTCTTTCAATCATTGTTTTTCAAGAACAGACAAATTGGTCAACAACATATCGGAAATTCTCATCATTTCCTGGAAAATAATTTGATATTTCGACAGCATTAATAAAAAAATGCCGACCAATTGTCTATTTATTACTTTATTCAGAGAGAAGGTTATCTCTAGTTTCGACAGGGTTCTGAAGGATAAAACCCTTAATATAAATCCTTATACTTATTTACTAGCTCTTCTGTCTCTTTCTTACGTTTCTTTCTTGCCTCTGCTCTATCCTTTGCAGATTCATATAGACTTTTTTCTTCTTCTGTTTGTGGAATCACTTTTGGCACTTTTGTTGGTTTCCCATTTTCATCAATTGCTACCATGGTTAAGAAGCTAAGAGCACAAAGATGTCTTTCTCCTGAAATTAAGTCCTCTGCACTTACCTTTACAAACACTTCCATAGAGGATGTACCTGTATATGTTACAAAAGCTTCCAAGCATACAGCATTGCCTTCCTGAATGGGATATAGAAAATCTACCGAATCCGTAGAGGCAGTTACAATTCCTCGTCTTGCATGGCGCATAGCTGCAATTGCTGCTGTATCGTCAATATACGCCATTAATTTACCGCCAAACAAAGTACCATAAGTATTTGTGTCTGTTGGAAATACAATACTTGTTTTTACCACTAATGATTCACTACAATATCTTGACTCTTCCATAAATCCTCCTTGACACCTTTGATGATATTCATTGCATTAAGTTTTTTGCTTGCTCTTATTATATGCTAACAAAGAAGGATGAGTCTAACCCTTAGCGGAAGAAGGAATTTTTCTTGCGCGGCTTTAATAAATCTCCCATCCAGCCACGTGACTTTAGATAGAAGAAGACAGCTACCGTCGACCCAATAATTATACCTAAAGAGAGAACATAGCCAAATTTCCAATCTAATTCTGGCATAAACTTAAAGTTCATTCCCCATAGAGCTCCCCATGCCATAATAGGTGTACAGAGAGTAGTAAAAACAGTAAGAGTTTTCATTATTTCATTTCCTCTGTGCTGAGAAACTACCTCCTCAAAGTTCACTAAGTTATTTAATTCCTTTTCATATTCAGAAACAAGTGTTAGTCCTCTTTCAATTCTTATGCTACTCCTTTTATACTCTCTCCCTTTTACGGCCGAATCACCAAAAGCTTCTTCAATTGCAAATTTAATCTCTAGAAAAGGAATCATGACATTTTTCCAAATAAGAATTTCGTGACGAGACTGATAAACTTTATCTAGCGTTTTTATACTATTTCTTTCTTTTAAATCCCAAATCAACCCTTCTAACCGTTTCTCATATGCATCTATATGATAAAGTAGTTCAGTCATGATGTGACCAATAATAATCATAAATCCTTCGACCGGCGTTGCAGCACGCATCATTCCTTCATATAAATTGTTACTGTCAGTATGTAAGCTATTATCATGATAATCATAAGTAATAAGACAATCTTCAGACAAGTAAAAGTGAAAAATTTCATAAACATCCTTTTTCTCCACTTCTCGGTTATATATCAAAGATCCACTTAATGTTTCTTTTCCTACTACTTTCGTTTCCATTTGGATATAATTACTTTTCTTGTCCTTCACTTCTTTAAACCATTTTTTTATATCATAGCCTTTATCTAAAATAACTTCATAAATGTCATTTTCATTCGTTAATTTATACCATTCCCAATCTTGCAAGTGATATTTATTCACCCTAATCCCCCTAACTTACTTATTTGTTCTCTTATTATTCCCTGAATAAAGTTTGTGGAAACAAGGGAAAGGGTAATTAATAGATAGTAAGGAAATTAATTTATTATAGGAGGGATTTTTATGTTTGGAAAAAACACAGTACGTACTTTTGCTATTGTCGGGGCTGGTGTAGGTAGTTTCCTTCTTTTTACGAATAAAGGGAAGGAGGTTATTCACCAATTAAAAAATAAGTTACATTCTCATTCAGACGAGGACTTGCTTTCTAAAGCGGGAAATCCTGCTCCTGATGATATAGGTGACAATAATATGGTTAATGAGGGTGCTATGTACTCTGTAAATTATTATAATGAGAAGTTGAACCAACAATAGATGACATGATTTTTATGCTCATTTATCTTGAGCATAAAAATCTATTATATTCCCTTTTACATAGATATCATCTTTTTGCTGATTACTTTTGGCTTTAGCTGCTCTTTTGCACGTTTCATTCTTGTTTTTACCGTAGAAAGTGGAGTGTTTGTATGATCACTTATTTCTACCAATGTTTGGTTATGATAATAGAAGAGTAATAGCGGTTCCTTATAGATAGGTGCAAGTTCCTCTAATGTTCCAATCATTTCTTCCTTATCACATTGACTAATAAGCGTTTCCTCAGGCTCTAAAGAAACCGACGTGTCTCGTGCATACGTATAGATGGATTCTTCCCAAAATTTCTTTGAAGTTTTTTCTTTCCTCCAATAATCTCTACATTTATTAATGGCTATTTTGTATAACCAACTCTTTATCTTTTTACAATCCTCAAAGGTTGGAAAAGATAGATAAGCAGAAATTAAAACTTCTTGATATAAATCCTCCGCCAGCTCTTTATGCTTTACTAAGGATAATACATATATATAAATAGATTTACCATGTTCTTTTACCATTTGCTCAAATATATTTGTTTGCTCTAAATGATTATCTTGAATTAATAGGGATTCCATTTCTATTCTCCTTCCCCTTTTTACATCACTACTTAATAAACGATTTCTTTTGATCGAATCCCTACAGTTTTTTTTATTTTTTATGAAATTTTATTAACTGGTACAAGCCATATAGAAAATCCAATCTTTTTACAAATAGTTAAATAATGTAAGGATGCTAATATAGCTGCTCCTAGATTCATTCCAATAGCTATTCCTCCCATCTGCAGCTCACTTAGGGAGCCTAAATAATAAATGGCTGAATAGGAAAATATAGTGGACCAAACACTGTGAAAAACAGCATCCTTTAATAAACCGAGTCCAATTAAATAAGCTTGCATGGGAATAGTAAAATAGTGTAATAGAAAATATGGCCATAGAAGCTGTACAATGGCTGCTGCCTGAGTGGAATGAAAAAATGTCATAGTAAGGGAATCTGCATAAAAGTAAAAAATACCAACAGCTACAGTACCATATATTAGTGTTATAATCATTACCTGTTGCAAAAGCTTTTGCAATTTCGTGTAGTCTCTCTGTGCATACGCTTTTGATACAGTTGGAATCAGCATAGTCATAAAGCTATGTGCAATAAAGGAAGGGAAAAAACCTATCGTAAATGCAATTCCAGCTAACATCCCAAATTGCTCCGTAGCATTTGCCGCAGAAATACCTGAAGCCACTAATGCTCCCTTAATCAAGAACGGTTGTATTGCGTGAGTAAGAGCATGAAAGATTCGAAGACCAGTGGTAGGAATAGAAACAGACAGTAAATCCTTCCAAATAGCCTTTCCACTTAAAATAGTATTCTTTTCTTTTCTAATTCGCTGATATTGAACAAAAAACATATGCATTAAATATAAAAATACAACCATATCACTTCCTACAATAGTAAAAAAAGCGATTAAGACAGATGTTTCAATATCGAATGAAAACCACTGAAATAAAAAGACTAATAATCCTAGTTGAACAATTTTTCGCAAGAAGTTAGAAACAGCAATTTTCCCCATTTGTTGTTTTCCCATAAAGTATCCTCTTGCAATGGAGGTAAAAGATATGATTGGTAACAGTAGAATAACCATCCATTTTAATAGTGGGTGATAGCTTTTAAACATCGGAATAAAAGGAATCACAATTGATGCAATAATAGTGAGTACAATGGTAAAGATAATGGTCCACTTTAACACTTGCTGTAGCATCCCTACATGATAATTAGAATCTTTCTCTGCTATAAATTTGGAAATAGAAGTGGGTAATTCAAAGCTTGCCAATAGAACAATAAGAAAAATGGTTGGCAGAATAGTCATATATAAACCTAGTCCATGTTCTCCTAGTTCTCTAGCCATTACCATATTGACAAGGAATTCAATGCATTCTCCGAAAAATGCTGTCACGATTAATAACAATGTACCTTTATAAAATGAACTCATGGACCTCTCCCTCAAATACTCTTCTACCTCAATACTAGTAAAAGAATAGTGTTTATTTTCCTTTTCTCTTATCATTCTATGAGACAAGTCCGAAAAATATTTTTCTAGTTTGTCTTTTTTCCATTTCTGATAGTCCAAGAAAAATTAATCAAACGTTTAATTAAGGGTGAGTTAGGTCTAAAATCATGATTGTTTACCTTTTTATTTATTCAACAAGAGAATGTTTGAATGCATAGATGACCGCTTGTGTTCGGTCTTGTACTTGTAATTTCCCTAAAATATTACTTACATGTGTTTTAACTGTTTTTAAAGCAATAATTAAATGATCTGCTATCTCCTGGTTACTCTTTCCTTCTGTCATCAGCAGCAATATTTCCATCTCTCTTGCCGTTAAGTCTTCATGAAGAGGAGTTATTTTCTTTTCTCGCATTTTTGTCATCATTTTATCTGTCACTTCTGGTTCAAGAACAATATGACCACTGAATGTTTTTCGGACTGCGCTCGCTATCTCGCTTGCTTTGGATGTTTTTAGCATATAGCTAGTAGCTCCTGCCTGAAGTGCTGGATATACCTTCTCATCATCAAGAAAGCTTGTGACAATGATAATCTTTGCTTCTGGCCAAGAATCAATAATCTGTTTGGTCGCCTCAATTCCATCCATTTCATCCATCACAAGGTCCATTAGAATGATATCAGGTCTTAATTCCAGTGCTAACTCTATTGCTACTTTTCCGTTTTCTGCTTCTCCTACCACTTCAATATCCTGTTGTGCAGAAAGATAGGATGATACTCCAATCCGAACCATTTCATGGTCATCAACAAACAACACTCTAATCATGCTTGCTCCTCTTCTCTTTCCAGTATTGGTACTTTTACTTCTAAGCGAGTTCCTTGCTTCTCTAAACTAACAATTTTTAATTGTCCGCCAATTTCAGCTGCTCTTTCATACATATTTTGCAAGCCATAAGATCCAGTTTTTCTCACATCAACATTAAATCCAACTCCATTATCAATCACTCTTAAAATGATAAAGGCTTCTCTTTCTATTAACTGTACTTCTAATTGTTCTGCCTTAGCATGTCTTAGCGTGTTAGATACGGACTCTTGCAGAATACGAAAAAGATGATCTTCCATTCCTTTGTCTAATTGGAGGTCCTCTAACTTCCAAACAATTTCTAACGTTACTTTTTGCTTTAATTCTGTTAGCAAATCCATAATCCCGATTTTTAAGGATTTTCCTTTTAATGCTACTGGTCTAAGATGAAGCAATAACGCTCTCATTTCTAATTGTGATTGTTGTATGGTTTCTTCCACTAGCTGCAATTGCTTCGTTTCTCGATCATCTGATAAAGGTCTTGTTTCATTAATGGCTGATAATAACATAGATGCTGCAAATAATTGCTGACTAACAGAGTCATGTAATTCTCTAGCCAGTCTATTTCGTTCTGCAATAATAACATTTTGTAGCTGCTTTTCTTGATCCTCTGCCTTTTCATTCACTAACTTTTGTGAAAGCTTCGTCTGCTCTAATAACTGCCTTTGAATGTGATTAATGGCATATTCTAGCTGAACTAACTCCTCTGTACTACTAGAAGGATAATTAGTCGATGGCTCTAACGGATCTAAGCTATGTATTCTTTCATCTAAAGCACTTAGCTGTCTTTTCCACACATACCCAGAAAAGAACCCAACCATAATTCCAATACCAAGATTTACACTACTAACAAAAAGGGCAAATGGTATGCCCATTAATTCTTGTTCCCAGAGTTCACTCCACTCTGTTGGGGGGAAGATTGTTAAATAACTTATAGAAAAGAATAGAAAAAACAAAAAGGAGGTACCTACTCCCCAAATAATCTGTCGAGTAATGATACTCATATTCTTTTCACCTCGAGCTTCCCAACAACAAAGGAGGTAACAATCTTCACTCTGGTGTTTGCCTTATTATAATCAGGTGTTTTCACCGTAACATTGTGGTTAACTAGATGGTTATCAGCATGCCCTAGAATACGATAAGAACCGAATATCGTAGAATGATTAATACTTACTTCCATATCATAAGGTATATATAATTTTACATCTCCAATTATATTTCTTATCCATATGACTGTTTCTCCTTCAGGAAGAACCGTATAGCTTAGATCAATTTTCGTGTTATTCAGACCACATTGAATGTTAATATCATCCCATTCATATACATGGTCAGGTGTATTGTTTCGATTATAAATAGCATTTGTAAAAAGAACTTGTTTTTTTATGATAGGTTCTTCCAGCCCATCAGTAGAATTCTTGCTTTTAATGAATGGTTTTATTATTTCTGTAGCCTTCTTATTTTGCATCAACTGCATAAGAAAATAGAGCAGTACACTAAATAAGAAAAACTTAAAGGTAAACATATTCAAAACACTTATGGATAGGATAAGTATTCCTAACCAAAATGAAAATTTGCCAAATAGCCCTTTTAATGATCTTTTTGATACATAGATCATCCCAACAGACACAAGAAGAGAAAAGATTAAGCCTGGATTAAATACAAAGAGTTCTAAAAGTAAAAGAATTCCTCCAATAATAAGAACCCAATGTGTATATTGGCCCTTAAATCTTTGAAACATAGACCCTCACTCTCCCTTCTTACTGTTTTTTCTGTAGGCTATTTCTTTTATCTCTATCTTTTATTATCTTATTATAAGCGATTTTATTTTTATCATCTTCTGTTTAAAAAGGCGTAAATATACTACGCCTTTTTAGGATACCACTTTTCTATAAACTTATGGAATCTTCTTCTTTTTTCAGCATGTTTTTTTCTAATGCAGCTAGCTTTTCATCCATTGTATGCTTATAGTATTTCGCATTAATCTTATTCTCTAATTTTTCTATATAGTCTTCCATCTCGCTAAAGCGTGCTGGATTTGTAGGGTTTGCTGCTTGTTCATCAAACACCTTATTCATTTTATAATTCGCTCTTGTTACATTTTCCTTTGCCATTAACTCCATTTGGCGTAACTTCATGTCTTTTAGTTTATGCAGCATATCCATGTATTTCTTTTCTAAATCATGTAATTGCTGATTAATGGTTACTAACGTTTCACTTAGACGTGCCGTTCTCTCTTCATAATGAGCTAGCTCTAATGATGCATAGGATTTTAACTCTTCTTCTCCAGCTTTCTCAGCCATTTCCACTTGAACTTTTCTCTTATTTGCCATTTGTTGTGCTTGTTGTTGTTCTTTCGTAAATTCTTCTTGCAATTTGTACTGACGATCTACAAGTTCCTTTACTTTATCTGTTTCTTTTTCACATTCTCTTAAATATTGGTTTAGTAATGCAATGGGATTTTTGTCTTCTTTCTTATCTAATAACTGATTTAGATCTGCTAAAATAGTTGTTTTCATTCTTTCTAATAAATTTGCCATTCTTATTTCTCTCCTTTTATTTCGTTAATTTAGACCATTGATTTTCAAAGTTTACAAATGGATCATCTGTATGTTGCGTTTTTACCACTACTTGTTTGTTATTGTTCCATTTCTTCATAACAAGATATAAAACATAGGCTGCTACTACACCAATAATAGCTGGTAGATTACTTGCAGTGATGACAAGCATAATAACGCCTGCAACTCCCCACCAAAACTTAGCTCCTTTACTCGTAGCTTTTGCGAATTGCTTATAAGCAAAATATAGAACCGCGGCACTGATAACCAACCCAATCATTGGACCAATTTGTGATAATAAGATGATGGTAGCTACTGCCCCTATTAAAAATAAACCAAATTTTTTCATTTCGTTTATCGCTCCCTTCTTATCTACTATGTTACCTTTCCTTTGATTTTTTCATAACATGCCTTAGCTTGATTTTCTTATACAACTTTAGTCTTAGATATTCATCATCCTTTTTGGAATAAAAATAAAAAGACCACATTGGGTCTTCTCATATGTCCACTTTAAATGGAATAAACAAAATAGTTATTTATGGGTGAACTTATTATTCAGTTAATAAAAACAAACTATTTTTCTAAATCGGTCAAAAAGCTTTTAGAGCGTATGCCTGATCTTCTCACAATGAAATCAAGATTCACGTTCACTTCGGCCTCCGTAAAGGTTTGGTTCCATTCGTCCTTCACCTTCATAAAGGCATCATAATCTTGTCTTCTTAGCATTTCTCCAAAACCAAAAATGTCTGTACCATATTCTTTTTGCACTTTTTTCACAGTATCCTCTATAGCTTTAGAAAATGTTTTGTTTATTCCCTTTTCATAACTTTCAATGGATCCTATCTCATCAATATCTTTATAACATTGTGTTCCTTCTAGGTAGCCTTCTGCTTTTATTTTTATATCAAAATACGGTTTATCGTCTTTCCACTTCGCTTTAATATCTGTTTGTGAATCTGTTAATCTTATGGAGCTATAATCATCTTTCTTACAAGTAAGTGATAAGGATGTTTGCTTTAGTTTATTTTGAATCCATAAGTAATTTCTTGCATCCTCTAATGGTAAAAAACCTACTAATTTTTCGTCTTTGAAAATACCTAAAGAGTCTACAACAACAAGCGCGTCTGGAGTTACACTCATAATATTCTCCATGCTTTTCCCTTTTTTCACATCTCCCTTTAACTTTACGGTAGCTAAAACAGGTTCTTTCCCTTCAAGTGCTAGTTCATCAATAAAATCATTAATTCGCACTCCTGGATCACCACCCCAGTCCTGTAATAATTGATTCAATTGAGGAGATAGCTTTAAAGAGGAGGCCTTCTTAAAATGAGTAGTAACTTTTAAAATATCTGCTGCTTTCCCTTCTCTTGCAATGATTATATTAAAATCATCACGCATTTCTCGATTTCTTTCCAAATAATCAATAAAATCCAACATACCTTTAGTAGCTATCTCTTCACTGATGACCAGTACTTTCATATGAGAAAATACTAGAAGTTGTGCTAAATATTCATTAAACTGGTGCGTGATTTCTGAAACGGAGTTACCTTCAATAGATTCCACAACTGTTGGAGCATTTCCACTTGCTGTTTGTGTACTAAGCTCAACTGCATTCAACGCTTCTACTGTTACTTTAAACTTTGCATCTTTCCCTTTATCAATCGCCATACCTGATACAATTTTAATATCTGATAGCTCTTTTCTGTCCCAGCATCCTGTTAATAGCAATAAAAATAGTATGCTTATAACCACTCCTATTTTTCTCATTTATTCTTCCCCTTATCATCTGGTTGGGGAGGGGATGGAGAGCCTTGTGGTTTTTGTTTATTAGTTTTATTTGGACTTAAATAGGATGGTCGTTTATTAATGGCCCATATAGGAGAACGAATAAATACATCCTTTTGATCCTCTAAAATAAATGGTGCAACTGGAGCTAAATATGGTACACCAAAGGAACGTAAGGAACTTAAATGAGCAACCATGAATACTAATACCAATAAAACGCCATATAACCCAATAACGGAAGCTACAATAATTAATACAAAACGGATAAGTCTAGAAGCATTTGCAAAGTTATAGTTAGGAAATACAAAATTAGCAATGGCAGTAATGGCTACAATGATAACCATGATATTGGAAATAATCCCTGCTTCTGCAGCTGCTTGTCCGATAACTAATGCACCCACAATAGAAACGGTTTGCCCAACTGCTCGAGGCATTCTTACTCCCGCTTCTCTTAATATTTCAAAGGTTACTTCCATCAGTAACACTTCCACAACAGCAGGAAAAGGAACATCCTCCCTCTGGGCAATAACACTTAACAGGAGGGTAGTAGGCAAGAGCTCTGGGTGAAATGTCAAAACTCCCACATAAGCAGAAGGCATGATTAACCCGATCATAAAACTTAAATAGCGAATCAAGCGTACAAAAGTACTCATGAAGTAATTTTGGTAATTGTCCTCTGGTGATGTAAAAAAATCAGTCAATACTGCTGGAACAACTAAAACAAATGGAGAACCATCAATAATAATAACCATTTTTCCGTCCATTAAATAAGTAGCCACACCATCTGGTCGCTCTGTATTGATTGCTAATGGGAATACGGTTAAGCTTTTATCTGCAATTAGTTCTTCAATATTAGATGATTCGAAAATTGCTGAGATATCGATATTCTTTAGACGTGTTCGCACTTCTTCTAATATTTTCTCATTCGCTATAGAATGCATATATCCTAAATAGACATTTGTTCTTGTTTCATTTCCTATCATAAACTTCTCAAAACGCAGATTTTGATTTCTTATCCGCTTTCTTACTAAGTTAATATTCGTAGAGGCATCCTCTACAAAAGAATCCTTTGGGCCACGTACTACTGTTTGTGTAGTTGGTTCTGTTACAGATCGCCCTTCACTGTTAATATAGCTTAAACTCAGAGCTTGCCCTACTCCTCTAAACACTATGACAATCCGACCTTCTAGTATAGAAGTAATAATGTCTTTCACACAATCAATTAATCGGTAGCCAGATACTCCAAAGCTTCTTTGACTCAGGAGTTGTAGATCCTCAACCGTTTCAATGACTATGTCACTATCTGCATTATTTTGCAGGGTAGTTCCTAACATTTCCTTTAACATTTCTGTATTAATTACAGTTTCTAAATAAAAGATGCATCCCTCACTTCTCCCTAATCGAATAACATCTGTTTGCAAGTCTGAAGTATGACCAAATGCTTTTGTAATCTCTAGCTTTAACCCTTCAAAAGTGATAGCATTCAAATTTATTTCCTTTGGTTTCTCAGGTATTGTATTTGAGGGAATCTCTTTTTTACTATTTATAGACAGTATCTTTTTAAACAAGTTCATCCTTTACCCTCCAATCCATGTTGTTTTCTTATTCCATTTCTTTATTAACAAGATAAATGTCGTTAGAATAGGTACTCCATACTCCAAAGGTATATGTAATAAGAAGAGATCAACTTGTAATCCTTCCACTAAATGATCTGAAAAATCCAAAGAAATAAAGATAGAAAAGATGGCAGTAAGACAAGCAAATGGCATAGCAAAATAACGATATGGAATTTTAAAAATATATTCAATCCCCTTAAGACAGCCATATAGGAACACAGAGCTCTTGATTAAGATCCCTAACATCATGATAAAGACAATCAGAGCATCTGTTCTTTCAATAAGTTCCCCAATATTTATTAATCTCGCCGCACTTAGTAGTGGAAAGGTCGTTCGATCGGCAGTTGTCTCTCCTAAGGAAGTCATAATTAGAAAAACAGATGCCATTAATATTAGACTTGCTACTGCAACACCGATCATACTTATTCTCTTACTCATCTTAAAATTGGAGGTATTAGTTAACACAACGGTAAAAGCAATTAACTCTCCAAAAGGAAATGCTAACATGGAGGGTATTACTGCATGTACAACTGGCTTGTAATCAACTAGGATAGGTTGTATTTTATTTAAATCTATTTTTTCTCCGCCATAAAGCAGGATGAATAAAAGTAGAATAAAAACAAAAGTATAGGGAGTAAAAATTTCTGAAGTACGTCCCAACACTTCAATCCCGGTATACAAAATATATCCAATGACGATTAAGAGAAGAAAATTAGTAAATTCTATTGGCGTTATAGGTAATATTGCAATAGAAATTAACTCCCCAAAGTCTCTAACTACTCTGCATGCAATATAGAAAAAATAAGTAGAGTATAATAATGTAAAGACAATAGCCACTTTCCTTGAGAAGCAATACTCAAATATTTCAAAAAGGTTTTTCCCTGGAAGTAAAGACATGAGATAAAGATAAAAGCTCATAATAAGTAACCCGAGAACCATTCCAATTAAAACTGCTATCCAAGCATCTCGCTTTGCTCCCATCCCAATGCCTACTACAATCGAACTACCCAATAAGAAATTGATCACCATTGTAAATATTTGTGTTAAAGACAATTTCTCTGTTAACATGCCCATTTCACACCTTTACAGAATTACTTTAGCCCTCTTGCTCCAAATCACTACCCACTGTTCCATTCTTCTTCTGTTTCATCGCTAATTTTAGTAACATAACACAAACCATTGCTACTGGAATACCAAATTGAAGAGGTATATGTAATAGAAACGGGTTGGAAATTAACCCTTCGTTTAGATGCTCTGTAAAATTCCGACTAATAAACACAGAGAACATGGCTACAATGCAGGTCATCGGAATACTAAAATATCGAAAAGAAAGTTTAAAGGTATATTCTAATGCCTTTAATCCACCGTACATATAAATACAGCTTTTTACTAATGTACCTAGCATCATACAGAATACTACAATCGCATCTATTCTTTGAATAAAGTCACCAATTGATACTAGTCTTGCAGCACTTAGCAACGGGAAGGTAGAACGTAGTGCAATTTCATTTCCTAATGCTAAAATAATCATGATGGAAGTGAGAAATAATAATAGCCCAGATGCTAGAACACTTAATATGATTAATTTCTTACTATACTTCACATTAGAAACACTGCTAAGAATATAAGTTAATACAATTAATTGACCATATGGACGAACTATTTCATATGGAAAAATAACCTCCCATATTGGTTTTAGTCCTTCTCCTAGTATTGGCTTTAGGCTAGAGTAATCTAAGCTTTTACCTACATATAAGAATAAAAAAAGTAACACATTAAGCACTATTCCATAAGGTGTAAAGATTTCAGCAGTTCTTGCTAGAACCTCTAATCCCATGTATAAGATGTATCCCATTAATAAGACGAGCATAACGGTAGAAACTTCAATTGGTGTTAAAGGGAGTACTGTACTTGCAATTAATTCTCCAAAGTCTCTAATTATTCGACAAGCATAGTAAAAAAAATAGATGGCATAAACCATACTCAAGGTAATTGCTATTGGTCGATTAAAACAGTATTCAAACATCTCAAACAAATTCTTACCGGGAGCAAGCGTTGTCATATAAATAAAAAAATAGGTAATACCTATTCCTATTAATAGGGAAATGAGAAGTGCAATCCATGCATCCTCCTTTGCATTTAACCCGAGACCAATGGCAACATTACTCCCTATTTGAAAGTTAAAAACAACCGCTGCTAGTTGTGTCAGAGAAATGTTTTCCTTCTTCATGCTGTATACACTTCCTTTAAAAAGCTCTTTTTCCTAGAAGTTAGTCAACCTTTCTTCTGCTTAGCCTGTGTCTTATTTTTCCTTAAACGCAGATCAACTACAACGGACCAGACAAATCCTAAAATAGCTGTAAAGACAATTGTTAAAGCTCCAGCTCCTACTTCCGCTTCATATATATTCTTAATCGATTTTATAGGACCATGGTGAAAAACAAAAAAATCCAATACCACTGTAAAAACAGACATTAATGTAAAGATTAATATATAGGCAAAAGTAACCATAATAGCCTTCCTTTTATCATTATTGTTAATTCTTGCTATTATCTTGTTTAGTTTGCCAGCTTTTTATTCGTATAATTTTTATTAGCTTTGAAAGAGTCAAGGAAATGTCCCTTTCCACTACATTTAAATCATTTAAACTTGAAAGGTCTTTTTATAAAAAAAAGACCTCACTCGAAGTGAAGTAGCATTTACTACTTTAAAATCAAGTGAGATCCTTTAAAAATATGTTAATTAGTAGATCTATCTTTATAATCTACAATTTCCCCATGGTAAAAGCTTTTTCTTGCTACAGAAATCTTAAGCTCCTTTGCTAACTGCTTAAGCTCTCTTTCTTCTCTTTGTGTTACTAAGCTAATAACTAAGCCCTCTGCTCCAAATCGGCCCGTTCGACCGGAACGATGGATATATTGTGTTTGATTTGTTGCAAGGTCATAATGAACAACATGTGTAATATTAGCTATGTCAAGACCTCTAGCTGCAACATCTGTTGCCAACAACATATTCGTTTTTCCAGAGCGAAAATTTCTTAAAGATTTTTGTCTTTCCATCTTATTCAGATCAGAATGAAGCATGCTTGACTGAATATTTTTATAGCCTAATTTTTCCTGTACGACAGTTAAATTTCCGATGTCCTTTACAAATACAAGAATTTTCGCTTTCTCCAGACGAGAAATTGGCTCTAATAATTTTACTTTATCTCTGTATTCTGCTTGGAAATAGATATGATTTACTTCTTTTGAATCAATTGTTTCATCTTTTTTCACTCGAATAATTTCCGCTTCTTGAACTAGCTCTTCTGCTAATTGTTCTGTTCTCTGTGTTAAAGTGGCAGAAAATAGAACAACTTGACGATCCTTCAATGTTGATTTAATTATTTGCTTTACAGAGTCTAGATGCTCTGCTACTAATAATTGATCTGCCTCGTCCAAAACAACTGTTTTTACTTCATGCATTTTTAATTTCTTTTGTTTTATTAACTCTAATGCTCTACCTGGAGTGCATATAACTAAGTGTGGGTGTTTCTTTAATTTTTCCAGCTGTCTCTTCACATTAGCACCACCGATAAAAGATGCTGCACGGATACCACTGCCTTCTCCCCATTTTTGCACTTCTGATAATATTTGCATTACTAGCTCTTGAGAGGATGCTAAACAAATAGCCTGTATACTTTTAGACTCCGTATCCATCTTATTTAGTAATGGTAATAAATAAGCTAACGTTTTTCCCGTACCTGTAGGTGATTCTGCAATAACATCCTTTCCTTCTAGCAAGGGAGGAATTGTTTTCTCTTGAATAGATGTTATGTTTTTAAAGCCTGATTTTTCCCAATTTTGTTGTATGAAAGGTTTTAATGATTGTATTAATTGCATTTCTAATATATCTTCTCCTTTTATATGGACAGTAACAGCTTCCCAAAAATTATCTTCTTATTATAAATTATTCACTAAAAAATAGATATGTAATCTATCAGAAAAGCAATAAAAATCTGGTGCGCTTAAAGTTCTGCTCCACAATCCGCAGTAAATGTGGAAGCAACTCTAAAAACAACCAGATTTTATATGCTTTATATTAAGGTTTGATCATGACCAACTGTTTGATAAATATCTACTCTATCTTTTATTTTTTTCATTTTAATATCTAATTCATGAGCTGCATCTGCAGCTTCTTTTAACTCGTCTAATAGATGGGATGGTACCCCTTTATCAAACTTATAATAAATCTTGTGCTCTAAGCTTGCCCAAAAATCCATAGCAATGGTTCTTATTTGTATTTCAACAAAAACCTCTTCCATACCCGTACTTAAATAGACGGGTGTGCGAATAATTAAATGCAAGCTTTTGTATCCATTTGGTTTTGGATTTTTTATATAATCTTTTACATTAATAACCGTAATATCATCTTGTTTCTCTAATAATTGGTATATCTCATATATATCAGAAATAAAGGAGCATGTGATACGAACTCCAGCAATGTCATGAATATGCTTCTTCGCATTCTCTACAGTAATATCAAGGCCCTTTCGGCTAAGCTTTTCCATTATTCCCCTAGGGTCTTTAATTCTTGATTTAATATGCTCAATAGGATTGTGATTATGGATGAATTGAAATTCTTCATTTAATATTTTTAGCTTAGTATTTATCTCTTCTAAGGCAAAGCGATAGATAATTAAATTATTTTTCCATTCATTTATTTCGTATGAAAATTCCTCTAAATCGAAGTCATTATTTTCTACATATTTTTTTATATGTGTTAAGCTATCCATTTACTGATAAGTCTCCTTTGGATTCTTATAAACCTTTTCTGCATCTACTCCGATACTCTTTAAAAATTCTATTATCTGATCAATAGTCTTCAAATTAACATCCACCTTTTTTGTAGTGCTCTTTTCATTTTTTACGGATTATCAATTAGCATACGAAGCCATTTTTTTATATAAATCGAACTGTTCAAAGGTTAAAGGCACCGAATCTACTTTTATTTTATACAAAAATGACCGGTCAGTCAATGTGCTAATTCTACCATCTCTGTATTAGAGGTCATTATCTTGTGAAGATTGATGTTGATTTTGCTGTAATTCGTAATAAAATCCTTTTTGATTTACTAACTTCTCATGACTCCCACTTTCTATAATAGTTCCGTGATTTAAAACAAGTATAGTATCAGCGTGCTTAATTGTATTTAATCGGTGTGCCACAACAAAACTTGTTTTCCCTTTCATTAATCGTTTTAAGGCCTCTTGAATTTTCAATTCTGTTATTGTATCAATACTGCTCGTTGCTTCATCTAAAATGAGGATAGCAGGGTCTGCTAAGATGGCTCTAGCAATGGACAATAGCTGTTTCTGCCCTTGACTAATACCGCTTCCATTTGAACGTAGAATCGTGTTATAACCATCAGGCAATTTTGAAATAAATCCATGGGCATTGGCCATTTTTGCAGCATTCTCTACTTCTTTGTCAGAGGCATTTAACTTCCCATATCGAATATTATCTCTAATAGTGCCCTCAAATAAATACGTATCCTGAAGTACAAATCCCATATGAGATCTAAGACTCTCTCTTTTTATGTTTTTAATATCCTGACCATCAATGAGAATTCGCCCACCAGTTGGATTATAAAACCTTGTTACTAACTGGATTATGGTTGTTTTCCCTGCTCCAGTAGGACCAACTAAAGCGATAGTATCTCCATAATTAGCTTTAAAGGTAATATCCTTTAAAATCTCTTTATCTGTATCATAGGAAAACGACACTTGTTGAAAAGTTACATTCCCTTTTATCTGGTCGATCTCTTTCGCAGTAGCTTCATCCGCATCTTCTGGTATTTCATCTAGCACCTCGAAAACACGTTCTGCACCAGCAATGGCAGAAAGTAATGTATTAAATTGATTAGATAAATCATTGAGTGGTCTTGTGAATTGTCTGGAGTACTCAACAAAAATAACAATAACACCAATTGATACTGTGCCATATTTTAATGCTAATAATCCACCAACTCCAACAATTAAGGCATAGCTGGCATTATTGAGCATATTCATTAGCTTTGGAATAAACCCTGAATAAACCTGTGCCCAGTATGCAGCATTTTTTAATTGGTCACTTTTCTCTTTTAATTCCTCTATCATTTTTTCTTCTAAAGAGAATGTTTTTACGATTTTTTGCCCTGAAATGGATTCTTCAATAAGACCATTCAATTCTCCTAGATTCCTTTGTTGCTCTTTAAATAATATACCCGTTCGATTTGTAATCCATCTCATTCCAAAATACATAAAAGGAATTACTATTAATGTTAAAAGAGTCAGCATAGGACTAAGCCACAGCATAACAACTACTGTTCCTATAAGTGTCAATATACTAGAGAAAATTTGAATCACAGAGCTATTTAAAGTGGAACTAACATTTTCAATATCATTCGTCACTCTACTCATGAGTTCCCCATGCTGCTTCTTATCAAAATAGCTAATAGGTAAAGTATGAAATTGCCCAAACAAATCTGTTCGTAATCGAAAGACAGTTGATTGGGAAATTCCTATCATCCAGTAGTTTTGCAGAAACAAAGCAACTGAATTAAAAAAGTAAATAATCCCAAGTCCCAGAAGTAGCCATCCGAAACCACCTAAATGACCATTTACAATATAACGGTCAATTGCATCACCTAGTATATATGGTCCCAATAATCCTAATCCACAGCTTACAGCAACCATTAAAATGACAAGAAAGAGCAACCCTTTTTGGTGTGCTAAGTACTTCCAAAGACGATATAAGGTTTTACTCATATTCTGTGGTTTTTTTCTATTTTTTTTCGAGGAAGACTTTATATCTATATTGGGCTTTGGATAATGAAAGGCATCAGTAAGTTCTTTATACATGCTTCAAAACTCCTTCCCCAGCTTGAGAATTCACGATTTGCTGATAGAGTTTACTTTTTTCCATTAATTGATTATGATTCGCATAATCTAATATCTCACCTGCATCCATCAATAGGATTCGATCTGCTTTCTTAGCAGTGGCGACCTTTTGTGTAATAAGCAAAATGGTACACTGATACTTTGAAATAGCAGCTAATAGCTTTTTCTCTGTTTTTACATCTAATGCACTTGTACTATCATCTAAAAGAAGAATACTTGGTTTTCTAACAAGTGCCCTTGCGATGGATAGTCGTTGTTTTTGCCCACCTGATAGATTGACTCCTTTTTGTCCAATTCTAGTATTATACTGTTCAGGTAATTGAATGATGGTCTCGTGAATCTGTGCATCCTTGGCAGCATCTATAACATCCTCTAGTGTTGCTTTTGGGTTTCCCCACATGATATTTTCTTTAATGGTTCCTGTAAATAACAAAGCTTCTTGCGGTACATAGCCTATCTGATGCCTTAATGTATTTAAAGAATAGGTTGCTACCTCTTGATCATCAATTAAAATATTGCCCTCTTTCGGTTCATATAGTCGAGGTATTAATTGAAAAAGTGTAGACTTTCCTGATCCTGTCGAACCTAATATAGCAATCATTTCCTTTGGATAAATGGTAATATCTATATTATTTAGCGTTCTTTCTTTATTCTCTGGATACTGAAAAGATACATCATTAAAATTAATTTTTCCTTTAATTTTCGATAGCTTAATCCCATCAGGTTGATCAGCATCCTTTTCTTCTTTATCGATTATTTGTTGAAGTCGATCTGCTGAAGCCTTAGAACGGGAAATAATCATTACTAACATACTGACAACAGAGATGGCCGATGTTATACGAAGTGTATAATTAATGATTGCTACTACCTCACCAACCGTAGCTTCACCTGTATTAATCTGCCCTCTTCCAAACCATAAAATGGCGATAATACAAAGATTCATAGCCAATAATAGAAGAGGGACAGTAGTTTCCATTATTCTTAATGCTCTTTGTGTTAATTCTCTAAGATCATCACTTGCTTGAAAGAAACGATTTTTCTCAAAAGTTTTTCTAATATATGCTCGAATAAGCCTTACAGCTGTTAGGTTTTCCAGCATTACATTATTGACAGAGTCTAGTTTTTGTTGGACTGAGGTAAATAAGCGTCTACCGCTACGAACAACATAAATAAACAAGACAACAATTAAAGGAATCGTAATGGCTAAGATAAGTGCCAGCTTTATATTTACGAAGAATGAAAGAACAATTCCTCCAACAACCAAAAGAGGTGCTCGTAATAAAAACCGTAATCCCATAAAGATGGTATTTTGTAATTGAGTAATATCATTTGTTAATCTTGTTATTAAAGATGAACTAGAAAAAGTTTGGCTACTTGCAAAGGTGAAGTATTGAATAATTTGATATAACTCATTCCGAAGACTATAGCCAAAATTCTGACAAACATGTGCAGAATAGAATGTATTGATAATTCCTGCAGCAAATGCCACTAATGAAAAAACAATTAAAAGTCCACCCCAAAAAAGAATGGTATTCATATCTTGGCTTGCTAACCCATCATCAATGATCTTAGCCATAATTAATGGTTGAAATAATTCGACTGCAAGCTCTGTTAACATAAGGATGAGCGCTATCGACACACTCCATTTATATTCTAGAAGTCTACCGAATATTTTGGACATAATTCCCCTCCATCTGTGTCTGCTTTTATTTAAGTAGGAATAATATATGTTTGAAGGAAACGTATTATCCTTCTATCACCTTTCAATTACTTAGGGATACTAAACAATATTTTTTATCATACCTCTTTTTCATTCAATAGAAAACCTCTTTCTCCATTTCATTGCTTGGAAAAACCCCGCATGAAGTCATGCGGGGTAAACTATCCTATTTATGCCGGGTTAACTTAGTCTATAAAAAACTCTTTATACAATGCACTAACTGCTGTTTTTGCAACGGGTTCTTTTACTCCAAACATCATGCTAACCTCTGATGATCCTTGGTTGATCATTTCGATATTGACTCCTGCATCTGCCAAAGCTCTTGTTGCTCGAGCTGTTGTTCCCACATTATGTCTCATTCCTTCTCCAACTAACATAATAAGAGCTAAGTGATGCTGTATTTTAATCTCTTCTACTTGTAACTCTTCTGCAATCTTAGAAAGAATTTCCTTTTCATCTTTTCCCTGTAATTGATTCTCTCTCAAAATAATGGTTACATCATCAATTCCTGATGGCATGTGCTCATAAGAAATGCCATACTCTTCTAAGATAGATAGAATTTTTCTTGCAAAGCCAACTTCTCTATTCATTAAATATTTACTTATATAAATAGAGCAAAAACCTTTATCATTTGCAATACCAATTACTGGACCATTTACATTATTTCTTGAAGCTACAATCTTCGTTCCTCTAGCATTCGGGTTATTTGTATTTTTCACCTGAACTGGTATTCCTGCTCTATATGCGGGAATTAATGCTTCCGCATGAAATACAGAAAAACCTGCATACGATAATTCCCTCATTTCACGATATGTAAGCTCTTTAATTTCCTTTGGATTTTGCACAATAGTAGGGTTAACAGCAAATACAGCATCTACATCCGTAAAATTCTCATAAATTTCCGCCTTCACTCCATTAGCAAGAATAGCTCCAGTTATATCAGAACCACTTCTTGAAAAAGTAACAACCTCTTCATTCGCATTATAACCAAAGAAACCAGGGAAAACGATGACTTCTTTTCTATTTCTAAGTTCATACAAACGATCATAGGATTCTGGTAGTACTTGAGCATTACCAGGTTCATCACTAACGATTAGACCTGCTTCTTTAGGGCTAATATAGACAGCGTCTAGCCCTCTTGATTGAAAGAAATGGGCAACTAATTTAGCGTTATTATCCTCTCCACTTGCTTTCATCACTTCTAGAAATGCCTCTTTATTCTTAGATTGATTTTCTATAAGCTCTAATAAATCGAACTTAATTTGATCAATAATCTCATTAGAAATGTTTAATTCCTTCGCAATACTTGCATACCTATCTACAATTATTTCTAGAATTTCCTGATAATCCTCTCCATGTAAAACATGCTCTGCACATTGTATAAGTAGATCTGTTACTTTTTTGTCTTCCTCAAATCTTTTACCAGGTGCTGAGACGACAACCACTTTTCGTTCCTTTTCTGCCTTTACAATTTGCAAGACTTTTTCTAATTGACTTCCTGATGCTAATGAACTTCCCCCAAACTTTACTACTTTCATTGTTACAACTCCCATACCCGTTTAAATTATCTTTATATTCAAACTAAATTGTCTTTTTTCATTATCCTTGTTCCCTTTAAAAGAAGCAAGAGATTTCCGCGTATCATTTACATATGTTCTTTTCATAAAGACTGCAGAGAAATTATGGCTTCTGTATAATTAACTTTTAAGAAAACTGGCTCCCAACCTCTTTTATTTACATAAATTTTACGTTAAACTAATATTTAGTTAAACGAAATGGTTTACTAGAAAGAAGTGTTTTTATGGAACGTCAGCTCTTTACAAAGAGAAATTTATTTATTATGTGGTTTGCCAACTTTTTTATAAGTGGTTGTATGACAATGGTATTGCCGTTTTTATCACTCTACATCGACTCATTTGGGAATTATTCTAAAGAATATGTTCAGCACTGGTCAGGTATATGTTTCTCCATCACCTTTGTCGCAGCTTTTTTATTTTCACCAATATGGGGGAAAATAGGCGATAAATTCGGAAGGAAAAAAATTCTTATTACCTTAGCGATAGGACTAGGTATCTCTATATTTCTTATGAGCTTTGTCCAATCCGTATGGGCCGTTTTTATTCTTCGCTTTTTCACCGGTTTTTTCACTGGATTTATTCCTATGTCTCAAGCTTTCATCTCTACACAAACACCTAAAAAAATTGCTGGTAGAGTATTAGGAACACTACAAACTGGTAGTATTACAGGTTCGCTAATAGGTCCACTTCTTGGAGGTGTACTTGCAGATAGCTTTGGTTATGCAGATACATTTCGATTTACTTCCATTGCAATATTTATTTCCGCGGCTTTAGTATTTGCTACTAAAGAGTTTGTATTGCCTGTACAAAAAGGGACCAAATCAAGCTATACAAGCAAAGAAGTACTATCTTATATTCTTCGAAACCCAATCTTTATCTCTGTACTACTGATTTCTGCCTTTATTCAAATTGCCCACTTCAGTATTCAGCCTATTCTCTCTCTATTTGTAAGTGAATTACATGGGCCCCAAAACATTGCGTTCTTTTCTGGACTTGCTTTCTCAGCTGCTGGATTAGGTAATTTACTAATGGCGAGAAAATGGGGAGAAATCGGCGACCGTTCTGGACATCTAAAAGTGTTAGTACTGCTATTGTTTATTGCTGGGATTATATATTTCCCAGGAGGATTTGTTGATGAGTATTGGCAGCTCTTAATTATAAGATTTATATTAGGCGTATCTATCGGTGGAATGATTCCTGTTCGTATAGCCTATATTCGACAAGAGGTTCCCATTGCCATGCAAGGTGAGGTAATGGGATATGAAACAAGTCTTCGATTCTTAGGAAATATCATTGGCCCTGCTCTTGGAGGTTTGATAGCAGGTAAATTTGGATTTTCTATGGTATTTTTCTCAACTAGCTTCTTATTACTAGCTAGTGGTATATTCTTGTTCACTATGATGTATAGACATCCTAAATTAGCTAAGCAACATGCTTCTTAACCTAATTAGGTAAACATTTAATTTCCTTTCATTTACTTTTACCTTTTCCTTCTAATGAAGTAAAATAATATTAGTTACATTTTAGGAGGGAAAGTCATTATGGCTAAATCGGCTGCACGTAAAAAACGCGAAAAGCAATTAAGAGAAACAGGATTTGATCAAACAATTAAAAGAGGTACATGGGGTGGTATTGTTCCTGTTACAAAAACAACGAAGACAAAACAAGAACTATTAACCCATAAGGATAAGAAATATAAAAGAAACCATTCTTCTTCTAACAATGATGAGAATGGTTTTTATTTTTCTCAAAATTTCTTTTTTGAAAAGTCGTTGCCTAAATAATCACCTAATTTTATAATGAATAATGAAAATATTTCGATAAAGGTGAATTTAAAATTGGACGTATCTAATAGTAAAGTACAACAAGCAGTAAATATTTACTCATTTAAAGATGGAATAAAAGATTGTGTTCCTACTCTTCTTGGTTATATTAGTATTGGAATTGCGATGGGCGTTGTTGGTATTTCTTCAGGTCTTTCCGTGGTTCACATTTTTCTATTATCCACCTTTGTTTATGCCGGTGCTTCTCAATTCATCATTTGTGCAATGATAGCATCAGCTAGCCCTATAAGTGCCATTATTATGACCACTTTCATTGTAAATTTAAGACATTTACTACTAAGCTCAGCACTAGCTCCTACATTCACAAAATATTCTATTTGGAAAAACATCGGAATCGGGTCACTTGTTACAGATGAATCTTTCGGTGTTGCCATTACTAAAATTGCCCGAAAAGCACCTATAACTGATGCTTGGATGAATGGATTAAACCTGACTGCTTATATCGTATGGATACTCTCTTGTACACTAGGAGGCATTATAGGAGGCTGGTTTCCCGATCCCGCTACTTTCGGTTTAGACTATGCCTTAACTGCCATGTTTATTGCGCTGTTAATTCTTCAATTACAAACCATTGAGCCTAGTAAATTAAGACACTACCTATTTCTTATTGTTTTAATGATTCTCTTTATGTCTATTTTTTCTACTTTTTTATCCAGTAGCTTAAGTGTCATTCTCTCAACTGTTATAGTAGCTACTATAGGGGTGGTGACAGATAAATGATTAGTAATAGTATATTTTTTGCCTTATTAGTAGGTTGTATGCTTGTAACACTTATCCCACGAGTAGTTCCGTTTTTAATAGCTCGTAATTTTACTATCTCAAAACCAGTGGAGAAATGGCTATCCTACTTACCAGTTTGTATCTTTACTGGACTAATTGTTGAAAGCTTACTAAATACAGAAGGAGCTGGCTTTTCCATTAAATGGAGTGTGCTTCTTGCAACGATTCCTACTTTTATTGTAGCAATACTATCGAAAAGCTTGTTAATTACTGTACTTGTTGGTGTAGCTTGTATGGCAGTCGTTCGATTAGTACTATACATATAACACTAAATACTGAGCAAGCCTTGGTCTGCAAAAAGATATGTTGATCTCGGCTGTCTCTTCCATCACACAAATCAAATAGAAAATTCCTTGTCTTTTCCCTCATTACACCAGAGATTTCTAGTCCAAAAACCTAATTCTCCTCCTATCTATTTTCTTTCTCTATAAAGTCTCAACAAATTTCTCCTACTTTCATTCCTTTTCTATGAAGTTTATAATAAAATATTGGTTATATTATTGGTATAATTATATTTATATACATCCGATTGTCGTTGTTGTTTCATGAGGCTAGTTAATATGCTTAGTACCTCGTTGAAAATAATAACTATTCCCGATGGTGTTACTAGTAAATATACATATTGAAAGGTGGCTACAATCTTGGAGATCAACTCTAATTTTATAAAAAATATAATGAAAGAAGATTTAGAAACAGGGAAGCATGACAAAGTAATCACTCGTTTTCCTCCTGAGCCAAATGGATACCTACATATCGGACATGCTAAATCCATATTTATAAATTTTGGCTTGGCTGATGAGTTCGGAGGTCAAACAAATCTTCGTTTTGATGACACAAATCCACTAAAAGAAGATGTGGAGTATGTAAACTCTATTAAAAAAGATGTTGAATGGCTTGGATACGAATGGGAAAATCTTTTATTTGCTTCTGACTACTTCGAAGAGATGTATAACAGAGCAGTTCTATTAATTAAAAAAGGACTTGCTTATGTAGATGATTTATCTGCAGATGAAATTCGTGAACACCGTGGAACATTAACAGAACCAGGAAAAGAAAGTCCATATCGTACTCGCTCTATTGAAGAGAGTTTACAATTATTTGAAGCAATGCGTAATGGTGAATATGGTAATGGAGAAAAAGTACTTCGTGCCAAAATTGATATGGCTTCTCCTAATATTAATTTAAGAGATCCTGTTATCTATCGTATAGCACATGCAACACATCACAATACAGGAGATAAATGGTGTATCTATCCAATGTATGCATTTGCTCATCCATTAGAGGATGCCATCGAAGGAGTAACTCATTCCCTTTGTACAACAGAGTTTGAGGACCAACGTCCACTTTATGATTGGGTTATTCGTGAGTGTGAAATGGAAAGTACGCCTCAACAAATTGAGTTTGGCCGTTTAAACATTACAAATACCGTTATGAGTAAGCGAAAGTTAAAGCTATTGGTTGATGAAAATTATGTGGATGGTTGGGATGATCCTCGTATGCCTACCATTTCTGGTTTAAGAAGAAAAGGTGTAACACCTGAAGCAATACGCAACTTCAGTATGGAATTAGGTATTTCAAAAGGATCTGGTGCAGTTGATGCTGCTATGCTTGATCATTTTGTACGTGAAGATTTAAAATTAAAAGCTCCACGTACAATGGGAGTATTAAATCCACTTAAGGTCGTGATCACGAACTATCCTGAAGGGGAAGTGGAAATGCTAGATGCAGAAATTAATCCAGAAAATCCTGAAATGGGAATTAGACAAATACCTTTTTCCCGCGAAATTTATATTGAACAAGAAGATTTCATGGAGAACCCTCCAAAGAAATACTTCCGTTTGTTCCCTGGAAATGAAGTTCGCTTAAAGCATGCTTACTTTATTAAATGTGAAGAAGTCATTAAAGATGAAGAAGGCAATGTTATTGAGTTACATTGTACGTATGATAAAGAAACAAAAAGTGGTTCTGGATTTACTGGTAGAAAAGTAAAAGGTACCTTACATTGGGTAGAAGCAACACAAGCTATTCCTGCAGAGTTCCGCCTTTTTGAACCATTAATTAATGATGATGATGAAATGGAAGATGGCAAAACATTCTTAGATTACGTTAATCCTAAATCCCTAGAAATCATTCAAGGATTCATTGAACCAAACATGAAGGATGTACAAGCACAAGACAAATTCCAATTCTTCCGTCATGGTTATTTCAATGTAGATACTAAATACACAACAGCTGAAATGCCTGTATTTAACCGCATTGTTTCATTGAAGAGTTCTTTTAAACTTTAAATTTTAGACAAAAGCTGTGTAATTGGTTACACGGCTTTTTGTTTTGCTCTTCTGTTTTCCCTCATACTGATCCATATTTGTTGTTTGTTTTTTATATGGGAATTCGTTCTTTTGTTTTTCTACCATGAACGACCTTTTTTTCTTTTTTTTAGCATTTCGAGCTTTCATTTCTTGAATGAACGACCTTTTTTCTTTTTTTTAACATTTCGGGCTTTCATTCCCTGGATGAATGACCTTTTTTTCTTTTTTCCAGCATTTCGGGCTTTCATTTCTTGAATGAACGACCTTTTTTTCTTTTTTCCAGCATTTCGGGCTTTCATTTCTTAAATGAATGACCTTTTTTTCTTTTTTTCAGCATTTCGGGCTTTCATTCCCTGGATGAATGACCTTTTTTTCTTTTTTTCAGCATTTCGGGCTTTCATTTCTTGAATGAACGACCTTTTTTTCTTTTTTCCAGCATTTCGGGCTTTCATTTCTTGAATGGACGACCTTTTTCTCTTTTTTTCAGCATTTCGGGCTTTCATTTCCCAAATGAACGATCTTTTTCTCTCTTCTCATATATATTTCGAGCTTTCATCCCCAAACAAAAAAAGAAAGTCAGAATAAATCTCCCAACTCTCTCTTTCCTCATTTTATTACCATGTAGTAGTTGTAACCTTAACTGTATTTGCTAGCCAATCATATTGTAATAATCGCAGTTCAAATAATCTTAACGGATCGTGGAACATTGCTGGATTCTTTTTCAAACGACTTAGTAAATCTCTATATTCCTCGATTTCTGTTGTTTTTACTTCTACTGTCGTTTGAAGTGTTTGTATCGGTTGAACATAGAATAACTGAATATCCCTTGCTAGCCCTTTTTCATAAAAATCAAATTGTTGAAGAACCTTTTCTGCGACTTCATTCGCTACTTCTTGGAAATCTTCTGTTTCCATATATTTCTGATATTTACTTTGTAGCATTTTTTTATTTTGCTGCATAACACCTAGCAGTTTCCCTGCACTTTTCAAGAACATTTGTGAGGGATTGAAACGCATAAATATATTTAACTGATCTACTTGCATTCCACCAGTCAAACGACGTGCATCTCTATGCCAATCATCAATAATGGAGAAATCGCATGTTAATGTAAGTGTTTGTTCTTGATAGATATCGTTAAAGCTCTCTTTCAATTCATTTAGAAAAATCTGGCTCTTTTCTAATTCTGTCTGTGAATGCTGAATCCAATCTTCTGTATGTTGATGAACTCTTGGAACCATTGTTTCTTGTAGATAACTATTAATACGCTTATTCATCTCTTCATTTAATATTAGATGAATTTTACTAAAATCACTATCTTCTTTGACTAGTTCTTTACAGTTTCTAAGAAGCTCTGGAACTTCCTTTATTATTTCTTCTTTTATATTTCTCTTCAAATCATGAAACTGTTTGATTACTAAATCAGATTGCATTGCTTCCATATCAATTAGCTGATTTTTCGCTCCGGACAGCTTACTAACCATCTCTTCATATACTTGTAAAGAAGTTTGTAAGCTACTTTCCATTTCCACTCTCTTATCTAATAAACTCGTAATAAGATCTTGGATGATTGTAGTGCTTTTGGATAATCGCTCTTCTTTCACATCTCTCTCTTGAAAATGCTGTGTATAATATAGACTAATTTCATCCAATTGTGAATGTGGATTCTCTTGTTTAGAATAAATAAAAATTTTACTATCTGAAAAATAGTGTTGTATGGTGCTAATGGCTTTTTGCAAGCGTTTGGTAGCTACTCTATCATGATCCACATCATCCACATAGATTAAAAATTGTATCGTTAGATGAGGAGATTTCTCTTTCCACTGATTAAGCTGCTCATATTCGGTGTAGGAAAAAACAGCTTTTTCATTAATAACAAATAACAAGCTGTCTGCTAGTAATGCATAATCACAGTAAGAATCCTCACTAACAAAAGGTGCTGTTGAAACTGTCCATTTATTCTCTCTTAAGTAGGAAGAAGGAGCATAGAGATTAAAGACTCTTGGATTTTCCGTGTAATCATGAATATTTAATAATTCATCATAAAAGTTAGTTAAGTTATCCATTGTAACGAATCCTGAGTCTGTTAATTCTTTCATTTCAAGGTAGTCTTGATCCTGAATCGTTACAACAGCTTTTGTTTCTTCAGCAAGTATGGTTTCGCCAATAAGTTCATTAATATACGTATTTACTCCACTACCAGTAGAACCTAACATGAGTATATGATTGTTTTGAGATGGAATATACTCCATTACTTTACGAGAAAATTTATGATCAATATGAATATCATGCTTGTTTGCCCAAGTAACAATAGATTGGAATAAAGACATAAATTCCTCTGTTCCTACATCGCTATTAGACGCTAGATTAATATTTGTCTCCGCTTGCTCTACGACTGAGCGATCAATAGATTCTTTGAACATCTCATTCCATGCTAACACAGCTGATGCTGCAGTATGCTTTTTCTCATCCACAGCAGATAAGAAATAGTTTGCTAATAAAGAGGGGATGAATTCTTTCACTTCATTAATCGGGTATTTACCGCTAATTAAATAGTGGTAGGATTTTTCAATAACCTCTGCAAGACTATTTTCTTCTTCTTCACTTGGAACAAAAATTTCGTTAAATAATTGGACCCATGCTAGATTATGAGTAGTTTCTTGATAATTTGGCCACATAGCAACTACTAATCTAGTAAATGTTGGACGATCTAGCTCTTGAACATTTTGTAACGTTTCCTTAAAATAAGAAGGTGGATAATTCTTTATTAATTCTAATTTACTGTATGGAATAAGGGCATCATACCACTTAAGTGAATCTGTTCTTAACCCTTCATGAACTGCAAGTTGAATCGCTTCATCCCATTCTTGTTGTTCCTCATAATACTTTTTAGCAATAGTTGTAATATTTGCATAGTCTGGATTAGAGATAACTAGACTTTTTATCATATCTAATGCCATTTCATGATTCCCTTTTTGAAGGTACAATGAAAATAATTGTAATGATATTTCTGTAGTTAATAAATCGGAGTCTGTTGCAATAGATTTATAAAAACTTTCCGCTGTTGAATACTCTTCTAATTCAAGATAGGCATCTGCTAGATTCTTTTTTGCCCATGGCTCTAATTCTCCGCTTATATTCTCCCATTTGAAAATAGCAGCCTCGTAATCATGATATTGAAAATACAATTCACCCTGTGCAAAACGGATAGAAGTCATATCTGGCACATTTTTTCTTTGCTCTTGCATATATAATTGTCCTAGAACCTCAAAAGGCAGTTCATCTCTATCCTTTGTATAGCTTTCATAATAAGTTTTTTCTATTAATTTCTTTTCTAAAGTCATAACTTCCCCCTGTTATTTAAGTATCGAAATGTCCCTTTAGAGCTACATGACTAAGTATGATATTTATGCTTTACTTTCCATTTTATGATTTTTTGCTATCCTTCATTTTAGCAAACCTACTCATTTCATTGATTTCTATTAAGCATCAAAATGGTTACAAATCCTTAACAGAAAGAATTTATTGGGAATATGAAATTCATCCTAAATACTAACAGAGTATGTTTATTTCAACCTAGCTAGCCGTTATCTTTAGATTACTGAAAATGCAGGGCTGCCTCTAGTGTCTAAATTCCCTATCTTATTAGTAAATTCCTCCCTAACCCATTCTTTTTTCCTATCCTTCTCTCTATTTTCCAAGCTTTATCTTACGTTTTTCATAACAAAAAAACCATTTCTATTACGAAATGATTTTTTTGATCCATTACTTCTGATTATTATTTCCTCTGTCGTCTTTTTTAATCTTCTCAACCGGAGAATGACCCATCCAGTCTTTTTCTTTCATCTTCTTTTTTCTTCGTCTTTGTGAAACAATTATAGCAACGATGATAAGAACAAGTAATAAAAGTGGGAAACCAAAAAAGGCATAAAGTATATTAAAAAGACCCTCGAAAAAATCTGACATAATGAAACCTCCCCTTAAAAAACGCCATTTAACCCTATACGCTAATCTATACCTCTACTTTTCCCTTTTTCCTACTTTTTAAACGCTAGATTCTAGGCATAGCAAGGAGAATTTCACTGCTTATTTCTTCTCTGGAAGCTTTTCTAAATAATCAATTGCTTCTTGCAAAGAACTTACAGGTACAATCGTAATATCTTCATATCCTTCTTCTTTCACTTTTGCTTTAATTTCTTTTTCATTTGTATCGTAGCTATTGATATCTTTTGGATAGAAGAATATATCTACATCCTCTTTATGTGCTGCTACTATTTTATGTTCAATACCACCAATTTGGCCGACATTTCCGCTTGCATCCATTGTTCCAGTACCAGCCACTTTATACCCCTTCGTTAAATCTCCTTTTTCTATTTGGTTATAAATTTCTAATGAAAACATTAAACCAGCTGATGGTCCACCAATATTTTCACTGTTAATGTCTACCTCAATAGAAGGCTCTATGGTCATATTATTTTCAGGTGAAATTCCTATCCCTACTTGCCCTGTTTTTTTATTTAACTCAATCACTTCAATAGAAGCTTCCTTTTTTTCCTTACCATGCATAAATTCAATGGTAACGTGATCTCCGACTGGCTTATCTTTTAGATAATTAATGAGTTCTTCACTTTCATTAAATGTCTGTCCATCTACTTTCTTTATAACATCTCCAACGTGAATAATGGATTTAGCCTTAGAATTCTCTAATACTTGTGCTACAAAGATGCCATTATAGTGATACTCCACTTTCTTATTCGCTTCTGTTAAACTGGCAATAATAGCATTTTGTTTAGAACTATCCATCATATGTAACAACAGGGAATTATACTCTTCATCTGATAAATTCCCTTTTACGTCTTCTTCTCTCCTAATTTCCGTATTAGGTGCTACCAAACCATATAACCAAATATATGGATTACTTGCCTTAATAGAATAAACGGTTGTTAAATTAAGACTACCTTTTTCTGATTTTTCTCCATCCTGCACAGTAACCTTAGGGGCCAGTTCCTCGATAGATCCTGGTTGATTTAGATAATATGGTGTTGGGATAAACAATAGGATAATTAATACCCCAAAAAGTATGGTTAACCATCTTTTCTTAAAAATGCTTCTTAACGTATTCATATTCACATACTCCTTAGGATCATTTAGCTAATTTCTTTTTCGTTTCTATTATACATTTACCTTGCTTCTATTAAAAAGATATGAATTTCCAATAGAATTTACATGAGAATATACTATGTTCTTAAATAAACCTTATCTAAGGATTTTCTCCTTTATTAAGATTTCTTTTAATAACGCTACCCCTTTTGTTATCTCTTCAGGTGTTAATCCTCCGTAACCCATGACAAACCGATTTGCATGTACACCTTTATGTAAACTATATTCGTCAATAGGATAAATTTTGACTCCTTTTGTTTCTATCACCTTAGCCAATTCCCTATTTATATGGACATCTGGTAATTCTACCACTAAATGCATGCCAGCAGACTTTCCTATAATTCTGGCTTTTTTAAAATATTTTTGAACAGCATGAACAAGTAATTCTCTTTTATCTTTATAAATTTTCCTCATTTTTCTTACATGTTTATCTAGATGGCCTTCTTCAATAAATTGTGCTAATACTAATTGCTCTATTGAAGAGGTATGCCTATCCGTGTACCACTTTGCCTTCTTAAATCTTTCCACTAAATGTTGTGGCAAAATAAGATAGCCTATTCTTAATGCTGGCGAAAGAATTTTACTAAATGTACCTACATATATAACATGATTTGGTGCAATCCCTTGAATAGCAGGAACAGGAGCTCCTTCATAGGTAAATTCACTATCATAATCATCTTCTACTATATAGCTATCCATTCTTTGTACATAATCAATCAATTGTAGCCTTCTTTGGATAGACAATATCCCACCTAATGGATATTGATGAGAAGGTATAACAAAAATACATCCAGGTCGTTCTTTCGGTAAATAAGCTGGATTGATTCCAAACTCATCAACTGCGACTGGAACAAGCGATGCATGAGCAGACGTGAATATATTGCGCATTTCATCTGTGACAGGATCCTCGATTGCAACTGTTTCTCCCTCAGTAATTAGAACATCAGTAATTAATTTTAATGCTTGAGTGGCTCCTGAGGTAATAATGATTTGTTCTGTTTGGCATGAAACTCCTCTAACTCTTTGCAAGTATCTTACTAATACTTCTCTTAATTCCTCCATACCATACGGTTCTGCATAACCAAAAATAGAATCAGAGGCATGTAAGCAAACATCTTTAGTTAACTGCGCCCACTTCTTTCTTGGAAAATACTCAATAGCAGGATTTCCACCTTTAAAATCAATATAATGCCTTTTAACCCGATCTTTACTAGTTAATTGCTCCATTAATTCTTTTTTCTCGTTATAAAGAATAGAAGTTCCTTCAGCAATAAAAGTACCAGATTGGGGTCTTACCTCTAAATATCCTTCTGAAATGAGGCGTTCATAGGCTTCTAGAACAATATTTCTTGAAACCCCTAATTGGCTAGCCAGTTCTCTAGAAGAAAAAATCCTCTCCCCTTCTTTCCATTCTTTTGCCAAAATACTTTTACGAATCTGTTCATAAATTTGTTGAGTAAGAGAAGCAGCAAGCGTGCGATCTACTTTTATAAAAATCACTGTTTTTCCTCCTAACTAAACATCCGACTCTAACTGGTACTATAAAAACAACCATTTTCTGGACCTAGTATATACCAGTATACCATGCTATGATGAAAAAAATGCAAAAAGGATTGGAGAATGCACATGAAAACTATAGGATTAATTGGAGGATTGAGCTGGGAATCTTCTGTTGAATATTATCGTCATCTTAATGTACTAGTTAGGGAACAACTAGGAGGATTACACTCAGCTAAGATACTAATGTATTCTTTTGATTTTGAGGAAATTGTATGCTTACAAAAAAGTGGAGATTGGGAAACCGCAACTCAAAGAATGATTGATGCTGCTCAAACCTTAGAAAAAGGTGGTGCTGATCTCTTGCTAATATGTACGAATACTATGCATAAAATGGCGGATGAAGTACAAGCTTCTGTTTCCATTCCTTTAATTCATATTGCTGATGAAACGGGGAAAGAAATTAAAGCAAGAAACCTGAAAAAAGTTGGCCTCCTTGGAACTAGATTTACTATGGAGCATCCTTTTTATAAAGAGCGTCTACTAGCAATGGGAATAGAAGCAATTGTTCCGAACAAGGAAGACCGAGATATCGTACACAACATTATTTTTGATGAGTTATGTAAAGGAATCCTTTTACCAGAATCTAAAAAAGCTTATTTAGACATTATGAATAAACTAATAGAAGAAGGTGCCGAGGGAATGATTTTAGGATGTACGGAAATTCCTTTATTAATAAAGAAAGAGGATAGTACCATTCCTTTATTCGATACTACTGCTATACATGCAAAGTCAGCCGTAGCTTTTGCGTTAGAAGAAGAAAAAATGGCAGTAGGTATAAAGTAAGAACGAGCAGATATTTCTGCTCGTTCTTCTCTATATATAATAATTAATGACTAAATTCTACATCTTGACTAATTGCTTTTGAAAGAGTAGCAACAATAGAAATATCCTCAAATGATAATCCTAATTGAATAGCCGTCGTTGCTATCTCAGGTCTTATCCCAGAGAGTGTAGTTTTTACTCCAATAAGCTTTAAACCATGAATAAGCTGAAAAATTTGATGTGCAACCATCGTATCTATAATAACAACTCCAGAAAGATCAATAAATAAATGAGAGACCTTCTTTTCTGCACACTGACTTAAAGTATTATCCATAATAGCAGCTGCACGTGCTGTATCAATATCCCCTACTAAAGGTAATAGTGCTCTTGTTTTACTTAATGTAATAACAGGTGAGCTCAATTCATTAATCAACTCCTGCTGAGCTGTAAGCTGATTATAGGAGTGTTGATGAACTTCCTCTGATACTCTCAATATTATTTCATCAAAAAGTTTTACAATCGCTTTGTTCCATTTATCTATTACATCTTGGTCTATTTCATTCTTACTATTCACAAACTCTCCCATTAATAAAATATATTGCTCTCTTGTACGGATAAATTCACGAATAATAAAATGTATAGGTGTATCTAAATGCTTTTGATCTGTAGCAATTCTTACTATCCAGGGTTGGAAATCTTGAAAAAATGCCTCTTCACTTGTTATAAAAATTCTGGCCAAATGATAATGGAATTCATTATTTTGCTTTTTAACATTAGCTATGACCGTAGGATCTTTTGATGCATATACACCCTTTGGATCACTCTTATCCAAACTTACATACCAATCTTCTGTTAATTCATCAGCATGATCAATGAAGTATTGATATATTTCAGTATTTTTTTGCATTTTTCCCACCTCATAATCTCTCTTTCCTCTATCAATACTTTAGGAATATAATTAAAAGTTTAAATGACAATGAGGGAAATTAGCAATTAATATCCATTACTTTTTATTTTAAATGTATTATATTCCCTGAAGGATCTTTGGTAATAATTACATCTTCTTGCTCTTGAAAGTCTATATTCATTGTGGAAAGCCTTGCTTTTATACGTTCTACTGCCTCACTATTTGGTAGCTTAATCGTATAGTACTTTAACCCAATATGCTTCTCTTCTGACGGTGGAGCACCAATTCCATTCCACACATTTAATCCAATATGGTGATGATAGGAGCCTGTTGAAAGGAAATATGCTTGAGATCCGTATTTTTGTACAATCTGAAAGCCTAAGCCTTTTACATAAAAATCAACCGTTTCATTTAAATCAGCAACGTGTAAATGAATATGTCCAAGAATCGTTCCATTTGGTAAACCACTCCATTCTAATCCATTTCCTTCAGCAAGTACTCCATCTGCATCCATCTGGAAAGTTTCCATTTTTACAAAATCGCCTTCCCATTCCCATTCATCTGAATCTCTATCTCGGTATATTTCAATTCCATTTCCATCTGGATCTGCCAAATAGATTGCTTCACTAACATGATGGTCAGAAGCACCTTGTAATGGATAACCACTTGCTAATAAATGATTTAATACCATTCCAAGATATTTTCTAGAAGGAACCAATATAGCAAAATGATAGAGCCCTGTTGTTCTTCTAACCTTTCTTTCCACTTCTGTTAGCTCCTCAAGATGTAGAAACACATTATTGGAACCAGCGCTTAAAGAAGCATGATTATTTTCTTTACCAGCTAATGTAAAGCCGATAATATTTTCATAAAACATAATTGACCTTTCTAAATTACTGACTTTTAATGTCACACTTTCTACATACTCATTTGGATATTCATGAAACCTCATCACATTCTTCCTCCTATCACTTACTTTATGTAAGTAATTATATTTTATATAGTTTATTAAGTAAAGTAACTAAATTATAAAACATAATATTTTTACTTTAAATAATAATTATTGTATACTATTAGTAAGAGGAGTGATGCACATGAACCAATCCACTATTTGTCCAAGGTTTGAAAGAGCCATGGGAATACTTAGCCAGCGATGGACTGGATTGATCATTTATCAATTATTAAATGGTCCTCAGCGTTTTTGTTCCATTGAATCTTCTATTGGGATAAGTGGGAGACTTCTTTCTGAAAGACTAAAGGATTTAGAACAGCAAGGTATTGTAAAGAGAGAGGTATATCCAGAAATACCTGTTCGAATAGAGTATTCTTTAACCGAAAAGGGCCATTCATTAGAACCTTTAATGAAAGAATTGGAAGTCTGGTCTAAAAAATGGTTAACCTTATAGAATTATAGTGAAGAAATTTTTATATAAGTATTAAAAATAGGGAGTTTTGATTTCCCCTCTGGAAATCAAAACTCCCTATTTTCTCTTCTCTCTAAAGGAAGATCTAGTCTTCGTCCTTAATATCTTTATCCTCAGGTATTGGTTCATTCCATACTTCTTCTACATATTTCTTATATTTCTCCATTTGTTTAAAATGTGTTTGAAATTGCTCTTTATTAATTAAATATCCGTTCCCATCATAGAGTGCTCTAATCTGATTTTGATAGATTAATTTCTCTACCTTTTTCTCTGAGATAGAAAGCAAATCTGCTACTTCCTGCACAGTTAAGTACATTTTACCTTCTCCTTTTAAAAAAATTTTGGATTCACGTCAATTACATCATGAATTTATTTCAGCTTAAAAATACATGCCTATAATTTATCTAACATTCCTAATTTAAGGAGAATTATATAAATGAGTTATCTTTCAAATAGCTTATTTTTAGCCTCTCTTTTTATATTTTATCAATCTTTTTTCCAAAAACAAAGAAGCAATAAAATGTAATAGCCCTCATCTTTACCTATACCATACACTGTACACTTTATAATCCAAAACAAGAAAAGGATCATCCTTTTCTTATTTCAAAAGAAGGGACGATCCTTTTTTAACTTTCCTCTATTAAAAATTGACTTTCGTAATCATTTATCCAAAATTCTGCATCCTCTATTTTCATTGGCTTTGCAAAATAATAACCTTGGATAACTAAGCATTGATTAATGGAAGATAGGAATTCTACCTGTTCTTTCTTTTCTACCCCTTCAATAACTATTTTAAGGTGTAGGGAAACTCCTAATGCAATAATTGCTCTTATTATTTCGCTATCTTTTTGGGAATTTGGAACTCCATCAATAAAGGATTTATCAATCTTTAGCGTGTTAACAGGAATCCTTTTTAAATAGGAAAGAGATGATAGACCTGTTCCAAAATCATCTAAAGATACTGATAATCCATATTTTCTAAATGCTTCTACAGATTGGATAGCTGCCTCAATATTATCAACAGCACTTGTTTCTGTCATTTCTAATTCTATTAGCTCTGTAGGAATATTGTATTTATTAATGCACAATCTTAAAGTACGCATTAACTTAGGAGAAGTGACATACGGACCAGGAATATTAATGGCAATAGGGATATGTCTATCACGCATTTGCCACGCAGAGATTTGTTTTGCCACTCTATCAATAATCCAATCAGTAACATCAAACATCTTTTCTGCTTCTTCTAAGATTGGTATGAAATTAGCTGGAGATAACTCCCCATAAATAGGATGCTTCCATCTTAGTAATGCCTCAAATCCACTTATTTCTCGTGTTTCTGCATTTATTTTAGGCTGATACACTAAATAGAAGTTATTTTCATTAATGGCTTCTTCTACATCATTTACAAGCTGATTTGCATATGATTGTCGATGTTTTTCAGGATCATATTTGACTAGCTCATTTTCATAACGAATAGAATAATGAGCAAGAACTGCTAAAGTATTCTCATAGAGTTGCTTCGCTTCTTCTTTCTCTTCACTAGTAGAGTAAGCAACAACTGTATGAATTTTCACCATTTTATCATCAATGGTAATTGGGTTAGATAAAACGGTTGATAGAATTTGAAACTCTCTCAATAAATTCTCCATTTCTTCCTTTGTTCTACTTAAAAAGACGAAACGATTTCCTTCTATCCGAAACATTTCTATTGTACTTGGTTTTAGCTTAGTACATAGGTCCTCAATATAGCATATAAGTTGATCTCCAAAATAATACCCATACATATTATTCCATCTATTCATATCATGTATGTGAATAGCAGCTACTCCATAAAAAGAAGTGGAAGTATCTAAATACTTTTCAAACTGTCTACGGTTTGGCAATTTTGTTAATGCATCATAGTAATTTAATCGATAATCCACATAACGATCTAGCAAACTAGATAAAGAGGACAGTAATAAAAGAATGACAATTCCAATCGTTACGCTAAAGATGATAAAGGACATATCCATATGATGATTATGATGAAGAGATAGTGCATCTGTTGATCTTACATAATACTTTATTGCATGCATTCCAGTGTAATGCATACTTGAGATGGCCAATCCCATTAATAGAGCTGTTAGTATTTTTACTAATATATTATTCATAAATCGCTGAAGTCTTGAAAAAATATAAAGTGAAACAAAGGAAACAACAATGGCAATGAGGATAGAAACGATAAAATAGCCCATATGATATGCATATTCTGCTTCAAGCACCATGGCTTTCATCCCAATATAGTGCATAGAACTAATTCCTATGCCCATAATAATACCTGCCATTGCTACGTCCTTCCCTTTTCTTGCGGTATTACTAGAAATAGAGAATGCTAGAAAGGCAGCTAGTATTGCAGGTAAAACGGATATAAAGGTTAAGAATAAATCATATTTCATCTCTACTGGCAGCATAAATGCACTCATACCAATAAAATGCATTGCCCAAATGCCGAATCCCATCGTAATGGATGCTAATGTAAGCCAAACATAGCGATGAAAAAAACTATTATAGACAATTCTTTCATTTAATGAAAGAGAAGTAAATGAAGCTAAACAGGCTATTACAATGGACAAAAGGACAATGGGAACGGAATATTCTCCTTGGATATAAATGACTTGATCTGGATTAGGTAGTGTAAAAATAAGAATTCTCCTCTTGCTGACGTATTTTCTTTTGGCTTCCTCCATTGTTCCTAATTACTTCTTCTTTATAAAAAAGGACTTTTTTCCTAGTTCTATATATTGAATATAAAGGATTCTTTGTGTTTACACAATCATTAATTGTCGCTTTTTGTCGTCCATTTTCTTCCACAATTTTCTGATAATCACACAAATCTGTTTTGATAGATGAGAAACTGATCTTTACTACCAAACTCCAGCTCTCCTACTTTTTGAAATAAAGAATGGTTATTCATTAAGTATTGGTATTCTTCAGAGGGGAAGTAAAGAACAATGGTAATTAATCGTTGCTTCTGATCTAAGGAGAGTAAAACATTATCTAGTATTTTTCTAAATATATGAATAGAAAAGGGATTGAAAAAATAAAAATAATTGTCTTGTTGCTTAATGGTATACTCTTCTGCTTTCCCATGATAAAAATGTATTTTCTCTCTACACTTTCCATGTCGTTTCGCGTACTGTTCTAAGTTTTGTAATGCTTGAAGATAAAAATCCTCATTCAGCTCAATACCTGTAACACTAGCCTTAGTGAAATGATGAAGAAAAAAATTCAATCTTCCTTTTCCACAACCAAAGTCAACAACATAGTCGGATGGTTGAAGTGGAACAGCATGTATCAGTTTTTCCAGATACTCATAAGGTGTTGGCTCATAGCGATGATACTCATACGACTTATTAAAACCTAATTGTATTTTTTCTGTCTCTATTTGAAAAAAATGATCAAAATGCATTTTCTATCAGCTCCACTTTAACTTTATCGGTAAATCTGTCTTAATTTGTACTTTCTTAATAAAATATTAAAGAATTATTGATAATTTTGTCATCATTTATTTATATTTATTGGTTATTATTAAGACATATTCATCATAAAGCTTTTTTCAAGTCCCCCCTTGAAAAATAGATATGGCAGAGGATGTCCTTAGTGGCATCCTCCTTTTTTTTGTACGTTTATATTTTTTTATTCTCCGCTTTAAGTGTAAATCCATTAAATATTTTCCCCATAATGTACCATATTTTAAAATGAACGCAAAAAAGACTCTGAAATCTCAGAGTCTTTTTTAGTGGAAGTATGTATAAAGATTAATTTAATACTTTCACTCTTACTGTTTTTCTTCCCCAAGCTAATGCATGACTACTTGATGGCATTAATACATCTATTTTATGGCCTTTAATCGCACCACCAGTATCCCCAGCTATCGCTTCTCCATATCCTTCTACCCAAACTTTTGAGCCTAATGGAATAACTCTAGGATCTACTGCGATTAATTTCATCGTATTGTTTTCTTTTATATTATAACCTAGTGCTGTGAAATCAGACTTGGTATCCTCATGGCTATATGCTGTAGCTGTTACATACATGTATTCTCCAGATGCTTGATTACTCTCACTACTAGAAGAAGAGTCTGTAGAAACATTTACTACATTAGGTGTAGTCGCTTCTTTAGCTGCAACTGCTTGTGCTTGTTCTTCTTTTATTGCTGCCTCTGCATTACTAATTTGACTTAATACTGCATTCTTTTGGCTCTCAGCAAGTTCTACTTCCTCTGAAATAGCAGCAAATTTTTGCTGTACTTCATTTACTTTACTTTGTCTTTTTGCAAGATTTTCTTGCAAATCATTTTGTGTTGCCGCAAGTTGATCATACTGACCAGTTAATTCTGTTTCTTTCTGATCAATTGCTTTTTTCTCTTTTTCTATTTGATCTAAATCTGCCTGTTGTTGTTCTAATATATCTTTATCACCATCAAACAACATAGTAATAGCTGTAGCTCTACTAATAAAGTCTCCAAAATCCTTCGCGTTTAGTAGTACTTCTATCACCATATTTGTTGAATCTGTTTTTTGCAAGGATACAAGACGCTCTTTCATTACATCTTTACGAGCCAATACCTTATCTTCTAAAACAACAATTTCTTCTTTTTTCTGTTCAATTTGTTGTTTTGTTTCTGTTATTTTCGCTTGAAGATCAGCAATTTTTTCTTTATTTCGATTCATCTCTGTTTCAACTGTATTCAATTCAGTTTGAACAGCTTCAAGTTCTTTCGAAATAGATTGCTTTTCTTCTTCTTTTTCGTTAATTAGATTCTCACTCTGATCTAATTGACTTTTTGCTTTATTAAGTGTTTCTTGACTCGTCTCTGCGTGAACCATGATAGATGATGTCATAAATAGGACACCACTTAATGAAATGGCCATGATTTTTTTTAAGGAACTCATCTTAAAACCCCTTTCTCTATCTGTTATAACACAAGAAAGGGGCTTATAAATTACGATTCTATTAAAATAGTAAGACATTTAATTTAAAAATAGTTTACAAGCTAGCAAGCAAAAATAGATTTTTTTCATGAGAGAGTAAGGATACTCCTATTTATCCACACGTGTAATCTTTGTAATAAATCTATTAATTACTAATTTTTATCTTTTTCAGTTATGGATTTTATATCCATCATTAACCTAATCATATCTACACATGGAATTCCATTTTCAAAGATTGGTTCTTGATAATGTCGAAGGAAAAAATCCTTATCAACATATGTTATACGAAAACCACATTTTTGATATAGAGCTAATTGATTGATGCTACTGTTTCCAGTTCCAACCTCTATGGTTTTATAACCTAAATCTTTTGCTGTTTCTATGGCATGTAAGACTAATTTTTTTCCTATCCCCATGCCTTGCTTTCTTTCTTCTACTGCAATATTAACTAACTCTATTGTTTCTGGACGTGTTGGTAGAAGTACATAAACACCTACGATTTGATCTTGTTCTTTCGCAACATTGCATATTCCTCTTTTTATATACTCCATCACTAGCGTTTCTGAAGGATCTGCTGTTAACAATAAGCACAATGGAAATTCATCTTTATTACTTAAAGCTTTGATATCTATTATGCTCACATCCCTTTATTATTGATTAAACTTTTTTTCTGATAGAATAAATCTAATAGACACCCGATAAATATCCCTGTTGTATATCGAATAAGATCAACTAATAGAAAACCTTTCCCTAATACAAGTGCGCCTAACGTTGTCGACCGCAATGTTTGAATCCATTCTGCTTGATAAGTTTGACTAAACTCTATTCCAAAACTAAATAGAATACTACCTATTAGTGCAAAATTAGGGCTTCTTTTAGGGAAGAGAAATCGAAAGCCAAAATAAATCATCATTGCCCATAAGGCATCACCTGCGTTATCAGATATGAAAAGAGGAAGATTAGAAGCATATCTTCTAGAGGCTAAGCCTAGGAACATAATGATGAATATAGCGATTAAATAGATGAACCTTTTCTTCGTTCTATGTATAGTCAACTTGACACCTACTTTTTTTCCGAAAAACAGAATTAACTCCCTAGATTTTAGAGGTTTTAGTATCCTTTTTTTCTTAGTAAGAATAAAAGGAATAATGCATTTAAACCTTTAGCATTATTCCTGTATTGATCAACCAAAGAATAAATCTAATATATTTGAACCAGCCGAAGTTTCTTTATTATAGAACTCTGAATATCCACATTTCTTACAGAAAACAACTGTGAATGTATTGTGTTGCATATCAAAAAGCTTCGAAAGTCCTGTTCCTGTCATTGCTACATCTTTCGTTCCTACATTCGTTCCACCGCATTTTATACAGCCTTTACTTTCCACTATTGAGCATCTCCTTTTATAATGAAATGTTTCTGTATACATGTATACGGATATAGGATTCCTTTTGTTTCACATATGCACGAATTTTTTGAAATGACATAATTCTAGAAAAGCTGCTCCCTTACATCTCTTCTTCCTTCGTATATTGTTCGATAAGCCGTTTTGGAACGTCTGTCGTTTTCTTTATGTTTAGATCGTAAAATAAACCAGATTGCTTTCCTATACAGTGTGTATAATCTGCAGTAACAATTTCAAACTCCATTTCCCATTTCTTGTCCCCTAAATAAGTAACCCAGCATCGTCCAACTGGTTTATCAAAAATCGTTAAATATTTCTGATATTGACATTCTGTTTGTATTAAAATGGGAGATATCTTTAAGGAGAACATTTCATCAAACGGGTAAAACTTGTCTAAAAATGCCATACGTAAATCCTCAAACCATCTAACATAGACAATATTGCTCACTATCCCCATGACATCTATATCATAGCCATTAATCTTTAATTCCTCTTCCATTAACATTCTTCTTTGTTTCATTGAATAATCCTCCTTATTAATAACTCATATATGTTATTCAAAGAAATCAGTAAGGTTGATAAAATGGTTATTAGCTCTATTTATTACCCCTCTAGGATAAGAAAAAAGGTTCTGCTAGTATGATTAAACTAGCAGAACCTTTTCTATTTATAAGGTAAATTTATTAACAAGCTTTTTCAGTTCCTCTGCTTGCTTTGCTAGATGCTCTGAGCTTCCAGCAATTTCTTCCATCGATCCACTTGCTTGTTGAGCAGAAGCTGCCGTTTGTTCTATACCTGCTGCAGACTCTTCTGAAACAGCAGCTACCTCTCCTATGGAATGATTCATTTCTTTACTGTTAGAGGCAATTTCGGCTAGAGAGTCTGAAACAGCCGTTATATTTTGAACCATTTCTTTTACTGCCTGACTTATTTCATCAAATGTCATACCTGTTTCTTCAATTTGGTTTGTACCTTGCTTGACTTCACTGTACCCATCTTTTAAAGAACTCACAACGATATCTGATTCTGTTTGAATATTAGCTACAATACTAGTTATATCATTAACAGATATGGAAACTTGCTCAGATAGTTTTTTTACTTCTCCCGCAACTACTGCAAAGCCTTTTCCTTGTTCTCCTGCTCTTGCAGCTTCAATGGCAGCATTTAAAGCTAGAAGATTCGTTTGTTCTGATATATCTTTAATAACAGAAACCAATTTAGAAATTTCTTGCGTTTGTTGATTTAATCTTTGCATTTTTTCCATAGAATCTTTCACTATGGAATTAATACTTTTCATTTGTTGAGTTGATGTGTGCATAAATTGACTTCCTTTATTGGTCAATTCAAGTACCTTATCTGAATTCACTTGTATTTTCACACCATTTTCATTGGCTTCGTTCACTTTGTGAGAGAAAGTATCCATATAGGTCGTTAATTCACTCGTATGACTCGCTTGAGTTCCTGCACCTGTTGCAAGCTCATCCATCGTTGTAGCAATTTGTTCTACCCCTATCTTCACTTCACTAGCTCCTTGGGTCAATTCTTCACTTTGTCCCAATACGTTTTCTGAAACAGCATTTATTTTCATTAATAATGCTCTTGTGTTACTAGACATTTCATTTGAAGCAAGAACTAATTGACCAATTTCATCCTGAGATTTCATCTCCAAGGATGCTTGACTCAGATCACCTGCAGCAATAGTCTTCATTCTATCTCTAACTGCCATAATAGGTTTCGAAATTTTACTAGCAGTTATAATTGCTATCGTTAAACCTATTAAAAGTACAATAATAGATACAACAGTATATACTACTAACGCAGTATTACCATATGACTGAATCTCTTCTCCAATATTAGAAATCTCTGATTCTCTATTTGCTGCCAATTCTTTAAAACCTTTCAAAATTTCACTCTCTAATGGCAATACTTCTGTTTCCATAATCCGCATTGCTTCATCTCGGTTTCCTGCATCATATTGTTCAAATACAGAATTTGTTGCTTGTCCCCATTCTATTTTCCTATTTACAAGCTCTTGTGCTTTTTCAGAATCACTTAATTTCAATATCTCATTTTCCAATGCAATACTTTCTTCTATAAAACTATCAAATTCTTCTTTAAAGCTGGGATCTCCATAAAGTAAGTATCCACGAAGTAATGATGTTCTCTCCGTCATATTTATGGTCATTTTTTCATCAACTATTAAAAGTGGAATTTGATCTTCTATCAGTTTATTAGAATTTGTATTAATGCCCTTTATAGCATAAAAATTGTAAACACCTAATAATACAACAATGAACAAAACTAACGAAAAACTAAACAAAAGCTTCTTTCTAATACTGTTTAAACGTAATAAATTCTTCTTCATTCCCTAATCTCCTTACATTCTCAAAATGTGAGAATCCCCCAATACTCACGTGTCCTTCTTTTCTACAACCCAAACTATGTATGATTGGCCGAAACCACTCGGTAGTTATATCGACTAATTAAACTAGATGTATATATACATTTGGATTATTTTTCTAAAAAAAATGATCATATAGTGATAGATACAGACTTACTTTATAAAGGAATGCGTCATTCCATGTAGAATACTATTTAGACTAAATAATATTGTCAGGAGATAGAAATGAAAAATAATTTTCCAAACTTAGAAACAGATCGTTTATGTTTAAGAAAGGTTACTCCAGATGATGCAAAAGATGTTTATGCATACTTATCAGACATAGAGGTAGTAAAGCACATGGGATTAGATCCATACCTTTCACCCGAACATGTCCTAGAGGAGATTAACTGGTATCAATCCATATTTGAGGAAACTACTGGTATACGATGGGGGATTACTTTAAAAAACTCCAATACTGTAATCGGTAGTTGCGGATTCTTAAATTGGAAACAGAAGCATTATAAAGCAGAAATTGGATATGAACTAAGCAAAACACATTGGGGGCAAGGAATTGCTGGAGAGGCATTAGAAGCAGTAATCAAGTACGGATTTAACCACCTAAACTTAGAGCGTATAGAAGCATTAATTGAACCATTAAATATCTCTTCTCAAAAATTGGTAGAGAAAAAAGGATTCACACGAGAAGGTTTATTAAGACATTATGAGTTCACGAGTGGAAAATTTGATGACCTTTATATGTACTCTATTTTGAAAGGAGATTTGTTCAAGGAGAAATAAGCGTTTTACCTATAGGTTTTTTTGCCTTTCTTGCATGAATGAAAATAACTACCGTTCTGAGGTGATGTCTTTTGATTTTATTTTCTCTCTTTGTTGTGAACAAGCTCTGCTTGTAACATTTTTTTGTATGATATTTATAAATAGAAAATAAATCGAATAGAAAGGTAAGGTAGACCAAATGATGATACCCATGGTTTTAGGTTTGTTAGTAGGCATAGTCTTTGTAGTAGTTACCAACAAACTTAAAAAATTCAACAAATCATTTATTCCAATCATTCCAGGATTAATTTTAATCCTAGCTGGGATAAGTTCACTCTACTTAGCTATTGTTGTGATTAGAGGATTTGGAGGAGCTGCAAACCTATTCTTATCCGTGCCGCTTTTTCTATTCGGAATAGTCTGCTTATTTAGTTCAAAAAACAAATCCCTTCAAGAATGATAGGGATTTGTTTTTTCTTTATTTAATATAATTATACCTTAGAGCTTTTTAAGTAAAAGTCTATATAAAACTTCTAAAAGGATTAACCCATAAAATATGCTTTAATAAGCTTCTTTTACACTTTCAACGTCAATCTAGCAACTGCCTCCACATGCATTGTTTGAGGAAACATATCCACAGGCTGAACTTCTTCTGTAAGATATCCACCATCTTCTAAAATGCGAAGATCTCGAGCTAAAGTAGCAGGATTACATGAAACATACACCACTTTTTTCGGCTTCATATCAATGATAGTCTGTAAAAGGGCCTCATCGCAGCCCTTTCTAGGCGGATCTACCATTAAAACATCAGCTTCATTTCCTTCTTTATACCAGTTGGGGATAACTATTTCTGCCTCTCCAACAGCGAAATCCACATTGTGGATATCATTTAATAGAGCATTTTTTCTAGCATCCTCAATTGCCTGTGGAACAATTTCTACACCAAAAACCTGACTAGCATTTTTGGCTAAGAAGAGTGAAATAGTACCAATTCCACAGTAAGCATCAATTACTTTTTCATGCCCCTCTAATCTTGCATACTCTAAAGCCTTGTCATATAAGACTTTTGTTTGCTCTGGATTCACTTGATAAAAAGAGCGAGCAGAAATAGCGAACTTAACATCCCCTATATAATCAGTGATTGTTTCTTCTCCCCATAAAACTTTCGTAGTGTCTCCCATGATTACATTTGTTTTTTTGTTATTCACATTGTGGATAATTGATTTTAAATTCGGAATATTATCCACTATTTCTTCCACAATTGCACATTTATTGGGGATATCTTGTGTACGAGTTATAAGCACAACCATTATTTCACCAGTAACTTGTCCACGTCTTACCATAATATGACGCAGTTCACCTTTATGGCGAGCTTCATCATATGCTTTGATCCCATACTTATTACAGATATCTTTCACTTTATTCACAACATCATCGTTTTCCTCTTGTTGAATTAAACATTGGTCCATGTTAATAATTTGGTGTGAACGCTGTTGATAAAAGCCTCCAATTAGTCCGCCTTCTTGCTCACCAATTGGAACTTGCGCTTTATTGCGATAGCGCCAAGGTTCACTCATGCCAAGTGTAGGATGAACAGTTGTGTTAATTTTTCCAATACGCTCTAAAACATCCTTTACATGTTTATGCTTCATTTGAAGCTGTCCCTCATAACTGAGGTGCTGTAATTGACAACCTCCACATTCCTTATAAATAGGACAAGGTGCTTCCACACGAAACGGACTTTTCTCTTGAATTTCCATTAAACGGCCAAAACCAAAGTTTTTATTTGTCTTTACTACTTTTACTTTTGCTTTTTCACCAGGAAGGCCATTGGGGATAAAAAGTGGATAACCCTCTACTTTCGCAACACCTGAACCATCATGGGTTAAATCTTCAAATACTATATCTATTATATCGTTCTTCTGAACGGGTAAAGTTCTACTCATCATCGTCTTCCTTTACATCAATTTTTCGGAAAGAGTGAAACAGTGGTTATTGTATCATATTATAGAGGATGCTAAAAGCTGAGGTTTTTAGGTAATCCATTTCATAGGTGTTACATTGCTATAAATTATTTTGTGAGGGAGAAAATTTAGGAATTTTTGTCTTTCTTTGTTTTTCCTATTCATCACCACTTGAGCTTTGGGATCCCTTCTCTTGTAAATCAAAAGGTAATCATGTACAGCTTTGAGCGTTTAAAATGGAAATCTCTTTTTGTACAATTTCTTCGATCGTTCATTTTCCTTATGGACGATCCTTTTTGTAGATGACTCCTGTCTTGATCTTACAAAATCACTGTGAGGAGTCTTCTACGAACCACTCTTCTTTGATTTTGTTGCTTTTGTGGTTCTTCTACCTCTTCTTGGTACCATTCTTCTTCGTTTTTTATCCTTTTCTGGTTCTTAGACCTCTTCTTGGAACTATTCTTCTTCGTGTTTTATTCTTTTCTGGTTCTTAGGCCTCTTCTTGGTACCATTCTTCTTCCCTTTCTATCCTTTTCTGGTTCTTTGGCCTCTTCTTGGTACCATTCTTCTCCGTTTTTTATCCTTTTCTGGTTCTTTGGCCTCTTCTTGGTACCATTCTTCTTCGTTTTTTATCCTTTTCTGGTTCTTAGAGCTCTTCTTGGAACTATTCTTCTTCGTGTTTTATTCTTTTCTGGTTCTTAGGCCTCTTCTTGGTACCATTCTTCTTCCCTTTCTATCCTTTTCTGGTTCTTAGAACTCTTCTTGGTACCATTCTTCTTCCCTTTTTATCCTTTTGTGGTTCTTAGGCATCTTCCTTTGTCCCTCTTTTCCAAAACAAAAACAAAAAGTGAGAGGGATACTTCTTCTCCCACTCACTCTGCTGATTCTACTTCTTTATTTGTTTCCAATCGGTCGGGTCTGTCTTCGTCTCTAATTTCAGCAAGTGGTACAAATAAATCAAAATGACGATATAAGTTAATGAATTCTGCTGGTAATAATCCACCGAATTCTCCATCTAGATTTAATTGTACTTTATCATCTGACATTACTTTAATGTGGTTAGCATTTGTATAAATAACACTCGGATCATTTATATGCTCTCCTCTAAGAGCTAGAGATGCGATTCGAATAAAATCTGCTAAATTTGCTTTTTTTAATATCAGTAAAGAAAATAAACCATCATTTATGGAAGCACCTGGAGCTAGTTTCTCGAATCCTCCGACTGAATTTGTTAAACCTACTAGGAATAACATGGCTTCTCCTTCAAATAACTTGCCATCATATTCAATCTTTACATGAGTTGCTTTTAAGAATGGCAACATTTCTATTCCTTTTAAATAATAAGCTAACTGACCTAACATAGTTTTTAACTTACTTGGAACCTCATATGATATTTCTGTCATATGGCCTCCACCGCTTATATTGATGAAATATTTATCATTCATTCTACCAATATCGATTGGAATAGTTTCCCCTTTAGCTATAATTTCGACAGCTGCCATAATATCTCTAGGAATATGAACAGCCCTCGCAAAATCATTGGTTGTCCCAACAGGTATTACCCCTAATTTTGGACGGTATTCTTGTTCTGCCATGCCATTCACTACTTCATTAATCGTGCCATCGCCACCAGCAGCAATAACTAAGTCAAATTTTCTCTCTACTGCCACTCTTGCAGCATACGTTGCATCTTCAGGACCAGTAGTAGCATGACAGGAGGTTTCATATCCTGCTTCTTCTAATCTTTTTAATACATCTGGTAAATGTTTTTTAAAGGCTTCACGGCCAGAGGTAGGATTATAAATAATTCTTGCCCTTTTCATTTTCATCATCCTAAATTCTAAATTTCATATTTTTCCATAACCATTAACATCATATACGATAGCTTCTTCTTAATCAATATTTTACCCTTTGGTAAGAAAGCTTTATTTTGCGCCTATATTAGCACATTATAACCCTTTTTACGCAAACTCAATCTACTTTTCTAAATACTAGTTAATAATCAAACGTTTGATTAACTATTTAACGACATATTATATGATTTTCCCCACAAAAAAGGACAACTCTATAATCGAGTGTCCAGAATTATTTAGCATTCCAATGCACTTATTTCTGCTTCTTTTTCGTTCCTGTTAGTAAGCGAACTCCGCCTATTATTAATAATAAACATACAAGGCCAGTTTGGAAATATTGATAGAATAAAAATCGAACATCAATATCAAATATATCTCTTATTTTTGGTGAGAAGATTGGTAGAACAACATTCACTAATAAATAATAAAAACCAACCACAAATAATCCAATACCTATCCATTTTTGATAATTAATTAAATAGGCAACAACGGGTATATCTTCTAGTTCTTCTTCTCCCACTTTCGATGCCTTCTGTAGTCCATCGAAAAAACTATAAAACCATATAATTGGAATAACAAATAGAAAAAGTCCTAATCGCAATTCATTTAGAATAAAGATGGAAAATAAGAATGCAGCCATTAATTGAATCCCTCTTTGTTGGAGACCTAAATATAAATGACCTGCTCCTGGGAAAACCGATAAAAAAGTTGCAAGAAATTTGCTCTTTTTCCCATCCTCTTTTGTTTTTTCAAACTCTTGAAAAATGGTGATGTCCTCTAATTCGTATCCATCTTGCTTTTTATTAAATTGTTGTGTAACATCATAAAATCCATAAATCCATATTACTGGTAAAATAGCGAGGAAGAGCAGAAATTCTTCTGTTTGTGTGAGAAATGTGACAAACAAAATCATGATGCCTAATCCTAAAAAAGTAGTTAATAATGTGATGCCTCGGTAAACTAGACCTAATTGAATATGTCCAAGTCCTGGAACAAAAGATAATACAATACTATAAAACCTTTCTGACTCGACCGTTTTTATTAATAATTGCTCTTCTGTGCCTAGATTAGCAGCATCTGTATAATGAACTCTTTCTTTCAAATATCTACTTGTTGTTATTAATGTATCAATAAAGCTAATACAATATAAGATAAATCCCACTACTATAATTATAAATGTGAGTCGTCCATCATAGAATGAAACCTGAACAATTATCGATAAGAGAGCTAGCCCAAATACGGCTAGTCCATATAAAAATCCTCTGATTTTATTTCCAATATAAAAGAGCCCACCTCCCGGAAAAAAAGCTAAGATTATAGCTATAATGGGGTTTTTCATTTATTCCTTTCCTCCTTTTTGCTTCCATCCAAAGTATCCATCCAAGCAAAAGTCCTATCTACTATTCCATCTTTTGAATTAATTGTATCCACTGTTACCTCAGCCTTTTGAATGTTTTCTGTATGTCTTATAATGGAATGAAAAAATCCTGTCGACATCAGAATTAATGTAAAGCAAGCTGCAATAGCATAGTGAAAAATGGATGTATGATAGAATGCACGCTTAGTCTGTTTTTTTGTTATTTCGTTAGATGGTTCTATAGCAATCTTTTGCATAATTCCATCCATAAAAGCAGTTTCATTCGAAATAGAAGGAAGTCCATCCTCTTGTGCATCTACAGCATCTATATATATATCTAAACATTGATCACAAGTGTATAAATGATCCTCTAAAAGGCTTCTCTCTGTCTCTCCCAATTCATCTTTTACATACTTTAGCCAATGCTCATAGGAATAATGTGTGGTCATAAAAAGTCTTCCTCCTTCCAATGATTCTTGATCCAGATTCTTGCTCGATAAAGCTTTGTTTCAATGGTCTTCACTTGAACATTTTGCTCCCTGGCAATTTCCTGATAGCTTTTCTCCTCGATGTAAAACCCATAAATTACTGTACGATAGTTTTCAGGAACTTCCTTGAGTCGACGCTGGACAAGTTTTTTTCGTTCCCGATTCATTACTTCTAATTCTACTTGCTCTCCATCGCTACCACCTAATTGCCATTCCATATCATCCATCATATCTTCTCTTCTTCTTTGTTGCTTTCTTCGTACATCAATAGCGTAATTCAATGCTATTCTGGTAATCCATGTTTTAAAGCCTTGATTTTGATAATTGGGGAGAGAGGTGTAAATCTTAAGAAATACTTCTTGCGTGGCATCTTCCGCTTCTTTTTGATCCTTTAAAACACTATAGATAGTTCGAAAAAGATGATCACGATATTTTTCTACTAATAAGCGGAATGCATGATTATTCCCTTCCACCACTTTATCAATTAAAAGTTGATCTTTAATGGCCTCTCCCCCCTTTCTAAGCCGTTATAATAATAGACGTTTGTTAAACCCCTAATCCCTACACTACTTCAAAAAAAAATGGTTAATTTCATCTCCATAAGTAATAGTACCATTATAGAGTGAAACTTTTTACCTTAACTTTCGTATATGTGGTAGATAATGATGTAAAGGAGAATGTACATTGTATTATTTATTGGCTTTATTGTTTTTATCACTGAATCCTTTTTTATGGAGTGCACATGCCAAAAAGAAAAGTTTTTTACGTTTGCAGATTACACGATTAATTGTTGGTGTTCTAATATTATTCAGCTTAGATTACTTCCTATTAATTGATCATTCATCACAAGCCTTCACTCTATGGGGATTAATCTTTATCGCTTTTTCGTTATTCATTGATTTATTTTATCTGAATGTAAAAGGCTATAAAATATTTGCTACCTTATTCCTTTCTTCTATTTTAATTATCCTTTATCTCGTATTTATCTATCCACTTACTATTACTAGTGATAAATATGAGTTTGTTGCAGCCAAAACGACTATTGCAGAAATAGAGGATGAATCGACTAACGAAAAACATATTGCTGTTGTCCCTGAGAAATATGCTCGTTATCGTAGTGAGAAGAAGCTTGGCGAACTTGCTCACGCATCTTATTACGACCTTGGTGATTCCACCTTACAAAAGATAGATGACCATCTTTATTGGGTCACTCCAATTGAATACACAGGATTTTTCCGATGGTTAAAAGGACAGGAAGTTCCAGGATATATTAAAATGAGCGCAGAGGATGAGAATGAAGATGCTATTTTAGTGGAATCTTCCATGAAATATGTTCCTTCTGCTTATTTCCAAGATGATTTACAAAGACTAGTTAGAAGTAAAAACAAAGATACTGTTTTATTAGAGGCAAGTTTTGAACCTGATGATGAAGATAAAGCTTATTATGTAGTGCCTTATGGTTATTATAATAAGTTTCGACAAATTACTGATATTAAAGGGATTTATATAATTGATCCAGCAACCGGGAAAGTGGAAGAACACACAATGGACAATATTCCAGAATTTATTGATCATGTAATTCCTACTAGTGTGGCAGAAGACTGGAATGAGTGGTATGGAAAGTATGTCCACGGCTTTTGGAACACTTTATTTGCTAAAGAGGATATGAAATTGCCAACCACTTGGGAAGGCGAAGATGAGGTAAATGGTGTATTTAACAATGACTTACAGCTGAACTGGTTTACAGATTTCACCCGTCCTAAAACAGACAGTGGCAGTATGGTTGGTTATTCCATGCTAAATGCTAAAAATGGTAAATTAACCTTCTACACAGAGGCAAATGGCTCTCTAAATGGTAAATCAGCCATTAATGTAGCTGAGAAAACCTTCCGGGCGCAAAAGTATGAAGCGGGAACACCATTACTATATACGATCTATGGTCAATTTACATGGGTAGTGCCATTAATGGACAGTAATCATGTATTAAGAGAAATTATGCTCATTAACGCGAAAGATGAGAAGGTCTATAGTTACCATACTGAGAAAACAAAGCTATTTAATGACTATAAATATGCGTTAGCTACTCTTCTAAAAGATGATAAGACCGTTCCTAATGATTTAGCAATAAAAGAAAAAGTGAGTGGTGTAATCAGCTTTGTTTATAAATCAGAAGTAGAAAATAGCACAGTTGTTAAATTTATGATTGAAGGAAATAAAACAATATTCCAGGTGTCTTCTATTGATTTCCCTTACAGTATATTCTTAGACAAAGGGATGCAAGCAACTATAGAATATATCAATACAGATGAGACAATTGCTTCTGTAGAAAATTTAGTAATAGATGAACAAGAACTGAAATAAATATTCTATAATGAGAGAAGGGAACAAGCCGTTTCCCTTCTTTTTCATAAATTATAAATAGAGAATTTATTAAAGGAGAATGTACTTGATTATTATTCTACTTGCCTCTTATTTAATCGGCTCCTTCCCTACTGCTTTAATTATTGGCAGAGTATTTTATGGAATTGATATTAGAAAACATGGAAGCCAAAATCCAGGAGCAACTAATTCCATTAGAGTACTAGGTAAGAAAGCTGGAATTGCCGTTTTATTATTAGACATAGGAAAGGGAGCTTTAGCTGCTTGTTTACCGTATTTATTAATGGTGGATATCAACCCCTTATACACTGGACTAATTGCTGTAGTTGGCCATTGTTTCCCAATATTCGCAGGGTTTCGTGGTGGAAAAGCTATTGCAACAACAGCGGGTACTCTTTTAGTAGCTAACCCATTACTCTTTCTCATTACTTATATCACGTTTATTTTAGTGGTTTTCTTAACCAAATATGTATTTATAGGAAGTATATCTGTTGGTATTACCATTCTGCTCTATGCTGTTATGTCATCTGAAGTAAACCATGATTGGTTATTTGTCTTATTTTTAATTTTATTAATCTTCCTGCACCGCTCTAATATTATTAATTTCATTCAACATAAAGAACCAAAAATCAACGATAAAAACGTAAAAAAAGATCGAATTAATCCTAAAAAGATAGGATAATCAAGAATATTGGACATGCTCCCCTCCATTTCCGAGGAAATTGTAATATTACTTCTTTTCCTGGGAAATAGGAGGAGAAAATGTCGAAAATAGCTAGCTATATTTAACGTAAAAAAATAGAGGCATGGGGAATATCCCCATGCCTCTGTTCATACTTATTATTAATCTAAATCTGCACCATTAGTGGAGATTACATTCTTATACCAGTCGAATGATTTTTTCTTCTTACGCTCTAAAGTTCCGTTACCATAATCATCTTGATCTACGTAGATAAAGCCGTAACGTTTAGACATCTCGGAAGTACTTGCACTAATTAGGTCAATACAGCCCCAGCTTGTATAACCAAGAAGTTCAACACCATCTGTATCAATAGCTTCTCCCATTTGATCAATATGCTCACGTAAGTAATCAATACGATAATCATCATTGATTGATCCATCTTCTTCTACTGTATCATAAGCACCTAAGCCATTTTCAACAATGAAAAGAGGTACTTGATAACGATCATACATTTTCTTCAATGTAATACGAAGTCCTTTAGGATCAATTTGCCAGCCCCAATCAGAAGCTTTTAAGTATGGATTACTGATACCGCTAAAGAAGTTACCTTTTTCTTTCAATTTATCAGGTGCACCACTAGCAACCATTGTCATGTAATAGCTGAATGATAAGAAATCTACTGGATGTTGTAGTAATAATTCTTCATCTCCAGGTAACATTTCAATTGTAATATCATTCTTTTCAAAGTATTTTTTCATAAAGCTTGGGTAATATCCTCTTACTTGAACATCTGTAAAGAATAAGTTCTTTTGATCTTCTTCTAATGCTGCTAGAACATCGTCTGGATTACATGTTTCTGGATATACCTCCATACGAGCTAACATACAACCAATTTGTGAATGAGGGATAATTTCATGACCAGCTTTAACTGCTCTTGCACTTGCTACGAACTGATGGTGAAGCGCTTGGTAGATAGCTTGTTCTTTATGCTCTACTTCATCAATTAAGATACCACTACCAATATATGGAGAGATAGTAGACACATTGATTTCATTGAAAGTTAACCAGTATGTTACTTTATCTTTATAACGATTGAATACTGTTTCTGCATAGTGAACAAAGAAATCTACTACACGACGATCTGTCCAACCATTATATTTTTGAACTAAGTTTAGTGGCATTTCATAGTGAGAAAGAGTTACTAAAGGCTCAATTCCATATTTATTCAATTCATCAAATACTCTGTCATAGAAAGCTAGTCCTTCTTCGTTAGGTACTTGTTCGTCCCCATTTGGGAAAATACGTGGCCAAGAAATAGAAAGACGGAATGTTTTAAAGCCCATTTCTGCAAATAGAGCAATATCTTCTTTGTAACGATGGTAGAAATCAATTCCACGACGTTTAGGGAAGTTTTCTCCTTCTTTTGTAGACAATAATTCTTCTAGCTCTTTCTTACTTAATACATCCATTTCAATTCCGCTTTTGCGCTCTTCTTTAGGAACAAATGTAACCATATCGAAAATAGAAAGACCTTTTCCACCTTCATTATAAGCACCTTCTAATTGGTTAGCAGCAGTAGCTCCTCCCCATAAAAAACCTTCAGGAAAACGAGAATTACTCATGATTATTCCTCCAAATCTATTTATGAATTCTTAAGATTTTAATTCATTTACTCTATATTTATATCCTATCTTTAATTAATCTATTAGTAAAGAATACGATTACATCTAGTTATAAGTATAGAAGGTTGTTACTTGTTTCATTAATGTAACACTGTGTAACTTTCAGAGTGAATATGATATGATGGTCCTAGTGGTATTCTTTTTAAGGAAGGAAAGATAAAAAATGTTTTCTTATGAAGTAATAGCTTCATTTAATGAATTAGAAACTTCCATTTATAACTATGTTTGTCAACACAGTGAAAAAGTGGCTTATATGCGCATTCGGGAACTTGCAGATGAAACCCATGTTTCAACCGCAACTATTTTACGATTTTGCCGAAAATTGGGCTGTGAAGGTTTTTCTGAGTTTAAAACAAAACTGAAAATGGAATTAGGCAGTAACCAAAATGCTCAGATAAAAAGCTCTAATCACTCTGTACTCGAGTTTTTTGAGCGAACATTAAACGGTGATATAGAAGATCGTATTAGTGAAGCAGCAGATTTAGTAGCGAAATCAGATACTGTTATTTTTATAGGCAATGGTAGTTCAGGAATAATGGCCGAATATGGGTCTAGGTATTTCTCTATTCTTGATAAAACTTCTATCTATATTAAAGACCCATTCCAACCTTACCACTCAAATAATCGTGATAGCAAAGTCGTTGTAGCTCTTTCTGTTTCAGGGGAAAATTATTTCACTATTATGCACATTAATCAACTGAAACAAGAAGGTAGTAAAATAATTAGTATAACAAATGATAAACTATCTACTCTTGCTAAAATTTCAGATATTAATATTTCTTATTATGTAACAGAAGAAACCTTTAAAACGTCAGATATTACTACACAGGTACCTGTTGTATATATTCTAGAAGCCATAGCTCGTGAAATTCATAAAATGCGTTCACATAAATAGATATTCATTAGACAAATTAATCCTGATTAGTTTGTCTTATTTTATGTAGATGGGTATAGATAGAGAATTTCGAGCTTCATTTCTTCTATGAACGACCTTTTTCTCGTTTTATTTAAACATCGGGAAATCCTCATTTATTCCACAAAGAAACACCACAGGAATACCATAAACTCCTCCTGTGGTGTTTCTTTTCTATTATCGCTTATTAATTTCTTCTAACAATAGCTTATTTACCATTTGTGGATTTGCTTGTCCTTTTGTTGCTTTCATTAACTGTCCAACAAGGAAACCAACAGCTTTTTGCTTTCCATTTTTAAAGTCATCAATAGATTGTGGATTATTATCTAGTACTTCACCAATGATTTTTAGTAATGCACCTTCATCAGAAATCTGTACTAAGCCTTTTTCTTTCACTATTGCTTCTGCATCTCCACCGTTTTCAATCAACTCTTTAAAAACTTGTTTAGCAATTTTGCTAGAAATGGTTCCATTCGCAATCAATTGAATCATTCCTGCTAAATTCTCAGGCGTTAATTTTACTTCAGAAAGTTCTTTTTGCTCTGCATTTAAGTAAGCTGAAACTTCTCCCATTACCCAGTTAGATGCTGCTTTTGCTTCTGCACCGCTTGCTACAGTTGCTTCAAAGAAATCTGCTGTTTCTTTAGTAACTGTTAAAACTTTAGCATCATACTCTGGTAAGCCTAACTCTTCTATATAACGCTTCTGTCTTGCATCTGGTAATTCAGGTATTTCTGCTTGAATACGTGTTTTCCAAGCCTCATCAATATGAATATCAAGTAAATCTGGCTCTGGAAAATATCGATAATCATCTGATCCTTCTTTTACACGCATTAATAAAGTTTTGCTAGTAGCTTCATCAAAACGACGAGTTTCTTGATCAATGACTCCACCTGCTGAAACAACCTCTCTTTGACGTTGTTCTTCGTATTCTAATCCTTTACGAACAAAGTTAAAGGAGTTTAAGTTCTTTAATTCTGTTTTTGTTCCGAATTCTTCTTGACCTACTGGACGAATCGAAATATTTGCATCACAACGTAGGGAGCCTTCCTCCATTTTACAATCAGACACACCTGTATATTGAATGATAGACTTTAATTTTTCTAAATAAGCATATGCTTCATTTGGTGTGCGAATATCTGGCTCAGAAACAATCTCAATTAGTGGTGTACCTTGGCGGTTGAAATCCACTAATGAGTAGCCTTTTTCATGGTTTAACTTTCCGGCATCCTCTTCTAAATGAACACGGGTAATTCCTATTCTTTTTTTATATCCATCTACCTCAATATCTATATATCCGTGTTCCCCAATTGGTTTATCAAATTGAGAGATTTGATAGGCTTTCGGATTATCTGGATAAAAATAGTTTTTGCGGTCAAACTTTGTTACATCCGCAATTTGGCAGTTTAATGCCATGGAAGCCTTCATACCATATTCCACTGCTTTTTTATTCATAACAGGTAAAACACCAGGATAACCTAGGTCAACTACCGTTGTATTAGAATTCGGTGCAGCTCCAAAATGGTTTGGACTTGCAGAAAAAATCTTTGATTCTGTTTTTAATTCTACATGGACCTCTAGCCCTATGACTGTTTCAAATTCCATCTTTTTCACCCCTTACAGTGTTGGTTTTTGTTTATGATGTTCTGTCGATTGCTCAAAAGCATAAGCCACTTTATAAACAGAAGCTTCATCAAAGTGTTTTCCAATGATTTGTAATCCAAGTGGTAATCCATTAGAGAAGCCACATGGAACAGAAATTCCTGGTACTCCTGCAAGGTTAACTGGGATTGTTAGAATATCATTAGCATACATTGTTAATGGGTCGTCTACATTTTCGCCAATCTTAAAGGCTGGTGTTGGAGTAGTTGGCCCAATAATCACATCAAATTTCTCGAATACGTCTTCGAAATCTTTTTTAATTAAAGTACGAACCTTTTGTGCTTTTTTATAATAGGCATCATAATATCCAGAGCTTAAAGCAAATGTACCAAGCATGATTCTACGTTTTACTTCATCTCCAAATCCTTCTGCACGTGAGCGTTTATAAAGCTCAATAAGTGTTTCTGCATCTTCTGCACGGTAGCCATAGCGTACACCGTCAAAACGTGATAGGTTAGCTGAAGCCTCTGATGAAGATAATAGATAGTAAGTAGCAAGCGCATATTTACTATGTGGTAGAGAAACCTCTTCCCATGTTGCTCCTAATTTTTCTAGTACCTTTAATGCATCTAATACAGATTGACGAACTTCTTCGTTCACGCCTTCTCCTAAATATTCCTTAGGAACAGCAATTCTCATTCCTTTTACATCACCTGTTAAACTTGCAGTAAAATCAGGTACAGAAACATTTGCAGAAGTAGAATCCATTGGATCTAATCCAGAAATAGACTGAAGTAAAAACGCATTATCTTCTACATTACGAGTAATAGGACCAATTTGATCTAGAGAAGATGCAAAAGCAACTAATCCAAAACGAGAGATTCTTCCATAAGTAGGTTTTAAACCAACTACACCACAGAAAGCAGCAGGTTGGCGAATAGATCCACCTGTATCAGAGCCTAGTGAGAATAACACTTCTCCAGCAGCTACTGCAGCCGCAGATCCACCTGATGAACCACCTGGTACTGTTTCCAGATTCCATGGATTTTTTGTTTTTTGATAATAGGAGTTTTCTGTAGATGATCCCATTGCAAACTCATCCATGTTTAATTTACCAATCGTTACAGCACCTGCTGCTTGAAGCTTCTCCATTACCGTTGCATTATAGATAGGTTGGAAATTCTCTAAAATTCTACTAGAACAAGTTGTTCTTAAATCCTTTGTAACTATGTTATCTTTAATCCCTATTGGCATTCCAAATAAACTGTCAGAAGTTTGGCCATTAACTAATTGGCTATCTAACTCACTAGCCTTAATATATGCATTTTCTTCATCTAATGTAAGAAAAGCTTGTACTTTATCGTCTACGTCTTTAATACGGTTATAAGATTCTTTTACTAAATCCGTAACAGATATTTCTTTCTTATGTAGTAGTTCATGTAAATCCGTCATTTTTTGATCAAACAAACTCATATTTTTCCCCTCCTTATTCAATGATAGATGGCACCTTAATTTGGCCATTTTCATGATCTGGTGCGTTTTTCAGCACTTCTTCTACAGGCAATCCCTTTGTAGGAATATCTTCACGCAATACATTCTTCATATCTAACACATGAGAAGTAGGCTCTACTCCATCTGTATCTACCTCGTTTAATTGTTCAGCGAAGGTAATAATAGCATCCAGTTGTTTTTGGAAAACTTCTGCTTCTTCTTCAGATATTGCCAGCCTTGCTAGGTTAGCTACGTGCTTAACTTCTTCTTTTGTAATTCTTGACATTTTATGTCACCTCCATCAAAATACGCACAACGCAATAAACTGATAATATCAAACAAATCCGTAATAAAGCAATAAGGAAAGGGAAACTAACTAGTAGGAAAGCAAATACGATTTTATTAAGCCTGAATCCTTATCATTTCTTTTTTCTATTATTTTCTATATAATTTTATAAAAATCCTTATGTAAAGAGAAGAACCTTTGAGTAGAAAAATAGGAAAATAAACGAATTTCCTATACAATACAAGTAAGTACGACTTAAAAAAGTTAGGTGACAAAAATTATGAAGGAAATAGATCCATTAAAATTAGAAAATCAATTATGCTTTCTTCTATATGCTAGTTCCCGTGAATTAACCAAAAGATATAAAACACTACTGAAAGAATTAAATGTAACCTATCCACAATATTTAGCACTTTTATTATTGTGGGAACATAAAAATCTTAGTGTAAAAGAAATGGGAGAGCATCTATATTTAGACTCAGGCACACTTACTCCTATGTTAAAAAGAATGGAACAGCAAGGTCTGCTTGAAAGAAGAAGATCCATGGAAGATGAGCGCTCAGTGGTTATTTCTTTAACAGAAAAAGGCGCATCTTTAAAGAAGCAAGCAGAATGTATACCCGCAGAAGTGATGAAATTATCTGGTAAAAACACAGAAGAAATGCAAGACTTTATGAAATCTCTTCATCTACTACTGCAATCCTTATCCAAAACGAATATAAAAGGAGAGTAAGGGTATTTCCCTCACTCTCCTTTGTCTATTTCCTTCATTAATCTGTTACTACCTCTAATTGCACATCAATATTGCCTCTTGTTGCTTTTGAGTATGGACAGAAATGATGAGCTTTTTCTACAAGATCTTCTAAAACAGATTTTTCTACTCCTGTGCTCTTCACTGTTAATTTCACTGCTAATTTAAACCCGTTATCCGTTTCATCCTGTAGTAAACTAACTGTTGCTGTTGTTTCTGAATTTAATTTCACTTTTTCTCTTCCCGCAATTAGGTTAAGTGCACCATCAAAACAAGATGCATATCCTGCAGCAAATAATTGCTCTGGATTTGTTGCATCCTCTAATTCTTTTGCTCTTGGTGTTCCAGGCATAGCCGTGTCAAATTGAATCACATAATCTTCTGATTCTACTCTTCCTTCTCTTCCACCTGTTGCTGTTGCTGATGTTTGTAACATTGCCATTCTAAATCCCTCCATTTATTATATTATTTTATTTTCAATTACATTGTACACAATTCAATTTTACAAAACAAATAATTTACCTCAACTCTTCTTATTTTATTTCACTTTTTAGACAAGTATTAAACGTCTAGTGAATAAGGAGATCTTAAGCTATAATACATGTCCCAATAAAAAAATACCCAAAAAGATATCTTCCTGATTTCTTCTTGAGTATTTTCTCCATTATTCTATTTACTAAACCATTTCCCGATTGTCGAGAAGAAACCTGTTTTCTCACCTTGATTAACAAATTCATGTTCCGTTTCATGGCTAGATTCTTTTACATAAATTTCATCTTTATCAATAGCATGATCATAAGCAATTAACAACCCAATCTCACTATCTCCATCCTTATTCGTGACAATGGTATATTCCATTTTTAATTGGTTTGCAACCTTCATATACTTCGATAAGTAAGAGTAATCTAAATGTCCGTTTAAATAGAGCTTTGCTCCGCTATTACTCTTAATGGCTTCCTCTATTTCGGTGTATACTTTCTTTTCAATAACCTGGGCTTGAGTTAATGCTATAACCACTCTTTCCCTAAGTGATCCAAGGAATTTTCTTCGTTCTTCAGGCTTTGTCTCTTTAGCTCCATACATCCCCTTTTGGAGATAATCATCTAAATTAGGGTCTGACAATGCTCAACACTCCTTCATAACATTCATACTCCTACTATACTCTAAATGCCCAATAAAAAACCGTTGTCCTTCTTGAAAAATATAAAAAAAGAGTGAACGAAACAGATAATAACTCTGCTTCATTCACTAACAAATCGCTTATTATTATTGATAAATGTGAATAAAAGGCTCTTCATCATCTACATCGCGAATAATCAACGCTTCTGGTCCATATACCGATGTAATACTAACCTGAACAGATGATTGATCATTAGGTGGAAAATGCTCCATAACCTGACCTGCAACAAACTGCGTAAACCCTACTGCTTCTGCTTCTCCATAAAACTGAATTGGAATCTCTATGCTTAAACTATGCATTTTATTATTAACATAAAAGGCTCTACCAACCACTCCATTAAAGTTAGGAAAATACTCTTCAATATCTTGTTTAAAATACGAAAAAGCATCTGCATCATCTTTATAATCACTATTAGAATTAGGGAATAAAACATACTTCTCGTTTAATGCCTGCCAATCTCCAACATTGCTACTACTTTCATCTACTTTAGAGTATGCTAGAAAGTTCCCTGGCACTACAGAGGAGCTTTCTTTCTGCTCAAAAAGGGAAATAATAATAGGTACTTTTTCTAGTCCCTCTATTTTTCTTAGCCTTTTAACTACTTCAGCGGCAATTTTCTTGCCTTCATTTTCTAAATCTGCTCGATCTATTGTCACTTGTTTAGAAGCTTGACCTTCTTCTTCAAAATTATAAACAGAATTTAAAGCCAATCCAATCGAGATTCCACCAAGCTTAAGGCTGTTATCATCTGTTTTAATAAGATAATTATGCTCAAGTACATGTGCTAAATAAATAGGCTGCTCATTATTCCCAGGATTTAGCCCAACCTTATCTTTATCATTTTCTGATCCATTTCTATATAACCATTTTGTTATCGTGCTAGAATCTAAATATTGACCTTCTTGAAAATAATAAGTATCCGGATCATATGCATTTTGTGCTACTCTCATTAACCCAGTTTCGAATTCTGCCATATCATAACGTGTATTTAGATTATTTACTACTAATCCTCTTGCTTCGGAGGCTTTAAAGGGCACTACTACCTTATAGTAATCATCCGAAATCTTATAGTTTGGAATGATTGCTGTTTCTGTATTATTCTCCGCGTCTTCTGTCTTAACTTCCTCTTCCTTATTAAAGTTTGGGGCACAAGCTGATAATAAGAATACCAGACCAACCACCATACTTAGATATTTTATCATTCTTTAAGCACACCTTTATTTTTCAATTCTTCCATAAGCCTATTTTCGTCCCAAATTTCAATCTCTAACTGCTCTGCTTTTGTTAATTTACTTCCTGCATCTTCCCCAGCTATCACAAGATCTGTTTTCTTGCTAACACTGCCTGTTATTTTTCCACCAAGCATTTCAATGTGCTCTTTTGCATCGTTTCTAGAAAGTTGCTCCAATTTACCAGTCAATACAATCGTTTTACCTGCAAATGAAGAATCAACTTCTTCTGATGCTACTGGCAGTGGTCCAGTATAAGCCATATTCACCCCTGAAGCTTCTAGTTCCTGAAGTAATTCAGAAACCTCCTCTTGTTCAAAGAACGTAACAATAGCATCTGCCATCTTATCTCCAATCTCATTAATGGCTAACAATTGTTCCTTTGTAGCTTCACGAAGCTCTTTCATATGTTTAAATTCCATGGCAATCGTCTTAGCAGCCTTTGCCCCTACATGTCTAATTCCTAAACCAAATAAAAGCTTCTCAAGTGAATTCTGTTTAGAGGCTTCAATTGCCTGCAGTAAATTGTTCACTGATTTCTCGCCCATGCGTTCAAGCTGAATCAACTGTTCGAAGGTTAATTTATATAAATCTGCTACATCCTCAATTAGTTTCTCTAAGAAAAGTTGGCTAATAACACGTTCACCAAGACCATCAATATTCATGGCATTTCTTGAAACAAAGTGAATAAGTCCTTCTCTTATTTGCGCAGGACACTTAGGATTGATACAGCGTAATGCCACTTCTCCCTCTAACCGAACTAGTTCACTTTCACATTCTGGACAAACTGTTGGCATGTTGAACTCTATCTCTTCTCCGGTTCTTCTTTCCACTAAAACATTAACTACCTCTGGAATGATATCTCCAGCTTTTTTTACAACAACACTATCGCCAATTTTAATATCCTTCTCACGAATAAGATCTTCATTATGTAGAGAAGCTCTTCTAACTGTTGTTCCTGCGACTTTAACAGGTTCTAATAAAGCGGTAGGGGTTAGGACACCAGTTCTTCCAACACTTAACTCAATATCAATTAATTTTGTCACTACTTCTTCTGCTGGAAACTTATAAGCAATAGCCCATCTTGGACTTTTAGCAGTAGTTCCTAGCTGTTCTTGCTGTGCAAGACCATTTACTTTAATGACGATTCCATCAATTTCATATGGTAGATGTGGACGCTTCTCTTGCCATCCTTCAATATACTGAAGAACTTCTTCTATTGTTAAACACTTTTTTCGTTCTTTATTTGTCTTAAAACCTAACGTATCTAAGAGATCTAACCCTTCACTATGGGACTGAACACCTGTCTCGCCTACATCACCAATAGCATATAGGTAGATATCTAGGTTACGAGAAGAAGCAATTCTTGGATCAAGCTGTCTTAGTGATCCTGCTGCTGCATTTCTTGGGTTAGCAAATGGCTCTTCCCCATTCTCATCCTTTAGTTTATTCAGCGCCTCAAAGGATTTTTTGGGCATAAATGCCTCTCCTCTTACCTCTAAACTAACAGGTTGATTGAGGCGAAGAGGAATGGAGCGGATAGTTTTTAAGTTAGCAGTAATATCTTCGCCAATGGTGCCATCTCCTCTTGTTGCACCTTGTTCAAAAAGTCCATTCTCATAACGGAGAGAAACTGCTAATCCATCAATTTTCAATTCACATACATAAGAAAAATCTTCTCCTACTGCACTGTGAACTTTACGATCAAAATCACGCAAATCTGCTTCATTAAAAGCATTTCCTAGGCTCAGCATCGGCCTTTGATGCTGAACCTTTGAAAACACATCTAATATATCTCCTCCTATACGTTGGGACGGAGAATCATTTGTCTTTAATGCAGGAAACTGCTCCTCTAACTGTATTAGCTCATTTAATAATGCGTCATATTCAGAATCAGGGATAGATGGATTGTCTAGGACATAATATTCATAGCCATATTTATTTAATAGTTGATGTAACTCTTTTACTCTCATTTCTGCCTGGTTTATATCCATATAACCTTTCCTTTCCTTTATCCTTTTTGAATAGGAGCAAATTTTGCTAGTAGTCGTTTAATGCCTGTCGGGCTTGGGAATGCAATGTCCAATTCCTTTGAGTCACCTTCTCCTTTAACACTAACAACTGTTCCAGTTCCCCATTTTCCATGGACTGCTTTATCTCCCACATTCCAGCCAATACCTTCTCCACCTGTTGAAGTTGTATTAGAACGAATAAATGCTTTTCTAACAGGCTGTGAAACAGCAGAATGAGATGGTCGAGATGATGATTTTGGTTTTTGGACGGGATTAAGGCCCTCTAATAAAGCTTCTGGAATTTCCTTAATAAAGCGTGAAGGAGGATTCATGTTTGTACGACCGAATAATGTTCTCATCTGTGCGTTTGTTAAGAAGAGCTGCTGCTCTGCCCTTGTGATCCCAACATATGCAAGACGACGCTCTTCTTCCATTTCTGTCTCTTCCATTAATGATCGTGAATGTGGGAATACCCCTTCTTCAAGACCAATTAAAAATACAATTGGAAATTCTAGTCCTTTGGCAGAGTGTAAGGTCATTAATACAATAGAATCTGCTTGATTTCCATCTTCATCTAATTTATCAATGTCAGCAACAAGAGCTAAATCGGTTAAAAATGATATGAGTGATTTATCCTCGTTTGTATCTTCAAAGTTTTTGGAAACAGACATAAATTCTTCTATATTCTCTAGTCTACTTTGTGCCTCAATTGATTTTTCTGCTTTGAGCATTTCCACATATCCAGATTTATCAATAATTTGTTCTACTAATTCCGTAACAGATAAATAATCCTGCATACGGTTAAAGTTTCGTACTAAATCTCGAAATTCAGCTGCAGCTTTTGTAATTTTAGGACTTAGACCTATTAACTCAATAGCATCTAATGCATCAAACATAGACATATCATGCATCGCTGCGAAATTAGCAATTTTATCAATAGAGGTGGAACCAATTCCACGTTTTGGAACATTAATGACTCTTTGGAAGCTAATATCATCGTCAGGGTTAGAAACTAAACGTAAATAGGCAAGTGTATCTTTAATTTCTTTTCGATCGTAGAACTTTATACCTCCCACGATAGAATATTCAATATTCGCCTTTAGTAGCATTTCCTCCATCACACGAGATTGAGCATTTGTACGGTAGAGAATAGCAATATCAGATAAACTTAAATCTCTCGTTCTTCTTAGTTCTTGAATTTTTCCAATAACGAATTGCGCTTCCCCTTGTTCACTATCTGCTCGATAGTAATGAATCATGTTTCCTTCATCATTTTCTGTCCAAAGATTTTTGTCTTTACGACTAGAATTATTGGAGATTACTTGATTAGCTGCTTGGAGAATTGTTTTGGTTGAACGATAATTCTGTTCTAACATAACTACCTTAGCATTGGGATAATCCTTCTCAAAGGATAGAATATTAGAAATGTCTGCTCCACGCCAAGCATAGATAGACTGATCCGAGTCTCCCACTACACATAGATTGCGGAATCTACTTGCAAGAAGCTTTACAAGCATATATTGCGATCTGTTTGTATCCTGATATTCATCCACATGAATATACTGAAACTTACGTTGATAAAATTCTAAAACTTCAGGAACTCGTTGGAAAAGATGGATTGTCTGCATAATCAAGTCATCGAAGTCTAGTGCATGATTTTTTCGTAGACGTCTTTGATATTCTGCATAAACATCACTTACTATATTGGAAAAATAATCTCCTGCCGTCTTTGCATACTCTTCTGGAGTTATTAATTCATTTTTAGATGAACTGATACTTGCTAGTATTGCACGAGGATCATATTTCTTTGGATCGATATTGCGATCTTTTAATATTCCTTTAATAACAGACTGCTGATCTGTTGTATCTAGTATCGTAAAGTTTCGATTATAGCCAATTCGATCAATGTCTTTTCTTAGAATCCTTACACACATAGAGTGAAAGGTTGAAATCCAAATATCTTCACTTGCTCCACCTAAAACAACCGCAATTCTTTGACGCATTTCCTTTGCTGCTTTGTTTGTAAAGGTAATAGCCAAGATATTATAAGGATTCACTCCTTTTTCTACCATAAGATAAGCAATTCTTTGTGTTAATACTCTAGTTTTTCCACTGCCTGCTCCTGCCATTATTAATAGCGGACCATCTGTTGAAATAACCGCATCTTTTTGTTCAGGATTTAATCCATTTAAAATTTTATCTGTTAAAAATTGCATTCCTTTTCTTCACCACCATAAGAACATATATTCTATTTTAACTTAAATCTCTATTGAAGTTCAACGTTTAATAGATTTCATTTTTACCGTACGTAAAGCCGCATCCATATCTGAATATAATATATTTCCCACTACGATAACATCTGCATATTGGGCCATTTCTTCTGCTTGTTCTACTGTTTCAATTCCGCCACCATAGAAAAGAATGGTTTCAGCTAATTTTTCTTTTGCTGCTCTTACATAACTAGGCTTCCCATATTTCCCACTATATTCTAAGTAAAAAATCGGGAGATGGAATATTTTTTCTGCCATTAAAGCATATGCCGCAACATCTTCTTCTGTAAGATCTGTATTAGCATGTGTTAATTGAGCAACTTTACAATCATCATTTAACACACAATAGCCCTGTATGAGAAATTCATCCCAATCCATCAGATCTCCATATTCTTTTACGGCTTCATGATGAAGTCCCGTAATCCATTTAGTGTCCGTACTATTTAATACAGTGGGAATAAAATATAAGTCAAATCCAGGGGAAACAGAATCTATTGTAGAAATTTCTAGTATACATGGAACAGTGTATCGACGCACGCGGGACATTAAATTTAACACATTTTCCAATGTTACTCCATCTGATCCACCAATAATAATGGCATCTGTTCCTGATTCGCATATTATTTCAAGATTTTCATCTGATATTTCTTTATTAGGGTCTAATTTAAATACATGACGCCATTCTCGCACATCATACATGCAGACTTCCTCCATTCTATCATTACATCATTTCATTATAGCATTAGATAATGTATGACAAAAGAAATCCTTATGTTTGAATAGATGTAAATATTTCATGTTCTTAATCGGATAGAGAAGTGACAATTCTCTTCTCTATATTGGACGAATGGGAGGGAATATTGGTTTCATTTATTCCAGTAAAAACAAAAACAGAGAAGGGATATCCTTCTCTGTTCGAACCTTACTCTTTCGTATTTATAGGGTTGTCCTTCTTTATACGATCTAAAGCCATTTCGTAGGCATCATTTCCATAATTAAGACAACGCTTCACACGAGAAATAGTCGCTGTACTAGCACCTGTTTCTTTTTCAATCGTATGATAGGTGTTTCCTTCTCTTAACATTCTAGCAACCTCTAATCGTTGAGATAGAGACTGAATTTCATTAACTGTACATAAATCATCAAAAAAGAGATAACATTCTTCTAAAGATTCTAAAGAGAGAATGGACTCAAATAACTGATCTAACTCTCTTCCTCTTAACTTATCTATTTGCATAATATACCTCCACTTACATATTCATTATTCAAAAGAAATAGCTTTATCTAATCCAGGTTTAGAAGGTACAATATTAATCCATGTTTTCCCAGGCACTAATCCTACTGGTTTTCCATTGTTAAAAGGAAGCGGTCGTCCATTAACATCTTGCCAGTCAACTTCTTGCCATTTTCCTCTTTGTATTAAATACGCCTTTCCTCCTGAAGTTAAATCAATCGATCTTCTTCCACTATCTCCTACTAACTGATGCTCTGCTTCTATAATAAAAACATTATCAACTGCTACAGGTTCTTTTGTTTCTAAATCTACCGTTTGTTCACCATCAGATGTTCTTATATATTTTTGTATATCTTCTTCATAAATAAATTGAGAATTATAGGTTGAAATAGATCCATATGAAATAGATACCATATTACTATCCGTTCCTTCAAGAGATTCTACTTCATCCATACTTAAAAATGGTAATTTCTCTGGAGCTGTCTCCAAAGAATAGTTATTTTGCTTTGCTCCTTTTTCTATATTAGCAAAACTTATGTACGAATTATGTGGAGCAACTCGATCTGTAGATCTTTGAAATAAAGTCCCATCATATTGCATTCCATTTATATGATCAATATAACCACTATCTAAGAGTTCTTTAGCCTTCTCACTATAACCATGAGCTACGTAAAAACTATTATACCCTTTAGCTAGTTCTAAAAAGTAGTCTCTAGCACTACGTACTGGTCCTACACTTTCTGGTTTAGTACTTTGGTAAACAGCTAAAAAACGAGTTACTTCACCTTCCGCTAACACCTCATATACCAGATCTGCATCTGTTAGTCCTGTTTGTGGTCTAGCAGCAGAATGATTATTAATCATAACACTAACAGCTCTATCTGTGCTTTCTTCCTGACTCGGTAGCCCTGTTAAAGGATAGGAAGGAGTTTCGACTGGTTCAACAACAACTGGTTCAACTTCTTTTTCTACTTTCTTCTCTTCTTCTTTCTCTACTGATTCCTTGCTACAAGCAGTTAGTATAATCAACATTAAGCACAATAGAAATAAACTGTTTTTCTTCATAGTTTCCCCCTAAACTTCATTCAATAGTAGATTTAGTAAGATTTCCATGCTTCTACTATAGTAATTAGAGTGTAAATGACAATCATTTACACTCTAATTACTATTCTTCTTCTCATCACTATAAAATATATCAGAATATTCATAAAAGTTAAAGGTACTCTTTTATATTTTAACGCATTATCGCTGGAAAGAGTACATTTTTATTCATGACATCATACAATCCTTTTTGTGTTATTCTAATATAAGGTAAATGGGTAGAGGTAAAAAAGACAATAGTATAAAATGGATCTTCAAAACAATATCCCTTTTCCTTAATATATTGAATTAACTCCTTTTCTTTCTCCATTAACTCTCCTAATGAAAGATCTGACATCATCCCTTTAAGAGGTAATGGTATTTCAATATCAATTTTATTGTTTTTTACTAAAACAATTCCGCCTCCTATTTCCTTCAACCGATTAAAAGCTTTTATCATATCTGGTTGGCTCTTTCCTAAGAGTACAATATCTCCATCTCCTGTATAGGAACTTGCAAGCCCACCAATTTCCTTGGTAAATCCCTTAAGTAACGTGTTTATTCGCCATTCGCCTTCACGATCTAATAGCATAAAATAGCACTCATCATGATCTTCAGAAAGAGTTCCATCTGAAACATTTATGGCAATGGAATATGGTTTTGTAATAACAGCATTCTCCATTTTAATACCAAATGGCATAGAAAATTGCATATCTTCATTTGTGACATTCCAGTCAATTTGCAAAGGACTCAAATCATAGGTGTTCCAGTCAATTTTTGGATAGACCCCTGGCACTTCCTCTCCTTCTTTTTTTACCCAAATTCCTTTTGCTAATACAGAAATAGGAGTAGGATTATCCTTTGCTTGCAAAAAGTTAATATTAGCCACTCTTCCTGTTGTGATATTGCCATGGAGATAATCCATTCCAAAATGTTTCGCTACATTTATTGTAGCCATACTATAAGCGTCCACTAGTGGTACTCCATGATTGATAGCTATGCGAATAAGATGATCAATATGTCCATCTCCATAAAAAGAGGAGGGCGAGCCGTCTGTTGTCAGCATAAATTGATCATATTGGTTAATTCCAAGTTCATGTATCTCATCCAATATGTTTGGTAAATCTGGTCGTATCGAGGAATATCTTAATGTAACTTTATAGCCTTGAAGTAAACGATTAAGAACTTCTTTTCCAGTCATGGCTTCATGATCACTATCTACTCCTAATAGCATTAATTTAGCTAATGTTTTCTCAGAAGCACCTGGAAAGTGACCTTCAATCGGCTTCTTCAATCGCTTTGTTTCTTGTATCCAATGAAGAATCATATCATCTCCATCTAGGAGTCTCGGCCATGCTGTCAGTTCTCCGCCTTGCAAGACCAAATCATGTTCAAACCAACTTTTCACATTACTATGTGAAAAGACCTTTTCCTCTTCTTTTAATTCAGTTTGAGCATCGTAACGACACCACCAATATGTGGTAGATGGTATATTTCTCATAAACTCCATAAAAGTAAACGCTTTCTTTTTTTCTAATTGCATAGCCAATACAAGGTTGTCATTTATAAGTGTTGTTGTACCGAATTGTGATGTATATTGAGCTAATGTTAGGGGATTATAAATTTGAAAAGGATGAGCATGTGGTTCCATATATCCTGGAACTAAAAATAGGTTAGTGCAATCGACTATTTCCGCATTTGATCTATTCATTGGCCATTCGTTTCCAACATAAATAATGCGATCATCGTAAATCCAGATATGAGCAGTAATCCATTTACGCAAAACAAAATTTAAGTATGTTGCATTCTTCAAAATAATGGTAGGTGATTGTTCACCTTGAAGGATAGAAACGTGATCACGTAAAACCTTGTTTTTCCAACGATATCGAGGTAATAACACTACTCTTCTCCCCTTTTTCATGAAGGTAATCTTTATATTAATCAAATTTTTTGAAGATGATTACTAACCATATTTGTACAATAATGTCATTCTATAAAGATTAACATTATTTTACCATATAAAAGCAAAGCAAATATTACTATTTTGTTAAATTTATGTAGGAGGAATGAAAGTTATGAATCCAAAACCTAACATTAGTTTAGTGGATGCCTTAATACGAATTACTTGCGGTTTTACTTTTCTAGCATGGAGTACTGCTAAGCTTTCAAGAAAGCCGTATAAACAGTCTTATTTACTAATTGCCCTGCTTGCAGGAATGAAAATTGCTGAAGGTATTGTTCGCTATTGCCCTATAGTGGCGTTATTTGATAAGAAAGATCTTATCCCAAATATGGGTTCAAAAAATAACCATGAACAACACCGCGCACATAAGCCAAATCCTAATGATAATACACATAAACAGGAATCTTCTCATGAACATCACGAATCTCCTGGTCATGAAGGGAAAAAAACATCATCTCCTGCAGTGGCAGAAATGATGGCAGAATTTAGCCCAGAAAAGATTTTTTCAGCTGATGATATGAAAAAATAGTATATGCTTTATAGTGGGAACCTATGATGGTTCTCTTTTTTTATTTAATGGAGAATTGTTTTTAGTGGTTGGATTTTTATCGGAGGGGGGAACGACCTTTTTAGGAAATTTGGACTTTCATCTTGCCGATGAACGACCTTTTTACTTCTTTTAATTAAATTTGGGCTTTCATCTCGCTGATGAACGACCTTTTGCTTCTTTTTATCAAATTTGGGCTTTCATCTCGCTGATGAACGACCTTTTTGCTTCTTTTTGTCAAATTCGGGCTTTCATCTTCAGGTTAAACTAATCCATACTTTTCCAAATATCTAGTCACATTCATTTTTTTGTTTATTTAAAACTAATCGTGGTAAATACTAAATACAATAAAGGAATGAGGAGTGATTAATATGTCAAAACCGATAAACCCTTTAAATCAATACTATACAGACAAGTATCCGAAGCAATATCAAGAACCACCGGCTATTCAAGCTAAGATGAAGCCAGTGCCAGACTGTGGAGAAACTAGTTACAAAGGAACTGGGAAATTAAAAGAACGCAAAGCGCTTGTTACTGGAGGAGATTCTGGAATTGGACGTGCTGCTGCTATTGCATATGCTCGTGAAGGAGCAGATGTAGCCATTAACTATTTACCTTCCGAACAACAGGATGCAGAAGATGTAAAAAAACTAATCGAGGCAGAAGGCAGAAAAGCTGTACTTATTCCTGGTGACTTAAGTGATGAATCCTTTTGCAAAAAAATGATAGAAACTGCTAATAAAGAACTAGACGGATTAGACATTCTTGCCTTAGTTGCAGGGAAACAGCAAGCTGTAGAAGATATTATGGACTTATCAACAGAACAGCTTCGTTCCACCTTTGAAATTAATGTATTCTCTTTATACTGGGTAGTAAAAGCTGCTTTACCATATTTACCAGAAGGTTCCTCTATTATTACAACTACCTCTGTCCAAGGGTATAATCCAAGTCCAAATCTCTTAGATTATGCGGCTACCAAATTTGCTATTAATGGCTTTACGCGCGGTTTAGCTAAACAATTAGCTCCTAAAGGAATTCGAGTAAATTCTGTTGCTCCAGGACCAATCTGGACTGCTCTACAAATTTCTGGTGGACAACCTAGTGAAGTTATTCCTGAATTTGGCGAACAAGTTCCTTTAAAACGAGCTGGACAACCTGTAGAGTTATCCAATGTTTATGTATTCTTAGCTTCTAATGATGCAAGTTATGTCACAGCACAAATTTATGGTGTGACAGGTGGCGTAGAGCTTGCTTAGGATTTGATTATAGTGTTCTATTTATGGCTTTGAGTTAATTGCTCAGAGCCATTTGTATTATTGGAATTCAAAAATTATCTTTTATAAACCCTTATGAATGTATTTTTGCTTTTTCTTGGTTCTTATAACTCTCCTTGAAACCACTTCACCTACTTTTTTCTTCAATCTGGTTCTTATAACTCTTCTTAGAACCACTTCTCCTGCTTTTTCTCACCAATCTGGCTCTTATAAATCCTCTTGCCACCACTTCACCTACTTTTTCTCACCAATCTGGTTCTTATAACTCCTCTTGCCACCACTTCACCTACTTTTTCTTCCCAATCTAAATCTTATAACTCTTCTTAGAACCACTTCACCTACTTTTTCTTCCCAATCTAAATCTTATAACTCTTCTTAGAACCACTTCACCTACTTTTTCTTCCCAACCTGGCTCTTATAACTCTTCTTAGAACCACTTCACCTACTTTTTCCCCACTATTTTGGTTCTCGCAACCCTTTCCATATCCCACTGTCAAAATTGACTCTATCCATATAAAAAACAAAAGAACCCTCCATAACAAAACTGTTATAAAGGGCCACACTCTTATTCTTATACCAATGCTTTAATTGCCTTAAATCCTATATCTTTACGATAAAAAACACCATCGCTATCTAATTTCTCTAATTCTGCATATACTTTATCTTGTGCTTCTTGTAAATTACTACTTTTAGCAGCAATTAACAAAACACGTCCACCATCTGTTACAAATTCACCATCTTGATTAAGGCTAGTTCCTGCGTGAAAAATAGAGACGTCTTCCATTCTATCTAAGCCTTTTATTACTGTACCTTTTTCATAAGCTTCTGGATATCCTTTAGAAGCAATTACTACTCCTATCATATCCTCATCATGCCATTCAATAGATGGAACTTTATCATCTAATATAGATAAAATAACCTCTACTAAATCTGACTTCATACGTGGCAAGATTACTTGTGTTTCTGGATCGCCTAGTCTAGCATTAAATTCAATTACTTTAGGTCCATCTTCCGTAGCAATTAATCCTGCGTATAAAATTCCTGTAAATGATCTTCCCTCTTCTATCATGGCTTTAGCTGTTGGCTTTACAATCGTTTCAATAGCTGTTTGAACAATGGATGGGTCGATATGAGGTACTGGAGAGTAAGCTCCCATTCCCCCTGTGTTTGGTCCTTGATCTCCGTCAAAAGCACGTTTATGATCTTGGGCAATCTCAAGTGGAAAAACGGTTTCTCCATTCACAAAGCTCATCAAGGAGAATTCTTCGCCTGCAAGGAACTCTTCTATAACAACAGTTGCTGAGGCACTTCCAAATTTCTCATCAACCAACATATCTTTTATACTGTCTAATGCATCTTCCAAAGTTAGAGCAACTGTTACACCCTTACCAGCTGCTAAGCCATCTGCCTTAATAACAATGGGAGCTCCTCGGTCCTCTATATATGCTTTAGCTTCTTCATAATTAGAAAAAGTTTGATAGTCCCCAGTTGGAATTTGATATTTTTTCATTAAATCCTTTGCAAAAGACTTACTGCCTTCAATCTCTGCTGCACATTGTTCCGGGCCAAATACCTTTAATCCAGCCGCTTTAAATTGATCCACTACACCTAAAAGTAGAGGAACTTCTGGGCCGACAATGGTTAAATCGATTTTATTGGATAATGCAAATTCTACTAGATTAGGAATATCTGTTTCTTCAATATCTATACGTTTTGCTACATCCGTCATTCCTACATTACCTGGAGCAACATAAACAGTCTCCACTCTTTTGCTTTCCCTTACTTTTGTACAGATAGCATGCTCGCGACCACCGCGTCCAATAACAAGTATTTTCATTATCTATGTCCCCCAAGCTTTCAGATCTTAGTGTTTAAAATGTCTAACCCCAGTTAATACCATAGCAATTCCGTACTCATTTGCTTTCTTAATAGAATCTTCATCACGAATGCTTCCACCAGTTTGAATGATAGCAGTTACACCTGCTTTAGCTGCCGCTTCCACCGTATCATCCATTGGGAAAAAGGCATCAGATATAAGAACGGCTCCTACTGCTTTTTCTCCAGCTTGCTCTAGGGCAATTTTTGCTGAGCCTACACGATTCATTTGACCAGCACCTACACCTAACGTCATTTCACTGTTGTTCACTACAATCGCATTCGATTTAACATGCTTAACCACTTTCCAACCAAATTTTAGTGCTTCCCACTCTTCATCACTTGGTTTCTTATCAGTTGGAATGGAAATAGTAGCATCCTCTAATGTATAACGGTCAAAATCTTGTACTAATAATCCACCTTCAATGGATGTTAATTTCATTTCTTTATCGCTACCAGTGTTAAATGGTATGGTTAATAAGCGAATATTCCTTTTCCCTTGTAAAATTTCAAGTGCCTCTGCGGAAAAGGCAGGTGCAATAACAATTTCTAAGAAAATTTCATGTAGTTTCTTTGCTGTTTCAGCATCTACTTCTCTGTTCAATGCAATAATTCCACCAAAAATAGATACAGGATCTGCAGCAAATGCTCTTGTGAATGCACTGAAAATATCTTCTCCAATACCTACTCCACATGGATTACTATGCTTAATAGCAACTGCAGCTGGTTCAGAGAATTCTTTGACAATCTGAATAGCCGCATCTGCATCATTGATATTATTATAAGAAAGCTCTTTTCCGTGTAATTGTGTAGCATTAGCAATAGAAAATGCTGATCCTAAAGGCTTACGATAAAAAGCTGCTTTTTGATGTGGATTCTCTCCGTAACGTAGAGATTGCTTCAATTCATATGTCACCGTTAATTTCTCTGGTGTTTCTTCTTGTGTCAACTCAGTCATATATTCTGCAATCATAGCATCATAGCTTGCTGTATGACGGAATACTTTAGCAGCTAGCCTACGTCTTGTTTCGAATTGTACTTCTCCATCCTGCTTTAATTCAGAAATAATAGTTTCATAATCAACTGGATCTACAACCACCGTTACATATTGGTGATTTTTCGCAGATGCACGCAACATTGTAGGTCCACCAATATCAATATTCTCAATAGCATCCTCTACCGTTACATCAGGCTTTGCAATGGTTTGTTGAAATGGATATAAATTCACACATACAATTTGAATAGGATTAATATGATGCTCTTCTAGCTCGGCAACATGACCAGGTTCGTCAAATTTTGCAAGCAACCCACCATGAATATAAGGATTCAATGTTTTTACTCTTCCTTCTAAAATCTCAGGAAAACCTGTTACATCACTTACACTTTTAACAGGTATACCACTATCTTGAAGAGCTTTCTTTGTTCCACCTGTAGATATCAGTTCATATCCCAATTCATGTAGTTGCTTAGCAAATTCAGTAATTCCCGATTTATCTGATACACTAATTAACGCTCTTTTTTTCATAATTATACCCCCTGATTTTCGATCTGGTCTTCATTCAGTAGTTGTTGTATGACTTTAGGATAAAGTTGATGCTCTAATGCATGAATCTTCTCTTGTAAACTCTCTCTTGATTCATTTCTATCTATTTGTATAGCTTGCTGTGCAATTATTGGACCTGTATCCATTCCTTCATCTACATAATGAATGGTAATCCCTGTTTGCTCTACTCCTGCTTCTAAAGCCTGACCAATGGCATCTTTTCCTGGAAAGGAGGGTAGTAGAGAGGGATGTACGTTAATTATTCTGCCCGAATAGGCCTGTAATAAGGTATTTCCTATTAATCTCATATAACCTGCAAGTACAATTAAATCTATTTCCTTGTCGATCAAATACTGTAGGATTTCTTTCTCATACTCCTCTTTATTTGGATAATTCTTAGCAGTAAAAACAAAGGAGGGAATGCTCGCTTTTGCTGCTCTATCAATGCAATAAGCAGATTTTTGATCACAAACTAATAGATTGATAGAGCCTGATAAATTTCCATTTTTAACGGCATTAACTATCGCTTGAAAGTTTGATCCACTTCCAGAAGCAAATATAGCAAGACGTTTCATCTAAGTTCCTCCAAGCTTATTTTAGGAGTATTTTGTATTCTCCGTCATTCGTTACATTACCTATTGTATAAGCTTTTTCACCAAGGGCATGAAGAAAGCTAAGCACTTGCTCTTCTAATGCTTTATCTACTGCTAATACCATTCCAGTACCCATATTAAAAATATTGTACATTTCTTTTCTATCTAGTTCACCAATTTCCTCCATCTTACGGAAAACAGCTGGTACTTCCCAATTTGCTTCATGAAGCTCCATGCCTAATCCCTCTGGTAGCATTCTTGGAATGTTTTCTATAAAACCGCCACCTGTAATATGAGCAAGACCCTTAATCTCAAATTTTCTCAAGGCTGCAAGAATTGATTTCACATAAATTCTTGTAGGTTTTATTAATTCATCCCCCAATGTAGATCCAAACTCTTCCACATAATCTGTTAGAGACATATCTGCCTTTTCAAAGAATAACTTACGAACAAGAGAGTAACCATTACTATGAATTCCATTAGAAGCTAATCCAATTAAAACGTCTCCCGCCGTAATTTTTTCACCTGTAATGATTTGCTCTTTTTCACAAGCTCCAACTGCAAAACCAGCTAGGTCATATTCTTCTTCCTTATACATGCCTGGCATTTCAGCTGTTTCACCACCTACTAGTGCACAGCCTGCTTGTTCACAGCCATCTGCTATTCCTTTTACAATGGCTTCAATTTTCGTAGGAACTGCTTTACCACAAGCAATGTAATCAAGAAAATAAATTGGCTCTGCTCCCTGTACAACAATATCATTTACGCACATCGCTACAGCATCTATACCAATGGTGTCATGTTTGTCTAGCATAAATGCAAGCATTAACTTGGTTCCTACTCCATCTGTTCCAGATACAAGGACAGGGTTTTTCAAGTTTAATACCGATAGATCAAACATGCCGCCAAAACCACCTAATCCTCCCATTACTCCAGGACGAATTGTTTTATTCACATGCTTTTTCATTCTTGTAACAGCTTCATATCCAGCTTCAATATTAACTCCTGCTTGCTTATACGCTTCAGCCATTTTGCTCCTCCTTACATTATCAGAAAAGTCTGTTTTATTATCCTCAATGGAAAAGCGACATGTAGATATGTCGCTTTTCCTCCATAAATTTTTTATACTTTTTCATACGATTGTATCGCTTCTGGATATATTTCTGTTGGGTATTTTCCTGTAAAACAAGCTAAACAATGACCTCTTGTTTCACCATCATCTGTACGACCGATTGCATCAATCATTCCCTCTGTACTTAAGAAAATCAGGGAATCTGCGCCAATAATTTCTCGTAATTCCTCTACTGAGTACTTAGAAGCAATTAACTCTTCTTTTGTAGATGTATCAATACCATAGAAACATGGGTTTTTAATTGGTGGTGAGCTGATTAACACATGTACTTCTGTCGCTCCAGCTTCTCTTAGCATATTAACTATTCGCTTACTTGTCGTACCTCGTACAATGGAATCATCTACCATGATGACTCTTTTCCCCTCTACTACTCCACGAACAGCAGATAACTTCATCTTAACCCCTTGTTCACGAAGAGATTGAGATGGCTGAATAAAGGTACGACCAACATAGCGATTCTTAATTAAGCCTAGTTCATAGGGAATACCTGTTGCTTCTGCATAGCCAATTGCTGCTGAGATACTAGAATCAGGAACTCCTGTAACTACATCCGCTTCAATTGGAGCTTCAACCGCCAGTCTTTTCCCAAGATTTTTTCTAGCTGTATGCACATTGATTCCATTAATATTGCTATCAGGTCTAGAAAAATAAACATATTCCATTGTACACATGGCAATATTGGATGCAACGGAGAACATCTCTGAACGAAAGCCGTTATCATCAATAACTAATAGCTCACCAGGAAGAATATCTCGAATAAATTCAGCTCCAACCACATCAAATGCACAAGTCTCTGAAGCTACTACATAACCTTCTCCAATTTTACCTAAAGATAATGGGCGCATTCCATTCGGATCTAATGCAACCATTAATTCTGTTTCTGTTAAAATCAGAAAAGCATATGCTCCTTTAATCATCGTTAAGGCATTCTTCACTCTCTCTTTAAATGCAGCAAATCCACCACGTCTAATTAAATGTGCAAGTACTTCTGTATCAGAGCTTGTTTGAAAGATACTCCCTTGAGCTTCTAATTGACTTTTTAATGCTGTAGCATTTACTAAGTTCCCATTATGAGCAAGTGCCATGCTACCACTTTGAAAGTGGAAAAGGAGTGGCTGAACATTTTCATATCCGCCACCTCCAGCTGTCGCATAACGAACATGACCAATTGCAGCTTTTCCTGTTAACTCTTTAATTGCCTCTTGGGTAAATATTTCAGAAACTAATCCTTCTCCTTTAATTCCTTTTAATTTTTCCCCATCTGTTGCAACAATTCCTGTTCCTTCTTGGCCGCGATGTTGCAGGCTATGAAGTCCGTAATATGTCAGTTGTGAAGCATCCTCATGTCCCCAAACACCAAAAATACCACATTCTTCATTTAACCCTCTTATTTCAGCAAGCATGGAATTGCTCCTCTCCAGGAATCCTCTAGGGAATTAACCTGTTCATTTACTAGAATTTTTTCCCCTTGGCTAATGGTAAGAAGTGCTGTATCTGTTACTTCTCCAACTAATGTAGCAGGAACTAAACTTTCAAAAGCTGCTTTGTTTTCTAATTTAATAGAAAGTAAGAAACGCGATTGTGATTCACTGAATAACGCTGTAGTAGCATCAATCATCTCTACATTCACATCTGCTCCTAATCCATTTGAGCTAAACAAGCTTTCTGCAACAGCAACGGCTAATCCGCCTTCTGCTAAATCATGAGCAGACTCCACCACTCCTGCACGGATAGCTTCTAAAACAGCTGCTTGATGAGCTTTTTCTACTTCTAAATCAAGCTCTGGAGCTTTACCAGAGATAGATCCTTCGACCATCTTTTGAAGTTCACTTCCACCAAACTCTTGCTTTGTTTCTCCTAATACATAAATAAGGTCCCCAGCAGACTTAAAGCTTTGTGTTGTAATATCTTTTGTATCTTTAATTAAGCCAACCATTCCAATTACAGGTGTTGGGTAAATAGCTGTTCCATTTGTTTCATTATATAAAGAGACATTTCCTCCAATTACTGGCGCATTTAATGCTAAGCAAGCCTCACTAATACCGTCTGCTGCTTTTTCAATTTGCCAAAAAATTTCAGGCTTCTCTGGATTTCCAAAGTTTAAGTTATCTGTAATCGCGAGTGGCTCTCCACCTGAACAAATGACATTACGAGCTGCTTCTGCCACAGCAATTTTCCCACCCATTTCTGGGTCTAAGTATAAATATCTTGCATTACAATCTGTTGTCATTGCTAATGCTTTCTTTGTTCCACGGATACGTACTACTGCTGCATCAGAGCCTGGCGCAACTACTGTACTAGTACGAACCATATAATCATATTGATTATAGACCCACTCTTTACTTGAAATGGTAGGTTGTTTTAATAGATTAGTAAGTGCCTCTCCATAATTCTCTACATGAGGAATAGTAGAATCCATTGCTTGGAACTCACGATAGTAATTAGGTTCACTTGATGGTTTATGATAAACAGGTGCATCTTCTGCTAGAGCATCTGCAGGAACATTTGCTACTACCTCTCCTTTATGAAGAAGACGAAGCATTTTATCATCTGTTACCACACCAATTGCTACTGCCTCTAAATCATATTTATGGAAAAGATCTTTGATTTCTTGCTCTCTTCCTTTTTTCACTACAATTAACATACGTTCTTGTGATTCTGATAACATCATTTCATATGCTGTCATTCCTGTTTCACGCTGTGGAACTAAATCTAAGTTCATTTCAATTCCTGAACCAGCTTTACTTGCCATTTCCGCACTAGAGCTTGCTAGTCCAGCAGCTCCCATATCTTGAATACCAACTAATGCATCTGATTGAATTAACTCTAGACAAGCTTCTAGTAAAAGCTTTTCCATAAATGGATCTCCTACTTGAACAGCTGGTCGTTTCTCATCAGAATTCTCCGTTAATTCTTCAGAAGCAAAGGTAGCACCATGAATACCATCACGCCCTGTTTTTGCGCCTACATACATAACGGTGTTCCCAACACCATGCGCCTGACCTTTTTTAATATCTTCATGATTAATAAGACCAACACACATTGCATTCACAAGTGGGTTTCCAGCATAAGAAGGATCAAATGCTATTTCGCCACCAACTGTAGGTATCCCAATACAGTTTCCATAACCGGCAATCCCTGCTACTACTTCTTTGAAAAGATATTTCGTACGTTCATTATCTAATTCACCAAAACGTAGAGAATTCAGAATAGCAATTGGTCTAGCACCCATAGAGAAAACATCACGGATAATTCCGCCTACCCCAGTTGCAGCACCTTGATATGGTTCAATAGCGGAAGGGTGATTATGACTCTCTATTTTAAAAGCAACTGCCTGACCATCACCTATATCAACAATCCCCGCTCCCTCACCAGGTCCTTGCAACACTTGTGGACCAGTTGTAGGAAACTTCTTTAGAACAGGTTTTGAATTTTTATAGCTACAGTGTTCAGACCACATAACTGAAAATAAACCAATCTCTGTGTAGTTTGGAAGGCGACCAAGAATACCTTCTACCATCGCAAATTCTTCATCTGTTACACCCATTTGTTTGTATATTTCTTCTGCTTTAATTTGCTGTGGACTTGGCTCAAGCATTAACGACATTTGCTTCCCTCCATTGACTAACAATTGATTTGAATATTTTTAGACCATCTGCTCCACCTAGTAATTCATCTACCGCTCTTTCTGGGTGTGGCATCATTCCAAGAACATTTCCTTTTTCATTTGTGATTCCTGCAATATCTTCTAAACTACCGTTCGGATTAGTTCCTTTATAAGTAAAAACAATTTGATTGTTCTCTTTTAATTGTTTAAGAGTTTCCTCATCACAATAATAGTTACCTTCACCATGTGCAATTGGAATTGTAATAACCTCGTTCATGTCATATTCAGAAGAAAACATAGTTTCGTTATTGGCTACTTTCAATTCAACAGGCTTACAGATAAACTTTAAGCTTTCATTTCTTCTCATAGCACCAGGAAGTAAACCTGCTTCTAGTAAAATTTGAAATCCATTACATACACCAAGTACAGGCTTTCCTGCTTCTGCTGCTTTAACAACTTCTTTCATGACATTACTAAATCTAGCAATAGCACCAGTACGAAGGTAATCTCCATAAGAGAAACCACCAGGAAGTAAAATGCCATCGTAACCTTCTAAGCTATCTGTATCATGCCAAACATATTCTACTTCTTCTCCAAGCTCATCCTTTACAGCATGAAACATATCAACATCACAGTTGGATCCAGGAAAGACAATTACTGCAAATTTCACTGTGCAACAACCTCCTCTACCTCATAGCGGTAGTCTTCGATTACAGTGTTAGCTAATAGTTTCTCACACATTTCTTTTACAAGTTCATCTATGCTTCTATCAGATTTATCAATCGTTAACTCTAGATATTTTCCAATACGAACATCTTCAACTTCTTTATAATTTAAAGAATGAAGCGACCCTTTCACTGCATTTCCTTGTGGATCTAGAACACTTTCTCTTAATGTGATATATACTTTAACTTTAAACATGTTGACTTCCCCCTAGTCTTGCTAATATATTTTCATACGCTTCTGTTAAGTTTCCTAAGTTACGGCGAAAAACATCTTTATCTAACTTCTCTTTTGTTTCACTATCCCATAATCGACAAGTATCTGGTGAAATTTCATCCGCTAACAGAATATTTCCATCCTTATCTATACCAAATTCTAATTTATAGTCTACTAAAATAATTCCCAATTCCGAGAAAAATCTGATTAGAACTTCGTCTACTTCAAGAGCTTTTATCTTTAAAAACTCGACTTCTTCTTTAGATGCTAGCTTTAATTCTTCGATATGGTCTTCTGTAATCAATGGGTCACCAAGAGAATCATCTTTGTAATAAAACTCGACTAGTGGCTTTGATAACGGAAGTCCTTCTTCTATTCCTAATCTTTTTGAAAAACTGCCTGCTGCAAGATTTCGAACAACCACTTCTAAAGGAATAATATCCACTTTTTTCACAAGCTGTTCCGTTTCAGATAATCGCTCTACAAAGTGAGAGGGAATACCGAAATCTTTTAGCTTTTGAAATAGTAAACTAGTAATCTCATTATTTAAGCGGCCTTTACCATTAATAGTTGCTTTTTTCTCTCCGTTAAAGGCAGTTGCTGAGTCCTTGTATTCTAACCATACAATATTTTCATCAGATGTTTGATACACTCTTTTCGCTTTTCCTTCGTACAATAAAGCTCTCTTTTCCATTTTGAAGAGTCTCCTTATCAAAAAAATTAGGGATAAAATCGAATTTGTATTACGTGTTAAACATAATTTCTTCTAAATGAGTTGGTTGATTTTCGTTTCAGGTATAACCCCTTCTTCGAAAATCAACCGGAAAATAATACAGTTTTTTATTTAATCATTAGTAATTAAAGTCCAAGTCGATCGAAAATCGTATCAACATGTTTAATATGGAAATGATAGTCGAAGCAATCATCAAGTTCCTCTTTTGAAAGTTTGGAAGAGATTAGCTCATCACTTTCTACTAGGCTTCTAAATGGCACTTGTTTTTCCCAAGATTCCATTGCTCGTGGTTGAACAGTATCATATGCTTCTTCTCTTGTTAAACCTTTGTCAATTAGAGCAAGTAATACTCTTTGTGAATAGATTAATCCTAGAGTACGATCCATATTTCGTTTCATATTTTCTGGATATACCGTTAAGTTTTTCACGATATTTCCAAAACGATTTAACATATAGTTCAATAAGCTAGTTGCATCAGGAAGAATAATACGTTCTGCTGATGAATGGGAAATATCTCTTTCATGCCATAGTGATACATTTTCATATGCTGTTAACATATGACCACGAATTACGCGAGCAAGACCTGTCATATTCTCGGAGCCAATAGGATTACGTTTATGTGGCATTGCTGAAGATCCTTTTTGCCCTTTTGCAAAAAATTCTTCCACTTCTCTTGTTTCACTTTTTTGAAGTCCTCGAACTTCTGTTGCAAATTTTTCTATAGAAGTAGCAATTAATGCTAGGGTAGACATATAATCAGCATGACGATCACGTTGCAATGTTTGTGTGGAGATTGGTGCTGGCTTAATTCCTAATTTTTCACACACATATTGTTCTACAAATGGATCAATATTTGCATAAGTTCCAACTGCTCCGGAAATTTTTCCGTATTCAATACCCTCAGCTGCAGCTTTAAATCTGTCTAAATTTCTTTTCATTTCTTCATGCCATAATGCAAGCTTCAAACCAAAAGTAGTTGGTTCTGCATGAACTCCATGAGTACGACCCATCATTACTGTATATTTATGTTCTTTTGCTTTATTTTTTAGTATTTCAATAAAGTTCTCTATATCTTTTAAGAGAATCTCATTTGCTTGTTTAATCAAGTAAGAAAGAGCTGTATCCACAACGTCTGTTGAAGTTAAACCGTAGTGAACCCATTTTCTTTCTTCCCCTAATGATTCAGATACCGCTCTTGTGAAAGCAACAACATCATGTCTTGTTTCCATTTCAATTTCTTGGATGCGAGCAATATCAAAAGAAGCATTTTCACGTATTTTTTTTACATCTTCCTCTGGAATATCTCCTAATTTCACCCATGCCTCACATGCTAGAATTTCTACCTCTAACCATGCCTGAAAACGATTTTCTTCTGTCCAAATTCTTGCCATTTCTGGTCTTGTGTAACGATCGATCATTTTTTATCCTCCGATTTTTTCTGTTTGTAAGTTCCAAATGTTAGAATTCTCCACTTCATCAAGTGCTATCTCTACAGAAGATCGAAGCAATGTTACATGCCCCATTTTCCTATTTTCTTTAGGCTCAAGTTTCCCATAAAGATGGATTTTCCAATCTTGTAGTTCTGATATTCTATCTATAATAGTTGCTTGATGTTGACCGAGAATATTAACCATTACAACAGGTCTTAATAGCCTAGTACTAGCTAATGGCCAATTACAAACAGCGCGAACATGCTGTTCAAATTGTGAAGTTTCACATGCCTCTATTGTGTAATGACCAGAATTATGTGGTCTTGGAGCCAACTCGTTAATGTATATATCATCATCTGCTGTTAAAAACATCTCCACAGCCAAAGTTCCTACTAGATTTAGATGTTCTGCTAGCTTATTTACTTTTTCCATTGCTAAATCCTTTGCGTAGTCACTAATACGAGCTGGAACAATAGATTCATGAAGTATATTGTTAAGATGGATATTTTCACTTACTGGAAAAACAGTACTTTCGCCTTTTCCATTTCTGGTAATAATGACAGAAATTTCTTTGTGAAATGGAATCCATTTTTCTAAAACACAAACTCCATTTTCTAAAAGCATTCCGGCTTCTACAATCTGGCTACTATCTTTAATTACATACTGGCCTTTTCCATCATAACCTCCCCGAGCAGTTTTTAAAACAGTTGGATATCCTAATTCCACTAATCCCGAATGAATATCTTCTATCTTTTCTACTACTACGTAAGGAGCTACCTTTATACCAGCCTGCTCAATTGCTCGTTTCTCTTTTATACGATCTTGAGTTATTTCTAAAAGACTTGACCCCTGAGGTACATTTGCATGAACAGTTAACCAGTCAAGGCAGTCAGCATCAATATTTTCAAATTCATATGTAATGACGTCGCTTATGGCAGCAAGCCTTTTAATAGCAGCTAAATTATCATAAGCATCTACAATCTTGTAATCTGCTACCTGACCACATGGAGAGTCTTCCGTTGGATCTAAGACAGCTATTCTAAAGCCTTGAGCTTTTGCTGCAATGGCCATCATACGCCCCAACTGTCCTCCACCAATTATGCCAATTGTTTGACCAGGTAATATCATTTGATTAGACAAGCTCATCACTACTTTCTAATACTTCTTTTTTAGTTTTTTCTCTAAATGTATCTAGTCTATCAACCAAACCTTTGTCTGTAGCTCCTAATATCTGAGCAGCTAATAGTCCAGCATTCTTAGCCCCAGCCGTTCCAATAGCTACTGTAGCAACAGGTACACCACCAGGCATCTGCACGATAGATAGTAGTGAATCTAAACCATTTAGTGCTTTTGATTGAACAGGAACTCCTATAACAGGTAATGTCGTTTTTGCCGCAACCATTCCTGGTAAATGAGCTGCTCCTCCTGCACCAGCAATAATTACTTTTAATCCTCTATCTCTAGCACTCTCTGCATATTCAAACATCAAATCAGGAGTTCGATGAGCCGAAACTACTTTTTTCTCATAATCTACTTCTAATTGATCTAAAATAGCACAAGCATGTTTCATCGTTTCCCAATCAGATTTACTTCCCATTATAACGCCAACGGATGCAGTCATATTTCCCCTCCTGAATTCCAAATAAAAAAGCTCTAGACAGAAAACTTCTACACCAAAAGAGAGAAAGTATCTGTCCAGAGCTCAAAGAAACCTGAATGGAGTATAATCTACTACTCGTTTCAGCTCATTTTCATTCACTTTCCCTCATAGTCCAGTTATTTACGGTTACCGGGTAGAAACTTATGGGCCATATTCCCATTATTATATGAGGGTTATTATTTATATTTTTGTCAGATTTTTTAACCATTTATCACTATACCATCTTAACAAGCAAATTTATGGATTGTCAACCTAAAATCGAACATTTATCTTTATCTTCTATTAATCGTTCGTGATTTAACCTTCTATTTGTATTGCTTCGAATATAATTTGTTGAGAAATAGGCTCATATGATAGCTGACCATTATTTTTAACTTCTTGAAAGATTGGCTTTTCCATTCTTTTTATAGGCATATAGCCTTCCTTCTTTATACGATCTAAACATTCTGATATGCTTTCATTTGTCTGAACCTCAAACTTCTTTTTCTTGCTCATTAAATAACTTTCCTTTCTTCACACTTTTCACCCAGAAACCACCATAGATTGTCTTAGGTTCATAAGCAATAATAAATGCCTTGGGATCTAACTCCTTGATTGTCTGATATAGTTTTAGCTCATATTTTCTAGGAGTCAATATTTGCATCGCAAGTCGATTTCCTTCTAATCCATGAGCTTCCCAGTTTGTCACCCCATACCCTTTCTCACGTAGAGCCTTTGGGAGGTTCTTATCATACTCTTTTGAGATGACATTTACTGTTATATATCCAAGGGCAAGTTTTTCTTCAATTTTCATTCCTACAATGACACCAATCCCATACCCAACAGCATATGCAACTAAGTTTTGGATTTGATCTAAATTATCTAGAACTAATCCTAAACCTATTACATATATAACTACTTCTATCATACTAATGAATGCAGCTAAATATCTCTGTCCTTTTAAAGTCAAAATCATTCTTATGGTAAAAAAGGAAACATAAACAATATTTATTACTAATATTATTACTACCATTGTAACACTATTTTCAAGCATCTACTGACCCACCTCAATATATATTAAATGATTCTATATTTATAATTTCCTATAAGTAGAGTAGTAAACCTTAATATCCTCTAATTTATCATATACTGTATAGAAATTTATTATTATACTTTCATTGCTCTATTTTAAAGGGGAATTATTAAAAATAAAACAAAAAAAGACCTAAAAGCTTATGCTTTTAGATCTTTTTGGTTGCCTGGCGACGTCCTACTCTCACAGGGGGAGAGCCCCCAACTACCATCGGCGCTGAGAAGCTTAACTTCCGTGTTCGGTATGGGAACGGGTGTGACCTTCTCGCTATCGCCACCA
>NZ_WEHU01000019.1 GCF_009183415.1 Bacillus sp. B1-b2 | reverse complement strand
GATTTCCCATAGCGTAAGCTAGTAAGATCCCTGAAAGATGATCAGGTTGATAGGTCAGAGGTGGAAGCGCGGTGACGTGTGGAGCTGACTGATACTAATAGATCGAGGACTTAACTAAAATGATTACTCGGTTCTTTCTTCTTCTAACATAATCTAGTTTTGAAGGAATAATTAATAGAAAGCACTAATAAAGTGTTGACTTTCTTTCAAAAAGTGATATAATAATCTATGTCTTAAACAAAAGTTTAATAGTCTGGTGGCGATAGCGAGAAGGTCACACCCGTTCCCATACCGAACACGGAAGTTAAGTTTCTCAGCGCCGATGGTAGTTGGAGGTTCTCCTCCTGTGAGAGTAGGACGTCGCCAGGCATAATATTACGGAGGATTAGCTCAGCTGGGAGAGCATCTGCCTTACAAGCAGAGGGTCGGCGGTTCGATCCCGTCATCCTCCACCATAACACCTGCCGGTGTAGCTCAATTGGTAGAGCAACTGACTTGTAATCAGTAGGTTGAGGGTTCAAGTCCTTTCGCCGGCACCATCTATGAGCCATTAGCTCAGTCGGTAGAGCATCTGACTTTTAATCAGAGGGTCGAAGGTTCGAATCCTTCATGGCTCACCATTTTTATGGAAAATATGCGGGTGTGGCGGAATTGGCAGACGCACTAGACTTAGGATCTAGCGCTGCAAGGCGTGGGGGTTCGACTCCCTTCACCCGCACTATTAATATTTGATATATGCGGAAGTAGTTCAGTGGTAGAACACCACCTTGCCAAGGTGGGGGTCGCGGGTTCGAATCCCGTCTTCCGCTCCAATAAAACAATGCCGGGGTGGCGGAACTGGCAGACGCACAGGACTTAAAATCCTGCGGTAGGTGACTACCGTACCGGTTCGATTCCGGTCCTCGGCACCATTGTTTTTTAAAATATGCGCCCGTAGCTCAATTGGATAGAGCGTCTGACTACGGATCAGAAGGTTATGGGTTCGACTCCTTTCGGGCGCGCCATATTTTACGGGAAGTAGCTCAGCTTGGTAGAGCACTTGGTTTGGGACCAAGGGGTCGCAGGTTCGAATCCTGTCTTCCCGACCAGTCGAAAAAATAAATTGGGGCCTTAGCTCAGCTGGGAGAGCGCCTGCCTTGCACGCAGGAGGTCAGCGGTTCGATCCCGCTAGGCTCCACCAATTTTATTAAAAGATTATTATATAAATACCATGGCGGCGTAGCTCAGCTGGCTAGAGCGTACGGTTCATACCCGTGAGGTCGGGGGTTCGATCCCCTCTGCCGCTACCATTTCAACGGACCTTTAGCTCAGTTGGTTAGAGCAGACGGCTCATAACCGTCCGGTCGTAGGTTCGAGTCCTACAAGGTCCACCATATATCGAGGAGGAATACCCAAGTCCGGCTGAAGGGATCGGTCTTGAAAACCGACAGGCGGGTCAAACCGCGCAGGGGTTCGAATCCCCTTTCCTCCTCCATAATTCATAATAGTTTTATCGTCGCGGGGTGGAGCAGTCTGGTAGCTCGTCGGGCTCATAACCCGAAGGTCGCAGGTTCAAATCCTGTCCCCGCAATCATAATGGTCCGGTAGTTCAGTTGGTTAGAATGCCTGCCTGTCACGCAGGAGGTCGCGGGTTCGAGTCCCGTCCGGACCGCCATTATAATATATCATTAAGGCTCAGTAGCTCAGTCGGTAGAGCAAAGGACTGAAAATCCTTGTGTCGGCGGTTCGATTCCGTCCTGAGCCACCTTATGCCATAACTCTTATTAATTATTAACATCATGGCGGCTATGGCGAAGTGGTTAACGCATCGGATTGTGGCTCCGACACTCGTGGGTTCGATTCCCATTAGTCGCCCCATTTTAAAATATACGCGGGTGTAGTTTAATGGTAAAACCTCAGCCTTCCAAGCTGATGTCGTGGGTTCGATTCCCATCACCCGCTCCAAAGAATTTGGGCCTATAGCTCAGCTGGTTAGAGCGCACGCCTGATAAGCGTGAGGTCGATGGTTCGAGTCCATTTAGGCCCACCATACTTTATTGTTCCGCAGTAGCTCAGTGGTAGAGCATTCGGCTGTTAACCGAACGGTCGTAGGTTCGAGTCCTACCTGCGGAGCCATTTTAATGGGGAAGTACTCAAGAGGCTGAAGAGGCGCCCCTGCTAAGGGTGTAGGTCGCGTGAGCGGCGCGAGGGTTCAAATCCCTCCTTCTCCGCCATTGGCCCATTGGTCAAGCGGTTAAGACACCGCCCTTTCACGGCGGTAACACGGGTTCGAATCCCGTATGGGTCATCTAAGAAACATGGTAGCATTTATGCTATCATGTTTTTTTTGTTTAATATAATATTTTACTAGCGTTTTCCATAACTTTTAAAGATATCTATTGAGTTCGATTAAGTTAATAAGTTGATAATTGAGACCAATAATTAGACGGCAGGGAAAGACTCTAGCATATAGAATAATTGACAAAAAAATTGATAGAATGATTGAAAGAAAATTATACGCAGGTTGATTAGAGAAATGAAAGAGTGAGATTTAAAAAAAGAGCATGACTGCTATAAGACTTTTCGATGTATCTACTAACTATAGAACTGTGCTCATGCTGTAGAAGGGGAAGTGCAGAAATAAGAAATTATGGTCTCAATTTTTTAACAAGCAGAGCTACTTCCTATAGTGTAATTCGCGTTGATACTAATTATTTTATTATGGGTATGATAGACAAATCCTAAGAGACACTGATCTTTTTATAGTATGTAAGACAATATCAAAGTTGCAATAAATGATAGTTACTACATAATAGTTACACAAATACTTATTACCTAGCTGCATGACTATTTAAAGTTATGCAGTTTTATTTATCTGTATATATAGATAAGTTCCTAATTTATGAAAATAGTATTAAACAAACTACCATAGTCATTGTTTTATTTTACGTTCTTTTTATACAGAACTGCAGATTTTAGATAATTTATCTAAAATCTATTTTCACAATTTAACATAAAAGGCTTCAGAATATCATAAAATTTTAAAAACAAAAAAGGAATTGCCTATTATTAATAGAATATTTAATCTAGTCTAGCTTGCTCCATTTTATAGAGCTCTTTTTAAACAATAAAGAATACTGCTTCATGATTTAGATTTCATCCTCTCTTTGAAAATAACCTCTCTTGTATGAATTAATTCTTGTTTTAGTTAGAGAAAATTGGGGAAATGTGTTTATACATAGTTTATTAGTAAAAATAACAAATTAATTTGTAAAAGAAAGTAGGATGACAGTGGAGACAGTATATCCAACGGATTTTCAGCTACACTTATTTCATGAGGGGAACTTATTCGAAAGCTTTAAGCTCTTTGGATCGCATGTTCATACGGTTGATAAAGTAGTTTATACCACTTTTTGTGTATGGGCACCAAATGCTACCAACGTACAGTTAGTTGGCGATTTCAATAACTGGGATGGAACTCATTATTCACTTGAAAGGATTAATAATGAAGGTGTATGGATTATTAAAGTGAATAAGGATTTATCAGGAGCCGTTTATAAATATAAAATAATAACTCCTGATGGTAGGGAATTACTTAAGGCAGATCCTTATGCTTTCTTTTCAGAGGTACGACCAAATACCGCTTCTATTGTGTATTCACTGGACGGTTATAAGTGGAATGATTCTAAATGGATACAAAAGAAAAATAAAAAAAATTTATTGAATGAGCCTATTGCAATTTTTGAAGTTCATCTAGGTTCATGGAAGATTCATGAGAATGGGGATCTTTATTCCTATAAGGAGTTAGCAGCAGAATTAATACCATATTGTGTAGAACAAGGGTTTACACATATTGAGCTTCTTCCAATTGTAGAGCATCCCCTTGATATATCATGGGGATATCAAGGGACAGGTTATTATTCTGCAACTAGTAGATTTGGAGAACCAAAAGATCTTATGTATTTTATTGATATGTGTCACCAAAATAATCTGGGAGTGATTATGGATTGGGTTCCAGGACATTTTTGTAAGGATGCACATGGACTTTACCAATTTGATGGTACTAGTCAATTTGATTATGCGAATCCTAAAGATAGGGAAAATATAGTATGGGGAACTGCCAATTTTGATCTAGGTAAAATGGAAGTACATAGTTTTTTGATATCCAATGCCCTTTTTTGGATAGATTATTTTCATATAGATGGTTTTAGAGTTGATGCAGTTTCCAACATTATTTATTGGCCAAATTCTGGAGAAAACAGTGTGAATAATTATGGTATAGAATTTCTTCAGAAGTTAAATCAAACAATTAGTCAATATGATGCTAGTATTTTAATGTTTGCTGAAGATTCAACAGACTGGCCACAGGTAACTGCACCTGTTCATTATGGTGGAATTGGATTTGATTATAAATGGAATATGGGTTGGATGAACGATATTTTAAAATATATGGAAACTCATTCAGATAATAGAAAATATGTTCATGATAAAGTTAGCTTTTCTTTATTGTATGCTTTTTCAGAAAATTTTGTATTGCCATTCTCACATGACGAAGTCGTTCATGGCAAAAAATCAATATTAGATAAAATGCCTGGGGATTATTGGCAAAAGTTTGCTCAATTTCGTCTTTTAATAGGGTACATGTTTGCACACCCAGGTAAAAAACTTTTATTTATGGGAACAGAATTTGCGCAATTTGCTGAATGGAAAGATAAAGAACAATTAGATTGGCTATTATTTGACTATGAGATGCATCAAAAAGCAAATGATTACGTGAAAGAATGGTTAAAAATATATAAAAGGTCTAAGCCACTGTATCAGCTAGATCATAGACATGACGGTTTTGAGTGGATTGATGTTAATAATAAAGACCAGTCCATTTTTTCCTTTGTCCGCAGAACAGAAAAAGATGGAGAATATTTAATCATTATTTGTAATTTTACTTACCATACATACGAGAATTACAGAATTGGAGTTCCTAAAAAAGATGAATATCGAGAAATATTAAATAGTGATATGGATTGTTTTGGTGGAGCAAATTATATCAATAAAAAGACAATGAAAGCAGAAGATATACCGTTTCATGGGCTTTCACATTCTGTTCAATTAACAATTCCAGCTTTTAGTATTATTTTATTACGACCAGTTCAACATCGAAAGGGGAGGAAAGGTAATGGGAAAGAAACGGTGCGTCGCAATGCTATTAGCAGGGGGGAAGGGGAGTAGACTATATTCATTAACTAAGAATCTAGCTAAGCCTGCTATTCCCTTTGGGGGGAAATATCGAATTATTGATTTTACTTTAAGTAATTGCTCCAACTCTGGTATTGAAACAGTAGGGGTACTAACACAATATCAACCGCTAGTATTAAACTCGTATATCGGGATAGGAAGCGCATGGGATTTAGACCGTGTTAATGGTGGAGTAACAGTTTTACCGCCTTACAGTGAATCATCAGAGGTGAAATGGTATACAGGAACGGCGAGTGCTATTTACCAGAATCAAAATTATTTATCACAATATGATCCAGAATATGTACTTATCTTGTCAGGTGATCATATTTATAAAATGAATTATGAGCTTATGCTAGATTTTCATATTAGTAAGAAAGCAGATGCATCCATCTCTGTCATTGAAGTACCTTGGGAGGAAGCTAGTAGATTTGGAATCATGAACACAAATGAAAACCTAGATATTATTGAATTTGAAGAAAAACCAGATTCTCCTAAAAATAACCTAGCATCCATGGGCATCTATATTTTTAAGTGGAGCGTACTACAAAAACTATTAGAAGAGGATAATCTTAATAATACATCTTCTCATGACTTTGGTAAGGATATTATTCCTTTGTTAATAGAGCAAAAGAAAAAAGTAGTTGCATATCCTTTTAAAGGGTATTGGAAGGATGTAGGTACTGTACAGAGCTTATGGGAAGCTAATATGGATTTACTTGATGATAATAGTGATCTTAATATATCTGATTATAAATGGAGGATTTATACTGTAAACCCTAATCATCCACCACAATATATTTCAAGTGATGCTAGAGTGAAAGAATCTATGGTGAATGAAGGATGTATGATTAGCGGTGATTTAGAAAAATCTATCGTTTTTCAAGGGGTAACAGTCGGGCAGGGGACAATTATACGCAGCTCTGTTATTATGCCAGATGCAAAGATTGGAAACAATGTATATATAGAAAAAGCCATTGTCCCTTCTAACGTTCAAATTCCAGATGGCATGGTCATTAAACCTAAGGAAGATAGCGATGAGGTAGTATTAGTGACGGAAGAAATGGTTAATGAACTAATTTCCTAACATAATAGACAGGAGGGATATGATGTTAAAATCTATGCTAGGTATTATTGATGCAACATCTTATATGGATGATTTAGAAGATCTAACTGCTCATCGAACACTAGCTGCACTCCCTATTGGAGGACGATACCGCTTAATTGATTTTATTTTATCTAACATGGTCAATACAGGAATTGGTAGTGTAGCCATTTTCCCTAAGTATCAATATCGTTCTCTTATGGATCATTTAGGATCAGGTAAGAACTGGGATCTTGATAGAAAAAGAGATGGTTTATTCTTCTTTCCAGCACCAATAACAGAGGGAGCGAATAACGGTATAGGTTCCTTTAATCATTTTGCTGTAAATATGGACTATTTTTGCCGTAGTAATCAAGAATATGCCCTTGTAGCGAATTGTTTTACAGTATTTAATATGAATTTCATGCCTGTATTGGAAAGACATCTGGAGTCCTCTTGTGATATTACCGAGATTACGAACAACGGTAAGTCACTAGAAATATATTTAATGAAAAAAGCAAAATTGATTGAGCTAATTAATAATAGAGAGACTACTGGATACACATGTATCAAAGATGCAGTAGTTGATATTAATAATGATTTGAAAATTTGTGAATATGAATATACCGGTTATGCCGAAAAGATACATTCTATTGCCTCTTATTATCAAGTGAGTAAAGATATATTAAATCCAGTTGTGTGGAATCAACTATTTATAAAAGATAGACCAATTTTTACCAAAGTGAAGGATGAGCCACCTACTAGATATACAGATTCTGGAGATGTAAAAAACTCCATGATAGCTAATGGTTGCGTAATAGAAGGAGAAATAGAAAATAGTGTGATATCAAGGGCTGTCAAAATAGGAAAAGGCTCTGTTTTGAAAAATTGCATCATTATGCAAAAATGTACAATTGGGGAAAATTGTCATTTGGAATCTGTTATTTTAGATAAAGACGTTATGGTAGAAAATGATACAACTATGATAGGAACAGTTAAGAATCCATTTGTAGTTAGAAAAGGAACTGTGCAGGGAGCGTTGATGAATTCGTGAAAGTATTATTTGCTGTTTCAGAATGTGTACCATTTATAAAATCTGGAGGACTAGCAGATGTTGCTGGTTCTCTTCCAAAAGAATTAAAAAAGCAAGGAACAGATGTGGCTGTTATTATGCCAAAATACGAAGACATACCTGATCATCTCTTATCCAAACTTAAAAAAAAGATACATTTCTATATTCAAATAGGCTGGCGTAATCAATATGTTGGCATAGAAGAGTTACAGTATGAAGGCATCACTTTTTATTTTGTTGATAATGAGTGGTACTTTAAAAGACCAGGGTTATATGGTTACGGAGATGATGGAGAACGATTTGCTTTCTTTAACCGAGCCGTTTTAGAAAGCTTATTTTATTTAGATGAATACCCTAGTATTATACACTGTCATGATTGGCATACAGCTATGATTCCATTCTTACTTAACGTAGACTATAAGTGGAGAAAAGAATATAGCCAAATAAAAACCGTTTTCACTATACATAATTTGCAATTTCAAGGAATAATGCCAAAGTATGTTTTAGGTGATTTATTGAATATAAGTGATTATTATTATACCTTCGATCAACTAGAATTTTTTGAAAATGTGAACTTTATGAAAGGTGGATTAGTAGGAGCAGACAAGATAACTACAGTTAGTCCAACTTATAAAAATGAAATTCAAACAGAATATTATGGAGAAAGTTTGAATAATGTATTAGTGCAAAGGTCTTCAGATTTATCAGGAATTATTAATGGTATCGATGAAGAAACGTATAATCCTGAAACGGATACTGCAATTATCAAAAATTATTCAATTGAAACACTAGAAGGGAAAAAAGAAAATAAAAAGCATATCCAACAGAAGTTTGGCTTGAAGGTAGATAATGATATCCCAATTATTTCTATGATAACTAGGTTAACTAGTCAAAAGGGATTAGAACTAGTCAGACATATATTCAGTGAAATAATGGAAGAGAATGTGCAGTTTCTCCTTTTGGGCTCCGGAGATGCTGAATTTGAGGATTTCTTCCGCAAAATGGAGTATAAATATCCAGAGAAGTGTAAAGCATTTATCGGGTTTGATGAAGATTTAGCTCATCAAATCTATGCAGGAGCAGATCTATTTTTAATGCCGTCTAAATTTGAACCATGTGGTCTTGGCCAATTAATTGCATTACGATATGGGAATATACCAATTGTAAGAGAAACTGGTGGTCTAAATGATACAGTATTCTCTTATAATGAAACAACAGGAGAAGGAAATGGGTTTAGTTTCTCTAACTTTAATGCACATGATATGCTTTTTACCATTAGAAGAGGGTTAGACTTTTATAATAACGATAAAGAAACTTGGAATGTATTAATAAAAAATGCTATGTCAATGGACAATAGCTGGGCTCAATCAGCATTTAAATATAATCAACTGTATGCAGAGCTAATCTCAAGGAGTGAATCACATGTTTTTTGATAAAGAGTCTTTTAAGACCCATTTTTTGCAAAAGCTTGAGATGACATATGGGAAACCATTTGAAGAAACAACGAGTAGTGATCACTTTCAAACATTAGGACATATGATTCGAGAATATGTGAGTACAGACTGGATTAATACGAATGAGCAAAGTCGAAAATATGATGGGAAGCAAGTATACTATCTTTCTATTGAATTTTTATTAGGGAGACTACTTCATAATAACTTAATTAATCTTGGAATCGATCAAGTAGTGATGGAAGGCTTAAAGGATTTGGGAATTGACTTTCATCAGGTCGAAGAAATAGAACACGATGCAGGGCTTGGTAATGGAGGATTAGGAAGACTTGCGGCTTGTTTTTTAGACTCTTTAGCTACATTAAACCTTCCTGGGCATGGAAGTGGTATTAGATATAAACATGGTTTGTTTGAACAGAAGATGGTAGATGGATACCAAATTGAACTTCCTGAACAATGGTTAAAGCAAGGTCAAGTATGGGAAGTGAGAAAAGAAGATTTAGCTGTCGATATATATTTCTGGGGAAATATTGACATATTTGAAAGAGATGGTAGGTTACAGGTTCGGCATTTAAATGCTGAAACTGTAACTGCTGTCCCGTATGATGTTCCAGTAATAGGATATGAAACTTCTACTGTAAATACGTTACGCTTATGGAATGCAGAACCTGCTTCTTTAATTGCAAAAGATGTAAAGGATATAATGAGATATAAAAGAGAGACGGAATCTATTTCTGGTTTTCTGTATCCAGATGATTCTAATGATGAAGGAAAAATTTTACGTTTGAAGCAACAATACTTTTTGGTTTCTTCTAGTATACAATCTATAATGAAAAATTATAAGCAACAACATAACGAGATAAGGGATTTTCATAAGCATGTGAGTATTCATGTTAATGATACTCATCCTGTATTAGCCATACCTGAGTTAATGAGAATACTAATGGATATAGAGGGAATAGGTTGGGAAGAGGCTTGGGAAATAACGACTAAAACAATCTCTTATACCAACCATACCACACTATCAGAAGCGTTAGAGCAATGGCCTATCTATTTGTTCCAGCCATTATTACCAAGGATATATATGATTATTGATGAAATTAACGAGAGATTCTGCCAATCTCTATGGAAGAAGTATCCTGGAGATTTCAATGGAATTGAAAGTATGGCAATCATAGCTCATGGGATGGTTAAAATGGCACACTTAGCATTGGTGGGAAGTTATAGTGTTAATGGAGTTGCCGAAATTCATACAGAAATATTAAAGAAAAGAGAGATGTCCAATTTTTATCGCTTTTTTCCAGAGAAGTTCAATAATAAAACGAATGGAATTACCCATAGAAGATGGTTAATTAAAGCTAATCCTGAACTTGCTCAACTTATAACAAATTCTATTGGTGAAAAATGGATTCATAATTCCGGTGAATGGATAAAGCTGTTGGATTGGAAGGAAGATTCTGCTTTTCTTGAACAACTAGGTACTATTAAACAAAAAAATAAGAATAAACTAGCATCTATTATTAAAGAACAAAATGGAATTATTGTTGATCCTCATTCTATATTTGATGTACAAGTGAAAAGATTACACGCATATAAAAGACAATTATTAAATATTTTACACATAATGTCTTTATATAATAAGTTAAGAGAGAACCCAAGCTTAGAGATGGAGCCAAGGACTTTTATTTTTGGAGCTAAAGCTTCTCCAGGATACTATTATGCTAAAAAAATCATAAAACTAATAAATACAGTCGCGGACAAAGTGAATAATGATAAACATATTGCCGGAAAAATAAAAATTGTTTTTTTAGAGAATTATCGTGTTTCCTTAGCAGAACATATCTTTCCTGCTGCTGATATTAGTGAACAAATCTCTACTGCTAGTAAAGAGGCTTCAGGAACAGGAAATATGAAATTTATGATGAACGGTGCATTAACAGTGGGTACATTAGATGGAGCTAATATTGAAATGAGTGACTTGGTTGGAGAAGAGAATATTTTCATTTTTGGTATGAAGGCAAGCGAGGTATTAGAACTGTATCAAAATGGAAGATATAGCTCTCGTGAGTATTATTATCATGATGATAGAATTCATGAGGTAGTAAACCAGCTGAAGAATGGTTTCTATGATTATGGTTCTAACGAATTTGACCCCATATTTGATTCTTTAATACTGGAAAATGATCAATACTTCGTGTTAAAGGATTTTCATTCGTATGCAAATATCCATGAAAAAGTAAATTCCAGCTATAAAAATAAGGAACTATGGTTACAAAAAAGTTTAACGAATATTGCCTTATCTGGTCATTTTTCTAGCGATCGAACAATTAAGGAATATGCAAATGAAATATGGAATATTAAACCGTATTAAGTAGGTTTACTCCAGGTGAAAACCTGGAGTTTTTTTTTAATCTTTATCTTCATCCACATAACTATCGTTTTGATGATAAGGTACATCTCCAAATGGGGCTTCTATTCCTTCATCATCTAATGCTTGTTCATATTGTTCATGTTTTTTTGAAGGATAAATGGTTCTTTCTGTACCATCAATATTTGTTGCAACAAAGGACTCGTAGTCTTCTGTAAATCCTTCGTCATCTGCATCTCTATCGTATAAGCTATCATAATCTTCGAAATCTCCTCTTAAATCAGAAGGAGTTTCAGATGTACCATATCTGGCAACTTCTTGAAAGCTATCATCATAATCTCTTACATCTCCTGTATCATAATGACGATATTCATTACCATGAGCAGGCTCTAATATTTCTTCTTCTACTGGTCGATCAGTTGGAATGGATTGATCACTACTATATTCTTTTAACGTTAATGCAGTTGGAATTGCTTCAAGTCTTTCAAAAGGAATTTCTTTTCCTGATACTTGGCATATGCCATAGGTTCCTTCTTCTATTGCTGTTAATGCAGCATTAATACTATCTAATTCCGTTTGTTCATGTTTTTCTAAAGCAAAGTCTTTTTCTCGTTCATATAATTCAGTTGCTAAATCTGCTGGATGATTATCATAGGCAGATAGTTCTCCGACAGATTCTCGTTCATTTTCTCTACTTACATAACTATCTATTTGCTCGGTGATTTCCGTTTTTCTTGTTTCTAATTCTTGTTTTAGTGTGTCTATTTGCTTTTTTGATAACATAAGATCACTTCCCTTATTTATCTTAGTAATTTTAGTATGAACGAAACGGATAATAATAATCGGTAGAACTTTTCTTTCCTTTTTAAGTTTCCCTTTTTTATAGAACTAAAACATTTTATATCTTGAAAAATTTACAGGATAACATAGATGAATTCGAGATAATTGACATAATATAAAGTCAGGTGTATCTTAAAATATGCTAAAATAATGAATGAAGATAAAACTGGAGTTAAATAAATTTGTGTATAATTGATTCGTTTTAGGGGGATTTGAAAAAGTAATGAAAGATAGAAGAGGAATGGTACAAACATTGAATAGAAAGGACATTTCATCTTCCGTTTTAGTTAGTAAGGTGAAGAAATTGGAAGATAGAATTGACTGTCTTGATTTTTTTTCTCAATTTCAAAATTATGAAGGACAACGTTACTTTTGGAAGGATCCAAATGGACAGAATACGATTGTCGGAATCGGGATTTGTGAGAAAATAATATGTCCTAGAAATGAAGATCGTTATGAATATGCGCAAGTAAAATGGAATGATATGCTGAAAAATGCTGTAATCAACAATGAGTATGTACAGAGTGGTATTGGACCAGTTTTACTAGGTGGTTTCTCCTTTGATCCATATAAAGAAAAAATGAATGGATGGAAAGACTATTCGGAAGGGTACTTTTTTATACCTAGTATTATGTTAAGCGAAGTGAATGGAGAACAATTTGTCACAACAAATATACTTCTGCCCAAAAACAAGCTAAAAGAAGCTCAAATAGAGCTAGAGAAAAAAAACGCAGAATACAGGGAATCAAGTAGGAAAAATAGAAAGATTATCACCAATAAATTAGAAGAGTTAAAAGAATTAAATGTTGAGCAATGGAAAGAAGCGGTTTATAGCGTTATTAAACAGTTACAAGAACAAACAGACCTTAAGAAAATTGTACTAGCAAGAGAGGCGCAGTTAACATTTAAAAATAATATAAATGTAGAACAGGTATTAAATAACTTGATACAGCAACAAAAAAACGGTTATATCTTTGCTTTAGAATTAGAAGATAGATGTTTTCTAGGTGCTACACCAGAAAGATTAGTAAAAAAAGAGAAGAATACCGTTTTTTCAGTATGTCTTGCTGGTTCTATTCAACGTGGTGAAGATTTGGAAGAAGATAGAAGATTAGAGCAAGACCTTCTTCATGATCCTAAAAATAGATCAGAGCATCATTTTGTAGTAGAAATGATCAAGAAAGCAATGAATGATGTATGTGAAAAGGTAGTAATACCAGATATGCCAGTTGTTCTAAAAATGAGAGATATTCAGCATCTTTTTACACCAGTTACAGGAAAAGTAAAAGAAAAAGCGACTTTATTTTCTCTTATTCGTCTACTGCATCCTACCCCAGCTTTAGGAGGATATCCACGTGAACAAGCCCTCGCAATAATTCGTGACAGTGAGCCACTAGATAGAGGTCTTTATGGCTCGCCAATGGGATGGCTTGATTATAAAGGGGATGGAGAATTTGCAGTAAGCATTCGCTCAGGTTTAATTGAGGGAAGAGTCGCAAATATTTTTGCTGGCTGTGGTATTGTAGCAGATTCCGATGTGGATATGGAGTATAATGAAACAAATATTAAGTTTAAGCCAATGATATCAGCATTAGGAGGAAATATGAAATGAAGCATCAACAAAATTTAACCACCTACTTACATGCTTTTATTTCTGAATTGGCTAGTAATGGGGTAGAACATGCTGTTATTAGCCCTGGTTCAAGATCTACACCGATTAGTTTACTCATGGTAGAAGAAGAAAGAATGAATGTTCATGTTCATGTAGATGAAAGATCAGCTGCTTTTTTTGCACTTGGTATAGCAAAAGTTACGAAAAAGCCAACTGTATTAGTGTGTACTTCTGGAACGGCAGCGGCTAATTATTTTCCTGCTATAGTAGAAGCAAAGATTTCTCGTATTCCATTAATTATTATTACGGCAGATCGACCACATGAATTAAGGGATGTAGGTGCACCACAAGCTATTGACCAAATAGACTTATACGGGAAGCATGTAAAATGGTTTATGGAAATGTCACCACCTGATGGGGATAACAGTATGGTTCGCTATGTTAAAACAATAGGAGCTAGAGCTGTTGCAACATCTATACAGAGGCCAAATGGACCTGTACATCTAAATCTTCCTATAAGAGAACCATTAATCCCTGATCTAGAGAATATCCAAGAGTACAAGGAAAAGGATAAAACGGTAAAAAGTATTTCAATAAAAACAGGAGATTCTATAGTATCAGATTCTTATTTTATAGACTTATCGCAAGACATTACTCAATATCGAAATGGTATTATTGTATGTGGAGAAATGGATAATCCTGATTTCTCGAATAAAGTACGAGAATTAGCTAAAGTAACTGGGTATCCTATTTTAGCAGATCCTTTATCAAACTTGAGAAGTGATGCTGGTCAAATGGAATTCATTATAGATACTTATGATACTTTTCTAAGAAATGATGGAATGAAACAAATACTAAGTCCTGAAATCGTATTACGTTTTGGAAGTATGCCTATTTCTAAGCCTTTAACTATATTTTTAAGAGAAAATGCAAAGGCAAAACAAGTAGTGATTGATGGAGGTAGTGGTTTCCGAGATCCTAATCAATTAACTAGTGAGATGGTATATTGTGATGAATCTTACTTTTGTGAGAATGTAATCCATTTTATTAAGGATTGCTCAATGAATCACTATCTGGATAAATGGAAAGAAGTTAACTCCAAAACAAAGGAAGAATTAATGCAAGTGGAAGGAATTCAGGAATTAAGCGAAGCAAAGCTATTTAAAAAATTAGCTGAGCTTATTCCAGATCAAGCAGCCCTTTTTGTAGGAAATAGCATGCCTATTCGTGATCTTGATACCTTCTTCCATCATCAAAAAAAATCAGTAACCATTATAGCAAATAGAGGAGCTAATGGTATTGATGGAACGATTTCTACAGCTTTGGGAGTGGCAATGGTGAAAAAACCACTATTCCTAGTAGTTGGCGATCTAACCTTTTTCCATGATATGAATGCTTTGATGATTGCAAAGCAATATGATATTCCTATAACTATTTTATTAATTAATAATAATGGTGGGGGCATCTTTTCCTTTCTTCCACAGGCCAATCTACCGAGACACTTTGAGCTTTTATTTGGTACTCCTTTACATATTGACTTTAAACATTTAGTCACTATGTATAAAGGGGAATATGAATTAATCAGTGATTGGTCACACTTAATAAATTTATTCCAACATAGTAATTTTACAAGTGGAATAAGAGTTTGGGAGTTGCAGACAAACAGAGATGAGAATCTGCTAGAACATAGAAACATAATGGGAAATATAGCAGAAGTATTAGAGAAGAGCTTTGCTAAAGGTGACTCAATTGATTCTTAAATTAGGAACAGTAGATTATTATGTTGAAACCTTTGGAGAAGGGGAAGTTCTTCTGTTGTTACATGGCTTTACTGGAGACAGTAGTACGTGGACTTCATTTATCCCAGTTTGGTCCAAGCGGTTTAAAGTAATTACTGTAGACATTATCGGTCATGGAAAAACGGCGTCTCCAAATCAAGTCCCATTGTATGGAATGCTAGAAGTTGTGAAACAGTTGAAAGAATTAATAGAACAATTGAAAGTAAACAAGTTGCATTTGTTAGGTTATTCAATGGGAGGAAGGCTTGCTTTAGCTTACTATATGGCATATCCCGAAACAGTAAGCTCCTTAATACTAGAAAGCACTTCTCCAGGATTAGAATCGGAAGAGGAAAGGAGAAACCGACGCATACAAGATGAAGAATTAGGAAATGATATTCTTGAGTATGGATTAAAGAAGTTTGTGGATAAATGGGAGAATATCCCTTTGTTTGCAAGTCAAAAAAACCTAGATGATAAAACGAAGAATCAAATAAGAATGCAGCGATTATCCAATCAAGAAATAGGATTAGCTAATAGTTTAAGAGGGATGGGAACAGGAGCTCAGGCTTCCTATTGGCAAGAACTATCCCAAATTAAGGTCCCAACAATGATAATTACTGGTGAATTAGATCATAAATTTTTCCATATAGCAGAAAAAATGACAAAAATGACCCCTTTAATAACCCATATTTCTGTAAATAATGCTGGACATGCAATTCATGTGGAGAAACCTGAAATTTTTGGTACAATAGTAATGGAGTTTTTAGCAAATGATTTGCACAAGAAGGAGGAAGAAAAGATGACTGTAGAATGGGTTGCTGTTAGACAATACGAAGAAGTAATTTACGAAAAATATAATGGTATTGCTAAAATAACGATTAATAGACCACATGTACATAATGCTTTTACACCAAGAACAGTAAATGAATTAATGGATGCATTTGCTAGAGCAAGAGATGATAGTAGTGTTGGTGTTATCATCCTAACTGGTGCTGGGGATAAAGCATTTTGTTCAGGGGGAGACCAAAAGGTGAGAGGACATGGTGGATATGTTGGAGATGATGAAATTCCTCGCTTGAACGTATTAGATTTACAACGCTTAATAAGAGTAATACCAAAGCCTGTTATTGCAATGGTTAAAGGATATGCTATTGGTGGAGGTCATGTTTTACATATAGTATGTGACCTGACAATCGCTGCTGATAATGCAGTTTTCGGTCAAACAGGACCAAAAGTTGGAAGCTTCGATGCTGGATATGGTTCTGGTTACTTAGCAAGAATTGTTGGCCATAAGAAAGCAAGAGAAATATGGTACCTATGCCGCCAATATAATGCACAGGATGCATTAGATATGGGGCTTGTTAATACGGTAGTTCCACTTGATCAAGTAGAAGAAGAAACAATTAAATGGTGTGAAGAGATATTAGAGAAAAGTCCAACTGCTCTACGCTTCTTAAAAGCAGCATTTAATGCGGATACGGACGGACTAGCAGGTATTCAACAATTTGCTGGAGATGCTACCCTTCTTTACTATACAACAGATGAGGCGAAAGAAGGTCGAGATTCCTTTAAAGAAAAACGTGATCCAGACTTTGGACAATTCCCTCGTTTCCCTTGATATACTGCTATAAGTAAGTGGAAGAAGCTCTTTTCAAAAGGGTTCGTTTTATAACGTTTGATTTAGAACTAATTGTTTAATTAGAAAAAACAGACAGAATATGAATGAGTTTTCTAAGGAGAAGATGAAATAAATAAATTAAAGGTGACTCTTATTTTAGCAAAGATTTCTTTTACAGTGCTAAAAATAAAAGAGTCCCTTTTTTGTATAGAAAAGAGGAATATAAATGACAGATATGCTACCAAATCTATTAAAGAACCGAGCATACCTTACTCCAAACCGAGAAGCAATTGTGTATAGAAATCAAAGATTATCTTTCAGAGAACTGTATGAAAGAGCTTATCAGCATGCAGGGATATTAGCAGGTTATGGGGTAAATGAATTTGAATATGTCGGTTTTTTAGTGAAAAGTGATATCGAGACAGTTATTCATTTGCTTGCTTTACAGGTTATTGGAGCAAAGGCGGTATTATTAAATAATCGATTAACTTCTAGTGAACTTATATATCAAATCAATGATGCAAAGGTGAAGTTTTTAATAACTGAGCAAGAGTTTGAAGAGAAAGGGAAATCAATAGAGGAAGAAATATCTATCACAGTGATAGATAAAGGAAAGCTAGATCATAGTAAATATATACAGCCAATGGAGATAGAGCAAATAGACTTGAATAAGGTTTGTTCAATTATGTATACATCTGGAACAACGGGAGCTCCTAAAGGGGTTATTCAAACATATGGAAACCATTGGTGGAGTGCAGTAGGGAATGCTTTAAATGCTGGTCTTACAGAAGAGGATACTTGGTTATGTACAGTGCCTTTATTTCATATTAGCGGTTATTCAATTTTGATGAGAAGTTTAATTTATGGAATTAAGATTGTGCTTCATGAACATTTCGATGAAAATAGAATATTAGATGATATTCAAATGGAGAAAGTAACCATTATGTCTGTTGTCACTACAATGCTACAGAGAATAGAAGGAATATCAGAAGCGGAATTTCCACATTATTTCCGATATATGCTTTTAGGAGGAGGCCCCGTATCGGTTGAACTACTCACTAGATGCATGAAGAAAGGAATACCTGTCTATTATTCCTATGGAATGACAGAAACTTCCTCACAAATTGTTACTCTATCACCAGATGATAGTCTTAAAAAAATTGGATCAGCAGGGAAACCATTGTTTCCGGCTCAATTAAAAATCATAGGGGAAACAGGAGAAGAAGTATCTGCAGACGAAGTAGGAGAAATCCATGTATATGGTCCGAATGTTTCAAAGGGCTATTTAAATAGAGAGTCTCATCTTCAGAGTGGATGGTTTTGTACAGGAGATATTGGGTATAAAGATTCTGAAGGGTTTCTGTATGTTTTAGATAGAAGAGCAGACTTAATTATTTCTGGAGGAGAAAATGTTTATCCTGCAGAGATAGAAGCCGTACTAAGCGAGATGAATGGTATAAAGGAAGCCGCTGTTATTGGCATATCTAATAAGGAGTGGGGGCAGGTTCCAGTAGCATTTATTGTGAAAGAGACATCTAGCTCTATAACCAAAGAGGATATATCGAAAAGCTGTGAATACTATCTCGCCAAGTTTAAAATACCAAAACAAATATATTTTATTCCAGAGATTCCGAGAAATGCAGCAGGAAAGATAGTGAGAAGGACATTAAGAGAGTGGGTAAAAGATAATTTAGATTAGACTTTATATAGACTTATTAGAAAGAGAAGTGGATTTTTATGAACTTATATCATGGATCTTTATATTGGCCAACTACTTTAAAAGAGATAGAAACGTTTCCTACTATTACAGAGAATGAAACTTGTGATGTTCTTATAATAGGAGCTGGCATGTCTGGTGCATTATTAACATATAAACTAGCTAAAGAGCCTCTCAAAGTCATCACCGTTGATAAAGGAAAGGTTGGCCATGGAAGTTCTTCTGCTAATACTGGCTTGCTTCAATATTCTAATGACAAAATGCTAACAGATTTTGCGGAAGAAATTGGAGAAGAAGACGCAGTAAGGTTTTATCGACTATGTTTAGAAGGCATGAATGAGTTAAAAGAAGTCGCTTATTCTCTTTCTGATTATATTCAATTTAAAAGTAGAAAAAGTCTTTATTATGCTAGTGTAAAAAAAGATGTTTCCTCTCTAAAAAAAGAATTTGACATGCTTAAGAAACATCATTTCCCAGCAGAATATTTAATAGAAGAAGAGATATATAGTGAATATAAATTTAAGAAGCCTGCAGCAATAAGAACAATCGGAGATGCAGAAGTGAATCCACAAAGATTTGTCATGACTTTATTCAAGGATGCACACAAACATAATAATGTTCATGTTTATGAGCAAACAGAAGTGTTTGAGAGTGATTATAAGGATGGTTATTGGTATTTCACTACTGCAAATGGTCATACTATTACAGCTAGAAAAGTTGTATATGCAACTGGATATGAGATTAAACACTTCACTAAAAAGAATCATGCAGAGCTAAATAGAACGTATGCTATAGCTACAAGTCCCCTTGATAACTTTCCAAATTGGCAAGAACAATGTCTTATTTGGGAAACAAAAAGGCCATACTTCTATATGAGAACAACCTTTGATGGCAGAATTGTAGCAGGTGGGTTAGATGAAGAAAAAATGGAAGCACCTACTGACATGAATATGATTAAAACTTATGGAGAGCGTATACTTACACGTGTAAAAGAACATTTTCATTATGAGGATCTAAAGGTGGATTATGTGTATGGAGCAACCTTTGGAGAATCCTCAGATGGATTGCCTTTTATTGGTGAGCATCCTGAAAAGGAAGGTATATACTATTGCCTTGGATTTGGAGGAAATGGAACGGTTTATAGTTCATTTGGCTCTACCATTATTAAGGATTTAATCATGAAAGGTAGTCATCCAGATGCTTATTTGACTAGGATAGATAGATAAAAGAATAAATGGAAAGGTCTAATGTGTACAGACCATCCCATTTATTCTTTTTAACTTAATTCAATAGGTTCAAATGTTTTACAATCTGTTTCGTGACTAGTATCAGCATGACTACCAACGTGGCTAACTACATATATTTGGTCTGCTCCACACTGATTGCCTTCTTCCCAAAAAGAACAGTTACTCACTTCGCAAAGAACATCTTTTGCCATGAATGACACTCCTTTTGTAAATAATCCTAAAATCAAATATGAGGAATGATTACGAAGAACTCCCCATGCTAATAGTATGAGAAAGCACACTGAAATTCATTCTTTTTTTTGAATGGAAATCTCCATAGCTTTTATTTCTTTGCTCCTTTTCCCTGTAGATATTTCTTATCATGCATAAACAAGTTCCAAAATAAGAAGAAACCAGGAAATAGAATAATAAAACCAACGATATAAGAAGTAAAGATAGCATGAAAGGAACTAGGACTAGTAAAAGAAGTATAGATGGTCACTTCAGGATAAACAATATAAGGCAAATGAGCCTTGCCGTATACGTAACTTGCCACTAAGTATTGGATAGTTATGCAAATAACAGCCAATCTTGGCATCCCTTTTACACCCTTATGCTTTATAGAAGGGAGATATAACGCGATACCTCCAAGTAGAAACAAAATTAATGAGGTAAATAAGAAGAATTTATCCTCAAGCATCTTTACGTAAATCCAATTTGCATCATGCTTTAAAGTAATCATAACAAGAAATGCCATTAATAAAGACACTGGACCAAGAATTAGTGCATCTCTACGATAGATTCGGTATGCTTCACTTTCTTTCGAAACGTTAGAGAAATCAGCTAATAACAAAGAAGATAAAAACAGCGTACTGAAGAGAGCAAAGCCAAAAAAAGCATATTCATTCCCACTAGAAAATAAACCAACTAAGTCAAGGGTTTGTTTATCACCTGTAAAATCGACAAACCCTCCATGTGTAATCGGTAGGACACTTAGTAAGATACCAGGAATAAGCAAACCACAAATTCCTGAGATATAGGTAAGGGGCTTTCGATATTCTACTGCTATATTAGAAAAAACTAGAAATGCACTTCGAATGGCTAATAATAAAAGTATAGCACTCCCTGGAATCAATAAAACAGTTCCTAGGGTATATGCAGCTTTTGGAAACATACTATACACAGCTACAACAATGGCTACAATAAATGTATTGGTCACTTCCCAAGTCGGGGAAAGATAACGGTTAGCAATATTTGTTGCCCGTGTTTTTTCTCTGTTAATATAAATCATAGACCAAAATCCAGCTCCAAAGTCCATTGTTCCCATAATGGCATAAATAAAAATAAACCCCCAGAGAACAGTAACAGCTAGCAATGAATCATTCATTAGTTTAATCCCTCCATTAACTGTTTGATCCAAATAATGGAATTTCTTTTTCGGTTGCTGCCTCTAAATCCTGCAAGACTGTGTTTTTCTTAAAATAATAAATGAGAACAAGAGAGACAGTTATGCCAAGTATCAAGTAGACAAGTAGGAACAAATAAAACAAAAGGGTTAAATTTCCAGAAGTTGTGACAGAATCTTCTGTTGAGAGAATACGATAAATAGTCCAAGGTTGTCTGCCTGTACAAGCAAACATCCAGCCCATTTCAATGCTTGCTATTGCAAGAGGGCCTGAGGCAACAAAAATCCATTTAAGGAATTTTGGATAATTCTCTACTTTTCGAAGCTTTTTCCAAATTAATGTACCAAATGATAAAACAATTAATAAGGATCCTATTCCTACCATTCCATTAAAGAGAGTATGAATATAAAGTGGCGGCCAATATTCTTCTGGGAAATCGTTTAGACCTGTTACTACTGTATCAAAGCTGTTATCTGCTAAAAAGCTCAGTGCCCAAGGAATTTCTATAGCACCGACAATTTCTTCATTTTCTTTATCTGTAAATCCTCCAATAGCTAGAGGAGCATGTGATTGCGTTTCGAATAAACCTTCTGCAGCTGCTAGTTTTTCTGGTTGATATTCATGCAGCTTTTGAGCAGACTCATGCCCATTAATTGCAGTAAGTAGAGAGAACACTGCTCCTACTATTAGACTAAGAGTTAAAGCCTTTTGATGAAATTGATAAACTCTAGTTCCGCCAGGAGTTTTTAGCATCTTAAAAGCTGAAACAGAGGCAACAACAAAAGCACCTGTTGTATAAGCGCTCATAGCAACATGACCTGCTGAAACAAAGAAAGTTGGGTTAAAAAATGCCTTCCATGGATCAACATCTACAATTTTTCCACCTTCTATCCGAAACCCTTGTGGTGTTCCTTCGAAAGCATGGACATTCGTGATTAAAATAGCGGAAGCGAGAGCACCGATAGCTACTAGTATTAAACTAGTTATTCTAGCCCAAGGTGGTATTCTTTCAGCAGCGTATACATAGATAGACATAAATAGTGCTTCTATAAAAAATGCATAAATTTCAATCTGAAAGGGAAGAGCCATAACCTCTCCGATAACCTGCATAAAACCAGGCCATAATAAAGACAATTGAAGACCAGCGATTGTCCCTGTTGGAATTCCTACACCTAGTAGAATTCCGAACGTTTTAGTCCATCTTTTTGCCATGATGACATAGTCTAAATCTTTCGTTTTTTGATAAAGGAGCTCTGATATTAACATCATTAAAGGCAATCCAACCCCGATAGTTGCAAAAATAATATGAAAACCCATGGTCATGCCAAACATACTTCTAGCTGTTACGAGATGATCCCACATTTTAACTCTTCCTTTCTCCTATTCCTTAAGCTGTACATAGTATGAACGTAAATGGAAAGTTCTATGTAATAGTTGTCGGATAAGAAAAATAGATCTTTATTATTTAGTTAAACGAAATAAAAGTATGTCAAACTTGTAGATTATCTTTGATTTATTTACTATTATTAAGAGTGAAGTTTTCTTAAAAGTAATTCACTTAGGGGATAAACAATTGCTAAAGTAGAATAAGGGGTGCTTATATTGAATTTATTACAAAATATTATGAATCATAATGAGGAATTTGTTAGAGAGAAAAAGTACGAGCAGTTTAGAACAACAAAGTTTCCTAACAAAAAAATGGTTATATTAACATGTATGGATACTAGATTATTAGAGCTGTTACCGAATGCGTTAAATCTTTCTAATGGAGATGTAAAAATAATTAAAAATGCAGGAGCAGTAGTGGTTCATCCGTTTGGAAGTATCATGAGAAGTATTTTAGTAGCTCTATATGAATTAAAAGCTGACGAAGTCTTAGTAATAGGACACCATGATTGTGGAATGAGTGCATTAAACTCAGAAAGCATGTTAAGTAAAATGAAGGAAAGAGGAATATCAGAGGAAATTATCGATACATTAGAGCATTCTGGAATTGAGTTAGACAAATGGTTAACCGGTTTTAGTTCCGTTTCTGAAAGTGTTTCTCATAGTGTGGATATGATTAAAAAACACCCACTAATTCCGAATACAGTTCCGGTGCATGGACTTGTAATTGACCCAGAAACAGGAAAGCTAGACTTAGTGGTAGATGGTTATAAGCTGGATTAATGAGAGTGTTTTTTACAGGAACAATCTTCTGGAACTGGATCTATGCCGCCAGGATGAAAAGGGTGACATTTAAGGATACGTTTAATGGTTAAATAGCCACCCTTTATTGCTCCAAATCTTTGAATGGCTTCCATACCGTAGGAAGAGCAGGTCGGATAAAACCGGCAGGATGGTGGAGTAATTGGTGAAATGACTTTTTTATAAAATTTTATTAAGAGAATGAGAAAATTTTTCAACATACTTACTGCTCCTTTCGTTACTCAGTATAACATGGACTTTTAACCATTCAAAAGGATGTAGCTTTTTTGTTTAAACAGAATAATATTTATTAAGTTGATGAAATTACTTGGATATTTAATGTATAATATAAGAACAAAGAAAAAAGGAGTTGGAATAATGCCTTCTGTTGAAAGTTTTGAATTAGATCATAATGCAGTTAAAGCACCTTATGTAAGACATTGTGGAGTTCATAAGGTAGGTAGTGATGGAGTAGTAAATAAATATGACATTCGTTTCTGCCAGCCTAATAAACAGGCAATGAAGCCTGATGTTATTCATACATTAGAGCATTTGCTAGCTTTTAATTTACGTGCACATGTTGAGAAGTATAATCATTTTGATATTATTGATATTTCCCCAATGGGCTGTCAAACAGGCTATTACTTAGTAGTGAGTGGAGAACCTACTGTTGAAGAAATCATTGATTTATTAGAAGCAACGATGAAGACGGCAGTGGAGATTACGGAAATTCCAGCAGCAAATGAAACACAATGTGGGCAAGCAAAGCTCCATGATTTAGCTGGAGCTAAGAAGCTCATGAATTTTTGGTTAGCGCAAAGTAAAGAAGACTTAAAACAAGTGTTTGCATAAGAAGAAAAGGACTGCCAGCTTTGCAGTCCTTTTTTAGAATGATAATCATCCTTATCCCTTGAATCTACAAGGTATCTCTTAATCCTCTTTACAGTAATGGGCTTAATAGTCTTGATATGGATTCTTTAATTTGAATCCATATTGATCGTTTAGAGTATTTTTCTGCTGTTAAATTTGTTGATAATTTCATATCATCTTTGAAATCTTCAGCAAGTCTTCCAGCGATTTGATCACTATATATAAAGGCATTTACTTCAAAGTTTAAACGGAAACTTCTCATATCAATATTTGCTGTACCAACTGAACATACCTTTTCATCCACAATAATCGTTTTAGCATGAATAAAGCCATTTTCATAAATATAAATTTTAGCTCCTGCTTTAATCATTTCTCCAATATAAGAGTAGGTTGCCCAATAAACAAACATATGATCAGGTTTGTTCGGAATCATGATTCTCACATCAATGCCAGATAAAGCAGCAATCCGAAGCGCATCTAAAAGACTTGCATCCGGAATAAAGTAAGGAGTCTGAATATAAACACTCTCTTTTGCAGAATTAATCATTTTAATGGATGCATTTTTTATTTGTTCCCACTCAGAATCTGGACCACTTGAAACTATTTGCATCCCAATATTTCCAATTATTTCTTCAACATGACCTGGAAAGTAATCAGGAGAGTAATGAATTTCATGTTGATGAGAGGCTTGATTCCAATCAAGGATAAATCTAGTCTGAATGGCATAAACAGCGGTTCCAACGATTCGTAGGTGCGTGTCTCTCCAATATCCGAATTTAGAGTTAAGACCAAGGTATTCATCTCCTACATTAAACCCACCAATATAACCAATCTTTCCATCAATAATCCCAAGTTTACGGTGATTTCTATAATTTAAACGTAAATTAATAAGGTGAAATTTACTTGGGAAAAAAACTTCCACATATCCTCCAGCTGCCCTTAATTCTTTAAATATCTTCTTTCGCAAGGTCCTAGATCCTAAGTCATCATAAAGTAAACGAACTTCTACTCCCTCTTTCGCTTTTTCTACTAGCAATTTAATTAATTCAGAACCAACTCCATCATTCTTCAGGATATAATATTGTAAATGAATGGATTTTTTTGCTTGTTTAATGTCAGTAAATAATTGATGAAACTTCTCTTTACCATCTGTAAAAATAGACACAGCATTATTCTCTGTTAAAACAGCATCATTATTGAATAAATTCATATAAATAAGGTCTTGATATTGACGTATAACAGGATTAGTAGTGCGTAATTGATTGGAGCTGATTTGTAATAATTGAGAAGCTAAAACAGGTTCAATTCCTAACTTTTTCCTTTCATCCCACTGAAATAATTTTCGCCTCCGTAAATTTTGACCAAATAAAAGATACAAAATAAATCCGAGAATCGGAATAAAAGTTAATACCATCAACCATGCCCAAGAAGCCACTGGATCTTTTCTTTCAAAGAAAATAACTAAAAATGCAAGGATGATATTCAGTATAATGATAATTGTTAAAATAATAGAGTATATATGCACAATCCTCTTTCCTTTCTTGCATAAGTTTCAATAATACATATCATGTTGGATTGGTATATAAGAAATAATAGTCTACAGATAGCCTTCCAACAACTGTAATACGAATAATAGAAATATCCTTATTATAGGGGAAAAAGGTGTATGTTGGTATTATTTTGTCCTTTAGTCTGTTTTTATAATGGGGAATACGAAAAAAATGTTGAGGCATAATGGATAGGATTAGGCTGGCAGAAATAGAAAGATGTTCTAATCATTTACTACCGTACCAGCCTAATTCCGATGTGGGGGTTAATGGACGTTTCTATTTGTAAAAATAGGAATATTTGATTGTCCATAATCTTCTTTAGCAAACTTCCCCTTTAAGCTTTCGATTAAATATAATCCCATTAAGTCATACAATTCTTGTTCATTTAATTCTTGTATGATATGTAGTAAATCCTCACGTGACATTTCCTCTAAAAAAGCAAAAGCAAGCATATCTATATCTTCTGCATCACCTGTAAGTTTATTCTTATATAAGTTAAACAATTCATCCACAATTTTCATACGTTATTCCTCCAATATGGTACATTGAAAAATGTAACCGTTTTACTATATATTTATTATATATGAATGTTAATCAAACTAGCCAGAAAAAATAAGGTACTTGGATAAAATGGTTTTTCTTACTAGTTGGTCTTTACCCGTTTGGTGGAGAAATTACCCATATTTCTCTTTTCTTTATCGTAAAAAGCTGCTAAATCCTTTAAGATGTAAGTAATGTTAATGAATATAGTATGCAAGTAATGATAAATAATACATAATGACGGAGATAGTATGAAAACATTTTATGATCATAATAAGGTTATCGTGAATTTATCTTTTCATAGAAATTATTTTAAGCAAAAAGCTCGACATGTTCTAGTAATTTGTAAGTATCAACAGTATTGGTTATTAACTCATCATAAAAAGAGAGGGTTAGAGTTTCCAGGGGGAAAGGCAGAACGAGGAGAATCAACAAAGGAAGCAGCATATCGAGAAGTATATGAGGAAACTGGAGCAAAAATCAGTGTGTTAGAATGGATTGCTTCCTATCAAGTTATGGGATTAGAGTCTTTTGTAAAAGATGTTTACTTTGCGAATATTAGTGAACTAGAGATAAAAGATGATTATCTTGAGACTTTAGGTCCAGTACTAATAGAAGAGAATATCCTAGAAAAACGCTGGGAAGATTTCTTTAGCTATGTAATGAAAGATGATGTATTGGAATTATGTATTCCGTATATTGAGAAACAATTTTTTAGTGAGCAGAACTAATAAGGAAAAATAGAAGGGAAGAGTTGAGGATGAAAAATGGTGATGTTTTAGAAAAAGTAAAATTTCCTTCTCCTAATCCATCTATTGATCTATTTGTTGTTACGTATAATGTAGATGGGCTTCGAGTTAAAGGATTACTTGCTGTACCAAACGATGGGAAACAATATGATGGATTTCTTTATTTAAGAGGCGGAATCAAGAATGTTGGAAAGGTACGCCCTGGGCGTATTGTTCAATTTGCATCAGAGGGTTTCGTAGTATTTGCACCATTTTATCGGGGAAATCAAGGAGGAGATGGTAATGAAGATTTCGCAGGAAAGGATCGGATGGATGCTATAGCCGCCTATTATTTATTGGATAATCTACCAAATGTTCTTGATGTACATGTATTTGGTTTTTCCCGCGGAGGAGTAATGGCACTTTTTGTTGGCATTTATTGCACTGTTGCATCAGTGGTTACATGGGGTGGAGTTAGCGATATGACGCTTACATATGAAGAAAGAGAAGACTTGAGAAGAATGATGAAAAGAGTAATAGGTGGAACTCCTTCTAAATATCCTGACGAATATAAAGAACGAACACCCCTTTATTATTTAGCTAATATGCAAGCGCCTGTTTTAATTATACACGGTGTTCAAGATAAGAATGTCTCCGTTGAACATAGTTATAAATTGGAGAAAGAATTAAAGAAATTAAATAAAGAAGTAGAAACATGGTTTTATGAGCAATATACACATTATTTCCCTCCCGCAATTAATAGAGAGGTTGTCACAAAGTTATCAAAATGGATGAAAAATCATACAAGAATAATGCTACAATAGAAAAAAAGGTGAAGGAGAAATTTAAGATGGGAATGCCCTTAGAACTTAATACAATGATCGTAACAAAAGGACAAGAGTTAAGATTAGAAGAGAATATATTTCAATTAGAGAAAAATGATTATAGAATTTATCCTATGCATATTCCAGTGGAGGTTAAGAAAACGAAGAACGGAGAAAGCTCTGGGATTGCAACCATTGAAAAGTTACAGTGGGAAAATGCAAAAACAATTATTACATATAAACTTATTTCTTTAAATTCTACAAATTAAGCTTAATATGAGGAAAAATGATTGACATTAATGATTAGTGTAAGCTATCATTTACCCTTGAACGGATACTCTCTTATCCTGAGCTGGTGGAGGGACTGGCCCAATGAAACCCAGCAACCTACTATGTGAAGAAAATTACTGAATCATTTCATTTTTTTGAGATGTGACAGAACATTCTCTTAGGAAAGGTGCTAACCTGTAGCAAGGAAGTCGATTCCTTGAACGATAAGAGTGAAAGGTGCGGATTGATTTTACCAATGACCTTTTCACTTATGAAAAGGTTTTTTGTGTGGAATGAATAATTATCTTTTATAAAAAATGTAATTTTATAGATGAGTGTTATTATGCTAGCAAGAGCTCCTGTTAGGATAAAAACGCCATTTTTACTTCATACTATCTAGGGAATGAGTACCGTATCATAATGAGAAATAAGAGTGTCGATTATACACTCTGCTTTTTTCTAATATAAGGAGGAAATCAGATGTCAACAAAACGTCGTTTGTTTACTTCTGAATCGGTAACAGAAGGTCACCCAGATAAAATTTGTGATCAAATTTCAGATGCTATTTTAGATGCTATTTTAGCAAAAGATGCTAATGCACGTGTTGCTGCAGAAACATCTGTTACTACAGGATTAGTACTAGTTGCAGGAGAAATAACTACATCTACATATGTAGATATACCTAAAATTGTTCGAGAAACAATAAAAGAAATTGGTTATACTCGCGCTAAGTATGGTTTTGATGCGGAAACTAGCGCTGTATTAACGTCTATTGATGAACAATCAGCTGATATTGCACTTGGAGTAGACCAAGCTTTAGAAGCTCGTGAAGGTAAAATGACAGATGAAGAGATTGAAGCAATTGGTGCAGGTGACCAAGGTTTAATGTTTGGTTTTGCATGTAATGAAACGAAAGAGTTAATGCCACTTCCGATTTCATTAGCGCATAAATTATCTCGCAGATTAGCAGAAGTTAGAAAAGAAGAAATCTTACCATATCTGCGCCCAGATGGTAAAACACAAGTAACTGTTGAATATGATGAGAATAATCAACCAGTACGCGTGGATACCATTGTTATCAGCACACAACATCATCCTGAGGTTACATTGGAGCAAATTCAACGAAATATTAAAGAATATGTTATTAACCATGTTGTACCTGCAGAATTAATTGATGAAAATACTAAATATTTTATCAATCCAACAGGTCGATTCGTTATTGGTGGTCCACAAGGAGATGCTGGTCTTACTGGTCGCAAAATTATTGTTGATACTTACGGTGGTTATGCTCGTCATGGTGGGGGAGCTTTCTCAGGGAAAGATCCAACTAAAGTAGACCGTTCAGCAGCATATGCAGCACGATATGTAGCGAAAAATATTGTGGCAGCAGGACTTGCAGACAAGGTAGAAGTACAATTAGCGTATGCAATTGGAGTAGCTCAACCTGTATCTATTTCTGTTGATACGTTTGGAACAGGTGTTGTCTCAGAAGATCAATTAGTAGAAGCAGTACGTGAAAACTTTGATCTTCGTCCAGCAGGAATTATTAATATGCTAGATTTACGTAAACCTATCTATAGACAAACAGCTGCTTATGGCCATTTTGGACGTACAGATGTTGATTTACCATGGGAACGTACGGATAAAGCAGAAATCATTAAGAATTCTATTAAAGGATAAAACAGTAAGAAAAAGTAATTTAGAAAGATAAAATAGAATTTTTATCCAGATGATTGTAGTGGAAGGGGTGAGACTCCTGTGGGATCTGCGAGACAGCTGAGACCCTGCAGGCTTTTAAGCCGAAGCGGCTCAGCGCGAGCCCCACGGAAAGCGAACTCCTGTAACGGAAATCATCCCCCTATTCAGCAAGGTGTTTAAATATACAACTATATATTCTCCCTATACTCCATAGAGGGTTTTTCGACAGCCTAAGAAAGAGAGTTGCAAATCTTGCAACTCTCTTTCTTTTTTTTACGTCTATTAATAAGTGGTCTCATTTGTAACACTAATTGTTTAAATGATTGATTTAATAAAACAAATAATAATGATGAAATTACATTTTTTATGATACAATAGTACCTTAAAGTGAGATGAAATATATCCTTTTGACTATTAACATATTGACTAGACAGTTGTATAGTTGTAATTTGATTAGGTTATAGTCTTTTTACCAATAACAAATAACAAATGATAAATGTATGAAACTGCTATTAAAATGGTTAGTAGAAACTAATTTATATGTACCCATCTATGTAGGAAAAGAAATGGAGAAGGTGAGAGTAATATGTGTGGTTTTGTTGGCTGTATACATGAAAAAGCACAAAACTTTCAGGAGAAAGATAAAGAATTATTCGCTGGAATGAACCGTGTTATAACGCATAGAGGTCCTGACGATGAAGGTTATTATTATGATAATCATATACAATTTGGTTTTCGCCGACTCAGTATTATTGATATTGAAAGTGGGCATCAGCCTTTAACATATGAAAATGAAAGGTATTGGATTATCTTCAATGGAGAGGTTTATAACTACCTAGAGATTAGACAAGAATTAATCGAATTAGGTTTAACTTTCCAGACGCATTCTGACACAGAAGTAATTATTGCACTTTTTAGTCATGAAAAAGAAAAAGCAGTAGAAAAATTACGTGGGATGTTCTCATTTTTAATTTGGGATAAACAAGAAGAAACTTTGTACGGAGCACGTGATCCTTTCGGAATTAAGCCTTTCTTCTATTTTGATGATGGAGAGAAGACGTTCTTTGCTTCAGAGAAGAAAAGTATAGTAATGGCTTTAGAAAGTGATGTACTTAATTACGAGGCACTTCAGCATTATTTAACGTATCAATTTGTTCCAGAACCGAGTACGATGTCGGAAGGAATTAAAAAATTAGAGCCAGGTCACTATTTTACTAAAAAATTAGGGCAACCAATGGAAATCAAGCGCTATTTTAAAGCAAACTTCCAACCAATTATTAAATCAGAAGATGATTTTGCTAAAGAAATAAAAGACGTCCTTTTTGATAGTGTAAAAATGCATATGAGAAGTGATGTACCAGTAGGTTCTTTCTTATCTGGAGGAATTGACTCATCTATTATTGCTAGTATTGCGAAAGAGTTTCATCCTAATATTAAGACGTTTTCAGTCGGATTTGAACATAACGGCTTTAGCGAAATTGATGTAGCAAAAGAAACAGCGGATAAATTAGGTTTAGAAAACATTAGCCATATTATTACTCCTGAAGAATACATGAATGAAATCCCTAGAATCATGTGGCATATGGACGACCCTCTAGCTGATCCTGCATGTGTTCCATTATATTTTGTTGCACGCGAAGCTAGAAAGCATGTAACAGTTGTATTATCAGGAGAAGGAGCAGATGAACTATTTGGTGGTTACAATATTTATAGAGAACCACAATCATTGGAAGTCTTTAATAAAATTCCAAAGGTAGGGAAATCTTTACTTCGTGCAATTGCAACAATACTTCCTGAAGGAGTTAAAGGAAAGAGCTTCATAGAACGTGGAGTAACTCCAATGGAAGAAAGATATATAGGAAATGCTAAGATGTTTACAGAATTGGAAAAAGAAAAGCTACTTTCTATGTATAATGGTGCATATCACTATACAGATATTACGAAGCCTCTTTATGCAGAAAGCAAAGGATACGATCCTGTAGATCAAATGCAATTTATTGACATCCATACTTGGATGAGAGGGGATATTTTATTAAAAGCTGATAAAATGACAATGGCTCATTCTTTAGAGTTACGTGTTCCTTTCTTAGATAAAGAAGTGTTTAAAGTAGCATCTAAGATACCTACTTCTTTAAAAACAGCTAATGGTACAACGAAGTATATACTTAGAAAAGCAGCAGAATCTTTTGTACCTGACCATGTATTAAATCGTAAAAAATTAGGCTTCCCTGTTCCTATTCGCCATTGGCTTAAAGCTGAAATGAATGAATGGGCTAAAAATATCATTAAAGAGAGCGACACAGAGCATCTCTTAAATAAATCAGTGGTACTTCAATTATTAGAAGACCATGTACAAGGTAAAGCAGATAATAGTCGTAAGATTTGGACTGTCTTAATGTTTATGGTTTGGCATAGTGTATATATAGAAAAAAAATATTCCTTCGAAAAGGAATATTTACAAGAGGGAATATTGGCTGTTAAGAATTAATTGTAATTGCTTGGCTTCCCATCTGCACCCAGGATTCTTCGAAATCCGCTATGGGTGCTTTTTTATTTTTTTCCCCAGTTAGTGGATCGTTGAAATATACATAATCTTGATCATATCCAGTAATTAAAACAGAATGCTCAGAATAAGTGATTTGAATTTCTCCGCTTGGCGTATTCCAAGTTCTAAATTGGTCATCTGACAACTTCTTAAACTTAGAATTTGTTATTACCCATACTGGATTATTGTTGGAAAGCTGTTTTTTAATTTCCTCGAAGTCTGATCCAGTAAAATCAACAATGGAACCAGGTAAGTACACTTCAGCAAGTTCAGCAATTGGTGTATGATAAACTCCTAAACCAGGGCCATTTAATGAATACATATCTCCTATAAACCCATCATTTGGGTTACCATAGTAAATTTGATTGCCATTCTTTGAGTAAGGAGTAGTATCCTTTTCTACTTCTTCAGCTAATGTCATTTTATCTACATCAATACCAGCATATTGTAGTAGCATCGCTAAACTAGTTACCTCACAGCCTCTAGGTAATTCTGGTAATTGATTAATGATTGGAGCATCTAATAAAACAGATTCTTTTATTTCCACTACTTCTTCTTTTTCTGTTATAGAAGCTTTTCTAGTCGTTTGGTTTGTTGTGAATTGTTTGGCATAAACCAATTCCTCTGTTTCATTAACGTATAGTAGCAATCCAGTTACTGTTAATAAGCATAAAAATATCGAAAGAAAGACACCTTTCATTAACTTTGATAATTTATTTTTTATACTTAAGAATAATAAGAACAGTACTCCTATTAAGGATAATAAGATAATAGTATCTGTGGTCATATTCTCACCCTTTAGTTATATTTATTTATATCGGTTAATTCGTATGAGTATTTAATACTATTCATAGTATTGTCATAAATAACAAGAACTTGTTTGGTTAATGCTACCTATTAACATCTTTGCTATAATTATGTTACCACTTGGGAATAATATAAAAACTCTTTAAACAAAACTATAATCCTTTAACCTTTAATTTTCCTTAAATCTTTTATTGATAGAAATTCATGTGAAAAATAAGGGGTGTGAAAAATGGTAAAGAAGAGTCATTTATTGAAGAACTGAAAGCATGATATCAACTAACATAGAAATCTTAATAGAATTATGAAGAAATTAAGTATAAAAACGGGGGAACATTTGTATGTGGAAATGGGAAGCAGAGGGCGATGCAAAAGCAGTAATTGTCATTGTACATGGTGCAATGGAACATCACGGGCGATATGGATGGTTAGTGGAAATGTTTCGTCTAGCTGGTTTTCATGTGGTGATGGGGGATCTTCCAGGGCAAGGCATGACCACTAGAGCAGATAGAGGACATATTGATTCATTTGATGATTATACAACTGAAATTAAAGACTGGATTCAAGCAGCCTATCAATTTGAGCTACCAGTATTTTTATTAGGTCATAGCATGGGGGGGCTAGCCTCCATCAGGCTTCTTCAAAAAGAAAAGCTGAAATTAGCGGGCCTAATCCTATCTTCACCATGTTTAGGGCTAGTAAATTACCCTTCTAAACTAATGAGTACTCTCTCTCTTTTGTTAAACAAAGTTTCACCAAAGCTAAGAATTAATTCGGGATTAACCATTGATATGGCAACAAGGAATGTAGAAGTGCGAGAAATTGACTGTAATGACACACTATATATTACAAAAGTATCTGTTCGGTGGTACCGAGAGCTACTTGAAGCAATGAAAGTAGCATTTATAGATGTAGCAAAATCACAGGATCTACCTTTATTGCTGATGCAGGGTGGTGGCGATTTAGTTGTAGATAAAAAAATGGTAAAGAGCTGGTTCAATATGGTACCATTGTCTGAAAAGAGGTATAAGGAATGGCCAGATTGTTACCATGAAATTTACAACGAGCCAGAGAGAGAGGAAGTCTTTGAATATACCAAAGATTTTATTATAAGCCAATTAAAAGCAATTGGATATCTTGTATAAGCGAGGTTTTTTAACATGTCTGTACCCAAAATGCCATTAACATTAATGTCAAAAGTATATTTAAAGGTTTTCCCTGCTGTACACAAGGAATTAAATTATTGGAAACAAAGAGCAAATAGCATTCCTAATCCTGAATTAAGGAAACAAGCCTTAGCAAGTATAGAGCATAAAACCTTCCATTGTGAGGGTGGATCTATTATGGCATTGATAGCGATGAAAAAATATAAAGAGGTAATCACATTTATAGTTGCTTATCAAACAATAAGTGATTATTTAGATAATCTTTGTGACAGAAGTACATCATTAGATCCAAAGGACTTCTCTGCTCTACATGAGGCAATGGAGCATGCATTAACAGTAGATGCTAAACCAACTAATTATTACCGTTATAGAGAGGATCAGGATGATGGCGGCTATTTATATGATTTAGCCAAAACTTGTCGAGATACTTTAAGTAAGTTGGATCATTATGAAAATATTAAGGCACAGCTTTTAGAACTTTGTCGTTATTATTGTGACTTACAAATACATAAGCATGTAATGTTTGAAGAGCGAATACCTCGTCTCAAGCTATGGTTTGAAGAGAATAAACATCAAGTTCCTCAAATGGAGTGGTATGAGTTTTCTGCATGTTCAGGCTCGACTTTAGGTATATTCTGCCTAGTTTCCTATGCATTTCGAGATGATTTTGATGAGTCTTATACTTACTTAATTCGTGATGGATATTTTCCTTATATTCAAGGTCTACATATATTATTAGATTACTTTATTGATCAAGAGGAAGATAAAGTAGGTGGAGATTTAAACTTTTGCTTTTATTATAAGGATGAGTCAGAATTATTTAATCGCTTAAAGCATTTTGTAGAAGAAGCGGACAAGCATACAAATAAACTACCACATCAAAAGTTTCATAAGTTAATCAATAGAGGCTTACTTGGAGTATATTTGTCAGATGAAAAAGTGAACGAACAGCATAACATCCGAAAATTAGCTAAAGATATGATTAAGACCTCAGGACCAATAGGATATTTCTTTTATCTAAATGGCAGAGCTTATAGAAAATGGCAAAAAAGAATTCCTGCGAATGTGGGAAGATCTGTTAGTAAATAGAGAGTTAGGAAACTAACGTTATTTAAGGTGATTTATAATTTATTGTGAAAAAGTAAAGACCCAAACTATAAAAAATTTGGGTCTTTGAATTATTTTATTTTCTCAATAGCAACTATAAACGGTGGGTTATTTGCACCATTAATAAATTGATATTGAAGGACATGTGCTTCTTTTTGATTAATGCTCTTAACATAAGATAGTAGCTTGTCTCTCTCCACTGCACCTTCTTCATGTCCATGATAGATAACCAATACAATAATTCCCTCTGGTGCAAGAACGTGCAAAAGCTGTTCAATTGCAGAGATGGTGGTATTAGCTTGTGTAACAATTGACTTATCTCCGCCAGGCAAATAGCCTAAGTTAAAAATAGCACCAGAAACTTTGCTGTGTAACTCTTTAGGAATGGTTTCACTGATATGTTGATGTCCACAAAGATGAAGAGAAGCATTTTGTATGTTTTGATTCGTTAATTTTTCTTGTGTAGAGCGCAATGCTTCCTCTTGAATGTCAAAGCTATAGACCTTTCCTTTTTCCCCTACAAGATGTGCTAAGAATAAGGTGTCATGTCCATTCCCCATCGTTGCATCTACAGCAATATCTCCATCTCCAATGCATTTTTGAAGTAATTGATGAGAAAATGGTAATACTCGATCTAGCTTCATAGGATTACCTTAGAACTTTCTTGATAGAATTTTCCTTGCCAACTATTTCTTCGCTTCAATTCCGCATCAATACTATTCAATACTTCCCATTTATTAACACTCCACATTGGTCCTACCATTAAGTCAATTGGGCCATCACCAGTAATTCGATGTATGATCATTTCAGGTGGAAGAATTTCCAGTTGATCACATACTAAGGAAACATATTCATCTAAACTTAAAAATTGAAGCAATCCTTTTTCATACTGTTTAACCATTGGAGTGCCTTTTAATAAATGAAGAAGATGAATTTTTATTCCTTGTACATCTAACTTGCTAACACTTCTTGCACTTTCCATCATCATTTCATTTGTTTCCATCGGTAGACCATTAATGATATGAGAACAAATGCGTATATTATGCTTTCTTAACTTTTCAACCCCTTCTACATAGGTTTGGAAGTCATGTGCTCGATTTATCATTTTTGCAGTAGATTCATGCACTGTTTGTAAGCCTAATTCAACCCATAAATACGTCCGTTCGTTTAATTCGGCTAAATATTCCACTACATCATCAGGCAAGCAATCTGGACGAGTTGCAATGGAGAGAGCTACAACATTCTCTTGTTTTAAAACCGTCTCATACTTTTCACGAAGTACATCTACAGGAGCATGCGTATTCGTATATGCTTGGAAATAAGCCATATATTTGCCATCTTTCCACTTATGATGCATTTTATTTTTAATATCATGGAATTGCTTTTCTAAGCTGTCTACTCTATTTCCTGCAAAGTCTCCCGATCCTGCTGCACTACAAAATGTACACCCGCCATGTGCAACGGTTCCATCTCTATTTGGGCAATCAAAGCCACCATCTAAAGCTACTTTAAAAACTTTATGGCCAAATTCATTTCTTAAGTGATAATTCCATGTGTGATAACGTTTATTATCAGATGCATATGGAAAAGGGTTGGTCTGATTCATATCAGAAGCCTCCTTCTAGAATAACAACATGTTGTTGGATAAATTTTTACATTACTAATTATGTTCACTTCTTCACTTTGAAATTTTACCATGTCTTTTGGCTTTCTCCAATAGTAAGAATAGATAGTAAAGAAAAGGAAGTTATAAGAATTCACAATCTAACAGATACTACTGTGGAAGAAGCAGTAAAGCTTCTACGTATTAGATTGTTGGGAGGGTAACGAATGGCTACTCGTCAATCCATGGAAGAATTATTAGTTAGATGCAATGAGGCTATTAGTTATGCAGAGAATCAATATGAAATTGCTAATAGACAAGAACATTATAATGCCAATGAATATACAGATGCACAGCTGCAGTTAGAGCATGTTTATAATGATCTGCACACAATGGATCATAGTGCTAATCAACAACAGAGAGAGCAAATTCATCGTATGAGGCTATTGGTTACACAATTGCAAAATCAAATGACGGTAAAATTGCACTAGGAGGATTATCTTTATGACTAAAAAATCAAAACAAAATAATCCAGAACAGAAAACAAGAAATGGAATTAATAATCAAGATGTTGAATTTGGTAACGATACAGATGTAGTAAAGAAAGCGAAGCTAAAATATGAACAATCTGGTGGTCAGCCAGCTAAATCAAAAACGAGACAAGAATAAAAAAGGTCTGACCAGAAGACAAATCTTCTGGTCAAACCGTTTCCTTCTATGCCTTAACTTTTGGTGGAACCTTTGAAAGAGCCTTAGCTGGATAATCATAAAAATATGCAGCAAGTAAACTAATAATAAGCAACACGATTAAGATAGGGATAAGAAAATCTATTCCTTTGTAGTCTACAAGCATCCCACCAAGTAAAGGTCCAATCATTCTTCCTCCAGTAGCTGTACTGTTTACAATGCCTTGAAAGAAGCCTTCTCGACCTTTTGGGGCTAATTTATCTGCAATAGTTGGAACTGCTGGCCATACGAGCATTTCACCAATCGTTAGAATAATCATAGCTACAAGAAAGCCAGTAAATATTTCAGCTTTTCCAAGTAATAGAAAAGAAAGAATGAAAATAAAAATGCCAATAACCATTTGTTTTTTTATAGAAGTACATATTTTCTTTGTAAATAAAGAGACAAGTGGTTGACCAAATACTATTAGACCACCATTGACTGCCCAAAGAATACTATATTGAGTTAGCGGAATTCCTAACTCCTGTGTATGAGTAGAGATGGTTGCCTGCCACTGAACGTAACAAATCCAACATAATAAGTATCCAATACCTAATATGCTTAAGGAATACATGGCTGGATTACGCTTTGAGCTAAGTTTATTTTTAGTCGCTAGAACATTCTCCTTTATAGCAGGCGCAGCTTTTACCTGAATTCCTTTATAAAATAAGAAGGCAATAATAAAGAACATAATGTACATAATGGTGTTTGATAGGAATATCAATTGGAAGGAATAAGAGGCGATTACTCCACCAATGGCAGAACCAAGTGCGACTCCTACATTTTGAGCAACATAAATGCTATTAAATGCTTTTCTACCACCTTCTGGCCATACATTTCCAGCCATTGCATACATACTAGGATAAATAATTCCAGAGCCAAATCCAGATAAAACAAAGAAAAGACAGTATGCAGTCCAAGTATGAAATAAAGTTAAACCTAATAGAGAGAAAACCGTGAAGGATATTCCGATTAAAATCGAATAATAACCTCCAATTTTATCATAGAGTGTTCCTCCAAATAAATTACCGATAACACTCGCTAATGAATTTAGCATTAGGATAAATCCGGCAACCGTAAGAGATTTACCTAAATGTTCGTGAATGTATATACTGTTTAATGGCCATAGAAGGGACGATCCTGTTACATTAACAGCCATACCAATAACTAAAAGCCAAAGAGAACGAGGCATTAAATATGCTCCTTTACTACATAGTTTCTATTTAACAAAAATAAGTGTAGATGCTTTTTGATAAAGCTGCAATAGTTATACAACTAATTACGTTAAAGCCGAAATATTCAGTTAAAGTATAGGCTTGCTGAATAATTTATTTGAAAAATTAGATTTTTTTCATTAAAGTAAAAGTACAGATAAAATTCTTACCGAAGAAAGGAATATAGCATGACAAAAATATGTTTAATTAGGCATGGAGAAACCGATTGGAATTCACAAGGAAGAATTCAAGGGAAAACAGATATCCCCTTAAATGAAACGGGGAAGGAGCAGGCGGAAAGATGTAGAGATTTTTTGCTAAAGGATACTCAATGGGATGTTATCATTACAAGTCCTCTTAAAAGAGCAAAACAGACAGCTGCTATTATTAATGAAGCTTTGCAACTACCTGTTATAGAGATGGAGGAGTTCATGGAACGTAGTTTTGGAGATGCAGAAGGAAAGACTAGAGAAGAAAGAGAAAGGTTATATCCTGATTTTAACTATCCTAATCAGGAAAGTAGAGAAGCACTAATAGAGAGAATTAACTATGGTTTAAAGCAAATACTCCAACAGTACCCCTCCAAGAAGGTATTGCTAGTTGCCCATGGAGCAGTTATACATACTTTATTATCTTTTATTTCCGAAGAAACTTTCACAATGGATCAGTACTTAATGAATGCATGTATAAGCAATATCCAATATATAGAACCAGCTTGGTCTATTCAGAACTATAACTTTATTGAGCATTTGCAATAAAAGATACCATTAAGTAGGGGAGAGTGTATCAACGTGCATGATTATCGAGCATATATGGACAAAAATATAGAATTAAATCCCATAAAAAAAGGGAAGTTAGATGGCTTAACTTTTGCAGTAAAAGATGTATTTTCGATTAAAGGATATACTTCCTCAGCAGGTAATCCTGATTGGCTTGCTACACATGAACCAGCAAAACAAACAGCCGTTTCTATACAGACATTATTGGAAAATGGTGCAAGTTTAATGGGAACAACTATCACAGATGAATTAATGTACAGTCTAAATGGAGAGAATTATCATTATGGTACGCCTATTAATCCAAAGGATAAAAATAGAATTCCTGGTGGATCCTCTTGTGGATCAGCTGTTACAGTAGCAGCAGGACAAAGTGATTTTTCCTTAGGAACCGATACAGGAGGATCTGTTAGAATTCCATCTAGCTACTGTGGAATTTATGGAATAAGACCAACACACGGCGTTGTGAATATAGATGGTGTGATTCCACTAGCCAAAAGTTTTGATACAGTAGGATGGATGGCAACTAATCCTGAAACACTTCTAAAAGTAGGGGAAACATTATTACCACTAAATAAAACGGGAGAGTTTACTAGATTTATAGTGGCAGAGGATGCATGGGAGTTATTAGATACGGAGGTAGTTTCTGCTTATGACCCTATCTTAACAAGTATTAAAAATTCTATTAATCAATGTGAGACTACTGTCCTAGCAAAAGAAGGTTTAAAAGAGTGGGCAGAAACTTTTCGTATTTTACAAGGATTAGAAATATGGGAAGAACATAAGGAGTGGATCACACGGGAAAAGCCAATGTTCGGTCCAGGAATTGCTGAAAGATTTCATATGGCAAGTTTATTGAATCCTAATGATAAAGAGAAACATAGCAAGAAAAGAAGTATAATACGAGACAAAATGGAAAAACTTTTAGAGGATGATGGGGTTCTTATCATTCCAACAGCTCCAGGAATTGCTCCATTACTACACTTACCAGTGGCAGAGTTAGAAGAGAAAAGAAGCAAGACCTTACAATTATGCTGTATTGCAGGGTTATCAGGATTACCACAGGTTAATATACCAATAAGTGAATGGAATGGTGTACCAATCGGTCTTTCTTTTATTGCTGGTAAGAATCAAGATCTAAAGTTATTACACTATATACTTGAATGGTCGAAAACTATTTCTTTAAATGGAACAACTGAATAACAATAGCATATGATGAAAAAAAGTGCTTGCAAGGTAGTGGGAATGATAGATGAAGTGTGTGGCACTAGTCTGAAAACTACTTGCAACATGAAACAAAATACAATACAATAAACAACATATAGATTCAATAACATGGATAAGGAATAGTAAAGATGTCCTTTTGAAACAATAGAGAACTGACGGGTGGTGCAAGTCAGTCAAAAACATCTCGAACTCGCCTTTGAGTTGCAAGTGTGAATGATTAGTAATGCTTGCCGTAGTTCTTGCGTTAAAAGAGTTTGAGCGAGTGATTATTTCACTAATTGTGGGTGGTACCGCGGGAGAATATATACATAATGCCTCTCGTCCCTTTTTATAGGGATGGGAGGCTTTTTTATGCTATAAAGAAAAAATAAGGAAGAGTTTTAGGAGGATTAGAAAGATGAGTTTTAATCATCAGGAAATAGAAAAGAAATGGCAAACATATTGGGAAGATAAAAAAACATTTAAAACGAGTGAAGATAAGGGCAAGAAAAAATTCTACGCATTAGATATGTTTCCGTATCCATCTGGAGCAGGACTTCATGTAGGTCATCCAGAGGGTTATACAGCTACTGATATTCTTTCAAGAATGAAAAGAATGCAAGATTTTAATGTTCTTCATCCAATGGGTTGGGATGCATTCGGTCTACCAGCAGAACAATATGCATTAGACACAGGTAACCATCCAGCAGCATTTACACAAAAAAATATTGATACTTTTCGTCGTCAAATCAAATCATTAGGATTTTCGTATGATTGGGATCGTGAAATCAATACAACTGATCCAGAATACTATAAATGGACACAATGGATTTTCCTAAAATTATATGAAAAAGGATTAGCATATGTGGACGAAGTAGCAGTTAACTGGTGTCCTGCTCTAGGAACAGTTCTTGCGAATGAAGAAGTAATTGATGGGAAAAGTGAACGTGGTGGACACCCTGTAGAAAGACGTCCAATGCGTCAATGGGTGTTAAGAATTACGGCATATGCAGATCGCTTAATTGAAGATTTAAATGAAGTGGATTGGCCAGATAGCATTAAAGAAATGCAACGTAACTGGATTGGGCGTTCAGAAGGTGCTGAAGTAACATTCCAAATTGAAAATCATGAAGATACTTTTACTGTATTTACTACAAGACCTGATACCTTATTTGGTGCAACGTATGCAGTTTTAGCTCCAGAACATACACTTGTTGATAAAATTACTACAGCTGATCAAAAATCTGCAGTAGAAGCATATTTAGAAAAAATCAAAAGCAAAAGTGATTTAGAAAGAACAGATTTAGCAAAAGAGAAAACAGGCGTATTTACTGGAGCTTATGCAATTAATCCTAGTAACGGCGAAAAAATGCCAATATGGATTGCTGATTATGTTCTAGTGAGTTATGGAACTGGAAGCATTATGGCTGTTCCAGCACATGATGAAAGAGATTATGAATTTGCTAAAACATTCGATTTGCCAATTAAAGAGGTTGTAGCAGGTGGGAATGTTGAAAACGAAGCATATACTGGTGATGGAAAACATGTGAACTCTGAATTTTTAGATGGCTTAAATAAAGAAGAAGCTATTACAAAAATGATCGCATGGTTAGAAGAAAAAGAAATTGGTACGAAAAAAATAACGTATCGCTTAAGAGATTGGTTATTTAGTCGTCAAAGATATTGGGGAGAACCAATTCCAATCATTCATTGGGAAGATGGCACGATGACAGGTGTTCCGGAAGAAGAACTGCCATTAACTCTTCCAGAAACATCTGAAATTAAACCATCTGGTACAGGTGAGTCTCCACTAGCAAATATATCAGAATGGGTTAATGTAGTAGACCCAGTAACAGGTAAAAAAGGCAGACGTGAAACAAATACAATGCCACAATGGGCTGGAAGCAGCTGGTATTATTTACGTTATATTGATCCAAAAAATAGTGAAGTAATTGCAGATCCAGAGAAAATTAAAGAATGGCTACCTGTAGACATTTATATTGGTGGAGTAGAGCATGCGGTGCTACATTTACTTTACGCACGTTTCTGGCATAAAGTTTTATACGATTTAGGCGTTGTTCCAACGAAAGAGCCATTCCAAAAGTTATTTAACCAAGGAATGATCTTAGGTGAGAATAATGAAAAAATGAGTAAATCAAAAGGGAATGTAGTGAACCCTGACGAGATCGTTGAAAGCCATGGTGCTGATACTCTGCGCTTGTATGAAATGTTCATGGGCCCATTAGATGCAGCAATTGCGTGGTCTACAAACGGATTAGATGGTGCTAGAAGATTCTTAGACCGTACATGGAGACTATTAGTTGATGAGAATGGAGAGCTATCTCCTAAGGTTAAGGATGTAGAAGAAGCAAAAGGGCTTGATAAAATTTATCATCAAACTGTTAAGAAAGTAACAGAAGATTTTGAAGGGTTACGATTTAACACGGCAATCTCACAAATGATGGTCTTTATCAATGAATGTTACAAAGCAGATGTATTACCAAAGAAATATGTAGAAGGCTTTATTAAAATCCTATCTCCAATCTGTCCACATATGACAGAAGAACTTTGGCAAATTGTTACAAAATCTAATGAGACTATAAGCTACCAAGCTTGGCCAGCTTATGATGAAGCTAAGCTAGTGGATGATGAAGTTGAAATCGTTGTTCAAATCAACGGAAAAGTGAAAGCTAAACTAATGGTACCTGCAGGCGCTAATAAAGATGCATTAGAACAAATAGCAATGGAAGCAAGTGAAGTAAAAGAGCAAATCGATGGAAAAACAGTAAGAAAAGTAATTGCAGTTCCAGGGAAATTAGTGAATATTGTAGCTAATTAAATAAGAAAAACCTCGAAGGAAATTTCGAGGTTTTTTCTTTATATGGTGATTGTAAAGCATAGCAATTGCAACTAAAGTGAATTTGCTCTATATTACTAGGAGAAACTACAATTTACATAGAAACAATCATACTTTAGGAGGTATATATATATGAGTGAATTGAAAGTCATATCAGCAGATGAATTAGAACAAAAAATGAAAAATAAAGAGGAGCTAGAGCTTATAGATGTACGAGAAAATGACGAAGTAGCAGAAGGAATGATTCCTGGTGCTAAGCATATTCCAATGGGAAACATCCCTATGCATTTGGATCAACTTTCGACAGATAAAGAGTATATCATTGTTTGCCGAGCAGGTAGGAGAAGTGAGAATGTATGTTACTTCTTGCAAGACCATGGATATAAAGTAGTAAATATGGAAGGCGGCATGCTTGATTGGAAGGGAGAAACAATCTAAGTCTAAAAGGAATGTGATTGAAAAAATAAAAAACTGTCTATCCTGTTACTAATATCTTTAGGGAGAGGATAGACATGATTCAAGTAAAATTATTTGATCAAGAGCATGAAAAAGACTTAGAATTGCAAATGAATAAGTTTCTGTCTAAGATAGATGAGAAGAAGGTAGTCGATATTAAATATAATATCGCAGCTATCCAAGAAGACCAAAACGAACAAATTTATTGTTTTACTTCTATGATTATTTATAAAAGTTAATATTTGGTGTGATATAAAAGTGGATTTCTCTATTAGTAATCCACTTTTCAGTATGCTCTAAAATACTATAATGCGGGAGGATTTAATGAATTCAATGCATGTATCTTGTCTTCTAAATGTTCTTAGCATGAATACTAGCATTTACCCCAGCCAGTCTACCTGTTACAAATGCAGAGGTAATATTATAGCCACCCGTATAGCCATGAATATCAAGAATTTCTCCACAGAAAAATAATCCATTCATAAGCTTAGATTCCATTGTCTTAGGGACAATCTCTTTAATAGATACGCCACCGCCAGTAACAAAAGCTTTCTCTAAAGAAAGTGTGCCATTTACTTTAAAAGTGAATGCCTTACATAGATGGGTAAACTCTCTTAGTTTTTCTTGAGAGATAGTGTTACAAGTTGCTTGTGGGTCTATTTGAACCTTTTCTAATAAAAAGAGCAGATATCTCTCAACCAATTTTCCCTTTAGCGTGTTTTTGATTGCTTTTTTTGGTTCTGATTGAAGTAATTGCGTTAATTCTTGTAGTAATTGCTCTTCTTTTTGTTCAGGAAAAGAGTCAATTGATACATTTACTTCTTTTAAGTCCCATTTGTTCATTGCCTTTACTACAAATTGGCTACAGCGTAAAACAGCAGGTCCACTTATTCCAAAGTGAGTAAAAATCATGTCCATTTTATGAGTGATGAGGGCTTTACCTTTAGGGTTTAGTACACTTAAAGAAACATCTCGTAAAGATAATCCTTGTAAACTTTTATCTTGAATAAATGGTTCACTTGAGGTTACAGGAACTTCTGTAGGGAATAACTCTGTAATACTATGTCCAGCTTTTTCAGCCCAAGCATATCCATCTCCTGTAGAACCAGTATGAGGAACGGATTTACCTCCTACTGCGATAATAAGAGATTTACAAACTTCCTTTTTCCCATTTTGTAGAATGACATGTTTCATACCATCTTCCGCAAATTCTACTGTTTCAACAGGAGAATTTGTTTGAATAGTGACATCTAATCGATCCAGTTCATTTAATAATGCATCTACAACATGTTGTGCTTTATTAGAAACGGGAAACATTCTCCCATGGTCTTCTTCTTTTAACTCGATTCCTAAGTTTTCGAAAAAAGTAATGATATCTTCATTATTAAACTCAGAAAATCCACTATATAAAAAACGTCCGTTCCCAGGGATGTGTTTAATAATTTCCTCGACAGGGAGTCTGTTTGTTACATTGCATCTGCCTCCACCAGAAATTGCCAGCTTTCGCCCTAGCTTGTTTCCTTTGTCTATAAGTAAAACGCGAGCGTTATTTTCAGCAGCACCAATAGCTGCCATTAAACCAGATGGACCTCCACCAATTACGATTACATCATATTGCATTTTTAAATCCTACTTTCTTTTACTTAAATATATTCGAGTATGAAAATTTTTTCTTCACAACAAAGTAGCGTTTCTTATTAAGAAAGGGTAAACTACAATTATGTGTTAAAAAATGGACAAGAATTAATTGTTATTCCGTATACTAACTTCGCTATTTTCATGGTAAAATACTTTGTTTATGTTATGCTTTTATGAGAGCTTCATTTAAGGAAGGGATTATATGTCGCAAAAATTGCTAAAAGGTACATTCATTCTAACGCTTGGAACGATTATATCAAAAGCGTTAGGTCTATTTTATGTTATACCATTTAATATGATAGTTGGAAAGCAAGGAACCATTCTATATCAATATTCCTATGTAGCTTATACTATTGTGATTAGCATTGCAACAGCAGGAATTCCACTTGCTGTGAGTAAGTTTATTTCTAAATATAATGCAATGGGAGAGTATAAGGTTGGGAGGAGACTGTTTAAATCAGGACTACTTATTATGCTATGTTCTGGTATTATGTCCTTTCTAGCACTTTATCTTCTTGCACCAGTTCTAGCTCATATGATTATTTCGGATAAAGATTTTACATCTACCGTCTCTCAAGTAACGACTGTTATTCGAGCAGTGAGCTTTGCGTTAATTGTGGTTCCATTTATGAGTCTTATAAGGGGATTCTTTCAGGGACATGATGCCATGACACCATCTGCTGTATCCACAGTAGTGGAGCAAATTGTCCGAGTTGTTTTCTTACTTGGAGGATCAGCTTTTGTACTCTATGTATTAAATGGAAAATTGCTTACGGCTGTAAGTGCTTCTGTTTTTGCAGCGTTCGTAGGAGCGCTTGGAGGATTAGCAGTCCTCTTTTGGTACTGGCAAAAAAGTAAAAATACGTATGATAGTCTGCTGTTAGATGATAAAGGCTCACTTACAGATATTCCTCTTTCCTCTATGTATAAAGAGATACTGATTTCAGCAGCACCATTTGTCTTTGTAGGACTTGCAAATCCGTTATTTCAATTAGTTGACACTCTTACATTTAATCGTGCAATGAGTAATATTGGGCTGCAATCTATTTCAGAAACAGCTTTAAACATTTTTAACTATCAGACGCATAAGATTATTATTATTCCAGTTTCACTTGCTACTGGATTTTCTATGGCATTAATTCCTATGATAACTCGAGCATTTGTAAAAGAAGATCGAACTGAGTTGTCTGCTAACTTAAATCAAACATTTCAAGTACTATTATTTATCACATTACCTGCATGTATAGGTATATCGGTATTAGCCGAACCAGTTTATCGTTTATTTTATCAAACAGAAGATTTATTAATGGGTGCTGAAGTACTTAGGGTATATGCTCCTGTTGCGATTCTTTTTTCTTTATATCCCGTAACTGCGGCGATTTTACAAGGGATAAATGAGCAACGTTTTACCGTATTAAGTTTATTAGTAGGAATATTACTAAAGTTGAGCTTAAATACTCCATTTATAGAGAAGTGGGAAACATATGGAGCTATTCTTGCTACAACAATAGGATACACTGTTTCTATTGTAATCAATTTAATTATCATTAGAATATATGCAAAATACTCCTTTAAAATGGTCTTTAGAAGAAGTGTCTTAATTGTTGGTTTCACAGGAATAATGTATATAGCTACAACATTAATGTATAAACTCTTAACTTTATTTTTATCAACAGAGTCTGCATTTTCTTCTTTAGTAATGGTGATAATTGTAGCTGGTGTTGGTATGTTAATCTATGTGTACCTAGCATATCGTTCCAAATTAGCGTATTTACTTTTTGGAGATCAAGCAGTAAAAATAAAGCGTAAGTTAAGAATTCCATTTTAATTTTTAGGTTGTGATGAGATGAGAATTGATAAGATGCTTGCCAATTTAGGATATGGCAGCAGAAAAGAAGTAAAAACGATATTGAAAAATAAAGCAGTAAAAGTAAATGGCGAAATAATAAAAGATGCCAAACATCATGTTGATCCTAAAGTAGATGAAATATATCTATACAATGAGTTAGTTGATTATAAGGAATATATTTATCTTATGATGAATAAGCCACCTGGTGTAATTTCAGCTACTGAAGATACTAGAGAAGAGACTGTAGTAGATATTCTGCAATTAGAGGATGCGGTGTATAACCCTTTTCCTGTTGGTAGATTGGATAAGGATACAGAAGGATTATTAATTCTAACAAACGATGGGAAATTATCGCATCGGTTACTTTCTCCAAAGAAACATGTTCCCAAAACATATTTTGCAGTTGTTAAAGGAATGGTTGGAGAAGAGGACGTTCTTGCTTTTAAAGAGGGAGTTACCTTGGATGATGGTTATGTTACAAAACCAGGACAGCTAACTGTCTTAAAATCAGGAGAAACTTCTGATATCGAATTAACAATCTCTGAAGGTAAATTTCATCAAGTGAAAAGAATGTTTGAAAGTGTTGGAAAAAAAGTGATTTATTTAAAACGTTTGTCCATGGGGCCACTTGAGCTTGATGAAACGTTAGAGTTAGGGGAATATCGTGAACTAACAGATGAGGAAGTAGAATTACTTCAAAATTATCAAGTGCAAGATGCATAAAATCATGTAATATGGATAAAATAAAACCTTACCATAGTAATCCAATGAATAGTAAATGATAGTCATTGGATGCAATAGTAAGGTTTTACTTTTTACATCATGTGATTTTATCTAATTTTCGAAGTTCATATTGTTTCTAAGAGCAAGTACTATTTAGGATGTCAATTTTACTTTCTTTCTAGTTGTTGTCCATTTTCCACGACTAGGGCTTTGCACTAAGTCATTATAAGCTAACACATTCAAATCTCTTTGAATCGTTCGCGGAGTAATACCAAATTCCTCCACTAGCTCTTGTGTTGTTACAGTTCCACGCTTACTAATAAACATGTAGACGGATTTGATACGGTTTAACATCCGGTTAGTTGAAGGTTTCAATAAACCACTCCCTATCCTTTTTTCAAACCTTTGGCAAATTCCAGCGACCGACAGCTTATTTGAAGATTAGTTCTCCAAGCGTATGTAATTTTCTTTTTTACAGACAACCCCTTTTCAAATGGCTAAATAGTGAACAATATTATAGACTTCTAATCTATACAATTATTGTACCCCTATTCAATAATATATTCTACATTATTTGCATCAATTTACAAAATATTTGCTTATTTATGTCTGTATTGCCACCTCCTGTAGTCTTTGCTTACCATTATCATATGGTTCGAATGAAATGGATATGAATGAAAATTCAATAAACAATAAAGTTATAATAAATACCCGTATATCTAAATGACTAAACATAAAAAATCTTCTTTTTCGTTCATTAACGGGTTCTAATAAAATCATGGATCATTCTACGATGACTACCAACCATTTGCTTAGGCAAGTCATTCATCGAAAAAAAAGCTAAGCTGTAACCTTCTTCTTCATTTACTTCCATCACTCCATCATACTCATTGGAGTAATAAGCTGTAGTTACTGTATAGAAGGGATCTCCATTTGCAGCAACTGTGTAATAATCTTTCCCTGAATATACAGATAATAATTGAAGGTTTTTAGCTTGAAGACCAGTCTCTTCTGTTAATTCTCTTTTAGCAGCTTCTTCTGTACTTTCTCCTATTTCCATTAAACCACCAGGAAGTCCCCAAACCTTGTTCGGATGCTTTCTTTCTTGTAATAGAATGTGATGCTCATTGTTTAGAAGAATAATAACCGATCCAACTAAAATAACTGGCATTTTGCCTACTAGCTTTCTTAAATCTTCTACATAACCCATCTATATCACAATCCCTTTTCCAAAAATTTGTTTTTTGATTTGCTGATAAACGATATGATAAGTGTACTATACTTGGAATTAACTTTATTATGAAAAAAGCTATTTAATTTATTTTTCTTCTATCCTTATTTATGGTATGTTTTTTTTATACTAAATATGGAATAGAAGGTTCAAGGAGGATATTATGAGTTCAATTGATTGGTTAAATGAAATACATATACGAAAAGACAGTTTTATAAAGGACCTACAAGGATTATTACAAATAAAAAGTGTGCTTGATGAAGAGAATGCTACAGAAGAAGCTCCGTTAGGTCAAGGAGTGAAAGAGGCATTAACTTTTATGCTTCAATTAGGAGAACGAGATGGCTTTATAAGTAAAAACGTTAAAAATATTGCGGGACACCTTCAATATGGTCAAGGAGAAGAGATCCTTGGCATATTATGTCATGTAGATGTAGTTCCAGAAGGAGATGGTTGGTCTAGTGATCCTTATGGTGCTGAGATTAGAGATGGAAAAATCTATGCTCGCGGTGCATTAGATGATAAGGGACCAACCATGGCTGCTTACTACGCGTTGAAGATTGTGAAAGATTTAAATGTACCTTTAAGTAAAGAAATTAGAATAATAATTGGTACTGATGAGGAAAGTGATTGGAGATGTGTAGATACATACTTTAAAGAAGAAAAAATGCCTGATATTGGCTTTGCTCCAGATGCAGATTTTCCAATCATTTACGCAGAAAAAGGAATTTCAGACTTTGATATTGTACAATTACCTAAGGATGATAACGTTTCAGATGGAGCTGTGAGAGTACTTCAATTTGCTTCTGGAAGAAGATATAATATGGTTCCCGATTTTGCTAGTGTAAGCCTAGAAGCGAAAGAAGGAGCGCAAACAGAAGTGATTCAGCGTTATCAAAACTTCTTAAAGGAAAAGGATTTACCTGGAAAGTATTATATCGATAATGGTGACTTAGTGTTAGAAATAGAGGGAATATCTGCTCATGGATTGGAACCAAACAACGGTATTAATGCTGGATTGAAGTTGGTGGAATTTCTTTCTTCTTTAGAGCTAGATTCAAAAGCAAGACACTATTTCCACTTTGTACGAGATTATTTTGTAAATGATTCAAGAGGGAAAAAACTAGGAATTAACTATCATGATGACATTACTGGGGATTTAACTCTTAATGTTGGAATCCTAGAGTTTGACTCTAATAAAGGTGGTAAGTTAGGACAAACCGTAAGATATCCTGTAACTAATAATATGGATGATACAAAAGTGAAACTAGATGCGCTTTTAGAGAAGCAAGGTTTTCACATCACAAACTTCTCGGATTCTAAACCACATTATGTGGAAAAAGAATCTGAATTAATTCAAACATTAAGCAAGGTTTATGTGGAACAAACTGGAGAAGAAGCGAAGTTAATTTCCATTGGTGGAGGAACTTATGCAAGATCCTTAGAAAAGGGAGTTGCGTTTGGACCTCTATTTCCAGGGAGAGAAGATATAGCTCATAAAAAAGATGAATATATGTATCTGGAGGATTTATTAAAAGCTACTGCTATCTATGCGCAAGCAATATATGAATTAGCTAAATAAAGAACAAAAGGAGAAGAGGAATATGAGCATTGTGCTTATGAATGGGGAATTTATTCCAAGAACAGAAGCAAAAGTAGATATTGAAGATAGAGGGTATCAGTTCGGTGATGGAATTTATGAGGTTATTCGAGTATATAATAGCAAAATGTTCACGGTAAAAGAGCATCTTCAAAGATTGCTTCAAAGTAGTGAAAAATTAAGTATTTCTATTTCCTATTCAGTGGATGAATTAACTCAATTATTAGAGCAGCTAATACAAAAAAATACCTTAGATATGGGTTTCATTTATATGCAATTTACAAGAGGGGTTAGTGCTAGAAATCATTCCTTTCCTGAAACAGAAGTCGCTCCAACTTTTATTGCTTATACAAAAGAATTTAAGAGACCTTTATCCAATTTAGAGGATGGTGTTTCTGCCATTACAGTTGAAGATATTAGATGGTCTCGATGTGATATTAAAAGCTTAAATTTACTAGGGAATGTAATGGCAAAGCAAAAAGCAGCAGAAGCAGATTGTTATGAAAGCATTCAATATCGTGATGTGACAGTAACGGAAGGAAGCTCTTCTAATATATGGATTGTAAAAGGCGAAAAAATACAAACCCACGAGGCGAGTCCTTCTATTCTAAATGGGATTACTAGACAGAAGTTAATAGAAATAAGCCAAGAGAATGGAATTGATATAGAAGAGAAGGCATTTTCTATTGAAGACTTAATAGATGCAGACGAAGTTTTTCTTACAAGTACAACATCAGAGGTTACTCCTATTACCGAAATAAATAATGTTCCAGTAAAAGAAGGGAAAGTCGGGGAAAAGACAAGAATATTACAAAGTTTATTTGTTGAAGCCATAATATCAGAATGTGGGGAGCTCATTCCTCAATAAATTCACTCTCTCATTCGTAAAATGCTTAGAGAAGTAGCATACAGGTGATATAATAAATTCATTTGTATGCTTTTTCATGTTTATTTTCTTTATTTTTCCTACGTGTAATAGGGTTAAAATAACCTAATTCGGATATATAATAGAATATTAATCATTATTTTCTAAAAAAGTCCAATATGTAAAGGAACTTAATTTTTATGACTGTTAAACAACAAACGCATTATTTTATTGGCATAAAAGTACCTGATGAAATGATAACGGAAATAGAAAAAAGGCAAAAGGGCTTAATAACTCAGTTTCCGTTTCAGAGGTGGGTTCACCCCTTAGATTATCATATAACTCTTGCCTTTTTAGGTGGTATACCTATAGAAAAGTTAAGAGCTTTACAGCAGTTATTAGAAGAGAATATAAAAGGCTCTTCAGACTTTCTGTTACATATAAATCATTTAGGTGTTTTTGGTAACCATGAAAAACCTAGAATTTTTTGGGCGGGATTAGAGGAAGACATGCAATTAAATAAACTAAGAGACAAGGTATATGAAATTTGTCTTTCTTTAGAATTCACTATAGATTCACGCCCATTCCATCCTCATATTACCTTAGCAAGAAAATGGGAAGGAGATAAGTCTTTTTCCCCAAATTTATTAGATAATAATTCTTTTACAATTAATCCATCGAATATGAAAGTAGACTCTATTCAATTATTTCAAACACATTTAAATCAAGAACCAAAGTATGAAGTGATCACAAGTTATACATTTGCAGATAATCACTAGTATTATTTGCTTAGGGGGAACAAGATTGGCGCAGTTAATTAAGTTAAGGGATTATGTTTCACGGTATGAACAAAATATCGTATTATATCCTTCACGGTTTGTACGCTTAAAAAAACAAAAGTGGGAAGGCATTAAAAAAGCATATACTACAAACGACCGAAGTGTCTTTCATTTAAATAATCCTATGGAAGAAGAATGGATTAAGGAAAAACCCACTTTTCTAGAAAAAATGAAAACAATTATAAATCGTAAAAAAACAGAAGAAGAATTTATAGATACGATAGATATTCAAGAGGAAATTCAAGACAGAGATGAAGATGATTTGCAGTTTCACTATGATTCTAACCAATATAAGCATCCTCATTCCATTGATGAACTGAAGCTACAGTTTCTAAATCAACTCTTTCATTTTCAATTGAAATGGGCTAGTTCTACATTAACGGAAATTTCTACAGTGAAGAGAACTCTCTATTATGACGACCTTTTGAAATATTATTTACAAAGATTTCCTGATACGTTTTTAGTGCTTTATCAACCTATTATTCAACTAAAACAGGCTCCAATAGAATTAGATACAGTGATTATTACGCCAACAGAAATTTGGTGTATTCATTTATTAGAAGCTGAAAATTCCGCCGTATTTGTTGGTTCAAATGAGAAGTTTTGGATAAAGAAAAAGAACGACCAGGAGAAAAAACTGCTTAGTCCAGTAATTTCCATTAATAGAACAGAGAGTATTGTGAGAAGCATTCTAGAAAAATATCAAATACTTTTACCTATCCAAAAAGTAATTCTTACTCGTAATGGATATATCGACTTTCCAACAGCCCCTTATGATTTAACAATCGTTGAAAAAAGGAATTACGAAGAATGGTTTCAAAAAATGCGTAATCATCATTCGCCTATAAAAGCGATACAATTAAAGGCGGCAGAAAGTTTATTACAATATGGACTTACTGTATCTAGCCGACGTTATGAATGGGATAAAACAGATCAATAAAGAGATAATTAGAATAAATAGTAGTAGGAAAGTAATAAAGTAAGAAAGAGCTAAGTTGTTTAGACCAAGGGAGTGAGAGAAAATGCTATCTATTAGAAGAAGTTTTTTTGCCTACCTCGATGAATTAACACTTATAACTATTCTTTTACCGTATTCTTATTGTGAAGGGGAATCATCAAAGTTTGTACTTGTTGATAACCAGAATAGAATGGAACTTCCTATACAAAGTAAAGAAAAAATGCAACACTTCGTTAAATATAGCTGTAGAATAAAAGAACCTATTCAACTGGGAAAAAGGTTTGAGATTGAAGATGAAAACAATGGAAAGACGGATCTTCAAATTGGAGCAGTTATACGAACGAAAGCGTTCGATGATATGTACTATTATGATGGACCTCTTGGTTTAGAATACACAAATACTTCTATTAAAACGTTTCTCTGGGCACCTACTGCTCAGCAAGTAAAGTTAGTTATTAATGCTCCTAAAGCTCCTGAAAAGGAAAGAAGAGTAATAGATATGTGCAGGCAGGATAAAGGAGTATGGAGCGTTGAAGTTAATGAGAATTTAGAGGGACACTATTATAGCTTTCTAGTTCTTGTTAATCTTGAGTGGTCTGAAGTAATGGATCCTTATTGTGTTGCAGTTTCTGTTAATGGCTCTTTTGGTGTTATTGTAGATTTAAATAAAACCAAAGTACAAAAACCTGTTTTACCTCCTTTAAAAAATACTGTTGATAGTATTTTTTATGAAACGCATATCCGAGATTTTACCATCCACCCCGAAAGTGGTGTACAGGATAAAGGAAAATATAAAGGAGTTACAGAACTGAATACAAGAACAAAAAAAGAGCAGTTATCAGGTCTTTCCTATATGAAAGACTTAGGTATTACTCATGTTGAGTTCTTACCTGTGCATGATTTTGAAGAGGTAGATGAGCTAGAGGTCTTAAAGCAATATAATTGGGGATATAATCCGTCTCATTTTAACGTGCCAGAAGGAAGTTACTCTTGTGATCCTACTGAACCGTATAGAAGAATTAATGAACTAAAAGAGATGATACAAACTGTTCAAGAACAAGGTATTCGAGTAATATTGGATGTTGTTTATAATCATGTGTATAAAAAAGAGGCATCATCGTTTGAAAAAATTGTACCAGGGTACTATTTCCGCTATAACCAATATGGTATGCCGTCTAATGGTACTGGTGTGGGGAATGATATTGCTTCTGAGCGTGCAATGGTAAGAAGATTTATTCTTGATTCCATCCGTTTTTGGTTAGAAGAATATCAAGTAGATGGATTTCGTTTCGATTTAATGGGTATTCTTGATGTGACCACGATGCAGCAAATTCGAAAATTGTGTGATGATAGGAATGAGAATATAATCTTGATTGGAGAAGGGTGGGATTTAGCAACTCCTCTTCAGCTGCAAGAAAAAGCAACCATTATGAATCAGAAAGAGTTAGACGGAATCGGACAATTCAATGATCAATTTAGAGATAAAGTAAAAGGAAGTACATTTCAGCTACATGACATAGGAGTTGCATTTGGAAATTTGCAGTATCTGCATGATTTAAGAGAGCTATTATCTGGTAGTATTGGGCTTTATCATGAGAAAGGAATGTTCAATAATCCTAATAAATCGGTAAATTACGTAGAATCTCATGATAACCATACACTATGGGATAAGATAGAAATATGCTTCCCTGAAGAAACCAATGAGAAGAAACAAAAAATGCATCGTTTGGCAAGTGCAATCGTTCTTATAAGCCAGGGAGTTCCTTTTTTACATAGTGGTCAAGAATTCTTCCGAACGAAATATGGAATCGAAAATAGCTATCAATCTCCTGACCCGATTAATCAAATGGATTGGAACCGAAAAGATCAATTCATAGAAAATGTACAATTTATAAAGAATTTAATTACATTACGGAAAAGAACAAAAGCATTTCGATTAAGTACAGTCGATGAGATTGTAAAGCATGTAACGATAGATGTCCTACCTAATTCCATTCTCGAATATCAATTGCAAGATATCGGAGAGTTAGGGAAATGGGAAACCATCATTGTCTATATTAATGTTCAACATCATGAAGAGGAAATAGAGATACCAGAGAGTGGTTGGAAATTATTGGTGAGTGATGATGAGATTTATGACGACCATTACCCATTTATTGAAGGAAAACAGAAGTGGAAAATACCACCTATAAGCTTTATGATGATAGGGAAATAGGATAAATTCCTTATTCCTGGATTTTTCTGTCATTTGCAGCTTGATTAACAACCATGAAATACGCGGAAATAGTCTGAAAAAAAGTTATTTTTCTTAAATATTATTTTTAATCAGAGATTTACTTGACTAAAAAATGAAATAAGAGATAATATTTAATGAGTAACTTTCCATTATTATATGGGAGGAAATTAAAAGTTCATATAACGAAGGAAATCATGGATACATAGTATTATTATCTATATACTATGTACTTTTCTTTTTATAACAAAAAAATACTGGTTGCTTGTTGTAATAATGTATTGCACTTACCAGTTACTTATATTTTTTATGAACGTTAAGATCGGGACAAAAAGGATTGAATTACTGATAACCATTTTTGTTTGTTCTTCCTACCAAATTAGGACAAAAAAGACTCAAACAGGAATTTTTCATCTTTTTTTTGGAGCATAATATATAGTAGGTGAACAATTTTGGAACATTTATTAGGGCAAGATTGGGAGATAACCCCTGCAGGTGGAGAAACAGGCGAAGCTTTCTTTGCACAGAATAACGGACAAAAGCTTTTTCTGAAAAGAAATTCCTCTCCGTTTTTAGCTGTTTTATCTGCAGAAGGTATTGTCCCAAAACTTGTTTGGACAAAACGATTTGAAAACGGAGATGTCTTTACTGCCCAACAATGGCTAATTGGTAGGGAGTTTGGCCATTCTGATATGAAAGATAATCGAGTAACCATGTTACTAAAGAAAATCCATACTTCAAAGCCTCTCCTAGAGATGCTAAGAAGGCTAGGGAAAACATCCTTTCATCCAGAAATGATTTTAGCAGTTATTAAAGCAGAATTAGATGATGAATTGAAATCTAATAAAGATATTATGGATTCTATCCGTTTTATGGAGGAAAATCTTTCGTCTGTTAAGACAGATGAACATGTAGTTTGTCATTGTGATGTCAACCATAACAACTGGTTGCTTTCAGAAGACAACCAGTTGTACTTAATTGATTGGGATGGTGCTATGATAGCGGATCCTGCCATCGACATAGGAATGTTGCTGTATTGGTATATCCCTAAAGAAGAATGGCAAAATTGGCTACATACGTACGGCTATGAGTTAACAAACAATTTAGCTCTAAGAATGAAATGGTATGTTATTGCACAAACCATTAATTCCATTCGTTGGTATAAGAAAAAAGGCCGCTACAGTGAAAGAGATAGATGGCTTCAATTCTTGCATGATATGGATTAACAGTCACATTAGGAAAGATGGGTGATTCCATCTACCCATTGTGTTAATTGATCTTGGTGGGAATGAATATGCTGATCCAGATTAGAAGCTTGTATACCTTGTTCACTGTAACGGTTAATTTCCTCTAAGATTGGAAGGATATTTTGATCAAGCTGACCATTAGTCCTTAGTGAGGTAATCAATCTTTGCACTTGTTCACACTCAGAAACAGAGCCACAGCAATCTGTTTGTTGATTAGATAATATATCAGTAAGTAAAGCTAATTGATGCTCTTGATTCAATGGCATTATTGAACACCCTTTCTATAGGTCCTATTAGGAAATGGATGACGCAAGTTGAAATCCTTCCAAATACCAATTAAGGAATTCACTTATAGCTTGTGAATTCTTTTTTTGCTTTATTCAGCTAAGTGGAATGTAAAATTATCCTTACATGTAAAATGGGTGATTATACCGTGTTAACTCACGGAAAACTGGTTTTATACACTGTTATAAAGAGTAAATGGTGAAAACGAGTCTATCTTTTTCCCAGCAAAATAGTATTGCACGGTCAAGCTATGCATGGTATTGTTTGAACGATAGTAAGTTTAAAAAGGAGTGTCCACATGCGATTAAGACATAAACCGTGGGCTAAGGACAAATTAGAGTCTCATCCAGAGTTTGTTGTCCACAACCCAGAAGATTGGAAAGGTAAATGGGACCAAGCCTTTAAAAATAATGGTCCTATTCATATAGAAATTGGTACTGGAAAAGGTCGTTTTATAACAGAAATGGCTAAAGCTAACCCAATGATCAATTATATTGGGGTAGAATTACAAGAAAGTGTCATTGTATCTGCTCTTGATCGATTAATTGAGGCTGATGTACCAAACTTGAAATTAATGAATATGAATGCGGAGAAGCTAACCGATTATTTCGAAAAAGGGGAAATTAATCGAGTATATTTAAACTTCTCTGATCCATGGCCAAAAACAAGACATGAAAAAAGAAGATTAACGTATAAAACCTTCTTAGATTCTTACCAATCTGTTTTAGAGGATAAAGGAGAAATCCATTTTAAAACAGATAACCAAGGTTTATTTGAATATTCTTTACAGAGTTTTTCTGCATATGGCATGCTTTTAAAGTATGTTAGTCTTGATTTGCATAATAGTAATTATGAAGGCAATATTATGACAGAATATGAAGAGAAATTCTCTGAAAGAGGAAATAGAATATACCGTTGTGAAGTACAATTTAAGTAAAAAGGCGACACCTCTGATTAGTAATACTCTATCAATCAGAGGTGTTTTTTGGTTTATGAAATTTTATTTACGTCTAAAATTCTTCCTGTAGTACTATCTGATACAAACTCATATACTTCTTTAACAGACCCATTCATTCTTGTAATTCCACCTCGGTAAACATGATAGGTCTGATCAGGAGTTAAAAGAGTTTCCTTTTTCATGTTTATCCATGATCCATTTATGGGGCCTTGCTCTTTAAAAGCTACTCTAGCAATATGTAATATATCATCACTGGTTAAGGAACGATTTCTTGAAATAGCTTTTAATGCTACATAACTAGCTGCCACCCCTACTGCAACTCCTGTAATAATTGATTTCCAACTCATGATCATTAGCTCCTTTTGAATAATCGTCATTCTATAGTCAAAGAATAAATAACTCAAATGAACGATTGTAAAAATGTGAGTAAACTTCCTCTGTATACGTCATCTTTCCAAATAATACATTCTCTTTATTATAACCAATTCTCTAATTTAGAAAAAGTCGGAATAGAATACTATTATATCTGCAAGAGGGAAAGTAGTGGTATGCAACCACATATTTCGGTACAATAAATATTATGCAAGAATACATATTCTTTAAAGGAGTTTTAAATATATGGAACAACAAACGTTGGATTTATTTCGTACATTAACAGAATTACCAGGTGTAGCAGGAAACGAGCATGATGTAAGAAAATTTATGAGAGAGCAATTAAGCTTATATACGGATGAAATTGTTCAAGATAATTTAGGCAGTATTTTTGGCGTAAAGCGAGGTTTAGAGGCTGGCCCAACAGTAATGGTAGCTGGTCATATGGATGAGGTTGGTTTTATGGTTACATCTATTACTGCGAATGGTATGATTCGCTTTCAGCCACTAGGCGGTTGGTGGAGCCAGGTTCTGCTTGCTCAAAGAGTACAGATTATGACAAAAAATGGTCCAATCACAGGAGTAATTGGATCTATTCCACCACATCTATTAGATGAAGCGGTTCGTAATAAGCCTATGGATATTAAGAACATGCTTATTGATATTGGAGCAGATGATAAGGAGGATGCTATTTCTATCGGAATTAAGCCTGGTCAACCAATTGTTCCTATATGCCCATTTACTCCTTTAGCTAACCCGAAGAAAATTATGGCAAAGGCTTGGGATAATCGTTATGGATGTGGCCTTGCTATCGAGCTATTAAAGGAATTGCATAGTGAAGAATTACCAAACACATTATATTCTGGTGCAACCGTACAAGAAGAAGTAGGTTTAAGAGGGGCAAGAACAGCAGCTAATCTGATTAAACCAGATGTGTTTTATGCGTTAGATGCGAGTCCTGCAAATGATGCTTCTGGAGATAAAAATCAATTTGGTCAGCTTGGAAATGGAGCATTGCTCCGTATTTTTGATCGAACAATGGTCACACACCGAGGAATGAGAGAGTTTATTTTAGATACGGCAGAATCAAACAAAATACCTTATCAATATTTTATCTCTCCAGGTGGTACAGATGCTGGGCAGGTTCACATTTCTAACGAAGGTGTGCCAAGTGCTGTAATCGGTATTTGTTCTCGCTATATTCATACAAGTGCCTCTATTATTCATATTGATGATTATGCAGCAGCTAAGGAATTAGTTACACAATTGGTAAGAACAACGGATAAAACAACGATCGAAACCCTAAGAGAAAATCAATAATATAGGAAGGTATCTCAAAACTACATGTAGCTTTTGAGATATCTTTTTTAGTAAAAGTAGAAGGGGATAACAATGAGAGTCTGTATAGGAACACATAATAAAGCTAAAATCCAAGCAGTACTTAATGGATTTAAAGAGGAATCAGAAATAGAGTTTACCGAATGGGATGTTTCTTCAGGTGTAAGTAATCAACCGTTTTCTGATGAGGAGACGTTAGCTGGTGCTATTAATAGGGCAAGAGCTGCTTTAATTACTGGAAATGGTGACATAGGAATAGGGTTAGAAGGGGGAGTGCAGCTAATCAATAAAGAGATGTTTTTATGTAATTGGGGAGCATTGGCTTTGAAAAGTGGTGAGGTGCTTGTGGCGGGTGGAGCGAGAATTCCTTTACCAAAAGAGGTGCAACGTGAATTAGCAGCTGGAAGAGAGCTCGGGCCAATTATGGATGAATATGCTAATAAAAAAAATGTTCGTCATAAGGAAGGAGCAATAGGAATCTTTACTAATCAACGAGTGAATCGAGCTTCTATGTTTCAGCATGTTATGGAATTATTAATTGGTCAATATGAATGTAAGAAGAAGGAAGTTTAATGGAAAGCTACATGAATGAGAAACAAAAAGCAAATAACTAGTGTATAGCTGGTAATTTTGATACTATCATAAGAAAGTATCTGATTCCTTAAGGAGGGTTTATAGTGAGAGATTTACAAACAACAGAGGAGTTCTCTGAATTAAAAAACAGTCCTAAAAAACATATCTTTTTATTCTCGGCCAATTGGTGTGGAGATTGTCGCTTTATAGAGCCCTTTATGCCTGAGATAGAAGAAAAGTACCATAATTATACTTTTATACATGTGGATAGAGATAAATTTATTGATACTTGTATTGAATTAGATGTTTTCGGTATTCCAAGCTTTATAGGATTTGAGAATGGAGTAGAACTAGGCAGGTTTGTTAGCAAGGATCGTAAAACACAAGAGGAAATCGAACAATTTATCGATGGACTATGAAAGTAAAAAGGTTATCTCCAAAATAAAGGTTGTGGAGTTTTGCTCCCCCTTTTTAGGCGATAGCCTTTTTTACTTATGTCATTCTGTTTTGTATTAAAGCAAGATATCGGTATAATAAGAAAGTAGTCTTGGACTTGAACGAAACCAACCAAGAGTAAGGGAAGTGAAATCATGAAAATGGATAGTAAGCAAATGAAAGATATTCTGGTAAAACGCCTTAGTAATGAAGATCGTTCGTTTACATTTGACAAGAAAAAAGATCAATTAAGAATTGAGAGTAAACAAACAAAAAAGGGAGTCACCATTACGTTACCAGGTATAATTGCGAGATGGGAGAATGAAAAGGAAAAAGCAATAGATGAAATGGTTTACTATATAGAGGAAGGCCTAAAAGCGATCGATAAAGATTGTTCCATTGAGGCAGAGTCGAACAAAATATATCCAGTTATCCGTTCAACTTCTTTTCCTATAGCGTCTAATGAAGAGATTCCTTTTATTACAGAAGATCATACTGCGGAAACGAGAATATATTTTGCATTAGACTTAGGAAATACCTATCGTCTTATTGACGAAAAAATAATGCAGCAAGAGAATTGGACTCCTCAAATAATAAAAGAAATGGCTTTGTTTAATGTTAGATCACTTTCAACCAGTATGAAGAAGGATAGTGTCGCAGGAAATACCTTCTACTTTCTAAATAGTAATGATGGGTATGATGCAAGTAGAGTGCTAAATGATAACTTCTTAAAAAATATGAATGAGAGTTTGGAAGGAACAATGGCAGTAGCAGTGCCGCATCAAGATGTATTAATTATTGCAGATGTGGTAAACGAGACAGGCTATGATATTCTAGCACAAATGACAATGAGCTTCTTTGCTAGCGGAAGAGTACCAATAACCGCGTTATCTTTTCTATATGAAGAAGGTCAGCTAGAGCCAATATTTATTTTAGGTAAAAACAAAAAGCGCGAGAAATAATGTGTTATCTATTATTCTAGAAATACAAACGTCATGATAATATCTTATAGCTGACATTTAATTGAGATATATTTATATTACAATGTACCAAATATAAAGAGTTGCTTAGTAGGAGGAAAGAGTTTCTCTCATTAGAGTTTCTCTTTTTTTGTTTCATTTCCTTTAAAAACGGGTATGCAGGAATAGTTTATAAAATAATTCTCGAAATTCTTTTATTTACTGTTAAAATAAGATAGAGATTGGAAAGAAAGAGTGATAGATTGTGAATTGGTTCAAAAAAGTATTTAAGCAAATGGGTAAAGAAGAAGTGGAGATGAACCAAACTGAACATCTAGGGCAAGAAAGTGATTTCATACAAGAATCTGACCCACATAAAGAATGGAGAAAAGAGGTAGAATCGAAAGTAATCTACCAATATCCTAAGGGTAAATTCCGTTTTCCTTTAATACCTGATGAATATGATAAGAAAGAAACACCAATAGAAAATCAAAACAATGGGCAGGGAAGTCAAGCTAGAGAAGGAAGGACAAGAAAGAAAAATAGGAACACTAATATTCCACCTCAACCTTCTGTAGAAAATCAGACTAAACCGACAAAAATAGATCCACCTGATCATACATACAAATCTAAACGGCCATTTAAGCCTTCTGAAACAATATCACCAATATACGGCTATAATCGTCCGAAATTAGCAAACGAATCGAAAGAATTAGATCCGAAAGAATTACAAGAAGAATCTTCTTATGAAATGAAAGATCCTACTGTTACTTCTACCATAATACCTAAACCTGAAAAACGGGATTTATTAATTCCTGAGGTATCAGAAGAGTTTGTTGTTCATGAAAGCTTGCAAAAGAGTATGCATTCTATTGAGTTGGAAAAGGGAATGGAAGAGCCAACAGAAATAAGCGATTTTATAAAGAACGAAGAAACCAGTTCTCTGGAGGAGGAAATGGTAGCTTTTCATTCAGAAAGTCTTTTAATAGAAGCGATAATACAGCCTTTTAATAATACAGATGAAGATGTACAGGAGGCTTCTGTTAAGATTTATCCGACCGAAACAATAGCAGAAACAGAAGAAATAGACATAGAAACGATGGAAGAAACAGAGCAAGAAACAGAGGAGGAAATCCCGTTATTTGGTGATAGCAACAAAGAGGCGGATAATCAAGCTTCAAGAAAAAGAGGACCTTTACCATTTAATGTACTCATGCTACATAAAGATCGCCAGTCACTTGCAAACAAGGGGCATCAAAAGTCAGACCGAATCCCTACCGTAAATTTGGAAGAAGAGATAGTGGACTATCGTAATAATGATGAGCAGCAGGATGAACTAGCTGATGTTCCATATTATGCATTTCCAGATATTCGTTTGTTACACCCGCCAATCATGGTAAGTGAAAACGATCATTGGATTGATGAACAAACAGCTCTATTAAATGATACATTCATTAACTTCAATGTGCATGCAAAAGTAGTAAATGTGACACAGGGGCCTTCTGTGACTAGATATGAAGTGCAGCCTGAACCAGGAGTAAAGGTAAGTAAGATAACAAATTTAACAGACGATCTTAAATTAAGCTTAGCTGCTAAGGACATTCGAATTGAGGCACCTATACCTGGTAAACATACAGTAGGAATAGAAGTACCAAATCAAGCAAGTAGACCAGTGTTATTGCGAGAGATTCTAGAAAGTCCAGAATTTATGGAGTCTACTTCTCCATTAACTGTAGCAATGGGTTTGGATATATCTGGTAAACCAATCGTAACAGATTTAAGGAAGATGCCGCATGGTTTAATTGCGGGTGCAACGGGTTCTGGTAAAAGTGTGTGTATTAATACAATGCTAGTTAGTCTTTTATACAAGGCAAATCCAGAGGAGTTAAAGCTTCTACTAATTGATCCTAAAATGGTAGAACTTGCACCTTATAATTATATTCCTCATTTAGCTAGTCCTGTTATTACAGACGTAAAGACAGCTACAGCAGCATTAAAATGGGCTGTAGAAGAAATGGAAAGAAGATATGAATTATTAGCACATGCTGGTGCTAGAGACATAACTAAATATAACCAGTTGGCAGAAGACCATAAAAGGTATAGTCATAAACTACCGTACCTTGTCATTATTATAGATGAGTTAGCAGATTTAATGATGATGGCTCCTGCGGATGTGGAAGAGGCTATCAGTCGAATTGCACAAAAAGCAAGGGCATGTGGTATTCATCTATTAATTGCTACACAGCGCCCTTCTGTTGATGTTATTACTGGTTTAATAAAAGCAAATGTACCAACAAGAATTGCTTTCTCTGTCTCCTCTCAAATTGATTCTAGAACGGTCATTGATATGAGTGGAGCAGAAAAGCTACTAGGCAAAGGTGACATGCTATTTTTAGAAAATGGAACATCAAAGCCAGTTCGATTGCAAGGAACCTTTGTTGCAGACGAAGAGATAGACTTAGTGGTAGCACATGTAAGGAAAGAGCGAACACCTGAATACCTATTTGAACAAGAAGAGATTCTAAAAAAAGTACAAACTTCTGAAGAAGAAGATGAATTGTTTTTTGAAGCCTGTGAATTTGTTATTGAGCAAGGCGGTGCTTCTACTTCCAGTCTTCAAAGAAACTTTAAAATAGGGTATAACCGTGCAGCAAGACTCATGGATATGATGGAGAAACAAGGATATATTTCAGAAGCAAGAGGAACAAAACCGAGAGAAGTTTTTATTAGCGAAAATGACTTATTACAATTACAAGAAAATGAATGATATATTTATTGTTTCTGTCATACATTGGAAAGTAATTGGAGCATAGTCTTTCCTAATAAAAGATGATATAATGATTTAATGTGAGTTTAAAAGGTAAAAATAGTAACCATGGAAATTCGTTATTAAACGTAAAAAGTGATGTTTATTGCATACATAAAATGCAATGAGCAAAATTAAGGAAGATATCATATACTGTTAAAAGATATACGATAGTTGGAGGTTCTTTATATGACTATTTACCACTTCGTAGGTATAAAAGGGTCGGGCATGAGTGCATTAGCACAAATTTTACATGATATGGGTTTACAAGTTCAAGGATCAGATGTGGATAAAAGATTTTTTACGCAAGTTGCTTTAGAGCAATCCGGTATTGAAATCCTCCCATTTCAAAAAGAAAACATTAAACCAGGGATGAATATTATACTAGGAAATGCATTTCCAGATACGCATGAGGAAGTTCAGGAAGCGATGAAATTAGGTTTACCTGTAGTACGTTATCATCGTTTTCTGGGAGACTTTATGAAACAATTTACAAGTATCGCAGTTACTGGGGCACATGGTAAAACTTCCACAACTGGTTTGCTTTCTCATGTTATAAAAGCGGCAAAACCAACAGCCTATCTAATAGGAGATGGAACAGGAAGAGGCGTTGCAGAAGCAGAATATTTTGCATTCGAGGCTTGTGAATATAGAAGACATTTTCTTTCCTATTTCCCGGATTATGCTATTATGACAAATATTGATTTTGATCACCCAGATTATTTCGCAAATGTGGAGGATGTTTTTCAAGCATTCCAAGAAATGGCATGGCAAGTGAACAAAGGGATATTTGCTTGTGGGGATGATGAACATTTACAAAAAATTCAAGCAAAAGTTCCAGTTGTTTTCTACGGATTTGATGATGAGAATGATTTCCAAGCTAGAAATGTAGAAAAAACAACAGAAGGAACAACCTTTGAAGTATATGTTCGTAATACCTACTATGATACATTTTCTATTCCATCATATGGAAATCATAACATATTAAATGCATTATCTGTCATTGCATTGAGTCATTATGAAGAATTAGATGCAGAGATTGTTAAGGAAAATCTGTTGACGTTTGAAGGTGTAAAAAGACGGTTTTCCGAGAAATCCATAGGATCACAAGTTATTATAGATGACTATGCGCATCATCCTACCGAAATAAAGGCAACTGTTGAAGCGGCACGTCAAAAATACCCTGAAAGAGAAATTGTTGCTGTATTTCAGCCACATACTTTTTCACGTACGCAAACATTTCTTCAAGAATTCGCAGATAGTTTAAATCTTGCTGATTCAGCCTATTTATGCGAAATCTTTGGATCAGCCAGGGAGAATCATGGAAAGTTAAGCATTGAAGACCTTGCGGAGAAAATTCCAGGTAGTAAAATTGTTACGGAAGAAAGTATTGCTTCTCTTAAAGAACACAAAGATAGTGTTATTCTTTTTATGGGTGCTGGAGATATTCAAAAATTTCAAAGTGCTTATGAGGCATCTTTAAAACAATAAAAAAGGACTTCTATATAGAAATCCTAATAAAAGCTGTAAGCTGCTCCTTTCTTTATGAGTGTAGCTTACAGCTTTTTATATGAAGCTAATTGTAATGGGAATTTATTATTTTAGGTTGTCTGGATTTAAAGAATATAGTTCTTCTAATACAAACAGTCCGTCTTTTCGAATTAACACATCATCAAAGTATATTTCTCCACCGCCGTAATCTGGTCTTTGAATATTTACCATATCCCAATGAATATTAGAATGGTTTCCATTAAATGCTTCATCATAGCATTGACCTGGTGTGAAATGGAAGCTTCCATCTATTTTCTCATCAAAAAGAATATCTTGCATAGGGTGTAGAATATATGGATTTACACCTATTGCAAATTCGCCAATAAAACGAGCACCTTCATCTGTGTCCAATACTTTATTTAAACGTTCTGTATCATTTGCTGTTGCTTTGACAATCTTTCCATTTTCGAATGTTAAGCTAACATTTTCAAAAGTAAATCCTTGGTAGGGAGATGGTGTATTATAGGTTAAAGTACCATTAACAGAATCGCGTACTGGTGCTGTGTATACTTCTCCATCAGGTATATTCATCTGTCCTGAACATTTGATAGCAGGAATATCTTTAATAGAGAAGCTTAAATCTGTACCAGGTCCTATAATGTGAACTTTATCTGTGCGATTCATGAGCTCTACTAGATTATCCATTGCTTTGTCCATTTTTCCATAATCTAAATTACATACATTGAAGTAAAAGTCTTCAAATGCATCTGTACTCATTTTTGCTAACTGTGCCATAGAAGCACTTGGATAGCGAAGAACAACCCATCTAGTTTTTGGCACACGAATGTCTCTGTGTACTTTCTTGCCTACTGTTGATCCTTCAATTTTCATTTTCTCAGCAGGAACATCCGCAAGTTCATTAATATTATCCCCTGCACGTAATCCGATATAAGCATCCATTTTACTCATGACATTTGCTTCAAATTCAGCCATCATAGAGTATTGTTCTTCATTAGCACCTAATAAAAGAGAACGGTTAACATCATTATCCTTTAGTGAAACAAAAGGGTAGCCTCCAACAGCATATGCTTCTCTTACTAGTGCTTTAACTAGTTCTTTTTGAAGACCGAAGTTTTCAATCAGAACTTTTTCGCCTTTTTGGAGACGAATAGAATAATTAATTAAATTTTTGGCTAGCTGATCAATACGTGGATCTTTCATATGTACCTCCAATAGTTGTATTCATTCAAAAGAATATCCTTATCTATTGTACCCGAAAAATGAATTTTCTTAAATATTAGGATAAGATATGCTGAATTTTGTTCTTTTTTAAGTGAAATGTGCAAAAGTGATAATAGATAAGGGGGAAGTTATTCAATCATTTGTTTCTAAATGTTTTTCCAATTATAATGGATATTAGGTTTCATCAGCTACTGAGTTGGGAAAAAGGAATAAAAAGCGGAGGTGCGTGTACGATGATTAGTGTTTTATATTGGAGTGTAGCTTTAATTGCAATCGCATTTACTATTCTGGTTTTATATTTAGCGAAAACATTAAAATCACTACATATTACGTTAGATAGTGTCTCTAAGACGCTAGTTGGCTTAGAAAAGCAGTTGGATGGAGTAACTCGTGAGACAACTATTCTTTTACAAAAAACAAATGATTTGGCAACAGATATTCAAACTAAATCGGAAAGCCTTAATACAGTTGTAGATGCAGTTAAAGGTGTTGGTACAAGTATTCAAGGTTTTAACGATTCTATCCAGTCCGTTTCTCAAAATGTAGAGAGTTCTCTTGTAAAGAATCAGGATAAAATTGCTCAAGTTGTTCAATATAGCAAAATCTTTATGAGTATTAGAGATCAGTGGGCAAATAGAAAGAAGGAACAAGCAAAAGTAAGAGGCTAAACTAAAATATCTGGAGGGATTTTTTATGAAAAGAGAACAAGAGGTTATTCATTCTCAAAATAATTCAAGTTCTAAGGATTTTGTTTTAGGAGCAATTATAGGTGGAGTTGTGGGAGCAGCGACTGCCCTTTTTCTAGCGCCGAAGCCTGGTAAAGAGCTTCTACATGACTTAAATGATCATGCAAGTGTTTTAAAGCAAAAGGGAGTAGAATTAACAGGATCTGTGAAAGATAGAGGAAATGAATTTATCTCTATTGCGAAAGATAAAACAGAACAACTTAGTCATGCTGTGACACAATCATCGGTTGATTTAAAAGATAAAGTAAAAAGTACTGTTACAAATATTCCTTCAGCTAATCATTCGTCAGAAGAAGTAAGTGAGAAACAAAATACTGGTATTAGTTTAACGAATAAGGAAATGGATGAAATTCAACAAAAGCTAGAAGAAACAAAGCGTGCTTTTGATGAGACTGAAAGTAAATATAATGCATAAGAAGATGAAGTGAGGGGAAAGTGTATATGATAAAAATTGATTCGGTAGAACAATTTGAAAAGATTGTTGGCGAAAATAAGCCGTTTTTACTGGTTAAACATAGTTTAACTTGTCCTATTAGTGGTTCTGCTTTTAATGAGTATAAGCAGTATGTGGACAATGAGGCAAATGTGGATACATATTATCTAGCAGTACAAGATGCTAGACCACTATCTAATTATATAGCTGAGACTTACCATATTCGACATGAATCTCCACAAGCTTTATTTTTCTCTAATAATGAAGTACTTTGGAATGCTTCACATGGCAAGATAACAGTGAAAGCTTTGAAAGAAGCAGTTCAAAGTAATGTATAAAAAAACTAGCCAGAATAAATTCTGGTTAGTTTTTTTAATGATTTTTTTCAGAATGAACTGGCCAAATAATGGACAATTGATCTCCCTTGCTTAAAGGAGTTAGGAAAGAAGCCTTTTCTCCATTACGCATAAGCTCAAAGGAACCGCCATTATGTTTAGGTAAATCAATTTTTACATAGGCAAATAGGTCTTGGAATAGAAAGCCTTCAAATGGCTTCTGTGTAATGTTTATATCATCCTGATAATAAATAAGTTCATTCGGATCAAGGGTAATCCCTTTTCTTTGTATTTGAGCAAGCTGTTTAGACAGTGTTATTTTCTTACCATTAAACGTAACAGGCAATACCTGGTACAATAACAGTTGTTTTCTTTCAGCAAGTTCTTGTACAGTTGGGAGTTTTCTTTTTTCTAAAATAATTTGATCGTTATGCTCAATGAGATGATTTAACCTAGCAGGAATTCCGTTTTTTGTAATTTTTCCAGAAAAAGCTGGAATAATGGTTTCCTTTCCATTTATGGTAACTTGAAAAGGATGTAATTCACTCATGTAATTCTGTAAGTTTAGATGGATTAATACTTCCTCTATCGTATTGTCTTGCTTATAAATGATCGAATCTCTATCCTCTATCCAATGATTTGGTGAAACTGCTACACCATTACTTAGAATTTTTGCCTGAATGGTATATTCTTTATTGTTTATTGTAATAACTTTAGTTGGAGTTACATCTATAAGATCTTTAATTTGTACTTTTGCTTGTTTTCCATTTTGCCCGCACGTAACAGTCAGAATTTCGCCATTGTCTATAGGATCATCTAATGAAATAGGTTGATTGTTTTTAAGTATAGTAGGTCCTTCACCATGACTTCCCGGTATGGTTATTTTTTGGTTATTTAGTGTAATAATCATGGCATTTCCAGGTTTCCCATATAATTGGTTGACTTTGATACTAGATGCTAGAATACAATCACCGACCGTTAATGTGTTTACTTCAAAAAGTCTGATAGGCTGATCATTCACATAGACTGTTTTATATTGTACTGGTGAATCGCCTGCTGTTATGGCAATACCAATTGGTGTAACTAATTCAGGTTGATTTTCTAGTGAATCAGGTAGCTCTAGATTACTAATCGCATTTATTCCTCGAATGGCTACACGGTTAGATGGTAAATTGAGCATTTCGGCAATTTTTAACTGTAAGTCGGGAGTTTGGCTTCCCCCACCAACCAGCATGACAGCCTTTGGTGGCTTGTGATTATTTAGAGTGAGAATTTCTCGACAAATGGTATCAGCTAATTTATCGAGAGATGGTTCAATTTCCTTGATAACATCCGCTCTATTTAACTCTGTTGTAAAACCTAGTATATCTGATACGGATATTTTTTCTTCTTGAGACAATTGAATTTTTGCCTTTTCTGCTAAAGGAAAATCAAGAAGATAGGAATCGCTTATGGCCTCTGTAATTTCATCTCCTGCTACAGGAACCATCCCATATGCGATAACCGTTCCTAAATCTGTAATCGCTATGTCAGAAGTACCTGCACCAATATCTACTAATGCGACATTTAATCGTCTCATAGAAGGTGGAATTAGAACATTAATTGCTGCTATTGGTTCTAACGTTAGTGCTTGCATCTCTAAATCAGCTCGATCTAATGCCGCAATCAAGGATTCCACTACTACTTTAGGAAGGAACGTGGCGATAATCTCCACCCTTGCAATAGATCCTTGTTGATCGATTAAGCTACCCATTTCTTGTTCATCTAACATATAACGTAATACAGAGTATCCTACACAATAATAATATTGACTCTTCTCTTGATTATACTTATTAGCAACAGAGCTTTGGGCGTTTTGGACAGCGGCAAGCTCCATATGTAGAATATCTTCCTTCGTAATTAATGGTTTGGTTTCAATCTCTATGGAATAGGCAGCACTTTCTGTTTTTAGCGCTCGTCCTGCAGCTGCTACACTTACTTTTTTTAAAGGTCCATGCTTTTGCTCTAATTCATTTTTAACTGTTTTTATAATCTTAGATACAGCTAATACATCATGAATTTGTCCATCTAACATGGCACGCTCTGTATGTTCTCTGGAAATTAAATCTAAAACTTGATATATTGCCCCTTTTTTTTCAAGGATAATTCCTACAACAGAACGAGTTCCAATATCTAAGGCAAATAATTTTTCATTATCTGGCATGAAATATAACACCTTCTCTTTTACTATTTAATAGTATGAACATTTTAATAAAATCAAATACTTTAGCGCTTAAAAGCGTTTAATTATTAAAGAAAAATAGTGACAAGCGAAAAAATATGATTTATAATAAACCCAATCAAGAGAAATGTAACATATTTTTTGGTCTGTATAAAGAATCTTGAAAAATTGTTTAAACAGATTATCTGTTTCGTTTTAAAATGAAGGGATGAGGATGACAATGAGTAATAAAGAATTAGAAGCATTACGTAATCGTATTGATGAGCTAAATCTTGAAATATTGGATAAAATCAATGAACGCGCTAGTCTAGTTCAAGAAATTGCCCAAACAAAGGTGACACACGGAGCTCACCGTTATGATCCTGTACGTGAAAGAAAAATGCTAGATCAAATACTACAGAAAAATGACGGCCCATTTGATAATGCAGCTATTTCCCATTTGTTTAAACAAATTTTCAAAATGGGATTACAATTACAGCAAGATGATGACAGCAAAGCGTTATTGGTTTCTCGTAAAAAGAAAGCGGAAGATACTATTGTTGATATTAATGGTACTAAAATAGGAGACGGTACCCCTAAATTTGTGTTTGGTCCTTGTTCTGTAGAATCATACGAGCAAGTAGCACAGGTTGCAGCTTCCGTAAAAGCGAAAGGGTTAACATTACTTCGTGGTGGCGCATTTAAACCTAGAACTTCTCCATATGACTTCCAAGGTTTAGGGGTAGAAGGACTAAAAATTCTTAAAAAAGTAGCGCAAGAATATGACTTAAACGTAATTAGTGAGATTGTAAGCACAGAACACATTGAAACAGCGCTTGATTATATAGATGTTATTCAAATTGGGGCAAGAAATATGCAAAACTTTGAATTACTAAAAGCAGCTGGTAGTGTGAAAAAACCAATTCTGTTAAAACGTGGTTTAGCAGCAACTATTGAAGAATTCATTAATGCAGCTGAATACATTATGTCTCAAGGTAATGATCAAATCATTCTATGTGAACGTGGTATCCGTACGTATGAACGTGCTACAAGAAATACTTTAGATATTTCTGCTGTGCCAATTTTAAAACAAGAAACTCACCTTCCTGTATTTGTAGATGTGACACATTCAACAGGAAGAAAAGATCTTCTATTACCATGTGCTAAAGCAGCATTAGCAATTGGAGCAGATGGTGTAATGGCAGAGGTACATCCAGACCCTGCTGTTGCTTTATCAGATTCAGCTCAACAAATGGACATTAAACAATTTGACGAGTTCTACCAAGCTCTTCAAGCAACTCCATTTGTAAAATTATAAGAAGTTAAGTAGTAAGACACAGGAGTTCCTAACAAAGGGGACTCTTGTTTTTTTATTTTCATTTTGAAAAGGAAGAAACCTTGTTTCACTGTGTTATACGCTAGCTTTATTAATTGGAATATTAGTATATAACAGAAAATGAAAAAAATAGCTTTGTGTTATTCTAATTAGTAACTTTCGTGTTAAAATAAAAGGATATATGGTTAATTAAGTAGAAAAGATACCTTTTTTGAAAAAAATGAAAGCTTGTCATTGCGGCATTGATTCTATTATCGTATCATTATTACATAATTAGACAAGAGTTGCTAAAAAGATCTTATAAAGGTTTAGGAAATAACTTCTTGCCATAAAATAAAAATAACAGCAAAAGATTTAGTTCGATAAAAAGGAGTGTAATTAGCAATGAATATTACTATATATGATGTTGCAAGAGAAGCAAGTGTTTCAATGGCTACCGTTTCAAGAGTTGTGAATGGTAACCCAAATGTTAAACCAACAACTAGAAAAAAAGTATTGGAAGTAATTGATCGATTAGGATACCGCCCAAATGCTGTAGCACGTGGACTAGCTAGTAAAAAAACTACTACAGTTGGTGTAGTTATTCCTGATATTTCAAGCACTTTTTATGCAGAACTAGCAAGGGGTATTGAAGACATTGCTACTATGTATAAATATAATATTATTTTGAGTAACTCAGATCAAAATAAGGATAAAGAGCTTCACCTATTAAATACTATGTTAGGGAAACAAGTGGACGGTATTGTTTTCATGGGTGGAAATATTACAGAAGAGCATGTAACTGAATTTGAAAAATCACCAGTTCCGATTGTTCTTGCAGCTAGCATTGAAGAAAGTGGCAAAATTTCTTCTGTAAATATTGACTATGCACAAGCTACTTATGATGCTGTGACAAGCTTCATTGAGAAGGGGCATAAAACCATTGCATTAGTACTTGGATCAATGGAAGAGCCTATTAATGGTGTTCAAAAGCTAAATGGTTATAAAAAGGCGTTAGAAGCTGCTGGCATTACTTATAATGAAGAGTTAGTGATTGATGGAGATTATACGTATGAATCTGGTATGGATTCGTTAGATAAATTAATGGATTTAAGTACAAGACCAACGGCAGTGTATGTGGGATCAGATGAAATGGCATTAGGTGTTATTCATGCTGCTGAGGATAAAGGCTATACAGTTCCGAATGATTTAGAAGTAATCACTTCAGATAATACGAAACTAACACTAATGGTAAGACCACAATTATCGACTGTTGTTCAACCTTTATATGATATTGGAGCAGTGGCGATGAGACTACTAACTAAATTCATGAATAAAGAAACAGTAGAAGATCATATTGTTGTATTACCACACAGAATTGAATATCGTAATTCAACAAAGTAAGAAAGAGCACCTAAAAGATATTAGAATCTTATAGGTGCTTTTTTTATATAACTAAAAAGGAGAATCAGTTACGATTCTCCTTTTGTTTATCCGATAGATACTGCAAAATATATTACTCTTGCTCTGTATTACCTTGTTCTGTCGTTTCCGTAGTATTTTCGTTAGCTTGGTTATCTATTTGTTGATTCTCACCTACTACTAATACATTAGATGGTGCAGATTCTTTTCCTGCAATGTCGATAGTAGTAATATAATAGGCTCCATTACTTGCGCTATAACTAAGATTACTGTCTGCTTTCAAACTACTTACTAGCTGCCCATTTCGATAGATGTGATATCCAATAACATCACTTTCTCCACTGTTTCCCCAACTAATCACACTGCCATTTAAAGAAGTAGTGATAGGATCTGGATTTTTCCCGTTATCTTCCATTTTATTGGATGGGAGAATTAAATTTGCTAGTTTTGCATTATTTTTACTCAAAGCACTTGCATCTTTAATTTTTATTCCAAAAAGCTTGGATAAATAGTCAGGATTTAACATTAATCCTTCATTAGCAAATTCATTAGGAGTGGATTCCAATGCCATATATTTTTGGTTTCCAATTTGTACATATTTTCCTACTACAAGACTATCGTCTACTTGAGAAGGAACAGAATCAGACTTAAATAAATCAGTTGTCACAAGTCCTGCTTTTGAACATCCTTCAGACGGTAGCATTCCAGAGACGGAACATACGGACCTACTTACTATTCCTCCAGGCATTTTAAAGCTCTCAGCAGGGTCTATTAGTTCTGGAGCCACTTTATATGCTGCATTCATTAAATCAGCCCATAAAAAGTTATTACGTGTACTGTAGTTGGAAGTCAAAGATTTTGGCGTATCATAACCAGTCCAAACTCCAAAAGTTATGTTTGGATTTGTTGCAACTAGCCATGAATCTTCAAAATCTTGAGTTGTTCCTGTTTTACCAGCCCAGTCAGACTGGAATTGCAATCGTGCTTTTATATTAGCTGCTGTACCAGAGTTAACAACATCTCTCATCATATCTAAAGTTAAGTAAGCAGTTTGGGGACTGAATACACTTACTTTATTTATTTCATGTTGATAGACAATATTTCCATCCTTATCTTCAATCTTTTCGATTAGATAGGCATCAATAAAATCTCCGCCATTAGCAAAAGTAGTATAAGCATTAGTGTTTTCTTCAACAGAAACACCATTTTTTATTCCTCCAATAGCTGCTGCTCGAATCGAGCCATCCGTTTCATCAAGAGATGTAATTCCCATCTTTTCTAAATATTGAATGGGATTGTTTGGCATAATATCAATATAAGCCTTAACAGCTGGAACGTTATAGGATTTTTCGAGTGCATATCTTGCAGTTACTAAGCCATGAAATTTAAAATCATAGTTATTAGGCCATACCTTACCTGGAGTGCTTGGATTTAGGTTTAAAGGTATATCTGGTAGAACAGATCCAGGTGATAAGGTTCCTAACTCAATAGCAGGTGCATAAACCAATATTGGTTTCATGGTAGATCCATTTGGACGTACACTACTTAAAGCGTGGTTAGTAGCTTCCCGATTATAATCTCGCCCACCAACAAAGCTTAGAATGGCTCCCGTTTTATTTTCAATTAATACAGCACCAGTTTCTACAGGCTCCATAACGGTAATTTGTTCACCAGTTTCTGGATCTGTTGTTTTTTGAGCTTTATCAGGACCGAAATTACCATAATTAGCTACGGTTTCCTGTTGTATATCATAAATTTCTTTATTTATCGTACTATGAATCTTGTATCCATTTTGGTGGATTAGTCGATCTGCAAGAGTAGTATATTGATCATATAAAATTTCATCATTATCCAGATCTTCTTTTGTATATCCATCCTCCTTAGCCAATATTTCGGCAATAATATCTGTAGCTCTTTGAGCAATTTCAATTGTTACCCATGGATAATTCTCAATAGGGCTTGACTTTGGACCGATAAAGTCTTGCGTTATATCATAGTTAAGGGCTTGTTCATATTCTTTCTTTGAAATCTTTTCCTGATCATACATTCTATTAAGAACGGTCCTCATTCTGTTGAGCCCAGGATCTAGATTTTGTTTTAACTTACCTTCTTGTGTAAAAGGAGTATATCCAAATGGACTTTGAGGTAAACCAGCAATAAATGCTGCTTGAGGTAAAGATAAATCCTTTACATTAACTCCAAAAATTCCGTTAGCAGCAGACTGAACTCCTGCAATATTTCTGCCAGACGAATTTCTTCCAAATGTAGAAACATTTAGATAGGCTTCTAGTATTTCCTCTTTTTCGAAGAATTTTTCTAGTCGGAGTGCTAGAAGTATTTCTTTCGCTTTTCTTTCAAAAGATACTTCATTTGTTAGTATTTGATTCTTAATCAATTGCTGTGTGAGTGTACTACCACCAGATTGAGTGGAACTATTAGTAACTTCCTGAACTAATGCTCGAAAGATTGCTTTTGGTACAACACCATCATGCTTATAAAAGTTCTCATCTTCTGTTGCTATGACTGCATTTTTTAAATATGGGGAAACATCTTGAATCTTTACTTCTTCTCTTTCAAGGTCAGTAGGTAATTTTCCTAAATATTCATTGCTAGCGAAGTAAAGCTCAGAGGTTTCTTCATAATTATAAATAGCTTTTTTCATAGAATCATAGGAACGGATGGGTTCATCTTTCACTAGTGATGCAAAATATCCAGCACCAATACCAATTGCAAATGCTGAGCCAATACAGATAAGGATGATGAATAATAAGACAACATTCCATGTTACCTCATAGGTTAGACGTGCTCCTTTAATAGTCTTTTTATTGGTAAAGAAGCTTAGAACGTTGTGTAAAACAATTTTCCACTTCGGATTCTCATTCATGGTATCATTCCCCCTAAAATCACATACATTATAGCATAAAGAAGGAGGGAATATAGGCAGAGTTCGATAAATTTCTCCTTTTGTAGGAAAATTATTTGACATTCAATGTAGAATTATGATAAAAATAATCTAACTATATATTGATTCGTAAAAGCGTCGAAAGGATTTAGTAGTTCTTTTATCACTATAAGAAGAGAGCCGTTGGGTGGTGTAAAACGGTATACATAAAAGAATGAATTACCTCCTGGAGCTTTCACTAGGAACCTCATGAATAGAGAAGTAGTGGTGGACGGAGTAGACCGTTATCTATTGAAAGTGGAGAAAGACTGGTAACTCTTTCTCAATATTGGGTGGTACCGCGCTTATTTTGCGTCCCTGCATGTTTATGCAGGGATTTTTTTGCGTGAAAGTAAGAACACTTCTAACGAAGAAATTATAGGTGTATATGGTTAATTATGAAGGAGGAATATAAATGAATTTATTAGAAGATTTACAATGGCGAGGTATTGTTTATCAACAAACAGATGAAGTTGGCCTAAAAGAACAGCTAGCTACTGGAATGACTAGTCTATACTGTGGAGTAGATCCTACTGCAGATAGCATGCATATTGGGCATTTGCTTCCTTTCTTAACTCTACGACGCTTTCAAAATGCAGGTCACCGTCCAATTGTCTTAGTAGGAGGAGCAACAGGGTTAATTGGTGATCCGAGTGGAAAAAGTGAAGAGAGAAACCTTCAAACATTAGATGTTATTGGACATAATGTGAAATGTCTACAAGGTCAGTTAGAAAGAATCTTTGATTTCAGTGGAGACAATGGAGCAGTTATGGTGAATAACTATGACTGGGCTGGAAAGATGGATATTGTTACTTTCTTAAGAGATTATGGGAAGCATATTGGTGTTAACTATATGTTAGCAAAAGATACAATCGCTAATCGTTTAGAAACAGGAATTTCTTTTACAGAGTTTACTTATACAATTTTACAAGCATTAGACTTCCAACATCTATATGAACATCATAATTGTAAGCTACAAATTGGTGGAAGTGACCAATGGGGTAATATTACCACTGGATTAGAGTTAATAAGAAAGAACATGCCAGAAGGAGCAAAAGCTTACGGATTAACTATTCCACTTGTAACGAAAGCAGATGGAACAAAATTTGGTAAAACCGAAAGTGGTGCAATTTGGTTGGATCCAGAGAAGACAACTCCTTATGAATTCTATCAATTTTGGATAAATACAGCTGATGCAGATGTTATTAAGTACTTAAAATTCTTCACCTTCCTTTCTAAAGAAGAAGTAGATGCTCTAGAAGTATCTGTCCAAGAAGAGCCACATCTACGTAAAGCACAAAAAACATTAGCTGAAGAAATGACTAAATTAATTCATGGAGAATCAGCTTTAGAGCAAGCACAAAAGATTACAGCTGCATTATTTAGTGGAGATATAAAAGAATTAACAGCAGACGAAATCAAACAAGGATTTAAGGATGTACCTTCTTATGAGCATAAAGAAGGAGAAGTGGTTCTTGTAGACCTTCTTGTAAATGCAGGTATTGTTTCTTCCAAAAGACAGGCTCGCGAAGATATTTCCAATGGAGCTATCTACTTAAATGGGGAGCGTAAACAAGAATTAGATTATGTTCTCTCAGAAGAGGATAAAATAGAAGGGCAGTTTACCGTTATTCGGCGTGGCAAGAAAAAGTACTCGTTAATTAACTATTAATTCTTTTAAATAAGAAGGAAAAATATTAAAGAGTAAGCTAAAAAATCCACCTGTTTGTAACGGGTGGATTATATTTGTTATTTCATAATTTCTTTCATATAAGAAAAGACATCGTTACTTTTCTTGTCTAGTTTTTGAATTTCTTCTAAGAATTCTACCATTACAATAGATTGTTCTTCAGTGGAAGCATTAACTTCTTCCATGCTTAGCTTAAGGTTTTGCATACTGGTCCGAATCTCAGCTAACGATGAGCCAATTGTTCCAACCGCTTGTTTTGTATGATCTGAAAGTTTTCTTATTTCAGACGCAACTACTCCAAAGCCTTTACCAGCCTCTCCTGATCTTGCGGCTTCGATCGCTGCATTTAAACCTAGTAAATTGGTTTGAGTTGAAATACCCTCTATCATATGTACAACTTTCCCAATTTCTTGAGAGTTTTCATTTGCATTTATTGTTTGAGAAGTAATCTCATTGCTTGTTGCAGATAACTCTTCAGATTGAGCAGCAACCATTTGAACCTTTTCATGAAGGTTGCCAATTATTGTTTTTAATTCACTTAATTCGTGATCAAGCTTTTCTTCAAACTCTAATGTTCTTGATACGGAGAATAATCCTATCAATTTGCCTGTCTCTGTATCATGTATTGGTGTTACAGTGGAAACAAAAGGTATGCCAAATGTTTCTTTCGGTACTCTTTCCACTACTTTCCCAACTTTTAATGCTCTAATTAATGTTTCATTACCAGGAACGAATGCAGGATCTCCCACTTTAATCTCTAATGGTAGACTTGATGATGGTGCAAAATAAATAATATTTTGTAAGTCTGTAATGATAATGGCAGTAGTAGAGCCAATTGTTTCTTTAATAGTCGGTGCTAAATATACTAATGATTGTAAAGTACTATGCAATTTTCTACCCCTTTCTACTATTTCACTATTTTATCGGTTGAAATAGTAGAATATTTATGAATAAAGAATGTTGTTTTTTATAAAAGTAGAGGTTCTTGGATGTTTGTAACGTTTTTTGATTAAGTTAGGGAGTGTTTGAAGCGCGATGGAATAATCTTTGTTATACAGCAATACATAACATGAAGAGAAAAAGCACTAATCGAATTAACTGGCAAAAACTAATTAAATGTTTTACTTTGTTGTACTAGGATTTAGTCATTTAATGGTGGTGATATAAGAATTTGTCAATGTTTGTAGGGTAAGAAAAATGTATCCTATATAGAATACATTTCTTGTAGCTTATGCTTTTAGATCAATTGAATTACCTAAAGTGGGATGTGGTGCTTGAAGCATGTCAATCATCTGCACTGCATTTTGCTGAGCACTATCCATTGACATTTTGGTTAATGCTAAACTTACACTTTGGCCAAGTGAGGCTTGGCTCATGTTAACTGATAAAGCGGCAATATCCAAGAAATTCACCTCCATGACTATTATCGGTATAATTTTAGAAATATAAATGGGATCTCAGAGAAAGGAGAGCTATATGTTAAATTAATCTCATGGATAAAACTTAGAAAAACTCCAAAGGTAGTAGGTGAAAGTTCAGTTATAATCCTGGTAGCATGTTGAAGAAATTATTGTGTAAGATTAAATAGTGTGTGTATGTCCACAGATAATATTTTTAATCGTTTCTCCATAAACCAACAAATTAAAATTAAAAAAACCCTAGAATCGTCGATATAACGATTCTAGGGTTAGTTAACGTACTATTAACGAGAGTAGAACTCAACGATAAGAGCTTCGTTAATTTCAGCAGGTAATTCAGAACGTTCAGGTAAACGAGTGAAAGTACCTTCTAATTTATCAGCATCGAATGTTAAGAAATCAGGTACGAAGTTGTTTACTTCAACTGCTTCTTTAACAACGTCTAAGTTACGAGATTTTTCACGTAATGTAATAGTTTGGTTAGCTTTTAAACGGTATGATGGGATATCAACGCGTTTTCCATCTACTAAGATGTGACCATGGTTTACTAATTGACGCGCTTGACGACGTGTACGTGCTAAACCTAAACGGTAAACAACGTTATCTAAACGAGTTTCTAATAATACCATGAAGTTTTCACCATGTTTACCAACCATTTTGCCAGCGATATCGAATAGGTTACGGAATTGACGTTCGTTCACACCGTACATGTGACGAAGTTTTTGTTTTTCTTGTAATTGTAAACCATATTCAGATAATTTTTTACGTTGGTTTGGACCATGTTGTCCTGGAGCGTAAGGACGTTTTTCTAACTCCTTACCTGTACCACTTAATGAAATACCAAGACGACGAGAAAGTTTCCAGCTTGGACCTGTATAACGAGCCATAATTGACTCCTCCTTCATGTTTTTATTTTGGTAAAATAAAAACAGATGTAACATGTTTTCCTGTATATTTTGTCTTCCTGTACCTTCGCCCTAGCAGCCAAGGGTTACACAATACACCATCAATAATATTGAGGAACAAAATAAAACAAGAAGTGTTAACATATGCTGCGCTATTTTACACAAATCATATTATATGTTTTTATCATCTAATATGTCAAGTTATAGTTTGTTAAATTTTTATTCATAAATAACATATCTAAATTTACTGTAGATTCATTCATTGATACAAAAAAATATATAAATTTATTCCTTACTCTTTTTTATATATGATATAATTAGTATAAAATAACTATATTATACCAATGATAAAAAGTGAAGTTTTCTTTGATTCGCATAAGTATCATAAATGTACACATGATATTCGTGAAATTAGAGAGCTTGAAAGAACATAATGATTCATTTTATCTACTGGTTTTATATAGGGAAATCTAGAGAAATAGGCTATTGCGCTTTTAGATAAGTAGGACTATTTTTCTAAGACAACCAGAAAATCGGTAATAAAATAAATACATACATACATTTACTTTATTAAAACTTTGTCTACAGTCTGAAGCAAATACTTTATTAAATCTCATATAAGTACATTGGACTAATTTTGTGGATCTTTTCCATTACTTACCCTCAAAATATTATTTCCCAAAATGAAATAAATGAAAATGAATAGAATAGTTAGGTGAATTAGGTGATGATTATATGGACTTCCTTGGCCACCAAAAGATATTAGAACTAAAAAGTCGCTGCTTGGAATTGTTTGATTTAGACCTAATGGATAAGGAACATTATTTCATTATTCAGAAAATGTTATCTGCCATACAAGATCTTTTTCAAGATGTAGAAATGACTTTATATACTTTCAAAGAATGGAATAATAGATGGTCACTTGTAGCTTCTACTACAGATGACGAGTTGATTGATAGGAATAGTTTTAATAAACAGATGGACGAGATTTCTATCATGCAAAGATATACTATTAAAGACAAAGCTATTTTACAACTTCCAATCAAGAATGTTGGCCATGATTATTTCATATTACTGTTATCTACTAAGCAGGAAAATCCTTTAGATCTTTTTTATAGTGATGAATTTATGGAGAAAATAGCGATAGATGTTGCGTCTTTTCTAAAAAAAATGTTTACTATTCAAGGTGTTATAAAAGAAAAAAAGAAATATAAACAGCTGTATAGAGTGACGGAAAAATTCCACTCCTCCATGAAAATGGAAAGCGTGCTAGATGAAGTAATTTATACTTTGCAGGAAATCTACCCTAACTTTACTTACTATTTATTACTATCACATGATAATAATAGTCATGGTGACTTACCAGTGAAGGATTTAGAGTATGATAGTGAAAATATGGCTGCAATGGAGGCATATGTTACAGCAGAAATTCAATTTGAAGAACTAGCAGAAGAAAATATGGCGGTTATTTATGCTCCATTAAAAGGGAAACAAGGGGTGTATGGTGTATTACAAATCATTGCATCTGATACAAAAATATTCCCAAGAAATGAAGTGGAATTTATTACTATACTTGCAAACACAGCAGGTGGAGCATTAGAAAATGCTCAATTATATCAACAATCCAAGAAATTGGTAGCAGATTTACAATTGATAAATGAGGCATCCCATCAACTTAATTCTAATTTGCGCTTAAATGAGATTATGACTTATATGTGTGAAAGAATTTCTTCTAGCTTTGAGGCGGAAGAAGTAGGATTTATTCTTTTTTCTGTTGAGTCTAATTCTATTAAAGTTTTACAAGGTAGCTCTGATTTCTTCTTGGAACCAGAATCATTGAATTATATAAATTATTTCCAGGATAAGATTCAAGCAGAGAAGGATTCATTGTTTTTGGGAGATTTCAGTATGCAACTTAATGGAGCAAAGTATAAGTCCATTATGGCTGTACCAATGATTCAGACAGGAATACTAAAAGGGTTTGCTATTGTGATGCATCCTAAAGCATATCATTTTTCTTTTGATACATTTAAATTATTACAGTCATTAATTCATCATTCTACATTAGCTCTAACAAACTCTATGCTAAGAGAAGAGTTAGAAAAAATGGTAGTAACGGATCATCTCACAAAGTTATATTCCAGAAATTACTTAGATGATAAGATTCAACGTTCTCTAATAGAAGATGAAGAAGGCACATTTATTTTAATGGATATTGATAACTTTAAATCTGTTAACGACACGTATGGTCATCAAGTTGGAGATGAAATTATTGTACAAGTAGCCAATATTATTATGGAGAATATTAGAAGTTCGGATATCGGTTCCCGTTGGGGAGGAGAAGAATTGGCAATCTATCTTCCAAAGGTGCCACTTTCAATAGGAGTATCTGTTGCTGAAAGATTAGTCAAAAAAGTAAGAGAAACTTCTACTCCAAGTGTAACCATCTCTTGTGGAGTTTCTTATTGGAATAGAGAGAATGGAGAGACATACAATACTCTCTTTAAGAGAGCGGATAAAGCATTGTATGTGGCAAAAGAAACAGGCAAGAATAAAGTGGTTGTTCAAGATTCTTATTTAGTTAGTGAGTAAAAATGTCCCAAGGAATTCGAATCCTTGGGACATTTTTTTATAAATATTCAACTAATGCTGTTACAAAGCTTTCTAATTGCTCTTGATCTAATTCGTCAAAACGGTTTTTTTCAGGAGAATCAATATCAAGCACACCCAGTAGAGTTCCATCTTGGTTTATCAAAGGAATAACAATTTCTGATTGTGAGGCTGCATCACAAGCTATATGTCCAGGGAATTGATGGACATCCTCTATTCTAAGAGTAGTCTTATTACTAGCGGATGTACCGCAAACACCTCTGCCAAATGGAATACGAACACAAGCAGGTAATCCTTGGAATGGTCCAAGAACTAGCTCGTTATTTTCCACTAAGTAAAAGCCTACCCAATTAATACGATCTAAAAATTGATTTAAAAGTGCAGCTGCGTTTGAAAGATTGGCAATTTTATTGCTTTCTCCTTCTAGTAATGCTCTCAACTGTTTCTCCACTAGTTGATATTGACCTTTACGATCCCCTTTATATGATTCGACGTTAAACATGAATTTCAACCAACTTTCTCCGTATAATGATGTATTAGTGACTAAATACAAGGAAAATCCTAGTAATTTGTCGAGTTTCTTTTAAAGGATTAAAGCACTTTTTAAAGAAGATTTAGAATAGAGCTCTAATTATCTTATTTAATCATAAGTAGCACTTAATGAACAGATTATAGACTCCACATCGAATGATGTATTTAAAAAATATTTGTTTTTGCTTATTAAATGTTTTGAAAGACACAATCGGAGCAACTCTATGAAAGGTTCCCTTTATTCACTTTATAGGGATTATAACAGAAATGAGGTTATAGCAAAATGAAAAAGAATCCTACAAAGGACTCCATCGTTGAAGCAGCCATTGCACTATTTAATACTAAGGGCTATAACGGCACTTCCATTCGCGATATAGCTGGTCTTGCGAACGTTAATATTGCGAATATATCTTATTATTTTAATGGAAAACAAGGGTTATTAGAATATTGTTATATTCATTTTTTCGAAGCTTATATTGCTTTGTTAGAGAAAGTGTTTAGACAAAATGATACTAGTCCCACAGTTAAATTAAAGAATTGTATAGAAGGAATTATTTCCTTTCAATGTCAGAATCCTCAGTTGACTAGGTTTGTCTTACGCGAAGTCTCAATAGACTCCCAAGTAGTAAGAGAGATTATGTCTACCTATTCTGTAAAAGAAAAATATATTTTTACTAAAATAATAGAAGAAGGAATAGCGAGAAAAGAATTTAATCGTATTTCCATTCCTTATAGTATTATTCAAATCAAAGGATTTTTATCTATGCCTTTTATTCATTCTTACTATTTAAAAGAAGTATTACATGTCTTTCTACACGAAGATTATTTTCAAAAAAAATATGTTCAGGAAATTAATAAATGGATTGATGAGATTATTTGTACTTACAAAAAAGAACTATATACGATCAACTAATAGGTTGTATCCTTGTCCCAAATCTTTGGCCTGATGTGCATCTGAGCCATATACAAGTGGAATATGAAGCTTTTTGGCCTCCTCAATCACCCAATCAGGCGGATAGGGCTCTAAGCAATAAGGTTTTTTTAGACCTGCTGCATTATAATCCAAGGTGTATCCTGAGTGCTTAATCTGCTTTAGGATAGCTACTATCTTTTCACGGAAGTCATTCGTTGGTGGATATAGAATCTGGAACTTATTCGCTAAGGTGATATGTCCGATTCGCTTAGGTTTATTTTGGCCTAAATCTGCCAAGATTGATTTTAAGATGGTGTTATAATAACACTCGTATATAGCATCAATTCCCCCATAAGCTCCAATCATTTCTTGAAAATGTTCGGGACTATAATCTACACAATCATAGTGATGATTCTTTCCATTCAGTAGAAAATGAACGCTTAAAATACTATCATCTAAAAGATGTCCCCATTTTGACAGAAAGTCTCGTATCTCGGTTTCATATCCTTCGATATAATCTACTTCTAGTCCTACATTGATTTTCAATTGATTGTAATAAATTTCTTTGATTTCCTGCACTTCTTTTAAGTATTCTTCCATTTGCTCTATTGTCATGCTACTATCTTTTGTCGGAGTTGTATCTATAAATGGAGCAGGGAGTGGTGCATGTTCCGTAAATGTAATTTCTTTAAATCCTAACTGTATAGCTCGCTCAATATACTGTACAAAGGTATCAGTGGAGCCATGAGGACAATAAGGGCTATGAATATGTCCATCTCTTTTAAACACTTTGACTCATCCTTTCATCCCGTTTTTAAACTTGATTATAACTAGTAAAACATGAAAATAACTAGAAAACAGATATAATTACAATAAATTCTTGTATTGTATTAGAATAATGATAGAAGTGCTTTTCTTCCTTTAAAAAAAGTGTAGGAAAATATTAAATAATTACTCAAAAATTGTCGTTTACATGTTATCATAAATACAAAGAATTGTACCTACATAAATGTTTAAAATAGATATAAAATAGATACGGAATAACGGCCGGTGTTAGAACAGGGGGCTTCAAATGGATTTTTTAATTGGAGGAATAGGCATTCTTATTTGCTTATTTGTAACGGGTTATTTTATTAAGAGAAAATATTATCAAGTGGTCGATGAACTTGAAAATTGGAAAATAACAATTATGAATCGTCCCGTTTTAGAGGAATTAGGAAAAGTAAAGCAACTAAATATGATTGGTCAAACAGAAGAATTGTTTGAAAGATGGAGAAAAGAGTGGGATGAGGTAGTTACAAAAGAACTTCCTGATATAGAAGAATTACTTTATGATACAGAAAACTATATTGATAAGTATAATTTTATCAAGGCTAAAAAAACACAAGACACGATACGGATGAAAATGGAAAGTGTAGAAACAAGATTGGATTCTATACTTGAAGAATTAAATAATCTTGTCGGTAGTGAAGAGAAAAACAGAACTGAAATTGAAGCCTTAAAAGAATCTTATCGTATAAATAAAAAAACACTTCTAGCACATAGACATACTTTTGGTGAAACAGAAAAGAAAATAGAAGAAATGCTGCAAGAAATAGCAGAATTGCTAGAGAATTATGAAGAAAAAACTAATAATGGCGACTATTTAGAAGCTAGGGAGATTGTTTATTCCATTGAAGAGAAGTTATCTACCATTACATATCTGATTGAGAAGATACCACCTTTACTGATGGAATGCCGCACTAAATTGCCAGAGCAAATAGAAGAGCTAAAAGAAGGATTTCAGAGTATGCTAGCTCAAGGCTATATTTTAAACCATCTCCAAATGGAAATAGAGATAAATCAATTAGTTCAAGAACTTTCTGAAACAGAGCTTCTACTTGCTGTAGGTGAAGTGGAACAAATCGAGAAAATCATCTTAGAGTCACAAGATAAATTAGATACATTATATGATTTATTAGAAAAGGAAGTTCTTGCAAGAAACTTTGTTAGTAAGAATATTACCTTGACGAAAGAGATACTTGAAAACATTCAGAATGACAACAGTCGTTTACATGTAGAAGTAGAAATTTTACAAAAAAATTATAATCTCACAGATGAAGACATTGATTTTCAATTTAAATTAGAGAAGAAATTAAATGTTCTTTACAAACAATTTGAAGTACTAGAGCATAAATTATTGACTGATTCAACGGCACATACATTACTAAGTGAAGAATTAAAAGATCTAAAAAAACAATTAGAAGATGCTTCTGTTGAACAAAAGGCTTTATTTAATAAGCTACATGCCCTTAGAAAAGACGAAGTAAGTGCGCATGAGAAAATACAACAGCTTAGTGCTGAAGTTGCAGATGCACTAAGAAAGGTTGCAAATAGTAATCTACCTGGTATAACGGAAGAGTTTAATGAATTAGTTAAAGAGGCTAAAAATGCTCTCGCAAAGGTATATGCTACATTAGATTCTACTCCACTTGATATGATAGAAGTGAAGAAACAGGTGGAAGATACAGAGCAACTAGTGAGATTGCTTATTGACACAACCATAGAATTATTAGAAACCGTTTATTTAGCAGAAAGAGTTATTCAATATGGAAATAGATATCGAAAAAGATATCCTAAATTGCATAATGGTCTTCTAGAGGCTGAAGCAGCCTTTAGGAAGTATCAATATAAAGAAGCCCTAGAGACAGCTGCTTCTGCTATTGAAGAGGTTGAACCAGAAAGTGCGAAAAAATTTCAGTCATGGACGAAAGAATGGTAAAAAGTTACAAAATAAGGAAGGTGAACATCCAAACTTATTAACGTTTTGATCATTACCTTTAGGGATACTATCACATTAGATAGTGTCCCTTTAATTTTTTTAATCACACAATATTTTCAAAAGAAATTTCCTATGTTAGCATTAAGTGAATGCGAACCTAAAAGTAGGATCTTATGAATCTTACTAACTCAACTTTCGCACACTAAAATAGGCAGGTAGATCTTGATGTAATTAGGTAAGCCTGCAATCCAGTGTTGTAGTTGACATTGAATTAACCTTTGAATCTTTTTGTTGCTTTCTTTTAGGACA
>NZ_WEHU01000018.1 GCF_009183415.1 Bacillus sp. B1-b2 | reverse complement strand
TTGAAAATGTTATTCTACTCATGTTGTCCTCTAATCCCTATTTAGTAATTATAAGTATATAAAAAAATACCTGTAGATAAAACACTCTTTTTCAAGTGTCCTAACTACAGGTACCATTTTAATCCAGTCATTGATGTGTGTTTTTCTTTTTTTGTCTTTAGATTAATTTATGCAACCATTTTTCGACATGCTTCAGCACATCTAAAACATGCTTCAGCACACTTTCTACAATGCTCGTGGTGTTCATGTTTCTTGCATTCGTTGCCACATGCTTCACAGATATCTGCACAAAGTTGACAAATTTGTTTTGCGAAAGGACTATTTGATTGCATGGCTTTGGCCGCAAAACTGCAAATATCAGCGCACTCTCTGTCCAAGCGAATACAGTAAGCCATCATTTTTACATCCTCTTCTTTCAGGCAAGCATCGAAACACATGTTACATGATTCCATACACTCCAAACAGGCTTTGATGCATTCTTCGTAAGTAGAATTCATAATCATACCTCCTAAATTTATAGTCATATTAATTTTACCCATCAGGAAATTGAACTAACGGGTTTTATAAAACTCCTAAGAAACTGCATAATTTTATGATATTTTTGATATAACGTTTTAAAAAAAGTGGTGATTCCGATAAATAAAATTTCGTTAAGGTTAGGATTTTGGTTTTTCGTAATTATTCTTATTCTTGAATCGTTTTTGTTTTTCTTTTTACACTCCAACATAGTGGATTCAAGGGTTGAAGAGGAACTTAATGCTCTACAAGCAAGAGGAAATAGCCATAGAGATGTAGTAGAAAAGTCTTTTAAAAGTGACACACTTCATCATGTTGCTTTAATGGAAGCTCAGGCTGATACAGAAGTAGTTATAACTGACCAAAATAATGACATCTTAGTAACATCAAATAATCTGGATAATGAAGAACAGAAAATTATTACAACTAAGGTTAAAGATGTTCCGAGGCAAGGTTCCATCTTGGAGGATAGGTGGAGGACTGAAAAATATATTTCGACAATAAGCCCATATTTCATTAATGACCATAATTATGGATATGTTTTTATGTTTCAAAGCACGGATCAGGTCCAAAGTTTAATCTCTAAATTAAACAGACACTTTGTTATTGCTGCAATATTGACTATTACTTTCATGATCTTAACAATTATTTCTTTGACAAGAGTATTAACAAAACCATTAATCAAGATGAAAAAAGCTACTGAGAAAATCAGTAAGGGTGACTTTACGGTGAATTTGCCGGAAATGGGAAAGGATGAATTAGGAGATTTAGCAAAGTCAATAACGGTTTTATCTACTGATTTAAAGCATTTAAAGGAAGATAGAAATGAGTTTCTTGCCAACATATCACATGAACTTAGAACACCTATTACCTATATTAAAGGTTATGCTGATATAGCAAGAAGGGATAATCTCGATAAACACGATAGGAGAAAATATTTAGATATTATCTTTGAAGAATCAGAAAAACTCTCAGATATGATTAAGGATTTATTTGATCTAGCAAGGATTGATAAAAATACATTCACGATCAATAAAGAAATCGTAAATTTATCTTTATTTCTACATACGCTTTATGAAAAAATGCTTCCGGCTTTTCAGGAAAAAAGAATACATTTGGATTTGGAATGTGAAGCAAATCTTAAAGTAAATGTAGATCCGATGCGTTTTGAACAAATCATTCTCAACTTGCTTGACAATTCGATTAAATATTCACCGATAGAAACAACAACCAGTATACACGCTTACAAAGATAAAGGTAATGTTTGCATCGAGATAAAGGATGAAGGTTACGGCATCCCAACAGAAGATCTTCCATTTATCTTTGAGAGGTTTTATAGAGTTGAAAAATCTCGATCAAGAGGCTTTGGTGGTTCTGGACTAGGGCTAGCTATTGTTAAGGAGTTAGTGGATGCGCATCAAGATAGTGCTATTCAGGTAGAAAGTCAGCTTGGGGAAGGAACACGATTCTTAATCACTTTAGGGGAGGTGAGACAGTGAAAACCTTATTATTGGTGGATGATGAAGTAAGGATGCTTGATTTATTAAGCTTATATCTATCTCCTTTTTATCAATGTGTAAAGGCAAACTCAGGTGAAGAAGCACTTTCACTACTGGAGGGTAACAATATCGATTTAGTTTTACTGGATATTATGATGCCTCAGATGGATGGATGGGAGACTTGTGAAAAAATTAGAAAGTTTTCTGAAGTTCCAATTATAATGATATCCGCTAGAAATGAAAAAATTGATATTGTTAAAGGTCTGGAAACTGGTGCAGATGATTATATTACCAAACCTATTGATGAGGGAGAATTACTGGCAAGAATTAATGCAGTATTTCGAAGATATCAGAACAAAGAGGTTAGAAAGATTAATTTTAACGGCTTGAGCTGGGATGAAGCTGCATACGAACTACGATATGCAAGTGAAATTATTCAAACAACACCTAAAGAATTTTTGTTAGTTGGCTTATTTTTAAAAAACCCAAATAAAGTGTTTTCTAGAGCGCTGTTACTTGATTTAATTTGGGGAAATAATACTTATACTGAAGATAGAACAGTTGATTCTCATGTTAGGAATGTCCGGGATAAATTAAGGCAAGTAAATTTTCCTATAGATAAACATTTACGCACTGTCTGGGGAGTGGGCTATAAGTGGGTAAATAAGGAATGATTCATTATGGAGATTCAAAGGAGATTGACTAAAACTGGTCAATTATATATTCCCAAAGGATTAAGACAATACCTTAATTTTAAAGAAGAGATGTTTTTATGTATTTACGTTGAAAATAATTCAATAATTATCGAACACATCTTAGATGAAAATTCTCATAATAAATTTGTATATCATGGTAATAAAATAACGGTTCCAGTAGAAATCCAAAGAATTTTAGGAATTACTAAAGATACAAACCTGCTTGTTACACCTGTTTGTGATTTTAAAAAATTGGTAATAAATATTCTTAGCTGTTAGAGTTTCGTCAAAACATCGTTAACTTATGATAAAACGGGAAAGCAGCTAACTGCATAATTTTTGCACATTTTCTTGGTAGAATTTTTATATAAACTGTTAGTAAGGTTTTTGTCTTGGGCAATGTCAATCTGATTAAAAATTAATTAGATACTTGTGAAGCTATGCAGTTGGAATATTGGACATTAATTTGAAAAGAGTTTTTGTTTGATTATATACCCTTCATGGGTATGCTATATTAGTACCAAATATTATTATAAAAGGGTGGGGGAAAATGAAAAAACAACTGATTTTACTTGGTCTTGCTATAATTTTAGGTTTAGCTGGATGTGGAAATAACACAGACCACGAAAACCATTCAAACAACAATAACGATTCCAAACAAGAAGAGAAGAACCAATCAGGTATGGACCATTCTGAAATGGATCATTCCAGCTCAGGCGAAGTTCCTGAAGGGTTAAAAGAAACAAAGAATCCGACATATCCAGTTGGAGGCAAGGTGATATTAGAAACGGACCACATGGAAGGCATGAAGGGTGCCGAAGCTGAGATTGTTGGTGCTTATGAAACGACTGTCTATGCCGTAACTTACACTCCAACAACGGGTGGAGAAAAAGTGACAAATCATAAATGGGTTATTCAAGAAGATTTGAAGGATGCTGGTGAAAAGCCTTATAAAGCGGGTGATGAAGTGACCCTAGAAGCTAATCACATGGAAGGTATGAAGGGTGCAAAGGCTACTATAGATTCAGCAAAACAAACGACTATTTATATGGTTGATTACACGCCAACAACAGGTGGAGAAAAAGTGAAAAACCACCAATGGGTCACAGAAGATGAACTTTCTCCATCAAAAGGTGACGATGGAGGGCATTCTGGTCATTAATATCTAAAAAGGCAGAATGAGAAATTCGTTCTGCCGTTTGTTATTCGATACATGTGATCAACATGTCAATGGTGAAAACAGAACACGTTAGCCTATATGGGAGCTTCTTTTTTACCAGTAAGTAACGATATCAAACAAACCAATCAGAATAATAATTACTCCCGCCACTTTCTGAACCACGGTTTCCAAACTTCTTCCCTTTTTTTAAGAGGGATCCTTCTGCGCCAAATGCCCAAATCATAAACAAGAAAAATAAAAGAGGTAGTGAGGTGCCAATACCAAAAATAGGTGGTAAGGTAAAACCTAAAGAATCAGTGAGCGTTATTGGGGGCAAAAGGCTACAGAGTAGCTTATACCCAGTAAGAAAGCACTGATATTCCCTTTTGTATCTCTCAAGGTTCTCGTTTTGATTACACGATTCAGCCACGTTAACTGCAAATAACCTAGTAGAAAAAGGCCAACAATTATGTTAATAAAGCCAACACTTTTGCGAAAGTAAGCAAAATATGTAGTAAGAACGGATTGAAATTCTTTGCCCAAAAGCCAGATTAATCCTCCAAACAAGGAGAAGACCAATACTTTACCAAATAAAAACAAAAATATTTGGCCCCACGGGGTTGTATTACTAACAGACTTTTTTCCGAAATAAGTTATAGCTGTGAAGTTTCCCGTTAGCTGACATGGTGCCAAGGAGCCAAGAATGCCTAACAAGAAGAGCCGTGAATAGTGGTATAGTTAGCGAACCATCCATCAGTTGATATACAGGTTTAGAAAAGAATTTACTTTATTTAAATATTCATACAATACAAATTCCCCTCTCAATCAATCTGAGTAAATTGTAACAAAGAAATGTTAAAAAAATGTGCAGATTTTTTTCTACATAACACACGATGATAAAGTAACCATTCCGTGAATCAAATATAAATAAATGCAAAATTTCTGCACAATTTTTTAGTATGTTAATAGATAATGTTATTTGACAGAGTGTAACAAGGAGAGAATTACATGAAAAAAATTCATTTGTTAGTAGTAATAATAGGATTAGCCTTTGCTGTGGCTGCCTGTAATCAAAGTAATGAGACACAAGATGTAGAACAGGAAAAATCACCAAGTCAGAATGAATTAAAAAACACCCCTCATTCCAATGGAAAAGAACCCATTGAATCGAACAGTTTTTTTACGTCATTTGACGGAACACTGGAGCATATTCATGGTCTTGGTTATGCAGGTAATCAAAATGCAGTTTTTTTTGCAGCACATGATGGGTTAAAAGTTTTTAAAAATGGTAAGTGGTATCGCACCAAAACGGAAAATAATGATTATATGGGATTTAACGCGGTACAGAAAGGATTTTATTCAAGTGGACATCCGGGTAAAGATTCAGCACTTCCGAACCCGTTAGGGATAAAAAGAAGTTTTGACAACGGCCAATCATTAGAAAATCTAACTTTGGAAGGGGAAACTGATTTTCACGTAATGGGTGTAGGTTTCGAGAACAACGTAATTTATGCCATAAGTCCTCAGAAAAATTCTCTAATGGACGGTAATAAACTATATAAAAGTGATGATAATACCAAAACATGGAAGAAAGTAGCCGGAAAAGGTCTTGGATACGAAATTTTCTCACTTACTGTTCATCCAACGGAACCAAACATTGTTGCAAGTGTGGGGAAAGATGGAGTTTATTTGTCAGAAGATAACGGAGAAAACTTTCATCTGATTTCCAATGATATACAAGGAACGGCAGTGTTTTTAACGAACGATCATTTGATATATGGCGGGTATAAAGAAGAAGCTCAGTTAATTAAACGGTCTTTAACGAAGGATAACGAGCAAAGAATCTTTATTCCGGAATTAAAAGAGGATGCCATTATGTATTTAGCTCAAAATCCTCAAAGTGAGAAGGAAATGGTCTTTTCTACTTTTAACGGTAATATATATCGTACGGTTGATGGTACAAAGTCTTGGGATTTACTTGTACAAGAAGGAGAATTACAAACTAAGAATTTTTAATTCTATCAATCTTCTATATCAACTCTCCCGTAGAGGGAGCAAAGGATTGGCTATTGGCTAATCCTTTATGTATCTCTCAATTTTTATAACGGTTAACTAGTTACTTTTGCCGATTTACCTTTAAAAAAACCAATGCCCGACATTTTGAGGGAAATCTTGTCCTGAACCTCTATATTTTTTTGAATGTATATAGAAAGATTATCTACTTCATATGTAGTATAGCGATGCGTGTCCTTTGGTTTTTTGGGAACAGCAATTAGGTCCTGTACCCCTACAGCGCAGCATCATTGTAGCTCAACGGTATTAACTGTTAAATGTTTTCCTTTGGTTTCAATCCAGCTTTTTGCTTTTTCATCCAGTTCAAAAATCATATCCTCACTCCAAAATTTTTGAAATTTGTTGAGCAACTATTATCAACATAGAAAGAGTAGATTGAAATGTCAAAAAACTAAAAGCTAAAAGCTAAATACTATAAGGGGGGCTTTATTGTGAATCAAAAAGAAAAAACAATAAAAATAGCTGTTAATGGTGGTATTGACTTTGGATCAAAATTAAATTCAAAACAATTGATTACTATCGCTAAATATTTGGATGAGGAAGATAGTTTAGAGCTAACTACCTTTCAGCAATTATATATTGAAATACCTGAAGAGAAAAAGGACGAAATCATTGAAGAATTCACGCATGTAGGTTTATTTTGCTACCCGGTGGGAAACTATGTGAAAAGTTTGAGAACATGTAACTTTTGCAAGGGAGAAGAAGAGGAAGGGATGCCGGTTGCTAAAGAATTAAACAGGCGCATTGCTGGGAAACCAGTTCCCTTTACATTAAGGGTAGCATATACCGGCTGCCCAGTAGGATGCGGAGAGCCATTGTTAAGTGACATTGGGGTTATGAAAATCAAAGAGCATTACAATCTTTATGTTGGCGGCAAGGCAAAGGGAAAAGATGCAGAGGTTGGTTTCTTACTGCTAGAAGACCTAGCTCCAAATCAATTATATAAAGCTGTTGAACACTTGATTGAACTGTATTCTCGCAATGGAAAAAGAAGAGAACAGTTTCATAAATTTATCCGAAGAATAGATGAGAAAGCGTTATTAGATGAGCTTGCGATGATAAAGAATGGTTAAAAAATATACTGTGTAAAACTTTACATACTGTACGGGGGTATCATATAATAATCGTGAAGGAGGCGAGGCGATGTCGTTAGATATAAATAATGAAGAAACAATGGCTGATGATTGTTGTTCAATTGAACACAGCGACAGAAAGAGCCACCATTCTGATAAAGTTAAGAAGAACCTTGTAACTCGTTTAAATCGAATTGAGGGTCAGGTACGTGGCATCAAAGGCCTTATTGAAAGAGATACTTACTGTGATGATGTAATTACCCAAATAGCAGCAACGCAATCAGCATTAAACAGCGTTGCTAAGATATTACTTGAAGGACACATGAAAAACTGTGTGTTGGAAAGAATTCAAGAGGGAGATCTTGAGGTTCTTGACGAGGTTCTTGTGACTGTACAAAAGTTAATGAAAAAGTGACGGAGGGTTAAGGAATGGAAAATGTAACTTTAAATGTTAAAGGTATGTCTTGTGGACATTGTGTAAAAGCAATTGAAGGAAGTGTAGGAGAGATAAAGGGTGTTGATAAGGTAGCTGTTGATCTTGAAAATGGTAAAGTAAATGTGCAATTTGATTCTGCCTCTGTGTCATTAGAGAAAATCAAAGAAACCATTGATGATCAAGGATATGACGTAGAGTAATAATAGAATTAAAAAAACAGAACCTGTCTTTTATTAAGCGAGTTCTGTTTTTTTAAATGGTATACCTTTTATTAAAAGGACAAAATATGTAAGAAAAGGTGTTTACATAGCATGGAAATGCAATGAATTCTCCCCCAAAAAGAAAAATCATCATTGACATATAGGGTGGGGGGGTATAGTATTAAGTTGTAAGTAAGATTAATATTATTAAGCCTTTTATAGAAGGAGTGATCAAAGTGAGCAGTGCATCTTTAAAGGAGGCTCAAATCCCTATTTCGGGAATGACATGTGCAGCCTGTGCGACTCGCATTGAAAAGGGACTAAATAAAGTTCAAGGTGTAAAAAGTGCTACCGTTAACTTAGCCTTAGAAAAAGCAACAGTTAGGTATAATCCAGAGGTTACAAAAATGGATGCTTTCGAGCAAAAAATAAATGACCTTGGATACGGAGTCGTCAAAGAAAAAATTGAGTTCGACTTAGTGGGAATGACATGTGCAGCCTGTGCAACCCGCATTGAAAAAGGGTTAAATAAACTTGAGGGTGTTGAGAATGCAACGGTCAATTTAGCACTTGAATCAGCAACAGTTGAATACAACCCTTCAGAGGTTTCTATCCAAGACATGATTGAGAAAGTTCACAAAATCGGATACGAAGCTAAATTAAAGCAAGATCAACAAGAGACAGCCGATTTCCGGGAACAGGAGCTAGAAAAACAAAAAGGGAAATTTCTGTTTTCGTTAATTCTTTCCTTGCCGTTATTGTGGTCTATGGTTGGGCATTTTGAATTTACTTCTTTTATCTATGTACCTGAAATGTTTATGAATCCTTGGGTCCAAATGGCACTAGCCACACCAGTCCAGTTTATTATCGGAAGGCAGTTTTACGTGGGAGCTTATAAGGCCCTTCGGAATAAAAGTGCCAATATGGACGTATTAGTGGCACTAGGAACCTCTGCTGCCTACTTCTATAGTGTATACCAAGCAATTGAATCTATCGGGTCTAATGTGCATATGGTAGAGCTGTATTTTGAAACTAGTGCCATTCTCATCACCCTGATAATTTTAGGGAAATTATTTGAAGCGAGGGCAAAAGGCCGGTCTTCAGAGGCCATTAAAAAATTAATGGGACTGCAAGCAAAGACTGCTACTGTTTTAAGGGATGGAAATGAAACTGAAATTCCACTTGAAGAAGTAGCCGTCGGAGATATAGTCTACATCAAACCGGGTGAAAAAGTGCCGGTTGACGGGGAAATAGTGGAAGGTCGTTCCGCAATGGATGAATCAATGCTAACAGGTGAAAGTGTTCCTGTCAGCAAGTCTGTTGGAGATACCGTCATTGGAGCTACCCTAAATAAAAATGGTTTCTTAAAAGTAAGGGCCACAAAAGTAGGAAGAGACACTGCACTAGCCCAAATCATCAAAGTAGTGGAAGAAGCTCAAGGTTCAAAAGCACCGATTCAACGGGTGGCGGATAGAATTTCGGGTATTTTCGTACCAATCGTGGTTGGGATTGCAGTTATCACTTTCTTAATCTGGTATCTATGGGTAAGTCCCGGTGAATTTGCCGAAGCGCTTGAGAAACTAATTGCCGTTCTAGTTATTGCATGTCCTTGTGCATTGGGACTCGCTACGCCAACTTCAATTATGGCAGGATCTGGACGGGCAGCCGAATATGGAGTCTTATTTAAGGGCGGAGAACATCTTGAAGCAACACACCGTATTACAACCGTAGTTTTAGATAAAACAGGTACTGTAACACATGGGAAACCGATATTAACGGATGTAGTCATTGAAGGAAATGTGGATGAAGAAACATTCCTTGCGCTTGTCGGTTCGGCGGAAAAACAATCCGAGCATCCACTTGCGGAAGCAATCGTTCAAGGCGGTAAGGCAAGAAATATATCTTTGATGGATGTACAGGAATTTGAAGCAATACCCGGACACGGAATAAAGGCAACCGTGGATGGTCATGAACTATTGGTTGGTACAAGAAGATTAATGAATAAGAATGATATTACTATTGAGTCAGCAATCAACAAAATGGAAACTTTTGAGGATAACGGAAAAACAGCGATGCTTGTTGCGATTGATCGAAAGTTCGCGGGAATCGTTGCTGTAGCTGATACTGTAAAAGAAACATCGAAAGAAGCGATTAAACGTTTGAAAGATGCAGGGCTTGAAGTGATCATGATGACAGGCGATAACAAGCGTACTGCTGAAGCAATTGCGAATGAAGTCGGAATCGACAGGGCGATTGCAGAAGTCCTTCCTGAAGGAAAAGCTGAGGAAGTGAAAAAGCTGCAGGAACAAGGGAAACGGGTAGCGATGGTTGGTGATGGCATCAATGATGCACCAGCACTGGCAATGGCCGATATCGGTATGGCGATTGGTACTGGTACAGATGTTGCGATGGAGGCAGCAGATATCACTCTGATGAGAGGGGATCTGAACAGCATAGCCGATGCTATCTTAATGAGTAAGAAAACGATTCGCAATATTAAACAAAACCTTTTCTGGGCATTGGCCTATAATTCTCTCGGCATCCCAATAGCGGCAGCAGGGTTCCTTGCTCCGTGGTTGGCTGGGGCTGCAATGGCATTTAGTTCTGTTTCTGTAGTGTTGAATGCCCTTCGCTTACAACGGGTAAAACTAAATGACTAAATTTGCTGAAAGGAAGATTTCCCAATGAAAAAGTGGGCAATAGCTGCAATCGCCTATTTGTTGGTTGTTATGGCAGGATATATCATCTACGATCAATTAATTGCGGATCCAGATGTTAAGAGCGGAAATCATACTGAAAACCATACTGATTTATAATTTGCCAAGGTATCACATGCCATCAACTTTATCTTAATATTCACATCCTTAGCAAATTAAGAGAGGAATGATGAGATGAAAAAAGTAACACTGACTATGTATTCCAGACCAACCTGACTGGATTGCAAAGCAGCGAAAGAGTTTCTTTCGAATAAAGGATTTCATTATAAAGAAATTAATTTAGCAAACGAGCCTGAAAAGGAACAAGAGCTTATTGGGATAACCGGTACTCGAATAGTCCCTGCTTTCATATTTGAGAGAAAGCGATTGTTCAGAACTAAAAAAACAATATTAATCGGCTTTGAACAAAATCAGGAACAAATTGAGCATATTGTTTATTCAAATCTATGACAGAAACTAGAAGAAGGAAGCACATCCTTCTTCTTTTTTTATAATGTTAATGGATTATACCCTAGTGGAAATCGATCTTCTGGTTTAATACGGTTGTATTTGCTATGAAAAGTTGTTGTTGTTCTGGAGTAGGCGGTCCAATTAGGGCAGCTTCTTTCGAACAACTGGCAATGTTTTTTGTTAATCCATATTGGAGTTAGCAATAAAGTAAGTCGGTACACCGAAAAGGAACACTTTTGCGGAAAAAACAGAATTACGTCTTTAAATTAAAGCTTAAAGGGGCGAGATAAGTCTGGTACACCAAAAAGGAACACTTTTATTGAATCAAGAACTTATTTCAACAGTTATTAATGTTAGTCATGCCAATATGTCTTAAAGCCAGTTACTCTGTTCAATTCAGAACAACTGGCTTACATAAACAATTTTTTTGTCAGCATCGTAGAGACGAAGTTGCCCTTCAGATAATTCATCTAAAGCAACGAATAGGATATTGTCCGTATCCATTCCGTTATTATCAACTTTTTCTTTTGTTATCTTATTGGCGTTTACTTTCTTTGTCTTCCGAAGAACATCGTTAAAAAGTTCTTCTTTCGTTTCGTACATTGCTAGTATCTTTGCATTGTATTTGAATCTGCCATCAGCGGTAGGGATTGTGTAATATGCTAAGATCTCCATGTCTTTTACGTTACCCTCTCTGATAAATATAGGGACAAAATATTGTTCATATTTATTGTCTTGTTCTTGGAAGAACCTACATAAAACATCTGGTACATAGTTTAAACCGTTTATTGAAATGTTATTAGATTTATAATCACTCATACGAACAAGTCTTGCCCTAGTGTTTTTCCAATTGGGTCTCAGACCAGCCTCGATTAAAGAACTAACTATAACTCTATATTTCTGTATGATGTCTAATTCTTTATTTCCAAGTAATTCTTTATAGATGGCCTGTACTAAGGCGTTCAATCTTTTCATTCCTGTAACACAAACATCTATGTCCCAATCCTTGTAGTGATTCATATGAGCGATATCGTGTTTTAAGTTCGCAATACGTGTGTTTTTATTTGAGTGAATGTTAGTAGTTTTCACTACATCACTATCATCCATTAACGCGAAAATTACTTTATGTTTATGCTCTGGATCATTTTTAGCCAACTCTTCGTAACGATACAATTTGCCTTCAATTGATTTAACATCGTGTTTTTCAATGATGGTATTGGCATGGTCCCGCTTCGTTTTGATTTTTTCGCTACCACTATCCACCTCAACATAGATGAATGTGTCCTTCACTTTAAAAATCCAATCTGGAGTTAATCCCGTCTTATCGCCAAGCTGCTCTTTAATATGAGTGAAGTCCTGCGGCACAAATGATTGAACTATCCCTGATTTTTTGTACTTCTCCATAAAATCTGGATTGTACTTAGCTAACGATTTTAAAGGAGGAATAAAATCATTGTCGAAGTTTTGCTTCTTAAAGATTATCATAGGTTGCTCTAGTTCATCATTTTTATCTTCTTCTCCAAACGGAATGACATATTTGCCTCCATCAGCAATATAGAACGGATCTAAATGACTGACATTTTTTAAGAATTCGATGACACATTGTTTAATGGCAAGAGTATGGTCTAAATTGCTTTTTGCTTGGTATTTGAGTTTTTCATTCTCTTTTAAGTAACCCAGCTTTTTTAGAATGGATTGACCAGAATTGGTCAATTCAATAATTCCCATCTCATATCCGTTTTTCATTTTTACTTTTCTTTTGTTTATGATATTTGCGTTGTTCCAACGACTCATTTTTCTTCGGAAAGCAGCTTCACTTATAGGCTTTAACAGAGAGTAAAACTCATGGAATTGAGGTTGCGATAAGATACTCTGTTCGTTCAAGAAAAGCAGCGCATAGATATCCTTGCTTTCTAATTGAATACGGCGTTTTTTTGATTTCGATAAATAATAGTATATTTTCATTTTCTTTTCTCCTGTTAGTTTTTTTAAAGGAAAAAAGCACTTTCTCCAAGAAGAAAAGGTGCCTTTAGGTTTTCCTTACTTTATTTGAAATTGCTAAGACATTAGCAATAGCTTGTTATACTGCTTCAAAAATTCGTAAAAAGTCTCATTATTCATATCCTTAATAATTTCTACTTCATGATTCCCCCATTGCCTATTTCCTTTACGTTTACTAAGCTCACTAAGGATTACTGAAGTATTGGTGGGTTTTTCACTTTCAATGATTTCTTCAAGTGAATAGGTTTTGGTAAAAACATCTATATTCCATACGACATGTACATTTGTGAAATTGTTTTTTGCCTTTTCAATTTCATTATGGTCACCTAAATATATTTTGTGGCTTACCTCGGTTTCAGCTTCGAAAAGATCGACAATATGATTAAGTGAATACTTATTGATAAATCCAAGTCCACAAAAGCAGTACAAGCCTTCTCCTTTCCAAGAAATATTTAAGGAAACATTTTGATCATTATCTTCGTTCTCGTCATCAATGTAATTCTCATTTATCAAAAATTGCATAGCTTGTTCTTCTAAATCCTCGAATCTAGTTACATAAAAGTTTCCTTGATAATTCTCCTCATTAACAAGCTTTAACTCTTCGTAAAGCGCTTCATAATCGTTTTTATTTAATATCACATAGATTCCCCCAGTAAATTTTAACCAAAAATAAAAACCCCATAATGAGGCTTAAACGCAATAGTATGTGCGTTTAAACTCAATAATGGGGTTTTCCCTTATTCCGATTTAAATGTATTTAAATTACACGTAAACAACGATTTTATGAATGGTTAAATAACATATCACTTAAAGGAAATTATTAAATGTCTTTAGAAAAGTTTTATTTTCCTCTGCCGGAGAACCATCTATTCCAAAGTTCTTGAAAAAGTGTATTTCTCTTAATCATGACAACATATCCGATTGCAAGCATAGCAATAGCGACAGGCTGAACAGGGAGTCCAACGAGAATGTTAACAACAATTATATATGTTAGAGCCACAGTAAAACAGATACCTAGTATGTTGGCGTAAAGCATTAGTTTGTTGAAGTCCATGAGCTGTCCTCCCTTAAATAAATTTCTAAATATCACCATATTTTGATTATAATTCAATAACTTCCCCAGTTACAATTTAATATAGGTTATTTGAAAGCGAATGGTTGTATAGACCTTTATTTCGTATTAAATAGGTAGTTCTCTGCCTATATAGTCGGCATTTAAAGGGAGCGCCCATATAGTACATAAACCATTGATAAATCTGGTTTTAAAGAAGGAGATAATATACGCGTTGAACGGACCCCTCTAACGGGTATACTTCAACGTGCATAGTTACACTTATTTCAAATCATTTTGATATAAATCTAAAAAAACTTCCAGTGCTTTGTTCACGATAAATCTTTTTTCAAGTCCACTTCTATTAGCAAAATCATCTAGTCGTTGCATAACAGGGTCAGGAATGGGGACATTTAACTGTTTGGCGGCAATATCTTTATTTTTATAATTGGCGTGTTCAAATAGTAGTCTGCCAAACATTTTATATTTATTTTCATCATCTTCATTCTCAGAACTCCGGTTGATATATTCATCTGCAATAACCTTGAGAGCATTGATTTGCTCTTCCGAAAATGACGGGTTATCAAAGTTTTTTTCTATTACTAGTTTCTTTTCTTGACGAATGTCCCAAAAATTATGGTCTAATATAGATTGATCAATGTTGGTAAAATCCCACTTTTTGGTCGATTTATCAGCTCCAACAATCCTTAAACGACTATAAATAGCAGATCCTGAAGATAAGTTAAACATTGCTCCAATTTCTTGATCCGTCTTCCCGTCTTTTATGAGTGAAATAACTTCTCTCAAGGATGCTTTCTTAATGTCTTTGTCCATCTTTATTTCCTCCTTTCATTTAAAGGTAAAAACATTTTAGCTTGAACTTTATCCAATTCGAATAGAAAAATAAAAAAATATGTACGTAATACTTAATTCTTATTGGTTTTTTCTTTTAATGGAGTTAAATCAAATAGAAGTTAATTTTTTCTAATGGATCTGATTAAGTTTTTGCTAAATTTCATTTAACTTAAAGTAGACTTTAATGAAATTTAAATGAATGGCGTGACAATGAGCATTTTTTCTATATCCAACATCTATTTATTCATTTACATCTATAAACAACCCACAAATAAAAAAAGAGCAGCTTTTAATTAAACTACTCACATAGGGGCTACTGACCAAAATTAAGTTTTTTAATCTTTAGTAGGTGAAACCAGTAACTGAAGTCCATTGTTTAATCCATAGTCCCACATCTTGACATACGGGTAGGTACCTTCTGGCAAGATGAATAGTCTTTCTTCTAATGGTATAATCGCTTCTTTATTATCGACACTGCAGCCATGTTTATATGTAGCTGGATGTATAGTAACTATTCTGCCAGTATCGTTATAGAACTTGAATCTCATTGTATTGCTCCTTTAATTTTATTCTGGGAAATACCGTACTATTTAAATTTTACAATATTATTAATTAAATCTAGAAAATATTAAACATTTTTTTTGAAAAGGGGTTCGAATATCAAAAACAATAATTATAATATTTTAAGATTTTAGCTTGAAATTAACAAAGTACAAAGAAGGAGGTCCCTTATAAAAGTAAGTTTAATAATAGGTTTCTTGCTGAAAAATAAATAATAAAAAAGGGAGAACCCCAAACTTGTTTAAGAATGGCCTTATGACCATCTTTACTTGTTTGGGGTTTTTATTATGGAGGAAAAAACATGAATCAAAAAAACAAAGTTGAAATGGAAACTAAAAATCGAAAAAAATCCAGTGTAGGAAGAAGTATAGGCTTATACAATGATGTGATGGTGGGAATTGAAGATTCTCCTGCGCGTAATGAACCAGATAATATTAAGCAAAAGGATAAAAATCTCCAGTCTGATTTGTATCCAACAAGAGAAAACATTTTTAATAGTAATAATCTTCGAATCAATAAAGAAAAAAAATATTATTACGTACGAGTAAAGACAGAGGACAATACGTATAAAGAAAGTCCAATCTCAAACTTTATTGTTGTGCCACTCTATACGACTGTAAGACAAGGTGGCAAACAGGTTTATATGTTAAAAATAATCTCTAACAATCAGACAAAAGTGGTCGAATTTGATGGTGAGACATTAGCAATTCACACAGCTTTTAAAAAACATTGCATGAATAACGGGAGATTCAATTGGTATGGGAAGCAAACAAACTTAGATAGTCTGATAAACATGATTTTAACCAGCCCTATGAAAGAACTTGAGTTTATACCATATATGGGGTGGAATGAAAAGGAGGGTATCTGGATTTATCCATCACATGCGTATTATCGTGATAAGGTGGTTCTTGCCGATGAAGATGGAATTATAGCAGTAAAAGGTAAGAGTTTTAAAGTGGATGTTGATAAAGATGACGAATATAGAATACATCCACATATTGATACTACTCCATCTAAGGAGGATTTGGTCACTTACTTTAAGTGCCTTAAATTACTCTATGGCCAATATTCAAATCTAGCTTTGGGTTATATTGCTGGAACAATGAATGTAGATGCCATTGTAAAGGAAACGGATTATTTTCCGTTTCTATACCTATACGGAAAACACGGTCAAGGCAAGAGTACAGCCGTTAAAGAGTATACAAAAATGGCCGGTATTAATGTATCGTTGAACACCCCGCCATCGTTGGATAGTTTAAGAAAGGGTATGAGTCGAAAATCCTCTATGCCTTTTGTTGTAGACGAAGCTGAAAATAAGAATGACAATAGCAAGGGGATAGATTTCTTTAAGACCTGTTCAGAGTCACTTAAAAATAATGTTTATATGAGGCAGGATTTTATTAGAGGGCATAAAGATGAATCTGCTATTATTCGATTTCCTGTAAAAGCGACTTTAATGTTAAGTGGAGAAGTATTGACCAGCGTGCCATCAATTATTCAAAGATCAGTTTTATTTGATGCTTCAAAAATTAATTTTAATGAAGAGGCTATTAGAAAAGTCAAAGCTCTCAAAGAAGTACCATATTGGGTAGGACAGTATTTAATGAGAACATCTTATAGATGGAAGCATAACTTTTTACGACTTTATCATGAAATCCTTGATTATTTTAATAGTAGGGGATGGAGTAATATTCACATTCGAATTCGGTCCCATTATGCCATGGTTCTTGCATCAGCATTTGCAGCCTTTGCCCAGTTAAATGATTTGTTGGAGGATGAAATATTTTTTTCTGATCCAGAGGAAAGAAAGGAAATTTATCAATTTGTATATCAGGAGATGAAAGAAACGCAACAACTAACAATCGAAGACCATCCTGCTATGGATTTTTTGCGCAAGATTGGTTTATTGGCTAAAAAAGGTCAATTACAGAACAATAGTGATTATAAGTGTGTAAAAGAAGATGGTTCCACCTATTTATACTTGGCTCCATCTAATATTTATGAAGCTTATCAGATGTCGGAAAGAATCCCATTCTACCCATCAAGCAATAAAGTCGTTAAAGACTTACAAACTTATTCATTTTTTATTAAAAAAGTTAAACACAGAATTGGTGCTAGTAATCCTACTGCGTGGTTAATACAATTATCTGATCCGGGTAATCCTGAATCAATTAAGGATGGCATTGTTCATCCAGAGTTGCCCGATACAATGATTTACTTCTATAAATAAAATAAGGTAGAGGAAGTTCCAAATTTCGTTCCGCAATTAATGGAAAAGATGGAACGTTTAAAAGCCAGTAACATCAAGGTTTAACAGCAGGTTGTTCCAACGTTCCACCACTTTTGGGAGTATGTTGGTATATAAAATATACCTGTACGTTATACATTCTTTCCAAACAGTAAAAAATTCAGTATTTTGGAACAGAGTACTGATTTACTCATGAAAAACCTTTATGTAAAAGGAAAATCGATTAAGGATTAATGTTCCGAATGGGATATATTATTCGGAACCTGTTCGGAACATAAATAGAACGAAGCAAATTTCATCATTTTGAAAATGAAGACTAGCATTTTTAAAAATTTGAGTAAAAAAAATTAATCAGGTTTAGAGCTATAGGAAAACTAATTGAGCAAAAAGTTTAGCAGTCCAATTCATAAAAGAGTTGGACTGCATTTTTTATTTTGAGTAATCTCAAAAACCCCTAAGTATCTTAATTTTTATGGATTTTATTCTTTGCTACTGGAGAATAAAAAAGTGAATAATGCTTTTTTTTGTTCAAATGTCATCTTCGAAACTAATTCTCCGATTTTATGTTCAATTTCTTTGTTAGCATCCACGGGTTCCTCAAAATTTAAAGCCGAAGAAGTTTGGTGATATATACTGTCCCTTTCAAGCATTTGAAAAAAATGGCTCCTTGTAATTCCAAATTCATGACATATAGATTCCAACAGGGAAAACGATACCTCTTGTCTTCCTGATTCAATCTTAGATAGGGACGGCTGGGATATTTTAATTCTTTTTGCGAAGTCAACCATTGTGATATTTTTTTTCTTTCTAAGTTCCTTGATTAGTCTTCCAATTAATAAATCACTCATATTTCAGCCCTCTAAACATCATTATTAGTAATCGTATCGTTATTGAATTTTACAATCAATATATATCGTGTTATATTCTATTTAAGAATATATTCCAATAAGGAATAAAAAGGGTGGTATTTAATGATTGATGGATTTCAAAAGGTTGTGGACAGGTTAATTGAGGAAAGGCTTGAACAAATTATCACAAGTGAAGAGTACGTTATGTACTCGGAATTGCTTCATAAAGATCTAGATGAAAAGCTTGCCCAATTCGAAAAGTTTGAGGATGAAACAAAAAAAGATGAATTCATTGATGATATTAGAGCTAACATTTTTGAGCAGGTACATATCCAAACGAAATTAGCCTATCGGACTGCTTTTAATGATGCCCTTATGTTTGCCATAAACACCTTAGTAAATCCACAGAAAATGTTTTAATGGGAGGATTATCTTTGACATATTCTAAACATTTAGGATTTATTCAAGTGGACTTATATAGAATTACAAAAATACATGAGAATCCTCGTACTGATATTTATGATGAACTTTTAATGGATATAATAACCGTTCTTGCAAAGTATGAGGTTGTAACTGATAACTTTATTTTTGATTTTACTAGTAGTGAAGAATGTGACAAAAGAGATCTTTTTCACCTGTCACTAATAAAGGCAGGTATGAGAATAGAGAAGGAAAAATAACGGCTAAAAAAAGCATAATACATTTAAATAAGCTACTAATAGTGAGCGCTAGGGAGTACTAATAATAGTTAAATGGGGGAGGTTTCCGAAGTGCAGGTATATTCAGGAAAGTTGGTAATAGATTTAGCAACAATTGTTGAAGACGCAGAAGATAACATCATGAAAAATAATGCCCATGAAGCATTAACTTCAGAATTGATGGATGAACTGCGAGTGATACTGGGGGCAGCTGGATATTTGGCTGGAAGTGTAGGAGCAACTCTGGAGAAAGTGAAAGATGCTAACACGAACGATTATTCAATGATTAAGTCATATGTAAAACAATCCAAGAAAGATATACATCGAGTATATAACAAATCTAACAGAGCAACTTATAGAATTGAGTAACAGGATGCAATATAGAGAAGCTTACAGCTTTTCTATAATTCTGGAAAACAAATAAAAGGTTATCTTCCTGATGTCGAGATAACCTTTTTAATTTGGTGATATTAAAAAATTGCCATAAAGGAGAAGGGATTTCTCTTTCAATTCTATCTCAGAAGAAGGGGTGTGGTTTTTGATTGGGTACATATGTTAGCCTGTCGGTGCTTCCTTATCAGATTTCACAACAAGATTGGACAAGTGTTTACAAAGAAACAGTGAAATTACTGCAAGCTTATGATTTTGCAGATTTAGGTGAAAAAAAGTTATTTGATACTCAAATTCCTGTATATGTTAAATCCCAAGAACGCGAAGAACCTTCTGGATATTGGAAAACATGTGGGGGTTTAGGCAGTAAGAAATTTGGAGAAACTTTTAAGCTTTACTCAGATATTAAGATGTATAGGGAGGCTGCACCATCTTCTACTAATAATGAAACAGATATTTTAAGGGATGGGGAAAGCTCAGTTGTTGTTTTTGATGCTAAGACCCAAGGATACCCTTACCATCTTTACATATTAGCAATTGCTATGCTCATTGAGAGCCGCTTTCCCAAGTTTGCTAGTGTAAGTGGAGATATAGATCATTTGCAGTGTGTAAAAGCAAAACAATGGGCAGACACTCATCTCTCAGCCCCAATAAAGTTACCGATACGCGTTGATCCACAGCAGCTGCTTAACCAATTTTCTCCTGAAAGTGAACGTGAAAAAATAGAATTGATTGAAAGATGGACAATTGCAGATCAGGAAAAAATCTTGGAGCTAGTTTATAAGTACTCTGATAAAGAAACTTTCCACAAGTGGATTAAGGAAAAATTAGTTAAGTACTCTTCCCCAACACAGATTGGGGCTGTTAAGCTCTTGGTCTATTATTTGAATCTAGTTAAGGACCTAAATAGTTTGTTTTTTATGGCTTGCAAGGAGGAAGGTGGACCGAAGTACAAACCTGAAGAAATGTTAGGGGCAATTACTCTTACTTGGGTAAGTATCCCACCACAAAAATATGATTTTTTGGAAGCCTTTCGCAAAATTGAAGGTCATCCAGCCATTGTTGAAAGAACATTTGGAATGATGGTAATGGATATCAAGTTTCCGGGCCGTGAAATTAGAACCTATATCCCTTTAACCGACGTTGTGGAGAAGTTCACCTCTTGTTTTCCAGATTGGGATAAAAAAGCGAGCCTTCTATTACAAAAGGGAAATAGTAGGATAGAAGAAGAACTTCAGGAATTCTATAAGAGTATTGCTCCTATGTTGGTTCTTAATAACAAGAAGGAAAGCAAAAGCTACTATTTGGATAATGAAGATGCTTTTCTTTATTTTAATAATTATTCGGTTTTACTGTCGGAAAAGCAGGACTTCTATTTAAAAACAGTAGCATATAGCATTGAAAAGTTTTTAAGGAAAAATCCTGAGATTAAAGAACAATTGTATAGTTATGAAATTGAATCGATGAAGCTAATACTCGGAAAAATGCTTACTGAAAAGTTTCAAACGTATCTTACCAAAGATGCTTGGCTAAGGCTTGAAGGGATTCAGGAAAAAGAGTTTATTATAACGCTACTTGCAAAGCTAATACTCGATGACTTTTATAATTTAAAAGTGAAAGCAGATAGCATTAAGCTATTAAGGGGCATGTTTGAAAACAAGCTAATCACTGAAAAAATAACAGAGTATAGGAACGACCCCGGAGTAATAACATACATTCAAGAGATGATTGATAAGAAAAAGAACACTAATTAATGGAGGGATGCAAATGAAGCTTCTTATGTGCCTTGAGTGTAATGATATATTTAATCTGATCATGACTGAAAAGAGCTGTAGCTGCGGAAGAAGTAAGGGGAAATATATAAATCAGCAACTTGCCGAATATACCGGGGAATTTGCGCTGCCTCTGGGCTTTTCTAATCCATCTTTGATACAGGCAATAAAGGAGCAACCGAATGAAGGAATGGGTAAGGAGTTCACTGCTTTTGTTATCCCTAAGAACTGTGAGACTTTTTTAAAGAGGCTCTAAATCCTATTGTTTCAGGTTAGAGGTGTTATAGATGAATAAAGATAAAATTGAGTATAGATATAGCGATGATGAAATTTTAATCATTGCAATTGAGTTTGCTAAAAAAGGGATTCCAATGAAAGCAATTCAAAAGAAGTTTATTTTATCAGATGATGATATAGATTTGATTGAATTCATTATTAACGAATTCTAAATTGCTAACAAGTAGAGAAATATTTAACTGGAACTTAAAATAAAAGATAAACGTAATTACGCAGTAGGATGTAGGTGTTCTCCCATGTCAATTTCTTTATATGCTAGCCTCATAGAAGAGATAATCGAGAAAGGTGAAGTAAAGATATCCTTAACAGACTGTGATGCTCAATTTTATCTTGAAGATGTTTTAAATGAGAGGGGAATTCAGTATAAAAAAATTGTTCCCTTGAGAAACAGAAATAAGGCAATCAAATTCATCCTATATAAAATCCAATTAAGTTTAAAATAGGCTATTGCAAAAAAATAACTGTGGTGTTACTATCTTAATAACTTAATAAACGAAAAAGGGAAAACCCCAACTAATAAATGTACGAAGCTCATTATTCGTATGTTTATTCGTTGGGGTTTTTTGTCTTTTATTAAGAAAAAATGAAAAGAGAGTGATATTTTTGACAAGTATTGAGGATATTTTGGTTCGTGGGATTAATGAAGGGAATGCAGATTCTCTATTAAATCTAATTCATGAGAAGGAAAGAGAATATATGGCTAAAAGAACAGCCCGTGGTTTGAAAAGGGCAAGGGAACAAGGGAAAGTGATTCTTGGGAGAGTCCCATATGGTTATCGATGTGAAAATGGGAAATTATTAATCCAACAAGAAGAAAGTGAAGTAGTTATGAAAATCTTCAACTATCTTAAAATAGGTAAATCTTATACAGATGTTTCTGTTTTGCTCAATAAAGAAGGATATTTTTACAAAAATGATCTGCCGTGGAATCCGGTTAGAATAAGATGGATTGCAAAATCACGCATTTATATTGGAGAACTTTATTATAACAAGACCAGTACTAATTATAAAAATGGAACCGCAAGTACTGTTAAAAATCCACCTAATGAGTGGGCCAAGATCACAGTACCTGCAATTATACCGCTTGAATTATTTGAAAGTGTTCAATTTAATATAGCGGTCTTATGGAGTAAGAAAAAATAATTATTTACAATCAACGAAAAAGAAAAATAATTCAAAAATTATGAAGTACCAAAAAAGGGCCAATTGGTCCTTTTGTTTTTAGGTAAACCGTTAAATAACAAAGAAAGAACAAGCTACGGAAAAATGGGAGTGTGGTTCAAAATGAACTATAAGGAAGAGAAGGCAATAATTGAAAAGAAGGCCGTTCAATTATACGTTATGGAAGGCATGAGCGGTGAAAAAGTGGTAATGAATTAGGCATTAGTTCTACTGAGGTTTTTAGGATTCTGGAGCGGCATAATATTAAGAGAAGACAGCGAAAAGCGGTAGTTGCTCAGAGAATAAATGAAATGTATAGGAAGGGTATTTGTATAGACGATATTAGTAAGCATTTTGGGCTTCAGATTAGAACAATTGAAATTATCCTTTCGCAGCTGAATATACGATAGTTTATTAATAGTTCTATCTTCACATCTGTTTAAATTATGTCGGATTAAAAAGTATTCTTGCTACACATGAAGTGTAATCGTTAATTTACAAATTTAATTTCGTGTTTTGCAATAAATGAGCTTTCAAGCTCAGTATAATATTTATTTTCAATTTAAGGGGAACTATTGCCCTAATGTTTCTATATGAGGTATCGCTGTGCGTTCTTGATAAGGGAAAACTTTTATCCTAAAGGAGCCTAATACTCCTAAAAAGTTCTTTCTAATGGATAGATAGACTCTAAATGAATTAAGGAGGATTGAGGAAATTATGGAAAAGTATATACCTAAGAATAAGTATGTTTTGTTTATTCTTTAGATAGTTACTCTAAAGGCGGATTTCGTTTTGGCTCATAGGCTCCTTTTGAGTGTAAATTTATTTAGGAATATTTTGTATAATATAAGAAGGGAGTAAACTTAAATTGGGGGTTATTTAGTGAGTTGGGAAGAAATGTACCGAAGGGAATATCCGTGTAAGTGTGGAAAAAGCACTTATACTGAAATTGGAGAGATGGACGACTGGAATAGACACCGAGAGTATAAGATAATGAACTGCTCCGAATGCGCAAGACAAGAACAAATTGAGGCAGAAAAAAAGAAGGAAAAGCAGATTGAAAATGAGAAACGTCTTAGGGAGCTTGCTGCGGATATTATGGCCTCTTTTGAAAACAATTATATGGATGAATGGGTTACTATTTTCCAATCAATTAGAGTAAAAAAGATGCTTGGCAATTAGCTTGTAGGATGGGTGTTGAAAATAAAAGCCTTTCTTCCTTTTACCAGTTCTGTAGGGGCATGTCAATTAGAGAATATGCAAGGATTCTTGTTTCAATTAGAAATATGGAAAAGATTATGGCTACGTTACATATTCAAGATAATATTCTAAGCTCAAAAGGTAAAAGAAGCAAGAGAGTTAATGGAGTCAGCCGTTGTAGTGGGAATACATTGAATGAATTTCAAAGTGGAGTGATGGATGTGAACCTCAATCCCTTTTATGATGAGCTAGAAGTAGCTATGAAGGAGTCTTTGCCCCTCATACCGGAGGGAGGAAATGTTCTTGATATTGGCTGCGGTAAAGGGTGGCTTACAAGGCTCTTATATAATAATTTGAATGGAAATGTTACAGTTATGGATATGGTTAATCTAACTTCTAATTACTTCCTAAACTCTTACTCTTTTATTACCTGCCACAATGTTTTAGGGTATATCTCTGATCCTGCAGAGCAACTGCATAAAATATACTCTGCTGAGGTTTATGAACGTTCGAAATCTGTAACTCTAGCACTTAAACGATATAAGGAAATGAGAATGTATGGGAGTTTGGGCGATGTTTTTGAATTTTATCATTTACCTGACTTAAAGAGAATGATTGAGGTTGCTGGCTTTTCTATTGTAAAAAGTCAGGGCCTATACCCGCTTGAAAGGTATCTACCTCAAGGGAATGCGATACTAAAGAAAATACTATTAGAATCTAATAGTGACGAATATTTCTTTCAATGGATACTGTGTAAAAAATAATAACTGCATACGAATACAGTAACTAACTGTACATAATAATACGGATTGGGGGAAGAAGAGAGATGTTATTAAAAAAAATTAAAATATTTAATTACAAGAAGTTCGAGGAATTCTCCTTAGAATTTGATAATAACTACTCAATTATGATTGGAAACAACGGTGCTGGAAAATCGACATTACTTGAAGCAATTCACTTAGCCTTAACAGGGACAATAAATGGGAAGCCAATCTTTTATGAGTTATCTCCCTACATATTTAACAGAAAAGTAGTAAACCAATTTATCGAGGCAGTAAAAGTTGATAATAAGATTACCCCTCCAGAAACAAAAATAGAATTATACTTTTCGGTTTCAGAAGATTCGGACCTTAATGAATTGATAGGTTTAGAGAATAGCGAAAATACCAATTTGCCGGGGTTCGTATTCGCTATTAAATTCAATGAGCATTATCGTGAGGAGTATCAAGAGTATATTAAGAACAAAAATTTTATACATATCCCAACTGAGTACTATACAGTTGAATGGAAAAGTTTTGCAGGAACAACGATTACTACAAGGTCAATCCCAATAAAATCTCACCTGATTGATTCAACCACGACAAGTCTCTCTGCTAGTTCTCAAAAGTATATTATGAAGATTATTTCAGATGTCTTAGATGAAAAGCAAAAGGCTAATCTGGCTGTTCTATACAGAAGTTATAAGGAGAGGTTTGGTGAAGATCCTAACATTGCTTCTATAAATGAAGTATTAAACCAGAAGAAAAATCTTATGTTAGACGATACTAGGAATTTATCGATATCGTTAGATGTGACTCAAAAGGCGACATGGGAATCCGCCATTGCTGCTTTCATGGACAATATTCCTTTCGAATATATCGGTAAAGGGGAACAGAATGTTATAAAGACTACCCTGTCTATTGGAAATAGGAAGCCTGAAAGAAACTTAATCCTTATAGAAGAACCAGAGAGTCATCTTTCCTTTTCAAACATGAGGATTTTATTAGATAAAATCATATCGGAATGTTCTGATCAACAATTGATTATTACTACCCATAGTTCATATGTGTTAAATAAGATGGCGATGGAAAATGTTATTCTGCTTGGTGAGAACAGAAGTGGAAAGTTAAATCAATTGCCAAAGGATACAAGAAGCTATTTTCATAAGCTACCGAGCTATGACACTCTGAGATTTATATTGTCTAAGAAGGTAATATTAGTCGAAGGCCCAGCAGATGATTTGATCATTCAAAAAGCCTATCATCAAAAATACAATAAACTGCCAATAGATGACGGGATAGATGTTATATCAGTAAATGGCCTTTCATTTAAAAGATTTTTAGATATAGCAAAATTGCTAAGTATAGAAACTATTGTGGTTACCGATAACGATCATGATTATGAAAAGAATATTGACAACAAATATAAGGAATACAAAGGTGGCACAATTAAGTTGTGTTTTAGCCAAAATAATGAGCTAAATACCTTAGAACCACAAGTGTTAAAATGTGATGCCAGTAATTATGAGAAGTTAAAAACAATACTTGGAAAACCTGATAAAACCGAAGAAGAATTGCTAGAGTATATGCTTAGTAACAAAACAGATTGGGCCTTAAAAGTATTCTTAAACAGCGAAATACAATTAAATTATCCGGAGTATATAAATGATGCCATCCAATAAAAGGATTATTAAAGCTGCTGCTGGTACTGGAAAGACTACATTATTAATAGGGGAAGCAGTAAAGAACTATCAAGAAGGCAAAGTTTTATACCTCACATATACCAATGCAAATCTAAACTCTATGAAATCTGACCTTATGGAGTCAGTGGGAATAATACCTACAAACATAAAATGTAAGACATGGACGGAGTTTTTGCTTAATGAATGCGCTAGGCCATATAGAAAGATTATGGGTGGACCCGAAATAGAAGGAGTTAATTTTTGTTCATTAGGAGAAATTCCGCGCTTAAAAGGTATAACAGCTACTAATTGGAGGTATTACTACGATCTGCAAGGAAGGCTTTATTATCAAAGGTTGGCTCAGTTTTGCTATGTAATTTTAGAGGCTTCTGCAAGAGCGGTTATCGATAGACTTGAAAAAATCTACTCTACAATCCTTATCGATGAGATACAAGATATGGGGGGATATGATTTAAAAATAATTGAGGCTATCTACCAATCTAACCTAAATCTTGTAGTTGTAGGAGACCATCGGCAGGCAACCTATTCAACAAACTCAAGCTCTTACCTAGGCAGATACAGCGGTGTAAATATTTTTAGTTTTTTTACCGAAGTATTAAGGCATGACAATCTTGAAAACTTAGAGGTTTGCCATCGTTGTCCACAAATAGTTTGTAATCTGGCAAACACATTGTATAGTGACCTTAACATGCGATCAGCGAAGAGTGTTGTCCATGAAGATATAGGTACATACTTGGTCAGCATGGATAATGTATCTAAGTTTATAGAACAGTATAAACCAACATTACTTTATTACAATGTGAGTTCGCTAAACAAATTTATATCTAAATTAGATGGAGATATAAATTTTAAATCAATAACTTTTGGCAAATCGAAAGGGTTAAGTTATGAAAATGTTTTAATACTTCCTACTAAAGAGATGGAAAACCATATTACCAAAGGGAAACATAAAATGTCCGATACAGTAATAGCACAGTTCTATGTAGCGATTACACGAAGTAAGAATAACGTTGCAATCCTTACGGAAAAATCCAGTGTCTTTGACTTTTTGAGGACATGGACAATTATACACCCACCGCAAGAGGTTACAAGCAATCAATAGGTATTGACTAGTAAGGCGTAGAGTGGGAAGAAATTTTAAGCATCAAGAACATGAAGGCATAAAAAAAGGCTATATGATCTTTAGATAAGAGAGCTTTCGAAAAAGCTTAAAACGATACAATTGCTGTTGTTAAAATGTTGATAGCAGAAAACCGTTGATGTAATTGCAGTAGCGACTAGTCTGTCCTTAAATGAAGTTCTACATAAAAAGATTTTGAGAGTTTATGTCTAGGACAGATTGTCCTAGACATTTTTCTTCTACAAAAAGTAACTGTCTCCGTCACTACATAATATAACTATTTAATGCAGTGAGACTTTTTGATGCTATTTGAAATAGTTATTTTGAGGATCACTTTAAAAAGAGAATGGTATCTGAAAGAAAGAACGAAAAGGTATCCTTCAGAGAAAAAAACATAGAGAAAAAATAAAAAAAGCGAAAGTATATTGCCAATATTACATAATATTGGAATAATAGAATAAAGTGTATTTGTTAGAAAATACCTATACTATTTTAAGAGGTGCTTATAATGAATGTTGATTGGACGACCATCTTATCTCATGCTATTACTCTATTAATTGGTGGCACAGGAGGCTTTGCTATCCGATCAGTAATTAATAAAAATATAAATAAAACTAAGGGAAATAACAGCCCAATATATAATAACGAGGGTAGTGTTACTACTGGGAAAATTGGTGACGGTAAGTGATAGAAAGAAATCATACTTTAGGTCCTAATAGTCCTATCTACAACAATTCGGGGGATGTAAACCTAAATCTCTTTTCTTATAAAAATGAAGTTATCAATCCTTATAATTTAAAAAAGATAATAGAATTTTTAGAAAGGGAATTGGATGGAGAGATTGAATTAAGTCAATCTCTCGATAATGATGATGATCTAAAAAGAATTGATATAATTGAAAAGAACCTCTTGAACAAGTTGGAAGATGAACAGAGTAACGTCTATTTTAGGAATATTATCGAGAGTAGTATTTATTTTAAAAGTATAAAAGACATACTATCAAATCCTCGTAATAGATCTTTAAAAAAATCTTATAATAATATTAAGAAAACAATAAATAACAAAATTCCAGATATAAAGAGAGAGAAGATATTTTTTTATGAGGTCCTGAATGAAATTATTGATAGATTTATTAATACGAATGACGCAGCAATATTAGATAATGAGGAAATGGTAAGTATTATTATTCATTTTATGTATTATATTTGTCATATAGGTGAGAACATTGCTGAAGCCGGATAAATTTACAGATTTAAATAAAAGTATTGTACATACTGTTGCAATTATAATAAATGAATTCAAGAAAAACAAATATAAATGTAACTACAATGAGTTATATAAAACTGTTGAGGAACATTTAGGTGAAGATGCATTTTATTTATTCCTTCCAGCACTTAATTTTTTATTTTTGTTGGGGAAATTAAAGTATGACATTGGATCCGATATGTTGGAGATGATTATATGAAGTTGTCAAGACTATACTGTGACGACCCAAGATTTAAAAATATTAAGTTCAATAACGGTTTAAATATAATATATGGTTATGTTAATAATACAAATATTAATGACCCACATAATTTAGGAAAGAGCGCACTTATTCACCTGATAGATTTTATGCTTCTTAAAGAAGTCAAAAAAGGGAATTATTTTTACAATAAAAGAGAAGTATTTGCGTTTCATACGTTTTATTTAGAGTTAGAATTAAATGATGGAAGGTTTTTAACAATTCGACGATCATTTAAAAGTATTACTAGGGTTGATATAAAAATCTCTGAATATTCTCAGGAATTATTAGATTGTGAAGAATGGGATTATAAAAATCTAGTATTAAATTCAAAAAGTGAAAAAACGATAGCTGCTACAGAGGTTCTAAATAGTGAATTAAAATTTGATCTACTTAAAAATTATGACTATCGAAAACTAGTCGGGTATTTTATCAGAACACAGAATGATTATAGCGATGTATTCCAATTAAGTAAATTCTCAAATTCCACTGACGAAGTTTGGAAACCATTTATTTTTGAATTACTTGGCTTTAATAGCAACACCCTCTTAGAAAGATATATTAATTATAGTGAAATAGAAAAATTAAAAGCAAAAATTAGTAACATGGAAAGTTTTTATAGCGTTTCAGATATTGATAGAATAAATGGACAAATCAATATTTTGAGCAGAGAAAAGGATATTCTCGAAAAAGATCTTGATTCATTTAACTTTTACTTAAATGAAAAACAAATCAGTCAGGACTTAATTAAGGATATTGAAAATAAATCTGTTGAATTAAATAATCATGCATATAATTTAAGATCGGATATAAACCTAATTGATAAATCATTGAATACAACCGAATTCTTAGATTTTGATTACATAAAAGAACTTTTTAATGAAGTTCAGATTTACTTTGGGGATCAGTTAGAAAAATCATATGAAGAACTTGTAGAATTTAATAGGTCACTTGTTAAGGACAGAAAGGTACATCTAACAAAGCTATTGTTTGAAAAGAAAACTGAACTGAAAAAGGTTGATGAGGAACTTAAAACTTTAGGTAGTAAGCGTTCTGAGATACTTAGTGTTTTAAATAATACTGATGTTATTAATAAATATAAACGTTTAAGGTCTAATTTGATTGAGAAGGAAAGAAGTATTCAAGGTTTAGAGACACAAAAAGAGATTATTTTACAGACCAGAACGGATATTAAAGAGTTAAATATCAAGAAAAAGCAGCTTGAAGAAATAAATCAAGAAATTGAATCTAGTATTGAGGAAGGAAATGAAACTTTAAATGATATTAGATATTTGTTTAAGATAATTTTTGAAAAAATTACGGGCAAAAAGGGAATAATTGATATTTCAACAAATACTGCTTCAAATGTTGAATTTAACGCAGGGATTATTTCAGAAAATGGAGTCTTAACACATGAGGATGAAGGATTCTCTTATCGGAAAATCCTTTGTATGTGTTTTGATTTGGGAATTTTGGGATATTACTCCAATAGAAGTTTCTTTAAGTTTTTATACCATGATGGTCCTTTAGAATCATTACATGAAAATAGAAAAGAATCTTATCTTGATTTTATTAAAGAATACTCAAATGAAAAGAATATCCAATACATAATAAGTGTCATTGATTCTGATGTTTCTAAAGAGCAATTTGAAGAGAGTGATATAGTTTGTGAATTATCTCAGGATAATGAAGGTAAAGGTAGCTTATTTGGCTTTAAATATTAAATCTTTACAGTAACTATTGGGTTATAACTTCAAAAGAAATCTTTACTGAAGTATAAGAAGAGAGATGCTATCGTTTGAAAATACTATTGCAAAAAAAATGCTCAGAGTTTCTATGCCCTGAGCATTTTTTTGCCTCTTAAATAACTACGGTGAACCGTATCATAAGGAATTAAAAGTAAATAAAATTTTTATCAACTAAGTAGTAAATAAGGTAATGAATTTTAAGGGAGCAAAGACATTTAGTTAGAAGGTAATCTTTTGTGTATAGGGTTAACAAGTCAATCAATACAATCGCCATAGTACATTAATGTCTGCTTACAAAAATATTGAAAATGAAAAGTTCCGTTACTATTTATTACGTCAAAAAGCAGATGTGTTTAATGCAATGACTAGTTTCTTTCGGAAAGAAGAGGAAGGACAAATGTATGCTTGAATGTAGAAGTGCAGCTCTTATACAGGGCTGTTTTTTTGTAGTTTGTTTTGGTTGAATCACTCTAGTGAATGAGAAAGAAAAAACATAACTTTATAAATTGCTATGTTTTTTCCACTAAAACTATATGGATGTAATTGTAAAATCCTTTACAAATGATTGTAGAATCCTTATTAACTGCTGAGTCATCTCATTAGGAGAGGCTTGATAACCAGATTTTATCCAATCTATTATTAAACCAGCTGTTCCATGTGCCATATATAGTTTGTTAGTTTTGGAGTTTATACTAGTTGAGTGAATGGGTGTTAATACAAATCTTTCTTCTAATGCTTCAAAAATAGCAAGAGGTAGATCTTGCAATATGCCAGGTATTGTATCTTCCTTAATATATAAATTAAAAAAATCTTGATTAACATAAATAAATTTCATTAGTTCAAAGGAGTAAGGATCCATTTCTTGTACATGTATTCTTTTATTTTCTTCGTATCGATTGAAACATTGCTGTTTGACTTTATTAAACATCTCTTTCCGCAATTCTTCTGTAATATGATTTTTATCAATGAAGTGTAAATAAAAAGTGGTCCGATTATAACCAGATTTAGTTACAATATCTGTAATGGTTAAATGGCTATACCCATTTTCGTGGATTAGTTCAATGAAGGCTGCTTTTAAATCTGACTTTGTTCTTTCACTTCTTTTGGATATGGTAGTTTTCACTAACACAATAAATACCCCCTTTTAACAACAAAAATATTAATAGTGTAGATAAAGTCAACACAATGAATATTATTAATGATTGTAGGTAAAAATGATTACGTTTACAATATTTTTATAACACTATCTATCATATCACAATAGTGGTTAAATCAATGAACCAAAGGGGTTGGCGTAAATGAAACGATTTGAAGAAAAAGTAGTCATTATTACTGGTGGGGGATCAGGACTTGGACGAGCTTCTGCATTGCAGTTAGCGAAAGAAGGGGCAAAATTAGTACTAGTAGACTTAAATAGCAAAGGTCTAGAAGAAAGCAAAGATGAAATTCTTAAAGCAGTTTCAAATACAGAAGTGGAATTAGTGGAAGCAAATGTGGCGGAAGAAGCAGATGTTACCAAATATGTGCAAGCAACATTAGATAAATTTGGGAAAATTGATGGCTTCTTTAATAATGCAGGAATTGAAGGAAAGCAAAATTTAACAGAAGACTTTGGAATTGAAGAGTTCAATCGAGTAGTTTCTATCAATTTGAACGGGGTATTCTACGGAATGAAGGAAGTTCTAAAGGTAATGAAGGATCAGGGCTTTGGTTCTATTGTTAACACTGCTTCTGTAGGTGGAATAAGAGGAGTAGGAAACCAGTCTGGCTATGCAGCTAGTAAACATGGGGTAGTAGGCTTAACTAGAAATTCAGGTATTGAATATGGTCAGTTTGGTGTAACGGTAAATGCTATTGCACCAGGTGCTATCATGACTCCAATGGTAGAAGCATCTTTAAAACAAATAGGTGGAGAAAATTGGGAAGAAGCAGGTAAAGAATTTGTTAGTGTTAACCCAATGAAACGATTTGGAAGACCGGAAGAAGTAGGGAATTTAGTAGCTTTCTTATTATCAGATCAAGCATCCTTTATTAATGCGACAGTTATTCCGATTGATGGTGGACAGTCTTTTAAGTATTGATAGCGGATAATGTAAAAAATGCAATAATATAGGAAAGGATACTCAAAAGAGGATTTCATTCTCTTATTGAGTGTCCTTTTCTATGTTTAAAGCGAAATTTTGGCAAAATATTAATTTTTATGGATAAAAAGTAATCATAGGAAAATATTAATATTAGATAATTTTGGATAAAGGATGCATACAATGAATTATACACAGGATGATTATATTGCCCATTTTCGAAAACTTGCCAAAATGGCGGATCAAATTAGTACAGCATATTGGAAGAGTTACGCTAGCTTTGATACATGGCAATTTTGGTTGAATGTTGCTTTTTTATTGGTACCACTAATCGTATTGCTAAAATGTATTAATAGGGACAACATATTTCGTATTCTATTCTTTGGGTTTACTATTCATGCTCTCATGAATTATATTGATGGTATTGTATTGTCAAAGGGATATGTGTTCCATCCTTATCCCCTTGTTCCCTTAATTGACATAAATTTATCAATAAATACATCCCTAATACCAGTGACTTTTATGTTATTTTATCAGTATGGACTTAATAATAAAAAGAATATGTACATAGTTGGATTTTTAGCAGCAATCTGCACAGGCATTATTCTTGGGCTATTTGCGGATTCTATTGATATTCTACGGTTATATAAAGGAAGTAATGTGTTCTTTATTTTTATTATTGATTATCTTGAGTTTCTACTTGCCTATTGGTTAACTAATTTCTTTGAATCTCTTGCAAGAAAAAAGGTAGCTTAATCTAATAAAATAAAGATGGGAGAGAATATGAATGAAACCTGTGTACATCACACTAGGAACACTCTTTTTAATTATAGGAATGGTCGGAATCTTTCTTCCTTTACTACCAACTACTCCTTTTTTATTACTCACGTCGTTCTTCTATACAAAAGGTTCAGATCGAATTAATAATTGGTTTCGTTCTACAAAATTTTATCATGAGTATGTAAAGAACTTTAAAAAAGGGGAGCTAACGAAAAAGCAAAAAATAAAAATTCTCCTCTCATGCTATATCTGCATAGCCATCAGTGCTATTTTTGTAGATAACGGATATATAAGAATTATGCTTGGCTGTATAGCAGTTGTCCAGGCTATCTCCATGATAATTATCAAAACAAAAGAAGAACCAAAGATTATATTTAAGGATTAAGGGATAACTAGTTGGTTATCCTTTTTTCGTATGCTTTTATAGCAATTGGTGAAGATATAAAGAGAAAATAAAAGGAGTGTGATCTTTTGAAAGCAGTAACCTATCAAGGAGTTAAGCATGTCGAGGTAAAAGAAGTGGAAGCTCCTAAATTAGAAAAGAAAGATGATATCATCGTTAAGTTAACTAGTACAGCCATTTGTGGTTCTGATTTACACCTGTATCAAGGAAGTATGCCTTTACCAAAAGGATATATAATTGGTCATGAACCAATGGGTATAGTAGAAGAAGTTGGCCCAGAAGTTACAAAGGTAAAAAAGGGCGATCGTGTAGTTATTCCGTTTAATATAGCTTGTGGGCATTGTTCTTACTGTGAGCAAGGAGAAACTAGTCAATGTGATAACTCTAATCCACATTATGACTCTGGCGGGTATTTTGGCTATACAGAAAAATTTGGTGATCATCCTGGTGGTCAAGCAGAGTACTTAAGAGTTCCATATGGAAACTTTACTCCATTTCTTATACCAGAATCTTCAGAGTTAGAGGATGAAGCAGTGCTTTTCTTATCAGATGTTATTCCAACAGCTTATTGGAGTGTTGAACATGCTGAGGTGAAAAAGGGAGATACGGTCATTATTCTAGGTAGTGGTCCAGTCGGGCTAATGGCACAAAAGTTTGCTTGGTTAAAAGGAGCAAAAAGAGTAATAGCAGTGGACTATCTTAAATATCGACTTGAGCATGCTGCAAGAACGAATAAAGTAGAAACATATGATTTTACAGAGTACGATGATATGGGTGAGTATTTAAAAGAAATCACAAGTGGTGGAGCAGATTGTGTGATCGATTGTGTAGGAATGGATGGGAAAAAATCGCCACTCGAATATGTAGAACAAAAGCTAAAGCTACAAGGTGGAACACTTGGACCCATTCAGATTGCAACAAAAGCTGTTCGGAAATCGGGTATTGTGCAATTGACTGGAGTATATGGAGCCAATTATAATAATTTTCCTTTGGGAGCATTTTTTGCTCGAAATATTACATTGAAAATGGGACAAGCACCAGTTATTCCTATCATGCCTAAGCTTTTTCAAATGATTGAAGAGAAAAAATTTGATCCACAGGATATTATCACACATAAAGTTTCTTTAAGTGAGGCACCAAGAGCTTACCACTTGTTTAATGAACATGAAGATAATTCCATTAAAATGATTTTAAAGCCATAATATTATGAGTTGAACGTAATTTTTGCATATGCATGGATTACGTTTTTTTATGGGAAATTGGAATCACAATTAAATAGTGGGTAATCGCAACAAAAAATAGATAATCGCAACAAAAGCGGATTCAACCGCAACAAAAAGGAAGTTTCGGCAACAAAAGCTGTCTAAACCGCAACAATGGAAAAATCACTTTTCCATAGACTCCAAAATAGGTTATTGTTGGAAAAAGATAGAATCTACTAGTATAATAGACAACACAGTAATATACGTTAATAAAATCAATACTTGGAGGTTCCTATGAATAAAATCTCACAAGCAGAAGCTGTAAAACTAAGAAGTGTATTGTCAAAAAGAATACATGAGCTAGAAGAGGAAATGTACCGAGTAGCATTTGTTCAAATAGAAGCTGGTAAAGTAATGCCAAAGCAAAAAAGAACAATGATAGAGGTAGAAAAGGAAATAGAAGAAGTACGCAATGATTATCGACTATTAGATAAGCTAATGTATCGAGCTAATATTGATTATGAGATTAACTTTGAAAATACGAATATACCAATTGTGGAAGCAATAGAGCTTGCCACTCAGTTGCGAGCGAAGGCAAGGAAGTATAAACAATTTGCTGCTGCTGAAAAAGAAGAGTATGTATACTCTTATGAAAATGTACAGTTGATGAAAGTAGCTACCTTCGAGCCTGAAGAATATCGGGTAAAAGCAATGGAATGTGAGCGCCAGGCAAATAGACTATCAAATCTCATTAATAGTAAAAACTATCAAATTCAACTAGAGTTTGACTCAGAGAAATATTTTTAATGAAACCCTGAATAGGTGAGACTCCTATTCAGGGCATAGAGGGATCAAATTCTGGTGTTCATTAGGAACTTATAGTTAATGGCGAATGACTAAACCGATCATCAATGACCCATTACACTGTTACCTGTTATCCTTAACCAATTATAGCAATGGTGGGCGAGTACCCATTTAGGTAAATCATATCCTTCTATGTAAAACCGGTTAACGAATAGAATCTATTCCTTAACCGGTTTTTTCGTGCTATGCTAAGTAACCAAAAGGGGGTGCTCAAATGGCCAATAGCTGGGATGCAGAGCAAATAGTAACTCGTGAGTTGGCTATCACTTTAATAGAAAGTCAGTTTCCGAACATCAACATTATATCTATCGAGCCAATGGGAGAAGGATTTGACAATACTATGTTTTTAGTGAATGGTAGCTATTCTTTTCGTTTTCCACGAAGACAAATAGCGGAGGAATTACTAAGAACAGAATGGAATCTTCTTGGAAAATTAACGATAGAAAGTGAGATTCCTATTCCCAAACCGTTATATTTAGGAGAAGGAACAGATCTGTATCCATGGTTCTTCGTTGGTTATGAATATATTACAGGCAAAGTGCCACATTCTTTTAGTGAAGAACAACTGTTGAAAATGGTAAAACCACTTGCGACCTTTCTAAAAAAACTTCACTCTTATCCTTTAGCAGAACTGCAGGGAATTCCATATGATGAATTTAACCGATTAAATATTGAAATGAGAAAACTACGATTAATAAAATCAATAACTAAACTACAACAGTATGAAGATATACCTTTATATAAAAACGCACTTCACTATGTGCAAAATCTAGAAGCTGAAACAATCCCTAATCAAAAAGTGCTCACACATGGCGATCTTCATATTCGCAATATCCTTGTGAATAAGGAAAATAGATTAGTGGGAATTATTGATTGGGGCGATACTCATATTGGGCATCCAGCAGTTGATTTGTCTATTGTATATAGCTTGTTTCCAGCGCTTTATCGCATAAAATTCTTTCAGTATTATGGAGAAATAGAGAATAGCACCATCTATTTAGCACGGTTTAAAGCTATTTTTACATTAATCACCTTGCTATCCTATGGATTAGATAGGAAAGATAACCAGCTTTATGAAGATGGTAAGAGATTTTTAGAAAATTCGTTAACTTAAGTGTTGCAAAATTTTCACATCCGTAATAAAATAGTAAAAACTTACAAATACTAAAGATAAATGAAACTTATAAAAGCTAGGAAAAGGACATGAGTCACTACAAACTGTTATCAGAGAGGGAAGAATTGCTGCGAACTTCCTAACATTGTTTAGTGATTTACCACCTTTGAGCTGCATTGGGGAAAAGTATAGTATCCAATGCCGTTTCTTGCAGACGTTACTGCACCAAAGTCATAAATGATTTATATTTATGAGAAATTGGGTGGAACCACGAGTAAACGCACTCGTCCCTTGTTATAGGGATGAGTGCGTTTTTTTATTTATTCATTTTAAAAATTTCATAATAAATAAGCGATGATAAGGATATGAATTATTTTTACTGTTTAAAGAGAGGGAAGAAAAGGTGAGAGCTTCCTAACGAAGGAAAATAATTTACCACCTTGGAGCTATATTGGGGAAATTATGAGTATCCAATAATCGACTATGCAGGCGTTACTGTACCAAAGTCATAAAATAAAGCTTATTTGTCTTTATTTCTATGAGAAATTGGGTGGAACCACGGGTTATTGCACTCGTCCCTTTTTTTAGGGATGGGTGTTTTTTTTATACAAAAAAAGGAGTGAAAGACGTGAAAGCACAAGCAATAAAGGTTCAATTAGCAGATGGAATGATAAAGGAATTCCCAAGAGGTACTACAATTGCTTCTATAGCTGAATCCATTAGTCTGAATTTACGTAAAAAAGCAGTGGGGGCAATAGTGAATCAAGAATACGTGGATATGAGTTATTGTATGGAAGAGAATGGGACATTGTCGATTTTGACAATAGACTCAGAAGAAGGGGAAAAGATAGTAAGACATTCCTCAGCTCATGTATTAGCACAAGCGGTAAAAAGACTGTATCCTAATGTTCAATTAGGAATTGGACCTGTGATAGAAGATGGATTTTATTATGATATGAAATTAGAGCATAATTTTACTTCTATGGACCTTCCAATAATTGAGAAGGAAATGAAAAAAATTATAAGGGAGAACAGTCCTTTTGTAAGAAAAGAAGTTTCCTACGATGAAGCAAAATCTCTTTTTGAATCAAGAGGAGAACACTTCAAGCTAGAAATACTAGAGGAATTAAAAAACGAGCAAAAAATATCTGTCTACACTCAAGGAGAATTCATAGATTTATGTCGAGGAACTCATGTGCCATCAACAGGATATATTAAAGCATTTAAATTGACTACTGTGTCAGGTGCATATTGGAAAGGTGATAAAGAGAATGAGGTTTTACAAAGAATATATGGGGTAGCTTTTTCTACACAAAAAGAGCTAGAAGAATATCTATCTGTCAGGGAAGAAGCGAGTAAAAGGGATCATCGAAAACTAGGCAAACAATTAGAGCTATTCATGTTTTCAGAAGAAGCACCTGGAATGCCATTTTACTTACCAAACGGTCAGATTATTCGCAATGAATTAGAAAAGTTTTCGAGAGAATTACAAATGGAAGCTAATTATGAAGAAGTTCGTACACCTTTTATGATGAATGAACGTCTTTGGAAACAATCGGGACACTGGGATCATTACAAAGATAATATGTATTTCTCTGAGGTAGATAATCAGCGATTTGCCTTAAAGCCGATGAATTGCCCTGGACATATGTTGGTTTTTAAGAATAATCTCTACTCTTATCGAGATTTACCTATTCGTATTTCTGAATTTGGTCAGGTTCATCGTCATGAATATAGTGGAGCATTAAACGGGATGTTTCGTGTTCGTACTTTTTGCCAGGATGATGCTCATATTTTTGTAAGAGAAGACCAAATTGAAAGTGAAATGAAGCAAATATTTCAATTAATAGATAAGGTGTATACTACTTTAGGTTTTTCTTATTCTGTGGAGCTTTCAACTAGACCTGAAGATTCTTTAGGAGAAGATGAGCGATGGGATAAAGCGGAAAAAATATTGCAGAAAGTCCTAGATCATATGGGTGTTCCTTATGTATTAAATAAAGGAGATGGAGCTTTTTATGGACCGAAGATTGATTTTCATATAAAAGATGCATTAAATCGACGTCATCAATGTGCTACTATTCAATTGGATTTCCAAATGCCAGAATTATTTGATCTTGCATATATCAATGAAAAGAATGAAAAAGTTTGTCCAGTTGTTATTCACCGTGCAATATTCGGCTCCATTGACCGTTTCTTTGGCATCTTACTAGAGCACTTTGCAGGGGCACTTCCTGTTTGGCTTTCTCCAAGACAGGTTCAAATCATTCCTGTATCTTCCATACATCTTGAGTATTGTTTACAAGTGCAAGCTGCCTTAAAGAGAGTAGGGATAAGAGTTAAGGTGGATAATAGTAGTGAAAAATTAGGATATAAAATAAGAGAAGCACAAATGAAGAAAATTCCTTATATGCTTGTCATCGGAGACCAGGAAGTAGCCAATAAATCAGTTAATGCTCGACGATATGGGGAACAAGAACAAAAACAATTTCTCCTAGAAGAATTTATAGTGAGTATGGAAAAGCAAGTGAAAGAAAGAATTCTCTAGTAGTTGTAGACGTATATATTGATTTTCTCTCCTCTCTATGTAAGAGTTAGAAATACAAAAGAGGAGAGGAAGATAATATTGGATAAACAGCGTATTGGTTTTATAGGATGTGGCAAAATGGCTCAAGCTATGGTGCAAGGAATGATTCGTTCTTCCTTTATAGACCGAGACCAACTAATAGTGAGCACTAAGTCAGAGAATAGTGCCGAGTCTGTTAGAGAAAAATTTCAGATACAGGTTACTTTAGACAATAAAGAGGTAGCATCATTTGCTGATATTCTTATTGTGGCAGTAAAACCACATCTATATGGAGACATCCTAACAGAGATAAAAAATTCTGTGAAAAAAGAAACTATTATTGTGACTTTAGCTGCTGGGTTAGATATTTCCTTTGTAGAAAATAAGCTATCTTCTAAAACAAAAGTCATTCGTTCTATGCCTAATACACCATCCCTAGTAGGAGAAGGAATGACTGTTTTTTCTAGTAATAAAAATGTCTCAGCAGAAGAAATAGAATACTTAAAGAAGCTATTCTTATCTTTCGGAAAAGTAGAAGTAGTGGAAGAGCGATTAATGGATTATATACCAGCTATTAGTGGTTCTTCTCCAGCTTATGTGTATATGTTTATTGATGCACTAGCAATGGGTGGAGTTAGAAGTGGGATTCCTGCTAATAAAGCCTACCAAATGGCTGCTCAATCCGTTTATGGTGCAGCAAAAATGGTCTTAGAGACAGGCAAGCATCCTAGTGTCCTACAAATGGAAGTCTGCACACCTGGTGGAACAACCATCGAAGCAGTAAATACATTAGAGCAACAGCATTTCAAGGGAACAATACTAGCTGCTATGGAAAGCTGTGACAGAAAGAATAAACAGATGAAGAGCTAAAAGAAATTGGTTTAAAATTCCTGCTCTTTAAAAACTAAAGCAAGATAAGTAAACAACTAGGATTTTGGGTAATTAGACCTATTTACAATTTAATAAAAAGTTTCATTTCCTTCTCATTTTTCTCTATCTAGTTGACCATTCTTTTTATATAATGATATATGTGTTTAATTTTAGATAGGTTCTATAGAAGGAAATGTGCTTTTATTTACTAATAGAAAATCAGGCCATATGGAGTGGGCTGTTTTTTTCATTTATAGAACATTTAGCCCAAATAAACATAGGTAAAAGGGTGAATAAATTATTAGAAGTAATGGGGAAAATAATCAGATATTATGAGAAAAATACCTCATTCAAACTCTGAAGAAGAGAGGGAAGTAAATGGTATTAGATAAGTATAAAGCAATATTTATAACAAGAATGACAAAAGAGCTAAAAAGCTTATTCGAATTAGATGGAGAAGAAAGCCTAATTAAACATAAAGAGGTGTATCAGTTACTTCATACGATTAAAGGAACATCTGGTACGTTAGATTTAGATTTACTTTTTCAATTAGTTTCAGACTTAATGGAAGAGGTAGAAGAAAGACAACACGATTGGACGGAGCCAGAACTTAAGAAATTTTTAAGTAAGCTAATCGAATCTGTCATGAATATGAGCATTTTCAAGAAGAAATGGATAAAGTTTTAGAGGTACGTAATGTGGATGTGCCGCTAATTCAACTAATAGATGATGACGTTTCTTTACTTATTTTCCTAAAAGAAAAGCTTGAGAGTAAAGGCTGGATGGTAATAGCCAACACGAAAGCTGATCATGCTATTGAACAGTTTTATTCTCTACATCCTGATTGCATTATTATAGATATTAATTTAACAAATGTATCAGGCTTTGATGTACTTGCTGATATACATAAACATACAAAACATTCATTTGTACCGAAGATTATGTGTAGCATCGATAATGATAAGAAAACAAGATTGACGGCCTATCAAGCAGGTGCAGATGATTTCATAGAAAAGCCAATCCATATAGATGAATTTCTTATCCGAATTGAACGCCATTTAGAACGAAAGAAAATATTTGATCATTCTGTTTTAATTGATGAGCTTACACAAGTATATAATAGAAAGTTCTTACAAGATTCCTATAATCGCTTTATTAGTGATGTGATTCGAACAAAAACAACTGGAACAATTGCCATATTAGATATTGACCATTTTAAAAAAGTGAATGATACATATGGCCATGTAGTTGGCGATAAAGTTCTAACGGCTTTTGCGAAGTTTTTAAAAGGAAATATTAGAAGTACGGATACACTTTTCCGTTATGGTGGAGAAGAATTTGTCATTTTATTTCAGCGAGCACGTGAATCGGAAATTATGGAAGTATTAAACAGGATGCTAAAGCAATTTTCGGAAATTGTTTTCGAAGAAGATGGGGAGAAATTTTCGCTTACTTTTTCTGGAGGTATCTATGAAATTGAATCGAAGAATATTACCTTAAACAAGGCGATTGAAACGGCAGATGAAGCACTATATGCTGCGAAGGAAAAAGGACGTAATCGCATCGAGAGTGCGAATAAAATGGTTCATGCTCCTGCCAAAAAACTACTAAATGTGTCTATCGTTGATGATGATTCGCTCATTCGCTCTATTTTAGTTAATATTTTTGAAACAATAGATATTAAACATATAGCTTTAGATGTTAGAGTTTACGAAGATGGAATGAAGTTTTTAGAATCCAATCGTTTAGAGGAAAACGGCATGCATTTTCTTGTATTAGATGGAATTATGCCTGTAATGGATGGGTTAGAATTATTACAAATTGTAAAGAGAACGGCCTATCGCCATAATGCTCATATCTTAATGCTAACAGGAAGAAAAAGTGAAAGAGACATTGCAGAGGCATTAAAGCTAGGTGCTGATGATTATGTCACAAAGCCATTCAGTATTACAGAGTTACAAGCAAGAATAACTAGGTTGATCATGAGGATGATTTAATAGTGGGAAAAGAACTTGAGCTTTTGCAAATTATTAGTGTAACAATGATCGTACTCTTATGTATCTTATTTCTATATTTAGTAGGAAGAAAGTATTTAGAGAATAAACAAAACGATATGGTACAAAAAAGGGAACAACAGCTTACGAAACCAATCTTTCTATACTTACAATTCGATAAAGAGCTGGAACTAGAGTTAGATGAATCAAAGGTGGACAAATTAGCGCTAGAAAATATACTGAGCCATTATTCAGAAGTGATAGAAGGAGAACAAGAAGAGAATAGATTACATAGCTTAGCCAATACGTACTTGAAAAATCATTATTTAAAAGAGCTTCGAGCAAGAAATTGGAGTAGAAGAATGAATGTCTTGTATAAGATAGAAGATTTTCATTTGATTGAATTAGAGAAAGCACTAGTTGAAATGATTCATTTAAAGAGAGATATTTCACTAGAAGAGAAAGTTCAAATCTACCGTGTTCTCTCGAGTTTTCAAAATGAACAAATCTTTCTGCTGCTTAATCATGATGAAGAATTAACTGAAAAGGATTACCGAAGCATGCTTCTTAGATTAGAAGCAGATCCTTTTTATGCTCTCCTTTCCTCCTTTCCATCCTGTCGAGAACCGCTTCAATTAGCGATACTAGATGTTATTAGTTTAAGAGGAAAGATAGATCATACTGCTTTTCTAGAGCAGGTGTTTCAATCGAATCAAGGTGAGATACGATTAAGAGCTTTAAAAGCAATATCATCGATAGGATTTGTACAATCTATACAAACGTATCTTCCGTTAGCTGAGTCTCCATCTTGGCAAGAAAGAATGATGATTGCGAAGTTATTAGGGAAAAGAAAGGATTTATCTTACATTCCTTTCCTAAGAGAATTCATGCATGATAATTCTTGGTGGGTACGGTCACAGGCAGCAGAATCCATAATGTATTATAAAAATGGAAAAGAGGTCCTACAGGAAATATTGGACTATTCTGAGGATATGTTTGCTAAAGACATGGCATTGGAATGGATAAATAAAGGAGTTATACAGTGATGGCTTATCAATGGTGGACAACGGCTGTTCAATACTTTGCATTATTTATATCTGTTTATATGGTGATTATTATTTTATTTTATGCCACCATTCTTCTTATTTCAGTCATTCAACTACGGAGAGAATATAAATTAAATAGAGCTGACTCATTCGATGATATAACGAATGAATTATATACAAAGCCTGTTTCCATTATTGTACCAGCATATAATGAAGAAGCAGGCATTATTCCAAGTGTTCGATCGTTGCTAAGTATTAACTATCCTGAGTATGAAATCATTGTTGTGAATGATGGATCAAAGGATGATACTCTAGAAAAGATGATTAAATACTACGATATGGTAAAAGTAGATAAAGTTATCCGAAAACAGATTGATACAAAGCCTATTAAAGGGATATATCAGTCAAAAGTATTACCTAAGCTATATATGGTTGATAAAGAAAATGGCGGAAAAGCGGATGCTTTAAACGTAGGACTAAATCTTTCTCATTTTCCTTATATTTGTTCCTTGGACGGAGATTCGGTATTAGAAAGAGATGCTTTTTTGAAGGTAATGAAACCAATTATGGATAGTAATGAAGAAGTGGTTGCATCAGGAGGTAGTATCAGGATAGCGAATGGATGTGTTGTAAAGGATGGACAAGTATTAGAAATAGGCTTATCCAACCATCCACTAGTAGTGATGCAAATAATTGAATATTTAAGAGCATTCTTAATGGGAAGAATCGGACTTAGTAGACATAATCTATTACTTATTATATCAGGAGCATTTGGTGTTTTCTCTAAGAAGTGGGTAATCCAAGCAGGAGGCTATCAAACGGATACTGTTGGTGAGGATATGGAATTGGTTATCCGTATTCACCGCTTACTAAAAGAATCAAAGGAAAAGAAGAAAATAATATATGTACCAGATCCAGTTTGTTGGACAGAAGTTCCAGAGGATATGAAATTTTTAAGAAGACAGAGACGAAGATGGCATCGAGGGTTATTTGAAAGTTTATGGAATCATAGAAAACTAACCTTCAATCCTAAGTATGGAAAAATTGGGTTTATATCTTTTCCTTACTTTTGGCTAATCGAATTTATGGGACCTATTGTTGAATTACTAGGATATATCTATACCATTATAGCCTTATTTGTCGGTGGGATTTATTTGGAATTTGCTTTGGTCATATTGTTATTGTCCTGTATTTATGGTTCTGTCTTTTCCATGGCAGCTGTGTTATTAGAGGAATGGAGCTTACGTAAATATCCTAAAATATCTCATATTGTTACTCTATTTTTTTATTCACTAACAGAGACATTTTGGTATCGTCCTCTTACGGTTTTTTGGCGCTGTGAAGGAATTTGGCAGTTAATAAAAGGTGAGAAGAGCTGGGGAGATATGACTCGTAAAGGAGTTTCGAAGTAATGAAGTGGAATAAGACAGTAGGTTTTTTCGTGTTAATTCTTTTATTTGTAGGACTTCTTTCTAGTCCTTTTTGGCTTTGGCAGCTGAAATCCGCTAACGAATTAAACATTTTGATAATGGATAAAACCGTCCCAGATGACACATACCGAGAACATAGTGGATTAGTATGGCTATTAAATAATCAAAAGTATCTCAAACCGAATGGTGAGCCTTATTATAAGCAAAGTGATTACAAAGGGTTCAAACCAACAGGAGATGGAGAATACAAGATAAGTGAATTACCAGAGAGCTTAGATAAGTATGATGTTATTTATATGACAGATCAATATGGGGTCTATGAAGAAGAATTCTATGGTAGTAATACTTTAGGAGAGCGATCTAATCAAATATATGGTGGTTTACAAGTGGAAGATGTAGAAAAAGTGGAAAATGCACTTTTTCAGTCAAAGAATAAAACATTAATTGCAGAGTTTAATACGTTTGCAAGTCCAACTAGTGATGAAGCAAGGGAGAAAATTACAAACCTCTTAAATGTTTCATGGAGTGGTTGGATAGGAAGATATTTTCCAGATCTAGAGGGAGAAGAGGTCCCAGTCTGGGTGAAAGAAAACTATGAGGAGACTTTTCAGGAAAAATGGAGTTTTACTGGATCTGGCTTAGTATTTATCAATAAAGATGATCATGTGTTTGTACTTAGTGGCAAGGAGTTAGATGGAGAAGAAGTCCGGTTTGCTACTACTACTCAAGGAAAAGAAAGTTTAAATCAATCCATTAAATCGGAATATGGGTATTGGTTTGATATTGTAAGTGCTAATGACGAGCAGGACATCCTTGCAAATTACACTTTACCAGTTAGTGATAAAGGGAAAAAGGTATTAGATGGATACGGATTGCCTTCTACCTTTCCTGCCATCATTAAAAATGCAAATGAGCAATATTCCTCCTATTATTTTGCAGGTGATTATGCAGATGAAGCAGAAGTACCAAGTATCTATGAAACAGTTGGACTTGATGTGTGGAAGAAGTTTATCACTTATCGAAATTCCTTCTACTGGAATACGTATGTACCTATTATGAAGAGTATTTTAAAAGATGGATTGCATAATGACTCAGCTCTTAAGAAGAATAAAGTAGAAACAATGAAAGAAAATAATTTTATCCTAAATAGTAAAACAAATGATGAATATGTTCAAGTCTTGAAGGATGGAAAGTGGACAAACCTCGTCGTCAAGGGAGTGAATATGGGAATCTCTAAACCAGGAGCATTTCCAGGAGAAACGGCTATTACAAAAGAGGAATATATGCGCTGGTTTAAAGATATTGGGGCGATGCATGCCAATACCATTCGTATTTATACATTGCATCCACCTGCTTTTTATGAAGCATTATATGAATATAATCAACTTGCAGAGGAACCACTATATCTTTTCCATGGTGCTTGGATTAATGAAGAAATTCTGGTGGATAAGCAAGATGCGTATGCAGAGGAAGTACAGAATGATTTTGAAACAGAATTGAAGTATATGATTGATATTGTTCATGGTAACGCTACATTACCAGAACGTGTAGGTCACGCATCAGGAGAGTACACGCTTGATATATCAAAATATGTATTAGGATATATGATTGGTATTGAGTGGGATCCTAAGGTTGTGAAAAATACAGATGAGCTTTATAAAGGAAAATCACAATTAAAGGGCACTTATTTTGAAACAGAAAATGGTTCTCCTTTTGAAATATGGCTTGCTGGTATGATGGATGAAACAGCTAAATATGAAGCGGATAATTATCAATGGCAACACACGATGAGCTTCACGAATTGGGTAACAACAGATCTCCTTGATCACCCAGCAGAACCTGCTGAGAAAGAGGATATGGCAGTTGTGGATCCAAATCATATTAAGAAAACAGATAAGTTTTATGGAGGATTATTTGCATCTTATCATGTGTATCCTTACTATCCTGATTTTCTTAATTTTGAAGAAAGCTATTCAAGCTATATCAATAAACAAGGAAAGCAAAGTAATTATGCAGCATACCTTCATGATTTAAGAGAAGCTCATAACATGCCTGTATTAATAGCTGAGTTTGGTGTTCCATCCTCAAGGGGGAAAACACATGATAATATTAACGTCATGAACCAAGGATTCCTCTCTGAAACACAGCAAGGAAATATGGACAGAGAAATGTTCCAAATGATTTTGGATGAAAATTATGCAGGTGGTTTAGTCTTTACATGGCAGGATGAATGGTTCAAACGAACATGGAATACTATGGATTATGATGATCCTGATCGAAGACCATATTGGTCCAATATCCAGACAAATGAACAACACTTTGGATTATTAAGTTTTGATCCAGGGAAGTATGAGCCAACCATCTATGTGGATGGTAATACAGAGGATTGGGATAGATTAAATGTCTCTCCGATCTATACCGCTTCATCAGAAAGTAGTGTTTTGAAAACTGTTCATGTAACTAGTGATGAGCAACAGGTTAATATCAGACTAGATTATAACGCTGCACTAGATTTAAGTAAGGATCATACATATTTACTTCTAGACACGATAGATAATCAAGGACAAACGACCATTAAATTATCGAATAATGAGGTTAAAACAGATTTCGGAGTAGATTTCTTAATAGATATTTCCGATAAAGATAGTTCTGAGATGTTTGTGGATAGTTATTATGATAGCTTTACTTATCATTATGGATCTATTCTAAAAATGATCGAAGAGGAGACTTATGCGAGAAATAAAGCTAGTGGTATATTTAATCCGATTCGATTAACGCTAAATAAAGAACTGGAAATACCAGATACAAAGATACCTTTCCAATCCTATGTCACAGGAAAATTAACTTTTGGAAGTGGAAATCCTAATGATAAAGACTTTAACAGCTTAACCGATATAAGTATCAGTAACGATAAGAAAACATTGGAAATAAGAATTCCTTGGGCTCTATTAAATGTAAAGGACCCAAGTCAAAAAGAGATTATGGCAGATCTATGGGAAAAAGGGTTAGAAGGTAGTGAATATACAGAGGGTATTAGAATGGCTGTTGTGATGGAAAAGGATAAGAGTGTAATCTCTTCCTTACCAGAGCTAAAGGACCAAAATATGATCATGGCTGATTCTACTCAATTGTATACTTGGGATAAATGGGAAGAGCCAGCTTTTCACGAAAGATTGAAATCTTCTTATTATATTCTACAAGATTACTTCCAAGAGATCGGTGAATAGGGAGAAGATAAAAGTGAAACGATTATTGTTGGCTGAAGATGAAGAAGTATTAAGAATGTTAATTGTAGATACGCTTGAAGATGATTATTCCATTGATGAGGCGCAAGACGGAGAAGAGGCCTTGGGACTAATTGAACAAAATGAATATGATTTATTAATTCTTGATTATATGATGCCGATTATGACTGGTTTAGAAGTTATTGAGAAGGTAAGAGGAAATGAGGAGAAAAAGCATTTGAAAATATTGATGCTAAGTGCTAAAAGTCAAACACATGAGCAGCAGGATGTTATTGCAGCGGGAGCAGATTATTTTATGGCAAAGCCGTTTAGTCCCCTTGCTCTATTAAATAAAGTAGAGGAAATTCTCGATGAATATTAAATCATACCTTCGTAAAAGTATATCAAGGCAGTTTGTTGCCTTGATTTGCTTTTTCATTCTATTATTTTTAATTGGTGGCATTCTATTGGTTTTTGAACAAGAAAGGATAAATAATCAATACGTAGAAACGAGAAGTACATTAGTCGAAAAAACAACGATTGTAAGAGACTTAAATAACCATCTAGATAAAGCTATGTTCGATGCTAGAGGGTATTTTGCTTTTAAAAATAGTGACATGAAACAGTCTAGTATAGAAGAAGGAATAGAAGCACAAAAATTAATTGATCAATTCAACGTTGTAGCAGTAACGGAAGATGATTATCTTCTCGTTTCAGAATTGAAGAGTTTTCATGACTACTATTTTAATGGAATACTTCCAGAAGCATTTCGCTATTTTGAAAATGGAGATACAGAAGCAGTGGCAAATATTGCTGCAGATGGTGGAACAGAACGAAGTAACGGAATTAAAACCGATTTAAATAATTATATTTTATCAACAAATGATTTATTAAATAAAGAAGTAGATCATTTGAAGAAGCAAATTGCCATACTTCAGGTCGGCTTTTTAGTATATATTGTACTCGTTATTTTCATTGTTTTCTTTATTGGTCGCACAATGGTGAATAGAATTGGAAAGCCATTGTCGGATTTTGCATTAGCTGCTTATGAAATAGCAAAGGGTAATCATGCTGTAATTCATGTGGATAAGAGTCGTGAAGATGAATTATCTACATTATCCGTGGCATTTAAACACATGATTCAAAGTATTCAAGAGAAAGAACAAGATTTAACGGCTCATAACGAAGAACTACTTGCACAGCAAGATGAATTACAAGCACAGCAACTAGAATTAGAAAGAGTGCTAGAGACGGTTCAATTAAATGAAGAATCTCTAAAACGTAGAAATAGCTTAATAAATGGGATATCTAGTAGCCTTTTCAAAACAGATGTACTAGAAAGCATTATTCGAAATCTTTCAGCGGTATTACGAGCAGATAGAGGGATCATAGTTATGTTGGAGGATAGTGCATATGCTTCATATGGAATTGCACCAGAAGGAGCGGAGCAATTCAAGGATTATCTTTTCACTGGTATGTTTGATCGTTTGAAAAAAGACAAGGCGCCATTTATCTTAACAAGAGAGCTTTCTGTACAGGAAAAAGGATATCATTTAGAAAAAGGGTATGTGCATGATCTTTATATACCTGTTTTAAATGCAAAAGATGACATTATCGCTGTTATTATGTTAAGTCGTTTTAGTGATGCATTTACGACTTTTGACAAGGAAGAATTTATTTCGTTAGCAAAACAAATTGGGATATCCTTAGAGAAGATATATCTATTTGAGCAAACAGAAAAAGATCGTGTATTAAATCGAGATATTCTAAATACAGTTCAAGAAGGTATCCAATTAGTAAGTGATTCTGGTGAAATTATATTAGTGAATAAGAAATTCTCTAGCTTAGTGGGAGACCCAAAAGAAACAGTGTTTTATGTAGGCTGCTCATGGGATGAATGGATGAAGTATTTACAGATGCAATTTGTAGAAACTGAAGAGTTGCTTGACTTTATGGAGGCTTCTATAAAAGAGAAGCAACAGCAATCTTGTGTTGCTTTCACAAAGGATGGTAAAGTCATTAATATCTACATGGAAGAGCTTCACAGAGGAACAGATAAATTCGGATCGGTATTTGTCTATAGAGATATTACAAAAGAGTATGAAGTAGATAGAATGAAATCAGAATTTGTTAGTACGGTAAGTCATGAATTACGAACACCACTTGCAAGTATTTTAGGCTTCACAGAACTAATGATTAATCGTGACTTAAAGGTAGAAAAGCAGAAGAAATATTTGAATACTATTTATGGAGAAGCAAAACGACTGACTTCTCTAATAAATGATTTCTTAGATGTTCAACGTATGGAGGCAGGTAAGCAAGCATATGAGAAAAAATACATTGAACTACTGCCTATTGTAGAACGAGTTAAAGATCATTTACAAATTAATGCAACTTCTACGCATACTATTTCCGTTATTAATAAATTAGCTGAAAGTGTTATATTAGGAGATAAGGCAAAAGTAGAACAGGTTATCACGAATATCTTAAGTAATGCTATTAAATATTCACCAGATGGTGGCAAGATAGAGATTAAACTTTATGAGGATTCTCAACAAATTAAACTAGCTATATCTGATGAAGGGTTAGGAATTCCTGAATCTGCTATGGATAAGCTATTTACCAAGTTTTATCGAGTTGATAACTCTGATAGAAGAAAAATAGGTGGTACAGGTTTAGGGTTAGCTATAGTACAGGAAATCATGAATGCACATGATGGAAAAGTAATAGTGGAATCTGAGTATGGAAAGGGAAGTACTTTCATCCTTGTTTTCCCAGCTGCAAAGGTAGTTAGTGCCAATATAATGGAAAATGATCAGCAAATGGAACAAAGACAACATTATAAGGTATTGGTTGTAGAAGATGATGTAAGTCTTGGTGAATTAATTGTTCATGAATTGCAAGATAATGGATTTCAAGTTACCTATTTTCAAAATGGACAAGAGGCAATAAAATATTTAGCAGAGAACCCACCAGATGCTGTTGTATTAGATATCATGCTACAGGATGACCAACTAGATGGATGGGAGATCATGAAAAAGCTGAAGGAGTCAGAGCAGTTAAAGTATATACCTGTAATAGTATCGACGGCTCTTGATGAGAAGGAAAAAGGTATATCACTTGGAGCAATGGATTACTTAGTAAAACCATATCCACCTAGTGAACTTTCTAAATCTATTATACAAACCTTATTAAAAATGGGTAAGGTTGGGCAGGTTTTAATACCGAAAGATAATTAATAGAGAGCTGGCTTAAGATAAGATTCTTAGGTCAGCTTTTTGGTATTGGTTTTTTTCCTAAGAGGGTAGTAAATAGAGCTACAAAAAGGATCGTGATAAAGGAAGCTAATAATGTATGTAATCCAACGATGTTATAGCCGCTTATTAATACTACTCCATCAATGAGAAGAATAATGATTCCTGCATGAATAGAGAGAATATTAGATAGGATCTGGGCGATTAAATCTGTTCCGCCGGTGCTTGTTTCAAACCTTAACATCAAACCAATTCCGATTCCAATAATAGCTCCACCTACAATTGAACTAATAATCATTTGGACATGGAAGGTTTCTCGTAGAAAGGAGAACATATCAATAGAAAAAGAAGATACTAAAAAACCAACTATTCCATAGAAAAAATATTCTTTGTTATAAAACCAAACGAGAATATATAAAGGAATACTCATAAGAATCATCATAAAGCCTGTTGGAATATCGTAATGATAATGTAGAATTAGACCAATTCCAATTAATCCTCCGTCTAAAAGTTGGTGAGGAACTAAAAATCCATTTACTCCTATTCCAATTAAGAGACTTCCTATAAAAATAGCAGCCATTTTATCTAACAAATCACATCATCCTATCCATTCTTGTCCAACTATTACATGCATATGATGAAAAATAAAGAAATAGAAGATTTAAATTGGGTGTGAGTTTAGTTAAACGCTGAAAATATGTACTAACCAGTAAAATATTATAAATGATTCTTTCATCTTAATGAAAGTGCATGAAATGTTCTTACATCGCAAAAAAAGCCACCATAAACGGTGGCTTTCTCTAATTATAAGAACATATTTAAAATAAAATAACAAATGGCAGCAATAGATGCTGAAATAGGTAATGTAATTACCCATGTAATAAGCATTCTTTGAGCCGTTCCCCATTTTACGCCTTTTAAGCGGTGTGAAGCACCAACTCCAAGGATAGAAGAAGAAATAACATGAGTTGTACTAACTGGCAAATGAATAAGAGTCGATCCGAAAATGATGGCAGCTCCTGTGATATCAGCTGCAACGCCATTTACTGGACGAATCTTCATAATGTTGCCACCAACCGTTTTAATGATTTTCCATCCACCCACAGATGTTCCTAATCCCATTGCAAGAGCACAAGCAAATTGTACCCAGAAAGGTACATCTTCTGAAGTTACATAACCATTAGCTAGTAAAGCCATGGTTATAATCCCCATTGCTTTTTGAGCATCATTTGTACCATGTGTATAAGATTGGAGCGCAGCAGTGAAAATCTGGAAATAACGAAAACGTCTATTTGTTTTTGTTAAGTTTAAATCTTTAAAAAATAGCTTAAAGAGAGTATAAACTATATAACCAACTACAAATGCAATAATTGGTGATAGTAAAAGGGCTTCAATAATTTTGATAAAGCCAGTATAATTTAGCGAAGTGAAACCAGAAGATGCAATAGCAGCTCCAGCGATTGCTCCAATAATAGCATGAGAAGAACTACTTGGGATTCCGTAATACCAAGTGACTAAGTTCCAAATAATTGCAGCAATCAAAGCGGCAAGAATTACAAGGGAGCCATTTGTTAATTCAAAAGGATTTACAATTCCTTTTGTAATAGTTTTGGCAACACCAGTAAAGGTCATGGCGCCAACGAAATTCATGCAAGCGGCTAAAATGATAGCATGTTTCGGTTTAAGGGCTTTAGTAGATACAGCAGTTGCGATAGAATTGGCTGTATCGTGAAACCCATTAATGAAATCAAATGCTAAAGCAAATACCACGATTAGTATAGTGAGTATTAATAATGTATTCATGCAATTAAGGCTCCTTACGCGTTCTTCATAATAATACTTTCAAGAGTATTTGCTACACTTTGACAATAATCAGCGATATCCTCAAGGTTTTCATATACTTCTTTATATTGAATAATGCGAATAGGATCTTTCTCTACAGCGAATAAATTTTTAATAGATTGACGTAGGATACCATCACATTTAGATTCATGATCTTTAATTCTAATAGCGTATTCTCTAATCTTAGGTAATTTTTTCGTTGTTAATAAATCAACCGCTTTATCAATTTCAATAGCACAGCTTTTAATTTCTTCTACAAAGCGAAGCATATATTCATCTGCACTTATAATATTGTACATTTCAAGTAAAGCAGCACTATGTTCTAATCCATCTAATACGTCATCCATGCTCATGGATAGTGCAAGAATGTCTTCTCTTTCAATAGGAGTGATAAAAGCTTTATTTAATTCAGTAATAACCTCATGAACATAGGTATCACCTTTTGTTTCAATCTCTTTCATTGTTTCAGAAAAGATTTTAAGATCACTTACATTTTTAATTTTATAATCAGCGAAGTAATCTGCTCCTTCTTTAAGATTAGAAGCAATATTTTTTAGTAATACTGCAAATTTATCTTGTTTCTTAAAAACCATTTGTGGTTACCTCCATTAATATATAACAAAAAATTTGACCAAGACTTACATATTGTAAAGGAAATATGTCGAATATCCTAGTATTTTGTATTAAAATTTACAAAAAATTAATATTAGGTTTACTTAATACTGTTTACTTTTTTACAAAATTTATAATTAGTTTACAATTGAGCTATTTCCTTCTTTCATTTTAAGTATTACCTCTGTCTAGATAAGTTACGCATTATTCATTTCCAAAGATTTAATTTTGGGATGTTATTATTATTTGAATAGACTTTTTGCGAATAGCTTACATAAAACAGACAATAACAGTTAATCATGATAAATTAATAAAAAGGGAAGCAAAGTATTAAGTAATACATAATGTGTAGAAAGTCAGCTTACATAAAACATAATAATAGAAGGTGTTTAATTGGATAAAAAAGTGGTGGTTATTACAGGTGCAAATAGTGGATTTGGGTTAGAAATGGCAATAGAGTTTGCTACCTCAAGTTTTTTTGTTGTTGCAACAATGAGAGATATAACGAAGAGAATGGTATTGATGGATATAGCTAGGGAAAGAGGCATCGAAGAAAATATAAAAATATTACCTTTAGATGTTACTATAGACTGTTCCGTAAAGGAATTTCAAACCTACATAGAAGAGCTTAATAGAGTGGATGTGCTAATCAATAATGCAGGTTACGCAGGCGCAGGATTTGCAGAGGAAGTATCTATCCTTGAATATCAAGAACAAATGAATACCAATCTATATGGAACGATAAGAGTAACGCAAAGTATCCTTCCTATCATGCGTAAACAAGAGCAAGGAAGAATTATTAATATTAGTAGTATAAGTGGATTATTGGGGTTTCCTGGAATAAGCCCTTATGTTTCTTCAAAATTTGCTTTAGAGGGGTGGAGTGAAGCCTTACGATTGGAATTATTACCTTTTTCTATCTATGTTGCTTTAGTAGAGCCTGGCTCCTTTCGTACCAATATTTGGACAAGTGGAAAGAAGATGGCAACTGAGTCACAAAAAAAAACCTCACCATATTGGAATTACCTCAAACAAATAGAGTCTTATTTAGAAAATAGTAGTAAACATTACGAAGGTCCGTCCATAGTAGCTAAAAAAGTCTATAAAATTGCTAATGAGAATTCCCCAAGGTTACGTTATTCTGTAGGAAGAGGAGTCAAGCAAATGATGTTAGCAAGACAATGGCTTCCATGGAAATTTTGGGAAAAATTAGTTCTATTTATGATTAATAAATCATAAATTGTGAATTAGCAGAGCACACTGATTGTTCAATCGAGGATAATAAAAATGGCGTATTGAATTCTGGAGGTGTTAAGAATGGCTCATTCAATGAAGGATACTATTTTATTTCATAACGGAGTGGAAATACCGCAATTAGGACTCGGAGTCTTTCAAGTGGATGAAAATGAAGTGGTTCAAACTATTAAAAAGGCTATTCAAATAGGTTATCGATCCATTGATACTGCATCTAGTTATCGAAATGAAGAAGGTGTAGGAACAGCTATTAAAGAAAGCGTTATCTCAAGGGAAGAGTTGTTCATAACAACGAAATTATGGAATGATAATCAAGGATATGACTCCACCTTACGTGCCTTTGAAGCTAGCCTAAAAAAGTTAGATCTTGACTATATTGATCTTTATTTAATTCATTGGCCAGGTAAGGATAAATATGTAGAAACTTGGAAGGCATTTGAAAGGTTATATCAAGAAAAGTTAGTAAGAGCAATCGGTGTTAGTAATTTTCAAGAGCATCATTTACAAAACTTACTTGCTTATGCGAACGAAAAGCCAGTTGTAAATCAAGTAGAACTTCATCCTCGGTTAACACAAGAAAAATTAAAAGACTACTGCAAAAAACAGAATATAAAAATACAGGCTTGGTCTCCTATAGCAAAAGGAAGATTAATCAATGAACCTACATTAAAATTTCTTGCCAAAAAACATGGAAAAACACCTGTCCAAATTATTTTAAGATGGCATTTGCAAAATGGTCATATTGTGATACCAAAAACAGTAAAACCTGAAAGATTAAAAGAAAATACAAATCTGTATGATTTTCAATTAAGCCTAGTTGAAATGGATCAAATTGATCGGTTGAATATGAATGAAAGATTAGGAAGTGATCCTGACAAATTCCTATTCTAATTAATAATAAGTGAAGGGTAATATGCTTTACATGAAGGAAAAGTTATCTAGTGATGTTGATGATAGCTTCATTTAGCTTAGGTGGCGTATGTGTAAAGTTTTTAAATCATATAATAGTTTAATTAAAGTAAGAGACAGAGTGAAAAGCACTCTGTCTTTTTTTACCTGTTAATAAAAAATTTTTTTTCAATAAGAATATTAAGTTCTATTTTTAAGAATGGTTTCTTTGCAACATCAAATGGTTACGAATTAAATCTCTACTATATTATCGCTGTGCTTGCAGTGGCATTGACTGGAGCTGGAGCATATAGTTTAGATGCAGCTTGGCTCTAATCTAATATTGGAAACGAAAAGCTGGAGAGATGCTTATAAGTTTCTCCAGCTTTTCTTCTAATTTCTTTTTTCCATAAGTAAGGTGGTTTAAAAAAAAGCAAGGGTGGTAAATATAGAGTACAAGCAGATAGGGATAGAAATTCCGTACGGACTAGATGCTCGAGTTAAATCATTCTATCTTAATTGTGTTAGATTTTTTCACAACAATGGATAAAGGAGTGTTATAAAATGGGATTCTTATGGTCATTAATTATAGGTGGTATTATAGGTTGGATTGCAGGACTAATTGCAGGTAGAGATGTTCCAGGTGGTATTATAGGTAATATTATTGCAGGTTTTGTAGGAGCTTGGTTAGGTTCATTAATTCTTGGAGATTGGGGCCCAACACTTGCTGACTTTGCTTTAATTCCAAGTATCATTGGTGCTGTAGTATTAGTATTTATTCTAAGCTTGATTATGCGTGGTATGCGTAAAACAACTTAATAATAATAAACGGACGAGCCAATTGATTGGCTCGTTTTGTTATGTAGAGAATCAAATTTTGGGTTTTCGCAAACTTTCCTATTCTATCCTCTTAGTAAATGGTTCCAATCTTCATGGGGGAAAATCTCAGGCTGATCCATTGGTGGTGCATAGATGGAGAGCGTTTCCTCTGTGAATGGATGTTTGAATTGGATGTTTACTGCATGTAATGCTTGTCTTGTAAAAATTGGAGTTCCTCCATATAGGGTATCTCCAGCAAGTGGGTGCTTGATAGAACTTAAGTGAACTCTAATTTGATGTGTTCTGCCTGTGTCCAAGGTACATGATAGGAGAGACAAATTCTTATTAGGGTACTTTTTTAGTAATTGATAGTGAGTCACTGCATGCTGTCCATTTTCTGCAATTCTTCTTCTGTTAGAATGATGTCTGTCTTTTCCAATTGGTTTATCAATACTGCCCTTCTTCTTGCTTAACAGGCCATGTACTACTGCAATATAAGTTCGCTTAATATCTCTTTCTCTTAACATATGGTCAAGCATATTTGCTACTAACTCATGTTTAGCAAAAAGAATACATCCAGTTGTATCTCTGTCTAATCGATGAATATGCTTAAGTTGACGTTCCTCCCCATTAGCTAACAGGTAAAAAGCAACCCCATTTAATAAGGATGTTGTATCAACTTGATCATTTGGATGAGTGTCCATCGAATCAGGCTTATTTACAATAAGAAGAAAATCATCTTCATACAGAATAGATAAGTCCATATATGTTGGAGTTATCGTATTTGGCTGGCTATGAAACAGTTTAATTTTAAGTGAATCTCCTTTATGAACAGTAGTTGTCCAAGGTACATTTTGGTTATTTAATTGTACCTTCTTTTCCATTTTAAACAGATGAATTTGTTTTCTAGAAGCGCATAAGTAAGAAGCGAATATTTCTTCTATATTTTTGTTTTCCCATTGTGTAGGGATTTTAAGAAGCAGCCAATCTCCTTTACGTTCGAAATTCATTTTTAAGGTATCCTCCTTTTTCTCTTGATTTCATTTCCTATATATGTATAAAAACAGGTTATCCAACCTATCATGGTTTTAATTACCACAGAAATGGAAGCAAGTCCTATGTTAGACTATGGTTAATAATACTTTAAGCTTAAAGAAATAAAAAGGGTGGTTTTTAGTTAATGAAAGTAGTTTTTGCATCAACACCTACACAAGAGGAAAGAATCAACGAACTCATTCATACATTTTATTCTAAGATTTTTCCTTATTATTTCTCGGATAAAGAGATTCGTGCTTTTGAGCGATTACAGGTTTTAGCGATAACACCAGAAGTTTCAAGCACTTTAAAAACATCATATCAGGTTATCGCAAGTCTTCAAACTTTAATCAATATTTTAGAAGATCCTGATCAAAAAGAGGACTATCAGCACTTATTTGAAAAAAATGTGCAGATTTTAGAAGAGTTTGATTTGTTTTTTCCCTTTGATTTAGATAATTTTATGGTGAATCAAGGAAGCAACAATAAACAGGGCGAATTTAGCATGTATATAGAAGCAGATAATCAGTATTTGCTATAGAAAAAATAGCTGTATCTTCAGTTTGTCAATATAGTCCTGGATAATGTAGTAGGAGGTTATGAAGGAGTTTATTTATATATCTCTCTGAAATAGGGGGGATGATTTTCGTTACAGGGATTCGTTTTCCGTGGGGCTCGAGCTGAGCCCACAGGGAGTCTCACCCCTGGAACGTAGATCATTAGCATAAAAATTTTATTTAATCTTCCTAAAATCTATTTTAAAAAGTGATATAGAGATTAAAGAGTACTTATATGAACAGATAATATAGTAAACAATATTTCATTATTTGAAGAGGCTTCCGGTTGACCCGTGACCGGAAGTCTCGGAAAACCTCCCAAAACACATATCAACTATATTATATCTACAAATCCTTCTATTACTCCGTTACACTATACTCCTCAAGCCACTGTTTAAATACATCAGGCTCATTATACCCAACAATACGGCCAACTTCTTTCCCATCTTTAAATTGAACAAGGGTAGGAGTTGATTCGATATTATACTTTGTCCAACCATCTTGGTATTCTAGTAAGTTGTATTGGTCAATATGCACATCTAATTCGTCTGCTAATGGCATTAATTCAGGTGTTGTTTGTTTACAATAAATACAAGTAGAGCTAAAGAAATAGACAGTAGCAGTACCGTCATCCGCTAATTTAGTATCTAAATCGTCAGGTACAATTATATTTTGATAATTAGGATCTTCAAGCTGGTCAATCGTTGCAGCATTTAAATCTGTTTTATCATATAAGCTTCCTTCAAGTGCCTTATCCTTCTGGTAATTAGATAATAGAAAAATACCAACAAATAATATTACAGTAAATATAGTGAAAAAGAGTACTTTTTTCATTTGTTCATCTCCTTTGTTTTTCTCCAAACAATCAAGCTACACGTAAAGATAATAGTAAATCCAATTAGTGCTAAAAGAGGAATAGTGATAAATCCTAACCAATTTATGTAGGATCCCGTACAAGAAACAGGACCACATGCATGGGACGTTTCAAATAAAGTGGGGATTTTCTGCATGGAGTAATGATAGATAGAAACTAATCCACCTATTCCTGAAAGAATCATCGTGTAAAAAGCGATTTGATAGTCTTTTCTAATAACAGCTATTCCTAAAATAATGACAAAAGGGTACATAAGAATTCGTTGATACCAACAAAGATTACATGGAACAAAATCTCGTATTTCGGAAAAATAAAGACTGCCGAACATACTAATAACAGAGGCAATCCATGCTAAATAGAGGATATTCTCTCTAGGGTCTTTTTGCTTTTCTTTTTCAACCATATAATGCTCCTTCGTTTTATTCTCTCCTACTTCAATAAAGAGACAAGAGTATAGAAAAAGTATAAATGTTATTAAATTTGATGTAAACAAACTTGTCTTGTGTTCTAAAAAGATTACATTTCAATAAAATAGGGAAATGTAGAAAGAAGTAGTCTAACTCTATTAAATGCTAGATGTATCTCATTTATGTAGAAAAGAGAATTTTTTATAAGGGAGTATAATACTATGTCAAAATTGGATTTATCAAAATTTGAGCGGAAACTAGTAATACGTAATATGGAATATCGTGATATAGATAATATAATGAGACTTCAAGCAGTATGTTTCCCAGGAATGGAACCTTGGACAAAGGACCAATTACATAGCCATATCAATATTTTTCAGGATGGTCAATTTGTTGCAGAATATGATGGGGAGATTATTGGATCTTGTTCTAGTTTGATCATTAACTTTGATGAATATGATGCTAGGCATACTTGGGATGAAGTAACAGATCGAGGTTATATTTCTAACCATAACCCTGATGGATATAACTTATATGGAATAGAAGTAATGGTAGCTCCTAAATTTAGAAGAATGAAGATTGGTCATCGCTTATACGAAGCGAGAAAAGAACTTGCTAGAAGTCTAAATCTACAAAGTATTATTATTGGTGGTAGAATTCCGAATTACTATAAATATGAAGACAAAATGACAGCGAGAGAGTATGTTCAGGAAGTTTTAAATCATCGCATATATGATCCTGTTTTGTCCTTTCAATTAATAAATGGCTTTACGTTAATGCGTATAAATAATAATTATTTGCCAGATGATACCCAATCAAAAAGTTATGCAACTATAATGGAATGGAATAATGTAGAGTATTTACCAAAATCGAAGCGCTTCTTTAAGAGTAGTTATCCAGTAAGAATATGTGTGGTTCAATATCTGATGAGAAAGATTGATAATTTTGAGGATTTTGCTAATCAAGTGGAATATTATACAGATGTTGCCTCAGATGCGGAATCAGATTTTATTGTCTTTCCAGAGTTACTTACAACTCAACTAATGTCTTTTATGCATGAAAAGGTACCGAGTGTGGCTATTCGAAGGGTAACAGAATATACAGAGCAGTACATAGAACTTTTTACTAATTTAGCGCTAAGATACAATATCAATATTATTGGTGGCTCTCATCTTGTGAAAGAGGATGATGAAGAAGTTTATAATATTGCGTATTTATTTAGGAGAGATGGAACAATCGAAAAGCAATATAAATTACATATCACTCCTAATGAACGCAAATGGTGGGGAATTCGACGAGGTGATGCGATTAGAGTGTTTGATACAGATTGTGGAAAAATAGCTATTCAAATTTGCTATGATATTGAATTTCCTGAGCTCGCTCGTATTGCAACAGATATGGGAGCAAAAATCATCTTTACACCATTTTGTACAGAAGACCGCCAAGGCTATTTACGCGTTCGATATTGCGCGCAAGCAAGAGCAGTGGAGAATCAAGTATATACGGTTATTGCCGGGACAGTAGGAAATCTACCTCAAACAGAAAACATGGATATACAATATGCTCAGTCTGCGATATTTGCTCCTTCTGATTTTGAATTTGCGAGAGATGGGATAGTGGGGGAAACCAATCCTAATATAGAAATGGTTATGATAGGAGACGTAGACTTAGAAATACTAAGACGCCAACGACAAAGAGGAACTGTTCGCCAATTGAAGGATAGAAGATTTGATGTGTATAGGGTGGAGTATAAGAAGTAGCAGCAAAACCACGGCTTAGCCGTGGTTTCACCTTTTTGAAAATAGATGATGTCAATGAAAATGCCTCCAATTTTTATAACATGTGTATGTCGAGAATTTGTATAAGTAATGAACTCGCTAAATAAGGTTTTGGTTTCTGTTACAGGCGTTCGGGTTCGCTTTCCATGGGGTTCGGAGCTTTAGCCGAGGTCTGTCTTTTGCCTGCAGGGTATAAAGCTTTCGCAGATTCCATAGGAGTCCCACCATTGAAACATAAATCATCTGGAAAAATACATTTTTTTTCTATGTTTCTTTTTCTTAAGCTTATATTAATAATTTTGTTTAAAAAAATTTCTACAGCCAATTTGTAGGTATCATCAAAAATAAGCGGAGAATTCCGACTAAAGGTAAATATAATGTTAATTGCCTTGCTAATAAGCGGATTTTTCCGGTTAAGTAATTAAAATGCCTCCGATTTCATGTGTTCTAAGGAAATAGGCGTAATTCTCCGTTTATTTCCGTTGTTTTTCATAGAAGTAATGAAAATAAGAGGATTTATACGACTATTTTTCTAAAAGTGGTCTTTTCCAAATTCTCTATGGTACGAAGAATCATACATTATTTCATAGCTCTTTCAATTTTTTACTATTTCCATATTTGAATGGGAAAGTACATAGAAAAATCCATTGTGTTACGAGAGGGTTTATCTCTATTTCCACAAATTGTCCATAGTCAATTTTGTTTTTCAACAGTCTAAAACCACGGCCAAAGCCGTGGTTTTTTTGGTGGAATTCTATATTTTACATAGTGGTTGTGTGATTCCATTCATCTTCCGCTAGCTCGTTGGCGTGGTCGATATAACGTAATAATGAATATAAGTTTTTTTCTATGACAGAATAATCATGTTCAAAGTTATAGGCGTGTAGAAATTGTTCAATTTTTTTGGAAAGAAAATGGTCATGTGTTCTCACCATCAAAATGAGGAGATTATCCCATTCTGATCGATGTGTATAGTAAAGTGCTCGATCATAATCTGTTTTGTTCATATCTCTTGCCTCCTAATCTGGGAAGGAGATATGAATAGTATATGAGGAACATCAGATTTGTTACCCACTAAATCTTGGTTATGTTGAATCAATGGGATTATCTAATTTTACCTGTATAAATAATACTTTCTTTATCTTAGTTCAAAGAATAAGATGAGGGATGTTTTCGCAAAATAAAAGGGAAGGAGGGGAATGATGAAATACTTAATAATGGCCATTGCAATTGTAATAATATCCTTATATGAAGTGGACTTTGTTCATGCTGCCTCAATTATTAATACAACGAAGTCTTATACATATGAGGAGTACCAAGAAGATGTATGGATCTTAAAAAGTAAATATAAAAACCAATTACGTATTATTTCATTTGGGAATTCTGAGTTTGGAAGGAAGCTATATGCAATACAGGTTGGAAAAGGAAAGAACAATATTATGATTACGGGAGCACATCATGGAAGAGAGTGGATTACTTCCCTATTGACGATGAAGATGGTAGAAGAAACAGCAATATCTTTACAAGCAAATGAAAATTACTTAGATCAATTTTCTATATGGTTTGTACCGATGTTGAATCCTGATGGAGTTACCATTCAACAAGGAGACATAGAAAAATTCCCCTTTCTTTCTAAAAGAAGAATCTTGAAAATGAATAATGGTTCAACGGATTTTAGTAGTTGGAAAAGCAATGGTCTTGGAATTGATTTAAATAGACAATATCCAGCTGGATGGGAAGCATTACAGCATGGTAGTGAAAAACCTTCTTACAAAAACTATAAAGGGCAAAAACCGTTAGAAGCAAGAGAAACAAATGCAATTGTTAAGCTTACAGAGCAAATAAAACCAGTTCTTGCAGTATCCTATCACTCATCTGGGCAAGAGATATTTTGGCAATATAAGAATGATAATGAGCAAAGAGACAAGAAAATAGCAGAAGCAATTGCCAAAGAAACAGGCTATAAATTAGGAGAGCCGAAAGAGGATGCAGTAGGTGGAGGCTATACAGATTGGTTTATAACTACTTATCAATTGCCAGCTTTTACAATTGAAATCTGCCCTTTAGTAGAAGAAACGAATCCTCCTATAAGTTCTTTTGCAAGTGAATGGAGAAGAAATGAAGAAATTCCACTCTTGTTAATAGAAGAAGCGAAAACATACATAAAATCACCATAGAGAAGGAAAAATAAGAAAAAGCAGGTGGAGGTAACTATGAAAAGTCGTTCTTTAACTATCCTAATGGGGAGTGTTATCGTTTTGATGATGGCATTTATGTTCCCATCTCATAACATTGCTGTTCAAAAGTTAGATTATGAAAAGTATGGAAGTATCGCAATAGCTGTAGTGAAAGCAGATTATCCGGAAGAAGCAGTTACTGATTATGAATATGTAGGTAGGAAAAAAATATCTTCACAGGAAGTGCAGGATTCTTTTCGTTTCCAAGTAAAGGAAGATGGGAAAGAAAAAACAGTTATAGTAACCATTAACCACAAAACAACAGAAGATAAATTCATCTCTTTAACGGTAGAGGAACCTAAATAAGGAAAAGTGTGTTACCTAAAAAGCGATAGGTAACACACTTTTTCTATTAATAAATATCTCTTTTTGTAAATGCTACAAAAGAAATAATTAATCCAGCTATTCCCCAAACTGCCAAAACAGTTAAAGAAAAGGGAAGGGACATGCCTTCAATAGGTGGTATATTTCCTTGTAAATAATCGGTTAGGCGTAAATTAACCATAAATAAATATTTAGCTGACTCCCAAGAAGAGGCAATAGAACTTATGATGGTTCCAGAAATTAAGAATGCAAGCATAACTCCCATTCCTGCTGCTGTACTCCTAATTAATACAGATATCATAAAGGATAGAGTTCCGACAACTAGGGAAACAAACCATCCAAGACCAAATACCATTATCAAGTATTGCCATTGTGGAACTAAATGCACATTTGCTGTATTTAATTCCCCAGCTTCTACTGTAAATCCAGTAAGCACAGGAGCAGACCACCCTGCATATCCAAAAAACAAGCCAGAAATGAGATAAGAGAATAAACCAAAAATAAACAAAATGATAGAAATAGTTAGTATAAGAGTAAGGTATTTACTCATTAATATTTTCCATCGTTTTATGGGTCTTGTTAATAAAAGCTTAATGGTTCCAAGACTTTTTTCGGAAGAAACTAAATCAGCTGATACAATCATCACCATTAAAGGAAGTAATAACTGAATAGAGTTATCTAGAAAGACCCGCAAAAATGTAGGAGCGCCAGGTTCTTGTGGGTTAATGTTATGATCTAAATAATATTGACTTTGATCAATCCGTACTTTTAGCTGTGAGCGCCATTCTTCGGAAATACCACTAGAGCCTATTCTGTTTTGCATATCAATAATAGATTGCTGTAAGGTTACTCTTCAATCAGTGTCTCCAATTCTTTTCTTTACATTTTCCATTTCACGAAACTGAGCATATGTGAACATGGAAATCATAATGCCGATAATGATGGTTATAACGAATATCCTTTTGCTTTTTACAAGTTTTAGCATTTCATTATAAATTAATTTACCCATTGGACTCGCCTCCAGTGAGTTCGAGGAAAAGATGCTCAAGAGAAGGGATTTGACGATTCATTTCCTTTATTTCAATATTTCCTTCCATTAATAATCTGCTCCAATTAGATACTTCTGTTTCTATATAAGGAGTAATCACCATATCTCCTTGAATTTGAACAGATGGAGAAACTTGTCTTAATAGTTGAGCACCTTGTTCTAATGGCGAAAAACGCCATATTAATTTTTCCTTTTGTGTGAGTAAGGTTTGAACTGATTCAGTGTGAATAATTTTTCCATCTAGGATAATGGATACGCGATCACATAATAATTGAATCTCACTTAATAAATGGCTAGAAACTAGCACGCTTAATCCTTCCTCTTTAGCTAAATATCTGATAAACTGACGCATCTCTCTAATTCCAGAAGGGTCTAATCCATTAGTAGGTTCATCCAGTATTAATACTTTCGGTTTGCTTAGTAGAGCTTGTCCAATTCCGAGTCGTTGTCGCATACCTAGTGAATAGGTTTTTACTTTATCATGTATACGATCGGTAAGACCAATTAGATCTACTATTTCTTGTATCCGGGTATCATCCACATTTGTCAGCATTCTCGCAAAATATTCTAGGTTTTCCCACCCCGTTAAATAAGGGTACAATTCAGGATTTTCTACAATACATCCTAGTCTTTCCATCGCTTTAGAAAAATCTTTATTAACATCATATCCGCAAATTTGTATGCTTCCTGAAGTAGGTTTAATTAACCCTACTAACATCCTTATAGTAGTAGTCTTTCCAGCTCCATTAGGACCTAAGAAGCCAAATACCTCTCCGCTTTTTAGTTCAAAGCTTATATCTTTAATAATTTCACGTTTTCCAATTTTTTTACGTAAATGTTGAACAGATAATGTGATATCACTCATCTTCATCTACCTCCCATGAAATAAGGGATGCAACTCTGTCTGCCATTAGTTGATATCCTTGTTTATTTGGATGAAAATGGTCTGTATATAAATAGGTTTGTACATTTTGCTGAAAGATATCATATGTAGGAACAAAAATGGTCTTAGCATAGTTAGCGCTTATTTCTGCTGTTTGATTATTCCAATTACGAACTACTTGAGAAGTTAAAGCACTATCTTCTAAATCACTAAAAGGATTATACAATCCGATTAAATAAATGGTAGCTTGTTCATTATGAAGACGGAGTGTTGATAATGCCTCCTCTAAATTAGTCTTATAGGAGTCTGCCAAGCTGAGGATAGAATCTTCGTTTATATTTTGAAGGGATTCTCCTCCCTGGAATAAATCGTTTCCACCAATCGTAATGAAGATAATAGTAGCATTTGACACTTGCCTCTGAATCTCTTGTTGTTTTATCTGTTCTGTTAAATCTGTTGAAGTGAGCCCTTTGATTCCATAATTATATAAGGTAATCTTCTTATCTGTTTTCTCGGAAAGCTGTTCTTTTAAATAGCCAATATACCCTTTTCCTGTATCATCCCCAGTCCCTCTTGTTAACGAGTCACCTAGGGCAAGTAAACGAATATCCGTACTTTCATCATCCTGCTTTTCTACATCAGAGGCTGTTTCGATTTTCGTACTTGTTTGGCTATAATAATCCACTAATACCCAACCAAGTCCAAAAATCCAAAGAGCACAAACGACGGTGGATAAAAGTAAGATACTAATGGTAGTATTTTTCTTCAAATATGTTCCCTCCTAACTAATGAAATTTTTTACAAAAACAGAAGTAATTAAACCTATTATGCTTTAAATATTTATAATCAACAATATACCTTAAAGAAAAGGAGGAAAACAAATGTTAACGCAGACAAAAAGACCTCCAGTTGGAAGTCTTAGACTGTTGAAGAACGAAAAAGTATGGATTTTTAAATGCTTTTAATGGATATCTTTCTTCTTAAATCTTCCTCCACGAACTTCTGAAATGTTAGCGACGGCAAGAAAGGCAGACGGATCTAATTCTTCTACAATCGTTTTTAATTTGGCTTCTTCAAGACGATTGATGACACAAAAAATGACCTTCTTATTATCTCCTGTATATGCACCTTCTCCTTTTAGATAGGTTACTCCACGTCCTAATCTAGCTATTATTGTTTCACCGATTAAGTCAGAATCATCACTAATGATCCAGACTGATTTAGATTCATCTAGACCAGCTATTACAATATCAATTACTTTAAATGCAATAAAATAAGCGATAAGAGAGTACATGGCACGGTTCCAAGAAAAAACAAATCCAGCACAAATAAAAATAAATACATTAAAAAACATAATGATTTCGCCGACAGAGAAAGGAAGTTTTTTGCTGAATAGGAGTGCTAGTATTTCTGTACCATCAAGTGAACCGCCAAATCGCAGAACAATCCCTACTCCAATGCCCAATATGATTCCACCAAAAACGGTTGCTAAAAGTAAATCAGAGGTAAACACAGGTACATCATGTAAAGAAATGGTGGTTATGGAGAGAACGGTGATTCCGAGAAGAGTGGAATAGGCAAATGTCTTTCCGATTTGTTTATATCCAATATAGAAGAAAGGAATATTAAGAATGAAAATAAAATAGCCAAGTTTCCAGCTTGTTAAGTGGGACAGAATAATAGAAATACCTACAATCCCACCATCTAGTATTTGATTTGGAACAAGAAATTCCTCGATTCCTACTCCCATCAAAATACTTCCTAAAATAATAAAGAATATTCTCTTGGCTAGTACTTTTTTCGGTAGCAGCTTATGATGAGGCTGCTCCACCACTACATCTGTTTGCATTTGAAATGACTCCAATGTGAATTCCTCCCATGTTAGATTTATCGTTTATATACTTTGAAAAACTTAATAACTAGAAATAACGAATATGTAGGGGATAAGAAAGAAGAAAGAGGTACGTGAGTTATGTTTATCTTATCATAATATTTACACAATTGCTGATATCTAGGTTGATGTATTTAGAAAAGCTTAAAAAGAGAAGATAACATCTGAATCTTTTTTAAGACTTAATCGTAGATATTATTAGTATATTAATGTAAATAAATGTATATATCTACTTGGTTGTACTAAATTTTATCAGCTTAGGAGGGGGAATTAGTATGTATGATACAGAACCTATTACTACACTCATAATGATTATATTATTAGTTTTTGTTCCCTTAGCGCTGTTTGCTTTTCATACCACCATGAGAAAATGGTTGAAAGTCGAAGAACATAATTTCTTCTCCTATAACCATGTAAATCAAAAGCATAAAAGAATTGATTGGACAATTAGAGTCATCGCAATGGTCGGTATGTTACTTTCTTTACCTGTATATCTATCAAGTGATTTTACTTATTGGTTTCTACAGCCTTGGATTATCATGATTTTATTTTTGATTATATCCGAAATAGTTCGAGCTGTTATGGAACGAAAATATGCGGATAATCCTAATGCTTATAAACTTACTATTATTCAGTTGTTATTCACACTACTATTGATTTTTGTATTATTTCAATTTTTAGGATTATTTGAGATTTAGATATATAAAGTGATGACATTTAAAAGATATGGGTTAATAAATAATACTCGGGAGGAGAAAATGATATGTTTCCATTAGGAATAGAAATAAAAAAAACAGCTAAAGAATTAATCATTAACTGGCAGCTAACAGAGGTTAGAATTCCGATAGAGGAAATAGTGGAATTTATAGAAGATGATACATATGGAGGAGTAGATAAAACCGCCGTAAGAATTGGAACTCCATATGGAACGACTGATCGAATCTATATTAAGACGAAGAAACAGAACTATCTTCTATATACTACAAACAAGTTTGCTCTCATGAAGAAAATAAAAGCTTAAAAAGGAGTGGTCAGGATAGAACTTCTAGCGTTATATTATAAAAAATATACGGGAACTGTAAAGCCAGTGGATTTTATACGATGGGCAGAGCATGCTGAGTATTTAGCATAAGGAGGTAATTCATGGTTATTTTTATACTATTCACCTTATTATTCTTCCCTTTTTTCATTTGGCTATCACTAACATATGTTGGATATAATCAGGTTGGTGTTATTGTAGACTCAATGAGAAAAACAATTTATATAGGCTTCTTATTTTCACTAAGCCTTTTTCATTTCATTAGTAATACTATATTTTCATTAAGTGCTTCATATGGTTTACCGATAACGATTTTAATTATTTTATGTTTTAGCACATATATGTTAGTGGTTATAGTCAGAGATAAAAAAAGTCCTAAGGATATTGGAGAAATGAAATGAATGATAAAAATACGTCTGATACATTTATGCACTCTCCACAGTGCATTACTATTGAAGAAACACAATAATCTTCTACAATTATCTACTATTAAAAAAAGATTATCTCTCAAAGCTTAATTTTAAGCATAGTAACGAATCTATAGGCTTTTCCATAAGAAAACAATATCTAATCAATGGCCTTCTTAATAATAAGAGGGCTATTTTCTGTTTCCACTAGTTTGCAAATGGAAGGATTAGTGGAAAGTAGTATTTACTATATAAGATAGTAAATATTTATCATATCTATTATAAATATACTTCTCGTCATCTTGTTAATATTTAGATTTATTTCCATGTAAAATCACATTTTTCCAAACACTAAGTGAAGTAAAAGATAGGAAAATAATCGGTAAATGTATCCAAATTAGAAAGTAACTATGAAAATGAAGATAGTAGGTAAAAAGTCATGCGTTTATGAAAAAGCTAGATCTCAAGTGGGAAAAGAGGTCCGTTATATAAAAGTATTTGGATATTAATGTAAGACGTTAGGTCAAAGGGTTCTAATATTTGGAAATAAGATACATTTAATCCTCTAATTTCCTATGTTGGGATGAGGGAGATATACCGATATATTACTATAGTAGGATAGAAAGGGGTGGTTGTTTAGGATACTTATAGATTCAAACGATTAGAAAGTAATAGTCAGTCTATCCATTAGGTTTTCTTTTTAGTGAAATTAAGAGGGGAAGTAAAAGATGAAGCGCATATTTTCCATAATACTTATCTGGGTATTGTTGTTATCGATTATACAACCACCAGGTATCGGCTATGCAGTAGGCACAGGTATGAATGGTTCTGGAACAGAACAAGATCCATTTATCGTTACAACTGCAGAAGAACTTAATCAAGTTCGTGATAATTTAAATGCTTTCTATAAGTTAGGTAATGACATAGATTTAAGTAATTATCCAAATTGGGAGCCAATAGGAGATTATTCTTCAGGACCATCATTTAGAGGAAGTTTCGATGGAGATAATCATACTATTAGTGGATTAACAATTGATAGTCAAACATATGGATTAGGGTTATTTGGTAGTGTAGAAACTAACGCTACCATAAAAAATGTTCACTTAAAGAATGCTTCAGTTAAAGGGCAATTTTTGATTGGAAGTTTAGTAGGATACAATAAAGGAACAATTAGTAATAGTAGTTCTGAAAATGGAACTATCCAAGGAACATCTCATCAAATAGGTGGATTAATAGGATCGAATTCTGGACCTGTTAGTGATAGCCATGCAAGTGGTAATGTAACTGGTGGTAGTACGGCTGGTGGATTAATTGGTATAAGTGATAAAACAATTAGCAGAAGTTATTCTACTGGAACAGTCACTGGTACGGATCAGGTTGGTGGTTTGGTTGGGACAAGTTCCCATGGAGGAATTATCACAGATAGTTACTCACAAGCAAATGTCAAGGGAACAACATATGTAGGTGGTTTAAATGGGATTAATAACGGCAGTATTAAAACTAGTTATGGTTCCGGAAAAGTCGAAGGTAATAGCTATGTTGGTGGATTAGTTGGTTTTAGTAATGGTGGCTATGTTACTTCTGGCTACTATGATCAACAAACATCAGGTCAATCAAATTATGGCAATGGTACACCGATGTCAACTGTAGACATGAAGAAAAAGACCACTTTTACAAGTGCATATTGGGATTTTAGCAATATCTGGACAATTAGCGATGGACAATATCCTACACTTCACCCATTTGGATATGTTCCTAATTATGAAGTGACGTATAATGCAAACGGAGCAACAGCAGGCGATATACCTGTTGATGATTCAGGTTATAAAAATGGTGAAGCAGTCTCTATTAAAGGAAACACTGGAAATTTAGAAAAAACAGGTTTTGCTTTTAATGGCTGGAATACGACAGCAGATGGTAGTGGAACGAATTATAAAGCAGATGAAACGTTTAATATAGGAAATCAAAGTATTACTCTGTATGCTAATTGGAAAGCAGTTTTTACCATGAATGGTTCGGGTACAGAGCAGGATCCTTATATTATTACAACAGCTGATGAATTGAACAGTGTGCGAAATGATTTAACGGCTCACTTTAAATTAGGGAATAATATCGATTTAAGCAGTTATATAAACTGGCAACCAATTGGTACCTATAATGCTGGATTTAGAGGAAGTTTTGATGGAGCTAACCATACTATTACTGAATTAAAAATGAATAGTAATATTATGGGGACAGGACTTTTTTCTTCTATATATTCAGGTGGAGCAATTCGCAATACTTTCTTAGAAAGTGTATCAGTAACCGGTACTAACATAGTTGGAAGTTTAGTAGGAATCAATAATGGTACTATTAGTAATAGTGGTTTAATTAGTGGAACAATTCATGGTAGTTCTGCAATTGTAGGTGGGTTAGTTGGTACTAACAATGGAATTATGAGTGATAGTTATGCAAAAGGAACGGTAACAGGAGCGAATAATGAAGTTGGTGGACTAGTTGGAGAAAATAGGAAAACAATTTCAAAGAGTTATTCTGATGGGAATGTAACAGCAATTCCTTCAGTTGGTTCCTATTTTGGCGGATTAGTCGGTTATAATATGTCGGGAACTGTAAGTGACAGTTATTCAACCTCAAATGTATCAGCGAGAGCATATGGCGCAGGTTTAGTTGGAGTAAACACTGGAAATGGATCCATTCGTAATAGTTATGCGATTGGTAATGTTGCTGGAACAAATACAGGCGGTCTAATCGCATTAAACAGTGGCTATGCCTCCATAAGTAATAGTTTCTATGATAAAGAAACAACCAATCAGGTGGATTCAGGAAAAGGTAATGGTCTTTCAACAGCAGAAATGCAGAAAATCTCTACATTTACAGATGCAGGTTGGGACTTTGATTACACATGGGAAAATAGTGGTAATAGCTATCCATCACTACAACCATTTGAAATGATCAAAACATACCGTGTGAAATACAATGAAAATGGTGCTACAGAAGGTTCTGTACCTAGTGATGGCACGAAATATAAAAAAGAAGACAATGTTACAGTAAAAGGAAACACAGATAATTTAGCAAAAACAGGCTTTATCTTTAATGGCTGGAATACAAAAGCAGATGGAACTGGAGCTTCTTTTGCAGAAGGCGATTCCTTTACGATGAAAGAAGAAACAATCACTTTATATGCACAATGGAAAGATCCGAATGCTATGAAAGGTTCTGGGACAGAAGTTGATCCTTACCTAGTTACAACTGCTGAGCAATTAAATAAAGTTCGAGACAATTTAACGGCTCATTATAAACTAGAAAATGATATTAATTTAAGTGGATTCACGAATTGGCAACCTATAGGTGATTTTAATACAGGTAAAGCTTTTACAGGTGAATTAGATGGTGCCGGTTATAATATTACAAACCTTCGTATAGAGCGTACAGATGTGAATTATGCTGGTCTGTTTGCTTATATAGGGATGGAAGGTTCTATCCATAATATTGGATTGGAAAATGTGAATATTATAGGTTCTGATTATGTTGGAGGACTGGCTGGAAACAATGATGGGGCAATCAGTTATAGCCATGTTACTGGTAAGGTATCAGGTCGATATTCAATAGGTGGTATAGTTGGTAGTAATAGAAGTACAGCAAACATGAATAACAACTATGCGAATGTAGATGTATTTGGTCTGAACAAACTAGGTGGTCTTGCAGGAGAAAACTCTTCTCTTATCAATAATAGTTATGCACTAGGAGCAGTAACAGGTAACTATTATGTCGGTGGATTGGTTGGAATCAATCAGGGAGGATCAACTGTAGTTAAGAACAGTTATTCCATTGGAGCAGTAACAGGGTCTATGGGGTTTGGTGGCTTAGTTGGACTAAACTATGGCTCCGTTATTAGCAGTTATTATAATCAAGAAACTAGCTCTCAATCAGATATAGGAAAAGGGGAACCTTTATCTACAGTAGCAATGCAGAAAAAAGATTCATACACTGCAGCCGGTTGGGACTTTAACTCCATTTGGGGTATAAAAACAGGACAATATCCATCTCTTTATCCATTTGGAACAATGCCTACGTACTTCATCGTATTTGATACAGATGGTGGAAGTAATGTAGTAGAGCAGTCTGTGAAAGAAAACGAGTCAGTATCAAAACCAGAAATGCCGAAAAAAGAAGGCTATTCATTTGTTGGTTGGTACAGTGATAAAGAATTAACTGTGTTATATGACTTTGAAAAGCCTGTAACATCAGATGCAACAGTATATGCAAAATGGGAAATTAATGAGTATCAAGTAAACTTCGATACAAATGGTGGAAGCGAGGTAGCTGCCGAAACAGTGAAATATAATGAAAAGGCCGTTATTCCAGAAACACCAACAAAAGAAGGATACACGTTAGTAAGTTGGTATAGTGATAAAGAATTAACTGAGTTATATGACTTTGAAAAGCCTGTAACATCAGATGTAATACTGTACGCAAAATGGGAAATGAACGAGTATCAAGTAAAATTCAATACAAATGGTGGAAGTAAGGTAGCTGCTGCAACAGTGAAATATAACGAAAATGCAGTAACGCCAGAAGCACCAACTAAAGAGGGTTATACTTTTGTAGGTTGGTATAGCGATAGTATGCTTGAAAATCAATATGACTTTGAAAGCCCAGTTAAGGCGGATGTAACTCTATTTGCAAATTGGACAATCAATGAGTATAAAGTGAACTTCGATACAGATGGAGGAAGCAAAGTAACCTCTGCAACAGTGAAGTTTAACGAAAAAGCAATAACGCCAGAAGCACCAACAAAAGAAGGCTATACATTTGCAGGATGGTATAGTGATGATCAGTTAGAAACACAATATGACTTTGAAAGTCCAATAAAAGCAGATGTAACTTTATTTGCAAAATGGACGATTAATGAATATCAAGTAAACTTCGATACAGATGGAGGAAGTAAAGTAACCTCCGCAACAGTGAAGTTTAATGAGAAAGCAGCACAACCAGAAGCACCAACAAGAGAAGGGTACACGTTCGCAGGATGGTATAGTGATAGTAAGCTAGAAACACAGTATGACTTTGAAAGTCCAGTGAAAGCTGATGTAACCTTGTTTGCGAAATGGACAATCAATGAGTATAAAGTGAACTTCGATACAGATGGAGGAAGCAAAGTAACCTCCGCAACAGTGAAGTTTAATGAAAAAGCAACATCACCAGAAGCACCAACAAAAGAAGGCTATACATTTGCAGGATGGTATAGTGATAGTAAATTAGAAACACAATATGACTTTGAAAGTCCAATAAAAGCAGATGTAACTTTATTTGCAAAATGGACGATTAATGAATATCAAGTAAACTTCGCTACAGATGGAGGAAGTAAAGTAGCATCAGAAACAGTGAAGTTTAATGAGAAAGCAGTACAACCAGAAGCACCAACAAAAGAAGGGTACACGTTCGCAGGCTGGTATTCCGATAGCAAGCTAACAAAGGTGTATGATTTTGAAAAATCAGTAACAACAAATCAAACATTGTATGTGAAATGGATATCAGCAAACAATACACTTGCTGCTATCAATTTATCAAATAATATTAGTTTAACTCCTACATTTGATAAAGAGAAAACAACATACACAGCTTCGGTTAAGAACGAGGTTACTGAATTAACGATTACTTTCTTAAGATCAGAAATAGAAAGTAAGGTGCAAATTAATGAGCAACTTGTAGATAATAGTTCATCTGAAGCAACAATCCCACTTTCTGTTGGGGAAAATATGATTAAAATCAAAGTTACTGCTCCAGATGGAGTTTCAGAGAAAACTTATTCTCTTCAAGTTACACGTGCTGAAAAGCCAAAAGATGTTACAAAAGAAATAACGATTGATGTGGTTTCCGATAATAAGCAAGATGTGCTTGCACAAACAAAAGTGCAACGAACAACATTCGTAAATGGGAAAATTACAGATTTAGTTAACCTTACGTTAGAAGATACGAAAAATGTATTAGAAAAACTGGAAAATAAGGTAGAAAAAGTAGTTACTCTTTTCATTCCTGATTCCAATGATGAGGTATCTGAGACAAAGGTAGAAGTACCAAGTAATGCATTGCAATTGTTAGGGCAAGGAGGATCTGCACTCCAAATTCAAACAAATGATGTTAATATTTTCGTACCAAATAAATCCATTGCAGATTTCAACAAAGATCTATATTTCCGAGTTGTACCAGTGAAGAACGAAGCAGATAAAAAAATAATAGAAGAACAAGCTAAGCAGGAGCAGATGGTTAAAGCTATACTTCAAGATTCAAATAGTGAAATCCAAGCACTTGGACGTCCAATGGAGATTGAAACAAACATGCAAAATCATTTGGTAACGATCATGTTGCCATTGCCAACAGATGTATCGTTAACAACTGAAATGCTTGATAACCTAGCTGTTTTTATCCAGCATAGTGATGGAACAAAAGAAGTATTACCTGGAATTATTGTAAAAGATGAATCTGGCAACCTTAATATCCAATTTGATGTGACAAAGTTCTCTACGTTTACCGTTATGTATATGGAAGGAGCATCTAAGTACTTTGCAGATGATGTGATTGACCATACAACAGGAGAAGAAATAACAGATAATACAGCTACTGAGACTGTAACAAAGAATGAACAAGCTGAAACAGTTAAAGATGAAGAGACAAAAGAGTCTGCGTTACCTGATACAGCAAGTAATTCTTACAATTGGTTGTTATTTGGGAGTTTCTTAGTTTTAATAGGATTAATCGGTTTTTTCTTAGTAAGAAGAAGGTTTGCTAATAATAAATAAAACAGTTAATTAGCTTGTGATTAGAAAAGGATAGTTAGGTGGATTGACTTGCCTACTAGCATAGAACTGCAAAAAACTTGGCCAAAGAAAGAGTTGGCCAAGTTTTTTTGCGTAATTTTAAACAGCTTGTTACATTTTAACTTATCATGCAGTGGAATAAGTATCTCTACTAGTTTACACAGAGTAATTAATCTTTTATGACTAATCCCAATAAGCTCGCAAATTGAATGGCTTGTTGAGTAGAAACTTTGCATCCTCTCAAGTCTTCGATCGATACAACAAGTGAATCAAATTGAGAGGAACTAATATCTATTCCTTTTAATGAAGTTTGTTCAAAGTTTGCACCATCGAGGTTACATGTATTAAACTCTACGTTTTTGAATTTACAATCGTAGAAATCCGAGCTTTTTAATGAAACATCTTTAAATATTATTTTCTCAAGCTTTGAATTTCCAAATGTAGAAAGATTTAGTATGGAATTTTCAAATAGGACGTTGCCAAAGCTAGACTCTGGAAAGGTAGTTCCTAATAGTTTGCTGTTTAGAAATTCAACTCGGTGGATAGAAGAGCCACTTAAGTTTGCATTAGAAAAATCACAATTCTCAAAAACAACGTCTGTAATATCGATATTGCTAAAATCAGTATTAGTGAATTTGCAATTCTTTATCACCGCATTCATTAATCGTACTCTATTTAAAGTTTCATTTGTAAATTCTGAGTTAGTAATAGTACACATCTCAAGTATTGGATCTTCTTCATAATAAATATCACTAAAATTCTTAACCACTAATTCAGGTGAGATTTTTGGTATTGTTATTTTCATAAATAAACCTACTTTCATCATATATTGTTAGCTAACTAGCAAAAAGAATAGCCTCATTAAAAATAGAAATTACTATAGTATTCATAGGAGAATCTTATTTAAACCAGCCTTTCCTTTTAAAAAGGATGAACATGCTGATTGCGATAGTCGCCATAATAAATAGCAAAATAAAATAGCCGTATTTCCAGTGTAATTCTGGCATGTGTAAAAAGTTCATTCCATACAAACCAGCTAAGAAACTTAAAGGCATAAAAATGGTCGTGATTACGGTTAATATTTGCATAACTCGATTAGAGTGATGAGAATTGTATGATATATAGCTATCTCTTATATCTGTTGTTAATTCTCGGTTTGATTCTATGAGTTCAGCAAGCTTTAATAAATGATCATAAATATCTGAATAGTACTCCCGTTTAATGGTACCATCAGAGAGCTTTTCGGTGTTCATTATTGCATGTATCAAGTCTTTCATCGGAACAACCGAATGCCTTAAGGAAAGAAGTTTATGTCTAGTACCAAATAATTCGTCTAGAAGCTTTTCCATTGTTCGGTTAGTAGGATTATCATCTATTTCCGCTAGAGAATCCTCTATTCTATACATTATTGGAAAATAGTCATCAACAAGTTGATCCAGTAAATGATAAAGAATACTGTATTGTGTCCAGTTAGATACACTTTCGTTACTCAGCTTTGCCTTTACTCGTTCTGTGACTGTAGACGGCTCTTGATGAAAGGTGACAATGTAATTTTCTCCAACAAATAAATTTAGTTCCCCTTTATCCCCATTAGAGGGGGTTAAAGAGTGTGTAACAAAAAATGTATATGTATCAAAATAATCTATTTTAGGTCTTTGTAAATTATGGAGACAATCCTCAATAGACAATGGATGGAATTCTAGTGGATGATATAAATAATCAATTTCATGTGTTGTTGCTTGATCGAAATCGATCCAGTACCACGCGTAATTTCCACGAACTAATTCTTCAATCGGTAGATGTTCTATTAATTGATTGTCAAACGTTATGGCTAGGGTATGTATCATTTTTTAACTCCAATTATATATAAGTTTCTTGCTTTCTTTGTCATGAATTAGGATTTCTATGGTGCCTAAGTTATTATGATTATTGATTTTAGCTTCATTCTTTTATAGCTTTTAATAGTAGGGAAGATATAATACCTATTTCACCTAAATAATTGTACTACTTCTAGTGATACTTTTGGCAAGAAATAATGTTAGTATAGACATTTTCTTCTCTTTTGGGTTATGCTCCTAAGTAGATTTAGCATACTATTTGTTATAATTAGTATACATGAAACGCATTTAAAGAATAGGGAATGATAATTAATGAAGATACTTGTTATTGAAGATAATGTAAGTGTTTGTTCCATGTTAGAAATGTTTTTTCTGAAGGAAGGGTATGAAGGGAAATTTATTCATAATGGAAAAGAAGCTTTGAATTTCTTCTTAGAGAATCAGGATTGGGATATCATTATTATAGACTGGATGCTTCCTGAGATGGAGGGAGTAATCATTTGTCGAAGAATTAGAGAAGTTAGTACCGTTCCCATTATTATGCTTACAGCTAAAGATAGTGAATCAGATCAGGTTTTAGGGTTAGAAATGGGAGCAGACGATTATGTTACTAAACCCTTTAGTCCATTAACGCTTATGGCTCGAATTAAAGCCGTTACAAGAAGATTTCAAAAAGATACAACAAATACGATAGATGATAATATCTTATCAACAGAACATTTTAGAATTAGTAAGGAAACAAGAGAGGTTTATTATAATAATAAGGTACTATCTAACTTAACACCAAAAGAATTCGATCTATTATTTTATCTAATAAGTAATCCTAAACAAGTATTCACAAGAGAACAATTATTAGATAGAGTATGGGGCTATCAATTTTATGGCGACGAAAGAACAGTAGATGTACATATTAAACGTCTAAGAAATAAAATCGGAACAAAGGACCAGCCTTTTATTCATACGATTTGGGGTGTTGGTTATAAATTTGATGAGTCCATAGTGGATTAGTGGAAGGTTTACTTAGGTACCCAAGGGGGCTATATTATTCTGAGGATAGCTCAGCTACCCTCAGGATAATGATTCTTCACTAAATGATCTCTGCCTCTGAAGTAGTGGGAGAGATAGATTGTTTTAGACCGATATGCTGAGTACGATTAGATGTTACCTCAGGTTCTTTCACTTTCACAACTTCTACATATTGAATATGATGTTCTGTCATTTCTAGAATGGTAAAAGTATACGAAGCAAATAGTACACTATCTCCCTTTACTGCATCATAATTGGATGTAAGAATCCATCCACCTAATGTATCCATAAGCTCATCACTTAACTCAATATCAAGCAAAGCGTTCACTTCATTTATAGGTGTTTTGGCACTGATTATATAATGATTTTCCTTCATTTTTTGGATATTCGGGATTTCGTCGTTGTCAAATTCATCTCGGATATCTCCGACAATCTCTTCGATAATATCCTCTACTGTTGCTAGTCCTGATGTTCCACCATATTCATCCATTAAGATGGCCATATGAATTCTTTCTCTTTGCATTTTCAATAAGAGATTCTGGATAGGAAATGTTTCAATTACGCGAATTACTGGACGAATGTATGGTTTTAAGGTTTTGGTGTGTAAATCACCTGACTTTAATAATTCAGTCATTATTTCTTTCACATTAATCATCCCAATTATATGGTCTTTATCACCATCTGTTACAGGATATCTAGTGAATTGTTCTTCTATAATGAGACGATGTAATTGCTCTAAAGTGCTTGTTTGGTCTAAGGAGATCATTTCTGTTCGGGGAACCATTATTTCTTTTGCTATTCTGTTATCAAAATCAAAAATATTATTAACATACTCAAACTCAGAGTGGTTAATTTCTCCATTTTTAAAGCTTTCGGATACAATGATACGAAGCTCTTCTTCAGAATGTGCAAGCTCATGTTCAGAAGCTGGTTTTAATCCAAGCATTCTTGTAATTACTCTGGATGAACCATTTAATAGCCAAATGAAAGGATAAAGTATTTTATAGAATAATATTAAAGGCTTTGCTGCCCATAAGGTAATTCGTTCTGCTTTATGAATAGCGAATGTTTTCGGTGCTAATTCCCCAATGACAACATGAATAAAGGTAATGATGGTAAAAGCTATGGCAAAGGAAAAGACTGTAACAACAGATTCAGGGATTTGGATTAGTTGAAGCATAGGAGAAATAAGATGTTGAATCGTTTCCTCCCCAATCCAACCAAGCCCAAGAGCAGTTACTGTTATACCAAGTTGACATAAGGAGAGATACTCATCGAGGTTGTTGGTAACTTTCTTTGCAGCGCGTGCATACTTATTTCCTTCTTCAACTAGTTGGTCAATTCTTGAACTACGTATTCTTATAATAGCAAACTCTGAAGCTACAAAAAATGCTGTTAAAGCAATAAGTAGTGCAATGATACCTAAGTTAAATATGTCCAATAAGTTTCCTTAGCTCGTTTGGTCCGAGTAAGGAGTCACCTCCTGATTTATTCTGTTTTGAATGGAATTTCTGTATATTTTTTCTCTCTAGAAGAATTCAGGAACAAAGTTGAATGTTTTTTTGAGTAGTATAATAAAGGCTTGTGTATAAGTATTTATATGTATACTTAAGCTAGAATAAACAATCCCATCATACCACCTCACTTTTTAATTATCGTCATTATACGGGAAGCCAAACTATTCAGTCAAATATGGAGAGGGATTGTTGGAAATTTATGATTATAAATGTAAATGGTGTATTATATATAAATATATTAGTAGTTTCATCAATTTATTACAATTACATATAAGCGTTCAATTAAAATGAAAAAAGAGATCAGGTTCCCCTCCTAATCTCTAATTATATAAAACAAGAAAATTGGGAATCATTCGAAGTGTGAAGCCCATTCGCGAGCGAGCATACTATAGCTATACAGGTCATGATAATGATCATATAAGAATTCTCCATCTCTAATCATTCCTTCTTTTTGAAAAAGCAGTTTCTCAGGTATTGCCTGGCTTTTATGGTTTTTTACACCACAGAGAATCTCCATGCGATTTAATTTTAAGTAATAAAAGGCATAATTTAATATGGCTGCCACAGATTTGGCCATAATCCCATTTCCTTGTGCATCTTCTGCTAAGTAATAGCCTATGCTTGCTTTTCTGTTAGCCCATTCAATTTGTTGGATGGAGATCATGCCAACTAATCGGTTGTGAAAGTATATACCAGCATTTAGCTCTGTTCGATCAGTAAATAGTTGTTGCCACATAGGAATGATATTTTGATACTGATAAGGAGAATAAATTTGATCAACCCAAGGAAGCCATTCACGGAGATACTGCCTATTGTTATCAACAAGAAGAAAAAGTTCGTTTGCATCGGTGGTTTCTAATAATCTAAGTTTAATGTGAGGATCAACAAAGATATTAAACAAAGGAAGTCATCCTTTCTTTGGATGTAAGAAGTAGAATTATCTATGTATCATATGCAAAAAAAATGAAATGGCTAGTGAGTGAAATAGACCTTGATTACTTACTTGAAAAAAATGCAAAAAGTATTAAAGATTGTAAAGAAAATGCCGATGATACATATATAGATAATATTTAAGATACCTATAAATGGAATATTGGTAGGTAGAAGTTATGAAAGCGTTTTAAAAACAACGGATAATTAAGTATTGAAGCTGATAGGGGGAAGATTTCATTGGGAAAAAAGAGTAGCCTTTTAGTAAGATTGTTAATATGGACGAATACTTTCGTTATTATTTCTGCTGTGGTAGGTGCAGGTGTAGGCTTATTTATTGTACAGAATGATGCTCAATCAGTATCTTACGCCATGACAGATTATTTCATCATTATTGGTGCAATCATTATATTATTAATTATTAGCTCTTTCGTTTTTCACCTTATATGGAAAAGAAGATTGGGAGCTTTAAATAAAATGGAAGAAGGGATTCAACGTTTAATTGCTGGAGACTTAACAGCAACATTTACACATACTTCAAAAGGTGAAATTGGTATGATAAGTGAATCCATTAATGAATTAGCAACTCAGTATAAGCTTATTGTTACTAATATGAAAAAAGTGAATGAAAATATTGTCTCAGAAGCAGGAGAGTTATCTGCTGTAGCAGAAGAGACTTCTGCAAGTTCAGAAGAAATTGGACGAGCAATGGGAGAAATCGCTCAAGGTGCCGTAACCCAAGCAGCAGAATTAGAGGAAGTTAAGAAAGAGATTGATAGTTTAACACAGTCTGTTGATCATATGGATAAAAGAAACGAAATCATTAAAAATGCTACAGAAAATGCTCAAAATGCCTCTAATAATGGACAAAAAACAATTGATGATCTTAAGAAATGTAATGAAAATACAAATAAATCTACTAATGATGTAAGTATCGGAATTACAAGTCTATATCAAAAGGTATTAGATATTTCAAAGATTACATCCACTATTAATCGTATAGCAGAACAAACCAATCTTTTAGCTTTGAATGCAAGTATAGAAGCAGCAAGAGCTGGTGAGCATGGAAAAGGTTTCTCTGTGGTTGCAAATGAAGTAAGAAACTTGGCTGAGGAAACAAACACAGCTACTAAGCAAATTCAAGATATGATACAAAATATAGAAAAAGAAATGGAAATTACTGTTCAAGCTATTTTCGAAACAACAACACAATCTAGTGAGCTAGATAACGCAGTAAAGGAAACAGAAAAAGAATTTGTAACAATTGGAGAAGCAGTATCAAATAGCATGGATGCAGTAAAACAGCTGACACTAGAATTAAATAAAGTGGTAGAGCAAAGTAGTCATATCTTCCAATCTATTACAAATGTTTCCGAAGTATCAGAATCCGTTGCTGCAGCAGTAGAAGAAATAGCCTCTTCGACAGATGAGCAAATTGCTTCTATTGGAAATGTAGCAAAATCAGCCGAAAAATTAAAAAGTAATAATGAGCATTTAATTACTTGGTTAGATAAATATAATGCTTAACAAGGCTTCCAACTGTTAATTGGAAAAAAGGTTATTTACACACCTATATTAGATGATTTCCAAGCAAAAAATGCTAGGACTCAAGGATAAAAATTTATAGAATCCAAACTGTTACAAATTTTTATTTTTGTATTAGTTTGGGTTTTTATTATGGTAAAGAGAACCCAGCGCATAGGGACCAAAAAGCTTACAGTAAGGTAGGAGAAAACTTCTCTATAGTGCTAAATAATTTCGTTTTCCTTGCAACTTTCAGTATTCAAAAAATAAGCGGAGAATATCCGGTTAACTATAGATAGACTCTTATTTTTAAAGATAATAAGCGGAACTTTTCCGGTTAAGTAAGGAAAAAAACGAGGTTTTCATGTATTTTAAGGAAATAGGCGGAATTCTTCCGACTATTGGAGCTGTTTTTAATGGGAGAAACGAAATAAGGGGATTTTCTCCGATTATTTTATCTATCGAGTGATTTACCTAATTCTCCAAGCAATAAGAATTCCAAGGAACCCAGTCGCAATCTATGAATAATCTTCAAAAAACCATTCTAATAACTACTTTTCTAGAGAAAGAAGGAAAACTCAAACTCTTCTTTAGTTTAAAATTGATATTTATGGAGAGGTTATCTTATAATGTTTGATATAGGTGTAAAATTACACATAACCAATAAAGGGAATGAAACGAATTTGACTAGAGAAGAAATTATTGAAAGCGTATCAGAAAAAATGAAACTAATTAGAACAGAAGCTGGATATACACAGGATAAAATGGCAGAGGTTATTGGTTTATCCAAAAAAACGTTAGTGCAAATTGAAAAAGGCCGTTTATATGCTGGTTGGTCAACCGTAGTTACAGTGTGTGCCCTTTTTAGAGAAACAGAAACAGTACGTTTTTTATTCGGGAATGAACCATTAGAAGTTCTAGAAACAGTTGCTCGTGAAGGAATGGACTATCGAAAGGAAAAAACACTAGGTGGTAAAGTTTGGTGGAGAGAAGTAGAAAAAATAAATGGATTTATCCTGCAACAAAATATTATTAGTCAGCATTATAGAATTATAGATGAAGACCATTTTCGTATTTTCTCAAGCTTTGAAGAACAAGACTCAAAAGATCGCTTTAATGAATTGGTTGGTAAATGATACAGTATACATAAGAAGAATAAGAGTAGAGATTAGATGTTAACTATTAAACTAATAGATAAACCCCTAAGAAGCCTTTGAACTTTCTTGCACTAAGTTCAGGTTTTTTTGTTTCCTTTTTTATCTTTAAACAAGTAAAGAATGGGAATATAGGAGAGATTACTTGCGAATATCAGGTAATGATGTACCCTTTAGACTGTTTAAAAAATGTACAAATTTACTTTTCTTTCACACTTTCTTTTTCTAAATTGCTCCTGTTTAGGTCGTTCTTTTTCAAGTGATTCAATTACTTGTATCACATTCGTTTTTCATATATAAAATAATACCTAAAAGTCCTCAGACTTAAAAATGGATATAATTTCCGTCCGCAGGCGTAGCTAAAAACAACCAAACGATGGTTCAGGCTTTTTCGTTGGAACGCTACAATTAACACATCAACGAAAAGGATGAGTGGTAAATAATGAAAAGAATGATGGAAGTATTTAGAAATGCTACTTTTACACGATTATTTATGGCAAATGTTACTTCTCAGATGGGAAGTATTATTGGCTTAACTGCATTTATGTATTACATATTAGATCGATTTACGCAAAAGCCTCAGTATGCGACCATAACGGAATTAATGTACTCTCTACCTACGTTAGCTGTATTTTTCTTGGTAGGAGTCGTTGCAGATCGGGTAGATAGACAAAAGATAGCTATGTATTGTGATATAATAGCATCTTTTCTTTCTCTATGTCTTATTGGTGCCATCGCTACAGACTCTCTGCCTCTTATTTTTACCATATTATTTATTAGAAGTGGTGTCCAAAAATTCTTTTTTCCAGCAGAACAAGGAATTCTACAAGGAATACTAAAGAAAGAAGAATTCGCGACAGCTGCAGGTCTTAATCAATTTGTAGGAAGTTTATTTATGTTATTTGGAAATGCCTTAGGAATTTTTGCTTATTGGACAGTAGGGGTATATGGAGCAATCATTGTAGATGTGATTACCTTGTTGACAAGCGGGATGCTTATTCGATCCATGAAGCTTAGTGAAGAAGTTAGATTACCTAATGGGAAACATACGATGAAAGATATGCGACTAGCATTTATTTGGAAGGAATTCTTAATTGGATTTAAATATATTATAGAGAATAAATTATTACTTTCCTTAATTTATGGCTTTATTGCTTTTGGTGTTGTAAATGGTGGATTTAGTGTAATGCAAGTATTTATTTTGAAATATAAACTCGCCCCTATTTCTTATGAACAAATGTCTATCTATTTAGGAATTGTATTTGGGTCAGGTGTAATGATAGGGAGTATTATTACTTCTCTTTTGACTCAGAAAATACAGTTATTCAAGCTGATTATATTTGGTATCTTTTATATCTCTGTCATGACTATTGCCTCCGCATTTGCGACTAACCTTCTTATCTATTTTATTATTAGTTTCTTCTTAGGATTGGGATTACCAGTCATTAATATTGCAATTGGTGGTTGGCTACCTGCAATAATTGAGCCGAAGATGATGGGAAGAGTGCAAGGTTGGATTAATCCATTAATGATGCTTTCGCAATCAATCACATTAGGTATTATTACTATTGGCTTCCCAACTTTTTTTACAATTGAAGGAATTTATTGGGCAGTAGGAATATGTTTTATCATAGTTGGTATTTACTATAGTATTGTTTTGCCTGGTTTAGCTAAAGAGGATGAAGAAAAGGAAACAACACAGAAAGAATTGCAACTACATCATTAATTAGATTTTCGAAATATTTGCAATTGACTTTCGAAATATTACATGTTAATCTTCATATATATTGGAAAATTAATGAAAAGAAGGGAGGGTTACCGATGAGAAAAGTAAATGTATGGAACAAGCAGACAATTAAATCCATCGGTAGCCTCTAACCCGTTTATAGATAGGGATGTATGGGGTTACTTTACACAGTAACCTATGCATTTTTCTGCCAAAAGAGACAGATCGCATAGCTGCGGTCTGTCTCTTTTTTGTGCACTTATCTTTTCTTCATCTATTTTTTAATAACTATTTAAGTTAGGGAGGAAAAGCTGATGATTGTAGCAGTAAAAGGAAAAGGTACAAATATTAAGGATTTAGAAAGTGGCTAGTTAGTTCGGCAGAATAGGGGATGATAACATGTTTTCGATTTTATTTAAGTTAAAATGGTTTTTTAAGGAGCATTGGAAAAGTTACACTATTGCCATTACATTATTAATTCTTGTTGGTATTGTTGAAGTAATGCCACCAAGAATTTTAGGAATGTTCATTGATGAAATAGCGGTAGGAACATTAACAAGTGAAAAAACACTCTTCTACATTCTTCTTGTAGCGGGGATTACAATAACCACTTACATCGTTACATACTTTTGGATGTATAAGCTGTTTGGTGGAGCAAATATATTGGAGTTAACGTTAAGAAGTAAGTTTATGAATCATTTATTAAAAATGACTCCGACCTTCTTTGAGAAGAATAGTACAGGCGATTTAATGGCAAGAGCAACAAATGATTTAAAAGCAGTCTCTGTTACTGCTGGATTTGGTATCCTTACTTTAATTGATTCAACAGCATTTATGTTAACCATATTAGCAACAATGATACTTACAGTAAGTTGGAAGCTAACACTTGCTGCCATCATTCCACTTCCGATTATGGCTATTATCATGCAAATCTATGGAAATAGAATACATCAGCGCTTTACGGATGCTCAAGATGCGTTTGGTGATATGAATGATAGTGTTCTTCAGTCCGTTGGAGGCGTGAGAGTTGTTCGTGCTTATGTATTGGAAAAAGAAGAGGAAAAGGGTTTTCATCGTTATACAGAGGATGTATATAAGAAGAATTTACAGGTAGCTAAAATAGACTCTTTATTTGAACCAACTGTCCGTATATTAGTTGGAATGAGTTATTTAATTGGTCTAGGATATGGTGCTTATTTAGTATTTCAACAACAGTTAACGATTGGAGAACTTGTTTCGTTCAATGTGTATTTAGGAATGATTGTATGGCCAATGTTTGCTATTGGTGAATTAATGAACGTCATGCAAAGAGGAAATGCATCATTAGATCGAGTACAAGAGACTCTTGATTACGAGGCAGATGTAGCAAGCCCTTCTCAACCAGAAAAAGTAGAAATTCCAGAGATTATTCGTTTTTCTGATGCTCAATTTAAATATCCGTCTTCAAACCGTAAAAATCTTCAAGATATCTATTTAACCATTAAAAGAGGAGAAACGGTTGGAATAGTCGGGAAAACAGGTAGTGGAAAAACGACGATTATTAAACAACTTCTTAGAGAGTATCCAAGGGGTGAAGGGAAGCTTAGTATTAACGGAACGAATTTGGATCAAATTGACTTATTAACGTTAAGAAGCTGGATTGGGTATGTTCCGCAAGATCATGTGCTTTTTTCTAGAACAGTCAAAGAAAATATTTTATTCGGTCTAGATCAAGCAACTGAGGAACAATTACAGGAGGCAATTAAACTAGCGTCCTTTGACCAAGATATTGAGATGCTTCCAGAAGGATTAGAAACCCTTGTAGGAGAAAAAGGGGTTGCATTATCTGGTGGGCAAAAACAACGTATTTCGATAGCTAGAGCACTAATTCGTAAACCAGAAATTTTAATCTTAGATGACTCCTTATCTGCTGTAGATGCAAAAACAGAACAAAGAATTATCGGTAATATTAAAGAAGAAAGAAAGGCCAAAACTACCATTATTACGACTCATCGCATGACAGCAGTTCAGCATGCAGATCAAATTATAGTGATGGAAGACGGACTTATCACAGAATATGGAACACATGAAGAACTAATGAACAAAAACGGATGGTATAAAGAGCAATATATGATACAACAGGTAAAAGTAAATAGTGCCGGATCGGAGGTGCAAGCATGACGACAGGAAAAAGGTTATTTCGATATGCACTAAACTTTAAAGGAATTATCATTGGTGCATTAATCATGCTAACCATTGCTGTTTTTGCGGATCTTGCTGGACCCTTTGTGGCAAAGAAGGTAATAGATGATCATATTACAGATATTGAATCTGTCTGGTATGAAACAAGTTCAAGTGAGCAAGCAGTATCCTTTAATGGAACGTATTATAAAAAAGACGCGAATTTCTTAGGAGATGAAGAGAAATTATCTTCTGCTAGAATCGTTCAGGTAGGAAGAGAGCTTATCTTTGTAGAAGGGGATTTTTCACCAGAAGGAAAGAAATCATTCTCGAACGGTATCTTAACTATTACCTATAATGATTCAACATCCACATATACAGGCACAGAATTAACGAAGTCCGAGGTGTTTTCCTTTTATAAACCAGAAATCACACCAATTATGAAGCTATTAGGTTTCTATTTCGTTTTAGTATGTATTTCTGCGGTTTTTCAATATGGTCAACACTATTTATTACAAAAGTCAGCTAATCGAATTATTCAAAAAATGCGCGAAGATATCTTTAATCAAATTCAACGTTTACCTATTAATTATTTCGATAATCTACCAGCAGGTAAAGTGGTAGCAAGGGTAACCAATGATACAGAAGCAATCAGAGAGTTATATGTAACAGTTCTCTCTAATTTCTTCTCTAGTGGTATTAATATTATAGGTATTTACATTGCTTTATTTATTCTAAATAGTAAACTTGCTGCTATTTGTTTAATTTTATTACCTATTCTATATGTTTGGATGATAGGGTATCGTAAGTTTGCTTCTCGATATAATCATGTTATTAGAGCAAAAATTAGTGATATAAATGGGATGGTTAATGAATCCATCCAAGGTATGCATATCATACAAGCATATGGTAAAGAAAAACAAATGAAAGCAGAATTTGAAGAGTTAAACAAAGAGCACTTTCAGTATCAAAATAAGATGTTAAATTTGAATAGCTTAACATCACATAACTTAGTAAATGTTTTGAGAAACATTGTATTTGTATTGTTCATTTGGTATGTGGCAGGTCAGTCATTATCTGTAAATGTAGCTCTATCACTTGGGGTGCTTTATGCGTTTGTAGATTATATCAACCGTCTTTTTCAACCAGTACAAGGCATTGTGAATCAACTAGCCAATTTAGAGCAGGCCTTAGTAGCTGGAGATCGAGTTTTTGAATTATTAGATGAAGAAGGAATAGATGTAAAAGAGCCTACGGTGGAGAGATACAAAGGAAATGTTAAGTTTGACCAAGTATATTTTGCTTATAAAGAAAAGGATTATGTGTTGAAGGATATAACATTCGAAGCTAAACAAGGGGATACTGTTGCACTTGTTGGTCATACTGGCTCTGGTAAAAGTTCGATTATGAATTTATTATTCCGATTCTATGATATACAATCAGGAACCATATCCATTGATGGAAAAGATATCACAACTATGTCTAGACAGGATTTAAGAAAGCATATGGGGATAGTTCTACAAGATCCATTTCTATTTAAAGGCACTGTTTTCTCAAATGTTACCTTGAATGATCCTAGTATTACTAGAGAAATGGTAGAAAAATCTCTGAAAGACGTAGGAGCAGATCGAGTACTAAAAGACTTAGAAAATGGATATGATGAGCCTGTAATTGAGAAGGGAAGTACTTTATCTAGTGGACAAAGACAGCTTATCTCATTTGCTAGGGCTCTAGCATTTAATCCAGCTATTCTTATATTAGATGAAGCAACAAGTAGTATTGATACTGAAACAGAGCAAATTATTCAAAAGGCAATGGATGTACTAAAAAAAGGCAGAACAACCTTTATCATTGCGCATAGATTATCTACCATTCGCAATGCTGATCAAATCATTGTTTTAGACCATGGTGAAATTGTAGAAAAAGGAAATCACGAAGAGCTAATGAAGGAAAAAGGAAGATATTATCAAATGTACCAAATGCAACAAGGGGAAGATTTGGTAAGTTAATCTTTTTAGTAGAATAAGCATTAAGCATAAAAGTGGTTTTCAAAACACAAGATAAGAAGCCCTCCTGATAACAGGAGGGCTATTAGTCACTTATATATAGTTGTTATTGACCTTGGTATCCGCCTAATTGTTTCTCAGCCATTTGTACTAAGCGTTTTGTGATTTCTCCACCAACAGATCCGTTAGCACGAGCAGTTGTTTCTGCACCTAAGTTTACACCAAACTCAGAAGCGATTTCGTATTTCATTTGATCTAGAGCTTGAGATACTCCTGGTACTAAAAGTTGATTAGATGAATTGTTGTTTGCCATGTGTTTCCAGCTCCTTAAATAGTATTTTTTGGTTGGGTCAACTGGAATTGCACCAGTTAGTAAGATACTTACCACCACTAGGTTTAACCCAATGTTTTTTTTGAAGTGAAGCTTGTTTGTTGCTTGTACTATTATTATGGTTGAATTCTTTGTTCTTATTCTAATAAGTTTATAGCCAAATAATTCCTAATCTAAGGGTTGGATAGTTTTTATGACGAAACAAAAACTAAGTGTAATAAAAGCGAGGTGTCAATTAGATGGAGTATGTTTGTCCTATTTGTAATGGGTTAGAAGAGTTAAAAAGTGTGTGTTCTTCTTGTGGCAATCGCGTGGAAGACAAGGGAAGATTAATGGACTATTATGATGATTATAGTCCATATATGCCAATTGAACAGATGAAATTAGAGGATGGATATGAAGATCTTGCAAAACATTTATGTCCACATGTTGTTTATTGTGAAAGTTGTTTAGTGGAAGAGGTTGTTTTTATAAAAGAATAGAGACAAAGAGGAATGTTTATCCTCTCTGGTTACAGAAAGTAAAGCTAAATCAGCTCCCTAAATAGGGGCTGATTTACGATACAGGGGATTGCTTTCAGTGTGGTTCAGAGCATTTTCAGGGATGGACTGTCTCACTAATACTGTTTGCGAAAAAGCTTCCTTGTGATGTCAAATAATTTTTAATTCACAGCCAATATGTAGGAATCATCAATAATAAGTCGGAAAATTACCTATGGGGAAATAATGTTTATTTCTATGCTAATAAGCGGAGTTTTCCGGTTAAGTATGGAAAATTCCTCCGAATTTATGTGTTCTAAGGGAATAAGCCTAATTCTCCGTCTATTTAAGCTATTTTACATGGAAATAACGAAAATAAGAGGATATCTCCGACTATTTTTCTAAAAGTGTTCTTTTCTAATTCTCTAACCCATAGGAGCGAGACCCTTAAACGTCGGCCGTTAGAGTTTAGTCAGTAACAAAGCCAGAGCATTCTCACTGGGGGAGATTCACCTCTAACCACTTAAGCTAAATGTCACATTTGTAATAACAAAAGCCAGAGGAGTAAAATGTTGCTCTCTCTGGCTTTTTTGTGAAATATTTGATTAACGAATACGACTTTCTGTATCTTTATCGAAGAAGTGTCCTTTGTTCATATCAAATGCTAATTGAACTGTTTGGCCAGCGGAAAGATTTGCTCTTGAATCAAGGCGAGCAGTAAATTCTTTTCCATTTAATGTAGAATACACAAGACTCTCTGCACCAGTTAATTCAAACACTTCTACTTTTGCATCAAACTTCGTGTTTTCAGAGCTACTTAAGAATAATAATTCATCATGAATATCTTCTGGGCGAATTCCGAAGATGATTTCCTTGCCAACATAGTTTTGTTCACGTAACGTTTTTAACTTTCCTTCTGGGATAATGAAAGAAGTATCACCAAGAACTAATTTATTATCAACTACTTTTCCTTCAAAGAAGTTCATTGCTGGTGAACCGATAAAGCCCCCAACGAAAACGTTTTCTGGTTTTTCGTATACATCTTTAGGTGCACCAACTTGTTGAATAACTCCATCTTTCATAACAACCAGTCTAGTAGCCATTGTCATTGCTTCTGTTTGGTCATGTGTTACATAGATAGTAGTTGTTTGTAATCTTTGGTGAAGCTTAGAAATCTCTGCACGCATTTGAACACGTAATTTTGCATCTAAGTTAGATAAAGGTTCATCCATTAAGAATACTTTTGCATCACGGACAATTGCACGACCTAGTGCAACCCTTTGACGTTGACCACCAGATAAAGCTTTTGGCTTTCTTTTTAGGTATTCTTCCAAGCCAAGAATTCTAGCTGCATTATTCACTCTTTCTTCAATCTCCGCTTTAGGGAACTTACGTAATTTTAATCCGAATGCCATGTTATCATAAACAGTCATATGTGGGTATAATGCATAGTTTTGGAATACCATCGCAATATCGCGATCCTTTGGAGCTACATCATTTACGCGAACATCATCAATAAAGAAATCACCTTTAGAAATATCTTCAAGACCAGCGATCATACGAAGTGTAGTAGACTTACCACATCCAGATGGACCTACGAATACAATAAATTCTTTATCTTGAATGTGTAAGTTAAAGTCCTTAACTGCCGTTACTTTTTCATCATATATTTTATAAATATTATTTAACACTAATTCAGCCATTTGTTTTGCCCCCTACTAATTGATATCTATAATGTACCATTTTTGATACCGTTTTCAAATTGGCAAGATGCACGAAAAACGCTTACAATATTTTGAGCAAAATGCCTAAATGCTCGGTTCATCATAGTAATACTGCTTATAAATGGTCACTTGTAGAGAGGTTCCCACTTGAATAATAGAGACAGGCTAAATAGGTAATAAAGTAATTATTATAATTTTTTAACTGAAAGCCAGTTTTTTCTGTAAATTTCTCTAATCGATATTGTAAGGTATTGCGATGGATAAAGAGTTGTTTTGCTGCATTCGTGCTATGACCGTTATTTTCAATAAACGTTTTAATCGTTAATAATAGCTCTTTATCATGCTGAAAGATAGAAAACCATTCTTTAAATAAAGAAATTTCCTCATCATGCAATCTGCTTATTAGTAAGTTAGGAAGAATTGTTTCTAATGAAAGTACATCATTGGACGGCATTAGCGCATTTCCTTTTCTAAAGAGATTTCGCTCTTGCATGTATATAGTAGGAATTTGATCTTTAGTGCTTAGTACTTTTCCCATATAGAAATAAATGGAGAAATAGAAATCCGATTGTAATGCTTGTGCAAGTGCAATAAAATCTTCTTCTTCTAAAAATTGATTGTTTTTCTCTATTAATAAACCTTCTGTAGGTCCATTCCATAAAAGTAGACTATTGGAATGGATAAATCCTTTAAACGCTGACTCTATAATATGCTTATCTATTGCGTCACCATGTATCGTAAATTGGACCATTCGTAATGATTCTATGTCTTTTAGTGTAGGCTGTTCTCCTTGTAGATGTAAATATTGATTCCAATAATAGGCTTCATTGTTACTATGTACATCTGGTTGAAAGTAATCAAAGCATGCTTGTAGTAATTCTAGCTGGGATGCTTCTGTTTCTTGTTTAGAAATGCCTATCCAACCTTCTTGATCGTTTATCTTAAACCAATGGTATTCTTCTAATTGGGATGGAAGAGGAGGAGTTGATTGTTCCAATGTGTTGTTATAATAGGCGAGTAACTTATGCTTCAAAGAGTAACCTCCTAAATAAATCTTTTCCTTTATTTTATAATGAATGGAAGAATTTGAGCAAGGAGAAGAGTGAAAGCCTTTTTTATTTACTATTCCATCATAGAAAAGAACAGGCAAAAATCTTGCCTGTTCTATTGTGTAATTGGTTTCTCTTCTTCTGGAAGTTCTCTTGCTTCTTCTATATTGGTAGCTGTTTCTCTATTTACAACAGTTCCACCAGCTAATCCTTCGTTTATCATTCTGTCTATGTCTAGATAGGCTTGATCTTTACCTTCAAATTCTATATCTTTTTTGGCTTTCTTCATTGTAACATCCCTCCTAATACTAGGATGGATTAATGATGCTTTTCTCATTCTTGGTAGTGGAATTTAGTTAATTCGAAAAATAATTGGGATAGTCTTTTGTATCTTGTATTTTCAATATATGATTCGTCAAATAGCATTGGTTTAGAGTTTATTTCAAAGAGAAAGTATTTTCCTTCCTTATCTACACATGCATCTATGGAGAATTCGCCAAAGAAACCATAGTGAGAGGATAAAAGATTACCACAGTTTTCTGCGAGTGCTTGAATGAAGAGGTTATGTGAATCTGTTTCTACCTCCTCGTATGGAATGAGTTTTCCTCCTGAGGGAATATGAGTAGTAACATCTTGCTGTTTAGATTGTCTTACTCCGACTCCAGATACAGAATAATTTCCTTTATTGAAATGGACTAATATACGAAAATCATATCGATTATGTTGATAAAGAGCTGCATTTACTTCTTCTTGAATAAGAAAATGGTTCTCTTGCCATTTTTCCTTCCAAAACCCCTCAAGAGATGTAAGAACTTCTGTATGTCTGGTTGAGCTTAACATATATTCATGGTTCGTCGTTTTTCTTATTCGATAAATATCCTGCCCTTTATGCCCCTCAATCGGTTTGATATAAACATTTTTATACGTTTCTACTATGTCCATTAATTGATTATAATCGCTTAGAAGAAATGTTTTAGGGAGAAAATCTTTTGTTGTACTATCCTTACTTAATAGTTGATAAAGCTCCCATTTATTAAGAAATGAGGGATTGAAAAAAGGGATTTTCTTCTTTTGGAAGTAGCTTAAAGCTTGATAAAACACCTCTTGTTTTTCTTTTGAACGAAATGGAATGCGGTTGTAGACAATGTTTGGAAAAGGTGCCTTCGCATTCATCCATCTATTATTAGTACTGCAATAAACAAAACCATTCACATAATCCGAATTCACCCATTCAGGTGGAAAAAGAATAAGAATTCCACCTAGATGACTTACTTCTTCCTGTAATCCCTTAATAAGTGTTTCATTTCCAACCAGCTTTTTTTGTTTATTTCTAGCAACCATGATCCCAATTAATGGACCCAGATGATTATCAGAAGTTGTAAGAGTGAAGGAAGGATGAGCAGGATCAGGCTCATTTACAGCAAGGCTCTCTTCTAAATGGCCAAAAGTATAATACTTTTCATTGGTATACCACGTTTCCGTCGTTTCATTATAAAAAAGGTTCATTGAACCATATCCTCAATGCTTTTGGTGCTTTGCTCCATCAAATAGACAGCATATTCTAATGATTTTCTTCTCGTTTCTAAATCGAATTTTTTTAAAGAGGGATGTTTGAATATACTTCTCCCTGGCTTTGAATTTGCTTCAAATAACCATACACGGCCACGTCTATCTAATCCTAAATCAAAACCAATTTCGCCGATTGTTCCTACTAATTGGTTTTCTAGTGCTGCGCTAATTTGAAGAGACGCTTTGTGTAACTTTTTCTCTATTTCATCTGCTTTCCATGGAAGTTCTTCTAATTCTTCGAGTGTTTTCACAACACCGCCATTATTCATATGAGTTGTTACACTCCCATTTCCAGCAATCTTTGCTGCAATCGCTGTTGTTTCCCATTCGCCATTCTTATTTTTATTCGTATGAACACGAAAATCAATGGAGTTTTTTTCAAAACGGACTAAGTGAATGCCTTGTTGAACAAGGTAATTGGATGGGTCGTGATCTTCAAAAAGATGATTAATGAGTCCTTCAAGATGATCAAATTTTATTAGTTTATTACCTTCGTTTATATCGTTATATCTTACATAATAAAAGCCTTCTTTTTTGTCATAGAGTACCTGATAAATTCCTTTTCCTAAGCTTCCATTCTTAGGTTTTAGAAAAACATTACCAAAATTACTTAGCATTCTTTCTACCATGGAGATAGAAGTGAATGCATGTGTTTCTGGTAAATAGTCAGATATGCTATCTTCCTGTAAGAGGCGTTCGTATATATCTAGTTTATTGAAGAAGCTAGGATTATACCAAGGAATGAGATAGTCCTTTTGTAATCTTTCTTTCACTTTCTTAATTCTCTTAAGGTTTTCAATCCTACGATTAGGAATTCGATCATACACAACATTTGGAAGTGGTACTTCGATTACTTTCCAACCATCTTCGTAGAAAAAACCATTAATTGTTCCTTTGTCCCAGTTAATATGCTGTTCTCCAAAGAGGAAAGCAACCACCCCTACTGTTTTTTGTACAGAAAGAAGCTTAGAAAATAGAATGGATCGTTCTCCAATCGGTCGTACTTTTATCGTAGAAAATCCAGATGTGAAGATTCCGACTAGAGGTCCTATATATAAGGTATCTTCGTCTGTAAAAAGATGTAGATTAGAATGTTCAGATGGGAGGTGTAGATCTTCAAAAAGATCCTTACTTATTCCAATAGTAGTTCTCCAATTTTTATGCTTTTTTATGATGACTTCTTTTTTTAATGTACCAAAGGCAATCATTTTTAAGGTTGTAGAATGAGTAAAATCACTTGGAGTAAAGATGGTTTGAGAAGTATCATGAATTATTTCTATAGGATATAACTTCTTCATTTTCAGTCCTCCTTTTTCCATCAACTAAGCTTTGTGCATACAGGATTGGTGCTTTGAGTATCTTTTCCCTATTTTCTGGATGAACGGTCAATGGCACTTTTCTACCAGGTTTAGAATTTACGTCGAGAATCCATAGTGAGCCAGTTGGGGTGATGCCAATGTCTACTCCTAATTCAAAGAGAGATGGAAAAGATCCTTCCAGTATAGAAGGAAGCTGGAGTAGAATATCCTTTAGTTCTTGTAAAAGGAAGCTTTTCATTTCGATATTTGAGTGTTGAAACCATTCCTTGAAAGGTACTATTTCTGCACCAGCACTTAAGTTAGAAATAATTCTTCCTGATTCACCAAGACGAATTCCCATCCCAGCAATTTCCCATTTGTTAGTTGGTTTTTTTTGTAATAATGAACGTATATCAAATGGTTGATTATCGATGTTGTATAATGGGAGGTAATCTTGATATAGATAGTTACTATTTTTTAAAAGCTGATTTAACCATTTGCGAAAGACAAAAATATGGTGAAATAAATGCTCCACTTTCTTTTCTTTTTTATCTGTTTTAACTAATATGCCTTTCTTTACTTGGTGAATAAAATAAAGTCCATTACCTTGAGATCCATTTATTGGTTTTATAATCAATGGTCTCCTTTCATGAAGCGGCAATTGATCTGCTGTTTCTAATAAATAAGTAGTTGGTATATAGGATGAAAGTTTAGAGTTATGAAGAACTTGATAAATAGTCCATTTATCTGGTAATCCATACCCAATAAACTGGATATCTTCTCTCTGTTTTAACCATTGTACAATGTTTTTGCATTGTATAGAGTGTGAATCATCTAAGTAGAAGCAACGATCATATATAATAGAAGGAATAGGAAATTCTGTCATTACCCAATCCTCTAATTTGGAGTCATACTGTTTACCTTTCACTAGTTTTGTAAGAGGATTATAGTTTGATGGTACAAAATGAAACACAGTAAACTGATATTCTTTTCCGAATTTAGCTAATTGGTGGATATAGTTTTGTTCATGATCTAGGGAAAGAGACATAATACCGAAATTATTCATCTGCTTCGTGCTCCTTTATCTCAGGGAAAAAAGCTAAAGTAATAAAATACTCTATTAGTGCTTTTGTAGAAGGTTTCCTTTTTTCTAGTTGGTCCTGTATTTTTTTAGAAGGTTTAGAGTTTACTTCTATAATCCATATATTTCCTTCACCATCTAACCCAATATCTATTCCTAATTCTCCTAGAAGGCCATGTGTTTGGTTACTTAACATGTGCGCAACCTCTAACGAAATTCCTTTCATTGATTCGAGTTTCTTTCTAGCTTCTTCTAAACCAAAAAGGTCCTCTAGTAATGATTTTGCCGATTTCATCTCTGCACCCTGCGCAAGATTGGCAACAAAAGATTCTTTAGGAGCAATTCTGCCAACAATGGAAGTAGTATTCCATAATAAATCAGCATTTTTATGACAAAGTATTCGATAATCAAGGGTGCAGTCATTCCATTTGAGTAAATCAATTCCTTGTTGGCAGATATAACTTCTTTTTTGAGCATGGGAAGTAATCCACTCCCATAATTTCTCCTTAGAATGAAATACTCTTTTTTTTCCTTTGTTTTTTCCTGTAGAGAGCATGGTTTGATATTCATTTTTATTAACTTGTAAGTGTATAATATTTCTACCTAAACTGCCATGTATCGGTTTTATATATATAGTGGAATAAGTGTCTAACATTTGAAATAAAGATTGTTTAGAAAGTTTTGCAGTAACTGGTAAATGTGCTTGTATTTGTGGAAACTCTTTTAGAAGGTCATATATTTCTAATTTGGAAAAAAATCTACTATTAAAGATTGGGATATTTTTTGCTGCTAGATCGCTCTTAATGTTTTGGAAAATGGAACTAGCATCTGTATGTCTAGAATGTAGGCGGTTATACATAACTTGAGGATAGGGAAGTCTCAGATTCTTCCAAGTCCCATCCTCTAAATAGAATCCATTTACATAATCGTCATGAAAGTCCTGTAATCCACAAATATAAAAAAAACCACCAATATTGATCAGTTCTTTTTTTAATTCCTCACAGAATGATTGTAGGGAAGGAAGGGACACTTCATTTTTTGACGAATTAATTTCTGTAATAATACCAATAACAGGTCCAAGTATTAAACTTGTCATTTCGGAATACGGAATCAGAAAGGACTTACTATCACTAGGTAATCGTAATTCATTAGCTAGCTCAGGACTAAATATGATATCTTGTTTATGAAATGAATGGGTGAAAACCTTAACAGTAAGAGATCTGTTCCCTAAAGTAATATCTATCTCATTCTTGTTATTCCATTTTAAGAAATGTAGAAAGGAAGGACTTAGCGCTATGGATAATCCGTCTAGCTCAGGGTGAAAGTCTTCCTCATTTCGGTACAATTGTAAAAATTTCTTGGTCATAAGTATTCCCCATTTACAATCAAGTCTTAAAGTCTAGTGATAATAGATAAATGCCTATAAAAGTTGTTGATATATCGTATGAGAAGCAAAGAAAGTTGTGAATTACTTTTGTGGTGGACAATGGCCAAATTTCAGAAATAGAGGTATTTCTGGTATTATATAGCATAGTTTGTTATAGTGGAGACAATTGTTAATGAAAAAGGAGTTGTTTTAAATGGCAGTCAACATACACGATTCTGCTAATGCGCTAGAACAAGCAATACGTCAAAGTAACGAATATACGGAACTAAGAAAAATGTACGATATGGTGAACGGAGATTCTTCTGCAAAAGCGATGTTCGATAACTTCCGTAATATCCAACTACAATTACAACAAAAGCAAATGTCTGGACAAGAAATTACGCAAGAAGAAGTAGAACAAGCCCAAAAAACAGTTGCACTTGTTCAACAGCATGAAACAATTGCAAAATTAATGCAAGCAGAACAAAGCATGAGCATGGTAATTCAAGAATTAAATCAAATTATCATGAAGCCGCTAGAAGAATTATATGGTTCTGTCCAAGGTTAATATTGAAATGAGAAAGAAGGGTGCCAAAAGGCATCCTTCTCAGGCTGTCGAGAAAGTCTCGACAGCTATTCTTTTTAATGATAACTTCATCTATTCACCGCGTTAATTTGATATAATATAATTATCAAACATAGGTTGGTGATTTAGATGTTAAATTCCCGTTCTCATACTCAAAATGAAGTAGAATTTGTTCTTTTAGATGAACTTGTTCCTGCTAATCATCTCTTACGAAAAATAGATAAGCATATTGATTTTTCTTTTATCCTCGATAAAGTTCGTC
>NZ_WEHU01000017.1 GCF_009183415.1 Bacillus sp. B1-b2 | reverse complement strand
CAATATATGAAGGCTAAACATGAGAAGAAGTACAAAAGGGCTTTACAACGAGCAAAAGAAAGAGGAAAAGAGTATTTTACACGTGAAAGGGTTCGTAAAATAAACTGTGCACAGGGAAAATAAAAGTTCAATATAACACGTTGGTAAGCCGTATGCCTTAATAGGGCACGTGCGGTTTGATGAGGGGGTGGCCATGTGAATGGTCACCCTACTCTATTCGATAGAAACGAAAAAATAGTAAGCAGTAAGATAGGTTCGAACCAGTCTGCTTTTCAAACGGTGCTTGTTCCTTTATGATGAGGTAGATGATAATTCATCCAATATTACTAGAATTATTAGGAGGATTTTACAATGAGTCTTACTGTTACTGAATTTTTAGAAGAATGGAATAGTGAAATGGAGACTACTCAAAGATTGTTTGATGCATTAACAGATGCTTCTCTTCATCAAGAAGTTACTCCTGATGATCGAACATTAGGAAGAATTGCATGGCATATAGTCGAAAGTATCCCTACATCTATCTTTGGATTAAATGAGCGTTTTGTTCAAGATCCTGCTATTGTACCAACCTCTGCTAAAAAAATAGCTGATAGCTTCCGAAATTTGGTTGTTGCAATTAATCAAAATGTACAAACACAGTGGAGTGACTCAACCTTAAAAGAAATTCATCAAGTATTTGGAAGAGAAATGCCACTTGAAGTATCGCTTCCAATCATTCTTAAACATTTAATTCACCACCGTGGACAATTGACAGTACTTATCCGCCAAGCAGGAATAAAAGTACCAAGTGTATACGGTCCAGCTCGTGAAGATTGGGCAGCAATGGGTATGGAAGTTCCACAAATATAATTTAGAAATATAGTTGATTGTGAAGTGTGAGTAGGGTTTATACATATACTTTATTGTATAATGCTGGACGCCTAATTAATCTCGATCTATTAGACGAGTATATACTTTCAACATTAACATCAACAGCAGAATTCAAATTTTGTTGTTGATGTATGTTTTCCAATAACTAACAAACTCAACTTACTAGATAACACATTATTTAAAAAATGATATTATTCATGGTAGTGGCTCCTTGAATCATGCCAAATAGATCCGAGAAAGTGACTTTTTTAAATCCTTGTCCGTTTTTGAATCCTCTATTTTAGTCTTCCATTTTTAATCATCAAAAGAACGTTCAATTTAGGTTTTTTTGCTATTTTCTCGCCCTTTTTTGCTTTTTTAGGGGCTTTATCTAGTTATCTCCTCATAGACCATTTGGATAAAAATACTATTTATCCTTCGTAAATTACTTTTTCTACAAACTAGAGGAGCCCAATTTATTGTCGACCCCTTTTACTTTAAATGAGGAATCTACAGCAAATATAGATAAGGTTGCTCATTCAAAATTTATATATCTTCCTAACTATTAGGAAGATATTATAATCTTGGTAAATGAAAGCGTTTAATTTACAATGAATACAAGGAGGATTGGTAAATGAAAAAACGTTACATAGAGCTATTACAATTTTTACAACAAGCAAAGGAAGATTATGTTAGTGGAAGTGAATTAGCTAATATATTTAATGTAACGACTAGAACAATAAGAAATGATATTAAAGAAATGAATGAAAATTATCTAGAGGAAGTTTCAATTATTGGAAATACTCATAAGGGGTATAAACTATTAGGAAGTATAACTGAATTACAGCAAAGTCAAGATGAGTTCGGGGAAAGAGCATTTCAAATAATAAAGATACTATTATCAAAAGAATCATTTGTGACTTATGATTACCTTGCACAGAATCTCTATTTTTCTACACAGACAATTAGGAAAGATGTTCAGCGAATATTTCAAACGATACAAAGTGAGAATCGAAATATTAAGGTAGAAGCTATCATTTTTCAAGGAATAAGGATCCATGGAAAAGAAATTGATAAGCGCTTATTATTAGATAGTTTAGTTTCTCCCAGTATTTTAAATAGGATGTCTGTATCTGAGGCAATACAATATTATTTTAACGACTGGATTCATTCAGAAAATATTAACAACATTATTTCCATAGTTGAAAGTGAGCTAGCAAAATATCATTTATTATTAGATGCAAAAGAGTTATTTACGATATGTATTAACATTGTCATTAGCATGAAAAGAATATCAAATGATCAAATCTTAACGGAAACAGACATGATTCTAGATAAACAACAATTTGAAGAATGGAATGTAGCCAAGCGATTGTTAGTACAACTGTGCCCATTATTTAATATTGATGTTAATGATTATGAACATCAATACCTTTCCTATTTATTCATTAGTTTGCAAGTATTTCCTAAGACCTATGAAATGAACGAGATTAACCTAGCTGATACGGATGAAGTACAAGAAACTATACTGAAGATTATCAAAAGGATTGCTAGACAGTATGGAATTCCGTTGGAAAATCATAATAGATGGGAATCTAGGCTACTTATGCATATAACTAAATCACTAAATCCACTAAAATATTATTTTCCAATAGAGAATCCATTTATCCTACAAATTAAATCCGAATATATAGCAGCTTACAATATGGCAGTTGTGCTTGCAAAAGAACTACAAGGAAGCTTGAAAATTAGCATTCCTGAAAATGAAATCGGTTACTTGGCACTTCATATGATGAATATAATGGATAGCTCACAGGATACTAGGCATAAGATTGCCATTGTTTATGGGAAAAATCAATTAGTAGGAAATCTATTAGAGAGAAAAATGAATCTTTATTTTCCTCATATAAAAATTGAAGGGTTGTACGCAAGTAATGAAATGCATCTCATTTCTCAAGAAATTGATACATTAATTACTACGATACAAATGGAGGATAATCATCCAATACAAGAAAAAAATATTATTCGTGTAAGTGAAATGATAACCGATGATGATGTAAAAAGTATCTCTTTACAATTAAACCGTAAGTTATTCGAACATTATCTTAGTCCTGCTGATTTTTTTCTTCTTGATGAATTAGACCAAAAAGGCTTCCTTAAATCGCTTACAGAACAAGGGAATATTGAATATTTATATGATAGTATTTTAGATCGGGAAAATATGTCTAGTACAAACATTGGAAACTTAGTAGCAATGCCTCACCCTTTTGATGTAGGAGATAACGGGAAATTACGTGTATTAGTTGCAATTAATAAACGGAAGATTATCTGGGGAGATCAATTTGCACAAATAGTTTTTTTATTTATCCCACCTATAAAACAAAAAGTAAATAATAGTAGTTTCTTCTCTGAAATATACAGTGTATTAAAATACTCAAATTTAACTAGTAAATTAATAGAAGCAACAAGTTATAAAGAATTTATTGAAGTTTGGAATTCAAATGAATGAATGGAGGAAAATAGTATGTTACTAAATATGAAAGATTTACTTAATGTAGCTTTTGAGAATAAATTTGCAGTAGGTTCTTTTAACATAGCAAATAGTGAATTCGTTAAAGTGGTTATTCGTGCAGCTGAGGAGCAACAATCGCCTGCTATTATGCAAATACATCCAAATGAAATTGGCTTAGTAACAGATGAATTCGTTGCTTATGTAAGGGAAGCAGTCTCAAAATCAAAAATGCCTTTTGCTATTCATTTAGATCATGGTGGGAATATTAACGATATTTTACGGGCTATAAAAAACGGATATACATCCGTTATGATGGATGCTTCTCATTTACCTTTTGAAGGAAATATTAGATTAACCAAAGAGGCAGTTGACCTGGCACACATGGTCGGAGTTTCCGTAGAAGGCGAACTTGGTACGATTGGTAGTAACGAGGGAAGTTCTGAAGGCGGATCAGAAGAAATTTTATATACAGACCCTGACGAAGCTGCGCTTTTTGTTGAAAAAACAGGAATAGATACCTTGGCTGTAGCTGTTGGTACATCACATGGAATCTATCCTAAAACAAAAGATCATTCAATAAAAATTGATAGATTAATAGAGATTCATTCAAAAGTAAATATACCATTGGTTCTTCATGGGGGATCAGATAATCCAGATGAAGAAATCAGAGAAGCAGTTAAACACGGAATTGCAAAAATTAATTTATCTACAGATATGAAGCGAGCATTTTATAATCAATTACGTATTACCTTAGAAAAGAATCCTTATGCATATGAGCCAGATATGCTAATGCCTGAAGCTACGAAGGCAGCAACAGAATTGGTAAAACAGAAGATGGAGCTCTTTGGATCAGCTGGGAAAGCAGTACTCTATAAATTAGGTGAGATATAAGGAGAGATAATTAATGAAGATTTCCTCTGTATTGCATATAGAAAATATAATCCTTGATGTCGAATCTGAAAATAAAAAAGATTTAATTAATGAATTAGCATCTAAACTTAATCAAAATGGTTATTTAAAAGATATGGAGCAATTTGAAAAGGACATATGGGAGCGTGAGAACCAAGTTTCCACGGAAGTTGGGTATGGAGTAGCAATCCCACATGCTAAGTCGGAAGCTGTAAAGAAAACAGCGATCGTGATTGGCAGGTCGCTAAAGGGAATCAATTATAGCACGGAAAAATGCAAACTATTTTTCATGATAGCTGCTGCCAAAAATTCTACTTCAGAACATTTAGAAACACTGTCGAAGATATCCACTGTTTTAATGGATGAAACATTTAGAGCAAAGTTGATTTTGGCTGATAGTAGTAAGGAGGTTATGGATCTTTTTACAGAAAAAGAAGAAGCACTTCAAGAGTTAACCTCTAATTCACTCTATACAGGAAAAAGGATTGTGGGAGTTACAGGGTGCCCAACAGGAATAGCACATACATTTTTGGCTGCAGAATCCCTGAAAAAATCAGCGGAAGAGATGGGCATTCAAGTAAAGATTCAAACAAATGGTTCTACTGGCATACAAAATAAATTAACCGCTGAAGACATAAGTAATGCAGACGGTATTATAGTTGCGGCTGATATTAAAGTAGACATGGATGTGTTTGGGGATAAAAAGGTTATTAAGACATCTGTGAAAGATGGTATTCATCATGCACAGCATTTAATAGAGGAAGCTTTAGCAGGGAAAGGGAAAGTATATAACGGCAATAATACTAATCTAAATGAAGCAAAAGAAAGAACTAGAATGAAGCAACCAAAGATTTATAGTCACCTTATGAATGGTGTATCATTTATGATTCCCTTTGTGGTGGCTGGTGGAATATTAATTGCTATCTCCTTCATGTTTGGAATTCATGCATCTGATCCTAATAGTGAAGATTATAACCGATTTGCAGCATTTTTAGGATTGGCTGGTGGAGAAGCCGCATTTGCATTAATGGTACCTGTTCTAGCTGGATATATAGCTTATAGTATTGCAGATAGACCAGGTTTAGCTCCTGGTATGATTGGTGGTATGATGGCAACTTTAGGTGGTTCAGGATTCTTAGGAGGTATGATTGCAGGTTTCCTTGCAGGGTATATTATTTTAGGCTTGAAAAAAGTATTAAGAGATATTCCAGAATCATTACAAGGTTTATCGCCAGTACTTCTACTTCCGTTAATCGGTACGTTTGTAACCGCTTTTATTATGCATTTCTTTATAAATAGTCCATTGTCTTGGGTGAATACCTCATTACAAGATTGGTTAAATGGACTAACAGGAACAAATGCGATATTCTTAGGAGCATTGTTAGCTGGCATGATGGCTTCAGATATGGGAGGACCTATTAATAAAACTGCTTCTGCATTTGGTCTTGCAATGTTCGCTAATCAAATTTATGAGCCGTCAGCAGCATTAATGGTAGGAGGTATGGTACCTCCATTAGGGATAGCTTTAGCAACTACACTTTTTAAAAATAAATTTACTAGTGAAGAAAGAAATGCAGGGAAGGCAGCATATATAATGGGAGCTTCCTTTATAACGGAAGCAGCTATACCTTTTGCAGCAAGTGATCCATTACGAATAATTCCTGCCAATATAATAGGATCAGCAATTGGCGGCGGTATATGTATGGCGCTTGGTATTTCCTTGCAAGCACCCCATGGTGGAATATTCGTCATCCCAATTGCAGCAAGCAACCCTTTTCTTTACATCGGTTGTATCGTAATTGGGTCTATAATAACAGCTTGTATTATCGGAATATTAAAAAAACCAATGTATAAAGCTAAAGCATTAGATATAAAAGAGGCTGCTTAGAAATGCACTTTGAGGAATAACTAGTCAAAAGTGAGTGCGATTAATATTTGTATGATAGATAATGACAAAAGGAGAGTGATTATTAGCTCTTCTTTTGTCATTATCTTTTTCTATAGAAGTGATCTAGAGATTATATTCTTTCAGACTTAATGACTATTTGAGCTTGTATTAAAAAGATTTTGAGAAATGTATGTACACTGAGATTTTTTAGTATTGAATTTAACAAATTGATAGTTTAATAAAACAAGGAATAGTGTTTCTTGTCATAGAAATCTAAATATACAAAAGAAGATATGTCTGAGGAGGGAAATATTGAATAAATGCTTTTGGTTAGAAAAAAATGAGGGGATAGAGGTGATGACTAAGGACTGGAAGAAACCCGAAAAAAATTAATGATTCACGAATACAATCTAGTAGTAAGCGCTGTGCAGAATAGATTATCTTTAGGGAGGATGCGATATGAAGCGAAAAGGAATGGTAAAATGCTATAAGGAAGAGGAAGGTTTTGGGCATATATTACTTGATGGTGAGGATGAAAACTTAGTTTTTGTTCATTTTAGTCATATACTTCCTAATAAAGGCAGGTTTCCTAATGATTTTCGATATTTGAAAAAAGGGCAGACAGTTATATTTGATTTAGTAGAAAATCCTGGCTTAGGAGACCAAGCAAAAGTCGCGCACAATGTACAGATCATTTCTGATTAAAGAAAGAAAACCTAAGTATGCAACAAAGGAAAAAACATTTTAAGCTTGGAATTTGTTCTTGTATTCTTATTCATTTCAGGTAGTTAATAAATGCTATTTTAAATGTTAATTGGTATGATGCTCTTACCCGAACCATCCATATTATCTTAGTAAAGTCTATAAACTTACAATACTATTGTTATACTCTATAAAAGGCTAATAATAAAATGGTAACTTTGGATGGATATAGTTCCATTGGTATGTCATAACAGTTGGATTAATGATGTAGAATAATACACATATAAATTAGTGACTTAAGGGAGGATTAGTAGGTGGATTTGAAATACCCAGTAGGGAAATTTGAGTATAAAGAGGAAATTACTAACAGTGTTACGAAGGATTGGATTAAGGAGATAGAAGATTTACCAAGATTATTACAAGCTGCTGTAAAAGACTTAGATAATGAACAGCTAGATACACCTTATCGTTCAGGAGGCTGGACTGTTCGACAAGTGATTCATCACCTCGCAGATAGTCATATAAATGCATATGTTCGCTTTAAATTGGCTCTAACAGAAGAACAACCTGTAATAAAGCCATATGAAGAAAAGAAGTGGGCGGAGCTTCCAGATAATAAATTGCCAATTCATATTTCACTATCTCTGCTCGAATCATTGCACAAACGCTGGACAGATCTTTTAAAAAGTTTAAGTGAAGCTGATTTAGAAAGAACTTTTTTTCACCCAGAATCAGGTGAAGTTTCATTAGGTGAAAATATCGGTATTTATGCTTGGCATGGCAGACATCACCTGGCACATATTACTTCTTTGTGTAATTGTAAAGGCTGGTAAGATTAGTGTGAAATAACATGCTTTAACTAATGGGGACATTCTTTAATCGAGGATAGTTCCTTTTTTATAGTGAAAGTTTTATAGGTTAATTAAATGGGATTGTATACAAATAATATAAGTTACATTAGAAAGGAGGAAAGGGTAGTGGATGGTCTTGTTGTATATTTTTGTATGGCGATAACACTACATAACTTGGAGGAAGCAATTTGGTTACCAAAGTGGTCACAACATTCTTCACAATTTCAAAAGGCCGTTAGTTCTAGTGAATTTCGTTTTGCTGTAATTGTTATTACTCTATTGGCTTATTTATCAGCATTTAGTTATTCCTATATACCATCTTCCAATCTTACCAAATGGATTTTCATTGGCTTTTTAGGTTCGATGATTATCAATGCAATCTTTCCACATCTTGTTGCAACAGTACTAATGAAAAAGTATGCACCAGGATTACTAACTGGCTTATTACTGAACATACCAATAAATTTATTTATTATCTATCAAATGCTTGCAGAGAATTTAATTCTATGGAAAGAGTTAGTAGTATCTACAGTAGTTATAGGATTTTTAATATTATTACTGATTCCTTTATTATTTAAAATAGGCAAAAAAACATCTCATTTTTTGCATATTGATTAAGTAAAATAAGATTAATAAAATCTAGCCAGAAATTGCTTATTTAGATAAAAACTCCATGCTTATTATAACATGGAGTTATCTTTGCCCTCTGCATAAGGACATGTCTACGATTCTTCCTTCCGTTTATTCTAAATGGCATCTTCATTTAGAGGATGCCATTTTCTTAATGTTAACAAATTGCATGATTTTTCTTATGTTTATTAATACAAGGCTGCTTAAAATCAGAATGACTCCAATGAACATTACTGGATGGACATCTTCTTTGTAGAAGAAGTGGCCGATTCCTAAAGCAATAAGCGGTGACACATACAACCATGTCGAGGGAAGAAAGGCATTTGTTTTAGCCACGAGATAATAATAAATGGTGTGAGCAACCATGGATCCTGCAATTGTCAAGTAAACCAGGGAGAAAAAAACTGGAATTGTTAAGGAGTGCACTGTTTCCCTTGTTAGTAGAGATAGCACTAGCAAGAATATTCCTCCATAAATCATTTGCACAGCATTTAATGCTATCGGGCTTTCTTCCTTAAATACGCCAATTATTTTACTAGAATATATGGATCCTGCTGCATAGCCGATTTCACCAATGAGTATAATTCCGCACCCTATAATCCAATGAAGGCTCCAATTGATTGTAAATCCTGGCAAAAATAGAAAGAAAACACCAATAAATCCTACTATTACTCCAATTATGCTTGATTTGTCCATCTTTACTCGTAAGAAAATATTCTGCAATAGGACAATCATTATTGGCCCTGAAGCCGAAAGTATTGCTGCAATTCCTGAGGAAACAAATTGTTCTGCCCAATAAAGACTTGCGAAGGTAATGAAGGTTAAAGAAAATCCTGTGAGCATAAGCTCTTTACGCAATAGAAGTTTCCATGTTGTTCGTTTACGTCCGAGTAAAAAAAGATAAAGCACAGCTCCTGCTGCAAAAAAACGAATTCCTGCAGAAAGAAAGGGCGGAAAACCTTGATCTACTCCAACTTTAATTGCCAAAAAAGTAGTTCCAAAAATAAAACACATGATACTATACAAAATAATCGTCATCGTAATCCCTCCTGTCATTCATTGTAAAATAGACTAGACAGACCAGATGATTTTTAAATAGAACAGATTGAAGCAAATGGTAGAATAATAGAAATAGGAGGAGGGAGAAATCATGGTAATAAAAACAGAACATACTGCGTTATATAAGCAAGTTTATGAATATATGCTGACTCGTATTAAAACAGGAGAATGGGAAAAAGGCAGAAAGCTTCCTTCTGTAAGAAGCCTTGCAGAGTTGCTAGGGGTTCACCGTTTGACAATCTTAAAAGCATATCAACTTCTAAAAGAGGAGGGATATGTCTATGCGAAAGACAAAACAGGCTATTACTGTAAAGACAGTATTCACCAAAGTGAAACAGGAGAAATGCCTGCTCTCCATTCCTACATACAAAACAGCAATCTATCAGAAATTCATCGTGAACCAACCTTTTATAAATTTTCTGCAGCTGTTATAGATCCAACCTTATTACCAAACAGATACCTCTCACAGCATGTGAAGGAGATATTTGACAGATACCCTCACTTGCTTGGTACGTATGCACCTGTGAAAGGTGATGAAGAATTGATTGTAGGATTATCAGCTTATTTCCAAAAGTATGACAAAATGTATATAGATGAAGATTCCATTATTGTTACTTCTGGCGCACAGCAAGGCATAGATATTATTGCAAAGGTATTTGTACAAGCACATGACTATGTACTGATTGAAAGCCCTACATATAGTGGAGCAACTGATATATTTGTAAATAGAGGGGCAAGGCTTATTTCTGTGCCTATAACAGCAGCAGGTTTTTGTTTGAATGAAGTGGAGTCTCTGATGAAAAAGTATAAACCAAAGCTTTTTTATACAAATCCAACTCATCATAACCCGACAGGCTATACAGTTCCAGTAGAACAAAGAAAGCAACTTGCAGAGTTGGCAGAAAAATATCAATGTATTATTTTGGAGGATGATTCTTTTCATGAAATTTATTTTCAAGAAAGTCCACCACCACCTATTTATGCCTATGATATTGGTGGGTATGTCATTTATTTACGTAGTTTCTGCAAGTACATGGCACCAGGATTGAGAATATGTGCGATGGTTGCGCATCCAAGTCTAGTCAAATGGCTCATTAAAGGAAAGGCACTTGCAGATAATGGAACTCCCTTACTGAACCAAAAAGCTTTTTTATTTTACCTTACTTCTGAAAGGATCCGCTCTCATATGGAAAAGTTAAGGATAGCCTTACAGATAAGAAAAGAGACAATGGAAGAAGCACTCAAGAATCATTTCATATGGGATAGCCCAAGTGGAGGCCTGAATTTATGGGTTCGAATAAATGAGGAAGTGAATAAAGGCTTGTTGAAAAACAGGGCACTAGCAAGTTCTATTTCCTATGTACCTGGATATATTTGTGATCCACATGAAAGAGATATTCCCTATATAAGACTCAGTTATTCCTTTCTAAACGAACAGGAAATTAAGAATGGGTTACAAAAGTTAACAAGCATTTATGATACTTTATCTAAAGAACGAGGATAAGTAGTAATATTCCCTGGGAATAGAAATAGTATTGCTTCAAACTAATTGTAGTCAATTTTTCGAAAATTATTAATTTAAATTTAACCCAAGTAAAGCTCTATGCTAATACTTATTTAATCACTAGTAATCAATAAAAGCACGATAGGAGGTTTTTCTAATGGCAAATCTGGATCTAAATGAGTTAAGAAACCATTATCCATTGCTTCAGAATCTGATTTCTTTAGAAGAAGTTATCTGGTCCAATCCAAAATTAGAAAGTTTTACTTCAGGAATGAAAAAAATTTCATTATCAAAACAAGATGTTAAAGATGCAGAAGAACGATTAAACCGTTTTGCACGCTATATAGAAAAAGTTTTTCCAGAGACAAAAGAGATGAAAGGAATCATTGAATCACCAATAGTGGAAATTAACTCCATGAAGGAAGGAATGGAATTTACTTATAAAAAGAATATATCAGGTAAACTTCTGCTTAAATGTGATAATGTTCTTCCGATTTCTGGTTCTATTAAGGCTAGAGGAGGTATATATGAAGTACTAAAGCATGCAGAATCTCTGGCAATTGAACATAACTTACTAACTGAAAATGATGACTACTCCATTTTGGATAGTGAAAAATTTCGAGATTTTTATTCGAGGTATTCCATTATTGTTGGTTCTACGGGCAATCTAGGATTAAGTATTGGTATTATGAGCGCAAAGTTAGGCTTTAAAGTGACGGTTCATATGTCTAGCGATGCAAAGCAATGGAAAAAGGATTTACTAAGAAGTAAAAATGTAAATGTCGTTGAGCATGCAGATGATTATAGTAAGGCAGTTGAAGAAGGAAGAAAACAAGCAGCTACTGATGCTACATGTCATTTTGTGGATGATGAGAATTCTAGAGATTTATTTCTTGGGTACTCTGCTGCAGCGTGTAGATTGGATCAACAGTTAAAGGAATTAGATGTCACTGTAGATGAGGACCACCCATTATTTGTGTATTTGCCATGCGGAGTTGGAGGAGGTCCAGGAGGTGTAACCTTTGGATTAAAATTAATGTATCAAGATAATGTCCACTGTTTCTTCGGTGAGCCTACACATTCAGCTTGTATGTTATTAGGTTTAATGACAGGTCTTCATGATAAAATTTCTGTACAAGAAATAGGGCTAGATAATAAAACAGATGCAGACGGACTAGCAGTTGGAAGAGCTTCAAGGTTTGTTGGAAAAGTTATGGAACCTATATTGAGTGGTAGTTATACTGTTAGTGATAAACACTTATATAAACTACTCAAACTACTTTTTGATACCGAGGGAATTCATCTAGAACCATCTGCACTAGCAGGTATGATAGGTCCTATAAAGTTATTGAAAGAGGAAGGCGGATATATAAAAAGACACAGTCTCACTGAAAAATTATCGCAAGGCACTCATATTGTTTGGGCGACTGGAGGAAGTATGGTACCTAAAGATATGAAAGCAGAGTATTATCAAAAAGGAATAGAAGCTTCTTCAAAATAAATGTACACTTATTTTATGGTGGGTGTCAAAAAAGTCTTTTCAGTAAATAAAGGAGAAGAAATAAATGGTGAGGAAAAAACTCCCAATAAAATTATGATTGTTTTTGTTGGAATTGTTGAAATTATAGGAGCAATAGGTTTAATCTTACCATGGTTATTGGATATTTCTCCCATTTTAACACCTCTTGCTGCAATTGGAATAGCCATTATTATGGTTTTAGCAGCCATTTATCACGGTAAACGTAAAGAATCTATTGTAGTCAATATCATTATCTTAGCACTAGCATTATTTGTAGCAATCGGACGACTATTTTAACCTAAATCCTCTCATGTCACTAGATATGAGAGGATTTTTGTGTCCATCAAATTGGTATTTACTTGTTTTAATACAATAAATTTATGAAATGAGGAATGATAAACGGGAGAAACTATCTGAACAAACTAAATAGGTTGTTTAATAAAGAATATCTAAAACTAACGAAATAGGCTGGGACATAAGTATTCGTCTTTGACAAGGAGTCATTTTGTTATGTCCCACGCTCTTTTTATTTGATTATTTTTGGGATAAACAGATCAGCAGTTTTTTTAAAAAGACAATCCTTTTTCATTCTTGACAAGTAAGCTACTATGTTATACTATATACCTTAGTAGTAAGTATTACTGAATACCAGTGTGACATAGTACTAAGAATATATTGGGGGATAATTATTTGGAAAATATCACGGAAATGCTTAAAGGGGTGCTTGAAGGATGTGTGCTTGAAATCATTAGCCGTGGCGAAACATACGGATATGAAATCACGCAAAAACTACGAGAGCTTGGCTTCACTGAAGTAGTTGAAGGTACAGTTTATACGATTACCATGCGACTTGAAAAAAACAATTTGGTGGACATAGAGAAAAAGCCTTCTACTGTAGGACCGCCTAGAAAATTTTATACTCTTAACGTAGCCGGTCAAGAAAAGTTGGAAAACTTCTGGGAGAAATGGGCGTTTATTTCAAGTAAAATTAATGAACTTAAAAATAATAAAATGTAAAAAGGAGAATGTTAAATGAGTATTTTCGAAAAAATTATCGGTAGTTTGGAAGATAAGCAGGAATGGAAAGAGATGGAGGCACGTTCGAAGTCCCTTCCAATTGAGTATTATAATGCTTACAAGGCGATACAAAAATATATGTGGACTGTTGGCGATGGTCCTAGCGATTGGAAAGACAGCAGCCGTATCTTTCAAGGTATTCTTGATCTATTCGAGGAAGGAGTGTCGGAAGGCAAAAAAGTCACTGATCTTACTGGTAAAGACGTGGCTGCTTTCTGTGATGATCTAACTAAGGATGAGAAATCTTGGAGAGACAAATATCGCAAGAAGTTGAATGATACCATTGGTGACAAAAATATGTAAAAGGGAGATAAGGGATTGATGAAATCGGAAGAACGGTGACGTATGGGGAGATAGGTCAATCATATTGACTATAATTCTACTAGAAATAAGTATAGTAGCTTTTTAATACATTATATTAGGAATTTTAGTTATCTTATACCTTGTTATGTTTATTGTTTCCCTTATTTGTCTTGAAAAGCAAAGGAAGTTTATTGGATATTTAGTATTATTATTAATCTTGTACTATTTGCATGTTTAGGAGTAATGACTTCCTTACTGGCACTTGCAAACGCTATTTCTGAACCGTAAAGAAGAAAATGCACTTTTTTACAAAGGTGCATTTTGTTGTATTTTACTTTCCCACTATTAATGGATAACTATAGAAGCTTTAAGTTTAAACTGATTTAAATAAGAATGAACAGAATGAATTTAGACTTATTCCATTGTATTTTTCATTGCATTATACATATTTGCAACGTGTTCATCAACTTTATCTCGAGACATGCGAAGTCGTTCTACTGAAGTACCATATCCAATTTCAAGTTTACCTTCTTCAAATCCTTTGAAAATCCCATCTGCAAATTCATCTAGCGGTTCTCCATGCGTGTGCAGCCCTGCCCCGCCTAAATCTGTATTGACCGCTGGAGGAGCAACTTCAATTACTTCAACAGATGAATCAGAGAGTTGGTGTCGTAAACTCACTGTAAACGAATGGAGTGCTGCTTTTGTTGCTGAATAAATTGGAGCAATGGCAAATGGAGTATAGGCTAACCCTGATGTTACGTTAATGATAGTTGCCTCTTCTTTTCTAGTAAAATAAGGAGCAAACAGCATAGCCAGATGGAAAGGAGCTTCAATATTGGTTGTGATTTCGTTATTGAAGTAATTCCAATTATTCTTAGCATCTGCTTTTAACACATTAAAGCGCTGTTGAATTCCTGCATTGTTAACTAACACATTTACATCTGGGTAATTCTCTGTTACCCATTCGAACAATGATGTACGTTCAGATTCAGAATTCAAATCACTTACATGGGTAATAAGTTTAGGATGTCTTTCTTTTGCGTTTCGAAGTACATCTTCACGTCTTCCAATTACGATGACTTTATTTCCGGCTTTTATAAAGCGCTCTGCAAAAGCTAAGCCAATCCCCGCACTTCCACCAGTAATAAGTATGGTATTTCCTGATTGTTTCATTTTCGTTCCTCTTTTCTGCAAATTTATAAGACCTTTTCTGTTGTGACATTTTTGGTATAACGAGAAATTTTCATATCAATCCTCTTTAAGGATTCAGTCATAAGCGCAATTTCATTTACTACTGATTTCTTGTGATTTTTCATCATTTCAAGTCGGAGTTCAATGGTATTGTCACCCTCTACCACCCAATCTATATATTGTTTAATATTACTAATAGACATATTCGTATTTTTTAAACAAATAACGGTCTCGAGCAGTGAAATTTGATTCTCTGAAAATAGCCTTCTGCCTGCTTTGTCCCGCTCTAATAATGGTAGTAGTCCCTTTTTTTCATAATATCGTAACGTTGATTCTGTAATATGGAATTTTGCTGCGGCTTCTCTAATAGAACAGTATTTCATTAGAATACCTCCAAATAGTATCTTTCCTTGACGACAGGATTATGATACAACTTAAACCATAGTTTAAGTCAACGAAAAATATACGAGTGTACAAATAAAACATAAATTCTATGCATGCTCCAAAAAACTAGTAGGCTATCTTAAAATGACTAAAAAATAAATAAATAGAATAAAAATAGAATCAATTGGGTAACAAGAGAAAAGTATTTATATAATAAAAAACCCTGATTTACAGGGCTTTTCAAAGGGTTATTTTACTTTATTGTATTCCTCATCTGATACTTGTTCTAACCATTCAGGAGTACCAGCAGTGATTGCGATATGTTCAAACCAGCTATCATTTGTAGCGCCATGCCAGTGTTTTATACCATCATGGGTGAATTTTGTAGGTAAGGGAGAAGGGTAAATTGGAAAAAATCGAGAAGTTAATTAAATGGGTAGAGGATATAAAAGATAAAAATAAGAGTAGTGCTTCAGCGTTATATGTTTTAAAAGATAATGAAGTGATACTAGAACATTATAATGGGAAACATTCAAATTCTGATGATGCAGCTTCAATCACTTCATCCTCTCAATTTAACGTTGCATCTGCCAGAAAAAGCTATCTTGGTTTGGCAGTATCCTATGCACTTTATGAAAGTAAAATTAAAAGCCTTGATGACTATTGAATGAATCATTCCTATATATTGATGAAACTCCATTTCGATTCAATTCAAAATGGAGTTTTTATCTTTGTTGATAGGTAAGTTATAATAGAATAATACTCCATGCATAAATGAAGTAGAAAAGAATGCCATAGGATATATGTTTGTCGATCGAGAAGGTAAAAGAGGTATTAAAATGTTACAGAATGTTTACCATCAAAATGGGTAATTCTTATAGTAATTGTGTTTCTCCATATTCAAATGACCATTTTTTTAGTAATATAGTAAGATAGTAACAATAGTATAGTGAGGACTTCTTAATGAAAGACAATGGATTATTACCAAGTTTAAAGGTTTATCGTATTATTATTAGTGTATTAATTGTATTAATGAGTTTAGGTATCGTATTAATATACGAAGAAGATGGGAGAATCATCACCTTTTCATTCATACTTCAATTTTTGCTTGTTGCTATCATCGCAACACTTTTAATTATATTTCCCAAAAAAGATTCAGTAGGTTTTAGAGCAGCAATTATTCTATTCATGTCTGGCTACTTTTTCTTTATGTTTTTACAATTTCCTGATAGATTTGCTTCCCTATTACTTATAAGTTTTATTCCTGTTATCCCTGTATTGTTCTTACATACAAAATTATTTTATATCACACTACTTAGCAATATTACGATAACATTTAGTATTATTATGTATTTAATGATGTATGACACACGAAATGTACATAAATACACCTACTTAGATTATTCCGGAGTAGCTATTAACTTCCTTGGAACACAGCTTTTATTGTTATTTCTTTTTCTTCTTTTTCAAAAAAAGATGAAGGATCAAGAATTATATTATGATCAAGTGAAGCAAGATGAAAAATTAAGAACAACAGGTCAGCTTGCAGCAGCTGTTGCACATGAAATTCGTAATCCTATAACCGTTGTAAAAGGATTTATCCAATTGCATGAAAATGATCAAGAAATCCCTGAACATATTAAAAAGCATTACACACTGATGCTTGATCAGTTACAAGTCGCAGAGACAGTTATTTCTGACTTTTTATCTTTAGCAAAACCAGGAGAAACTAAAATGGAGGTTATATCCGTTAACTCGGCTCTTCATACAGTGATGGACTTACTAAACACCTATGCTTTGATTGATACCATTCATATCGAGTTAGAGATGGAAGAAGAGTACGCCATTCAATGCAATATAGTCGAATTTAAGCAGCTTTTTGTGAATTTATTAAAAAATGCGATTGAAGCTTCTCACCAAGGAGAAACAATTTTAGTTAAAGTAACAGGTAGCCAGGATACTGTTAAAATTGTAATTATTGATAATGGTTCAGGCATGAGCCGTGAACAACTTGAGCGGATAGGTACACCTTTCTATTCATTAAAAGCAAAAGGAACTGGGCTAGGTTTAATGATTTGTTTTAACATTATACATAAGTACAATGGGGCGATAGACTTTTGGAGCGAGGAAGGAACAGGAACAGAGGTAACGGTGACTTTTCCAATTGTAAAAAATACAACATTATTCTCGAATATAGAATAAAGTAAGGGAAAGAGAGAAGCTATTGACTTAGCTTCTCTCTTTGTGTTGAAAAAACAGGAATAACAAGTAGCCTGATAGAGTAAGGAATTAATCATAGAAGTCAATTATTCTTTTGATTTATAAAAAACTATAAATGACAAATTTAGGATATGTTATAATGTAATAAAAAGGAAAAAGGGGTTGTAGCTATGTTAACTCCACTAATAGTAACTGTGGGCATTTTATTTTTAGCGTGGAATGTTGGGGAAAAGAGCACGAAATAATTTGAAGATATTTGAATCCTTTTGGAAAAGCACGACGTACAAAATAGTTAGAAAGGAAGGAGAAAAATAGATGAAGAAAGTATCATGGAAAGTATTTATTAAAAACTACATTGAATTAATAATGATTATGTTACTTGCTTACATAGTACTAGGCCCAAGTGAAAACACTTCTTTCCCATTTTTCATGATTATAAGTATACCCATAACAGCGTTCATGCTGTTTACTGGATTGGATGAAAAGCTGAAAAAAGTTTTGCCTTAAATTTAAAGGGATTGTAAATGATGCTAGTAAATCTCAACCCGTCTTCGTAATAGATCTTTGTGATAGGTCTAGTGAAGAATCTGATAAAAAAGAAACGGCAAATCTTATTAAAAAAGCAAAGTGAACTATTATGTAGAAAATAACCTATCAATAAACAAAGAAATGAAAGGAAATAAGTGCATAATGATGATCTATAATAAAATGAATAATTGTATATCCTATTTTACAAACCATTTATAATATTTCAATAACATCAATAGCAATACTGGATTACACAGTGCAGAATACCATAATTTCCACCAACCATAATGAAAATACCCCCAAGGTGCAGGTAATAATGTGAACATTTCATATAAAACCATACAGATTTCCCAATATATAAAATATTGGATTTTTCTTTTTATTGAGTAATTGAAGGGAAACCAATTAAGAAAGACAATATTAACGGGTGGTAGCAGAATAGTTACAGGTAATAGGGATATCCAATCTATATGCTTATCAAAGTACCAATAACCCTGTAGTTTAACATCAATATATACATCAACAAGGACTTGAAAAGCAACTGTGAACATCCATATATGTGCTATTTGGCTTTTGTTTAGAAGTTTATTCACTGAAAAAGCAGTAATGTTAAAGATAAATATGGAAAAAATTAATCCAATCATAGAAATTTCCTTTTTATCTTTATAGTGTTTCATAAATATTATTTTATTCAAAACTTGGATAAATAATTGGTAAAAGGATTACAAGTTATAACAAATGCTAATATTCGGGGAATTAACTTGAATAAATCATGAGTATTAACTAAAATACTTCTCGCTCAGTATTTAAAATTTCAATCTTAAAAGGAGAATTACAATGATTTTAGAAGCTGTTATGCTACAAGTTAGGATAGGAATGGAAGAGGAATTTGAAGAGGCATTTCGTGAAGCATCTAAAATAATTTCTTCTATGAGAGGTTATCTATCTCATGAGCTACACCGTTGTATGGAAGCTAAAGGAAAGTATTTGTTGCTTGTGAGGTGGGAAACATTAGAAGACCACACAGTTGGTTTTAGAGAATCAAGAGAATATCAAGCATGGAAAAAACAGCTACATCATTTCTATAATCCATTTCCAACAGTAGAACATTTTGAGAATGTTACTCTATAAAAAAGTGGGAATTCTAGTTTTGTAATAGTTTTATTGTTTTTATATTTATTCGTTATTTTACGGAAACTTGTTTAAGTGTATATTACTTTCCTTATATAATCTAAGATCTTCTTACAATTACTTGTAATGAGAATCTTAGATTTTTTTAACATATATAAAATAGAAAATAGCCTTAGACTACTCCTACAAAAAAAGCTTTCCTATAAAACAAGTCCGTTTATGTTAATCTCTTTTAACATTTATCAAGCATTCGGATGGTTATTAATTAAATAATCTTTAGCCCATTTACACCAATTTAAATACATTTCCGCATAACGAATGCCATATTCAGAAGTAATAATGGCACCTAGATTTTGTTCGGAATACTCATTAGTGAAGTTTTCTTTCCACTCTCTTGTCATATTAAATATACGTTCTTCTCTCATTATTACCTCATCAAGTAAAATAATTATTTCTTTAACAGAAAGAATATCAAATGCTGTTGCCTTGATAAGAAACTCATCTTTTATTTTAGCTGGCTTTAGAGGTTGATCGAGTATCCAATTGATTAACTCTTTTTTTCCCAGATCGGTAATTGTATAGATTTTCTTATTAGGAGAAGTTGTCTGAATAATAAGTTCATATTGTAGTAAGTTTTCTTTTTCTAATTTATGTAATTCTGTATAAATTTGGCTATGTGTTGAATTCCAAAAATAAACAATTTGTTCTTTGAAAATTTTTACTACTTCATAACCACTAACAGGTTTTTTAGAAATTATTCCTAATAAAGCATAACGTAAGCTCATATAGAACACTCTTTTCCTTTATTATAGATTCATTAATTATACCATACATGCTTGACTAATTTGTAGGATGATGAGTTAATAGACATATGTCATTTTAGACATATAAAAAGTAATCGGAAAGAGTGAAAAGTGAATGAAAAAATCCCTAGTTAAAAAAATAATGATTGCTATAACCATACTGATTTTATTATGCGCTGCCATATTTTTGGTTTGGACTCAAATGACATATAAAGCAGTATCAGTGCCAGCTATTAATATGGATAGTAACTATATAGATGAGGATGATTGGATTATTTATGGAAATGAAGATAGTTCAGTTGGATTGATTCTTTACCCTGGAGCTAAAGTGGAACCAAATGCTTATGCTTATTTGGCGCAAGAACTATCCAAAAATAATATGTTAGTAGTTATCCCAAACGTCTTGTTAAATCTAGCTATATTTGACTACAGTAAAGCTGACGAGATAATAGGTAATTATAAGGAAGTGAATTGGATTGTGGGAGGACATTCCATGGGTGGTGCAGCTGCAGCCATGTATGCGGATGCTAATCTGGACAAAGTAAAGGGCGTAATCTTGCTAGGATCCTACTCTGCTGAAAATGATAATCTATCTAAGTCTAGATTACCAGTTTTATCAATTAGCGGTTCAAATGATGGTTTAAGCACTCCTGAAAAAATTGATGATAGGAAGGAGAATCTGCCTACTACAACAGAATTTTTTGAGATAATGGGGGGAAATCACGCTCAATTTGGGGTGTATGGTGAACAATCTGGCGATAAAGAGGCAGATATTTCCGTAAAAGAACAACAAGATAAAATCGTGGAATCTATTAAAGCGTGGATAAATAAAGAAATAAAGTAATAGGAAAAATCATCAATGAATGATGAGATAACTTGTAATGACTTGCCACCAAACCAAATAATTTTGATTTGGTGGTAGCATACGACTCAATAATTTGGGGATAGGATGAAATTGTACAATCGAGTAAAAGGAATTTAATACATAAAATCTTATTAATTGATAAATGGTGAAAGAAATCTTTTCATCTTTTTTGTGCCAAATTAGTATACTTTGATAGTTTTAATTCAAGCTTTTGCTCTGCTTATCATTCTGTTTCTTGAATTTTTTTACTAAAAGCATAAACATTAAAAAGCTAGGAAGGAAAAATTGTAATGGTATATGTAATAGGAATGGAATAGCTTTCAGTCCTTCTTGTATGTGATCTATATAACTAAGACTAATAAATATAGAAAACATGGAAATAATGCAAGTCATTGGGATGATGAAATAGCGATATGGCAAGCGGAAAATATATTCTAATCCTTTTAATGCAGCAAACAGGAGAATGGAACCCTTAACAATTATTCCTAGGGTAATAATAAATAAAGCAAGTGCATCAATACGCTCAATGAAATTAGCAATAGAAATAAGTCTAGTAGCACTTAATAGTGGAAAAGAAGATCGAACTGCTACATTTGAACCAAGAGATGCGATAATAATGAATGTAGAAAGTGTTAATAGAAGACCAGAAACAGTTACAGTGACTCCTACTACCATCTTGCTTGCTTTGAAATTTGTTAAATAAGGAAAAATACAAGTGAATACAATCATTTCTCCCCAAGGACGATTAAGTTCATAAGGAAATAATCCTGATATAATTGGATTTATCCCTTTAGCAAGCATAGGTAGAGCCTTAGATACGGATAAATTTCCACTAGCGAACAGAAAAATAATTAATAAACTTAGAAATATAAAGGAATAAGGAGTAAATATTTCAGTGGTTCTACCTAATACTTCAATCCCTAGGTAAATGATATAACCAATTACAAGAACTAGTGTGAAAACAGTTACTTCAATAGGAGTAATTGGCAGAATAAAAGAGGAAGTTAATTCACCAAAATCTCTCATTACTCTACAAGCAATATAAAGAAAGTAAATCAGATATAGAAAAGAGAAACCTATAGCAATAGGTCTATTCATACAAAATTCAACTATCTCAAATAAATTTTTATCTGGAGCTAATTCATTAATAGAAAAATAAAACATAGTAATGATTAAACCAAGTAGCGTGGAGAACAATACGGTAATCCATGCATCCTCATAAGCTTCAAGACCCATTACAACGACAAGGGTACTACCTAAATTAAATCCAATAATAACTGCTGCTAATTGATTTAATGAAATATTCTCCTTTAACATTAGGACCATCCTTATAAAATATGATATTCAGGTTATTCTTTGCATGTTCTTACACTATTATTCTTATCAATATAACACCTATACTCTTGGATAGATTTTTTGTATTTAGAGAATCAGAAGAGAACATTAAAATAATAGCTATGTGTGAATAACCCTCTTCTAATCTGTAGGGAATTTTGCTTTCCTCTATTATTACTTTGATTACTCCACTAATAATGATTAGGATTACCAAATAAGAAATGTCATTATATTAGATGTATTTTCTCTACTACAACAAACTGCGATAATATCTATAGATTGCAATTTACAAGTGGCATGCTGTGTACGTGTTACTTTCTCTGAAAAAACCCATGCATAAAGGGCTTATCAGAAGTTCATAATATTTTCTAAACTGACTATTCGGTCTAATGGTTAGGAGGGTGAAAATATGGAGTATGTACAAATCAGTTTTAAGGTCATACTAGCTTTTTTAATTATGCTATCTTTCTTTCAAGTAGCCGGAAATAAGGATTTAGGAGAAATTAATTTACTAGATATAGGAATGAATTTAATTGTTATAGAATTAATTGTAGGCTTAATTGAACATGCAACACCTATATTAAAGAGTCTATATCCGATAGGAATATTGATCTTTATTCAATTATGCTTGAACTACTTGGGTATGAAAAATCAAACGATACGTTCCATTTTTCAAGGAAAGCCAATTATTATTATCGAGAAATGAAAATGTAATCAGAAAAACATGAAAAAAACGGGGTATAATTTAAACGATTTATTTACTCAAGCTTAGAGTAAAGGATATTAGTGATATTTCAAACGTAGATTATGCAATTCTTGAAACTTCAGGAGAATTGACAATCTTTGAAAAAAATAAAAAGTTTATATTGCCTATAATTCAAGATGGGGTGCTACAAGAAAGAAATTTAATGATATTGGATAAGGATAAAAAGTGGTTGTTAGATGAATTACAGAAATTAAAAGTAAAAGTAGAAGATATCTTCATATGTAGTTACGATAAGGAAGATTTTTATTTTGAATTAAAGAAATAGAACGTGGCTTTTAAAGTGCGATACATTCATGAGTGAACGGATCAAAAATAGTTTTTGATCTATTCACTCAAGTAAATATCTTATGATGCTTGTATTCCTTTAATAAAAATATTTGTTGCTGTCATATATAGTTTTTGCAATGCTTCAAAGGAAATATCATCATAATAAGCAGTATCTAAACCGATGTGCATGCCTAAAAAGGTGTACATGTACGTTTCTGTACTTTCCGGTAAGAATTCTTTTGAGTTAATTCCTTCCTGGAAAATCCTTTGATAAACATCATAGTATTGGTTTCGAATGATGCCTTGTACCTTTTCATAATCACCATTTGCTATGGTGAACTCATGAGAGACAGAAAATAAAGGGTTTTTAAAATCTTCAAGGTAATGTTTAGTAATTCCTATTAGTTTTTCCGTAGCTGTATGAAACTGTTTTTCTTTTATATTCCATGTTTCTTTCCACTGTATTCCTTGTTGTTCTAGAATAAACAAAAATAAATCTTCCTTATTTTTAAAATGATAGTATATACTACCTTTGCTAGCATTTGAAGCAACCATTATATCCTCCATCGAAGTGGAAGCATATCCTTTTTTGGCAAATAATTTTGCTGCTTCTGAAGCAATACGAAGCTTTGTGGAATTTATTTTATTCTCCATATTAGCACTCCTATTGGTGTTTGTCCTATTTGAAAATTTAATTAAGATTGTATTTTTACTAGTTCTTACTATTAGATTTTTGCTTTTTCCATAAGGAAAAGTAAGTAATATAAATTTTATTAAAGAGAAATAGAAATTCCTTTTATTTTATTTCTGATAAAACCGAATAGTACGGTGAGCATTGCTATTATGATGGAAAGCCCTATATGATAGGAATCCGGAATAGCATTAGCAATAAATTCCATTCCTTTATCCCCAATAATCATTTTAGCTGCTGCAAACACTAATAAACCAGATCCTATGTAAATAATAATTTTAAATTTGTCCATTAATTTCAACAAAAACTGACTACCAAAAATGATTATTGGTATAGAAATAATTATACCAGTTATTATTGGCATAATATCATTTGATACACTTGTTAACGCAATGACATTATCGATGGATAAGGCTAAATCAGATATTGCGATGATTCTTATGGCGCCAAAAAAATGATTAGAGGATTTAATGTTATGTGTTTCATCCTTTTGAACCATCATTTGATAGGCTATTACTATCAACACTATTCCTGCAATTGCTTTAATCAATGGGTAATGAAATATACTAATGATTAGAGTTGCAGCTAATATTCTAAGTAAAATAGCACCTAACATACCCCAAAAAATAACTTTCTTCTGTAAATGGGGAGGGAGTTTTCTAACTGCAAGAGCAATTATTATAGCGTTATCTCCAGAAAGTAAAATATCAATACCTATCACTGCTAAAATCTCATAAAAGCTCATGAAAATATCCTCCTTGGTTATTTCGAAATGATCTTTGAACTGATAAAATTCATTGAAGAAACCGAACGTTCAGTCCAATTTATATTAATTCATCTACCAGTTATCATATAATTATGTACAAGATTGAATACTTATGTGCTAATAGCAAAAATTAAAAAGGAAAATCATTTAAAAGTTGATACTGAGTTGTGACTTGAATTTTTTTAAAACATGGAATCACATGATTTAGGAAGGAAAAGTAGTTATGTTAATAGTTAGGATGTCCTGATGTTTCTTCCGCTATTGTAAATTATAGCTACAATCAAGATTATTGGGCAAATGGCCTATATCAATATTATTTCTCTTTTCATTACTAAACATTTCCATCATACTAGTTACTATAAAGAATTGGAGGGAGTGCAGTAATAGAAGAAAAGAAAGTGACTTGGTTAGAACTCTTCTATGATTTGTTATTTGTGGCGGCGGTTGCAGCTGTGACTCATGTTTTATTTCATGTTGAAGATGGTCATATCCATACAGAGTATTTAGTAAAGTTTGTATTAATTTTTATTCCCATTTGGTGGGCTTGGGTTGGGCAAACCATACTTATTAATAGGTTTGGAAAAGATTTATTTCATCAACGTATTTTTTTAATTATGCAAATGTTTTTTGTGTTAATTATGACATCAAGTTTATCAGTAGATTTTGATCTTTATTATCTTTCTTTTTTAATTGGTTATATAGGCTTAAGAGCAGTGACTGCGATTCAATATCTTATTGTCCAGCGCACAGAAACGGGAGATCGAAAACAAGTAGCCCTCTTTTTGGGAAGGTATTTTTGGATTGGAATCGTTATTTCATTATTGTCAATCTTTTTTGATTCTTGGGTTCGATATGCTGTGTTGTACACAGGAATCCTTATTGACATCATTGTCCCGGTGCTTGGCCGAAAATGCTTAGAAAAGGTACCCGCAAACACAGCTCATTTATTAGAGCGATTTGGTTTATTTACCATTATTCTCTTTGGGGAAGCTCTTATTAGTACACTTGCGATCATTCAGCCAACTCAAGGGAATTGGGATTCAATAGGATTTGCGATTATTTCATTTATCCTAATTATATCGATGTGGTGGCAATATTTTGATAACCTGGAGAAGAAACTTGACAAGTCTATAAAATCATCTGGACAAATCATTATTTATGGTCATTTGTTTATTTTAATGTCTTTGAGTATGGTTGCAGCAGCTATCAGACTACTGTTTTTACATGAAGTCCATTACTCATTTATCTTATTTTTTACTTTTGGTTCTGTATTGCTCTATTTCCTGTCAACTACCTTGGTTTTCCATCAATATAGACCAGTGCACCACCGATTGAAAATTCAGCATTTAGGGTTATTTTTAGGGATTTTAACCTTCTTTTTTATTATAAATTGGATAATTGTCGTGCCAAATATTTTGATAATTGCTGAATTAACTTTCTTTTTTATTATCTACACTAAACTAACGGTTTCTAATAAAAAGAAAGCATTGACAGGAGAGATTTATCGGGAGGATTCAAATAGAGTTTTATAAATTTACTGAAGATAGTGGTTCATTTTCTTTATCTGCAGGTCATTTTCATAATATTAAATAAAAACATACTAACTAACAAATACTAGTACTGTCGCAAAAAAACATTGACAAACCTAAATGAATTGATAGAATTAGATACAATTAATATTTACATAAACGAAGATTTGTTTTAAACATTTCGGGATATAAGAACAAAAGCTATGATAAGAAGTAGTAGCAATCATGTAGACAGAAAGAAAGTTACCGGTTGATGAGAGGTGCATGTTGAATGATTGTGAATTCATCTTGGAGCAGTGTACTGAAAATAATTCGTGAGTAGGATACACCGGTTTAGCACCCGTAATCATGTGCTGAAGTATCGTCAGATGACTGTACTTACGGAGATAAGCAACATGAGTTGCTTATGAATTAAAGGTGGTAACACGAGTTGAATCGTCCTTTTGGGTAATCCAAAAGGGCGATTTTTTGTTTCTTGTAGGAGTTGTGATATTAAAAAAAAATTTTATTAGGAGGAATATGGGTTGAGTAAAGATAATCAAAACAAGAAATTACAACGAGGCTTAGACAACAGACATATTCAGTTAATTGCTCTTGGAGGGGCAATTGGAGTTGGATTGTTCTATGGATCAAGTTCAACCATTCAAATGGCTGGTCCCTCTATTTTACTTTCCTATTTAATCGGAGGCTTAGTTATTTTCACTATCATGAGAGCACTTGGTGAAATGGCTGTAGATCAGCCTGTTTCAGGTTCTTTTAGTTCTTATGCACATCGCTATCTAGGTAGATTTGCTGGTTATTTTACTGGTTGGACTTATTGGTTTATGTGGGTTGTTGTAGGAATGGCAGAAATAACGGTTGTTGGTGTTTATGTGAATTACTGGTTTCCTGATATTCCATCATGGCTTGTTGCACTAATTGTACTTATTGTCATAACCATGATAAACCTCGCGAATGTAAAGGCATTTGGAGAGTTTGAATTTTGGTTTGCATTGATTAAGGTAGTAGCCATTATCGGAATGATTCTCCTTGGATTAGGAATCATTATTTTTGGTATAGGAAATGGCGGACAACCAATCGGATTTGATAATCTTTGGGCACATGGTGGATTTATGCCAAATGGAATGAATGGTATTATGATGTCATTAGTTCTTGTAATGTTTTCATTTGGCGGGGTAGAATTAGTGGGAATTACAGCAGGAGAAGCAAAAAATCCTCAAAAATCCATTCCGTCAGCTATTAATAGTATAGTCTGGAGGATATTAATTTTTTACATTGGTGCATTAGGGGTCATGATGATTTTGTATCCTTGGAATGAAGTAGGTACAAATGGTAGTCCGTTTGTATTAATTTTTGATAGTGTTGGAATTCCTGGCGCTGCACATATTATTAACTTTGTTGTCATAACAGCAGCATTATCAGCTTTTAATAGTGGATTATTTGCTTCGGGAAGAATGCTGTATAATTTATCTCTGCAAGATAATGGTCCGAAGTATTTCAGTAAGCTTAGTAAAAATGGTAGTCCGAGACGAGGAATTCTATTCTCATCTTTAATTTTATTGATTGCGGTAATTCTAAATTATATTGTTCCTGAAAAAGTATTTCTGTATATTTCTTCTGTTGCTACCATTGCTGGGATTACCAGCTGGACCATTATCCTGATTACTCAATTAAAATTCAGACAATCAAAAACAAAAGAACAAGTAGAAAAATTAGCATTTAAAATACCATTTTATCCAATTACAACCTATTTAGCTTTAACATTCTTAGCTTTCGTTGTTGTTTTAATGGGATTCATGGAGGACATGCGAATAGCATTAGTGGTTGCGCCTATTTGGTTTTTGATTTTATACATTGGATATAAAATGAAGAGTTCTAAGAAAAAGGTTGAATAAAATAGTTTTATAAAATTCTGTATTTGTAAAATGTGGTTAGGAGCATTAGAGAAGTTGTAAGTAGTTCAAGCATTGTATTCAAAGAATATAAATATTTTACTTAAGAACTTAATGTAAATTTTATGAAACATCTTGTTTCATTTTACAACCATTTCATTAAGATAGTGTATGATAGAAAAGTAATAAAAAAAGATAAATCGGGAAAGGACTGTAGTGCTATCAGTAAGTAACACATCCCATTTTGAATTCAGAATTCACTCATCCTGTAATCAAAAAAATCTTGAGCAAATTATTATCATCCTATTAGATAAAGTTATTCAGTATTCTAAAGTGATACTGTAATAATGTTCAATGTAATAACAAAATAGGTGATTGAGGTAAAAGATTATGGGGTAGAGATATCAAAGAAGTCCCTTCCTAAGCATTGTAGAAGTGGTAGATTAGGATGTAGAAATAATAGTAACTCCTTTAGAAGGTGACATAATCCTTTTGCAGGTAGTCAACACTATAAAAGACGCAGACATAGCAACAGCTGAATTATTCGGAGAAAATCTTGCTCTTAAGATCAAGATTTTCTTATTATATTGTAATACTTACTTTTATTGAAAGGTGGTACATCATTATGGAATATTTATGGTGGGGAATAACAATCATCCTCTTTATACTTAGTTTTGTTGGAATCATTTATCCGATTATTCCTTCTATCGTTGCTATTTGGGGAGGTTTCTTAGTTTATCAATTCCTCATTAATGCCAATGAGTTATCGGTATGGTTCTGGATTAGCATGGGTATATTAAGTGCAGTTTTAATTGCAGCAGATCTAATTGCTAACAGCTATTTTGTTAAAAAGTATGGAGGATCTAAGGCTTCTGAAACAGTTGCAGCAATTGCTACTATTGTCGGCTCCTTTATTTTACCTCCATTTGGTATTATTCTTATTCCTTTTGTAGCAGTATTAATTACTGAATTTATTCTTCATAGGGAAGCGAAAAAAGCAGCAAAAGTAGGTTTTGCGACTGTAATAGGCTTTTTAGGTGGGAGTATAGCAAAAATTCTTATTCAAATATTAATGATAGTTTGGTTCTTTATTGCCGTTGTTATATAATGTTCATTTAATAGTCTGCTCACCTTTTTAACCTAATAATTAACATACTTGTGTATTAGCTTGCTTAAATAATAAAATTTATTGTCATTTCTTGTTTAAATGGTTATAAAAGTGGAATTATTATATTATCCCCCTATTTTAACTATACAATTTGCCTCACTATTAAAAGTGAGGTATTTTTTGTCTTCCGTAGTTATAAAGGAACTTACTTAGTAGATGCTTTTTATTAAGATGGGATTATTTACTATTAGAATAACTTGTCGGTATTGAGGAATAAATATAATTGCCAATTTATAGAATAAATGATTCATTAGTTAGTCTTTTATAAGAAGTGTTTAGCACCAGTGTCATTCTTTATTCTGCATTTGATAATTTGCCATAAAAACATGTATTAGAGCATTTTAAAGAATAAATATAGGATGTGGAAAATGTTACATTATTATTTAATACTTTTCCTTGGGTCTATTTTTGTCATAGTAGCACTAGATGCTTTTATTAATATATTCTGGAAGAAAAATTATACATTATTAAAAGTAGGTAAATTTCTTGGGATTTTTCTTCTCGGAGTGTTAATGTTAGTGGTTACTATGCCAAGCCTAAAATATGTGGTACTCAAGGATTATGATGTTGTTAATGGAAAATGTATTATTGAGATAGATACACAAGGACGTTCTTCTTCAGCAAATTTTAGTATTCTTAATACAGATAAAAAATTTACTTATGATGATATCCCAGATTTAGAGGCATATGGTAAGTCAATTCCTTATTATTGTGAGCTAACTATTACAAAAGATCACTTAGTTGAAATTAGTTACAAGATATATGATGAAAAGACAAGAAAGTTAATATTAAAAAGTAATTAGTTTTGAGGATAAGTTCCTACATAATTGAAACGGTAAAATGAATACTTCTAACTTCAGAACCAAAATGATTATGGGATGTAGTTTAACAGAGTACTTATCCATAGTTTCTTAAAAAGGAACTTAGAAAATGATGAAAATAAATGAAAACCCTGCTCAAACTTTGGCAGGGTTAAGTGAGTTTCCTATTTTATTGTCATAGAGAAACTATGTTAAAGTTTATGTTCTTATATAATTGAAACAATTCTAATAAAAACTATAGATCCATTGATGGTGGTTCCTCTAACCAACCTTTTTCCATCATTAAACGAGCTCCTTTTAAGCCAAATGCAAATACATCTTTAGCGAAAAGACCAGATTGTAGTATTACATCATTACGTAAATGAAAGACAGCTCCGAAGCCTTGGCCACCAATACTAAACCCATTGAGTAAATAGGTGCAATAGAGCATTAGCTTTTCTGAAAATGGTGGTATTGTTGAATTAGTAACTACTCCACTTGGAATTGAAGGAGAAGGTATATTACTCTCTATCAACATTTCCTCTGTGTCTTTATAAATCTTTTTAGATAACTCATATCCTTTTTGAAAATACTTTTTTACCTCTAAATCAGAAGAGCTCTGAGCAAAACCTTTCATAAGTTGCATTCCCAAAATATTAGATTCTAGTGAATGATAGATTAATCCGTATTCAACGATGTTAAATCCTCTTCGACTACCCAATATATTGGTACCTTTCATATAATCTTTATCATTTAAAAAGCTTCTCGAATGAGGCATATTAATGGTTGGAGGATCAAGCATCCATTTATTTTGTTGCAAATACTCTGTGAAATAGAGGTAATACTTTTGCGTTAATTCTGTAAGCTCTCTATAAATATCAATAATGTCCTTGCGGTAAGATATGGTTGTATGAAGAACATACATCCCCATACTAATTTCTTTTAATACTCTAGAAAACATGATGTCGAACCCTTGGTCAAACAATTTAGGAGCATCTAAATGAACATCTTCAGCAGTAAATCCCAATGGTACGATACCACCAGAGGTTTCAATCATTTTTTTTATCTCTTTAACTTTAACTGCTAGCTTTTCATGAAGTCCTTTCATCAGATCTTTAGCCTTTGGTTCTTCCGATTTCTCTATAAAGTATTCTAGTATGCATAGGATCATTGTTTTTTTCTGATAAGTTGTCCATAATGCACCATACTCTACTGAGGTCAAATTATTTTTATTGACCATGTATTTTCCTCTTTCTTATAGCTTTTATTTTATATGTAATATTTGCAGAAGTAATTATATCTATTCTTCCTTTTCGCATAATACAGCATTAGATTTAGTAGAACATTGGCTGAAAGTTGGACTCATGGAAGAAGGATAGCTCATACATTCTGACTATGAAACACCACAAGTTGGCAAAGAATATTCAATAAAGTAAAACTAGAAAACCACACAGAATAGGGCTGCAGTTTTCCTTTAAGTGTCACAAATTTATAAACTCAATCGTTATATAGAATGAAAGGGGGATAACATGAAAGGTACTAATCAAGATTATAAAAAGATGGAAGAGTTATACGAGTTATATGAACAAAAAATTTATTTTGTAGCATATTCCATTGTAAGAAATGTTCAACAGGCAGAAGATATCGTTCAAGAAGTGTTTATCACGCTTTACAACAATCTGGAGAAATTGCGTAGTTTGGATACGTATGAGCACAAACGCTACATATTAAGAATTGCGAAAAATAAAGCAATAGATAGCTACCGAAAAAATAAACGGCAGGGAATGCTGGTGGAAGAATATCAAAGAGAATCAATGGAAACGGCAGATGAAAAAATGAATGAATGGGAACATCAGATTATGGCTGAAAATCAAATTGATTCATTGTTAACCGTGTTAAGTGAGTCATGTAGACAGGTGTTTAAATATAAAGTTTTCTATAACTTATCTTATCAAGAAATCTCTAAGATTATGGGTTTAACAGAGGTCAATATACGTAAACAATTCGAACGAGCTCGGAAACGCCTACATAAAAGAATAGGAGGTATTCAAAGTGAAGGATTCACAGAATTCAAGAGGAACGTTTGACTTAGCGGAAAAAATTGCATTAGATGATTTTGATACATTAGTTGAAGAACACGAATTTTCAGATACCTACAACCACAAAAAGAAAATGTTTATGGAGAAAATTAAGAATCAAGGTGGACAACCAAAGGCACGACGGAAAAAGAACCGTCTATTAATTGCTACTGCTGTTCTTTTAATTGGTCTTCCTACAACTGCTTTTGGTGCTGTAAAAGTCTATGATATGATGGTTCAAAAGCAAAATTATGAAGTAGATATTTCTGTGACAAATACAGAGATTAATCATCATGACAAATGGTATAAAATGAAAGTTAATAGTTTGCCAGATAATATGGAAGTAATAAAAAATACAGACGATATGAAATATTCCTTTAAAGAAAACTATGCAAAAGGAGGCTTCTCATTTATTCTTTGGAGATTAGGAGAAAATTCAGATTTCCAAACTCTTTACGCAAATGACTATGAAGAAAAAGAGATAAACTGCAAGAAGGCAGTCATTATACATAAAGATTCAGGAAATGACTCTACCATGTTTGATAGACAAGTGTATCTATTATTTGAAAAAGAGGGTATCATGCTAGAAAGTTATATTGGAGCAGATGTAAACGAAGAATTAATGGTGGAAGTATTGGGAAATATCTCACTAGAGCCTTCATCAAAGGAAGAGGCATCGCTTATTACTGATTATAAGGAAGCTCCAATTATGGATACAAATGAACTAGAAGCACGAAAAATTATTCCATTGAAAAAAGACAGTAATAGCCTTTTCCATATAGGTGACGTGGTTCCAGTAACGAAAGATGTATTGCATAATGGAGGAAATGGCACTACCAATAAATTAGATAGCTTAGAATATGTGGTTGAAAAAGTGGAAGTCTTTGATTCTATAAGAAATTTCAAGCAAGAGAATTTTAATAATTTTATAGTAGATAGGTTAAACGAGTACAGTGTTTTAAATCAGCAAAAGAACCTGAACCCATATAATCGAAATATATATAAGTCGGGGAATGGTATAGATTCTATTGATGAGTTAGTAGAAACACAATCCGTTGATGTTAAGTTTATCTATCTGACAACAACAGTAAAAAATGTCGGGAATCAGGCAACAGAAGAAATTTACATGCATCCATCTTTGACAGTGCTTAAACTGGAGAATGATGGTTGGACCTATGTTAAAGATAATGAATTTTATGAAGAGAGTATCATCTCAAATGAAGTCGATTATTTAGAACCACACGGAAATGGCAAAGGTTTTTACAATATTGGCAGTATCCAACCAGGACAAACGAAGAGAGTTAATTTAGGTTATTTTGTAGATGAAGATAAACTAAATTCCATTTTTCTTGATGCATTTCATTACTCAGGACCTTCGGAAGATTTAAATAAAGATCGATGGTGGATTGATCTTCGTCAGTAAGATTTAAGCTGTATTATAGTAATTTAGGGCGAACACGTATAAGGTGTTCGTTCTTTTAATATAAAATGACTATTGAGTTTTCAAGGAAGGGCAAATGACTAAGAAGATAATAACGCTACCTATTTCTCAACTTACCTTAAAATGAAGAAAAAGATGTTAGAGTTAATTTGGGAAATAAATAGTGAACTGAGGAGTTGTATTGAAATGATTAATTGGGAATGGACAGAGCTTGATCAGTTAGAGAAAGATGAAAATTGGCATGCAGCTAAAGCTCTTTTGTTAGGAACATGGAAAAAGTATCCGCATGATTTGAAAGTTACTCTTCGTCTCGTTTTTTTTTGTTGGTATCTTATAATAGAGGATGGCCCAGTAAATGTAAAGAATATGGATCTGGAAGAATTACAAACAGTATTAGATGAAGTAACTCTTTTTGGGCTGACTAATTATAATACTGATCCAGCGTATTTATGGTGTTTTGGTTATATGATGTCATTATTTCCCTATTACTTTGGAGATGATTTTGAGATGTTAGAAGAAAAAGGTAAATCTATGTTAAAGCAAGTATATACGAAGGTACCAAATGATCCAGTGTATAAGTATTCTTATTTAGCTTGTATATCAAAAAAAGTTTCTTCTGAAGTGACATTACAATTGCAAGCTATTTTGGAGGATAGATTTAAGGGAGAAGGGCTTTTATCCAGTTATTTTAAGAGTATATGGGGGAATCCTCATGAATTAGCAAATGAAATTTAGTAAATTATTAAAGCTATAATCACTTTAAGATTTAATATTGTGGCAAGATTCTTGATATCTTGTCAGTAAGAGATGCAGGAGACTCTGTTGCACCTCTTTTAATCCAATCACAAATAATATTAAACATGCCACCAGATAGAAATAAGACCTGTGTTCTATTCATTTTATGATTATCAATATCTTCTTGAAAAATAATTTCCATTGCATAATTAATATAGTCTAGTAGAATTCCAGACATATTAGAAGAAATTAAGTTTCTAAGTATTTATTTGGTTTTCCTGCTTCTAGTCCAATTTTAGCATTCTTACCTGTTATCTCCATAGGAATCCTATTCGGACTAGCAATGGATTACGAAATTTTCTTAGTAAGTAAAATGCGTGAAGTATATGCACATACTGGGGATTATAAAAAGGCAATCTTACATGGAATGAGAGACAGTGGAAAAGTAGTTACAGCAGCAGGATTAATTATGATGGCTGTTTTCATAGGCTTTATGATGGCTCCAGATGCCATGATTAAAGTAGTTGCTATGTCACTAGATTTTGGCGTATTCTTTGATGCATTTATAGTGAGAATGACCATTGTACCTGCAGTTATGGCATTAATGGGTAAATCAGCGTGGTATTTGCCAAAATGGTTGGATAAAATATTGCCGAATATTGATATTGAAGGCGAAAGTATTATGCATGAAATAGAGAAGAAAAAAGGAAAGGCATAAGTATTGATTATCGTAAGAGAGTAATATGTTTTATCGAGGTATTCTTAGAAATGGTTAGTCCATTTTATAAGGATGCCTCTTTAGTTTTGAAAGCTTAAATAACAGAAAGAAGTAAAATCTATTCAGAAGGTAATCAAGCTATACCTGAAGAACTAGTATAGATGAAAACCTATCTGAAGGAGAAGACAAATTGTTTAGAAATGACAATTAACAGAATAAATCAATGGCAACATGACTAGCAAGAGAATTAAAACTAGCTTTAATGGAATTCGAATATTGATTCTTAAAGCTTGAAGAATTAACAAACCATTACCGTTTAAATAGAATACCAACATACTATCGAAATTCAAATGAGTAATTAGCGATGGATGCCACTTTTTATTGGAACGGTTAGTCTAAACTGGTAAAAAAGGAGATGGACGTATGATTCAAGTAGTGAAAGCAAATAAGACTCATGTAGAAGCAATAGCAAAGGTGTGTTCAAAAGGTTGGCAATCTACAATCAATTTTCCTCATACGCAGGAGTATATAGAACAAGTGATACAAGAATTCTACAATCATGAAAGAATTAAAAAAGAAGTGAGCACCTCTAATCGTGAATGGGGTGGCTATTATGTTGCATTGGAAGATGGAGAAGTAGTTGGTGCGGCTGGTGGTGGTATGACAGAAGAAGATGTAGGAGAGTTGTATGTGATTTATCTTGATTCTAATAGAAGAAATGAAGGAATAGGTACTAAATTGTTAGAGGCTGTCACGATGCAACAAAAGGAATTATTTGGAGCAAAGAAACAATGGGTCTCTGTTATAAAAGGAAACAAGTTAGGGATTCCATTTTATGAAGCGAAAGGGTTTACATTTCAACATGAAGTGGTGGAGAATGGTATGTCACCCTATATCAAATGTAGATACTCTAGAGAAATATAAGAATCACTTCATTTTCTAGATAATATAAAGACTGAGATATAGTAGAAGTATGGAGCAGATACTAAAAAGCATCTTCATATGCAGATGCTATATTCATATAAAAAAAGATAAAGACATCTTCGTCTTATTCTAGATCTTCTTCAAATGGTGCATGTTTAATGATGATTTCTTTGTTCTCAAAGTCAATTTTAGGTTTAAGATTATAGTTACTTCCAATAAAATCAACGGAAGTGCCTGTTAACTGAAATACTCCGATAGAATCATGTTCTGAATCCGTGATAGAATATTTTGATTTATCACTAATTCCTTGGAAAACATCATATTTTTCATGAACATTCAGCTTCCAACCATATTCTAAATTATATGTTGAAGTTGTCATACTACCTTCGGAAAATGTTATTTATTCCCTTTTTATTGTAATATTTAAGTGATAAATTAGCAAATTATTTGATAGTCATCGTAAAAAAATACTTGTTCATTTTTCGAAAGTATTTACTCTGCTATGTCTCTATAATGAAGTTAAATTCTAAGAAAAGAGGTAATAGTATGAGTGGAAAAGTAAGCTTTTATGAATTTCATCAAAAGAAACAACCATTAGTTCTTATAAATGTTTGGGATGATGAAAGTGTTAGAATATTAGATGAAAATAAGGTAGCAGTTGTAGCTACAAGTAGTTATGCTTTGTCTGATAGCATGGGAATACAGGACGGAGAAAATATTTCTTTTAAAGAGTTAGTTGAAATAGAAAAAAATATACATAACAGCTCCCTTTCAGTGGATATAGAGTCTGGTTATGCAGATAATTTATCTACTCTGCAGAAAAATATAGAATCCATTTTAAACCGTAATATCGCTGGAATCAATATAGAAGATAAGTATCCTAATACAAATCAATTAATGGATAAAGCAGACTTTACTCAGCGGCTAAGATTAATTAAACAAACAGATCAAGCAAATAAATTATTTATAAATGCAAGAACGGATATTTTTTTCTATGGAGACATAGAAGAAAAAAATAAGGATACTCACTTACTTTCAGAGGCCATTTCATTAATTAATGATTATCATGAAGCCGGCGCAGATGGGATTTTTATCCCAGGGCTATATAATAAGAATTTTATCGAGAAAATTTCCAAAGAAGTAAATCTGCCAGTTAATATTATGCTTACTATTAAATTGGATAGAATAGAAGATTATTTAGATTTAGGTGTTTCTAGAATTAGTTATGGACCATCAATATATTTAGATTGGCAAGACAGTCATCTTTCGAAAACAGTTTATCTTTCGAAGCTGATAAGAAAAGTTAAGGAGTTACAAAATCAAGGGAAAGTAAGACTAACTCTAGAATAAGGTGGAAATTCAGATGATAAGTTCTGAGATAAAGCGAGAAGAATTCTATAAGGCATTAGTGGAGAAGAATCCACAATATGATGGTATTTTTTTCGCCGGTATTAAGACAACAGGGATTTTCTGTCATGCAACTTGTACTGCCAGAAAGCCTAAGTTTGAGAATTGTGAGTTTTTCCTAACAGCAGAAGAAGCATTATTAGCGGGTTTCCGTCCTTGTAAGCGTTGTAATCCGCTATTTTACCCAAATAGTATTCCGGAAGAAGTCGAAATTTTGGTAGCTGCTGTGGAAAAAAATCCAGAGAAAAGGTGGAAGGAAGCAGATTTTCAAACTTTAGGAATTCACTCAGCTACTGCAAGAAGAAAGTTTAAAGAAGTATATGGAATGACCTTTGTACAATATGCTAGGTCCCGTAGAATGGGAATTGCTTTTAAAGAAATAGTAACTGGTAAAAAGAAAGTCATTGATCAACAAGTCTCATTAGGATATGAGTCACCAAGCGGATTTAATGATGCATTTACAAAAATTATGGGAAACCCACCTAAAAAGACCACCATTTCTATCATTCATGCGAATATTTTCTCCACACCGCTTGGAAATATGATTAGCTTATCTGATTCCAATTATCTGTACTTACTAGAGTTTCTGGATAGAAGAGGATTAGAAAGAGAAATTGAGAAATTACGTGAAAAGCTTCATGCCAGAATTTTACCTGGAGAAACGGAAATACATCATAATCTAGTAAAACAATTAAATGTATATTTCACGAAGGAGCAATGTCAATTTACCATTCCGCTTTTTAAGAATGGTACCCCTTTCCAAGAAAAAGTGTGGGAAGTACTTACTACTATTCCTCCAGGACAAACGGTGACTTATCAAGATATTGCTAAGAAATTAGGCAGTAAAGATCTTGTAAGAGCTGTTGGTAATGCAAATGGAGCCAACCAAATATCTATTCTTATTCCTTGTCATAGAGTAATCAATACTAACGGTGAATTAGGTGGATATGGCGGTGGAGTAGAAAGAAAGAAATTTCTGTTGAATATAGAAAAAACATTTAATAAACAGAAGAACGGTTAGCTATTATAGGGTAACTGTTCTTTGTTATAGAGTAACAATATTGAATTTATAGATAATTTTTGTGAAAAAAGCTATATGATGGTAATATTTAACTAAAAAATGAGGTGCAAAATATTGGAACCTAAATGGCTTCAATGGGCAAAGGAGCTTCAATCCCTTGCACAAGCAGGTTTAACTTACTCGAAGGATGTCTATGACATAGAAAGGTTTGAAGCTATTAGAAATATTAGCGTTGAAATAGTAGCTCAACATACAAATATCCAGAATACTGTAATAAAGGACTTATTTGCAAATGAAAGTGGATTTGCCACTCCAAAGGTAGATATCAGAGCTGTAGTTTTTCAAAATAATAAAATATTGATGGTTAAAGAAAACACAGATGGCGATTGGGCCTTACCTGGTGGATGGGGGGATATTGGTTTATCACCAAGTGAAGTAGCAGTTAAAGAAGTAAAGGAAGAGTCAGGATTTGATGTTAAAGCAGTAAAGCTTATAGCTATACTTGATAAGAAGTGTCATCCACACCCACCTTCTCCCTATCATTTGTATAAGATTTTTATCCTATGTGAAATAATTGGTGGTGAACCGCAAAAGGGAATAGAAACAAGTGAAGTAGCTTTTTTCGATAAAAAACATTTACCAAACTTATCAGTCGCTAGAAATACAGAATCACAAATAATGATGGCATTTAAGCATCTTTATAAAAGGGACGCTTCAGTAGACTTTGATTAGAAACTTTTGCCTATTTTAATATTCTTATTTCTTTAATGAGAAGGAGGAGCTAACTGTGAGGAATCAAGAACTTATATCTCAAATTTTCTTAAACTTCGCGGAAAAAGAATGTAAGGGATCGAGTTTACTATATGAACATTTATCCATTGAAATTGCTAGAAATGAAATGATACTTGATATATGTATGAACGCACGAAAGGGACAACCTATTCCCAATCTTCTTTTTGGAGCAGTACATTATCTACTACTGAAAGGCAAGTTACATCCATTAAAAGAGTATTACCCTAGTATAGTAGAGTCTCCCAAATCTTATCAGCATTCTTTTCCTTTCTTTAAAGATTTTTGTTTGGAGTACAAAAGGGAATTGGAAAAAATTCTTCAATCCAGAATGGTTCAAACAAATGAAGTACGCAGATGTGCTTATCTTTATCCTGCTTTTTGTACAATTTATGAGAAAGTCAGAAAACCTCTGGCACTTATAGAAATTGGCACTAGTGCTGGATTGCAGCTTTTCTGGGATAAATATGCGTACATATGTTAATGATTGCTCTGTTCAGTTTATAAATGGTGACGGAATAAAGTTACTATCTGAAATTAGTGAGAATATCCCAGAAGATAGCATCATTTGTATCTTTCATACACATGTTGCCAATCAAATGTCTATAGAAACGAAACAACAACTTCTACAAATAGTAAAAGATATAGGAAAGAAAAGAGATATATGTCATCTGTATAATAATATACAAGATAAATACTTACACTTAGACTATTATTTTGACGGGATAGAGAGTCAAAACACAATAGCGGAAACCGATGGACATGGTAGGTGGTTTAAGTGGTTAGCTTAATGGGAGTTCATTTAATCTAGTTGAGTAAGTTTCTAGTAAAAGAACTTCTATAGAGTATCTTTTTTATAAAAAATAGCAATCGAATCAATGGAAATGGAGGAGGATAATGGATTAAATTATACAGAGCGCTGTTTAAGGATATTTCACTATGCAGAATTGCAAGCAAGAGAAAGTACTAAAGTGGTTTATCCTGTAACTTTATTACTGGGTATATTGCAAGACAGGACAGGAGTGTGCGCTGAACTGCATAGTAAATAGAGAGGTAGTTCTTTTACAAAAAGGCAACAATCTGCACCAATTCTTGCCTAAGCTGGCACAGATTGATCTTTAAAAATGATATTAATTGTCTTTTTTTAATGAAAGGAAACTCCTAATATTCTCTGCATGAATCTTTTTAGGATATTTATTATACAAGCCACTTGCTAATCGAATAGGGTCTCCGAAAAAATAACGTTCGTATTGTGTTTGTCTTGTTCCAAATGAGCTCATGGTTAAATCCCACGCTAAACGAAAAAGTTTAACTCGATTCTTTGCATCTAATTGAGTAGCTTGAAGGTAATGATCTAAGTCTGTTCTAATATTTGACTGAAAAGCCTTCTCTGTTGGCAATAAAATCATTCCACTTGCCCCAATTAGCTCGATAATTTCCACGAAACGGGGATATATTTTTGGGAAGATATTACTGGCAACTTGCAATGGTATCATACTTGGTCGCATAGTACCACATTCATCTAATTGAGCATCATTTTCTGCTTTCTCTAGGAGAGCTTTCATTGTCTCAAGTCCAATGATTATTTCAGAAAGTTTCTCTTGAATATGTTGATATTCTCCTACATTAATCGTTTCTACGAGAAGTTGTGCTATTCCAAGGATAAACTCGGTTTTAACAATTTGTCTGGTGATGACTTGGTGATAGGCGAACGAATGAAAAGAACTTTCATTAAGGAAGCTCCCAGCTGCTTCTATGTTTTCATAATAGAATACCTTTTCCCAAGGAACGAGAACATTGTCAAAAACTACTACAGAATCCATTTCTTCATATCTAGAACTTAAAGGATAATTAAATATAGAGTCTCCACCAACAAATGATTCTCTACAGTAAAATTTTAAACCTTTCGTATTAGAAGGAATAGAAAATGCATAAGCCTCGCTAGAATCAATAAATAAGCTTGGAGCGGAGAAAACTAACACTTCATCCGTCAAACCTCCTTCAGTCGCCAGTAAACGTGCCCCTTTAATGACAAGTCCTTCTTCGTTTTTATCGATTATTTTTGCAGAGACTGGTTCCTCTGATAATCCCAAATATCCTTGCGAACGATTAACCTGTGGAGTAATAAATGTATGAGTAAAAGAAAGGTCTTGCTCCATTGCTTTATTATACAAAGATTGTATGTTTTCAGGAAAGCAATTTTCTTTGCCTATTAAAAGATTTGAGGAAGAAGCGAAGCTCATAATCACCGTATTCATATAGTCAGGACTTCTTCCCATCATTCCATGGGTGTGTTTTGCCCAATGCTCCATCATAATTCTTCTTCTTTTTAAGTCTTCTTTTGTTTTTGGTTGTAAATAAGAAATTCCAATTGGCTCTTCCTTCTCAGGCGAATAGAAGATCATTTCATTTTCTAATTCTTTGTTATGTTGTAAATTATAAAGAGAAGCTTTCGTTTTCATGACTCCTCTAAAGGCTGGATGCTCCGATATTTTATTTTTTATTAATTCTCCATCATAATAAATTTCATTTTTCATCCCATCTAAACGATGAATAAAGTCCTCTCCATTTAAAATACCCACAGTATCTTCTCCTTTAAAATAACTTATCAAATTGAGGTAATTAATAATCAGTTTATTGAGCATCTAACTTGGTGGTTCCTATAGGAAAGGCTAGGTTGCAAAGAATTGTAAATAAATAGTTAGTTACGTGAGGGATCCATAAAATCATAAGACGAGAGAAAGTGATTTACAATAAAGAATAGGATTTGATTTACAGTAAGTTTTAAGTGCTAGATCTTTGAGTTCTCGGAATAGAGGTAATCTTAATATTTGGAAGGAAGCCTTCATTTAAAAGACAATTCTTTCCCTATAAAACATTAACTGTTATATTATAAAGAACTGTTCTTAAGGAAAAAATTAAGTTAAGAAGCGTGATTAATATGGATTGGAAACCTGACAGAAGTATAAAAAAAGCTATATATAAGCAACTTGCAGAGTACTTGGAAAGTGGAATAGAGGATGGGACATTTCCATTAGATAAGCAGTTACCTTCTGAGAGAAGCTTAGCAAAAGGTTTAGAATTGAATAGAAGTACAGTTGTTGCTGCTTATGATGAATTAGAAGCAAATGGACTAATTCAAAGAAAACGTGGTAGTGGAACTATGATTAGTAAGGATATTTGGGGAATTACCAAGAAACGTGTTCCTAGTTGGAATCGCTATATCGAAGCAGGTTCCTTTCTTCCGAACTTACCTGTTATGCAACGTTTAAGAAAAGAAATGGTAGATCATAAGTTAATTAATTTAGCGAGTGGAGAGCTTTCAGAGGATCTTTTACCTGTAAAACCATTACGAACTATTAGCTCTAACCGTTCTTATATTGGACCTTTGGGATATGATCATCCACAAGGAAATGAGATTTTAAGAAGTACCATAGCTAATCATATGGAGAAATATAGAGGTGTAAATACTCATTCATCTTCCATATTAATTACCTCAGGTGCTCAGCAAGCTTTGCATTTGGTTATTCAATGCTTATTAAAACCTGGAGATGCTGTAGCCATAGAGGATCCATCTTATCACTATAGTCTACCCTTATTCGAATCAGCAGGGATTAAACCATATTATGTTAGCTCAAATCATGAAGGAATGAACCCGCAGGACTTAATCCTGTTACATAAAAAACATAGAATAAAAATGATTTTTTTAAATCCGACCTTTCAAAATCCAACTGGCTCCTGTCTTAGTAATGAAAGAAGAATGGAGATTTTAGAAATTTCGTCAAAGTATGGCATCCCTATTATAGAAGATGATCCATATAGTTTAACCGCATTTGCAGCGGATGCGTCATATCCTTTAAAAACGTTAGATCAAAATGGGAATGTTTTGTATATAAGTTCACTCTCGAAAATTGTAGCATCGGGGCTTCGTATTGGTTGGATTATTGGACCGAAATCAGTTATTGAACGGCTATCAGATGCAAAGCAACAGGTTGATTTTGGGCACTCTATCTATTCACAATGGGTAGCTAACGAATTTTTAGAATCATCATATTTTGATAATCATTTAACTCATTTGAAAATACATCTGGAAAGAAGAAGAAATCAAATCGTTTCTAGTTTAAATACTTTTTTGAAAGGAAAAGTGGAATTTTCAATACCGCACGGTGGAATTCATCTATGGTGTAAAGTTAAAGAGGAAATTAGCGAAAATCGTATGTTGGAAGAGTCGATAAAAAAAGGAATCATTTATACTCCAGGATCTGTTTTGGGTACTCAAAAAGATTATGTTCGATTAACTTATGCACGAGAGTCTGAAAGTATGATAAACGAAGGGATAAAAAGATTCGCAGAAGCAATAGAAATTAGCAAAGCTTCTAAATGAAGAATGTACTTTTTAAGAAAGGAAAAGTGGATGGTTGAAATATAGATGAATTGGATGGTCTGAATTTATAAAATATATAGTACTATAGAGATAGTAACAATATATTTTATGAAAAAAAGCAATGGAGTGTATGTTATGACTTTGGTTTCCATTATAGCATTAGTCTTATTTTGTATTATAAAAATATTAATGACTTGCTTACCTACCGGTGTAGTAGATTGGCTTTTTGATAGGTATAGACTTCATTTAAAATTAAATGACAAGGATACAGAAATCTTTCTTAATACCGCGAGAGTTGAGGGAGATGAGAAGGCTACTATGATTAAACAGTTTAATGAAGCTGTAGTAAGAGAAAAATATAGTTTATATCCTGGAAGTGAAGAAACGTACCTTAAGCCTCAAAACGCTGATTCTTCATTTGTTATACAAACAAGAAAAGGTAATAGGGAAATAAAGCTATTACTATCTAGTTATCAGGATCATGTTGATGTTGTAAAACAATATAAGAATAAAATGGTAGTTTATAGCACTTATCCTTTTAATGAGAAATAAAAGGTTAAAAAAACCGATTGGAAGCATAGTCTCCAATCGTTTTTTTTATGTGACTTTCATTCAGTATGCAAGCTAAGGACAGGAGCAATTTTATCAAATAAGCACATAAAAAACATCCTATTCCTAACACTAACCTAGATCAGGAAAAATACTTGAGAAAAGAGGAGTATTAAATGATACATAGGAACAATTGGAATATGAAAAAGGTAATGGAACATTTACCTACCCTCTTACAAGTTTTATTAAATACTTGTCTGTTTTTTATTGGGTTAATTCTAAGTTTTCTTTTAATAAAGGAAACATGGTATATCTTTTCATATGTTGTTTTAGAAACAGCTGATAATCAAGATTATTATTCTTTCACAGAAGAATTACTAACTTTCTTTCTCTATTTTGAGTTTATAGCACTGATTATTAAATACTTTAAAACCCATTTTCATTTTCCATTGCGCTATCTTATTTACATTGGTATTACAGCAATTGTAAGATTAATCATTGTGGAACATAAAGATCCAATTAATGCGTCTTGGTGGTCTTTGGCTATTCTAATATTAATTACCTCTCTTTTACTAACGAATTTGAAACTTCTAAGAAGAGATTATTAGTGGATTAATTTGGTTATTGTGGTTTCGCGGATAAATACATTTTTTAAAGAATAAATTGGATATAAATGCTAATATATAGCGTGATTACGCGGATACTTTTCATTCTTTTTTAGAGGACTATGTTAGGCTATTATGTAAAGAACATGATAAGAATTGTTAAAAAAAAGGAGGCATATATTTGAATAACAATATATCAGAGAGTGAGTTTCAAGAAATTATTCATAGAAGAAGCAACGATAACTTAAGCTTTTCTGAATTCTTAGTACTATTGTCTCAAAGAGGTATTAACACATATGAAATAGATGTTGCTACAGGTCAAGCTACATATAAAGGAGTTTACGCTGATTTCAAAACAGATCCACAAGTAAGTTTGGATATTTCAAAAAAATTTGACGGAAAAAAGGTACTAGAGGCTATTGCTAACATTTCTCTCCCCTTTATAGATTTTTTAAAAGAGATTGCAGAAGCAGGAATAGTAACTTATCGTGTATACATACCTGAGAAAAAGGTTATATATATTGGAAGTGGAGAAGAAGAGTTGAAAGAACAGCTAAAACTTTAATAAATTTAGTTGCTAACCGAATATAGTCATATTATATGTTAAAGAGTTACGTAGATGAAGTAACTCGGCTTATAGAAAAAGTAATTTAGAAAGATCAAAAAGTATTTTTATGCAGATGATCCACGTTCCACGGTGCGAGCGTCTCAGACTTTCTCGCTAATCACGTAGTAGTCGACCGGATGCCTCTCCAAACTAGGAAGTATTGGTTACTAAACTCGAATTGGTAATTATTTATACATATAACCACTTTTTCAGTGCCCTAATCTGCGAGACAGATGAGACACAGCAGGCTAAAATGCAGATCACGGCTTAGTGCGATACCCAAGATAGCTTCCAAGTTTTTGATTCTCGTCCGGTACAGTTTATCTAGTAAGGGATTAGTAGATTTTTATCTACAATTAACTGTGAACAATAATGCCTATACATCTACATTCAAAAAGCTATTCCGTATTTCATTTAAAAATAGTTCAGCAGTAGTCGATAAGACATGATGTTTTTTCCATACTATATTTAATTCTGATTCTAATCTTGGCTCTAGGGGTCTAAAACAAAGATTACTATCATTAGATGTATTCACTAGCTTATCAAGGGTTATAGCATAACCAATGCCTTCTTCCACCATAATTGCAGCATTAAAGGCAAGGTTGTAGGTAGTTATCACATTTAGTTTATCAAAATCTTCCCCAAACCAATCGGCAAATTCATTTTTAGAATAGGATTGTTGCATAGCCTGTCTTGAACAGATGAGTGGGACATGAAGCAAATCTGCTGCCTGAATCGTTTCATTAGAAGCAAGAGAACTATCCTTTCTCATTACAACACCCCATAAATCTTTAGCAGGAATATTTATATAATTGTATTTTGATAAATCGGCTGGTTGTATTAAAATACCAAAATCTAGTAGGCCTTTATTAAGCCGATCCGTCACATCTTCTTCGTTTCCACTATATAGATGAAACTTTATATTCGGATAGCTTAACTGTAATTTTCTCACTATTCTTGCAATCAGTTTCATGGCTTCTGTTTCTCCACTACCAATGTACACATCTCCGCTTATTGTTTCTTCCATATTAGTAAATTCAGCCTCTAATTTTCCTACCATATGAACAATTTCTTCTGCTCTTTTTCTCAAGAGTATGCCTTCCTCAGTAAGAATGATGCTGTGACTACTGCGAATAAAAAGTTTTTTGCCTAATTCTAGCTCTAAGTCTTTTAGCTGTCTAGACAAGGTTGGCTGTGTTACATGTAATAGCTCAGCTGCCCCAGTTATACTTCCTTCTCTTGCAACAGCAAGAAAGTATCTCAAAACTCTAAGTTCCATAATCATTCCTCCTTCATGCCTTATTAGTATAGCCTATGCCTACAAGGTATATCTAGTTATTTGATATAAGTAATTGTTATATGGCGAATGTATCGATAGAATAAAGTCAAAGATTTAAAACAACATAATGAAAGGAAGTTTAGCTGTAAAGTAAGTAAAATTATTGTCATTATTAGGGCGCAAAGTCAAATGGTAAAGGAAATGATCTATTAATAAAAAAGTTGGATAGCTACATACATGTATGTTTATTAATAGTGAATTTTCCTTCTATTTTTACGATAATGACAAATGGAAACAAATCATTGCAGTAAGAAGGTGGATAATATGTTGATCGTAAAGTTAACCGTTAAGCTACCTCAGGGGCTTCAAGCAAGAAATACCATAAAATTTGTTCAAAAAGCATGTTCTTTTAGTAGTACTGTATTTCTAACTAAAAATGGTAGATTGGCAGACGGTAAAGAAGCTTTGGAAGTGTTGAATTTAAATATTAATAGTAGTGAGGAAATCAGCTTAATAGTTAATGGGCGTGATGAAGAAGTGGCTAGCGATTATTTAAAAGCTTTACTTTTAAATAAAATAGCAATCTAGTAGGCTTCTTTTACATGCTTTATAAAGAAATAGAAGTTTTAGTAGTACGCTCTTAATTTATAGCGTAGCAATATATCCTTCTTCCACTAAGCTCGTGAACCTAATATAAATTATACATCTTGAGGGTTAACTTTCATCATGTAGGAGGTACTTTATGGAGAAAAGAAGTAAATTATTGATTTATATTATGACTGTTGGAGTTTTTGGTATATTAAATACCGAAATGGGGGTTATCGGTTTATTGCCTTCCATTGCAGAACATTTTAATATTAGTGTATCGAAGGCAGGGTTGCTGGTGAGTTTCTTTGCTCTTACTATCGCCATATCTGGTCCAACATTGCCATTATTGTTTTCGGGATTTAATCGTAAGAAGGTCATGTTAGTCGTACTAGGTGTCTTTGTTATAGGTAACATTATATCTATTTTTACGCTCAACTTCACTCTTCTACTCCTAATTCGTATTATTCTAGGTTTTTTTCATCCAATATATTGCTCCATGGCTTTTACAGTAGCTGCAACATCTGTAAGGAAAGAAGAAGCACCAAAAGCTGTTTCTAAAGTTTTTATAGGTATCTCAGCAGGTATGGTAGCTGGTATACCCATTGCAAGTTTTATTGATAGTGCTATTTCATATGAAATGGCGATGGCCTTCTTTGCTATTGTAAACGGAATTGTTTTCATTGCTACATGGATTTATGTTCCCTCAATGCCAGTAGAAGCAAGACTTTCTTATAGCAGCCAATTTTCAGTGTTAAAAAAACCAATTATGTGGCTCTCCATTGTGACTTGTATTCTATTAAATTCAGCTGTATTTGGTGTTTATAGTTATATTGCGGAATATTTACAAACGGTTACAGGTATGCCTCCGAATATAATCAGCTTAACCTTATTTATTTTTGGTGGGGCAAATATTATTGGAAATCTTCTAGCAGGAAGGTTACTGACATATAGTCCTCTTAAAGCTATAGTTTCTTTCCCCTTAGTATTGGTTGTCCTATATATCATTTTGTTTTTTACAGGACAGCATAGTTTCCCTATGGTAATTATAACTTTTATTTGGGGAATATTAGCTGGAGGAATAATGGCTAATATTAATCAATATGTAATTATGGATTCCGCTCCAGAAGCACCAGACTTTGCTAATGGATTATTTATTTCTTCTTGTAATATAGGAACAACAGTAGGATCAGCAATAGGTGGGGTATTTCTATCAACATTTGGTACTAAATATATTGTACTGGTGGGCATTTTATCATTGGTATTAAGTTTGGTAACCATTTTACTAAGAAATCTCAAATTTTTTTATATAAGATTATCCACTAAGTAACGTTTCAATAATGTTTGTTTCCACAACAACCTGAAAAATGTACTCTGACCCCTACTTGGAATCACAATACCAATTAGGGGTCAGAGTCTTATTTACGTTTCGGTTCTTGAATAGATACATGCTTGGGTAGATTCGGATATAATGCTTTGCCTGCATCATCAGGACCAGTAAGGTCATTACGTTTATCTAGCACCTTCCCAGTATACTCAATAGGATTTTGATTTGTCATTAATAACACCTCCATTATTAGGATTGGTAAAATCGAAGTTTCCAATACAGATAATTTTCTTCTTTGGAGATACTTCTCTTAAACAATCGTTTTTGACTTTTAAAAGAAAAAGTGGTCAGTATTAGCTTAGTTTCTTTGGAAGAAAGAAGTATCCATTTTTCGGAAAAATTATACAATACTTCTTGTGCATATGTTACTATATAGAAAAATGAATGGGAGATTATAACAATTGTGAAAAGCGAAAAAGAACTATTGTTGATAGAAAGTGAAAGGAATTTTCAAGCATTGTTTATAATAATTGAATCTGTACCTAGTCGGATGAGAAATATTTCTATTGAAACACAAGACAGAGATAAGAATTTTCGTGATATTATTATGCATCTTTATGAGTGGCATGCCATGCTTGAAAGATGGTATAGAGAAGGAATGGATGGGGACACACCTTTTATGCCAGCACCTGGTTATAAGTGGAGCAATATAAAACTACTAAATAGACAAATATGGGAAAACTATCAAGATGTAACGCTTAACCAAGCGTTAAAGAAATTAAAGTTAAGTCATGCAAGAATTATGAATTTAATAAATTCACATAATGAAGAGGAAATTACCACAAAAAAATATTATAAGTGGACAAAAACAAGTAATTTATACAGTTATTTTGCTGCGAACACTTCCAAACATTATATATGGGCAATAAAAAAATGTGAAGTTATTGCAAATTCATTAAAGAAAGAAGAATTAATGAAGGCTAAATAATGTTAGAGAACCTTTTGGAGGATAACCATTTAGATGATACATATTTCCTAAAGACATAACTGCCTATGTACGTCCATCACTATATCTTTTGTCAGCTTATTAATTCAGAGAGGAGAGAAAGTATGGCACGAGTAATTGGATTTGAGCTAAATAGTCCAGAGCCCGAGAAAGCTGCTGAATTCTATTCGAAAGTTTTTAATTGGGAAATCTCTGAACCCAAATGGGATTATAGGTCTGTTTCTACTGGAGAGATAACCCAGTATGGAATAGATGGAGGGATTGCAAAAGGTCCAAGTGACTATCCACATGGAACAAGGATACAAGTGGAAGTGGATTGCATGGATGAAGTTCTAGTGACAGCTAAAAACAACGGAGCAATGATACTGAGAGAAAAAATGGAATTTAATGAATTTTATCTTTCCTACTTGATAGATCCGACTGGCATTTGTATAGGTCTTATTGAAAAAAAGAAACGAATGTACTAGATAATTTATGAGACAATACTCAATCCATGGTGTTGTCTTTTTTATTTTGAGATGAATTCTTTGGAAAGATTGTTGCATTTAAATTTATTTTTGAATTACAAGACACAAGACATTAAAAGGAAAGAGAAGTCTCTGTCTTGAGTCTTAGAAAAATAATTGTTTAAGAACTATTCAATAACTGCTTGATTAAAGTCTTTCCCAAACTTTTATGCTCTATTTATATCAGTTTATGATACATATCTATAGACATATGTATCATAAACTGATATATTAAAATAAACTTATATCATTTATTGATATATCATCATATGATATAGAGGTGGTTTATTGAAAACAAATGAACAATTAACAGATTCCATGTTCTACATTATGGCTGCTTTAACAAAACCAAGGCACGGATACGCGATAATGACTCTTATTGAAGAAAGGACAGAAGGCATAATTACTATAGGGCCTGCTTCTATGTATACCATCATCAAGAAACTATTAAAACAAGAATGGATATATCTATATGATGAATCAGATCCAAGACGAAAAACGTATCTTCTTACTCAGAAAGGTAAAGAGGTTTTGGAAGCTGATGTCAAACTTAGAAAATTAATGATTCGTTTAGCAGAAGTAGGTCTAGAGGAGGGAGAATAATGACACATACAAAGTATATTACGTCTGGTGGATTAGCCTTTGCAGAAGAAAAGGACATGGAAAAATTACGCAACTACTCATTAAAAGGATGGCATGTTAGTGAATTTAAGTTCATGGGTTATATTCTTAAAAAAGGTGATAGTAAAGAATATATTTATAGTGTTGATTATCGCCCTTTAAGGAAGGATGAAATGCAGGAGTATATGGAGTATTTTTCTTTTTCAGGATGGGAACATATTTCAACAGAAGATAATATTCATTTATTTCGTGCATTACCTGGCACAAAGCCTATTTACAGTGATCGTGAGACGACATTGGAAAAGCATCATAATTTAGGAAGTTCCTTAAAATGGCCGACCATTTCATTATTATTTCTAACAGTTCTATTATGGTTAGGAACATTTATAAGCACAGGTACTTTACAAATTACACTAGCTATTATTGCTTTCATTTCAACTGCTCTATTTCTTCCATCCATTATGACCGTGATTACAATATATGGTAATAAATGGAGGGCGGAAGGAAAAGGAGGCTTAGTTAAGCTAATAAAATATTTACCCCTACTCTTCTTTGTTTTAATGACAGTCTTCATTTTATTAGTTGTTGATGGACTTAGTAGATCGGCTGTAATCATAGCTTGTATGTTGATTGGTGGTTTGATTAGTCCAGCTATTATTTGGGGAGTTATGTCTCTTTACTATAGGATAGGGAAGAGAGCTTAAGATTGGAAAGAATAGAAAGTTAAAGAAAAGATAAAAGATATATTAAATCTAATCATGCTTATACTTTTTGCAGAGGGTGTTCCAAACTAATGGAAACCCCTTTATTTTATGTAAGCATATGAGCTATGTAACTATTTAACAATATAGTATGATCGAATTAGAAAAATACTATTCTAAGAAATAATGAACAATAAAAAAGGATTTTTGTCTTATCATATAGTAAGTATTTTATTTATAGAAAGAAAAAGGAGGTATTTATACGTGGATAACGGATTAGTAATGATTACTAATAGGTCCATTTCATTAAACTTCTTGATATATCTACAAAATATATACATAAATCAAAGTCAAAAAGATGTTAAATTAAGGTTTCCATATTTATCCTCAAGGATTACTTTTAAAAAAGATTTAAATTAGAATTCCAAATATTATGGGATGATATTTCTAATCAAATTTCATTATATGATGGTAATGACTTGAAATTATTTTACAGAGAAAAAGAGACTTTCTATAACAAACTCTATAATGAGGAGGAAGGAGATTTCACTAGTTTTAATGAAGTATATACAAGTTACTTAACTTGGTGGGAAAGCTTTGCAGGTGGTTTTGTGGTAGAAAGGTCTGTTGATGAGCTCAGTCATAGATTATATAAAGACATAGTAAATCTATTAAAGGAAAGTAGGAGGGTGTCACAAAAGACATTCCATGTTTATCTCATTTATGATGAATGCATATTTGCAAATCCACAAGTATCCTCAAATTTTGCTGTTATTCCAATCATAGACTTTTATATTAATTATAAAAAGTTAGTTTTAAGATTAAAAGAATGTTTCATTTAAGGTGCGAATTTCTTATTTTGTCAAATGGTAATCGAGAAAAACAGACAGAATGATTGCTCTCTCTGCCTTTGTTCTAAGAAATGAATTTGTTTCTTCATCATGTGTTACTAGAGTATGAGAAGAGGTTCTTTTTCTATATGCAGAGAGAAGTAGTTAATAAATGTAAAAACCAATTAGTTTGTTAGGAATAAAAAGAAAATTTCCATTCCTAATTAATTTATCAGCACTTTACATATGCGAACATTTTAATGAGAATTGACATCTTTCTATTTAGTTGAGAAATTATTTCAAGTATAGTAAGTTAAAAAGTGCTTGGTTTAATGATGTAGCTGGACGTTCTAATAAGAAATCTAGATCTGTATTTTTGGATTCTAGCCCACCTTCACGTATGCTTTTTTGAGTCATGATTAACATTGGAAGATAGGAGTCTGGCACTCCAGTAGCTTTTAGCATTTCTTCATAAGAAGTATCGTCCACTTCTAAGAAAGGAATGCTTTTATTTAATTCTTCGCTTAACGTATCAACAAACTGTTGTTGTGTTAAATTTGTACCAGATAATTCATATATCTTATTTTCATGACCATTTGCTACTATTGCATTTGTATGCTGACTCATAACTGTTTCTAAATCACCAAATGTTGATATGATGAATAAATCGATCTATTCCTGAGAATGCCGTAAGTAAGGCTTCATGATTTTCAAAATCTGTTATTCGAACCTCTAATCCTTGTTTTTTATAGCTAAGAGCTTAGAGAGCTGGAAGAAGACGAGTTAGTACATAGAGAAGTATATTAAGTTGTATCACCAAAAGTAGAGTATTCCTTAACAGAAAATGGCCTTACTTTTATACTTGTAATAGAAGTAATGCAAGTTTGGGGTAGTGAAATTATAAATAAAAAATAGAGATGTTAGAATAGGAAGAGGATTAAAATGAATAAATATTTATTTTATAAGTTTTTAATGAAGAAGGAGGGCATTCTTAAATAATTATTTATATTTTACCTTTGCAGTGTAAAGAGTTTTAGAAAACGGATAGAGGCAGCTATTACAAGGATTGCTTTGGTTAAAAAGCTCCAACAAAAATATAGAAAGGACTGGCCAGTCCTTTTCTATTTAAACCATCCTTTTTCCTTAAATCTGGTGATGGCTTCTATTCGATTTTTTACTTCTAGTTTTTCTAGTATCATACTGATATAGTTTCGCACGGTGCCAGTTTTAATGGATAGCTCTTGGGCGATTTCTTTTGTGTTTTTGCCATTTGCAACTAGAATAAGTACTTCTTTTTCTCGGTCTGTAAGAGGGTTTTCTTCTTTGTATACATCATCAACCAATTCTGGTGCATAAATTCTTTTGCCTTCCATCACACTGCGGATGCTTTTGGCCAAATCATCGCTTGGACTATCCTTAAGTAAATAGGCTGATACACCCGCTTTTAATGCACGCTGGAAATAGCCAGATCTGGCAAAGGTAGTTAATATAATGACCTTGCATGGATGGTTCATGAGGTCCTCAGCTGCTTCCAACCCTGTTTTAGCAGGCATTTCTATATCCATTATACAAATATCAGGATTTTTTTCTTTGACTAACTGTATGGCTTCTTCTCCATTGTTTGCTTTGCCGACAACCGTGATATCCTCTTCTAGATCAAGCAAGGCACCCAATGCTCCTAAAAGAAGGCGCTGGTCTTCGGCAATAACTATCCGAATCATAATAAGTCCTCCCTTTCTATCATTTTTCCATCATGTGGAACGACTATTTTTAATAAGGTTCCTTCCTCTGCAGAAATCTCCATTGTACCATTGATAAAATCCAATCTTTCTTTCATCCCTGCTAATCCGTTTCCGTTGTGGGAATCTTCTTCATTATAAGAGGTGGTTCCATTATCTTGGATTTCCATAATTGTTTCTTGTTTGTTTTGTCTGATGCTAATGTAGCAAGAGGTAGCATGACTATGTCGAACCACATTTGTAACAGCCTCTTTTAGACACATACTTATAATGTTTTCTGCAATCGAAGAAACTTTTAGATTGGAAGCTATATTGCAAGTCAGAGTAATTTCAGCTGCTTCTAATACTGTTTTTACGAGTATTAGCTCGTCTTTTAATTTTATACCGCGCATTTCTGAGACCATTTTTCTGACTTCATTTAGTGCTGTTCTAGAAGTATGTTGAATATCTTTCAGTTCCAAACGAGCTTGTTCTGGGTCTTTATAGACTAATTTTCTTGCTAAATCACTTTTTAAGCCAATAAGGGATAGTTTTTGACCAAGTGTATCATGAAGGTCTCGGGCAATTCTTTGTCTTTCTTCTAGTTTTACTAAATCAGAAATACGTTTATTGGCATCTTCCAGTTTTTCTTGAAGTTGATCTTTTTGTTTGCGGTTTTGAATAGTTAAAGGCAATAAAATAACTCCGAACCAGATAATCAGTACAAAGGGAAGTTGCTTTAATAGCAAGGAATCCCCGATGATAATTTTGAAGTAAATGACGAATGTTGTCACCGCCAAATGTATAAAGTAAAGAATAAAAAAGGGAACCTGTTTTTTTATATTGCCGATAAAATACGAAAGAAAAAAGGAAAAATATACATAGCTGTAAGCATAGATGGCAATAGTGGATATCCCGATCAAAAGGGATGGCCATAAATATATTGTCCAGCCTTTTGAAAGATAAGCTATTCTGTAAAATAGAAAAAATGAAATGGTCAGGATGATACCTGCTATCACATCAACTGCTGAAGAGGCGTGGAATATAAAGTAAAATGGCAAAATAGTAAGCAATGTCCAAATATAAGGAGATATGCCGGTGCTTTTTTTTAAAACCTCTAGCTTTTTTATCATTAGTTTCTAACCTCGTAATTTATTAGCTGTTATTCCTCTATATTAACATAATCAAGCAATAATTATTGGATAACTGCTGCTCCGCTATTCGCTTAAAGAAAGAGATACCTGCCTGTTTTTATGATTGAAATAAGGACTTTAGGTGAAGGGCGGATGCCTGTAAAAGTCCATTAATAAACAGTGGAGGGAGAAAAAAACCTCCACTGTTGGTGTTTCACTTTAGTGCATTTCTGATTCGGTAGACATAGCTAGGGATTTCTTTTGTTTTTTCCATTCATAAAAACTGATAAATTTTTTGTCTTTTTCGTCCCACAAACGAAATTTTAAAGAACGAAGGCTGCTTGCCAGGGTTATGGTTGGAACATTTTGCAGTGGCTCCGTCTGATTATGGACAAGTTCTAAGTTGTAATTAGGAACCCTAGGACTTAAATGATGCACATGATGGTAGCCAATGTTGCCAGTTAACCATTGCATCCATTTTGGAAGGTGATAGAAGGAGCTTCCTTCAACAGCAGCCTTGACATAATCCCAATCTTTATCTTCCTCGAAGTATGTGTCTTCAAAGGTATGCTGCACATAAAATAGCCATACTCCAACAGATCCGGATATAAGGAAAATCGGCAGCTGTACGAGTAAGAAAGAATCCCATCCAAGCGTTGTTCCAAGAAGTACTGCTAATAATATAATAGAAATATTAGTTACGTAAGTATTGAGTCTTTCCTTCCATTTAGCTCCTTTACGATTGAAGCGATTAGCTAAAAGGAATTCATAAATAGGTCCTAATATAAACATAATGAATGGGTTACGATACAAGCGATATTGAACCTTTACCATCGATGAAGCATTTTCATACTCCTCTATCGTCATCATCCATAAATCGCCGATTCCTCGCTTATCCAGGTTACTACTTGTGGCATGATGAATAGAATGGCTATGCTGCCATTTGCTATAGGGGAATAATGTTAAGATCCCTGTGATAGTTCCTAAAATTTTATTGGCTTTACGGTTCTTAAAGAAAGAAAAGTGGCAGCAATCATGAAAAATGATAAAAATCCTTACTAAAAATCCTGCTGCTGCTATTGAAAATACAAAGGTTAAAATGTACGAAACACTTAAGCTTTTGTAAGCTGCAAACCACAGTAAAACAAAGGGGAGTATAGTGTTAGCAAGCTGCCAAACACTTGCTTTTACAGTGGATTTCTCAAAGGGGGCTACAGCAGTTCGTAATTGTTTTAAGTTTTTTATATTCATGATATTAAGTTCCCTTCTATTAATGGATATCTATAGTATAAATATAAACCAAATATATGGGCAGACATACATGTCATGTTCGATATATGACAGTTGTCATATAGAGATATGTCCACTTAGGAAAATTGGTAAAAAAGAGGGGAAGGGAAGTCAGAATGAAAAAAAGGATATCGACTAAGGTAGGTGGTTACCTTTCCAAATATGGTGGGCAGTATGGAACTAGATTAAAGGATAGATAGGAAAAAAAATATAGAGATCATTTCAATAAATGTAAGAGTAATAAATGAAAAAAGGAGAAACATCTTGTTCCCCTTTTAAAACTTTTATTAATTAATGTAGTTTCTGATAGGTAGGATGAATTTCATAATCGGTCATATAATATTGATGGCTTTTCATTAGTGAGTTGATCATTTCATTGGACAATCTGCCTTTGTCATAAGCACAGACTGATAATAATTTCTCTTCTGAAACAAATCTATCAGCTTCCATTTCAAATTCCTCAATTTTCTTTATGATTTCTTTCGCATTTCCCCACTCGACATGAGCCCAGGTTCTGATTAGCTTATTGTTGGTCAAAAAAGGTGATAGATAATTAGAGAAATATTTTATAATGGTTGGAGTATGAAAATCGTCATTAAAAAAATAAAAATCTAAACTATTGATATGGTGAATTTTTTCTAATTCGTATTTATCTAACTTTAACTCTAATTTCTTGTATATTAGGGGAAATAGTCGATCGTTCTCAATGAATAATATGTATTCTCCTTTTTTTATACCGTGAATCGCAAAAAAAATTGCATCCTCTATGTATTGTTCTATAACCTCGAATGAGTAAAAAATATGTGATTTTTGCGAAAATAATCTAGTAATATCTTTCATTAAACAGCTCCTCTAACTTTAAGTAGATGAATATTGTATCATGAGTGACTCTTTAGAATATGTGAATAGACTCGAGGTATTGTCCTTAATAATAAAGGAGTTTTATTCTTCTGTAAATTCCTATAGGTGCGTGTATTCCAATAATATCAGATTTGCAAAGTTGGAATTAAATTTTGTCGTTGAACAATGGTGATTATATTATATTTGAGTGTATGCCTTCCATAGTTGCAGTGGTAGTGGAAGTTCTTAAAGTGGAGAACTTTTCACATTTTATAGATTCAAACCTTTTTTAGCGAAAATTATCATAAAAAAAGTAGTAAAGTACTTACTTTCATGGAAGATAAGAACATAATTACTGTAATGCACTTTTTACACTTAGAGAAGAAGAAAAAGGAAGATGAATATAAGTACACTTGAAGAGGTAAAACACCTTTTCCGTTTCTAAACTTTCAAATAGGCATATCCAATTATGACAGGATTGAATGTTGATTTACGTGAAATGCTCCTCTGAAAAGGGGAGCATTTCACGTCTAGATATTTAACTTTAATAATATATGAAAAATACAAAAATGACTTAGTCTGGTTTCATGTAATAGTGTTAATTTTATCTCTTATGACAATTGCCCTCTCACTTGGAATGGAGGGCGGAGAGGGATAATCGGCCTTTTTTGTTTAAAGTGTTGTAAATGATATAAAGGTTTTTGCAGCTTATCCGCTAAAAATGTACTTTTACTGCACAAGAGTTTTTAATAGAATTGCTCAGTGGCAAGAATGGTCATTTTGCATATGAGATTTTAAAATATCGTTAATAGACTGGAAATCATAAATTTCTCCACCGAACCCCTTTTGAAATTTAGTTGCTTCTATCATGGATTGAAAGGTAATGACTTGTGGTTTACAACAATTAGTGTGTAGATCGGGATCAATCAAAAAATAGCCAGATTTAGCACTTATGGTTGTATCATGTAGATAATCTCGGCAGATAATCTGGGAAACTTCTGTTTGAATATCTTGAAATCTAAGGAGCCCACAATGAATACAACAGGTCTGTTCAATTTGTAGATTTTTCTTGATGAGGTGAACAGCCGATCTCGAATTAACACTTTTATAACAATACGAGCATAGATTAGAAAGTGGATTTTCCTCTTTAATGATGGCAATTCCATTTGAGGTTTTTACTATTTTTTTTTGTTCTAGTAAAGGCTTCAAATCTCGATAGATAGTCATTTCGGAAACATTTAATCTTCTACTAATTTCGGAAACTTTTAAGACCTCCTCTTCTTGTATCCATACTAAAATCTGCCTTTGTCTCTCAATTGTTGACACGTACTATTCACTTCCATTTCGTCACATTAATAAGTATCTATAGCGTATTTTATTTAATTAAATTTGGCAAGCTTTACATAATGTCGATGTGAAAATGATGTTAAAATTAACAATTTGTCACAAAATAGACACATTTATATAGCTAAATAGAGATGAATTTTGTTAGTATGTTAATTGTACATAATGTTAAAGATTTATTCACTATACAAATAGTAATAACTTATAAGTAAGTTTCAAATCTAGTACAGATAGGTCAATTTGTTTTGAAGATACTGCTCAATGTTGGTTAGGAAAAGAAAAAAGATATTAAGGAAGTTATGAATAAATAAGTATGATTTCGTTTCCGTTATATCCCTTGTATTGTCAATAATAGGGATTATCATAATTGAGTTTACATCATTTTATGCTTATTTATCTCGATTTTGAGCGAGATTCTTTTACAAACTAGTTAAAAAGACTATAGTAAATTGGAACGTTTAATTGCCTAGGTCACATTAGGTTTATTAAATTTTTTAATAGTGCCTAAAGTTAATGCTACCTATTAACTTGGAATGTATTAGTTGGTCCTTTTTTATATGTAAGTTTGCGTAAAATATTTAATAAACATAGTTAGCATCTATGGAAGATTTGATTTTAGATAATACTAATTTCTATTATGTAGAAATTTAATTTTTAGAAAAGTTTGGGGCTGAAATGCTAAATGAAACAAGTGAAATTTAATGTAGAAGGCATGTCTTGTGGTGCATGCAGCGCTAGAATTGAAAAAAGTGTTGGGAAGATGGAAGGAATACAAAAAGCCCAAGTTAATCTAGCCTCTAATACAGCAAGTGTTTATTTTGATGAAACACAAGTAAGGATGCTAGATATTGAACAAAGAGTAGAGAAGCTAGGGTTTCATGTTGCAGCAGAAAAAGCGGAATTTTATATTGATGGTATGACATGTGCAGCTTGCTCAACTAGAATTGAGAAAAGATTAGGAAAAACTGAAGGTATCAAAAATATTGCCGTTAGTCTGACTCTGGAAAAGGCAGCGTTAGAATATTATCCAGATCTAGTGGATCAAAATACTATTAATAAGATTGTTCATGACTTAGGCTACCAGATTCGGCAGGAAATTAAGGTAGAAGATAAAGACCAACAAGGGTCTGATATGATGACAACACATATGTGGGTAGCTATTCTTCTATCTTTTCCGCTGTTTTGGGCAATGGCAGATCATTTCGCCTTTTTAGATTTCCTATGGGTTCCAGAATTATTTATGAATCCATGGTTTCAGTTAGCATTAGCAACACCTGTGCAATTTGCAATAGGAGCAAGATTTTATCAAAATGCTTACCGTGCCGTTAGAAGCGGTGGAACCAATATGGATCTTTTAGTTGCATTAGGAACATCTGCAGCCTATTTTTATAGTGTTTATTTAGCATATGCTTCTTTAAATTCCTATGCCAATCATGTTAGGTTAGCAGACATAGAAATAATAATAATGATGGTTGTATTTGTAAGCTTTCTATTCTTATATCTTAAAAGTGAAAAGAAAGATCTTCGTAAGGATCTACCAATTATAGGAATTGTTACATTTATCTATCTGTTAACATACTACGGCTCTTTAATAAGAATTAACGAGCATGATGCAGAAATGCCAGACTTATATTTTGAAACTAGTGCGGTTCTAATTACCTTGATCTTAGTAGGTAAAACATTAGAATCAAGAGCTAAAAAACGTTCTAATTCAGCCATGAAAAAATTATTAAGTACTCAGGTAAAGGATGCAACAGTAATAAGAGGAGAGGAATATGTTACTGTACAGGTTTCAGATTTACAAAAAGGCGAGATTGTCTTAGTAAAAGCTGGTGAAAAAATTCCAATTGATGGCTATATCGTAGAAGGTAGTTCTTTTATTAATGAGGCTGTTATTAACGGTGAAAGTATTCCTTCAGAGAAGCAATCCGGAGATAGAGTATACAGTGGAACAATGAACCAAAATGCAACCTTTAAGATGAAGGTGGATCCACCAGCAGAAGGAAATATTATTGATCAAATTATTAGGATTGTGGAAGAAGCACAGCTATCTAAAGCTCCTGTGCAGAGGTTTGCCGATAAAATATCAGGATACTTTATACCGATAGTTATTATATCTGCTCTTGCAGCTAGTATTACTTGGTTAACGGTCATTTCACCTGGTGATATTACACAAGCCATTCATATTCTTATTGCCGTATTAGTTATCTCTTGTCCTTGTGCTTTAGGACTTGCGACGCCTGTCTCTATTATGGCAGGTACAGGCCGAGCTGCTGAACTAGGTGTATTATTCAAAGGTGGAGAACATCTAGAGTTAGCACGTAAAGTAGATACAATCGTCTTTGATAAAACTGGTACCCTAACAAAGGGAGAGCCAACACTTGTTAAGTATGAGCGTTCAAAAGAGAATAGGGAAGAAGATTGGTTGGAAGTGGTGTTAAGTGCAGAACTTCATATGCATCACCCAATAGCAGAAGCAGTAGTGAACGGGTTACAAGAAAAAGGAATTTCACCTATTCCAGTTAGCCAGGTAGTGAATTTACCAGGTTATGGGCTGCAAGCTTTAGTGGAGAAAAAACAGGTTTTTATTGGAAATTATGCTTTAATGACAAAAAATAATATTGTGATGAATGAAGAAATTCAAAGCAGTTCTATTCAGGAACAACAAAAAGGCTTCACCGTCTTTTACGTTTCAATAGATGGTATGTTAGCTGGATATTTATGTATAGCTGATACTATCCGAGAAGATGCTGTTGATACAATTAAACAATTAAAAGCAGCAGGTCATCGAATTATTATGCTGACAGGTGATAGTGAGGAAGCGGCTAGATCTATTGCTGAACAGGTAGGAGCTGACAGTTATCGTTCAAATGTTCTACCTCAACAGAAATACGAAGAAATTGAAAAACTGAAAGCGGAAGGAGCAGTTGTAGCAATGGTCGGAGATGGAGTTAACGATGCTCCAGCATTAGCTGCGGCAGACACGGGTATTGCAATTGGTTCTGGTTCTGATTTTGCGATTGAATCATCTGATATTACCTTGTTAAGTAACTCCTTAAATAAAATTACAACTGCATTAGATATTTCCAAACAAACCATGCGTAATATTAAACAAAATCTGTTTTGGGCATTAATTTATAATGTAGTTGGTATTCCTTTTGCTGCAATGGGACTATTGGCACCGGAAATTGCAGGAGCAGCCATGGCATTTAGTTCTGTTTCTGTCGTTATGAATGCATTGCGTCTCCAATTCTATAAACCATAAAGAGGTTCATTATGTTATCTATACTAATTTATTTTATTATCATTTCATTTTCCGTGTTACAAATCATTCAGGCTGTTTTTAGTAGTTTTACGAAAGAGAGTGATGAAACAAAAGGAATAATGAATAAGCTACCTTCTTTACGCTTATTCATTCCCGTTCTTTTAGGAATACCTTTTGCTTTAGAAATATTTTCAAATAAAAAGGAATATGGTATTAGTTTTTTTAGTGCAGTAGAGAATGCATTGTTTGTTTCTGAAGAAGGAAGATCCTTTCTTATGTTGGTTACCCTTTATATATTGTCTTCTCTGCTACTTCAGAGATTAGAGGGACATAAATATATCAAGGTAATGCTTCCTTTAGGGGAAGGAATACTAACCATCATTATTTTGCAACTGAATAATCAATTAATGGAATACAGTGGTTGGCTTGGTTTTCTTGCACCTTCCGTATATATTGTATCCTTGAGTATCTTAATCGCCTTAAGCAGTAGCTTGGGGAAATTGCAGGCTAGAGATGAATCTATTCTTGCATTTAAGAAGAAAATATATAAAATGGGTGGAGTTTCATTAGGTCTTTTCGTTCTTAGTACCATCATAATGGCTGTGTTATCTGTGCCAGACTATGTACAAAGCTGGATGCTTAATTATGGACAAATTGTATTTATCATCCACCTGCTGACTGCCATGCTTCTTCTGTTAGTTTTAAGAAATTATTTACTACTATATACAGAGAAAGTGGATCTTAAAAAAGATGTAGCAAAACAATCGTTACGTTTCCAAGCTTTAACTGGTTGGTTTCTCTTACTACTAACTAGTATATTAATGAATGTACGACCACCACAAGAGGTGCTTCGTACATTAGAGGATGTCTCCTTAAGTCCAATTATTCAACTATTAATTGGCAGTAAATTATCCAATTATCAAGTCATACAATTTGATGCAAGCCCAATGGTATTTTTAATCATATATCTAGGAGGAATGTTACTTCTAGTAAGTATAGTCATTCTCTTATTTACTAGATACATTACTGGAGGTCTAGTAACTAGTCTTTTATTTATTGCAGTTGTATATGTTGGGTCTATGTTTTCGGTGCAGCCTGGTGACATACTGGTGGATAATACCGTATTCCCAAAGGTAGAAACAGCAATTGCCGCAAGCTACGAAAAAGGACAGGATATTGAACTACTATATCAATCAGAAGAAGGTAATGATCTGTACCTTGTTTATGCAGTAAATCAGGAAGATTTAGGGATTGAGAAGCTAGAAGTAGTTGATGGTGGCTACAAACGGACTCCTTTAAGTGGACTTGTTATTGAAGATGCTATGTGGGGACAACAATCAGCAGCTATTACAACGAGGAAATTAGAGGAAGGTTACTGGCTAAAGGATGGAAAACAATATGCTTATTTGTCCTTTGGATATGTAGGAAAGACACCTGAAGCAACAGAAGTGATAATGGATTTTAAAGGAAATGAACTAGTGATTCCTGTTAATGAAAACAAAGTGTTTTTCCATGTAGAAACAAGTAATGTGAATTATTCTGAGTCTTATCAAGCGAAAGTGTTAGATAAAAATGGGGAAGAATTAGAGACTTATAAATACAATTCTATGACAGGAAGCTTTCACCATTAATTCATTGAAAAAGCATCAGTCGTGGGAATGAAAACAGTACGATTACAAAGGGGGGTAAAGTGAATGCGAAGAACAAAATTAATTTCATTGCTTTTTATAAGCTGTATTATCTTCATTCTAGCAGCTTGTTCTAGTGAATCTGAGAATAAAGAGGATTCCAAAGAGCTTCATTTTTTATTTAATTTTGTTAGCCAAACAATAGATCCCAATTTAGATTATACACCGCTTCGTGCAGGAGTGACGGAAACGCTAGTTAAGTTTAATGATGAAGACCTGACAATCGAGCCTTGGCTTGCAGATAAATGGGAAAGTGTAGACGGGCAAAATTGGTTGTTTCATATAAGAGAAAATGTTACTTTTCAGAACGGAAAACCACTAACAGCTGAGGCTGTTAAAGCATCATTAGAAAGAGCAATGGGAGTAAACCCAGGGGTGGAACAAGTTTTAAATATCGACCATATGGAAGCAAAGGGTCAGGATTTAACTATTGTTACCAAACAACCTTTCCCTCAATTTCCATCTGAATTGGTTCATCCGAATGCATCTATCATAGAAGTGACAGCGCAAGATCCAGAAAAAAAACCAATAGGGACAGGCCCATTTAAAGTAGAGTCTTTTATTGCAGGAAGCTCTCTTGAGGTTAAGAGATATAATGATTATTGGGATGGAGCGGCTAAATTAGAAAGAGCCTTTTTCGAATTCAATGAAGATGAAAATGCTCGTTTATCTGCATTAAAGTCTGGCGGAGCAGATATTGTTTATCGTCCACCAATGTCAAGTCTAGCTGATTTAGAGAAAGATGAAAACTATCAAGTAGAGTCTGTTGTAGGCGTGAGAACACATGAATTGATATATAATACGGAGCATGAAATATTTAAAAATGAGTCTGTTCGTAAAGCATTTGATGCATTAGTTAATCGAGAAGAATTAATGAATAATATAATGCTAGGACAAGCAAAAATTGCGGAAGGTCCATTTTTACCTAATTTTGCATTTACTCCTGACTATCCTTCTAAAGATACAGGGCAAGAAGCTGCTTTAGAGTGGTTTAGAAAAGCTGGTTATGATGTGAATAATGGAAAAGTAACAAAAGACGGGAAGAATGTTGATTTAAAGCTAGTTATTTATAACTCTCGGGTAGAATTTACTGTGTTCGCTCAAGTGCTTCAATCACAAGCAAAAGAAATAGGGATAAATATTTCCATTGAAGTCTTAGAAAACTATGAAGACTATTTAATCAATCAAGATAATTGGGATTTAGGCATGTACAGTCCTTTAATTTCACCTAGAGGAGATGCAAGCTATTTCTTAAATGTAAGCTTTAAGCCTAATGGGTCACTTAACTTCAGTAAAGTGAATGATCCTGAATTAACAGCCATTATTGAAGAATTAGATAGAACAATAGAGGAAAGTGAAAGAACAGAATTAATTAAACAAGCATTACTGTATATTGATAATAAGACTTATTATTCCTATTTAGTTCACCCAAATGTAGTAGTAGCCTATAATAAACGAATTAGTAATTGGAATACAAGTAAAAGTGAATACTATATGCTAACAAATAAATTGGATGTGCAAGGTAAATGAGGCGAATTGGCCGTCGAATAACGGAATTAGTGTTTTTTATATTGTTCCTATCTTTTGTAAGCTTTGTTCTAATGAAACTTGCTCCAGGAGATGCCGTGCGAAAGGTGTTACATGCAGAAGATGTAGCCTTAGATCAAGCGACGATTGATGCACAGAGACAAGCAATGGGGTTAGACCGGCCTATATGGGAACAATATTTTGATTGGCTTACTGGTCTATTTCATCTAGATTTAGGACAATCATATATGACTCATAGACCTGTTGTAGAAGAGTTGTTTAGCAGAATGCCAGCAACTTTATTGTTAACAGGTACATCAATACTTATCATGATCGCTATTGCTATCCCAATTGGAATAATATCAGCTTTAAATAGTCATCGTTTTTTGGACAAAATCAGCCGTAGTTTGGCTATTTTAGGTACGTCAATTCCTAGCTTTTGGCTAGGGATTATTTTGATTGATGTCTTTTCAGTAAAAACTGGTTGGCTTCCCTCTATGGGGATAGGGGGTGCTAAGCATTTAATTCTACCTTCCCTTACCTTGGGCCTCACTATGGCAGCTGTTTACGTAAGAGTTGTTCGTTCTAGTATGCTAACAAGTCTTCAACAAGACTTTGTACAAGGAGCTAAAGCAAGAGGAGTCGCTCCATTACGTGTCATTATAAGACATGCTCTAAGAGACGCTTTGTCTCCTGTGTTAGGAATGTTTGGGGTTAGTATAGGAAGTTTGCTAGGAGGAACTGTAGTAATAGAGGTTCTATTTGCTTATCCAGGAATGGGAAAACTAGCAATAGATGCTATTCAAAATAGAGACTATCCCATTTTACAAGGATATATGGTATTTTTAGCACTTATGATTACCGTTTGTAATCTTATGATGGATATTATTCAGATGCGCCTAGTACCGGAAATTCGGTTAAGAGGAGGTAAACGATGAGACACATAAACCAAATTCTTAAACGAACCCATTACTGGATTGGATGGTCAGGATTTTTATTCATTGTATTGATAATTGGATTGCTTTTTTCCCCTTTATTTCTTCCACATGATCCTTATCAAGTAGATATGGCTGCAAAACTACAAGCTCCCTCCATAAACAATTGGTTGGGAACGGATGGATTAGGGAGAGATTTGTTAACTAGATTATTGACAGGTGGAAGAATAACACTTGGTACAAGCTTGCTTGTTTTATTGGGAATCATTGCAATAGGTGTACCGATAGGACTCTTGTCTGGATATATAGGAGGTCGGATTGATAGACTCTTTATGCGCCTTGCAGATGCCTTTTTAGCTTTTCCAGATTTTTTAGTAGCTATCGTATTAACTGGGATTCTAGGACCTCATATAGTGAATCTTATGATTGCCATTATGGCTGTAAAATGGATTTCCTATGCAAGAATAGTTAGAAATGCAATACGTATGGAGAAAAACAAAGATTACATAGCAATTGCAAAACTAAATGGTGTTGGTACCTTTCGTTTGATTCGAAAGCATCTTCTTCCTCATGCAATGCGACACGTTTTAGTATTAATGCCATTAGATATGGGCAAGGTTATCTTAATGATTGCATCCTTCTCCTATTTAGGTCTTGGTATACAGCCACCTGAAGCGGAATGGGGAAGTATGTTAAACGAAGGGAAATTATATTTTCAACAATCTCCTTATTTAATGATTTTACCAGGACTAGCAATTATGCTAACAGTAACAATGGCGAACTTAATGGGGGACCGTGTACAATCTAGGATCGGCTACAGTACTAGAACATAGTGAAAAGGGGAAAAAGTATGGAGAAAGGTTTACATGTTAAGGGTCTCTACATAGGTACAGGTAATGAAACACTTGTACAAGATATAAGTTTAAGTGTTGGAGAGTCTAAGTGTTTGGCCTTAATTGGGGAAAGTGGAAGTGGAAAAACGCTAACTGGTCTTGCTATAGGTGGTTTACTTCCTCCATATGTTCAAGTTAAACAAGGAGAAATAAGCTTAAACGGCTCTAGACTCGACTCTTTATCAGAAAAGGTATTACAGTCATTTCGTGGAAAGAATATAGCATACGTTTTTCAAAATTATGCTAGTGTGTTCAGTCCCCATATTACATTAGACAAGCAACTACATGAGGCTCTTGAAGCTCATTTTAAATTAGACCAAAAAAAACGGGAATTAGCTATTACAAAAGCTTTAAATGAAGTAGATATCTCTTATGATTTAGTTAAAAATAAATATACCTTTCAACTGAGTGGTGGTCAGCTGCAGCGTGTATCTATTGCAGCTGCTATTATGCTTAAACCTAAACTAATCATTGCAGATGAACCCACAACAGCACTTGATCCTAAGAATTCGATGCAAATTCTGCATTTATTGAAGCAACTAAAAGAGGGTTATGGGTGTTCCATTATACTAACGACACATGATCTTTCCATTGCTCGTCAGTTTGCTGATGAAATTGCTGTTATGTATAAAGGGAGAATTGTAGAAACTGGATCAACAGAGAAACTGTTAAATCATGCATCTCACCCTTATACACAGGACCTGTTAAATGCTGAGAAATTACTCAGTAAAGGGATAGATGGGGATAATAAAGAAAGATTAGATGAAGAAGTAGACATTTTTAATATCCCTATCCAACAAACTAACTCGCCGATATTTCTAGAAGTTCGTCATTTGCAAAAAAAGTATGAATCTAATATACCCATATTAAATGGTGTCTCCTTAGAAATTAAGGAAGGAGAAAGTGTGGGATTGATAGGATCTAGTGGTTGCGGTAAAAGTACCTTTGCTAAATGTATTATGCAATTAGAGTCCTATGATGCAGGGGAGATATACTTTAAAACTCGAAAGGTAAGGAAAAGCTTGAAGGAAGCAGAAATGGAAGGAAGTCTTCAAGCTGTATTTCAACAACCTGGTCTTGCTTTAAATAGTCAATTAAGAATAATAGACTCCTTAATGGAACCTCTTGATGTAAGGAAGAGAACTTTTGCTCAAAAAAGAGTGTATCGTAATAAAAGAGAGGATATAGCCAAAGATTTAATGGAGCAGGTTGAATTATCCCCAGAGCTACTTTATCGTTATCCTAATCAGCTGAGTGGAGGACAGAAGCAACGAATTAGTATTGCGAGAGCGGTTAGCACGGAACCTAAGTTTTTAATCTTAGATGAGCCAACAGCAAGTCTTGATATGATTGTACAAGCTCAGATTATTAAGTTATTAAAAGATCTTCAACGGAAAATAGGGTATAGCTCTTTAATTATTTCACATGATTATAACTCTTTGAAAAATTTGACCCATCGAATAGTAAGATTGGAAGAAGGATGTATTTATGATGTGGAATTTATTTAGTTTTAGATTAACTCATTAGCTTAAGAAGCTGTTAATCTGATAATGGAGGAGATTGATTTCTGCTGACTAGGTTCACTTTCCTCGGGGCGGGCTCTAAGCCTGCTCGACGTTCCACATGTGGGATCTTAACTATCCCACAGAAGTCTCACCCCTTTCGCTCCATTCAACGTGCAAAATATTCTTTCTTGCAACATAACTTTACATATAGATTCTAACAATCCATTTTCCTATTCTGAAGAACATAATAATTAAATGAATATTCCGTTTTGAGCTTATAATGATAGTCTATCATATAAAGAAGGAAGGGAAGTTCATTTGTCCTTCTTTATGATTTTCTAATAATTTCTGTCCAACAAGAGTTTATAAATCTTTTAAATACCATGCATCCAAATTTAAAAGCTTACACCAAGCTCTTAGTTGAATAATATAACTTATTATGTTAAGTTTAAAATAATCAAAATTCGTTTGAACACGGAGGAGTCTGTCACCAAGGGGGATTAATACCCTTTGGTAACAGGCTCTTTTTTTGTATTCAACTTTAAGTATACATGGCTAGTGACAATAAGTAGATTTCAATAATGAACGAAACTCAAAGATGACTGTAAGGAGGAATTACTTGTTGAAAACTCTTAGAATAGTTTTTGGTATAATGACCGCACTATTTGCTCTATATACCATGTTAACGGATAATCATACATTTTTAACTCTAACGTATTTCTTTTTAGGAATGATGTTTCTAATGATGGCTCTTACAGTACAGAGAGAAAAAGAGAAATCGTTTTCCTATATACTTTTTAGCGTTGCAGGTTTTAATATATTTGGTTCCTTATATGTTTTTATCTTTGACAGGTGAGGAAAAGTATAATGATTTTTGCGAAGAAAACAAAAGATACCACGTCAATGGTGGTATCTTTTCACAAAGTTGAAAAAAGATTATGCAATGGATACACAACAAATTTAATAGCATTATACTATCAAGGAATCGTAAGCGAAAATAGAGATGAAAATTCCTTGAATCACCTATGGGAAACAAGGATTTTTTTATGTATTTCATCTACTCAAAGATGGGAATGGAATAGGTGAAATAGTAGAGGGATCTTTGCACCACAGAAATATTTTTATAAACTTTTAGAAAATAGGCGGAAATATACGCTTATTTTCGTTACTTCCATGAAAAACAGCTGAAATAGGCGTAGATTTCCGCTTATTTCCTTAAAAAACATAAAATCAGACTACTTTTCCTTACATAAGAGGAAATATACGCTTATTAGCAAGGAATTTACCATTATATTTGCCATTAGCCGTAAATTTCCGCTTATTTTTGATAATTCTTGTAAGACGACTGAATAGGCAAAAACGAACTTAAATTGGACAACTAGAATGTTACACAAATGTTCTATGGTTTCAGTGGGGAGACTCAGTCCTGTGGGTTCTGCGAGACAGTCTCGAGACCCTGCAGACCACCGGCTAAAGCTCCGATCCCCACGGAATTCATCCCTTATTCAGACCGTTAATGACCTACCAAATTTATTCATAGTCCATTTTGTTTTTCAACAGTATGAAAAGATACCACGTCAATGGTGGTATCTTTTATTGTTATTCTAAATCTGTGGATTTCATTTTTGCTGTTTTTAAATCATCCCGAATGGTCATGTCTGTCATTGGAATATTTCTATTATAGGCCGAACGAATAATAAGCTGTCCAGCAACAGGTGATGTTAAAAATATGAAGGCAATAGCAAGGATTAATCGAGAGTTAAAAATACCTTCTTTTTGAAAAAAGTAAAGACAAGCTCCTAGCAGGATAAACATAATCCCTAACGTTGCTGATTTTGAGGCTGCATGACTTCTTGTATAAACATCTGGAAGTCTAAGCACCCCGATACTAGCCACTAACGTTAACAGAGCTCCTGCAAATATGAGTACAGCTGTAATAATACTAATTATTGTCGTTATCATGATCGATAATAACTCCTTTCTCCAGATATTTAGAGAAAGCTATAGTGCCAATAAAAGCTAAAATTCCTATAAGCAAAATAACTTCTAAAAATGCAGAAGTATTTAAGACAACAGAAAGAATAGCCGTAATAGCAACTAAGTTAATACCTATTGCATCTAAAGCAACTACGCGATCAGGAGTGGTAGGTCCTTTAATAACACGGTATATAAAAATAATTGTGGATATAGAAACAATCAATAGCGAAGCGTTCATGATTAATTGGAACATTAGTTACTCACCTCTAGTATTGCTTTTTCAAAGCTATTTCTAATGCTAGTAATGGTTGCTTCTTTATCACTAATATCCATTGCATGGATATAGAGAGTAGAATTATCTTCTGATATATCCAATACAAGAGTACCTGGTGTCAGTGTTATAAGATTACAAAGGACAGTAATCTCCCAATCTTTTGTTAAAACAGTTTTCATAGCGAAAATTCCTGGTGTTACTGCTAATTTTGGTTGAAGTATAATTTTCAGTACAGCAACATTTGCTATGATTAATTCTTTAATGAAAATCCATAATAATTTTAAAATAGCTAGCAATTGAATCAAATAAAATTTTGTTGGAAAGAATCTTCTAGTCACAAAAATTAATAATAATCCTATTATATATCCTATTAGAAATGTATCAGGAGCAAATGAACTTTTTAAAAACATCCAAATAAAGCTTATAAGAAAATTTAATAATAATTGAAATGCCATTATTCATCACTCCTTTAAGACGGCATGTATATAGTTTTCTGGATGAAGTAATGTCTCTGCTGCGATAGAAATATAAGAGTACATGACTTCTGAGCCTAGCCCTATTAGTACAGACAATGTAATTAACAAAATACAAGGCAGTAGCTGAATGTTAATTTTTCGTTTCTCTTCTGTAAGATTTGGAGATTCATCTCCCCAAAAACCTTTTACAAAAATTTTAATGCCAGATAATAAGACAAGTAGGCTTGACATAACAACAATAAAACTGCCAAGATAATTTTTATCTAAAAATCCACCTTGGATAATGAGTAATTTTCCTACAAATCCACTTAGAGGTGGTATACCTGCTAGTGATATCACGGCAATAAAGAAAATCCAAGCGAGAAATGGATATCTTTTCATTAACCCGCTCATAGAATTTAAGTTGCTAGTTCCTGTTAGATAAATCATAATCCCAATCAATAAGAATAAAGCACCTTTAACAATCATATCGTGAAGCAAATAAAAGATTGCTCCGTTTAAAGAGGTTTCATTAAAGACAGAAACAGCGAACAAGATGACTCCAATGGCTGTTATAATGTTGTAAATAATTATTTTCTTTAAGTCATTATAGGCTAAAGCGCCAATTACACCTAAAACGATTGTGATTAAGGATAGAATGGCTAACAGAGTAAAGGCATAAGTATCTTCATAGAAGAATAGGGAATAGGTTCTTGTAATTGAATAAACTCCAACCTTTGTTAGTAAGGCACCAAATAATGCGAGTATTGGAATAGGTGCAGCATAATAAGAGCCTGGAAGCCAGAAGAATAAAGGGAAGATAGCACCCTTTAATCCAAATACAATTAAAAAAAGAACGGCTATTACGGTTAGTATGCCTGGTTGATTCAACTCACTAATTCGTTCTGAAATATGAGCCATATTTAATGTGCCAACTACAGAATATAAGTAGGCAACGGTTATAACAAACAAGCCAGATGCAACCACATTTACAATAATATATTTTACCGTTTCTCGTAATTGAATCTTTGAATTTCCGATTACTAGTAATACATAAGATGACATAAGCATTACTTCAAAAAAGACAAATAAATTAAAAATATCACCTGTTGAAAAAGCTCCTGTAACACCAACTAATAAAAATTGAACAATAGGGTAATAGTAGGATTCTTCTCTTTCTTTATCAAGTCCTCTAAAAGAAAAGAAAACACAACAAAGGGCTACGATATTGGTTGTCAAAACCAAAAGAGCACTAAGCATATCAGAAACAATCGTAATTCCAAATGGAGCTTCCCAATTGCCCAAATTAACTGTTTGAATACCTTCTTCTTTAATGGTATGTATCATGATAAAAGTGACATATAAGGAACTGAAAATACTTAATAAGGAAATACCCCGTTGCAAATGTATTCTTTTGTGAAAGAAGATTAATATAATTCCAGTAAATAAAGGAATTAGTATGGGAAATAAAATCAAATTAGTCATGCTTCTTTCCTCTCAATTTCTCCAGATTATCGGTTCCTAATTCTTGATAAGTTCGATAGGCTAGAACTAGCAAAAAGGAAGTAACACCAAAGCTTATGACAATGGCAGTAAGAATTAAGGCTTGCGGCAAGGGATCTGTATAGCTAGTTGCATGCTGACCAAGTAAGGGAGCAGCGCCGCCTTTGAGACCACCCATTGTTAGTACAAGTAAATGAACTCCATGACTCAGTAACCCAGTCCCTATAATGATACGTAATATACTCTTTGATAATATTAAATAGGTAGCACACATGAATAAGATACCAATTATAATGGCCATTAATAATTCCATTAGTCATCCTCTCCAATCGTTTGAATAATGGTCATGGTAACGCCGACTACTACTAGAAAAACACCTAAATCAAATAAAGCAGCTGTATGTAAGGATGTCTCTCCTATAATAGGTAGATGCACATGCTTATGAAAAAAATGAGTTAAAAAGGGCTTATCAGCAAAAATACCAATCATTCCTGTAGAAAAACTAATGAACAATCCTAACGCAGTAACATAAATAAAGTTAACAGGAAAGATTTTTCTAACTGTTTTTAAATCATAGGCTAATAGCAATAGCACGATAGCTCCACTCGTCATTAATCCACCTACAAACCCACCCCCAGGCGTATAGTGCCCTGCAAAGAATAGGTCTACTGAATAAAGAAAAATAAGAAAAACGATTATTTTAGTAACAGTTTGAAGAACTAAATTATTTATTTTCACTTTTCTTACCTCCCATGCGAAGTTTAATCATGGTAAATATACCAATAGAAGCAATGGCAAGAACGGCTATTTCAAAAAGTGTATCAAATCCTCTAAAGTCTACTAATATAACGTTAACCATGTTCTCTCCAGCTGCCTTTTTATACGTATTCTCCACATAGAATTCAGCAATAGATCCAAAAAGTTTATTACTGTAGGAAGAGATAGCAATAAGCATGACAACAAGACCTACTAAAATAGAGACAATTGCATTCGATAATTTAAAAGGTATGCTTTCTTTTTTTCGTGCATTTTTAGGTAAATGATAAAAGCATAGTAAAAATAACGCGACAGATACAGTTTCAATTACCAATTGTGTTAATGCAAGATCTGGTGCTCGAAAAACAACATAAAAAAGAGAAACAGTATAACCTACGGCACCTAATAAAATGATGGAGGTTAATCTTGATTTTGCAAAGAGAATAGAAATGGTTGCGATAATTAGCACAAAAGATAGACCAATTTCATAAGCTCCAATTGGTGCTAAGTTAGATAAGTCAGATGTAAACCCATCCTTTAGAATCATTGTTAATAAAAGGATAAAAACAAAAAACGAGAAAATATAAATTAAATAGGTTCGAAGTGAGCCTACCATATATCGGTTAGTTAATGAATTAAAGCTTCCTTCTGTCTTAAATCGTAAGATATCATATAAACGATTTAAGATAGTTGGAAAAACACGATAAATTGTTGTCCATTTCTCTCTCGTTTTATAAAGTAAAATACCAGCTAGTATTACTCCAATTGTCATAAATAATTCAGGCTGGAAACCATGCCAATGATAGATATGGAGATCATAAGAACCTCCCCCATATATAGATGAAATAGCAGGAGATAGAATAGTGTTAGCTACTAAATCAGGGAACAAACCAATTACAATCACTAATGAAACTAAAATGATCGGAGAAATTAACATGCCTATTGGTGCTTCATGTGGCTTTGTAGCAAGCTTTTCAGGCTTAAAAGCACCAGCAAAGGGTTTAAAAACAAGAATCATACTATAAACAAAAGTAAAGATACTCCCTATCCAAGCGATAATAGGCAATAATAATCCCCAAGTTTGCATGTTAAATAAATTAAACTCTAAAATGTTTAGCATGCTCGCAAAGAACATTTCCTTGCTAAGAAAGCCATTGAATGGAGGTAAGCCTGCCATGGAAAAGGCACCAATAATACTAATGGTGAATGTTATAGGCATTACTTGCATTAATCCACTTAAACGTCGAATATCTCTTGTACCTGTCTCATGATCAATTATGCCAACTACCATAAATAAACTACCTTTGAATGTAGCATGATTTAATAAATGAAAAACAGCAGCTGCAGTTGCAATATAGTAAGTAGTTTCACTTTCATAATGAACACCTGCTGCACCAATTCCTAAGAGCGACATAATCATCCCAAGTTGACTGATAGTAGAATAGGCAAGGATTCCTTTTAAGTCTGTTTGTTTAATAGCAAAGAATGATCCATAAATTAATGTAACTATACCTACTATAGATACCAACCAAAGCCAGTAACCAGACACTGCAAAGACCGGACTTAAACGAGCAACCAGGTAGATTCCTGCCTTAACCATAGTGGCAGAATGTAAATAAGCACTAACTGGTGTAGGTGCTTCCATTGCATCTGGTAACCAGATATGAAACGGAAATTGAGCAGATTTAGTGAATGCTCCAAGTAAGACACATATCATAGCTAAAATAAATAACGGATCTGTCATAATAGAATTTTGTTGAACAGAAGCAATTATTTCAGAAATTTGGAAGGTTCCAGTCATCAAATAGAGCAGAATGATTCCTGCTAATAACGACAATCCCCCAAAGACCGTAATAACCATGGATTTTATAGCACCATTTCGAGAATTCCTTCTGTTATTCCAAAAACCTATTAGAAGAAATGAAGAGATACTGGTTATTTCCCAGAACATATATAGAACAATAAGGTTATCCGATAATACAATTCCAAGCATGGCTCCCATAAAGAGTAATAGGTACACATAAAATTGATTTAGTTTTTCTTTTGCCTTATCTAAATAGAAAATGGAATATAGTATAACAAGTGTTCCTATTCCTGTAATTAATAGAGAAAACAACATGCCAAGTCCATCAAGCATTAAGGAAAAATCAATGCCAATAGAAGGGATCCACGTTAAGGTAAAGACGTCTGTTTGTAGTTGTGATGTCGTTGGAATTTTACTACAAAAATAAATGAATAAAAGAAAAGGAAGAGGAAGGATAAACCATCCAGTATGTACTCTTTTCATGTATGTAAATAAAATAGGAATAATAATGGCATATAAAAATGGTGCTAGTACTACCCAATGAAGTATAGACAAAATAAAATAACCTCCTTAAATGATTAGGTAAAAAGACATGATTATGGTGAATATGTAAAAGTATAACGCAAAAAAAGATTGTATGCACATAGGAAAATGTAGAGAATTAAAGCTTTGAGCATTTCTATTAAATAGGAAGAAAGCGATCAAAATGTATCGAAAAATTTTTTTCATTTAACAGGTAACTTTCGCTCATTTTATGCTCACACTATACGTGAGGTGAAGTTATAATGAAACATGGAATAAAAATCAGCATCGCTATTTCTATCATGCTACTTTCCATATCTTTTGGCTTTATATGGAGTCATTTCCATAAAAGAAGCTTTTATACACTAGATGAACTATTACAAATCGAATCAGATGCTTCCATTCAATTAGAAGAAACAATGGTGCCATTTCAACCGAGAGAGTATATTAGAAAGGTTTCAGAAAAAGAATAGTATGCTTTCTTCATCATAATTAAGGTTCCATAAATACGACTGATTATGTATACAATAATGGAATGTTGTACCTATATTGATTACCCATTTTTTCTGACAAATAAGTATTTAAAAGATAATTTATCAATTTTTAAGAAGAACATACATGAACTAGCTTCGTGTATAAGTTGGAATTATAGAATAGAAAATTGGCTTTCTAAAATATTTACCAAGCTAGCTAGCTAAAGCTAGAATCATTGAAACTGTTTATGGTGCGTAAGGTGGTTATTATTTATCTAGACAAAGAGAGGGATTTTTCTTTTAGAGATTATTTATGCGATAGAAGGCACTTTTTCTATGTTTGAGTGTGATTTTGTTCATAGATATGAATGTATGATTCAAGCAGAAATGAAAGAATGCAGAGGGAAAATGTTAGAATGTCTTCAAGGAATTAAATTAGTGCACATTGCGGAGAACTATAGAAATAGATAATATATCTAAAATGTAGAATTGGGATTGCAAGAAAAAACAAGGATCAATTCTCTTCAGCAGCAGGTTGCTCTCCATATGTCTTCTAATTTGGGGTTCAACTTTATATTTTTTAATGTTATTTTAAATCACCACTATGTATGTCCCCTTATACTCCATTGTACTGTTGCTTTCTTTCTAGTGAATGAGAGCTTGCAGTATGCTACTTTTACTTGTAAGGATATAGGGCCATCATTGTATCTATAATTCTTTCATCTGTTTGATTTTACCTTTATTTGTTTAGACATAGCCCTAAAATAGATGCTTCCATTATATAGGATAAAACTTAATAGAAGTGGAAGCAAATAAGATGAAAAATGGCCGTTATTGTTCTTGAAAGTTACTTCTAGTTGTTATTTTCCTCATAGTATGTTAAAAGTAAGAAGATTAAGAGAAATGCATAGTTAATTAAGAGTTCTATGAGGTGTATGATGAATAAATTAATGGGAAAAAACATCGTTATTACAGGAGCTTCTTCAGGTATTGGAGAGAAGATAGCGGTTGAGGTGGCCAAAGAAGGAGCAAGACCAATCCTTTTAGCTCGATCTTCAGAAAAATTGGCAAATCTATGTGATAAATTAAAACAACAATATGAGATAGATGCACGATATTATTCTTTAGATGTGAGTGATTCAAGTGAAGTAAGAAGAGTGTTTACGTTAATTTATGAAGAAGTAGGCTTTATTGATGTATTATTAAATAATGCAGGCTTTGGTATATTTGAATTGGCACATAAAGCTAGTTATGACGAAATTGAAAGAATGTTTCAAGTAAATGTGATGGGTCTAATTGCTTGTACACAAGAAGTGTTACCTTCTATGCTAGAAAAAAATAAAGGCCATATAATTAATATCGCCTCACAAGCTGGTAAGTTAGCTACCCCAAAATCTAGTGCATACTCTGCCACTAAACATGCAGTATTAGGATATACTAATAGTTTACGATTAGAAGTAGCGAAAACCAATATACATATTTCTGCCGTTAATCCTGGACCTATCCAGACGAATTTTTTTGATATTGCTGATCAGTCAGGAAACTATGTAAAGAATGTAGAGAAATTCATGCTTTCTTCAGATGATGTTGCTAAAAAGGTGACAAAATTAATGGTTAATCCAAAACGTGAATTAAATCTCCCAGGCTGGATGAATCTTGGTAGTGTTCTTTATCAATTGTTTCCTACACTTGCTGATAAGCTAGTCGGAGGAATGCTTAACAAGAAGTGAAAACTTGTAAAAACTTTCCTGACTATTTTAATTAGAGAGAATCTTATTGCAATGTGTCATATACTGATTTAATCTAAAGGGATACGATTAAGCCGTATAATGGTTAAAAGAGAGTATTTCATATTATTTATTGATATTAGGAGTTGAGAAAATGGAAAAAGCAACATTTGCAGGTGGATGTTTTTGGTGTATGGTTTCTCCTTTTGAAGAATTACCAGGCATTGGTGGAATTGTTTCAGGTTACGCTGGTGGGCATATAGAGAATCCTACATATGAACAAGTAAAAACAGGAACTACTGGACATTTTGAAGTAGTTGAAATTACATTTGATTCTAAAATTTTCCCATATGAAAGATTATTAGAGCTTTTCTGGCAACAGATAGATCCAACAGATCCAGATGGACAATTCCATGATAGAGGTCCTCAATATCGAACAGCTATTTTCTATCATAATGATAAACAAAAGGTACTTGCAGAAGAATCCAGACAAGCAATGGCTGATAGTGGTAAGTTCAAGAAGCCGATTGTTACTATAATTGAACCAGCAGCAACATTCTATCCAGCAGAAGACTATCATCAAGACTATCACAAGAAAAATAAACAACACTATAAAGAAGACCGAGAAAAATCTGGTCGTGATGAGTTTATAAAAGAGAATTGGTGAATGAGTAATAAAGTACAAGCTTTGTAAGCTTGTACTTTTTATTTTGCAATAGGATTTTGTTGGAAAATTTCTTAACTCTTGTCATATTGTGTCGATATAAAGAACGTAATTGATTTTTTTGATGAAGGGGATAAAGATAGGAAATGAAATTTTTGCAGAACATCAAGATATCAACAAAAATACTCATGATTATTATCTGCAGTGCAATTGGGTTAATAGTCGTAGGAGTATCTGGTATGAACGGAATGAAAATAATGTCACAGAGTACTAAAGCTATGTATGAAGATAGATTGATACCAAATACATGGATTGCAAAAGTACAAAATAATAGCGCACTAAGTGATAGTTACCTTATTGAATTAATGGTAACTGAGGATGAAAAACGGAATAAAGTGTTACTCGATTTATTACAGGTCAATGAAGAAGAAACAGAAATGTATATAAAAAAATTAGATTCATTAGATATGTCAAAGAAAGAAGAGGAAGCCTTTCTTTCCTATAAGGATATGTTAGAGAGCTACCAAAAACTCCAAAAACAAGTTATTGATTTAGCTAATAATAATTTTAATGATACTGCTTATAATTTATACACTACAAGTCTTAATAGTAAGGTAGATGTAATTAATGAATCATTAAATGAATTACAAAGTTCCAATCAATTGGTTGCAAAAAATATTTCAGAAGAGAATGAGAATAGTTACCAATTAGGGATGTATATGATGGCTGGCATTATACTACTGGCATTAATACTAGCAGCGGTCATTGGTATGTCTATAGCAAATATGATTGTAAAACCAATTAATGTCTTAAAAGATCTAATGCAAAAGGCAAGTAGTGGAGACTTTAGTGAACGTTCTAGCTTTAAAGGAAAAGATGAAGTAGGCTCTCTTTCTACTAGCTATAATACAATGGCAGAGGGAATGAAAGGGTTAATTGAGACATTAACAGAAACTTCTCAGCACTTAGCTGCATCTTCAGAAGAATTAAGTGCAAGTTCTGAAGAAAGTAGTCGAGCAAGTGAGCATATTTCAGAGACGATTCAAGAGCTAGCAGTTAGCTCAGAATCTCAAATGCAATTAATGGCTTCTAGTGCCCAAGGAGTGCAAAATATTAACAATAGCACAGAAAGTATTAATGTTCATGCACAAAAGGTTTCAGATACTGCTGAGAAAACTTCTATTCATTCCTCTAAAGGAACAGAGAATATTGTCGAAGTGACAAAACAAATGCAGTCCATTAATACCAATGTAAACAATCTATCTCAATCGATTCATATTCTAGAAACGCGAATAAATGAAATTGGAGATATCACAAAAGTAATCACAGATATTTCTTCTCAAACAAATTTATTAGCATTAAATGCAGCAATCGAAGCAGCTCGAGCAGGAGAGCAAGGAAAAGGATTTGCTGTTGTGGCAGATGAAGTGAGAAAGCTTGCAGAGCAATCAGCACATTCAGCAGAAGAGATTACGAATTTAATTAATCAAATACAAGCTGATACGAAAAACACAACAAAATCCATGGTTACAGCAGCAAGTGATGTGAAAACAGGAATTTCAATTGTTCAAGATACTGGAGAATCATTTAAAATGATTGAGGAATCTGTTCATGAGCTTGTAACATTATTTGAAGAGGTTTTCTACGCACTTAATCAATTAAAAGATAACACAAAGGTAATAAATACCTCTATAATGGAGGTTAATAGTATGGCTAGTGAATCAGCAGCAAGTACAGAAAATGTATCGGCTGCGACAGAAGAACAAGTGGCATCTATGGAAGAAATCGCTGCTTCCTCCTCATCTCTATCACAGCTTGCTAATGATTTACAAGAAAAAATTAAGCAATTTAAAATATAAGTGTTATTAATGAAGGAAAAGAGACAAGTAAAGCTCCTTGTCTCTTTTCGTTTGCATGCTAAGTTTTATACTATTTGGACAAATTCTTTTAGAAAATCATCTATTACTTGTTCATAAATTTCTTTATTTTCATTATAGCTTTGAGCATGGAATCCTTCTGTGGCATAAAAAAGCTTTTTAGGTCCGTTTTTCTTGTCAAACAGTTTTTGTGTCATTTGTGGAAGGATAAAATCGTCTTTTTCACTATGTATAAACAACATAGGACTTTTAATTTTATCTATAACAGAGATGGGAGACACGTCTTTAATAGAATAGCGTGCTCTAGCTCGTAAAAAGATGTCGGCAATGGGAATAAAGATTTTTCCTGGTAGTTTTATTTCATGCTTAACAAGATAATCTACCTGTTCCTTGAAGTCGGAGAAAGGACAATCTGCAATATAGAAATCTGCTACATCTTCTATTCCACCTGCATACAGAATCATCGTAGCAGCACCCATTGATTCACCATGCATACCCAGAAGGATATCTTCTCCTTTTTCCTTTCTTAACCAATCAACAATTTGTTTTAAGTCATACTTTTCATAAAATCCGAAGCTGGTTGTTTTACCACCAGATTCACCATGTCTTCTATGATCATAAATGATGCCATTAAATCCTCGTTCTAGAAACATATTGAGGTATTTAACAGAACTAGTTTTATTTTCTGTAACACCATGAGAAATGATAATATATTTGTTTGTTTTAAACGGCTCGACTAGTATGGCTTTTAAATCATAACCAAATGGCGAGGGAATGGTAATTTCTTGTTTCTCTAAATTCTCATAGGAGATAGGGTCAAACCTTCCAGCTTCTGTTTCTCTATTAATAATAAAATGTTCATCTTTTTTCTTCATGTACATTAATCGATTGGAGCAATATACACCAATGGATGTAATAAAAAGTATGAGAGAGAAAAGATATCGAAATAACTTATTCAAACTGATACCTCCATTTATTCCATAATATTTACCAACAAGATAATATAAAGTGTATCACTTAATCCTTAAGAAACAAAATAGACAGTTCCTTTAATTCGAAAAAAATGAGTAAGGGAATAATAAAAAATAATATGCAGAAAGGAGGAGATGGTTCCTCTTAAAAAGAAAAATCCACACCAAATAAAAGGTGTGGTAAAAAAGCTTATTGTTTTGAATTTTGTCTATTTGTTGGATGAATGGCATTTTCTAATTCTTCTTTAGAAATTGTTTGCTTAACTGTATCAGCATTAGGTTTCCCTGCTTGGCTATAACCCTTGTCTTTTTTGTTACTCATTATTAATTCCTCCTACTTTGGATATGGATCCTTTTTCTCTAATAACATGAGTAAAAAAATATGTTATTATACATAGAGCACAAGAAAAAGGGGTCTTTATATGGCAGAACATCATTTTTATTTAAAGGCAGATTGGCCTGGAAATCGTAATGATATAGGTACAATTGAAAGCGGAAATTTAAAAACAAAAATATCTATACCTACTGAAATGGATGGACCTGGAGTAGGCACCAATCCTGATGAAATGTTATTAGGAGCAGCAGCGACGTGTTATATTATTACTCTTGCAGCTATGATGGAAAGAAGTAAGTTACAGAAAGTTAGTTTAACTTTGGACTCTGAGGCAATTGTAGATGTAACAAATGGAGTGTTTACCTACAAAAAGATCATCCACAAACCAACCATTATTTTAAATCATGATGCTACAGAAAAGGATATAGAGCTTGCGGAAAAGCTGGCTAAGAAAGCAGAGACAGGCTGTATGATTACAAGAGCAATACAAGGTAATGTGGAAGTAGAATTAGAAGAGGATATTCAAAAAGAACAATTCAGCTAACGGAGGCATCATTCATGGCGAAACAACGCAAACCAGTTAAAAAGGAACAACAAGACAAGCCAGTTACACTTGGAGACTTATTAAATGAACAATTAACAAAACAATTAAAAGAGAAAAAGCAAGAATTAAAAGAACAAGAAGAGGTAAAGGTAAAAGCGGAGGAAGAGCGTAAAAGAGAAGAAAAAAGACAAAAAGAAAAGAACAAAAGCTTTGAAGAATTATTAAATGAAAATCCGATGAATTGGAAAAGTTTTAAATAGATAGAACAAAAGAGGTATTAACATAGGTTAATGTCTCTTTTCTATTTTGAATGGAAATAAATGCTGTATTAAAGTTTTTGGTTGGTATTGATTAAAACAATGATATTCGAAAATCATTTGTAACCATACTAGCTGATTTTTCTGCTTAAAAGATGCATTTCAAGAGACAGAGACACTAAGATTTAGAATTTCACATTTAAGTCTGATTCTTATGTGTGAATTTATAAATTATATAGGCAACACCATTTAAGAAAATAAAAATCAATAGTTGTAATAATCCGTAGATAAAAACAGTTAGAAATAAATCAAAGTAAGGTTCGCTTGGTGGGAAATCACTGGGTTTATCTACTAATATAGCTTTTATAACATAGAAAAGAACAGAGGAACAAAGAAATCCTACATATATGCATAACCAATGTTGATAAAAGCCAACATTCATTTTACTGTACCAAATAACTATATTTATCGGTACAAAAATAAATAAAATGAAGGTTATTTGATAAGTTAAAACGGATAATTTTGCGTGTACTAATGAAAGAAATAAAAATTGGATTAAGAAAATAAAAATGGTATTTATTAATATGATCATTAAGTTGCTTCTAATTAACCACATAATACAATAACCTCCTTAGGAGATATTAAGACATTCCTTCTACCTTTGACATATTCTATTCTTATGCTTTTAATTCCTTTGAAAACAGATAAACATATATCGCAAAACAACGGTATACTTTAACAATTACTTAAAGAAAAAGGGATGCAGTAGGGACACTAATTGAAAGGGGGAAGAAGCAAAAAGATAAACTGTGACTCACTATATTCTCATAGTATTTTATATAGTTTATTAGATTATATCTGTTTGTTTAATTATGATAGGGTGAAATTTAGCTATTGACAGAATTCTACTTACAGATTAAAATTTGGAAGTGAAATTGATAATCATTATCAAAGATAAGGGGAATACATCATGAAGAAATTATTTATGCCAGTATTACTTATACTTGTACTAGCTCTTGTTAGTGCTTGCGGAAATGCATCATCAAATAGTAGTTCAGGAGAAGAAGCTACGAAAGAAGACAAGAAAGAAACCATTACATATGAATCAGAAAGCGGACCAGTTGAAGTTCCAGCAGATCCACAAAGAGTAGTAGCACTTAGTAATGCAGGCGATGTGCTAGCATTAGGCGTAAATGTGGTTGGAGTAGATACTTGGGCGAAAAGCAGTCCGATATATGAAGAAAAATTAAAAGACGTGGAAGTAGTATCAGATGAAGATTTAGAAAAGATTATTGAGTTAGAACCAGACTTGATTATTGGTTCAGAAAGCACGAAGAATGTAGACAAGTTAAAAGAGATTGCTCCAACTGTTACATATACTTATGGAACATTAGATTATTTAACACAGCATTTAGAGATTGGTAAACTATTAAATAAAGAAAAAGAAGCACAAAGCTGGATTGATAACTTTAAAGAAGAAGCTAAATCTACTGGCGACGAAATCAAAGCTAAAATTGGAGAAGATGCAACTGTTACTGTAATGGAAAGCTATGATAAAAGTATGTACGTAATGGGCGATAGCTGGGGAAGAGGTACAGAGGTACTTTATCAAGCTATGGGATTAAATATGCAAGAAAAAGTGAAAGAAATGACAGCTAAAGATGGATATTATACGCTTTCACAAGAAGTATTACCTGAGTTTGTAGGTGATTACTTAATTATCAGTAAATATAGTGATCAAGATAGTTCATATCAAGAAACAGATACCTTTAAATCAATGGAAGCAGTGAAGAATAACCATGTTTTTGAAGCAGATGGTAATAGTTTCTTATTCAATGATCCACTATCATTGGAATTCCAATTGAATTTCTTTAAAGAAAACTTTATGAAGTAAGAATGTTTTATTCTATGAAACAAGAACACCCAATGTTTAAGGTGTTCTTGTTTGTTTATAATGTATTTGATAGTTAAGCATAATACTTAAAAAAATTATTACTGATAAGCTGAAGAGTAACTATACTATTCCTCCATTAAATCCTCAATAGAATCAATGTCCATATAAGCTGGAACTACTAGACCATTTTGTAGACCTGTAAAGTTTGGTCCTAAGTCAACAAAGTCTCCTTCAAATTGTTTGTAATATGCTTCATGAGTAGTTGGAAGAGCAGCAGTAACCATAGCATCTCCACTTCCTTCCGCAATAGCTGCCCACATAACACCTGGTTCAACTAGCATCAAGTTCACTTTATAGTTTAATTCATTTTCTAATACATATTTAACAACATTACTACTTGCTGTTGCATCAGACCATGCAACATAAGGTATTTTGATTTCTTCCCCATTGCCTGGAGAAACCCCTTCTAGCCAAGTGTCTACTAATTCCGTGTTTTCGGACACCCATTCTTCCGCAGCCTTTTCTTCAGAAGTACCACCTTGAATTCTCACCATCACATCCTGCATGTCGTCTGGTGACCACTCAAATTGATCAAAGAACTTATATGCTTCTGGCATTTCCTCTTCAAAGTCTTTTCGAACAAGAGTATGTATTTGTTCCTCTCCACCATATAATTTCTTAGGGTCTTTAAGCATCTTTAAGTCAAACTCATTCCACATCCAATGTGGAACCCATCCAGTTACGATTATAGGTTCTTCATCTTTAATAGCTTTAGATAATTCCGCAGTCATCGCCGTATCGGATCCTTCTATAACATCCCACTTGTCATCAAGACCATATCCAGGTAAGACTTTATTTAGAGTAGCATTCATTAAACCAGAACCTGGATCAATACCTATAATCTCATAATCTACCGAATCTCCAACAGATTCACTTGCTCCTGTTTCCTCACTTCCACACGCTGCTAAACCCAATGTTAATGCTAATCCTGTTGTCAAACCAATTAATTTTTTTAGCACTTTGCAAAATTCCCCCTTCAAAAGTAGTGATAAATAAAGTGTAACGATATATACAGGGAATGACAAAGCTCATAATCCATCATTATTATCCGTAAATATTGTACAGAAAAAACTATATATACAATTTATACAGAATATTTAATATTCCTCTGTATTCCTCCAGAATGCTTAGGGTAGATAGGAGAAAATTACTATATAATGTGGGGAGAAGGGTTTTTTTTAAAAAAACACCTGTATTTAGGTGTTTGAATAGTTTGTTCACTACATTAAAGTAGGTCCTTCATCTAATGTCCAAGTAAGAATGATATATATCCATATTGAAACAGAAGCAGTTAGGATAAATATTAACATAACTGCAAAAGGTGATATATGAAAAAAATCAGCTATACCTCCACATACTCCATTCAAGGATCTATCATTTGACGATTTTGTTAGTTTTCTCCAATTAACCCCTCCTTAAATATTTTTCTTTTCATATCATTGGTTTTCATAGAAACTCCTTTATGATATTTTTTTCATCTAAATTCTTAGTCGTTCATCATAGTTTAAATAAGCATCTATGTCCTTACGATTGATAATATATTTTTAACTAAGAGATAGTATTCTTATATAGTCATATTCCGAGCTCAGTCAAAACTTCCGCTAAAGAAGGAATAGAAGAAGCTGCTCCTTTTCTTGTAACAGCAATAGAAGATGCTTTGGATGCAACCTTTAATGCCTTCTCTACATCAGAATATTTCGTTATTATGCTTAAGAAATATCCAAGAAAGGTATCTCCAGCAGCAGTAGTATCAACTGCATGTACCGGAAATGCATCTTGTTTTACTTCTTGTGTGGAGTCCTTATAGATGACTCCTTTAGTTCCTAGAGTTAGTACAATTTTTAATTGTGGATTAAGGTTTAGTAGGGAAGTGAAAATATTCTCTAGTTTCTCTTCACCGCTAATTGCTTTAGCTTCTATTTCATTTAGAATTAAGTAATGAATTTTGTGATAATCTAGTTTTAGTATTGCTGGATTAATTGGTGAGGGATTAAGTGCAATAGTTAACTCTTTTCTAGCTGCAGTATCCAACATATATTCTAAATGATTCATTTCATTTTGAAGGACAATAACATCTTCTGTTTGACATTCCGCTAATGTAGAGTCGATTTGTTCTTTAGTTATTTCTTGATTTGCTCCACCATATAATAAAATACAATTTTCACCACTAGTTGAAACTTGAATGATTGCATGCCCAGTTGAGGAGCCATCTTCCGTTACTTGTTTGACGTTAACTCCTTGAGATTGCATTAAATCCTTTAGAAATAGCCCATCTTTTCCAATTTTTCCTGCATGGTGAACATTTGCTCCTGCTTTAGCAAATGCAAGGGATTGATTCAATCCCTTCCCACCAGGAAATTCTTCTAGAGAAGTTGATGATAGCGTTTCGCCACCAGAAACAAAATGAGGGACAGAATATACTTTATCTATATTTAATGAGCCAAAGTTAAGAAATTTCATTGTAAGTCGCTCCTTCTATGTATATATACAATTTATTATACCTTATTTATTACTAGATTTAAGAGCACAGCATATACAAAAACCCAAAGACATAGTCTTAGGGTTTAAACGATTAGCTCCTTTTTAACAAATGAAGAAAACGATTGTAAGGACATTTAGAAATAGTAGAATCATCATCTCTTAAGAAATATTGTTTCCATTCAAAGTTTTCTTCTGCTCCGTATGTGTTAAGGTCAGGATGTATATCTATGGAGTCGTAATTAGAAACTCTTTTTCGTATCTGCTTTTTAATATTTTTGGCAAATGATTCTTTTTTATTAAACTCAATTAATACCCATCTTGGAGTAATAGCAAGCATCATTGTTTGGAAATGACGACTTTTTCTTGCTTGATGGGAAGGAGTTGCACAATACATAAAATACTTCTCCCTGTGAAAGCAGAATTCCCATAATGGATCTTCTGGGTCTGTCGGAATGTCACCTACCCAATCCATTTCATCTACGGAAGATAGTCTGCTTAGTTGCTCCCAAAATAGTTGCTCATAGTCTTCCACTTTAGAAACACTCATTAGTTCATTCGGAATTTGATAAAAAACAATCAAAGAAGTATATTTTCCGTAATCTCTTGAATATATAGTAAATTCCTTTAAGATATCAACAAGCTCTAAAGTCGTTTTCTCTTCTGTTGGATCACCAATAAATCCATATCTTAAATGATTCATAGAAAATCCAATTGTAGCTGGTATACAAGGGAAAGGTTTTTTGTTATCTGTCATTTTTTTTTCGAATTCTTCTATTAGCAATCTTTCCTGATCATTTAGATTCTTTCGATTATCTAAACTATCTTTATATAAACCAAGCATATAATCACCTCTCAGTTCAATGCATTGTATTCTAGTACAAGCTTATTAGTTATTAGATGAAGGAAAAATAGGCAAACATCTATATTTTTCTAGAATATACGTTCTGTATTTGGTAAGATAATTAAAAAGGAGGATAATGATGGTAACCTTAGAAGAGAAAGTGAGGAAGAGTGGAGTTGCTGGTTTAAGTATGGCCTTTGTTCAAGGTGATAATTTGCAGAAGACTGCCTGTTATGGATATCTTGAAAAAAATACCCATAAGAAAGTGGAAGCTACAACTATATTTAATTCATGCTCTATGAGTAAGTTTGTTACGGCTATGCTGATCCTTGTATTAGTAGAGAAGAAGTTTCTTCAATTAGACGAGAGTGTTAATAATAAACTGAAAAATTGGAAGATACCCAAAAATGAATTTATATCCCAAAAGGAAGTAACTCTAAGGAATCTTCTGTCTCATCAGTCAGGTATAAAAGATCCTTTACATAGTTTTACAGAATACTCCTTAGAGAAGGGGATTCCTTCCATGAAGGACTTATTAAATGGAAAAACAGAATATTGTTCTCATAAAATAGAAGTTACCTATGAACCAGGTAGTCAATTTCATTATTGTGATGCAGGATATTGTATCATTCAGCAGTTAATAGAAGATACGATGGGCGAATCATTTGATAAAGTAATGAGACAGTATGTGTTAGACCCCTTAGAAATGAAAAATAGTCATTATCTCGGTTTACTACCAGATGAAAATATTACTTGTGGTCATGATAAAAAAGGGAATGTAGTAGATAAAAATACTACTATTTATCCTTATTCAGCAGCTTGTGGGTTATGGAGTACACCTTCTGATCTTTCATTGTTGGTAATAGAATTAATAACTGCTATAAAAGGTAAGAGTAAACTAGGTATCTCTTCAAAAAATGCTAAAGACTTAATCCACCAACAAGGTATCTATCATTGGGCTGGTCTTGGTGTCTTCTTAGATGGAGAAGAAAAAGAGATGGAAATTTCTTCTTTAGGATGGGGGAAAGGATTTCAATGTATGATGGTTATCTTTCCCTATTTAGAAAAAGGGTTGGTCATTATGACAAACTCTGATTTAGGTGTTCATCAAATGGAAGGGATAATTGGAGAGATTTACAGAGATTATAAAAAAACATTTTAAATCTTCCCCATTACAAATAATGCAGAAAACATCTATATACAAAGAAAGGTACGGTTATAGGATATGTTTACAGACAAGGATATGGTTCAACTTAAATTATATACAGAGGAATATAAGCAGAGTATTTTTTCTTACAATCTATCACCCCAACAAAGTGTGTATACATCCACTCCAGTAGAAGCTGTGAAGGCATGTGAAGAAGATGAAACTAAGATACCTATAGTTATCTTATATAGAGAAGAGTTAGCAGGGTTTTTTATTCTTCAGTGCGGGGGGGGAGTAAAGGGTTTTAGTGAAAATGAAGAGGCTATCTTACTTCGAGCATACTCTGTTGATACAAATTATCAAGGGAAAGGCATTGCTCAATCTTCCTTGAATCAACTTTCCGCTTTTGTGAAAAAACACTATTCCGATAAAAAAGAAATTGTGTTAGCGGTAAACCATAAAAATACCATCGCACAGCATGTTTATAAAAAATGCGGATTTGTAGATAAAGGGATTAGAATAATGGGGAAAAAAGGGGAGCAATTTGTTTATCATAAAGATATAAATGAAGTAATAATGTAATTTTCTTGGGGAGGATCTAGAATGAAGCATACCTTAGTTATTGGCGGAACTGGTATGTTATTTGAAGTATCAAAATGGTTAGTAGAACAAGGTTTTCGTGTTTCAGTAGTTGCGAGAAAACCGTTACAAATGGATAAACTAGTAGAAGCTGTGGAACAGGATAGTCGTCTGACTCCCCTATTAGTAGATTACACAGACAATAGTAGTTTCAGAGAGGCATTAAAGTCGACACTTGAAAAAAATGGGGAAATACATACTGCAGTAATTTGGATTCACTCTTATGCTAAACAGGCCATAAAGATTTTGTTAGAGGAGTTGTCAGCATATAGTTTAGATGTCCAATTGTTTCATATACTAGGAAGTAACGCGAAATTAGAAAAAGTAAAAAAAGCAATCGAAGGATTTTTTAATGGTACCTATCATCAAGTCCAGCTGGGATTTAAAATAGATAGAAATCATTCTAGATGGTTATCAGAGGCGGAAATATCAGAAGGAATAATAAAAGCTATTATCGAAAAAAAAAGATAAAAAAATAATCGGGGTTGTAGAACCACTCGATAAGAAGCCTTTATAAAGTAATTAGTAGCTGTAATCACCGATATTAATAAAATATAATTAAATGAATTCTCACAACCCAATGTAGAGTATAGGATAGGAGAGAAACATGCTCACTTTATACATAACAAGACACGGAGAAACTTCTTGGAATACAGAAAAAAGAATGCAGGGTTGGAGTGACTCGGAGCTAACGCTAACTGGTGTTAATAATGCGTCATTATTAGCAAAAAGCCTTAGAGATATTGAATTTGATGCCATCTATTCAAGTACAAGTAATAGGAGCGTGAAAACCGCAGAAATAATAAGAGGAAAGTGGGATGTACCTATTACTCTTAAAGAAAACTTAAGAGAAATTAATATGGGAGATTGGGAAGGGAAAACTATTACATACATCGAAGAGAATTTTCCAGAAAAAATTTACTCTTTTTGGAACACACCTCATTTATATCAGCCAATAATGGGAGAAGATTTTTTTAATGTAAGAAAAAGAGTAGAATTAGCTTTGAAAGATATTATAAAGAATCATGATTCAGGTAATGTTCTTATTGTTACACATTCTATAACGATTAAAACAATACTAGCCTACTTTAAACAACTTCCAATGGATAGGTTGTGGGAACCTCCATTTATTCATGATACTAGTTTGACTATTATTACAAAAAAAAATAATCAGTATGAAATTGTGTTAGAAGGAGATTTAAGTCATCGGGATAAGGGCATTTTTCAAAACTAAACGTGGAAAAGAGTAAGCTTCTTCTGCTTACTCTTCTTATTACTATAGTTATTTTATTTCTTCTTTCAATATTTCATCTATAACCTCAGCTAGTGCATCTACCGATCTATACTCTTCTTCCAAAGTATTGTCATATCCCCCAATATTGATTAACACAGCTTGGTTAAATACGTCTTGATTATAAGTACTTTTAGTAGTATTTGTACTGTTTGTTAGAATTACCTTTGATATGCCTGGATATTTTTTCTGCAGTTTCTCATGTAATGTTTGTGCGAATGTTAAATTCTGCTGATAATTAGGGTTTAACTCTGATATAACGAAGTGAATTTTTGCATAGTCAGTATCTTCTATTTGTACAGTAGTATGAGATCTAGTATCAGAATCTCTATGAATATCAAAGGTCATCCTTATATTAGGATACTTCTCTAAATTGTTTTCAAGTAATTCTTTAGTAACGCTATAAGAATCTTGAAAACTCAAACCTCTTTCGAGCAGTATGGCATTAATATCTTTCGTTTCATGTTGTGCTTGGATATCTTTTTTTGCTAATGTCTCTTTCAGCCTTTCTCCAACTAGTGTAATGTTCTTCGTAGGATGTGATGCATTTCTCGGAGAAGTGGAGTTTGTTTCTGATAGAAATGATTCATAATTATGCGAATGATAAATATACACTTGTGGATCCAATGTAGTTGTTAAAATCTGTGATTGGTTAGAGTGGTAAGAAGAGACAGTGTTATAGATAAATTGTTTACCGTTAAAAGAGAAAATCCAAAACAAAGTGAGTATGCATACAAGAAGTCCACTTGAAGCAATGGAGGCAAGCTTTAATTTTTTTCTGCGATTCTGTTTTCTTGCTGCTTTTCTAAGCATAATTTCTGTTTCTTTCACAAACTCATCTCGTGGATTCATAAATGAGGACTCTTTTATATGGTGAAATAAATCTTGGTCAATTCGCATTTCTGATTACCTCCTCTGTGTCTATATTTAATTTTTTCCGTAGGATTTTTAATGCTCTATGATAATCTACCTTTACTTTTGACTCACTCCAATGAAGTATGTCAGCTGTTTCTTTTATCGTAAATTCATTTATTCCTCGTAAAATGACTACAGCACGAAAATCTGGCTTAAGTTTTGAGATAGCTTGATGAATACCTTTCTTGAACTCATCCATTTCTATTTCCGCATTGGGATCTAATTCATTAGAGGGTATTTGTTTAAAAAAGCTTTCTTTAAAAATAGAGGTAAACCTTTTCCTACGATAATGATCAATAGCCGTATGCTTCGCAATGGAAAAAATCCACGTTTTTAAGCTTCCAGAAGTATGCTTAGAAAGGTGATTTAAAACACGAATAAACACTTCTTGCGTTAAATCTTCTGCATCATTAGAGTTACCAGTAAAACAAATTAAAAATCGGTAGACATCTGAATAGTGCGTTTGATAAATTTCTATTACTCTCTCTTCAAGCTTACGATTAGCCAATAATCTCCCCCCTTAATGTTCTGTTCCATTATTAATCGTTTGAGTTCTTTAAAAAGTTACAACTAATATAAGTTAAAATGAAAATCTCATCCATAGACTATGCGAATATGAAAAACTGTTATTTTTTTTTGAAAAAAAATGAAACAAATGTAAAACTTTTCTTTCGTTCAACCGTCTATATAGAGCTTTTCAACGAAATGGAGGTGACAAAGTGAACCAAGACAATGATAACTTTATTCTGACTTGTTATGAAAGATATAGTGAATCCATTTTTAAGTATATTTTACTGATGGTTCGTGATTATCAGCAAGCAGAGGACTTAACGCATGAAACTTTTTTGAAAGCTTACGAGAAGCAAGCATCATTTAAAGGAGCTTCTAGTGAGAAGACATGGTTATTTCGAATTGCACATAATGTAACCATTGACTATATCAGAAAGAGGAAACCAATTATCCTTTTTAAAGAAATACTCCTTCATTTAAAGGAAGTCAAAGAGATACCAGAGGAATATGTACTTATTAAGGAGAGTTCCTATGAATTATATCAAGCAATAAGTTCTTTAAAAACCGATTATAGAGTCGTTATTATTCTAAGAAAGTTAAAAGAGTTTTCTATACAAGAAACTGCAGCGATATTAGGATGGACAGAAAGTAAAGTGAAATCCACTCTCTTTAGAGCTCTAGCTGCTTTGGAGAAGCAATTAAAAAAGGAGGTATTATTGAATGGAGAAATCTTTAAATCACCTAGATAAAGAGTTGCTGCAATTAGATAGTGATATAGTTTGGGAAGCAAAAAAGAAAGCTGTAACAAAAGAGAGACTGCTAGTTAGTATAAGAACAAAGAATACAACAGACAGACATTTCTCCATTTTTCCTTTTTTTGCTTTCGTAGGTATCTTTACAATAGGATTAGTCCTTTTTCTCAATGGAGACATTTTGCAGGAAAAAGAAAATGAATTTGTACAGACCTTATCTGAAACGGATTTAATAACAGCCATAACGGTGGAAAATCAGCAGTTAGTAGAGAATAAGGAGTCTGTTTTCTTATCAAGGGAAGCTATTGTTCCGCGAAAACTACATACTCTTAATACAAGTGGTGAACCAGAGGTATTTGTAACAAAAGAAAAAGATATTCTTCTAGGTGGTGCCATCTATACTTTACAAGACGGAAGCCAGATTAAGATAGAAACACGTATAAACGACCTTGAAGTGGATCTAAAAAAAGCTTTTCTTAATGAAACAGTGGAACAAGAATGGGTTATTTCATCCTTTCATTCAGTAATGTTAAAGAGTGGAGAAGAGAGAAAAATAATCATGGAAGGCGAGAAATTCTTGTATATTATATCTGGTGAGCAAGGAAGAGAAATTTTACTACAATTTGCGAATGAAATTAAATTTATGTGATAACGGAGTATTTAATTGATAGCTTGTATTAGAGTGACAGAAAACTAAATAATCCCTTAGACTTGATGAAGTATATCTAAGGGATTATTTAGCTATTGGTCTAGGAAACGCTTAAGTAATTCTGCGTTTTTTAGCTGATGATTGCGGTTAGCTGTATAATCAATTTGATACAAAGTAGAAAAAAGTACATTTAAAAGATAGTCAAGGGCGATTTGAGAGGAGAAAGTAGCTATTTTTTCTATTTTCTGTGTTTCAAGTAATGGTACTGTTAACATGACATCAGAATACTTAGCTAGCTCACTTTCAGGAAATGCTGTTAGTAATAGAATCGGTACATTTTTTTCTTTTAATATGTTTGCAGCGATCCAATCATTTTTTGATTTAGCTTCATAGGTAATAAACAAAGCACAATCCATTGATGTTAAATTAGCAGTATTTGTAGCAAACTCATCTCGAGCAGTAGCCAATATGGCATATTTATTTATTTTCCCGAGTTTATTTTGAAAGCTCTCTGCACGGATTTGAGAATCCCCAGCTGCATACAAAAAAATTCGCTCCGCTTGATATAGATACTTTGTCATTTGAAATAATGACGCTTCATTTAGTAATTGATAGCTTTCTTTAATAGCTTGCTCCGCCAAATGCATCATGTCTTGTCCAATTTTCATAATAGATGCATCGTCTTCAAATGGTATATTTGGATTAATGTCAGATAAAACAAGCTTTCTTTGCTCAATGGACTGAACTAGCCTAATCTTAAAATCCTTAAAACCCTCCATCCCCATTTTTTGCGCGAAACGAATAATGGAAGCATTAGATGTGAATGTTTCTCGAGCAAGCTCTTGTATCGTCATTTTTTCCATTTTGTTTGTATTATTCAATATGTACTGAGCAATTGTGTTCTCAGAAGCAGTGAAGTCTGTTCTACTGGCCATCTTTTTTAATAACAAATCCATCTTCTCCTTCCGATTGAACTTTTAGTTCAGAAGTATATTCTTTTTCTGTTCTCTGCTGAACTTTTTAACCTAAATGACAGAAATGAAAGGTCTTACATGACATTCTCTATACATGCAACTTATAATGAGGCTATTAAACATTATAGGAGTGATCTACATGCTTACAATTGGCTATATTGGGAATGGAAAAAGTACAAACAGATATCATTTACCTTTTGTGCTACAAAGAGAAAATATAAACGTAAAAACCATATATCGTAGAAATCCATCACATGATACATGGCAGAAACACGACCATATCTATTATACTACGGACATAGAAGAAATACTTAACGATGCAGACATTCAATTAATTGTCGTTGCAACTTCACATGAATCTCACTTTCCTTTAACAAAGCTAGCTTTGGATCATGGAAAAAACGTCTTAGTGGAGAAGCCTTTTATGATGACGAAACAGGAAGCAGAAGAAATCTTTGCATATGCAAAAGAAAGAAATTTGATAGTACAATGCTATCAAAATCGTCGTTTTGATTCAGATTTTCTTACTGCACAAAAAGTAATAGAAAGTGGAAAACTAGGGGAGTTATTAGAGGTAGAAATGCATTATGACTACTTTAGACCGGAAGTACCAGAATCGGTTAAAAACTATACCTTTAATCTTAGCTATCTGTATGGACATGGTACACATACAGTTGATCAAGTAATTTCCTATTTCGGAAAACCTGATCAGGTACATTACGATGTACGCCAATTATTAGGGACTGGGCGAATGAATGATTATTTTGATTTAGATTTTTATTATAACCAATTGAAGGTTTCAATCAAATCAAGTTATTTTCGCTTAAAGGAAAGACCAAGCTTTGTACTTTATGGAAAAAAAGGTGTTTTTGTAAAAGATACAAAGGATCGTCAAGAAGAACATCTAAAGCTGTTTTATATGCCTGGTAAAGAGGGATTTGGAATAGATCTTCCTGAACATTATGGAACCTTAACTTACTTAGATGAATCAGGCAATTATCATGAAGAAAAAGTGGTATCAGAAGTAGGCGATTATGGTAGAGTTTACGACGCAATCTATGAAACAATCATTAATGGAAAAGAAAAATTAATAAAAGATGAAGAGACTTTGATACAGATGGAAATTTTAGAAGAGGGTATGAAGGGATGTAAGTAACATGAAGTTAGGCATAGTTGGTTCTGGTATGATTGTGCAGGATGTTCTACCTGTTCTTAACAGTATGCCAGAAATAGAATTAGTAGCCATTTTTGGAAGAACGAATAAAAAAGAACACCTAGAAAAACTTCAAGTAAACTATCACATTAAGCATATTTATGTAGATTATCAAGAAATGCTAGCTAGTTCCAAACTAGATACCGTTTATATAGCATTACCAAATCATTTGCATTTTTCTTATGCTAAACAAGCTTTAGAAGCGGGGAAGCATGTAATTTGTGAAAAACCCTTTACATCTAACATTGAAGAATTAAAGATATTAGCTGATATTGCACAAAGTAAGGAGCTTTATTTACTAGAAGCAATAACGAATCAATATAGAGAAAACTACCTTCAAATAAAAAATAGACTAGATAATCTGGGAGAAATAAAAATTATAGAAGCAAATTATTCTCAATATTCTTCTCGGTATTCTGCTTTTAAAGAAGGAACTATATTGCCCGCATTTGATCCAAAAATGTCAGGTGGGGCATTAATGGATATTAATAGTTATAATATTCATTTTGTTGTTGGGCTCTTTGGAGAACCGAATGATATAGCTTATTATCCGAATCTAACAAATGGCATTGATACATCGGGTATTTTAATTCTTGATTATGGCCAGTTTAAAGCAGTTTGTATTGGTGCAAAAGATAGCAATGGTCCTTCTTCTGCTACCATTCAAGGTGAAAATGGAACAATCTATGTTAATGGTCCTGTTAGTAGTATTTCATCATTTACTTATAAAGATAGACTTAAAATGGAAGAAGAAGTTCACATAAACACACACAAACACAGAATGTATGAAGAATTTTTGGAATTTGAACAAATAATTAGAGAAAAAAATCAAGAGAAGATGAGGTATAACCTTAAGCATAGTCTCAAGGTAATGGACATTATGACCATTGCTAGAAGAAGTGTTGGAATAAAGTTCCCTGCAGATGATAGTTTTAACAAAATATAAGGTGAGACACGTAGTTTACTATCAGAGTAGACTACGCTTTTTTTTGGAAAAATAGATTAAAATAAATAGTTTTCAAAAAATTATAAAGAATTTATTGGGTTTTATTATCATTTATTTCAGAATTCTGTAAAATAGTAACAAATGATATAGGTTAGGAGATCAATAATAATGCAAATAAGACATATGCAAGTAACAGATACAAATACCATTAGATCTATTGCTCATGATACATGGAGACATACATATAGCGACTTTATTCCACTAGATATACAAGATAAGGTGTTAACAGATGCCTACTCAGATGCTGAAATGGATAATAGGTTTCAACATTATCTCAATCTAGTTGTAGAAATAGAACAGAGAATTGTAGGATATGCTTTCTTTTCTGGAGACCGTTCAAAAGAAGAGGTGTATTTAGAATCACTCTATATTCATCCATCTCATCATAGAAAAGGCATTGGGAGAGCCCTTATCAAATATGGTTTAAGTTGTTATGAAAGACCAAAAACACTTTCTTTATCTGTTTATAAACAGAATTCAAGTATTAGCTTTTATGAGAAGGAAGGCTTTGTAAAAGTAGGAGAAACAGAAGGAGATTTTTTTGGACATCCTGTTACTTTTATTAAAATGAGTAAATCTATTTAACTAGTAATCTTTCCATTTTTTAGAAGGAAGGAGTTGGAGTAGGATGCGAGACAGAGGTTCAGTAGTGATTATAGAAAACAATAAGGTGGCATTAATAAAAAGAATAGTAAAAAACACTATCTATTATGTTTTCCCTGGTGGTGGAATAGAGAATGGAGAGACACCGGAAGATGGTTCTAAGCGAGAAGCATTAGAAGAATTAGGAGTAATGGTTAGGATAAAAGAATGTTTAACAGTACTGCAAAATAGTGGTACACAGTATTACTTTTTGGCAGTAATTATCGGGGGAGTCTTTGGTACAGGTGATGGAGAAGAATACAGAAAAAGCAAAGAAAGAGGAAGGTATATTCCAATGTGGGTAGAAGTAGAATCACTTAATGAGCTTGATGTAAAACCAAGAGAAGTTGCCTTAAAAATAGTGGATTATTTTAATGAATAGGAGTAGAAGGAGTGAGTGTCCATGAAGCTTTTAGATGGTGAATATATGATTGAGCATAACAGTATTAAACATTGGGTTAAAATAGAAGGGAGTATCCAAAGAACTCTTCCACTTATTATTCTTCATGGAGGTCCTGGGGGAAACATTACATTTGAAAATACTTAGCAATTCGGAAAGAGTGATTGCTGCAATAGACGTAATGAGAATTTATAAGAGTATAGGCTGGTGGGAAGAAAGAAGAGAGGAAGAAATAAGTTTAATATTACAACATGGAGTCTATGTTGGGGCATGGGAGAATGATGAATTGGTAGGTTTTGCAAGAGCTGTGACAGATGGAGTATTTCGAGCTTACATTGAGGATGTCATTATCCATCGTTCCTTCCAAAAAGAAGGATTTGGTAAAAACCTAGTAGCTAAATTGCTAGAAGAGCTTTCGAACATTGATATTATTAGTTTATTTTGTGAAGAAGAGTACATCCCATTTTATGAACATAATGATTTTAAGAAAATGAAATCCCAGTTTGTCATGCACAAGATGAATGAATAGGAGGAAAACAAATGGGTAGAAAAAAGCCTATAAAGAAAAAATGGTTAATCTCCTTTTTTCTTTTCTTTCTATTCATCGCAAGTATAGGAATTTTGATTTTGCAGGGAATGATTATACCGAATTCTTTCTTTTCCAGAGATTACGAAGTAAAGGGTGTAGATGTATCTTCTTATCAAGGAGAAATTAATTGGAAACAGATAGAGACGCAGAATATTCAATTTGCTTTTATAAAAGCAACAGAGGGAAGTAGCTTTGTTGATTCCTATTTTACTAGCAATTGGAACAATGCGAAAACAACGAAAATAAGAATTGGTGCTTATCATTTTTTTAGTTATGACAGTGCAGGTACAACACAAGCAGAGAATTTTATTGATACTGTTCCGAAAGAGGCAGATACCTTACCACCTGTTATTGATGTAGAGTTTTATGGTGATAAGGAAAAAAATCTACCTAGTAAAGAGGATGTTAGAAAAGAACTTCAAGATATGATTGATATTCTAGAAAAGCATTATGGAAAACGAGTAATCCTCTACACTACTAATAAAGCATATGATTTATATATAAAGGAAGAATTTGAGGATACTGATATTTGGATACGTGATGTATGGACAAAACCTACCTTACCAGACCAAAGAGATTGGACTTTCTGGCAATACACCGACAAAGAGAAGTTAGAAGGATACAATGGAGAAGAAGAATTCATTGATGTCAATGTGTTTCATGGAAGTTTAGAAGAATTTATTCTTTATGGGAGATAATAGCGAAATAAGATCTATTCTAAAATTAGCAAAAGAGGTTGATTACAATCGATATTTCCAATATAGCAATAAGAAAAATAAGGTTAAACGATGCAGATTGCTTTTCAAAATTAGTACAGCAAGTAGAGCATGAATCAGAATATATGCTTTGGGAATCAGGAGAGCGCATTATCACATTAGAGCAACAGAAAAATAGGATAGAGTCTTTTCAAAAGGATAAGAAATCGGAAATTTTAGTAGCAGAAGTAGAGGAGAATTTGGTTGGTTATTTAATAGCGATAGGAAATCAGCCAAGAAGAGTACAACATATTGCCTATATAGTGGTTGGAATAATCGAAGCATGTCAGGGGAGAGGAATAGGAAAAGCTCTGTTTGAAGCATTAATAAAATGGGCGGAAGAACAATGGATTAGTAGATTAGAATTAACGGTACGAGTGGATAATGAATCCGCAGTAGGTTTATATAAAAGAATGGGCTTTGAGATAGAGGGGATAAAACGACATTCTATTTATATCGATGGTAAATACGTAGATAGCTACTATATGGCATTACTATTAGATGGGCATGGAGGCTATCGTACATGAGATGTGGAGCAAAATGCTTTACAGTGGAACTAGAAACAGAGGGAAAAAAGAAAAGAATTCCGGTAACAGCACGAACTTCTGAAGAAGCGAGAAAAGCTATTTCTAAGGAGTATGGTAAAGAAGTAATAATTGTATTTGTGAAATAAGACAAGAAGAATAAACAAAAGGATGAATAATATGACATACAATGGTGATTTCATTAGGCTAAAGGAAGAAGAACTTAAATTACAGTTAATGAAATTACATACAAAACAACTTTCTTGGCAACGAGTTGACCAAGAACTAATACTATATTCGATGATGAAAAATATAGGTTCGTCTGATAGTGGATTAAGAGACACACTTATTTATGGCACTTTTAGTAACTTGATATTGGAAAATAAACTTAGTGTTTCTGTTTTAGAAGAACTACTAGAAGAATGTTTAAGTAATAAATTTCTATATAACGGAATAGGGGAAAGTGATACAGATTCTGTATTCACTAGAGCTTTCACAACTTTATTAATTGCGCTTATCTTGTTTCAGGATAATAAGAATGATTTTCTTTCAGTAAGGAAAATCAACGAAGTAAAAGATAGTTTAATAAAATATATAAGACAAGAGAAGGATGTAAGAGGATTTGTCCCACATAAAGGGTGGGCACATAGTATTGCACATGTATCAGATACATTTTATGAACTTATTAAAAATAAAAAATTAGATAGTACATATTATAAGGAAATAGTATCTGTAATCTGGGCGAAAATTTTTGTGAGTGATGATGTTTATCATCATGATGAAGAAGAGAGAATGCTAATTCCTATATTAGAGATGTTACAAAGAGGGTTAAGTGTAAATATAATATTAGAATTACTAGAAAGCATGACTAATGAGCTGTCTCAAAGGAAGAAGAAGCTACCCGAACAAAACTATTGGTACTTAGTAGCAAACTGTAAGAATTTCTTAAGGACCTTTTACTTTGTTGTGAGTGATTCAAATTTTAAGAGTCTTCAACCAGTGATTAATAACGTTTTGTTAATGATAAAATAGGTGAAAAACTTACTTACAAAAAATTACCGAGATACAAGTCTAGTTTATTCTGCAATCGAGATGTTAGTAAGGGTGTTTAGAGGTGTAATAATGGAAAGTAGAGAGAGTGGCAAATATCGTTACTATATACAAGAACCAGAAATAGGTATTTCTAGAGAAAAGATAGTGATCATTTACCATGGATGGGGAGGTTCTGCCAAAGGATATAGTGATTTAGCCCAATTAATAGTAAATGAAGGGTATACAGTTATTGTACCAGGAATTATATATCATGACACAAGAGAACCATTTGTTCATTATTTTGAAAAGCAAGTATCTCAAGAATATTTTTGGCAAACAATTATGATAACAGTGGATGAATTTCATGATTTTCTCAATGTCCTGCCTATTAAGTTAGAAGATACCATTGTAATAGGGAGTTCCATGGGTGGACTTATAGCAACCAGTATTTTTGCTAAGGAACCTCTAATTAAGGGTCTGGTTAATGTCAATGGTTCAGGGTCCTTTGTAGTGACTGAAGAAATATATCGGTTACGTGATAAACGTGAAAAACTACCTTTAATGGAAGAAGAGAGATTAAGAAACTATGATCCAAAAGAAAACCATATTAATAAAAATCCAATCCTTCTCCTACATGGAGAGAACGATACTTTCATGCCTATAGAAGGACAAATTGATTATTATAACTATCTAATAGAAACAGAGAAGCGCACTAACATAGAATTTCGCATCTTTGAAAATGTAAATCATCGTTTTACTGAAGAAATGATAATTGCAATGGTGATTTGGTTGAACTCGAATTGTTTGTAATTTTAATGAAAAATTATTAGTTATTCTAGTTATTTCAAATCTATCATGGTGAAAGAGAGGACTGTTGTAATAATGAATAAAGATCAAATTATTTCTCTCATTAAAGAAGATCAGTGGATGATGGATATCTTGAGAACAGCAAAATCATTGAATTTACCTGATTGGTGGATTTGTGCAGGATTCGTTCGCTCTAAAGTATGGGACACCTTACACTATTATAGCGAAAGAACAAAGTTACCAGATATTGATGTCATTTATTTTAATCCTGAAAATTTAAGTGAAGTGGAGGAAAAGAAATTCGAAAGAATGCTAGCATATAGAATGCCTAGTATTCCATGGTCTGTAAAAAATCAAGCAAGAATGCATATGAAGAACAAGACGTTTCCCTTTGCCTCTTCTGTCGATGCTATATCAAAATTTCCTGAAACCGCTACAGCTTTAGGCGTGAAATTAGATGAACAGAACAATTTAATAGTAGCTGCTCCATGTGGGATAAGGGATTTAATACAATTAGAGGTAAAACCGACTCCTTTTTTTATCGAGGATAAGGAACGAATGAAAATATACCAAGAACGGCTTATAAAGAAGAATTGGAAATCAACGTGGAGTAAACTAACAGTATTTCATATTAATTGATTGCATATAGGTAAGTAATGCTTGAAAAGATTTAATAATACCAAAGAAGCTGTTCAATAAAAATGGAACAGCTAGTAAACTAATAGACTCGTTTAAAAGTCTTTATACTTATTAGAAAATGCTAGCTCATTCCCTTTTAATAAATAAGGATGAGTTCTTTCTATTATGTTTTGTAAGTGCCAGGCATTTTATCACCTGAATAGGCACATACTAAGGGGAACTGGAGCTCATTTACGGCTTTATCGACTATATTCTCAAAATCCTCTACCAAATAATAAGGACTGCTAAAAGTCGCCCATTCCACATGTGCCCAAGAACGAACCGTTAATTGCTTCGTTATGTATGGTTGGAAGACTTTGTTGAAATATTCTGTTATGGCAGGTGGGTGATAGCTTCCACTTGAGAAATAAAAATCAAGGCTATTAACGAAATGTAAGTACTCTCTTTGCTTAACGGAAAACAGATGTTCCAACTCTTGATTGATAAGAGCGTAATTCTTTTCATTTTCAACAAGGATAATATATTCTTCTGCTTCTATTCCTTCCTTAATGTAGGAGAGTAACTGCGTCAAGTAATCTGCCCTGCTAAAATAAGAGTATAATAGATGAATATTTCGTTTGTCTTTAATTAATTTACTCAACTTTCGCATCGAAAAATGTGGGATAAGTTCAACAAGCAGTAGTTGCTGATGTCATTCAAGTACGATCATTGACACAATAAAAACACATGAAAAAACACCTATCCGTTTGGTATAGTT
>NZ_WEHU01000016.1 GCF_009183415.1 Bacillus sp. B1-b2 | reverse complement strand
CTCGTCAAAAGTTATAGTAAAAAAATGGATGTTTACTACCTTCGTTTTAATGTTTTCGTTCTTTCTCTTTTTGAGGGAAAAACAAAAACAGAAAATTCAAAACTTATTTATGCGACATTAGTGATATTTTACAACTATACAAAAATAAATCTACTTAGTAATGGGTGAAAGTGTTATAATATGGTAATTAGATAATGAGGGAGTATAATATGCGAACAAACTTACTAATGATATCGTATCTTTTATTTTTCAAATCATTCCATTAGAAAAAATACAAGGATTACCTGTGTTTTTTCCTATTATATTCTGTCCTATAGGACTTTATGTCGCATGGAAGGTACATAAAAGGAAGAAAGATGCTTTATCTTATATCTCCTTTATTGCAAATTCCGTTTTATTTTTATTTCCCTTAGTGTATATGATATTAGGTACCATCATTTTTGGGGTATAATTCGAAATAGTTCCATTTAATAGGAAAAAGAGCTTCCTTGTCGAGAAAGCTCTTTTTCCTATTAATAATTTATTCAATGACGAAATCATCAGGGATAATTTGCAATCTGTCTACTAAAGGAAGTGCGTCAATTCCTTTAAATAATACATTTTGATCATAATCAACAATAAATCTAGATAACATTCCATCCCCAGACCCTGGAACGTCTTCTATTTTTGAAAAGTCTCTATTTGCTCGTATAGCATTTATTTCTAATGAATTTTTAGCAAATATTCCACCTTTAATATAAAATAGTGAACCAACTCCATATAGTTCAGCGTTTTTTTCCGTATAGAAAAATGCTTGAAGTGGCTGAATAATCTCTTCTTCCTCAGGAAGATATGGGAAACCAGACTCCGTTTTTGGATCAAAATGATTGAATTCATTCATTCTTGTAATGGTTAAATTCTCCTTTGCTAGTAAGATTAGCTGCCCTGTTTCTTGTTTATTTGTAGATGAATTTGTATAAGTAAGACCTAAAATATTAGTATTAGAGACAAATGTATCTTCTAAAGAGTATACAACAGAATTAATTCTTACAATGTCATTCTCCCCAGAATTCTCCCCTGTTTCATCACCATTTATCGTAAATGAGCCTAAACTAATCATATTGCTGTTAAGAGAGATAGTCGTATTTAATGGTCGTATATTAATAGATTTCCCAGTTAGAATATCTCCTTTCAGAGTGACTCCTTTACTTAACTGACCAGCATTATCCGCACTAGATTCTATATTCATATCGCCAGCAGCGATTATATCACCAGTTATATTCATCTCTCCATCAAAGTTAACAAGATGTATATCGCCAGAGACATAAATATTATCCTGAAGGGTTAAGTTGTTGTTACTAACCAGATATAAATCTCCATCTACTACTAACTCCTTATTGAAGCTGATAGCATAATTACTACTATTAATTACTGTATCTCCATTAATATAAACAGGATTATTAAAGCTTAATGCTTCTTTATCACTTTCGATTTTAAAACTATTTGTTAATTGCTCTATAGCATTTCCATTAACAGAAGTTGGTGCTTCCTGAGTTGTTACACTTTTAACTGTATCGGCTTTCGTTACAGAGCTTGATACGATGCTGGTTAGTTTATTTTTAAACTTGTTAGTAAAGTTAGACACATCTTCCATGTTAGTAACCTGGAAACCACTTACTGTAGGATTAGAATCTAGCATCGTATTAATTCGCTGAATGATGGTTTGGTCATACTCAATATTTATAAACTGACTATCATGATATAAAGAAGGAATATCGCTTTTATAGAAATTATCGGCTATTAATACAGGTAATAAATTTGCCGAAGTACTGTATATATTTCCTGTAATAGAAGGAGGCAGAGACCTGACTGTTTGCTTTGTACCATCTCGTAATTGATAGTTTGCTCGATCACTTATTGTGAGCTGGTTCGCATAAATATTTCCGTTAATATTAGAAGACCCGTTTAAAAATAGCCCTTCCTCTTGCTCCTCTGAATAAGAACCAACTGCATATTTTAAGAAGCTAGGTAATGGAGATAGTATAATTCTTTGTTTTAACGTTCTAGTTACAGCACCTTCTGTTTCATTAGGATTATTTGTAACTAGAATTACTTCCAATACACGGGTGAAATCTAGTTGTTTATTGATAGTGTAAGGAGTATTAGTCGAATAAGTACTTTCTGCACAACCTCTAGTCGAATCATATACAGTTGGATTTGAAGCTTTATTACTTATATCTACAACACTAAGACACTGAATAGATTCTCGGTAGTCTTCATTATCTAGTATATCTGTGAGAGTAGGTGTAATAACAAGGGATTTGAGATCATCTTCAAAAGTAGTTTTAACTTGATATTTTGTTCCTTGCTTAACATAGTCTAAAGGCACTTGATCCAATAGATTAGCCATATTTGAAGTAATTTCATCCAAAACCTTTTTACTTTGATACGTGACATTAATATCGGATTCTCTTGTTTCTACTCGTTTTGTTCCACTAATAGTAGATGCAACAATAGCAAGTCCTATGGTTGTGAAAACAAGAGAAATTAAAAGTACGGTAATAAGTGCATTTCCTTTTTCATTACTTTTTATCATAGAGTACATTCTCCTTAGAAACCAAACTGACTTTCTAATGTTAAAGGTTTGTTTAATCTAGCATGATCAATTATAAAAGTGACGGAAATGAGACCATGGAGACATTCACTAGTACTATTATTTGAGTATTCACTACATGCTAATTGAATACTAGAATCTGTGAAATCACCCATGCTTTCTATAACTTGATCATTAATAGATACAGATGTATTGGTTTTGTTATTTTTAGTTTCCTCTACAAACTCGATACTTCTAATATTTGTAATGTTCTTTGCGCTTTTCTCAAACGTATAAAAAGAAGAATTCTCTTTTTCTGTTTCCTCAAAAACCGTTTGCTCTGAATCAAATAAACTTACTTGATTATTTCCGTCTATTTCTACGTAATTAAAAGGAATACTATTAAAAGCATTCATCATCATAGAAACAGCATAATCTGCATCATCGCGAAGTTGTCCTTCTATTTGAATTTTATTGTACAAAGAAAGACCGGTCTGAAATACGCCATAAATAACAGGAAGTACAATAGCGAGGATAGTCATTGTAGCCAAGAGCTCATATAAAGTTACTCCTTTTTCATCGAAGATCTTCACTTTTAATAGCCCCCTCTACAGACGTACTATATGGATTATTTCTAACATTCCAAGTAACAGTTACTTCAATTGGTATAAGAAAATTACTATATTCCTCGTTAATGGTTGGAGTAACTACAACGTCATAATCTACATTATTAATTCTAATTGGAGAACAAGCTGCATCAGTAGCATTGTTCCAAAGTATTTTATATTGATTATTACACACTAACAAGTGACCAGTTGTATCAGGATTATTATTTATTAAATTTTGAATACTAATAAATGAATCCTCACCAGCACTTTGTTCCATATAAGATAAAGCGTTCCTCGCAACGTTAATTCCAGCAGTCTTTTTCTGATTAAGATTTGTATACGAATAAGCTTGGCTAAAAAAGTTCATTATACCTAATAAGATAATACTAAGAATGGTCAGGGATACTAATACTTCAATTAATGTTAATCCTTTTGAACTAGATATCATCTTAATAAATTTCATATATTCCCCTGCTTTCAAAAATGCTAATCTTATTATACAATACTAATTAGTTATTATAAGAAGAAAAATGTCAAAAAGTATTACAAAAGTTTATGGAAATTGACAAAAAATGTCGTAATTTTAGGTAATATAATATACATGAGGAGGTGTTAGAATGATTTTATACATTTTAGCTCTTTTTTCCTTAATTTTAGTTATTCCTATCTTGTTCTTACTACCTATAGGACTTTCGAATCGTGGAAAAATGATTATAGTTGGTTTTGGCTTTATTATTTCTTTATTAGGTATTATGTCTAGAAGCTTATTTCCTATTTGGCAAAGTGCATTAATAATGTTGTTATTTATTATTGTTGCCACTTATTTTATGATGAAAAAGGGTACAAATCTCCTATTTAGTAAAGAGGAGGAAGAAGATATGGAAGCTCCATCCACTTCCTTGTATGAAGACTCTGTAATGGTGGAACAAAAGACTGTTTCTGTAAGCAAGCAAGAAGAAGATGAAATAGAAATAACGGAATTAGAACCACAAGTGAATAGCTTTACAAAAAGTGAAAGTAAGGAAGAACTAGAACTTGAATCTTTTGACTTGGATGTTGATCTAGAATTACTAGAACAGACATCACCAATACAAGAGGATGAATTACTGCTTAAGGAAAAAGAAGAGATAGAAGATAGTCACTATTTAGATCCAGAAAAAGAGATAGAGGATGTAGATATCAGCTATATGGCAGAAATTGAAAAATTATTAGAACAGGAGTCATTCTCTGGTGAAGTCGAGAAGTATGAATTAAAAGAACAAACACCTCCATTACCTATCTTTGATGATTTAGAGGTTGCTGTATCTAGTGAAAAGGATAACCAACCAGAAGATAAACATCTTAATGAAGAGCTGTATTTAGATGTGGACGAATTAGAAGAATTACCAATGCTAGATTTAAAGGAAGAGATTCCTGATATAGAAATAGAGGAAGAAGCAATCGCAGAAGCAGAGAACCTTTCCGATATTGAGATGTTGGATGAGTTAGCAGGATTTACTATTGAAGAAGAGGAAGAAAATTCGTTAGAATCAATAGAAGATACGCTAATAGAATTGCCGAAGGAAGAACTAAGTATTTTGGCACACAAAATTATTAATAATACTTTATCCCAATTAGATGTCATGAAAGATACATTAGACAAACAAGAATTCGAGATGCTACTTTTACAATGTATGAAAGAATCTATGCCTTTAAATGAATATTTTGCTTTTTCTACTATGCTTGTTGATCTTTATAGGAACAATAATGATATGGGAAAATTACAAAGTCTTTTATTAGCATTAAAGGATAAATACTGTCAACAACCACTGGTACTAGAGCAAATTATTTTTATGGAAGAAAAGTACTTGAACTAAAATTAGAAAGAATAGGTGAGTTTAACTTATGAAAATCAGTGCACAATTAAAGGGTTTACCAATTATTAGTATATCGAATGGACATCAAGAGGGAAATGTAAAATCGTTAATTATTAATCCAGAAAAAGGCTATGTAGATTTTCTTACTTTAGATCAAGAAGATTGGCAAGAAAGCATTCAAGCCATTCCTTTTAAAAAAGTTATAGGTGTCGGTGAATATGCTGTAACGATAGAAAGTGCCAACTCTATTATTGATTTAACTCAAATTCCCATTGCAAGTGAATTAGCAAGCAAAAAAATCGCTATTATTGATACAAATGTTATTACAAGAAAAGGGGAATTAGTTGGTAAAGTAACAGAATATCAAATCAATGAAGAAACAGGAGAAATCATTGGTTTAGTGACGAAAATCCAAGATAAAGAAACTGTTATCTTGTCAGAGTATGTTATTACTTATGGAAAAGATATTATTGTGGTAACTGAAGATGCAAATAACAACTACAAACCCACTATGAAAGACGAAACAGCAGCTTCAGAGGATAAAGTGATAGATGTAGTAGAAACTATTTTAGAAGAAGTAAATATAGTAGAAGATATAGAAGTAGCAGAAGACGAATTAGAAACGATTGAAGTTAATGGAGAAGAAAAAAGTCTTCATGCTCTAAAAGAAAAACAAATAGAATTACTTTTGAATAAACAAGTAAGAAAAGATATATTTTCAAATGACGGAGAACTAATCATTATGGCAGGAACTATTTTAACACTAGAAGATATTGAAAAAGCACAAGAAGCAGGACCGAGTGTTGTTATCGACTTATCTATGAGTGTTAATGCATAAATAAAAGGAGCTAACACTTCATGAAAAACGTTCAAGGTGCAAAAGTCTTTATTGCTATCATGGTAACCACTGCGTTTATATTTAGCTTTTCACATTTTGGGGCAAAAGCTTATGAAAATCTCTTCTTATCAAGTAATGGGTATGAGGATGGTACTAGTATTGCTGGTGTAGATATTTCGGGAATGTCATTTGACAAAGCATTGCAGGCGATAGGAGATGCGCAAGGTGAATGGCTAAAATCAACCACTATTTCATTAAAATATAAAGAAAAAACAGTGGATTTTGATACTAATTTGTTTGTTTTTCGCTTTCAGGATAGCCTGCAATCTGTAAGTACAGGTACTAAAAATGGGTTAACCGTTTCTCTAAACCAGGATGAACTAAGGAGCATATTAAACTCCATAGCTTCTGATTTAGTACAAGAAGGGGCATTTTATTTAACCAAATGGAATGATAGTTTACTAGCTATTGCATCTCAATTAGAACATGGTAATCATGAAATAGATCTTCAGAATTTTGTAGTGAATAATATGGAAGAAGAAGTAATTCTTTCAGATACTACGTTAGATGTTAAAGAGGATAAGGATAATGTTGCAAATTGGGTACAGCACTTTCCATTAATAGAAGTTGGTAAAGAACAAACCTTCTCTATGTTAGATATTCTTGGTGAACAGGAAGGGATATATGCTGATAGGACGCTAAGTATGGTTGCTACAGCTCTTCATCAAGCTGTCCTTTCAACAAACTTTACGATTGCTGAAAGATTTACTAGCAATGAGCTACCTGCCTTTGCAACCTTAGGATATGAAGCAAGAATAAATCAATCTAAAAAAATGGATTATCGCTTCTATAACCCAAATGATACTGCTTATAAAATTCAATTTAAAATGGTAGAGGACAAGCTATATGTATCCATAACAGGTGTTCCTTTTATCTATCAATATAATGTAGAGCTTTCTGATAAAGAATCATTTAAACCCAAAACAGTTCTGCAATTTGATGCATTATTAGGATTTAATGAGTATAAATTGATTTCTAATGGTGCCGACGGATTACTCATTAAAGTATATCGAAATGCGTTGGATACAGAAGGAGCAACAGTAAAAAAAGAGCTGATCAGTGAAGATTTTTATCCACCCGTTTACAGAGTCTTTGCTACAGGATTAGTAGAAGAAGATGAAACAATAATTGATTCTGATACTGTAGAAGAAACAGAAAACACAGAGAATAATACAGATTCAGAAACTGAAACTGAAAATTCTGGTGAGCAAAATGCGGATAGTGGAACATCAGAAAACACAACAAATTCATCTAATAGTACAACTAATTCAACGAATACAAAAGTAGAGACAAATCCATCTAGTAATACAAATATGCAAAAATAAGCATAGAAATCAGGGGATAACAAATGAAACAAATGAGAAAACGTTTAGGAGACTTATTAGTAGAAGCTGGCTTGCTGACAGAAGAACAACTACAGCAAGCATTAAAGGATAAGCACCCAGATCAGAGACTTGGAGATAGTTTACTTCAAAAAGGTTATATAACTGAACAACAGCTGATTGAAGTCCTAGAGTTTCAATTAGGTATTCCACACGTCAGTTTGTATCGTTATCCTTTTGATCCTAAGCTATTTTCCATCGTGCCAAAAGATACAGCTAAAAGACAATTAATTATTCCTCTTAAAAAAGAGGGGGAAAAATTATATGTAGCGATGGCTGATCCAATGGATTTTTATACCATTGATGACCTTCGTTTGTCTACAGGCTTTCAAATTGAGACTGCCATTGCAACAAAAGATGATATTCTAAGAGCAATCAATAAGTACTATGATATGGACGAAGGATTTGAAGAGTTATTATCAGATAATGGTGCTTTAGGTGAAGTAATAGATGAAAGCATGGTCGAGCAAGATACTCCGATTGTACGTTTAGTTAACCAAGTTCTATCAAATGCAGCGACACTAAAAGCAAGTGATATTCACGTAGATCCTCAAGAAACAAAAGTAGTCATACGCTACCGAATTGATGGGGTTCTTCGTGTAGAACGTGTATTACCAAAGCATATGCAAAGTGTACTCATTGCTCGTTTGAAAATCATGGCAAACTTAGATATAACAGAGCATCGTATTCCACAGGATGGAAGAATGAAATTTAATTTAGATTTCCATCCAATTGATTTACGTGTTTCTACTCTACCTACCGTTTATGGGGAAAAAGTAGTTATGCGTATATTGGATTTGGGAAGTGCATTGAACGATCTAAATAAACTAGGTTTTAATAAAGTGAATTTATCTAGATTTACAGATTTGATTGAAAAACCAACTGGAATAGTACTCATTACGGGTCCTACTGGTTCTGGTAAATCCTCTACTCTTTATGCAGCATTGAACCGTTTGAACAGTGAAGAAGTAAACATTATTACTGTTGAAGATCCAGTAGAGTATCAGTTAGAGGGAATAAATCAAATACAAGTGAACGCAAATGTCGGGATGACATTCGCAACTGGTTTACGTGCCATACTTCGTCAAGATCCAAACGTAATTATGGTCGGAGAGATTCGCGATAAAGAAACCGCAGAAATAGCAGTTCGTGCATCGTTAACTGGTCATCTTGTATTAAGTACACTTCATACAAATGACTCATTAGGTTCTGTTACAAGATTATTAGACATGGGAGTAGAACCATTCCTTGTTGCTTCTTCTGTAACTGGAATTGTCGCACAACGTCTTGTTCGCAGAGTATGTAGAGATTGTGGACAAGTTCAGGAGGCAACACTAAGAGAGAAAGAAATCTTCGCTAAAAGAGGATTGTCTATAGAAAAAGTAATGAGAGGCAAAGGCTGTGCCTCTTGTAATATGACAGGCTATAAAGGACGTGTAGCCATCCACGAAGTGTTAGTCATGAATGATGAAATGCGAAAAGTGATTATGAATGGCCAATCTTTTTCTAATTTAAGAGAATTAGCCATTAAAGCAAAAACCATATTCTTGATTGATGATGGACTGTTAAAGGTTAAACAAGGGGTTACAACAACAGAAGAAGTATTGCGTGTAGCAATCCCTGATTAGGAGGAACATCATTGCTTAACAATATTGATTACTTATTAAGAGTTGGCTTTGAATTAAAAGCTTCCGATATTCACTTAACGGTTGGTGTTCCTCCTGTTATGAGGATTAACGGAGATTTAAAACGATACGGAAAAGAAAATTTAGCACCAAAAGATACAGAAACAATGGCAAGAACCATTATTCCCGAAAAATTATGGGAAGTATTTGAGGAACGAGGAGAGCTAGATCTATCTTATAGTGTGAAAGGTATTTCAAGATTTAGGGTAAATGTCTACAAGCAAAGAGCATGCATAGCATTAGCTATTCGAGTAGTGCCTACCTCTGTTCCTAGTTTAGATGATTTAAAGCTTCCTGCTATTCTAAAGAAAATTGCAGAAAAACCACAAGGCCTTATTTTAATTACAGGACCTACTGGTAGTGGAAAATCGACCACATTAGCTGCAATGATTGCTTATATGAATGAAACAATGAGAAAACATATTATTACACTAGAGGACCCGATAGAATATTTGCATAAGCATGGAAAGTGTATTATTGATCAACGTGAAGTAGGCTTTGATACAAATAATTTTGCCAATGGCTTAAGAGCATCTCTACGTCAAGATCCAGATGTCATTTTAGTTGGAGAGATGCGAGATCTTGAAACCATTCAAACAGCTATTACAGCTGCAGAAACAGGGCATTTAGTTTTAGGGACTCTTCATACTTCTAGTGCACCTGCTACGATCAATCGTATTATTGATGTATTTCCACCAGCTCAGCAAGATCAAATTCGTATTCAATTGGCTTCTGTTCTTGTCAGTATTGTGTCACAGCGACTTTTCCCTACACCTGATAAATCGGGCAGAACTTCTGCCACAGAAATCTTGGTTAATAATTCTGCTGTTGCTAACTTGATTCGTAATGAGAAGATTCACCAAATCTTAAATATTATGCAAACGTCAAAAGCAGCAGGTATGCATACGTTGGAAAGCAATGTAAGGGAATTAGTACAAGCAGGCTCCATTCTTAAAGAGGCTGCACTTCCTTACTTGCAAGAAGGGGAGCAATAATATGGCTCGTTATAAATATTTAGGAAGAGACCGAAAAGGTAGAAAAGAAGGTATTGTAACGGCACAATCTAAAAGAGAGGCAATGCTACAGTTAAAAGAAAAAGGGATAAAGGTTACAGAGGTGACTGAACTTCCTGAAACGCTTTTAACGAAAGAAATTTCTTTTGGTAGCGCAGTTAAATTACAAGATTTCGTTATTTATCTACGCCAGTTTGCGACCCTAATTAAAGCAGGAATCTCTGTAGTAGATGCGACGGCTATCCTAGCAGAGCAAACAGAAAGTAAAGCTTTAAAAAAGGCTTTACTTTCTGTTGAACAAGATCTAAAAGACGGAAACCCACTATCTACTGCTGCAGCAAAGCATAAAAAAGTCTTTTCCAGTATGTTTGTTAATATGATTCGTGCAGGAGAAGCAACTGGGAGTATGGACGAAACACTAGAAAGACTTGCGACTCATTTTGAGAAACAGCATTATACAAAGCAAAAAATTATTTCAGCACTTACCTATCCGATTGCTATTGCTATTATTGCGTTTATTGTTGTTATTTTCTTACTAGTAAGTGTTGTACCAACTTTTGTTGACATGTTTGCTGATTTTGATAGCGAATTGCCAGCTATAACAAAATTTGTCCTTTCTGCAAGTGAATTCATGCAGAGTTTTTGGTGGGTAGTAGCGTTAATAGTTATTGCAATTGTGGTAGCAATTGTGATGATTCGTAATAATAAGTCTTCTAAATACTACATGGACTATTTTTTATTAAGAGTTCCTATTTTTGGGAAAATTCTACAAAAAGCAGCAATTGCTAGAATGACAAGAACACTTAGTTCGTTATTTACTAGTTCTGTTCCTATTCTGCAAGCTATCTCTATAGTAGAGAGTATCATTGAGAATGAAGTAATGGCAAAAGTCCTTATTAAATCAAGAAATGCCTTAGAACAAGGTCAATCATTAACAGTCCCTATGAAAGGTCACTGGGTATTCCCACCACTTGTTACCCAGATGATTTCAATAGGAGAAGAAACAGGTTCATTAGATGAAATGCTAGGAAAAGTAGCGGATTTCTATGAAAAAGAAGTAGATACCGCAACAGATCAGCTAAAGTCATTAATAGAACCAATCATGATTGTTTTTTTAGCAGGAATTGTCGGGACAATCGTGACTGCTATCCTAGTTCCAATGTTTGAGATCTTTAATCATGTACAATAATTTCCAATGAAATTTACAAAAAAATGATATAAATGTTACTTTCTATCTAGTATAATAGTTTTAGATTCACCGAGTGAGAAAAAAATTACAATGAAAAAGGAGAATATATATGCGTCAGTTAATTAAACAACGTATTAAAAATGAAAAAGGTTTAACACTAATAGAGTTACTAGCAGTTATTGTTATTTTAGGTATTATTGCGGCTATTGCGATTCCGAGTATTGCTAATATTATTGAGAAGTCTAGATTTGATGCTATTAAGGCAGATGGTATACAAGTAATAAATGCTACTAAATTATATATCGCTGGTAACGGTACTGAAGATACAAATATTGATGCAACTGATTTAGCAGACTATCTAGATAATGAAACTACGCTTGCTGATGGTTACACTTTAGACGTTGTAAATGGACAAATCCAATTAACAGGTTCAGCAACTAAAGGTAATGTTAATGTAACTTTTACAGCTGCAACAATTACTGGTATTAACCAAGCAACCAAAGCTGCTGAGGGTGATACTACAATATCTAATTAATTACTAAATAAACTATTGAGGTAACTATGATCTACCTACTAATCTTCCTATACGGCATCACCCTTGGCTCGTTCTACAACGTAGTTGGGCTAAGGGTTCCAATGAAAGAGTCGATTGTTAGGCCGAGATCTCATTGCTCAAGCTGTGGACACACATTGTCTGCAATGGAGCTTATACCAGTTTTAAGCTATGTACTATTAAGGGGGAAATCAAAATGCTGCAAGGCATCGATTTCCCCCTTCTATCCTATATTCGAGCTTTTAACAGGAGTTCTATTTGTAGTTAGTCCACATATACTTGGCTGGAGTTCAGAGCTGTTCGTGTCCTGGACACTAATTTCCCTATTTATTATTATTACCGTGTCCGATTTAAAATACATGATTATACCTGATAAAGTACTACTCTTTTTCTCAGTACTATTTATCATTGAAAGGTTCTTGATTCCACTGAATCCATGGTGGGACTCCCTATTAGGAGCAGCTGTAGGCTTCACATTATTACTAGTTATAGCCATAGTCTCAAAAGGCGGAATGGGCGGAGGAGACATTAAACTCTTTGCAGTCATAGGCTTCGTACTAGGAACCAAGCTACTACTAGTAGCCTTCTTCCTATCAACACTCCTAGGAACATTAGGAGGCATAGCCGGAATACTAACAGGCAAAGTAAAAAAAGCCAAACCAATCCCATTCGGCCCCTACATCGCTCTAGGAACCCTAATAGCCTACTACTACGGTAACCAAATCATCCAATGGTACCTAAATCTACTACTATAAATAGATTAAGAAACCTAGGAGAGAATAATAGTACATCCATTTCAAATGGAAGAGAAGAATTAAAATATAATAAAAATCTTGCCTTAATAGAATTACACTAAATGAATTAGGATTATGTAGATAAACAAAATATTTCCCAGGTTGATTGGAGCGAAAGGGGAGAGACTCCTACGGGATTAGCGAGACAGTCGAGACCCTGCAGGCGCAGCCAAAGCGGCTCGACGCTCGCCCCGTGGAAAGCGAACCCCTGTAGCGCAAATCAACCTACTCAATTAGAGGGGGAAATTTCATCATACTAATTGGATTTCTATTCTATAAGATTCTATAAAATTCTATAAGATTCTATGAGAACTTTTCTTGGAAGAAATGGTTCAGAATCATATGACAATTATGCAAATAATGACACAACCCTTCCTCCATCCAGAAAGAATAAGGAGTTTTTTCAACATGGCACTCAATTTAAACCTTGGCAAAAAGAAAGTAGTCAACTTAACCATAAAAGATCATGTTATCCGTTACGCGGAATTAAAAAATTCCCAAGATAGCACTGTCCAAAATTGGGGAGAGCGCTATTTGCCAACAGGATTAATACATGAAGGCATCATTCAGGATTTAGAAAACTTTACATGGATCCTTGAAGAATGCATAGATGAATGGAAAATTCTCAAAAAACAAGTACGCTTCCTAGTTCCAGATTCATCCATAGTCATACGAAAACTCTCCATTCCAGAAGATGCGAGCGAAGATGAAATCAAGGGATACCTATATATGGAACTCGGTACATCCATCCATTTACCATTTGAAGATCCTGTATTTGACTATTTTCTATTAAAAGAAAAAGATAAAAACAAAAAGCAAATCATTTTATTTGCTTCACCAGAAAGTAATGTATCCCAATATGCAGATATATTAGATGAAGCAAAACTAGATCCAGTATCAGCAGATATCTCAGCACTAGCATTATATCGCTATTACTACCACCAAAATGCAGTAGAAAACACCGAACCAGTTATGCTAGTAGAAATAGATACAAAAACAGTAAATGCCAGCATCTTTGAAGAACATTATCCATTATTAATGAGACATCTAATGATGGAAGTAGATGAGCAAAACTGGACTATTTCAACAGATGAAGCGACTGAAAGAGAATATTTAACCTTTACAGGTGATAAAGCAGAGGTTTGGGATAGCTTAGAAGATATTTATAAAGAGCTAGAAAAAGTAATGAGCTTTTATCGATATACCTTAAATAAAGGCAATAAACAAGTAACAAAGTTAGTAGTAGCAGGAGACCATCCATGGCTTCCTTCCATTGTAGAACATATGAAAGATCGTTTTGAGGTTTCTGTGCAAGAAATGAAAGTGAATCAAACAGCAAATAATGAGCCTATTCCATCAAGTTTACTTCTTAATATTGGTCTAGGATTAAAAGAGGTGTAGATATGTTAGTAGAAATAAACCTCCTTCCTAAAAAAGAGCCAAAAAGAAAATCGAAAATAGTATGGATACTTGTGGTTTTATTCTTAACGTTATTATTAGCAGGATTATTTATCTGGCAGTATACTTCTAAGAAAACAGAACTAAAGGCTACAGAGAGTACATTAGAATCCACGACTAATCTTGTGAATACGTATACTCAAAATCTTACGAGTTATAATGATTCTAGCTCTGTAAAGGATTTAGAAATAGCCATAGAATGGGCTGATAGTCAATCATTAGATTATGTTGTATTGCTACAGGGCTTAACAAAAAATCTTCCCGATCGAGGATTTATTCAAGAGTTAAGCTTATCTGACGGCCTAGTCGTTAATGTTATTGTTCAATTTGATACAAAGGCAGATGCTGCTTATTACCTTAACTCTATACAAGAAATAGACTGGGTAGAGGAAGCTGTTTTAACAGAGGCAAAATCTACTGATGTATTGGAAGATCAAGTTAGTGAGCGAATGGATGAAGCAATTGATTCTCTAAAGAAAGCAGATATAGAGCCCCGCTATTTCGCTAACTATGCGTTTGTTATTAATAAAGCGAGATTTCAAGCAGAGATGAAAGAGAAACAAGCTGAAGAAGAAGGGGAGGATTCCCCATGAGATTAAATGTTAATAAACCATTTCTGTTTATATTCATAAGTATTATTCTTTTATTGCTCGTAGGAGTCTTTAGTTACTATCTCTATTTAATGCCATTATATAATCAAGTAGATCAGAAAAAAACAGAGCTAGATATGGCAGAACAGCAAGTGAAAATCTTAGAATCTAAAATAGACTCTACTGGGTCAAAGACTAGTACTAATACCGTTGCATTACAGAAAAAAGTCCCTGTTAAACGTCTATTAGATCAAGCTCTATTGGAAATAGAAAAAGCAGAAATTATCTCAGGCACTAATATTATCGAAATAACTATTAATGGTACAGATGCTGATGAAGCAGTATCAGACGAAGAGTTAACAACTGCTGATAAGGCAATAGAGGATGCTAATAAGCAGGATAGTGGAAATGACACAGAAGAGGAAGCAACAGAAGAAGTTGTATTACCAAGTGGTATTCATCAAACGAAGATTTCTATTGTAGGAGAAGCTAACAACTATTTCGAATTAGAAAAATTTCTTGAAAAGCTTGGGTCATCAGATCGAATTATGACAATAGATACGTTTAATTTGACAGGTCCGAAAGAAATTACAAATGTAGACGATAGTGACCAAGTAATAGACTTTGATGTATCTTTATCTATTTACTATTATCCAACACTAAATGATTTAATAGGAGATTTGCCTCCATTAGAAACACCAGAAGTATCGGATAGAAAAAATCCATTTGATACTGGGACGCTTGAAAAGAAAGAAGAAGAACAACCGTAGGAAAGTAGGTCTAGCAAATGCTGAAAACTAGACTAAATAATAGAGGGTTAACCTTAATGGAGTTGCTTGCAGTTATTGTTATTCTTGGAATCATTGCTGCAATAGCTATTCCTTCTGTGCTTAAGGTTATTAATGATATGCGAGATCGAGCGTTTGTTGCTAATGCTTGGAATATGAAGGAAGCTACTGATTTCTATATTAAAGAGGCAACTACTAGTGGGAATGGAGCAAAAGAAAGAATAACCTATCTAGAACTTGTCGAAAGTGGCTATTTGGGAACATTTAGTGATCCTGACACAGATGAGGAACTAACTCCATCAGAAAATAGCTATGTTACTATTCAGAATAACGTTGCTATTGCCGTTTGTCTAAAGGGGTCGGAGAGAAAGCTTTGTACAGATGAAAATGGTGCAGAACAAGCCATACAATATAAAGATTTAACTCCGACTCAGATTGTGTCTAACTAAAACTAAATTTGACGAAATCATTCTATAACAAGACGACAAAAGTCTTGTTATTTTTTTTTTTGAATATGATAGGATAGACAAAACAATAGAAATTGGGGGTAGGACGAGTGAATGAAAAACCGGAGAATCGCAAAACCATAACGATTAAAATCAACGGAAAAGACCGTCCATTCCAGAATAAGGAATTAGAAGAGAAGGAAGAAGCAAAAGAGTCTACCATCCTCCATCCAAAAAAAACAACGGAAAATAGAAGTTTTTATAAGGAAGAAACAGCAGCTGGTAGCGAATCTTCACTAGAGGATGAGAGTTTTGACTGGATTCTGCCTAGTAATGAAGAACCGATAGATTCAGAAAAAAAATCTATCTCCTTTCATACCTTTCCTCCAAATAAAAGTAAATCTCCTTTTGGAAAGAAAGCTAAAACAAAAGAAAATAAAGAGAGTAATAAGAGTGTACCAAAAGGAATGGTAGCATCTATTTTCTTTGCTGTTTTTTTTGCAATCGTTCTTGGGACAAGCTTTGGGTTTATATTGCTTAAAATGGTAAATTCAGAGCAGGTAGTAGCAAATCATTCTACTACAGGGACAACTACTGGCTCTAACTCGGAACAAGCAAAAGGCACAAGTACAGCTGCTAAGAAAGAAATTAAGACGTTTATTCTTCAACATAACATTTTTTCAACCGAAGAAAAAGCAAAACAGGATCAGCAAGAATTAACGGCTGCAAACATTAGTAGTGAAATTGTCAAGACAGGAGAAAACTATGTAGTACTATTAGGCATAGCAAGTAATTTAACCGATGCTAAAACTTGGCAGTCTCAAATAGATAAAAGTTACGCAAAAGAGATGGTATTTGCTAGTGGAGAAGTGAATAATGTAACAGAAGCAGAAAAAGCATTTATAGAAGGATCTACTAACCTTTTCCAAGCTACATTAACTTTAGCTACAGAGGTACAATTTAGTAAAAATGCTTCAGAAACTGCCGTAAAACAAGTAGAAGAGCTTAATGCAACACTGACTGAGAAAATGATTGCTTCTTTTCCAAATGAAAAAGTAAAAAACATGGCAAATGAATTGTTTCAAGCATCCACTCTTTCAGCAACATTAACGGCAAATAGTAACGCAAACGATATACAAGCTATTCAAAAGCACTTATTAGCATATTTAGCAGGATATAATAGTTTATAATGAAACTTTTTCTCCAGTAGGCTCGTCTATTAATAGAATAGAAATCATTCCTTAACTTTGGAGAAATAAAAATAATTTCGTAATAGCTAATTTCTATCTATTAGCTTTGGTCAGTTGTACTTCAAAATGATTTTCGATGAAGACAATCTACTAAAAAATATATGATTATTTTCGAAAATCTCTAAATTGATGAAGTTTTTTACTTCATTAATTTTTTTTGCTATAAAACTATTCGATATATTTCTACAAATTACGTCATATTACAGTTTATTTACCTTTTAATGAAAATTTTTTGTTCTAAATTGTTTATCTGTGTAATCTTTGGTAGGATTAATTTGTATCTCTCAATATGAAATTAAGTAGGTAGGTGTAAACATGGTAAAGCAAACCCTCATATTAGCCTCTTCCTCTCCACGACGAAAAGAGCTCCTTGAAGATCTCCAAATACCATTTGAAGTAAGAACTAGTAATGTAGAAGAAACATTTCTTGAAAGTCTATCTCCAGAAGAAGTAGTGATGGATTTAGCGAAGAGAAAGGCTCAAGCAGTTAATCTTAACAAACCAACAGAATTTATTCTTGGAGCAGACACTATTGTTTATTCCAATGAAGCCATATTAGGCAAGCCTTCTTCAAGAGAAGAGGCATTTCAAATGATAAGACAGTTGTCTGGTACTAGCCATTCTGTATATACGGGTGTTGCTATCGTGGCAGATGGTCAATGCTCTACGTTTTTTGAGAAAACAGACGTACTTTTTTGGGAATTAACAGATGAAGAAATCAACAGCTACTTAGACACCGGGGAACCTTTTGATAAGGCTGGTGCGTATGGAATTCAAGGAGTAGGCAGAATATTAGTGAAAGAAATACATGGAGATTATTTCACAGTTGTTGGACTTCCAATTTCTCGAACAGTACGTGAATTAAAGGCACAAGGTTTTATCTTGCCTACTTAATGCATGTATTTCCCCATCTTGTTTCTTCCTATTTATTTTAATAGGGGAGGAAAAAGAAATGGATAACATGTTAATGAGAGATTTTCCGCATGATGAACGTCCGAGAGAGCGCTTTGTTAATCAGGGTGCGGAAAGTTTAGCCAATCATGAATTAATTGCCTTATTAATTCAAACAGGTTCAAAAAGTGAATCAGTATTAGCACTCGCAAATAAACTGTTAATCCATTTTGATGGATTACGTCTTTTAAAAGATGCAAGTCTTGATGAATTAAAATCTATTAAAGGGATTGGAACTGCAAAGGCTATTCAGTTGCTGGCAGCAATTGAACTTGGCAGAAGAGTTTCCAATCTACAATATAGAGATAGGTATTGTATAAAATCTCCTGATGATGCAGCAAATTATATGATGAATGAAATGAGGTTTTTAACACAAGAGCATTTTGTTTGTTTATACTTAAACACGAAGAATCAGGTGATGCATAAGCAGGTGGTATTTATTGGAAGCTTGAATGCAAGCATCGTACATCCTAGAGAGGTATTTAAAGAAGCCTTTAGGAGATCAGCTGCTTCTATTATTTGTCTTCACAATCACCCGTCAGGAGACCCTACTCCAAGTAGAGAAGATATTGAAGTAACAAAAAGACTACTGGAATGTGGAAAAATAATCGGCATAGATATGCTAGATCATATTATTATTGGGGAAAATAAATTTGTCAGCTTAAAGGAAAAGGGCTATATATGATACTGTTCTTTTTATGTAATATAAGCTATAATATAATTTATGATTTTTTGGCTAATAATGTCTAATGTTGACAAAATATAGGTATATATAAAAGAAAAAAAGAGGAAAAAACTAATCTACCTACTTTTAAATAGTATTTAGTTTCAGAAAGGGAGATACATTTATGTTTGGTTTAGGAACAAGAGATCTTGGAATTGATTTAGGAACAGCTAATACGCTAGTTTACGTAAAGGGTAAAGGAATTGTTTTAAGAGAGCCCTCTGTAGTAGCGTTACAAACAGATACAAAATCCATCGTAGCGGTTGGTAATGATGCAAAGAATATGATCGGGAGAACTCCTGGAAATGTAGTGGCGCTTCGTCCGATGAAAGATGGCGTTATTGCTGATTATGAAACAACTGCAACGATGATGAAATATTATATTAAACAAGCAACAAGAAATAAAGGATACTTCTCCGGTAAACCATATGTAATGGTTTGTGTGCCTTCAGGTATTACAGCAGTTGAAGAAAGAGCAGTTATTGATGCAACACGTCAAGCTGGTGCAAGAGATGCTTATACAATTGAAGAACCGTTTGCTGCTGCGATTGGTGCCAATCTTCCAGTATGGGAACCAACAGGTAGTATGGTTGTAGATATTGGTGGAGGTACAACAGAAGTAGCTATCATTTCATTAGGTGGAATTGTTACAAGTCAATCCATTCGTATCGCTGGAGATGAAATGGACGATGCTATCGTTAACTATATTCGTAAAACATATAATTTAATGATAGGGGAAAGAACATCTGAAAGCATTAAAATGGAAATTGGAAGTGCAGGCAACCCAGAAGAAATTGAGAACATGGATATCCGTGGTCGTGATTTACTAACAGGACTTCCGAAAACAATTAAAATTACAGCAGATGAGATTGCTAAAGCATTAAGAGATACAGTTTCTGCTATTGTAGATGCTGTTAAAGTAACATTAGAGAAAACTCCTCCTGAATTAGCAGCAGATATCATGGATAGAGGAATTGTCTTAACTGGTGGTGGCGCATTGCTTCGTAATTTAGATAAAATTATTAGTGATGAAACAAAAATGCCAGTAGTTATTGCAGAAGAACCATTAGACTGCGTAGCGTTAGGAACAGGAAAAGCTTTAGATCATATTCACTTATTTAAGAATAAAGCGAAAGATTCACGATAATATCTGTTAGAGGTGTAAAATCATGCCACAGTTCTTTATGAATAAACGCTTGATTATTTTGCTTGTTAGCATTATTATTCTCGTGGCATTGATAGGGTTTTCCTTAAGTGGGCGTAGCAGCCTAACCTGGCCGGAGAAGTTTGTAAAAGATACTACCGGCTTGGTGCAAACCCTTTTCTCAAGACCTGCCCATTATGTGGTGGGTTTTGTTGATAATGTTAGAGACTTGCAAAATACATACAAAGAGAACAAAGAGTTAAAAGCAAAATTAGAAGAGAATGCACAATTGAAGTACCAAGTACAAGTTTTACAAAAAGATAATGAGGAACTTCAAGCAACTCTAGATGAAAAATCCTCTTTGAGTGATTTTGATTTAATGAAAGCGACGGTAATTCGTCGAAACCCTTCTCAATGGAATGAATTAGTGACGATTAATAGAGGCGAAAAAGATGGGGTTAAAAAGAATATGGCTGTCATTACCTATGCAGGCTTAATAGGGAAAGTGAAATCTGTTGCTCCTAACACTGCAACTGTACAGCTTTTAAGCTCAGAAAACCCAACAAATCGTATTTCTGCCTTTATTGAAGCAGAAGTGGCACCAGAGGGACAAGCAGAAGGACAAACAGATACCAATACCAATAGTGAACAGACTTCAGAAGTATTTGGGATTATTGCTGATTATGATAAAGAGTCCAAGCAGCTTATTATGACATGGGAAGAGGTTCCTAATGGTTTAAAAGTAGAAAAAGGGCAATTAGTAATCACTTCAGGTAAAGGTGGAGTGTTCCCGAAAAGCTTAGCAATTGGTACTGTAGAAAAAGTGGAACCAGATGAAAATGGACTACAAAAGAAAGTGTATATTAAACCAGCGGCAGATTTATATGATATAGAACATGTAATGGTAGTAGAACGAGAAGCAATTACAATCGATGAGGAAGAAGAATGAGGAAATTTCTAGTCGGTTGCCTAATATCATTCATGTTTATTCTAGAAAGTGTTTTTCTAGAAGTACTGCCTGGAAGTTTTCACGAAAACAACTGGATCATTGTTCCATACTTTTTATTTATCACTATTCTATTCTTTTCTATTTACGGTAGTAGAAATATTGCTATTATTTATGGCTTCGTATTTGGAATTTTGTTTGATATTGTTTATACTGAAATATTAGGAATTTATTTTTTTACTTTTCCATGTATCATTTATGTATGTAATAAAATTATGAAAGCATTTCATAACAATATTTTTGTTGTTTCTGTTGTAAGTTTACTAGGTGTTACTTCCATTGAATTGATTGTGTATCAAATTATATTAGTAATTAATTTGACAACGATGGATTTTTCAAGCTTTTTGCATTTAAGATTAATTCCAACGCTTGTATTAAATCTGGTCTTTACCATCATTGTTGCCTACCCATATAAACGATTTTTTGAAAAATATGCGCAAATTGTTCGTGATTAAATCTCCATGAGTAGGGCTATACCTTTGTACAGGCTGAAGGTCATATGAAAGAGCCTGTACGAATCCGTTTTTGGATAAACTTTCCAGAGATATTTAGTAAACGAATCATTTGATCCATAAATAACGGTTATATGATTGTAATCCTTTTTTGTAAATCTATTTTGCATGAAAAAGGATTTTTTTAAGTGTTTGTCGAATTGTTTACTGAGCATAAACATTCTATAATAAAAAGTAAGAATATGAGTGAATGAAGCTATTATTTTCCGATTAGGATAAGTCATTTAATAAGCAAATTTTTATTCTATATGAGGAATTATGATTGATAAATCAGGAATTCCTTAAGATTGTCTAACAGAGGTGAACAACTTGAAATGAAGAAAAGGCAACTAGTAACAATTAAAGGAACAAAAAATGGCTTGAGCCTACATCTAAATGACTATTGTTCCTATGATGAATTATTAAGAGAAATTCAAGTGAAATTAAATGAAAGCTCAACTCTTCATAATGAAAAAAAGGATATTAAAGTAACAGTTGAGCTAGGAAATAGATATGTGACAGAAGCGCAAAAAGAGGAAATAAAGCTTTTAATTCAAGAAAAACAAAATCTATTTGTACAAGATATTAATAGCAATTTAGTAACAAAGAAAGAAGCCGAGAATTGGCTCAAGAAGAACGAAGTAAAATCTATCACAAGTATTGTCCGATCTGGACAAATACTAGAGGTTCCTGGAGATTTACTCTTAATAGGTGATGTAAATCCAGGAGGTAAAGTGATTGCAGGTGGCAATATTTATATTATGGGACAGTTGAAGGGGATTGCTCATGCTGGGTATAATGGAGATGAGAAAGCCATCGTTGCTGCGTCTATAATGAAGCCTACGCAAATTCGAATTAGTCAATACATTGACAGGGATTTAGTGGACAGACCAACAAAGGCAGTTAGAGAAATGGAATGTGCATATGTAAATGATCAAGCGATAAAGATTGATAGATTACAAGTTTTACCACATTTGCGCCCTAACTTGGTGAATATGGGAGGAGGAATTTGAGATGGGAGAAGCAATCGTTATCACATCAGGAAAAGGAGGAGTCGGAAAAACGACGACTTCTGCTAATATTGGAACAGCACTTGCACTACAAGGAAAGAAAGTGTGTTTAGTTGATACAGATATTGGTTTACGAAACTTAGATGTTGTTATGGGATTAGAAAATAGAATTATTTATGATTTAGTAGATGTAGTAGAAGAAAGATGTAAAATACATCAAGCGCTTGTAAAAGATAAGAGGTTTGATGATTTACTATACTTACTTCCAGCTGCTCAAACTAGTGATAAAACAGCAGTACGCCCTAATCAAATGAAAGAGCTTGTTCTACGCTTAAAGCAAGACTATGATTATATTATTATTGATTGCCCTGCTGGAATTGAACAAGGATATAAAAATGCAGTTGCAGGAGCGGATAGAGCAATAGTAGTAACTACTCCAGAAGTATCCTCTGTTAGAGATGCTGACAGAGTAATTGGCTTATTAGAGAAAGAAGAAAAAATCGATCGACCAATGCTAATTATTAACCGTATTAGAAATCATATGGTGAAAAATGGTGATATGTTGGATATAGATGAAGTAACAAGTCACTTATCTATTGATTTACTAGGTATTGTTGCAGATGATGATGCAGTTATTAAGGCTTCTAATAATGGAGAGCCGATTGCATTAAATCCAAATAGTAAATCAGCTATTGCGTACCGAAACATTGCAAGAAGAATTTTAGGTGAAACAGTACCTTTACAGCATCTTGAAGAAGAATCCAAAGGTGTATTTGCTAAGATTAAGACATTTTTTGGTGCTAAATAACACCACTGAAAACTTATATTTTACATAGTAAGAAGCTAAAAAAGGTATACTCTCGAAGAATCATTGATTCGAATCGAAAGTATACCTTTTTCTATGTGGATACTTTATTTAGTCTAGTAGGTTGGCCATCCTGCTGAGTCCCAATAAAGATCATTTATTAACATAGTTGGTCTTCCGTTATTTAATGTATCATAGGAGTGTCTTACAATAACATTGTTGTTATATATATCAGAATGTCCAGGGCCTTTCCATTGACTGTTGCCTGCATCAAAGATTGTTCCGCCACCATTTAACATATTAACACCGTTTTTATCATAATATGGTCCAGTAATACTAGTCGATCTTCCTACAGCCATTTTATACGTACTATTCACTCCTTGACAGCAGTTATCAAAGGAAACAAATAAGTAATAGTATCCGTTTCTATACGTAATATGAGGGGCTTCAACAGCTCCGTTATTATTAGGTCTAGATGCTAGAGAATAGGTTTGTCCTGTTGGTTTCATTGTATTTTTATCTAACCGAGTTAATTTAATGCCGCTCCAAAAAGAACCATACGATAACCAAGGATTTCCATCTTTATCTACTACCAAATCTCCATCAATCGCATTATAATTGTTTGCTGAAGTGGTTCTTACTACTAATCCATCATCCCGCCAATTGCCTGATGAAATACTAGCTGTGGACAATAATCCAATTAATGATGTGTTCGATCCAAAAGAGGAAACAGAATAGTAAAGCCAATACCTTCCATTGTAATAACTAATATCAGGTGCCCACTGATGTGTCGTATGGTTTGGTACGTATGTCTTCCACCAAGATAAGGGACTAGGGAAGATAACAGGAGTTGGGTACCAGTTACTTCCGTTATCAGAGCGCAATACTCTTATTCCATTTCCAATACCAGTCCCAAAAGTATACCAAGTATTACCTTCCTTTATGATGGAAGGATCATGAATTTCCGTATCTCCTGTTAAGTTCCAAAAGCTGGCTGATGCAGATGTTGCGAAATTACTACAAAACAAAAAAGTTACTAAAGCAGTAATAATAAATCTTTTCTTTATCACACAACATTTCCCCTCTCTTACTTTTTTTGGTCGTATAACTTCTACTCCTTTCCTCTTTCTAATCTAAGTAAAAATCTCAGACAATAAAGGATTCTTGATTATTTATGAAAACCCTTTCTTTTTTTTACGCCTAAGTTAAAATTTTCTCTTAAAGAGGTAGTGCATATACAAGAAAACCATTCAAGAATTCTAATAGCTTAAAAAAGAACGTAATTGCTGAAATAAGTCATACTTTTTCTTTTTTGAACATACATATGGGAGTAAAGAGGACAAGTACTACTTAAGGGAGAGGAGTAACATGGGGTCACGTTCGGATGATATTAGAAAAAAGATGGAAAAAAGAAGAAAAGAAAGAATGCGAATGGAAAAGAATATTGATAGTAGAATTCTTTGGGAAGATGATGATATAAGTCGTAATGATGCCATTTATGATTATCCTGTACCTATAAAAGGAGACAATCATTCGAAAAAAGTTCACCCATTGTTTCGAAAAGAACTATTTATGTTAAAAATATTAGGTGCAGCTGTTTTATATTTAGCCGTTGCCATCCTTATGAATCACCCATCAGAAAAGCTTGTGAAAGTAGAAAGTACGATTAGACAAGCAATGTCAGAAGAATTTAATTTTATGGTAGTTGCTGATTGGTATGAAAATACCTTTGGGAAACCACTAGCTTTTTTGCCAGAACAAGAGAAAACAGCTGATGAATCCGATCAATTACAGCAATATGCTTTATCAGCTACAGGGAAAGTATTAGAAGAATTTAATCAGAACAGACAGAGAATAGCCATAGAAACAGGCACAGATACTACGGTGCAGGCATTTAACGAAGGACAAATTACCTTTATTGGCAATAAGGAGGGATTTGGTAAAACGGTGGTAATTCAGCATAGTGACAACAGCGAATCGTGGTATGGCAATTTAGAAGAGGTAGATGTGAAATTATATGAGTTGATTGAAAAAGGTACAAAAGTGGGAAGTGCTGCTAATTATGATAGTGATGGAACACTTGGATTATTCTATTTTGCTATAAAGGAAAACAATGATTTTATTGATCCACTTCAGGTGATTGATATTGAATAGGTTTCTTCGCGTTTTTAAACAGATTCACATTCATCCATTACTATGGGTTGTTATTGCTATAGGTGTAATGACTGCCCATTTTTATGAACTTTGTATGCTATTTATGATTATTCTCATTCATGAGCTAGGACACGCGATGGCTGCATCATTTTTTTCATGGAGAATTAAAAAGATATCTCTTTTGCCTTTTGGTGGAGTGGCAGAGATGGATGAGCATGGAAACAGACCCTTAATAGAAGAAGCGATTGTTACTATTTCGGGTCCTCTTCAACATCTTTGGCTCATTGGGATAGGTGTCTTTTTGTATGAGCATAATATATTAACAGATTCTCTATTCCAAACATTTATCCAGTTTAATGGAATGATATTTCTCTTTAATCTACTTCCTATTTGGCCACTTGATGGTGGAAAGATCATTTTTCTTCTTTTTTCCTTAATTAAATCATTTCCTAAATCACATGTTTATACTTTATTTCTTTCTTTATTCAGTGTTCTTTTTTTTATGGTTGTTGTGCTAGTCATGATGCCTTCCAATCTTAATGCTTGGATTGTAATTAGTTTTTTATTATTCTCCCTCTATTATGAGTGGAAACAAAGAAGATATATATTTATGAGATTCTTATTAGAGAGATATTACGGAAAAACAAATGAGCTTCGAAAGCTATTGCCCATTGAAGTAAACGAAGAAGAACCTATCCTTTCTGTATTAGAAAAATTCCGAAGAGGCTGTAAACATCCAATAATTGTTCAGAAAAAAGGATTAGAAAAGCGTATCATGGATGAAAATGAGCTTTTACATGCCTATTTTAAGGAAAAGAAAGTATCTGCAACAATAAAAGACATCATTTCATATGTTTAATACATAGTTAGGATATGACCATTTAGGCATATCCTTTTAAAAGTGCGATGATACTGTTATACATTCTAAAGGTCTTGCTTATTGAACTATTTGTCAGTGTGATCACACAAATGTATACTTTTAGTAATATAGATTTGTGAAAGTCCTGCTTTAAGCATTTCTTATAGATATTTTACATAATTCAAGAAAATAAAAGGATGTTAACTAGTGAAAAAAGTAATTGTTAGTACAAGAACAAGAGAAAAAAGATTTGCCTATTTAATAGATCAAACGGTGGAAAAGATACATATTGAACAACCCCAAAGTAAATCAATTGTGGGAAATGTTTATATTGGACAAGTAACAAAGGTCATTCCTGGCATGAATGCGGTTTTTGTTGAAATTGGGGAAGGAAAAGGAGCTTACTTACAGAAAGAAAAACTAGCTTCTTTCGTAACAGATCATGCATCGATAGAGAATAAGAGAATGAAAAGTGTATCAAGTTACATTAAACAAGGGGAAAGAATAATGGTGCAAGTAGTAAAGGATGCTACTGCCACAAAAGGACCGAAACTAACGGGCATTATTGAATTAGCAGGTAAGCATCTTGTTTATATGCCATACGGAAGATATATGGCTGTCTCAAAGAAATTAGAGGCACAAACACAGAATGATATAAGACAAATTGGTCAGCAGTTAAAAAAAGAGGAAGAAGGCATCATTTTTCGAACTTCTGCAGCAACCTGTTCAAAAGAAGAATTAGCAATAGATTTAGAGATAGTAAGGACGGAATTTGCAGAATTGCAAAAGAAGCTATTACAAAAAAAGATAATGCTTATTAAAGAAAATGATGAGTTTTTAAAAGAATTACATAAAGTTCTAGATCATTTAGAAGCAGGACAAATAGTGGTAGATCAATCTTCTGTTCAAAAGGAAGTGCAGTTGAAATATCCACAATTAGCAATTAGCCTCCATCAAGGATCAGAAGATATATTCTCCGCCTATCAGATGGAAGGAGAAGTAGAAAAAGCGTTAAAAAGAATCGTATGGTTAAAAAATGGCGCATATCTAATTTTTGATCAAGCAGAAGGTGCTATGATTATTGATGTGAATACAGGAAAGTTTGAAGGAAAAAATCGGTTAGAACAAACGGTGTTGCAAACAAATGAGCTAGCGGCTATGGAAGTGGCTAGACAGATTAGGTTAAGAGATATTTCAGGAATGATCTTAATTGATTTTATTGATATGAATCAAGAGGAACAAAAAATCATAAAGGAACTCATGAGAAAGGAACTACAGAAAGAGGAAAGACAGACAAAGGTTTTAAACTTTACTTCATTAGGCATTCTGGAAATTACAAGAAAAAAAACAGTGAATTCTCTTTCTGAGACGATATATTGCAAGTGCCCTACTTGTGAGGGAACAGGCCTTGTGAAAAGTTCGGAAAGCATTGCTTTTAAACTAGAAAGAGAATTATGGGAATATCGAAATCAAGATATAGAACAAATAGAAATTTCCGCCACCCCAGATGTTATAGCTATATTTTGTGGAAGAGAGCAAATGCATCAACAAAGGCTGCAAGAAGTATTAGGGTACTCTATTCTTTTTAACGAAGTACATGCTCCAAAACCTTTTTATGAAATAAGGTATGTAGGAACGTATTAAATATGGAAAGCTTACGTTCAAACAATTTATCTAATAAATATTATAATTGACAGTAGTTTTGAAACATGTTAGTATTTTAATGTTGTTTGTAGCACCCGTGCTCTACAACCGCACATAACAGGTACATAAGTTTTTGCATATGCAAAGCGCCTGTCATTGGCGAGTCTTAGTCTAATAAGGAGGTGCAGTTGAATGTACGCAATTATTGAAACAGGTGGAAAACAAATCAAAGTTGAAGAAGGTCAAGCTATCTACATCGAGAAATTAAACGGTGAAGCTGGTGACACTGTTACTTTTGACAAAGTTCTATTTGTTGGCGGAGAAAATGTAAAAGTAGGAAGCCCTGTTGTTGAAGGAGCTACTGTTACAGCTAAAGTTGAAAAACAAGGCCGTCAAAAGAAAATCATCGTTTTCAAATACAAAGCGAAGAAAAATTATCATAAAAAACAAGGTCATCGTCAACCTTACACTAAAGTTGTTATCGAAAAAATCAACGCTTAAGGTTGTCCTTAGATGATTGATATTACGATTAACAAATCAGACACAGGTCTTATCGACTCTTTCACCATTAGTGGTCATGCCTTATTTGCTAATAGAGGCGATGATATCGTTTGTGCAGGTGTTACAGCCGTTTCCTTTGGAAGCATAAATGCTGTTATCTCACTTACTGGTATCACACCGAGTATTAAGCAAGGTAAAGATGGAGGATATCTTAAGTGTACGATTCCGGAGAATATTCCGAAAGAGACAAGAGAGAAAATCCAACTTCTACTGGAAGGGATGGTTGTTTCACTAGAAACAATTGAAAGAGACTATGGAAAATACGTGGCTATCACTTATAATTAAATAGGAGGTGGAACGAAATGTTAAGATTAGATCTTCAGTTTTTTGCATCTAAAAAAGGGGTAGGTTCTACTAAGAACGGACGTGACTCCATTTCTAAACGTTTAGGAGCTAAACGTGCAGATGGTCAATTAGTAACTGGTGGAAGCATTCTTTACCGTCAACGCGGTACAAAAATCTATCCAGGAGTAAACGTTGGTCGTGGAGGCGATGATACACTATACGCAAAAGTTGACGGAATCGTTAAATTTGAGCGTCTTGGTCGTGATCGCAAACAAGTTAGCGTATACCCAGTAGCACAAGAAGCATAAGATAAATAGTAGATAGGCTGGCTCTAGAATTGGGCCAGCCTATTTATTTGCAAGCCATCATTGCTTACCTTTATTTTATTTGTTTAGCGCCTACATCCTTGTTTCAACACTTAGACAAAATAGCAATAAGTCGGTGTAGAGGGATATGTTAACTTTTGTTGCTTTTTGTCTAAGTGCTGAATAATTATTAAAAAAGAACAACAATTTTTTACTTGATGATTCATTTTTTGATATACTTACTTAAAGCAGTCTTCTGACACTTAATAACCCTTGTAGGAGTACAAAAATGAATAAAGACTGGAACACTATAGAGTTTTTAAGGCATGTACGGCATGATTGGCTGAATAAAATTCAATTGTTAAAAGGTAACTTGGACTTAAATAAAACAGATAGAGTAAAAGAGATTATTAATGAAATTATAATGGAATCAAAACAGGAAGCTAAGCTTTCTAATTTAGATATTCCTGAATTTGCAACGAAAATATTGGTGAGTAATTGGGAAAACTATTATTTCCAGGTAGAATATGAAGTGTTGGCAGAGGTAAAGTGTCAGGGAGTCGAAGATGCAGCACTAACTAATTGGACAATAAAGTTCTTTGAGTTACTAAACCAAAATGTAAAACCATTTGCTGATAATCATTTGTTTCTATCTATCGATTCAAAATTAGATAGTATTCGTTTTGTTTTTGATTTTAGCGGAATAATAGAGAATATAGATTCCTTAACCGAATTCTTAGAGAAATCTTATTCTAATCAAATAAAGATTGACCAGTTAGAAGTGAATGAACAGGAGTTAGTTTTTGAGCTTCTAATGGAGTCATCGTGATTAAAGTACAAGAAGAAATCAGTAGCCAACATTTTCATCAGAACGGTGTAAGAGAAGAATGAAGTAGGCTATAGGAGGAAGAAGTTATATGTTTGTCGATCAAGTCAAGATTTATGTTAAAGGCGGCGATGGTGGAAATGGAATGGTTGCATTTCGTCGTGAAAAATATGTACCAAAAGGTGGACCAGCAGGCGGTGATGGTGGGAGAGGTGCAGATGTAATCTTTGAAGTAGAAGAAGGCCTTCGCACACTTATGGATTTCCGTTATCAACGTCATTTCAAAGCACCACGCGGAGAGCACGGAATGTCTAAAAACCAGCATGGAAGAAATGCTAAAGACATGATTGTAAAAGTTCCACCAGGTACCATTGTTTCAGATGCTAATACGAACGAAGTAATAGCGGATCTTACAGAGCATGGACAACAAGCTGTTATTGCAAAAGGTGGTCGTGGAGGTAGAGGGAACTCAAGATTTGCAAGTCCTTCCAATCCTGCACCAGAGCTATCTGAGAACGGTGAACCAGGTATAGAACGTGACATCACATTGGAATTAAAAGTTCTAGCGGACGTTGGATTAGTTGGATTCCCAAGTGTAGGAAAATCAACATTATTATCTGTAGTTTCTGCTGCAAAACCAAAGATAGCAGATTACCATTTCACAACGATTGCGCCTAATCTAGGAATGGTAGAAACAGAAGATAGCAGAAGCTTTGTTATGGCAGATCTTCCAGGATTAATTGAAGGAGCACACTCTGGTGTTGGTTTAGGTCATCAGTTCCTTCGTCATATTGAACGTACAAGGGTTATTGTTCATGTCATTGATATGGCTTCTATAGAAGGAAGAGATCCTTTTGAAGATTATATAACTATTAATAAAGAGTTACAGGAATATAATATGCGCTTGTTAGAAAGACCTCAAATTATTGTAGCCAATAAAATGGATATGCCGGACGCAGAAGAAAATTTAAATATCTTTAAAGAGAAATTGGAAGAAGATTATCCAATATTCCCTATCTCTGCTATAACTCGTTCTGGTTTACGTGAATTATTATTTGCGATTGCTGATAAGCTAGAGCACACACCAGAATTCCCACTTGAAGAAGTAGAAGAAGAGGCAGGAGTGCATCGTGTGCTTTATAAACATGAAGCAGACGAACGTCAATTCTATATTACTAGAGATCCTGATGGCAGCTTTGTACTATCTGGTGAGGGTATTGAAAAGCTATTTAATATGACTAATTTCTCTCGTGATGAATCTGTACAAAGATTTGCTCGTCAAATGCGCGGAATGGGTATTGATGAAGCTTTACGTCAACGTGGAGCGAAAGACGGAGACATTGTTAAGCTTATGGAATATGAGTTTGAGTTTATTGACTAATAGAAATAAAGCAAATACTATATGCTTATGCAAATAGTATTTGCTTTTTTAAAAAGGTAACATAATAAAAGAAGCATACATAGGGAATCGTTTCACTTATGCCTTAAGAGGTGAGAATATGAAACAACAAAATAAAGATCACAAATTTTTTCTGGTTAGAGAAGATGTTTTGCCTGAAGCTATGAGAAAAACATTGGATGCAAAAGAGTTGTTAGAGAGAGGGAAAGCTGAATCTGTTCATGATGCCGTTCAAAAGGTAGATTTAAGCAGAAGTGCTTTTTACAAATACCGTGATACCATCTTTCCTTTTCACACCGTTGTCAAAGAAAGGATTATTACACTATTTTTTTATATAGAAGATCGTTCAGGGACACTTTCCGAGCTTCTCAGTGTTGTTGCAAATGGTGGATGTAATGTATTAACGATACATCAAACCATTCCACTTCAAGGGAGAGCAAATGTAACTTTGTCACTCAATACAGTAGATATGGAAATCACCATAGACAGCCTACTCGAAAGCCTAAGAAAGCTGGAATTTGTAGAAAAAGTAGAAGTATTAAGCTCTGGTGGATAAAGAATATTTTGTAGGTTGATTGGAGCGAAAGTGGTGAGACTTCTACGGCATTCGCCTCGTGGAAAGCTAACCTAGTAAGCGGAAATCAGCCTCTTCCATTATATGAAAAACTATCATAATTTGTATAAGTATGGAGTAATAACTTATAGGACATTTATTACAATGATAGAAAGTTAATGACGGAGGCTCTACTAGTAATTGAGTAGTAGATAGAGGTTTAACACTAAACTCTGTGAAAAGCATGGATTTGTAGTGTAAATGGTCATCTATTAAAGAAATTTTTCTTTATCGTTATAATTTTTATATATATAAATACTGAAAAAATTTTTGCGGCGAATAAAATCAGAATAATCAAAGTTTTTGGAGGAGAAACAGTTGAAAGTTGGCTATTTAGGACCTAAAGCAACATTTACTAATATTGCAGTGAACCATCAATTCCCAGGAGCAGAGTCAATTCCATTTCTAACCATCCCCAACTGCCTTGATGCAGTTATTGAAGGAAAAGTAGATGTTGCTTTAGTTCCAGTTGAAAATACATTAGAAGGATCTGTAAACATAACCTTAGATTACTTAATTCATGAAGTGAATTTACCTATACAAGGGGAGATTACCGTCCCTATTAAACAACATCTTATGGTACATCCCAATAATTTAGAAAGCTGGAAAGATGCAGAAATGGTGTATAGTCATTCACATGCTATCGCTCAATGTCATAAATTTCTACATACAGAATTAAATAATATCAAATACGAGAATATGACATCAACTGCAGCTGCAGCTAAATTTATAAAAGAAAACCCACAAATTCAAGGAGTAGCTATAGGGAATGAATTAACGGCAAAAGAATATGGGTTAACGATAGTAAGAACTAACATACATGATTCCATAAACAATCATACGAGATTTATCATATTATCGAAAGAAAAAGTAACATATGATGTAACAAAAAGTGTATTAGCAGGGCACAAAACAAGCTTAATGGTTACTTTACCATCAGATCAATCAGGTGCATTACATCAAGTACTATCGGCATTTGCATGGAGAAAGCTCAATTTAGTGAAAATTGAATCTAGGCCAACTAAAACAGGCCTTGGGAATTATTTCTTCCTTATTGATTTAGATCAGAAAATGGATGATGTTCTTATACCTGGTGCAGTTCTAGAATTAGAAGCATTGGGATGTGAAGTGAAAATCTTAGGAAGCTATCCTTACTATAAAGTTGAACAATAAGAATGAAAAAGAGAAAGTCGATAGTGACTTTCTCAATCTTTCGATAAAGTCCTAAATAATGTAGTAGGAGATTGTGAGGAGTATATTTAACCATCTTTGAGTAGGTAGATGATTTTCGTTACAGTGGTTCGCTTTCCATGGGGCTTTACTGCTTTGGCACTCGCAGATGAACCCCGTGGAAAGTGACCAGTAATCCTCGAAAAACAAAGAGTAAACTGAATTCAGTGAGTTCCTATAAGCTCCAACAAATAGTAATACTCTTTAGCATGAAGGATCAGACATACTCGCTTATTGCTTAATGGATTCTATAACTTCTATATATTGATTATATAAAATCTCCCAGGTTTGTTTTCTATCCTTCACTTCTTCTCCAGCTAATATTGTTTGGATAACATCTAAACAAACATGCCAACCAGCAAGATCTTTAGGAGTATGTGGAGAAATTGTATTAATGGTTTCAAGTAAAATTAAGGTGCACCCATTAGGCTCCTTTTTTATTTGAAACTCCACTGAATCCTCTCCCCAGGTAAAGGCCAGTGTTTCTAAATGTTTGTATTCAAGGATTTTCATTTCTTCAAAGGTTCCGTCTTGCATATCGAACAGGATTAAACCATCTTTTTTATGCTCTACTATTTCTAGCTCCTGAAACCAGCTCTGTAATTTCTTATTATCAGTGAGCATGTTCCAAACATCTTCCGAAGAGAAAGAAAAGTATCTTGTGAACTTAGCGTTTAATTGTTCATTATGATTAAAAAACAAATCAGCCAACATAAATGTATTTACCCTCCTAATAATTCGTTCATCAATCCTCTATTAAGAAATCAGCCTTTCTTAATGCTTCTTCAGCTTCTAATAATGCTTCTCTGGTAGGTGCTGAAATGGTATGTAAATGAATGCCAGACGTGAGTTCTAATAAATAGGAGGCTTTTGTACTGTTTACTTTTTTCATAAATTGCTTTACTTCACTGCGACTGGAAACAAGAATGGAGGCTGTTAAGTCACCATAAACCGGATGTTCAATTTTTACATCCTTTACTGTTACACCATGATCAACTAAAATCGTTAATTCTTCTTCTGTTTTTTCAGGAGTATGAATACAAGCAATCACCTTTTCATATATAGAAGGCTTCGAATCTTGTATATAAAGATATCCTTGGCTTGTAGCAAGAATAGGCTCGTTTTTTGCCTTGAGTAAAGTAATATCACCAACAATAATTTGTCTACTTACATTCGTAAGTTTAGATAGCTCCGTACCGGTAAAAGGTCGGCTATTTTCCTTTAGCAGGGATAAAATATAATTTCTTCTATCTTCTCCAAGCAATTTTTTTGTTTCTGTCATCTAATCGCTCCTTTCTAGCAATGAAACAATAGTATTCCTTAGAATGATTAAGTAAATCTTTCTACTTCTATTTTACCAAACCTTCTTTGAAAGAAATAATAATAAATTATATAGGAATTTCCCATCGTTACAAAAGGTTTAAGATTATTTAGCACATAAAAAGAAAAAAAACCGCATAGATTTTTCTGTAGAATGATAACCATTTTGCATCGTGAACATAGACTATATGGACATATGCATAGGAGGGAATCTATAGTGAAGATCCATATTGTACAGAAAGGGGATACTCTTTGGAAAATCGCTAAGAAATATGGAGTCGATTTTGAAGAGTTAAAGATGTTAAATTCCCAACTCAGTAATACAGATATGATTATGCCAGGTATGAAAATTAAAGTCCCAACTACAGGAGGTAGTATAAAAAAAGAAGCTCCTAAGATGGGAACAATAAAAGAAATGCCAAAAACAACACAACAACCGATTGTGAAAGAACAGCCAATAGCTACGCCAATGAAAGAAATGCCCAAAAAAGAGATGCCGAAAAAAGAAATGCCAAAGGAAAAACCATATACGCCAAAAATGCCTAAGCCTATTATTCCAGAAATAGATGTTCATAATTACTATACAATGAACATGACAAACATTGATGTAGACGTAGAAATGGAGGAAACAAACATTACTCCTCCAGCACCAGCACCAGTTGTTATTCCGCCAGTTCAAGAACCAGTTATGGAGCCAGTACACCAAGATCCTTGTCCGCCTATTATCCCTTATCAACCTTATTGCTATGAGGTATCACCAATGATGCCTGGATCAGGTTTCCCACCAGGTGTTTATCCACAAACTTCGCCAGTAGAACAAATGCCACCATCCTATGGTTCTCTACCAGGCGTAGAACATACTAATCATATGCATTGGGAGGAATCCTCCTCTTCTTACCAGGGGCATCATGCGGGCCATAGCCAACATCATATGAACCAACAAGTACCTGCTGATTACTATCAACAACCTTTAGTGCAACATGGTCAAATGCCAATTCCTAATTATCAAGTAGAATCATCTTCCCAAGTAATGGGAGTAAACTATATGCAAAATATGGCACCTCAACAATCTTATCAAATGCCATTTAAGGAAGATTGTGGATGTAATGGGCCATCTCAGCAACAACCAATGTATACTCAACCATCATCATTTCAAGTGGAAGGCAACTTTTATCCTGGGATGAGTCCAGAAATGGGAGGTTTTCCAACACATGGCGAATTGAGCCAGGGAATGCCGATGGGAATGCAACCAGGAATGAACCCAGAAATGGGAGGCTACCCAATGGCAGGAGGATTTAATCAAGGAATGCCGATGGGAATGCAGCCAGGAATGAGCCCAGAAATGGGAGGCTATCCAATGGCAGGAGGATTCAATCAAGGAATGCCGATGGGAATGCAACCAGGAATGAGCCCAGAAATGGGAGGCTACCCAATGGCAGGAGGATTTAATCAAGGAATGCCGATGGGAATGCAGCCAGGAATGAGCCCAGAAATGGGAGGCTATCCAATGGCAGGAGGATTCAATCAAGGAATGCCGATGGGAATGCAGCCAGGAATGAACCCAGAAATGGGAGGCTACCCAATGGCAGGAGGATTCAATCAAGGAATGCCAATGGGAATGCAGCCAGGAATGAACCCAGAGATGGGTGGCTACCCAATGGCAGGAGGATTCAATTCAGAAATGCCAATGGGAATGCAACCAGGAATGAGTCCAGAAATGAATAATATGCCAATGCAGGATCCTTATGCAATGAATCCTTTCGAAGCAGGTTCTATGACTTCACCCTATCCACAAGGAGTTGGAGGCAATACACCATTCGAAGCTAGTATGCAACAACCATTTTCAGGTGAAATGCCACCAATGATGGGGCCAGGAGGTAATGCTCCTGTTTATGCACCGCCTTTCAACACAAATGTAGGGCAACCACCATTTATGAACCCTTATGGTTATAATCAAGGAACTCCATTTGGTATGCCAAGATATCAAGAGGACGAAAGCAGTGACTTATAAAGGATTTTATAGAGGGGACGATACTTTCTATTATCGTCTCCTCTCTTTATTAGAAAAGAAATTCTCCATAAAAATTAACGATATTCGCCGTATAAGGAAAAATGTATTCTTAATAAAATCAAATGATTTCTGGTTTATATTAAAGGGTTATTCTAGCTATCGAAAATTAAAAGTACAAGAAACCTTTACAAAAGCGCTCGAACAAGAGGGCTTTATTCAAACCTATCAATTCTATGTACATGATGAACCCATCATTATCGATAATATGATATATGGTTGTATACAATACCTATATCCCAATCGGACAGCCTTTACATATAAAAATGAAAAGCATAGGAAAGAAGCTTTGTTACTGTTAACCCATTTTTATTCTGTTACAGAGCATCTGGTTAATATATATCAATATATCTTACCACCATTTCGTATTATGGATAAATGGCAGATGAGGAAAGATCAGTTTCTAAGGAATAAAGAGCTTATTGAAAAATATATTGATCCATTTATCGTTAAAGAAATAGTATCTTTTGCAGAACAATCTTTAAATAATGGTCAAAATAGTAGTGAATTCTTTCAATCGAAACCAAAAGTTGTTTTACACGGTGATGTAGCACATCATAATTTTCTTCGGGATGTAAATGGACAGCTTTTTCTCATTGATTTTGATTTGATTAGCATTGGACCTGCGGTTATCGATTATCTTCAATATGCAAATCGGATATTGCCACATATGGATTGGTCTTTTGAGGAACTAGAAAGGATGCCTATTTTCTCGGAACTTTTACAAGAAGAAACATTCCTATCTTATTTACTATTTCCAACAGATATCTTACGTGAATGGAATCGTTTTTTTAGACAATGGGATGGAAGAAATCCAGAGTCACTTCAGCAGGTTATCCATTTAACACTAGATCAGTATAAAAAACGCAAGAAATTTTATGATAAAGTCAAACGTCTAATTAAGGAATAAAATATGTTTGTCAAAGTTACCTTTACTTAACAGAATGATATTGATAAAAAAGCAAAAGATAGATACGAGCATATCATTCTGAAGTAAAGGAGAGATGGCTTTTGAATAAATCTAAGTATATCCTTGGTCCTGTCCTAATATGTGGGGCTATTGTTTTAGCTGGATGTGGTGTGAATCAAAATGAAACAGCAGATAACAATCGATTAGAGGCAACAAAACCTATAGGTTATTATTCAAATGAGCAGCATGAAACCAATCATGCTGGCGATAACGACGGTCCAATGACAGAAATGATGGATCACACACTTGGTAATGAAAATACGAATAAAATTAATATCCGTAATGTTAATTATCGTAGTGATACTGCCAAAGATAATCAAAATCAAAATGAAAATCAAGATCAAAATTCTGTTGATTCAGAAATGGCCCAAAAGGCTGTGTCCATAGCAAAGGATAATAAAGACGTCCAAGATGCACAGTCAATAGTATATGGAAATAAGGTAATACTCGCATTAGAAGTAACAAATAAAGAAAATATAGATAAAACGAAAAAAGATGTACAGAATTCTTTAGCTGATACATTTAAGAACAAGGATATATCCGTTATTACAGATAGAGGGATCTTTACAGATATTGAAGATATAAACAAATCGATAAAAAATGGTCAACCGCAACGTACTATAACGAACAGTTTGGAAAAAATGGAACAACAGATAGATTCATTAAGATAAACAGTGCCTTTAAAAGCTAGCTTTACTGAGTAATGAATACTCAGTAAAGTTAGCTTTTTTGAATAATCATTCTTAATAAAACACGAATATTTGTTATGAATATTCATTTGTTCTTTATAATGAAAAAATTTTCGAGAATTACTTTTCATTTTTAAAATAATACTTTATAATGAAATAAATATTCGTTATAAAGAACAACTATCATATAACCCAATAAAATCTTTTATACATAAATGTAATGGAATGCTCCTGGAGGGATAATAATGAATGTATTAATTCTATGTAAAAGTAATAATGAGATAACAACCTGTTTAATAAAAGAATTGAATCGAAAAGAAATTCCATTTGTTATCGGATACCAAGAAGAATCGAAACATCCATTATTCGGTTGTCAAACATATAAGGTGAAAAGTAAAGAAGATATTGAATCAATATTTTCTAATTATCCCATTGATAATGTTATCCATCTCATGAATACAGCTATTTCGACAAACAGTATAAAGGAATCCTTTCATGAATCAGAAGAGAATATGGAATGGACCACTACTATATTAGAAGCATGTGTAAAGGCAAATGTAAAAAAAATCATCTTTCCTTCTACTATCTCTGTTTATGGAGATCAAGATAAAGAACAGATTACAGAAGAAACAACGTTAAATCCAATCCTCTTTGAAGGCTTATCAAAAAAAATGGAAGAAAGGTATATACAAAATTACCATGTTCTATATGGCTTAACATATAGTATTTTAAGATTTTCTTGTCTTTTTGGAGATCATTTTTCATGGAAGGAACAAGATTTTCTACTATCTAGCTATCAACAAGAAAACAAGTTTGTTTCTTCTCAGAATGGTGAAAAGGAAATGAATTTTATTCATGTTCGAGATGCTGTTAAGGCTATGATATTAAGTCTTGATCATGCAGATAATGAAATCATAAATATATGCTCTCAAGAAACTATTACAAGGAATGAAATAGTACAATTCGTAGAAGCTTATAAAAAAATAGGAAGCATAGAATTGCCCATAAGAGACTGTGGGAGTAGAGTCTCTATAAGAAAGGCTAAGGAGCTAATGAATTGGGTCCCTACGGTTTCTTTTAGAAATCAGCTAATTAATAGACTGAAAAATTATCAGGTAGAAAATGCTTAAAATAAATATCTATAATCAGGCGAATGAAAAAAGAAATAATGGTGAGAATAATAGATAGTCAAGAAAAGTAGAAGAAACTGTAATATTTCCTTGGAAATATTAGATGCTAGTTTTAAGTAATTCAAAGAGGTGGTTAGTATGAAAACCAGATTCCTTTTATGTTCGACTGTTCTTCTTATCCTATTTCTCACGGTTATTCCTATAACTGGAATTACAGTAGAAGCAAGTGAGAATAATCCCAAAAAAATAGAGGTTGTATTAAAAAGAATCTATTTGGATGGAGAAGTAAGTGAAGAATATGTAGAAGAAACAGTGTGGTCAATGGAAGATTTCTGGTCTAAATATGATAAGTGGCAGCTTGTAGATATGACAAGTAAGGAATTAACCTTTACACAAAAGGTAGATGATATTTCTCCACTTCTTAAGACTAATGGATATTTTGGGATTACTGATCAAGGCGTATTAACTATATTTAACGGTAAACCAGATAAAGAAAACATTATACAATCTTTCTTTCAATTAGATTTAAAGAAATTGGAGTCTAAACAACAAGAAAATTTAGAAAAGGGAATTCCGATTAAATCGAAGGATCGATATGTAAAAGTATTAGAAACGTATAAAAGCTTTACTAACTTGGAATCACTTAACTAAGAATAACCTAGTGTAGAAGGAAGCCACTTCAGGCTTTTCTCTATACTGGGTTTTTATTATTGCTTAGTAAAAAAACTAGTCTTAAGTTAAGCTGCATGGAACTTTTTTGATAGAATATTTAGAAAATCAACTATAATAGCTGTTAAATTAAATTCTATGATAAAATAAGTTTTAGGATATATGAGGGAGAGAATTCAGTGTACGAATATATAAAAGGAACAGTAGCATTTATTAGTCCGGAATACATCGTTTTAGATCACCAACATATTGGTTATCAAATAAAAACGCCTAATCCATTTTCGTTTTCTTCCTATACAGGAAAAGAATTGACCATTTATATTTATCATTATGTACGAGAAGATAATATTAGTTTATATGGATTTAAGGTGCGTGAGGAAAGAGAACTATTTACGAAGCTTTTAAATGTTTCTGGAATAGGACCAAAGGGAGCATTAGCTATACTAGCATCTGGAGAGCCAAGTCAAGTTATTACAGCGATTGAAAATGAAGACGAAGCATTTCTAGTGAAGTTCCCAGGAGTAGGAAAGAAGACAGCCAGACAAATGATTTTAGATTTAAAAGGGAAGCTTGCTGATTTTATGCCAGAAGCATTTCCAACTATATTTACAGTGGAAGAGCATATAGAAAAAGCTCAAACTGAATCAGCATTAGATGAGGCTGTATTAGCGTTAACAGCACTAGGATATTCCGAGAGAGAACTAAAAAGGGTTGTTCCACAACTCAAGAAAGAAGAACTTAATACAGATGGTTATATTAAACTTGCATTAAAGTTGCTTCTTAAATAAGTCACTTAGATGACCTCCTAATAAGAAGAGATTTCTTGATAGAAAGGAGTGAAGTATTTTGGAGGAACGTATTATTTCTGGTGAAGCTGATTCGCAAGATGTTTCTTTTGAGAAAAGCTTACGTCCCTTGTATTTAGGTGATTATATTGGTCAAGATAAGGTGAAAGAAAACTTAAAAGTATTTATTGATGCCGCAAAATTCAGAGAAGAAGCACTGGACCATGTATTATTATATGGACCACCTGGACTTGGTAAAACAACACTAGCTGTCATTATAGCCAATGAAATGGGTGTAAATGTTCGTACTACTGCTGGACCTGCCATCGAGAGACCCGGAGATTTAGCTGCCATTTTAACTGCGCTAGAGCCAGGCGATGTATTATTTATAGATGAAATTCATCGACTTCCAAGAGCGATAGAAGAAGTTTTATATCCTGCAATGGAAGACTATTGCTTAGATATAGTGATTGGGAAAGGACCTAGTGCGCGTTCGGTGAGACTAGATTTACCTCCGTTTACTTTAGTTGGAGCTACAACAAGGGCAGGTTCTGTCTCAGCACCGTTAAGAGATCGATTTGGTGTATTAAGTAGATTAGAGTATTATAATGAAGAGCAGTTAAAAGATATTGTTACAAGAACAGCAGAGGTCCTTCAGGTTGGCATACAAGAACAAGCTGCAATAGAAATAGCTAGGCGTTCAAGGGGTACTCCAAGGATCGCTAACCGCCTTCTAAGACGAGTTCGTGATTTTGCTCAAGTAAAAGGAAATGGGTTAATTACAGAGGAATTAGCTTCATCATCTTTAGAGCTTCTTCAAGTCGATCGTTTAGGACTAGATCATATTGATCATAAATTATTACTAGGCATGATTCAAAAATTCAAAGGTGGTCCTGTTGGATTAGAAACCATTGCAGCAACTATTGGAGAAGAAGCACATACGATTGAAGATGTTTATGAGCCTTATTTATTACAAATTGGTTTTCTTCAGCGAACACCAAGAGGACGAATGGTAACTTCTTTAGTCTATGATCATTTGAATCTGCAGGAATGGCAAGAGGAGTAACTTTGTAATGAATAATGCCCTTCTTTAGGCGAATATGATTGTAATATTGAGAAGATAGTTTTTTCCTTTCCAACATCATTTTTAGGATAGGGAGCTGTTCGCTCAAAAATGGTTATACTTTTTTGAAACTATAAAATGGTTTTTAAAGATATAAATGGAAAGAGTTAGGTGACAAGTGTGAAGGTAGATTTATTTGATTTTCATTTACCAGAAGAATTAATTGCGCAAACACCATTAGAAGACAGAACAAGTAGTAAATTAATGGTGATTAATAAGGAAACTGGTGAACTAGAGCATCGTAGTTTTAAAGATATTTTAGAATATATTCATCCTGGCGACTGTCTTGTTCTTAATGACACAAGAGTCTTGCCTGCAAGACTCTATGGAGTGAAGGAAGACACAGGTGCTCACATTGAAGTTCTATTGTTAAAACAACAAGAAGATGATCGATGGGAAACACTTGTGAAGCCAGCAAAAAGAGTAAAGTTAGGAACAGTCATTTCCTTTGGCGAAGGAACGTTAAAGGCAATTTGTGTAGAAGAGCTAGAGCATGGAGGTAGAATCCTAGAGTTTCAATATGATGGAATATTTTATGAAATTCTTGATAGCCTTGGGGAAATGCCCCTTCCACCTTATATTAAGGAAAAGCTCGACGATCAAGACCGTTATCAAACTGTTTATGCGAAGGAAAGAGGCTCAGCTGCTGCTCCAACGGCAGGTCTACATTTTACAAATGAGTTATTAGATGCTTTAAAAGAAAAAGGAGTTCATATTGCATTTTTAACTTTACATGTTGGTCTAGGTACATTTAGACCAGTTAGTGTAAATGAGATAGATAAGCATGAGATGCATGCCGAATTTTATCAGCTAACAGCTGGGACAGCTGAACTTCTAAATAAAGTGAAAGCTAACGGTGGGCGTATATTATCTGTGGGAACTACATCAACAAGAACCCTTGAAACAATTGCTACTGAAAATAATGGTACATTTGTGGAAAGCAGTGGTTGGACAAGCATCTTTATCTATCCTGGATATGAGTTTAAAGGAATAGATGGAATGATTACTAATTTTCATTTACCAAAGTCAACACTAATCATGTTAGTGAGTGCACTTGCTGGTAGAGAACATATTCTTCATGCATATGAAACGGCTGTGAAGGAAAAATATCGTTTCTTTAGCTTTGGAGATGCAATGTTTATTCGTTAAAAGTAAGAATGATTAAATAAGATTTGACTGAAAAACAAAGATTAATTACTTATTTATTAGTGTTTTTCTATAAAAGGAGATAAAGAAGTTGACTGCAATAAGATATGAATTTATTAAAACATGTAAGCAGACTGGGGCAAGATTAGGAATTGTACATACACCTCATGGCTCATTTGAAACACCTACTTTTATGCCAGTAGGAACATTGGCAACTGTTAAGACAATGGCTCCTGAAGATTTGAAAATGATGGGAGCTAATATTATACTAAGTAATACCTATCATTTATGGTTAAGACCAGGACATGAAATTATAAAAGAAGCTGGCGGTCTGCATAAATTTATGAACTGGGATAAAGCAATCCTAACAGACTCTGGTGGATTCCAGGTTTTTAGTTTAAGTGATTTTAGAAAGATAGAAGAAGAAGGAGTTCATTTCCGTAATCATTTGAATGGAGATAAGTTGTTTCTTTCCCCAGAGAAGGCAATGGAAATTCAGAATGCTCTAGGATCTGATATTATGATGGCATTTGATGAGTGTCCTCCATATCCAGCTGAATACGATTATATGAAAAAGTCAGTAGAAAGAACTTCTCGATGGGCAGAGCGTTGTTTAAAAGCACATGGTCGTCCAGAAGATCAAGGTCTATTTGGTATCATTCAAGGGGGAGAATACGAGGAATTACGTAAGCAAAGTGCTAGAGATCTTGTTAGCTTAGATTTTCCTGGTTATGCAGTTGGAGGTTTATCCGTTGGAGAGCCGAAAGATGTTATGAATCGTGTTCTTGAATTTACAACGCCATTAATGCCTGATAACAAGCCGCGTTATTTAATGGGAGTAGGATCTCCAGATTCTTTAATTGATGGGGCTATTCGCGGAATAGACATGTTTGACTGCGTGTTACCTACTAGGATAGCTAGAAACGGTACAGTTATGACAAGTGAAGGTCGTCTTGTTGTAAAAAATGCAAAATTTGCTAGAGATTTCGGTCCGTTAGATCCAGAATGTGATTGCTATACGTGTAAAAATTACAGTCGTGCATACATTCGTCATCTTATTAAATGTGACGAAACATTCGGAATAAGGCTTACATCTTACCATAATCTTTATTTTCTGTTAAACTTAATGGAGAATGTCCGAAATGCGATCAGAAATGATCGATTAGGAGATTTTAAAGAAGAGTTTTTCGAACGTTATGGATTTAATAAACCGAACGCTAAAAACTTCTGATAGATATAGAAAGGGGGGAAAATGTAAATGGCACAAATTATGAGTTTACTACCATTTATTTTAATGTTTGTATTATTCTATTTCTTGCTAATTCGTCCACAGCAAAAGCGTCAAAAGTCTGTACGTGATATGCAGAGTAGCTTGAAAAAAGGGGACAAGGTTGTCACGATCGGTGGTCTTCATGCAACTATTGATGCAATAGATGAGGGTACGATTGTTCTAAAATCAAAAGATAACACTCGTTTAACTTTTGACCGCAATGCAATTCGCGAAGTATTAGAATCTTCAGCTCCTGTTTCAAGTACTACACTTGAAAAAACAGAAGAATAAATGATAGAAAAAAGGGCAGTCTCTAAAATAGAGGATGCCCTTTTTCGTGCTTGGAAATGAGTGTTTATCAAGATGGATGCTAAGCATTGGGTTGCTTTATTTTATGTGGTCAGTTATCTGTCACTGCCTTTTGATAAATTAACTCCCAAAATCCCACCCATCATACAAATTAATGTATAACACACATGATAGATGGTTTGCTCCATGGAAAAAAGCTGATCTGTACCTAAAAAAGCAAATAAAAAGATGACTACAGAGTAAATAAGACCTGTTATTCCACCAAGAAACCATCCCTTTTGCTTTCCTTTTCCTCCAGAAATAAATCCTCCTGCAAATAAGGTAATAAAAGAAACCCCCGTAATAATGTATTGCAAGGAAGACTCTTGTACAGAAGTAAAACGTAATAATAAAGAAAAGAATAAACTACTTGTTATCAGCATCATAAATATAGCGATTAAACCATATAAGACTGCTGTGCCAGCTTGCTTACTTTCTTCGATTGGAAACATCTCCTTTCTTTTCATCCTAAAATGAATAAAACTATTCTAGTACAAGCATATTCAGTGGTTGTAAAATTAGAATCAAAATTTAAGTACGAGCGAAAAGAACATGAAGATGCTTTCTTTTTGTAAAAAAACGGATAGTAACGAGTCGTGTTTTTTGTATTTTTTTCACTAGCTTAGTGCAAATTAAGAAAGATTCTTTCAGATCGGAGGAGGTAATTTGGAACAGTTCTTCATCCTATTATTTAGGACTGTCGTTATTTACTTTTTGATTGTCCTAATTTTTCGATTGATGGGAAAAAGAGAAATTGGAGAGTTAAGTATTCTAGATCTTGTGGTATTTATTATGATTGCAGAAATCGGGGTAGTTGCAATAGAAGACTATAAAACGGCCTTTTTGCCAACACTTTTTCCGATGTTTATACTTTTATCTATTCAAATTTTGCTAGCATTTCTTTCTTTAAAAAGTAAAAAGGTAAGAGATTTTATTGAGGGTGAGCCAACCATTATTATTAATAATGGAAAAATTGACGAAGTGGCTATGAAAAAACAGCGTTATAACTTTGATGATTTGTTAGTGCAGTTAAGAGAAAAAGATATACGTAATGTAGCAGATGTTGAATTCGCTATATTAGAAACATCAGGAAAACTGTCCGTTTTTGAAAAAGAAAAAGGCAGTTCCTCTATCACTATTCCGCTCATTATGGATGGCATTGTTCAAGAAAGTAATTTAGTCACCATTGGAAAAACGAATTTATGGTTGAGGCAGAATTTAAAAGAAAGAGGATATGAAAACATAAAAGATATCTCTTTCTGCAGTTATCAAGACGGGGATTTTTATATTGATTTACAAAATTAAACAATCAGAGATAACAAGAAGCCCCCGAACTATTAGTAATAAATAAGTTCGGGGGCTTCCTTTGTAGCTGTTTTACAGAAATCTGAGATGAAAAAAATTAATCAATAATATGAAAAAACTACTTAGTCTTTCTTAGGAAAAGAAAGAACCGATCCAGGGGATTTTACTGAGCTCTTTCCTAGACACTAATCGTAATAGGAAAGTAAGGGCGATATAAATAATAGTAACAATACTCGTGATGATGATGATTTTCGATAATAGAGAAGAAAAAGCCAGTACTTTCATTAAAGTAATTCCAAGATAACCTGTAAAGAGTATAATGATTATCATTTTTACATAATCCAATATCTTTACAGAAAAACTAATTGCCTTGAGAATGGTAGCGAAGTGTAAAATAGTAACTAATACGAAACCTACAATTAGGGCAATCGCCACTCCGTATATACCAAATTCAGGTCGGGAAGCTAGAACAAAAATTAAGGTCGTTTTAACTGCTGCACCAATAAAGCTATTAATCATCGCTGCTCTAGCTAAATTTAATGCTTGTAAGGTTGCCTGTAAAGGCCCTTGGTAGTAATTTAAGATAAAAAACGGTGCCATCATTAAAATAAAGGAGGTACCTTTAGGACTTCCATACATCACATTCATTAATGGTTCTGCCAATACATAGAGAACCACAATAGCAAGTCCGCCAGTTAAAAATGTAAATTTCAATGCTTGCTGAAGTAAATGATCAATTGTTTTTACATGGTTATTCGCTCTCGCTTCACTTATGGCTGGAACGAGAGATGTCGAAATAGATTGAGTGAAAAAGGAAGGAAGCATAAGGAGAGGCAAGGCAAAACCTGTTAGCACTCCATATTGTTTGGTCGCATTAATAGCACTAATACCCGCAAGTGCTAAGCTATGAGCAACCACAATAGGCTCAATAAACCAGGCTATACTTCCAATCATCCGACTACCTGTAGTTGGTAAGGCTACTTGCATTAATTCTTGAAACGTATCTTTCCCTTTATGTACATACTGGAAGAATTTTTTTCGTAAGCGAAATGATTTTTTCCATTTGAAAAAAGTGAGTAAGAATACTAAGGAAGCTAGTTCACCAAGAACAGAAGCTAACATAGCACCACTAGCAGCATATTCAATACCATATGGTAAGAAAGCTTTAGTTAAAACTGCAATTAACGCAATTCGAACAACTTGTTCAATAACTTGTGATATAGCGCTTGGTTTCATGTTCTGTCTTCCTTGAAAATATCCTCTTAAAACAGATGAAATAGCGATAATAGGAATGATAGGTGTAATAGCTAGTAAAGGGAGTAAAGTTCGTTCATCTGTAAATAAAGTTTGCGAAAGATATGGTGCCAACAGAAACAATAACGGCGTAAATAATATAGTTAGCCCCAGTGTTATACTAAGCGAAACGATTAAAATACTCTTAATTTTAGCTAAATTCCCAGCAGCCTCCGCTTCTGCTACGTTTTTCGAGATAGCTACAGGTAGCCCAAGTTGTGTAATAGTAACAACAAGGATCATAGTAGGGTACACCATCATATAGAGGCCAACACCATCTTCTCCGATAAATCGTGCAATTACAATTCGATTAATGAATCCTAATACCCTTGTAATAAATCCAGCTATTAGTAAAATAATGGTACCTTTAAAAAACTTAGACATTCTATTCCCTGCCTTCTCAAATAACGAATAATACTATACAATTAACTATATGCAATGAAGTGGACAAAGCATGACTAGGATTTTTCACTATTCACTTTATCGTTCAAATTCGGCACGAAAGTTATCAACTAATTCATACAAGGAAAAATGTCTACGTTATAATAGTATAATAATAGAATCTGAAGGAGCTGTATTTACATGTCATCAAAGCACTTATATGAACCCTTTCGTTGCCAGGTTAAACCAGTACTAGCAAGCAAACTGGAAGAATTTCATTTACTTGGATATGACACAATTAGTGAAACAGAGCTGTGGGAGTATTTAACAAAGAAAAAATGGAAAAAACCATCTGAAGATATACGTATTGCGGAAATAGTACAAGATATTCTCCATGTGAAAGTAGCTGAATATATGAACTTTGCTACGATTGAGGCTTACAAATCGGTAGACTTTTTTTCTGTATTAACAGATGAAGAAAAAAAGCAATTGTTAAAATAATTTGTAGTTTTTCTACAAAAATTGACATGCTTAATAAACTGTTTCATAATGAGTTTATTCTGAATGAAGAAGTAGAAATATTTTTTTAAATAGACGATTATGGGGAAGAAGTGAGGAACTAAACTAACTATGATAATGGTTTGATAGTAGAACTCTAGTTTAAGGCAATCTTCATGCCTTTTTAGCTAGGTTTAGAGGTATTTCTGTTTGGTATATCACGAGGAGGATTATTACATAATGGTTAAACGCAGTAGAATTGTTGCCTTCTTATTGATCATTGTATTGGCTGCAGGATTAATGGGAGGAACAACAAAGGATATTCTTAAAAACATAAATTTAGGATTAGATCTTCAAGGTGGATTTGAAGTACTTTATAAAGTAGAAACTCTCGACGGAAAGAAAGTCAATGAAGATGTGCTGAATAGTACCGTACAAGCATTAGATAAAAGGATTAATGTGTTGGGAGTTAGTGAACCTAGTATACAGATTGAAGGTAATGATCGAATTAGGGTTCAACTAGCTGGCGTTACGGATCAGAATGAGGCTCGTGAATTACTTTCTACAGAAGCTAACTTAACATTTAGAGACATTGAGAATAATCAATTATTAGATGGTACTGATTTAGTTCAGGGTGGAGCGAGTCAAGAGTTCGATCAGTATAATAAGCCTAGCGTATCTTTGAAATTAAAAGATGCTAATAAGTTTAAAGAAATTACAGAGAAAGTAATTGGTAATCCATTAGTTATCTGGCTTGATTTTGAAGAGGGAGACTCTTATGCTGCTGAAGCAGTAAAGGCAGATCCAAAATACTTATCAGCACCAATGGTTAGTGAAGTAATTAACTCTGATACTGTTTCTATTACAGGGAATTTTACTTTAGAAGAAGCTACTAACTTAGCAGAACTATTAAATGCAGGTGCACTGCCAGTTAAGTTAACAGAAGAGTACTCTACAAGTGTGGGGGCTCAATTTGGGGACCAGGCATTAAAAGAAACGGTATTAGCTGGGATTATTGGAGTAGGAGCAGTTTTTGTATTTATGCTTCTGTACTATCGATTACCAGGTCTTGTCGCTATTGTCAGTTTATCTATCTATGTTTATTTAAACATACTCGTACTTGATTTAATCAATGGTGTTTTAACACTACCAGGAATCGCTGCTTTAATACTCGGAGTGGGTATGGCAGTCGACGCTAACATTATCACTTATGAACGTATTAAGGACGAAATCAGAGTTGGCAAGTCTTTGAAAGCTGCATATCAAGCAGGAAATAAGAATTCACTTTCTACTATATTTGATGCTAACTTAACGACTATTCTTGCTGCCGTAGTTTTATTTATTTACGGTACTAGCTCTGTTAAGGGATTTGCCACACTATTAATTATTAGTATTTTAGTTAGTTTCTTAACTGCTGTTTATGGAACTCGATTGTTGCTAGGATTATTAGTGAATAGTAGATGGTTTGATAAAAAATCTAGCTGGTTTGGTGTCGGTAAAAAGGATATCAAGCACATTAGTGAGAATTATGACACCTTAACACTACCAACCAAATTTGATCGTATTGATTTTGTTAAATATAAAAATGTATTTTTCGCTATTTCAGGTGTTCTAATTGGAATCGGGATTGTTATCTTGTTTATTTTTAAATTAAACTTAGGAATTGATTTTTCTAGTGGTTCTCGTATCGAAATAATGGCAGATAAATCATTAACAACGAATGAGATTGAACAAGAACTAGATAAATTAAATATTCAAGCAGATGATATTGTATTGTCTGGAGATAATAATGAATCTTCTGCTATCCGAATTAAAGGAGATTTGAGCCAAGAAGAAATTAATACGATTAAAGCAGATTTCAAAGAAGTATATGGAAATGATCCAAGTGTAAGCTCAGTTTCTCCAACGGTAGGGAAAGAGTTGGCGAAGAATGCTTTTTATGCACTTATTTTTGCTTCAATAGGAATCATTTTATATGTAACGATTCGTTTTGAGATTTATATGGCTATGGCTGCCATTGTAGCATTATTACATGATGTATTTTTCATTATTGTTATATTCAGCTTTACCCGCTTAGAAGTGGATATCACTTTTATTGCAGCTGTATTAACCATTGTCGGATATTCTATTAATGATACAATCGTTACCTTTGACCGAATTAGAGAAAATCTTGTGAAGAAAAAGCGTATTAAAACAGCACAAGAAATTAAAGACATCATCAATGTAAGTATTAGGCAAACATTTGCACGCTCACTGAATACCGTTATCACGGTTGTTATATGTGTTGTTGCATTGTTACTGTTCGGTAGTGAGTCTATTAAAAACTTCTCTATTGCATTATTAATTGGTCTAGTTGGAGGAGCATATTCTTCTATTTTTATTGCCTCACAATTATGGTATGTGTGGAAGAAAAAAGAATTGAAGAAGAAGGGTGTTTTAATTACTTATAAGGAAAAGCGTCCAGATTCAGATATTCCACAAGTATAAAGGGGAAAAGTCATTTATCTTTTAGGAAATAAATGACTTTTTTCGTTGTATATTATGTTTCGTGTTTCTTATAATAAAAACCAGGAAATCTACATCTAAATTATATTTTTTACGTTTTGAATTAGTAGGAAACAGGGAACTGGTTAATAATAAGGAGAAAAGGAGGGGTATGATGAGAATACAATGGAGTATGATATTTGGACTTATTTTTGCACTTATAGTAGCTATTTTTGCAGTTATAAATGTTGATTCTGTAACAGTGAATTATCTTTTTGGTGAAGGGCAATGGCCGTTAATATTGGTTATATTAATTTCTGTTTTATTTGGGGGGCTTATTATTGGCTCGGCGGGCTTTATACGAATTTACACCTTGCAAAGAAAAGTGAAACAATTGGAAAAACAAAAAAGATTATTAGAAGAAAAACAGGGTGAACAACCAATAGAAGAACCTATTTTAGAATAAAAGAAAGTAAGGGATGCTAATAACTTTAGGTGAGTTTTATAACCTAAATGTTAGTATCCTTTCTTTTTTGCTCGAGTCTTTTCCATTTGTCTATTATTGAAAAGTATCAAGAATAACTTGTATAATGATTTAATTGAGGTGATGAAATGTTACGATCAAAAACTAGATGGATTGAGAAGGAACAAACTAGTAAAGAGAAAGTAGCGGAATTTGTAGATAAATTAAAGATAACACCTATTGTAGCAACACTATTAATAAATAGGGGCTACCATACATTTGATCAAGCAAAAGCTTTTCTACAATCAGAGAAAGAAGAGTTTCATGATCCGTTTTTATTATTAGGGATGGATATAACTGTCGCTAGAATAAAGAAAGCTATAGACGATCAGCAACCAATTTTAATATTTGGGGATTATGACGCGGACGGTATTACAAGCACAACGGTTATGTTAAAGACCCTAGAGAAATTAGGTGCTAATGTTCAATTTTATATTCCGAACCGATTTACAGAGGGATACGGACCAAATGAAACGGCTTTTCGGTATGCAAAGAGTATTGGAATAGAGCTTATCATCACAGTGGATACAGGTATAGCTGCTGTTTATGAAGCCCAGGTAGCAAAAGAATTAGGAATAGATCTCATTATAACAGATCACCATGAACCTGGACCTGTTCTTCCAGAAGCGTTAGCCATTATACATCCGAGATTAGAAGGGAGTTCCTACCCTTTTCATGAGCTAGCAGGAGTTGGTGTTTCATTTAAGGTAGCACATGCATTACTTGGAAGTGTCCCGCATCATCTATTGCCCTTTGCAGCTATTGGTACAATAGCTGACTTAGTTTCCTTAACAGGAGAAAATCGATTACTAGCCAAAAAAGGGATTATTGCTTTACAAGAAACAGATAATATTGGATTACATGCACTTTACAAACAAATGAAAATAGATCCATTAACAATAGATGAAGAAACAATAGGTTTTATGATTGGGCCACGAATAAACGCAATTGGCAGGCTTGGAAGTGCAGATCCAGCCGTAGAGCTATTGGTAACAGATGATAAAGAGCTAGCGGAAGAGTTAGCGCTTGAAATGGAAGAAACAAACAAAGAAAGACAAGCAATCGTCAATCAAATAACAGAAGAAGCAATAAGACAAGTGGAAGAAAAGTATCCTTTAGAGGATAATAGAGTGCTAATTGTGGGAAAAGAAGGATGGAATCCAGGAGTCGTAGGGATTGTGGCATCCAGACTGGTAGAAAAATTCTATCGACCGACCATTGTTTTATGTTTTGATGCAGAAAAAGGAACAGCTAAGGGATCTGCTAGAAGTATTGCAGGCTTTGATCTCTATAAAAATTTATCTTTATCAAGAGATATTCTTCCTCACTTTGGGGGACATCCTATGGCTGCGGGGATGACGTTAAATTTGGAGCATGTTGAGTTACTAAGGAATAACCTAAATCAACTTGCCTTTGAGCAGTTATCTATGGAAGATTTAACACCACTCACAATGGTAGATGGTCATTTTTCTATTCATGAGATATCTTTAGACTCTATTGAAGATTTACAAAAGCTTGCTCCATTTGGTGTGGATAATGTGAAACCAAAAATTGTTATAAATCAATTAGAACTGGAAAATATGCGGAAAATAGGAGCAAACAATAATCACTTAAAGCTTCAATTAAAACAAGCAGAGCATCTTTTAGATGGTATTGGTTTTGGTTTAGGAGAGCTACATGATCATATTGCACCGACTGCAAAAGTTTCTGTCTTAGGTCAATTATCTATCAATGAATGGAATAATAGAAAGAAAGCGCAAATCTTTATTCAAGATCTCCAAGTAGAGCATTGGCAGCTATTTGACTATCGAGGCATTAGAAAAATAATCTCTTTACATGAAGTAATTCCAAAAGAGGCCACATGGATTTACTTTAATAAAGACTCTATGTCACAGATTAAAAGTGAAAGTTATGTGATGATTGAAACATTGGAAGAAGCAAACTCTTTTGACTGTAATGGTAAGATATTAGTATTAGTAGATATACCAACAAATTTAGAATTATTAAAAACATTAGTGCAAAACGGAAAACCTGATAGAATATATACGGTGTTTTATAAAACACAAAGTGATTTCTTCAGTACACTACCGACGCGAGATCATTTTAAGTGGTATTATGCATTCTTAGCAAAACAAAGTAATTTTCATTTAGCAAGATATGGTACAGAGCTTGCTAAAAGACAAGGTTGGAGTAAAGAAACAATTGATTTTATGTCAAAGGTGTTTTTTGAATTGAATTTTGTTACAATGAAGGATGGGTTTATTTCACTAAATAAGAATGTCCCGAAAAGAGATTTAACAGAATCACTCTCTTTTCAACAGAAACAGACACAGTTTGAGCTAGAAAATGAGTTGATATATTCATCATATGAACAGCTGAAAAATTGGTTTGATCTTATTCTAGGAAATTCCGTCTATAATGAGGAGGAAATAAAAGAATGGATTTAAAACAATATGTTACTATCGTTGAAGATTGGCCAAAAGAAGGGATCCGTTTCAAGGATATCACCACTTTAATGGATAATGGCGATGCATATAGATACGCAACAGATCAAATCGTTACTTATGCAAAAGAAAAGCAAATCGATATTGTAGTTGGACCTGAAGCAAGAGGGTTTATTATAGGTTGCCCAGTTGCCTATTCCTTAGGAGTAGGCTTTGCACCTGTTCGTAAAGAAGGAAAATTACCAAGAGAAACAATTAAAGTATCTTATGGTTTAGAATACGGTAAAGATGTCCTAACAATCCATAAAGATGCTATTAAACCAGGTCAAAGAGTATTAATCACAGATGATTTACTTGCAACTGGTGGAACAATCGATGCAACTATTAAATTAGTAGAAGAACTAGGTGGAGTAGTAGCTGGAATTGCCTTTTTAATCGAGCTATCTTACTTAGAAGGCCGCAAAAACCTAGATGGTTATAATATTTTAACGTTAATGGAATATTAAAAGAACAACGTGAGAAGCACTAATTTTTTTGGTGCTTCTTTACGTTTATTAAAATAGTGATTTAGAAAGAATAATAAATTTTTTTAACAGTTGATTGGATTGGAAGGGGAGACACCTACAGGATATGCGAGACAGTCCGAGACCCTGCAGGTGAGCAAGCGACGAAGCGGCTCGGCGCTCCCCTCATGGAAAGCGAATTCCTGTAACGGAAATCAGCCCCTATACATCGGAATGTTTTAATATACCTATTTAATCCTTTATTTCTAACTAGAAACTTGTCTACTATCTGAAGGCACATATCATATTTAGTGCTTCTTTTTCAATAAAAACAATATTTTAATTAAAAATCGAGTGTTTTCGACATTTTTCTCTCTTCCTACACATAAATTACCTGTAAACTCTTTACAATCGACCATTTTTTTTCGATAATAGTAATAATCATTCTAAAGTTGATTATATTCTATTTTCAAGTTATCAGTTATATCAAATAGAAGAATGTCGAACATCGGATTTATGTACTAATATAAATGAATTATGAAAGGTGATTACATGGCGAATGATCAAGTGTTAACCGCCGAACAAGTCATCGATAAGACAAGAGGGTATTTAAACGAAGAGCATGTCTTGTTTATTCGAAAGGCCTATGAATTTGCTAAAAATGCTCATCGTGAACAATATAGAAAATCTGGGGAACCTTATATTATTCATCCAATACAAGTTGCTGGAATACTTGCTGATTTGGAAATGGATCCTTCTACAGTTGCTGCAGGTTTTCTCCATGATGTTGTAGAAGATACTGAGATTACATTAAAAGATATCAGTAGTGCTTTTAACAATGAAGTGGCCATGCTCGTTGACGGCGTAACGAAATTGGGGAAAATTAAATATAAGTCGCATGAAGAACAGCAAGCTGAAAATCATCGTAAAATGTTTGTTGCAATGGCTCAAGATATACGAGTTATCTTAATTAAGCTAGCAGATAGACTGCATAATATGCGCACACTAAAGCATTTACCAGCAGAAAAGCAGCGCCGCATTTCAAATGAAACATTGGAGATATTTGCACCTCTTGCCCACCGATTAGGGATATCAACTATTAAATGGGAATTAGAAGACACTGCCTTACGTTATATGAATCCTCAACAGTACTACCGAATTGTTAATCTTATGAAACGAAAAAGAGCTGAAAGAGAGCAATATTTAGACGAAGTAGTTTCAGATATACGGGCAGGTACAAAAGAAGTTAATATAACAGCGGACATCTCAGGTAGACCGAAACATATTTACAGTATTTATCGCAAAATGGTCCTGCAAAACAAGCAGTTTAATGAAATATATGATTTATTAGCTGTACGAATTGTCGTAAATAGTATTAAAGATTGTTATGCAATCCTTGGTATCATTCATACAAGATGGAAACCTATGCCTGGTCGCTTTAAAGATTATATTGCCATGCCAAAAGCGAATATGTACCAGTCCTTGCACACAACAGTAATAGGGCCTAAAGGAGACCCTTTAGAGGTACAAATTCGTACACAGGAAATGCATCAGATTGCAGAGTTCGGAATTGCTGCACACTGGGCTTACAAAGAAGGAAAATCTGTTAATGAAGGATCTTCCTTAGAAGAAAAATTAACATGGTTTAGAGAAATCCTTGAGTATCAAGATGATATTGTTAATGCAGAAGAATTCATGGAAAGCTTAAAAATCGATTTATTTTCAGATATGGTCTTCGTATTCACACCAAAGGGTGATGTGTTTGAATTACCTTATGGTTCAGTGCCTATAGATTTCGCTTATAGAATACATTCTGAAATTGGTAATAAAACCATTGGTGCTAAAGTGAATGGAAAAATGGTAACACTTGATTATAAGCTGAAAACAGGGGATATCATTGAAATTCATACGAGTAAGCATTCCTATGGGCCAAGTCAAGATTGGCTAAAAATTGCTCAAACCTCGCAAGCAAAGAATAAAATAAGACAATTTTTCAAAAAACAGCGTAGAGAAGAGAATATTGAAAAAGGAAAAGAACAGGTTGAGAAAGAAATCCGCAATATGGATTTTGACTTAAAAGAAATTCTAATTCCTGAAAATATAAAAGCTGTTATTGAAAAGTTCAATTTCCAGACTGAAGACGATATGTATGCAGCAGTTGGGTATAACGGAATTAGTGCTTTACAAGTGGCAAATCGACTTACGGAAAAATGGCGAAAGAAAAGAGATGCAGAAGCAACTTCTACCATAAGTAATGCTGTGGCAGAATTAAAGTCATTCCCTACTAGTAAGAAAAGTGGATCAGGCGTAAGAGTAACAGGAATTGATAATTTACTTATTCGCTTATCTCGTTGCTGTAATCCTGTGCCAGGCGATAAAATTGTCGGGTTTATTACGAAAGGTAGAGGTGTTTCTGTTCATCGAGCAGATTGTACGAACATTGATACAGAAGATGCAAAAGCCCGTCTTATTCCAGTCGAATGGGAAACAAATTTAAATAATCGTAAAGAATATAATGTGGAAATTGAGATTAGTGGGTATGATAGAAGAGGCTTGTTAAATGAGGTACTTCAAGCGGTCAATGAATCGAAAACGAATATATCTGCTGTTTCTGGTAAATCAGATCGGAATAAAGTAGCGACAATAACCATGAGTATTATGATATTAAATGTTAATCACCTTCATAAAATAGTAGAAAGAATCAAGCAAATACCAGAAGTATATTCCGTGCGAAGAATCATGAACTAAGGGGAATAATAATGAAAGTCGTATTGCAAAGATCTAGACAAGCTAGCGTAGAAGTGAATGGTGAAGTGGTAGGAGAAATAGAAAAAGGGTTTGTTCTCCTTGTAGGCATTACACATGATGATAAGGTAGAAGATGCAAAGTATCTTGCGGATAAGATTGCCCATTTACGTGTTTTTGAAGATGAAGAAGGAAAGATGAACAGAAGCATTTTAGATGAAAAAGGCTCCATTTTATCTGTTTCTCAATTTACTTTATATGGAGAAACGAAAAAGGGCAGAAGACCAAATTTTATGAATGCTGCAAAGCCAGATTACGCCAAATCTCTATATCATCAATTCAATGAATTACTACAACAGCAAGGCTTACTAGTACAGACAGGTAGATTTGGAGCAATGATGGACGTACATTTAATAAATGATGGTCCAGTGACCTTAATACTCGACAGTAAGTAATAATAACGAAAAAACAGTTTTCCCTCAACTAAGAGGGGAAACTGTTTTTTTAGTGCGCCCGGCATGCGCAACTACTCGGTGGTGAAAGTCCACTACAGACTTGGCAGTAGGAACTGTTAGCGAAAGACAAGGGTGTCCATGGTGACGTGGAATCTGAAGGAAGTCGGACGCAAAATCTCGAACTGACGAACAGAAACTAGATACAAGGCTGAATTGGGACGGATGAGTTTGCTAAACAAAACAAAGTCCAATACTGCCCGAATCCCATACAGTAAATCTAGCAGTTACATGAGAGGAAAGTGGTTGTGCTTACCCGGGGAGGTCTCGTGAGGGTTATTGAATTAACAATCAAGTTAGTGATAATTTGATGAATCATGAGAAGTCAGCAGACGTCATAGTAGTTTCCTTTCGGAAATGAAGGACTGAACAATCTTAAATCTTGGAAAACAAGGAGGTATAGATATTCCATATAATCGCAGAAAACATCGTGGTAAAGACCAAAAGATGGCTACCTATGGAGAGATAAGTTGGAAACTAAAGGAGAAATAGGAGTGCGTAGGAATATCAATATGGATATGAAAGAACAGGATGGTATCAATTTAATCGATAAAGTTATTGCAAATAATAATCTCTGGAAAGCATACAAGAAAGTAAAAGCAAACAATGGTGCACCAGGGGTTGATGGAATTACAGTAGTAGAATTAAAGTCACACATGAAGAAATATTACGAACCTCTTAAAAGGAAATTGAAAGATGGGACTTACCAACCTCAACCAGTCAAAAGAGTTGCCATACCAAAAACGGACGGTTCTAAACGATATCTAGGAATTCCTTGCGTTTTAGATAGAGTCGTCCAACAAGCTATTCTTCAAGTAATTGAACCGATTGTAGACCCACACTTTTCAGAACATAGTTTTGGATTTCGAAAAGGTAGAAATGCCCACCAAGCTATCAAATCAGCAGAACACTATTACGAACAAGGTTATCGAGTAGTAGTGGACTGTGACTTGAAAAGTTACTTCGATACAATACATCATCAAAGGCTAAGAGCGTATTTAGAAGAATTCATATCAGATAAAATTGTCTTAAAATTAATATGGAAATTCCTACGCTCAGGGATCTTAGAACGAGATATCTATATTGAAACGAAAGATGGAGCTCCGCAAGGTGGACCTTTATCTCCTATTTTAGCAAATGTCTATTTAAATAAACTAGATAGAGAATTAGAAAAGAGAGAACATCGTTTTATTAGGTATGCGGACGACTTTGTCATCTACGTGAAAAGTATACGAGCTGGAGAGAGAGTAATGGAGAGTATAACAAAATTCATCGAGGATGAATTACAATTAACAATTAATCAAAAGAAAAGTAAGGTTTGTGGTGCAACTTCCGGAACATTCCTTGGCTCTAACATTCAAAACTTAATGGGAAAGTTGGATGCCGACCAAGTAAGTCGGCCAAGCAACGATTCAAAGAGAAGCTAAAGAAGAATACAAGCCGTAAAAAGAGTGGAACTTTTGAGGAAATAGTGAAGAAAATTAACCAAATCACAACTGGATGGATTAACTACTATGGGGTTTCGAGAATGAAGTACTTCATTTTTGAAACTCAGAAATGGTTAAACCATCGATTGAGACAACTCATATGGAAGAGATGGAAGAAGCCAAAGACAAAATATAAGATGCTTCGTAAGTATGGAATTAATCATGATGACGCCATGAAATTAGCAAATTCCCGAAAGGGATATTGGAGATTATCACGAAGTGAAATTCTCCAACGAGCAATAACAAAAGAAAGGCTCATAAAATGGAGACTCAAAGATATCTCCTTACTTTATGAGCAACGATACTTAAAAGGTTGAACCGCCGTATACGGAACCGTACGTACGGTGGTGTGAGAGGTCGACTAGTCAAATAATGACTAGTCTCCTACTCGATTGTTGTATAAAAGATTGTTAAGGAACGTTAAAATAGTTTTCGAGGCCCTGATAAATAGCAGTGGAAATCGTTTCTTGGTACTGCGCGTTACTTATTACTTGTTCTTCGGAAGGATTACTTAGATACCCTAATTCTAATAGAGAAGCTGCTTGACTATTTTCTCGTAAAACAAAATAATCATTTTGTTTTACTCCCCTATCCTTTAAACCAGAAGAATCCATAATACTTTTGTGTATACTTGTAGCTAATTTTTTTTGAGTAGAAGAATAGTAATAGCTTGTAATGCCATGTACACTACTATCTTCAATACTATCATAATGAATACTAATAAAAGCATCTGCTTTATAAGACTGACTGATTGCTACTCTATTTTGTAAGGTAACAAATGTATCATCTGTTCTAGTATAAATGACTTTGGCTCCTGCTGCTTCAAGCTTTTCTCCAAGTAAATGTGCTGTATTGATTGTTAAGTTTTTTTCTAGATTACCTAATGCTCCTATAGCACCACTGTCTTTTCCGCCATGACCTGGATCTAGAACAATTATTTTATTCGTTAAATCAGAAGAACCAGATTCATCTGTTAGCTGAATTTCTTGGTCCACTTCTTTCACAATCCAATCAGCAATATAGCCATATTCTCCTTTAGAAATCTCTATCTTAAACCAATCATTTAGTAACTCCACAGCTTGAAAAGTTTCTCCTGCTGAAGCTTGTTGTATGACTGGAGCGGATGAAGAAGCACTAGAGCGGATATTGGACTGGTTATAGATAATAGAAATGGTTTTGTTTATTTTAGTTCCAATTTCGGCTTCCGTATACTCATAACGAAGAAGATTTTTATAAATCCACCCACTATTTCCTGAGTATTGTATTTTTGCCCAATCACCTTGCTCTTCTAGAACATGAATTACCGTGTTTTTTGCGACTTTGCCAATAATGTCTGAACTAGTAGAAGGCTCATTTCTTACATTAATTTGATCTTCTAAGATAATGGCAGATTTCACATTAGAAACATCTAATTCTGTTTCCTGTATGCTTGAAGATATAGCACTAGTTTCTTCAGTACGGTGAGAGGTTTCTAAGTAATCTTCGTGAACCCAACCTTTCCCTTCGCTTGTTAATACATTTATCCAATCACTGTCGATAGATATAATCGTTACTTCTGTCCCTTTTCTTAAGGTGGATATGACTTGATAGGAAGTCCCAGGTCCCATTCTTAATCTTAATCCATCCTCTAAGATTGTTGCACGATCTTCTTCTTGAAAACTTGTCTTTGTAAGTGGTGCATTCGTATTTTTAGTTACTAAGTAAGCTGCAACCCAACCATTCATAGCATTCTCTAATTTAATTTCTATCCAACCGTCCGTTTCTTGTACAACCGTATATTCTTTTCCAATCTCGAGTTTCCCAACAATGGCTTCTTCTAAAGAAGGACCTTCTCTCACATTTACAATTACATTCGTAGTAATTTTTATTTCTTCCTGAGCGGATATTAGGGGCGAGAAGGATGATATTAGCAAGCTGATCCAAATACAGACTATTACTACTTTCTTCGTCAAATAAGGAACACTCCTTTCTGTTATAAATGAATGTTTTGTGGTTTACCTTTTATTGACGCCTATTATGGTTTCTTTTTACCGTTAAATTTCTCCTTTGAATTATACCTTATTTCGTTAATCAAATTTAGACAAGAAAATGGATGTTATATGAAATTTTTTACGTACTCATGGTAATACTATAAAAAAATAACAGAAAAAAGGGTGAATTACATGAGATTTGGTGAAAAGCATATAGCAGCAAGTGGAGCAGATTCCAAACTTCTAGGAATAGATTTTCATGATTTTATGGAAAAGGAAGGGAATAATAATGCTGTTGAGTTAGCTTCAGAATTCGGCCTTTCCTTAGGAGACGTGAAAAAATTAAAGAAGCAATTGGGGAAATATTAAAAAGACCTTGAATTTCTCTGTATCCTATTGACATTAGATAACTTCCTATTTATTATTAATTAAATAATAATACAATAAACAAATGAAGCTGTTGATAGAGAAAAGTAACAAAGAAACACATGACAAGAGAGGAAATGTCTAGGCTGAAAGCATTTCTACATGATGACTTTGAGAAAGAACACTCTGAAGGCTTTCTTCTGAACATATATTCATTAGTAGGTAGAAACGTATACAGGCGTTAACTGTAAAGAGGAAGAATAATTATTATTCTTCAATTAGGGTGGTACCACGGGATAAATCTCGTCCCTTGTATGCTTCTTGCATACAAGGGACGAGATTTTTTTATGCCCAATTTTCTAGTAACAGGAGGATACATATATGCAAATTAATATACCAAGAGGAACTCAGGATATCCTACCAGGAACGGTAGAGAAATGGCAGTATATAGAACAAAAAATCCAAGAAATTTGTGCTCGCTATCAATATAGTGAAATCCGTACACCGATTTTCGAGCATACTGAATTATTTCTTCGAAGTGTTGGAGATACAACAGATATCGTTACAAAAGAAATGTATACATTTGAAGATAGAGGAAAAAGAAGCTTAACTTTAAGACCAGAAGGAACTGCCGCTGTTGTTCGTTCTTTCGTTGAGAACAAAATGCATGGACTTGCAGCTCAACCTATCAAGCTTTTTTACATGGGGCAAATGTTCCGTTATGAAAGACCGCAAGCAGGACGTTTTAGACAGTTTGTGCAATTTGGAGTAGAAGCAATCGGAAGTAAAGATCCTGCCATTGATGCAGAAGTAATAGCACTTTCTTATTCTGTTTATAAAACAATGGGATTATCTAAATTAAAAGTTGTCATCAATAGTCTTGGTGATAAAGAAAGCAGACAAGCGCATAGAGAAGCGTTAATTAAACATTTCGAACCAAGTATTGGAGAATTTTGTCAGGATTGTCAAACAAGATTAGAAAAAAATCCAATGAGAATACTGGACTGCAAAAAAGACCGTGAGCACCCATTAATGAAAACAGCTCCGTCTATTTTAGATTATTTAAATGAAGAGTCTAAAAGCTATTTTGAAAAAGTACAAAAGTATTTATCCGCTCTTGATATTCCATATGTGGTTGATTCTAATTTAGTTCGTGGATTAGACTACTATAACCATACTGCTTTTGAAATTATGAGTGAAGCAGAAGGGTTTGGCGCAATCACTACACTATGTGGTGGTGGAAGATACAATGGATTAACAGAAGAGCTTGGTGGACCAGAGGCACCTGGAATTGGATTTGCCATGAGTCTTGAAAGATTACTTTCAGCTCTTCAAGCAGAAAACATTGAATTACCAATCGAGAAGAAAGTAGATTGTTATCTAGTATCTCTTGGGGAAGAAGCGAAGGATTATACAGTTGGTTTACTTTATCAATTAAGACAAGCAGGCTTCTCCTGTGAAAGAGATTATTTGGACCGTAAAGTAAAAGCACAATTTAAAGCGGCAGATCGCCTAAATGCAAAATATGTTGCCATTCTAGGAGAAGATGAGCTGAAAAATAATAAAATTAATGTAAAAAATCTTGAGTCAGGCGAACAAAAAGAAATTGATATCACCAAATTAGTAGAAGCTCTTAGTGATTTTAGTGCTTTCTAAAAATAGATGGTAAATGGATAAAAGATAAAGGGAGGATCAATCATGTTTGGAAGAACATATTTTTGTGGAGAAGTAACAGAGAAAGCAATTGGTGAAACAGTAGTCCTAAAAGGATGGGTTCAGAAGCGTAGAGATTTAGGTGGACTGATATTCATCGATTTGCGTGACCGTACTGGAATTGTACAAGTAGTGTTTAATCCAGAAATTAATCAAGAAGCACTTATTATTGCGGAAAAGGTTCGTAATGAGTTTGTACTAGACATTAAAGGACAAGTAGTAGCAAGACAAGAAGGAACAGTTAATGAAAATATTAATACAGGTAAAATCGAAATTATTGTTTCTGAAATAAAGATTATTAATGAAGCAAAAACTCCACCTTTTGTTATTGATAATAAAACAGAAGTAGCAGATGACATTCGTTTAAAATATCGTTATTTAGATGTGAGAAGACCAGTTATTTTTGAAACATTAAAATTACGTCATCAAGTGACAAAAGTAATGAGAGATTTTCTAGATGGCGAAGGATTCTTAGATATAGAAACTCCTATTTTAACAAAGAGTACGCCTGAGGGTGCACGTGACTATTTAGTACCAAGTCGTGTTCATCCAGGAGAGTTTTATGCACTTCCACAATCTCCACAAATCTTCAAACAGTTATTAATGGTAGGTGGAGTAGAACGTTATTATCAAATCGCCCGTTGTTTCCGTGATGAAGACTTACGTGCAGACCGTCAACCAGAATTCACACAGCTTGATATAGAAACTAGCTTTATGAGCCAAGAAGATATCATGAGCATGATGGAATCTATGATGGCTACCATCATGAAACAAACAAAAGGAGTAGAAGTTACACTTCCTTTCCAAAGAATGCCTTACGATGAAGCTATGGCAAGATACGGATCAGATAAACCAGATACTCGTTTTGAACTAGAACTAGTTGACCTATCTGAGATTGTGAAGGATTCAAGCTTCAAGGTTTTTGCTTCTGCTATTGAGACTGGTGGACAAGTAAAGGCTATTAACGTAAAGCAAGCTAGCGAAAAATATTCTCGTAAAGATATTGATGCATTAACAGACTTTGTAAAAGTTTACGGTGCTAAAGGTCTTGCATGGTTAAAAGTGGATGAAGAAGGATTAAAAGGCCCAATTTCTAAGTTTATAACAGACGAAGAGCAAAAAGGTTTTGAACAAGCATTAGCTATTGAAGCAGGAGACTTACTTCTATTTGTTGCTGATAAAAAGAGTGTTGTAGCAGATGCGTTAGGAGCACTTCGCTTAAAAATAGCAAAAGATTTAGATCTTATTGATCAAAGCAAATTTAACTTCTTATGGGTGACAGATTGGCCATTATTTGAATATGACGAACAAGAAGGTCGTTATTATGCCGCTCACCATCCATTTACTATGCCACAAAGAGAAGATCTTGAACTTTTAGATAGCAATCCAAAAGCAGTTAAGGCACAAGCATACGATATTGTTCTTAATGGGTATGAATTGGGTGGAGGATCTTTACGTATCTTTGAAAAAGACATTCAAGAGAAAATGTTCAGCTTACTTGGCTTTTCAAAAGAAGAAGCATATGAACAGTTTGGCTTCTTACTGGAAGCTTTTGAATATGGAACACCACCACATGGCGGTATTGCAATTGGATTAGATCGTTTAATCATGCTGTTATCAGGAAGCACAAACCTTCGTGATACCATCGCATTCCCGAAAACAGCTAGTGCTAGTTGCTTATTAACAAATGCTCCAAGTGAAGTAAGTGATAATCAATTAACAGACTTACACTTAGCATTAAATATTAAAAAATAATATAAATAGTGTTCGACACATAATTAGTACACTTATGATGCCTCATTAGTTTTCTAAGCTGAGAAAATAAGATAATGCTAATAGAAAAGAAATAATATTTTATGAATAAAGAGGCAACGACATACTTGTTTGAATAAATGACACCCCCCTAATCATAGGCAGTTTTCGAATGAACTGCCTGTGATTAGGGGTCTTTTATATTTAATACTGTATTTAGACATAGCGTAGAATACAGTGGAAGACAAGCGAGCCTTGGCGCGTTTGAGAAGACTTAGCATTTTCCCCTACGAGTCTTTGGTATAAGCAAAAGGGAAGACTTTGTTTTTATGGCTTCATTGAATTCTATGTTTTATCATCTTTACGGATTACTATATGAGTTCAGCCCAAGTTCCATTAAAAAATACCCTATTAAACCGATGTGTTTTAATAATCACAGTGGTAGCGTCCATTAAATTATGGTATATTTCAAAAGGTATGGAATTTTTGAATGATTATTTCTTATAAGGGAATAAGTAAACGTAATTACAAGAATGAAAATAGATGGAGTTGAAGACCTGATGTTACACCAATTTTCACGAAATGAATTAGCCATCGGTAAAGAGGGCTTAGAAACAATGAAAAACAGTACAGTTGCTGTACTAGGAATAGGCGGAGTAGGATCATTCGCAGCAGAAGCATTGGCACGTTCTGGTGTAGGAAGATTAATTCTAATTGATAAAGATGATGTGGATATCACTAATGTAAATAGACAAGTTATTGCCCTATTATCTACTGTTGGACGTCCAAAAGTGGATATTATGAAAGAGCGTATCGCTGACATTAATCCAGAATGTGATGTCATTGCATTGAAAATGTTTTATACGGAAGAGACATATGAAGAAATTTTTGGATATGGATTAGACTATGTGGTGGATGCTTCTGATACCATTTCATATAAAATTCATTTAATTAAAGAATGCTTAACAAGAAATATTCCAATCATCTCTAGTATGGGTGCTGCGAACAAAATGGATCCTACCCGTTTTCAAATTGCAGATATTAGCAAGACTCATACAGATCCCATTGCAAAGGTTATTCGTACAAGACTTCGTAAAGAAGGAATTCGTAAAGGTGTTAATGTAGTATTCTCGGATGAAAGTCCAATTGTTATTAGAGAAGAAGTAAGGAAAGTAGTTGGAAAAGATAATGCTCCTATTCGTAAGGCAAAAATGCCACCTTCTTCTAATGCATTTGTTCCTTCAGTTGCTGGATTAATAATGGCTAGTCATGTGGTAAAAGAGCTTTTAAATGATATTATCATTAAACGAGTAAAAGACGAGAAATAAGAATGAATTTTAAGGCGATATACACGGTTGTTTTGTGTATATCGCCTTTTTATTGTTAAAGGTAGGTAGATATGTTTTATTGTGTTGTACAATATAGAAAAAACCAAAAAGAAGGAGGCGAAGAGTAAGCATGGAAATAGTTCAATTAGTCAATGTTTCAAAAGTAATTAATCGAACCACCCTTATTAAGTCTTTAAGTCTAGGAATACAAGAAGGGGAAGTATTTGGATTACTTGGTCCAAATGGTGCTGGGAAAACAACTACTATTCGCATGATAGTTGGATTAATCAGCATAACAGAAGGAGACATATTCATCCTAAATAAAAGTGTGAAAACACATTATCAAGAAGCGATGAAGAATGTAGGTGCCATCGTAGAAAATCCAGAGATGTACAAGTTTTTATCAGGCTATGATAATCTCATCCATTATGCAAGAATGATGAATGGTATCAAAAAAGAGAAAATAAGCGAAATAGTAGAATTGGTAGGCTTAACAGATCGTATTCATGACAAGGTAAAGACATATTCTTTAGGGATGAGACAAAGACTTGGCCTTGCTCAAAGTTTATTGCATGATCCAAAGGTATTAATATTAGATGAACCAACTAATGGACTAGATCCCGCTGGAATAAGAGAGATACGCGATTATTTAAGAAAATTAGCGAAAGAAAAAAATATGGCCATCATTGTATCCAGTCATTTGCTATCAGAGATGGAAATGATGTGTGATCGATTTGCTATTATTCAAAATGGCAAACTAGTAGATGTACAGGCAGTAAGCGAATTAACAATGAAGTCTACTACAGCATTATATGAGTTTGATGTTCATGAACCTTTAAAAGGAAAAAACATATTAGAAGAGTCATATCCAAGTATTCCTGTATCAATTATACATTCTACTTTACAAATGACAGTTGAAAAAGAACAAGTACCAGAATTAATTAAGTTACTAGTAGAAAGTGAAGTCAAAATATATGGTGTAAGGGTAAAGGAACAGTCATTAGAAGAACGATTTTTTGAAGTTTTAAAGGAAGGAGAGAATACATGATTAAGTTAATTCAAAATGAATGGATGAAAATAAGGAAAAGAAGTTCAACCTGGATTATGGTGGTCACCTTATTAATCATAGTCTCTTTGTATGCCGCTTTTTCTGTTTATCAGGAAGGTGGAATTCAAGTACCAGATAATGAAAATTGGATATATGGCTTACAGCTTGAAAATAGCACCTTTCAGGATGAACTTGAAAACACAGCACTTTCTAAAGATAAAAAAGAGTACCTACAAAAGCAAATAGACATGAATAACTATAGGATAGATCATGATATTTCAACAAATACCAATTATTCTGTTTGGAGTTTTTTGTCAGATAGTACAAATTTAATCATTTTGGCTGGATTATTTACCATTATTATTGCAGGTGGAATAGTGGCAAACGAATTTAGTTGGGGTACAGTAAAACTTTTACTTATTAGACCTATTAGCAGGTCTAAAATATTGTTATCTAAGTATATAACCATTTTATTATTTAATAGTATTTTTCTATTGGTTCTTTTTGGCTATTCCTTTTTACTTGGTGTTATTTTGTTTGGAATGCCAGAGAATTCTTACCCATATTTAGACTATAAAAATGGAAGTGTTGTAGAAGTAAGTATGCTATTTTTCACTATAAAATATTTTGTATTTAAATCGATTCCTATTTTTATGCTAGCAACAATGGCATTCATGATTTCCACTGTTTTTCGAAACAGTTCACTTGCTATTGGAGTTTCTTTATTTTTAATGTTTGTAGGCAATACAGTAACAAATATTTTAGCGAACTGGTTCGTGTGGTCAAAATATCTACTTTTTGCGAATACGGACCTAACAAGGTATATCGATGGAGTGCCTCTCATTGAGGGAATGACTTTATCCTTTTCTGTTCTTATCCTTATCATATATTATCTTGTTTTTATGAGCATTTCTTTTCTATTATTCCAAAAACGTGATGTGTCTACATAATGCTTCCTTTATTGTATTACGTTATAATATGGGCATAGTTAAAAGGATGTGAATGGCATGAACGGAGAACCTCTTGCATATCGTATGAGACCAAAGAACTTAGACGATTTAGTTGGACAAAAAGACATTATCGGAGAAAATAGTAGTTTATATAAGATGATAAAAAATGGGTATGTTCCATCTATGCTTCTTTATGGAGAGCCAGGAATCGGAAAAACATCGATTGCTTTTGCCATTGCAGGCACAACCAATTTGCCTTTTATTGCATTAAATGCAACCACTAGTGGCAAGAAAGATGTTGAAGCAGTAGTGGATGAAGCAAGAATGACAGGTAAGGTTATTCTTTTTTTAGATGAAATTCACCGCTTTAATAAAGCACAGCAAGATTATCTTCTTCCACATGTAGAAAGAGGAGATATTGTTTTAATTGGTGCCACCACAGAAAATCCATATCATGATGTTAATCCAGCCATTAGAAGTAGATGTGGTCAAATTAAGCAATTGAAAAGGTTATCTGACCATGATATAGAAGAATTACTATACAGAGCATTAAAGGAAGAACGAGGTCTTGGCAAGCTTTCTATCGATATCTCAAGTGATCAAATCAAGAAAATTGCAAATGGTACAAATGGAGATGCAAGAAAGTCTCTAACCTTATTAGAATCGATTGTTTATTCTTCTGTAAAGGAAGAAGGCATATTTATGATTAAAGATGAAATAATCGACAAGATGATTGATAAAGTTGGCGTATATGGAGATAAAAAGGGCTCACATTTTTATAATCTCTTATCAAGCCTACAGAAAAGTATTAGAGGTAGTGATGTAGATGCAGCTCTCTATTATTTAGCTCATTTATTAGAAACAGGTGATTTAGTTGCAGTTAATAGAAGGTTATTAGTAATAGCCTATGAAGATATCGGACTTGCTAAAACCTCTGTCGGCAACAACGTACTAGCTGCTGTAACTGCTAGTGAAAGATTAGGTCTTCCTGAAGCACGCATCCCATTGTCTGTAGCGGTAGTTGAAATGTGCTTATCCGCCAAATCCAATGCTGCATATAAAGCATTAGATGCTGCAATAGCTGATATACGGAATGGAAAAGTGGGAGATATTCCGATGCATTTACGAGATGGCCACTATGCAGGCAGTAAAAAGCTAGGACATGTAGGATATATTTATCCACATGATTATCCAATTGGAACCTTTGGTGGATGGGTTGATCAAGAATATCTACCAGAGAAATTAAAGGGTACACAATATTACCATCCTACTGAAGCGGGCGACGAGAAAAAATTAGGCGCCATATACGAAAAACTAGCAGGTTTTAAAAAAGATAAATCATAACAACTGTTCATAAGAGTGTAAAAAGGAGGAACGACTCGTGTTAATAGATAAAATAGAAGTGGACACCGTGAAAATGCCATTAGTAAACCCCTTTGAAACAAGCTTTGGTAAGTTGAAAGAGAAAGATTTTCTAATTGTTAAACTGTTTGGTAAGAATCATGTTGGGTTAGGTGAATCAGTTGCATTACCTGATCCAACCTATAGTGAAGAAACAACAGGAACAGTGTCATATATGCTAGAGAAATTTCTTATACCAATGCTTTTTAAACACGAAATCCAACATCCAGATGATGTATCAACCATCTTTTCTCCAATAAGAAGAAATAATATGGCTAAAGCTGCATTAGAAGGTGCTGTTTGGGATTTATATAGTAAGGAAAAAGGAATACCACTTGCTAGGGCATTGGGAGGAACTCAACCTACTATTGATGTAGGAGTGAGTATTGGGATTGAAGCAACAACAGAACAGCTACTTTCTAAGGTAGAAAGATTTTTAGCAGAAGGCTATAAAAAAATAAAAATTAAGATTAAACCAGGTTATGACTTAGAACCTTTAACAAAAATTAGAGAAACTTTTGGCTATGATATTCCACTAATGGCTGATGCCAATTCAGCTTATTCTTTAAAAGATCTTTCACATCTTAAAAAGTTTGATGCATTGAATTTAATGATGATTGAGCAGCCACTTGCATATGATGATATAATTGACCATTCTGTTTTACAGAAAGAGATAAAAACACCTATTTGTCTCGATGAAAGTATTCATTCTGCAGAGGATGCTCGTAAAGCAATTGAGTTAAGAAGCTGTAAGATTATTAATATAAAAATTGGTCGAGTTGGTGGCTTATCAGAAGCGAAAAAAATTCATAATTTATGTCAAAGTCATGCTATTCCTGTTTGGTGTGGCGGAATGTTAGAAGGTGGTATTGGAAGAGCGCATAATATTGCCATTACATCTCTTTCAGGCTTTACGATAGCAGGAGACACTTCTGCTTCCAACAGATATTGGCAGGAAGATATTATTGTTCCTGAGGTAACACTTTCTTCTCCGGGAGAAATTTCTGTTCCTACATCATCCGGAATTGGATATGAGCTAAATGAAGAAGTGATTCAAAAACACTTATTAAACAAAAAGGTGTATACCTCGTAAAAATATAGGAAGGGAATGTGAAAGGATTGTGTTCATTTGAGATAAGGGAAATAACTAGTGAAATTGATATTCAAAAAGTAGTGGATTTCCAATATCAAATTTGGGGACATACTAATACCACACCCTATCCCTATCTTATTGCCTCCTGTCATAATGGTGGTATTTTGATTGGCGCATTTGATATAGATCAATTAGTTGGTTTCTGTTATGGCTTCCCAGGTTATAAACAGACAGAAATATACCTTGTATCACATATGATGGCAGTGAGAGAGGATAATATAAATAGTGGATTAGGTTACCTTTTGAAGACCAAACAAAAAGAATTGGCAGTACAAAAGGGTTATAGAAAAATAGTTTGGACATTTGATCCATTAGAATCAAGAAATGCTTATCTAAATATACATAAGTTAGGTGGATATGTAAAAAGCTATTATCCGAATCATTATGGAGATATGAGTGATGCCTTAAATAGTGGATTACCATCAGATAAGTTTCTTATTAGAGTGGGATCTAACTCAATCATTGAATAGGCCAATTCCAGCTGATAAAAACATAAAACCCTTTCTACTTTTAGAGGAAAAGAAACAGACATTCTCTATTCCGTTACCGTTAACTAAACCCTTATCCTTGAGCGAAACTTATTATGCAGTTCCGGTTCCTAGTAACATACATAAAATAAAACAAGAAGATAGTAAGCTTGCAGAAAATTGGCGTTTTATTTTAAGAAATTGCTTTCAAGATCTATTTCAACATGATTATATTATTACGGCATTCCAAAAAACAAATCAACATGATCATTACTATATATTAAAAAAACTGGGGGTTGAAAATGCTAGATAGTATAGATAATTGGGTAAAGAGAGAAATAGACAATATTTATAAAACATATGAATATCTCCATCATCATGCTGAAATTAGTTGGGAAGAAGTCCATACCACTACATTTATAAAAAACGAATTAGATAAGCTAGCAATCAAGAATAAAACCTTATCAGATCAGACAGGTATTATAGGAGAATGGGGAAAAGGCATTGGTCCGGTTATTGGTCTTCGATCAGATATGGATGCACTCTGGCAAAATGTAAATGGAACATGGAAAGCAAATCATTCTTGCGGTCATGATGCACATATGACCATTGTTTTATATACCATAAAATGTTTAAAAGAGTTAAATATTCCTGTTAACGGTAAGATTAAGTGTTTTTTTCAGCCTGCAGAAGAAAAAGGAGAAGGTGCTTTATCCTTTATTAATAAAGGATTATTAGAGGATGTAGATTTGCTATTAGGTCTTCATTTACGTCCTATTCAAGAAATGCGTTTTGGTCAGAGTTCGGCTGCTATCTATCATGGAGCAGCAGCTACATTTAAAGGAAGAATTACTGGAGTTCAAGCACATGCAGCAAGACATCATTTAGGTGTTAATGTAATCGATAGCTTGACTGCAATAAATATGGCAGTAAGATCAATTCCACTAAACCCTGTAGTTCCGGCATCTGCTAAAATGACTTTTGCACAAGCAGGAGGAAAGAATTTTAATACTATACCTGATTATGCAGAGTTTGGCTTAGATGTGAGAGCGCAAACCAATGAGGTAATGGAAGAGCTTATTAAAAAGATAGAAAAATCCGTTATTCAAGCAGGAGAATCAAATGGTGCTCAAGTAGACTTAGAAATGGTCTCCGAAATGCCTGCTGCTAAACCAAATAAATGGATGGAAAAAATGGTAGAGCAAAGTATAGTGGATGTTTTAGGGCGAGAAGGGCTTGTCAACCCGCCAGTTACTCCTGGGGGAGAAGATTTTCATTTTTATACAATGGCGAGTGATCATATTAAGACCACCATGATTGGACTTGGTACTGACTTGCAACCAGGTCTTCATCATCCGAATATGCATTTTAAATTAGAAAGTATGTTACATGGAATCAAAATTATGACCTTATCTACTTTAAATCTTCTGAATAGTAAATAATAAATAGGTGATATAGAAACAGACGGTAGAGGATTACTTCCACTCTTATTGTCTGTTTTTTTTAGGGTTATCGTAAAAAGATAGCTTAAATAATGTTGTTATTAAGGATGTAATGAAATTGCTCTTATAGCTTAGAGGTATTAAATAAAAATTATATAATTAAAAATATCTAAATCCAATTGAATAGATAGGATATCCTGATACTATAATGAGAATAAGGAAAGAATCATTCACACCAAAGCACCCAGAATTATGCTATAATGCATAATGTCATCTTATATAGAGAGAAATCAATTAAATAATTAAGTATGTGAGCGGGAGTAGTAAATGAAATTTCTAGTTAATGTAGATAAACCTTTAGAAAGATTAATCATCTTTATTATTGGGCTGTTAATCATGTCATTTGGTATTGTATTAGTAATAACCGCTGATTTAGGTTCAGCACCTTGGGATGTTCTAAACATCGGATTATTTTATCAATTTGGTTTGAGCATCGGGAGCTGGGCGATAATTGTCGGCTTTTTTGTCCTATTGTCGGCTTCCTTGTTAGCGAAGACAATACCTGCAGTTGGAGCAATTCTCAATATGTTTTTGGTAGGGCTCTTCATTGATGCTTTTTTACTTCTACCTTTTATGCAAACCCCTCCTTCTATCATTGGAAAAGGAATTATGTTCTTGTTAGGACTAATAATCATGGGATACGGAATTGGATTATATATTTCTGCTAAATTGGGTGCAGGTCCTAGAGATAGCTTAATGATTATTCTTTCTGAGAAATTAGGCTGGAGTATTGCAATAACTCGATTGCTAATGGAAGCGATGGTTTTACTTATCGGCTGGTTATTAGGAGGACCTGTATTTTTCGGGACCATCATTTATGCCATTCTAATTGGAAAAATCGCAGGTTGGAGTATACCACAATGCGAGAAACTTACCATTTATTTATTAAGTAAACTAAGTAGAAAGAAACAGATAGAGATTAGAGAGTATAGTAAACAGGGGGCAAAATAATGAAGATTTCAACAAAAGGAAGATACGGATTAACCATTATGATGGAACTAGCAAAGAAACATGGTGAAGGACCAATATCCTTAAAAACAATTGCGCAATCTAATGATTTATCTGAGCATTATTTAGAGCAATTAGTAGCACCTTTACGTAATGCAGGATATGTTCGCAGTATTAGAGGAGCTTACGGAGGCTATGTGTTAGGAAGTGAGCCTAATGAGATTACTGCTGGGGATGTTATTCGTATTTTAGAAGGACCGATAAGCCCAGTAGAAGGTATTGAAAATGAGGAACCAGCTAAAAAGGCATTATGGATGAAAATACGTGATGCAGTGAAAGATGTGTTAGATTCTACAACTATTGAAGATTTAGCGAATTACAATGAAGATGATAATACAGATGGATATATGTTCTATATCTAATGATAGGTTGAAAATGACAAGACAAACTGGTAGGTGTTTAAATTGGAACAAATTTATGTAGATCATGCAGCAACTTCTCCGATGCATCCTAAAGTAATAGAAAATGTGTATGAGACAATGAAAAGTCAGTTTGGAAACCCCTCCAGCATTCATTCATTTGGAAGACAAGCTAGAAGCATTTTAGATAATGCAAGAAGTGTCATGGCCAAAAGTATAGGGGCATTAGAAAATGAAATTATTTTTACAAGTGGCGGAACAGAAGCGGACAATTATGCTATATTTGGTATTTGCGAAAGCAAAACTAGAAAAGGGAAACATATTATTACGACTTCCATTGAACATCACGCAGTCCTTCACGCGTGTGAACAATTAGAGAAAAAAGGCTTTGAAGTAACTTATTTATCAGTAGATGAATACGGACAGATTGATTTACAGGAACTGAAAGATTCGTTAAGAGATGATACCATTCTTGTGACTATTATGTATGGAAATAATGAAGTAGGTACCATTCAACCGATAAAAGAAATTGGTAACTTATTAAAGGATCATTCTGCTGTGTTTCATACTGATGCTGTCCAGGCATATGGTATAGAAGAGATCAATGTGACAAAGCAACATATTGATATGTTGTCTGTTTCTTCTCACAAAATTAACGGACCAAAGGGAATTGGTTTTTTATATGTGAAAAATGGTATTAAACTCACTCCACAGTTATTCGGGGGAGAGCAAGAAAAGAAAAGAAGAGCGGGAACAGAAAACGTACCTTCTGTAGAAGGCTTTAAAACGGCAGTAGAGATTGCACAACAGGAACGTTTGGCTAAACGGGAAACCTATCAAAAATACAAAGAAATGATTCTAAGCATTTTGAAAGATAATAATATTACGTATCGCCAAAACGGATTAGTTGAAAATTCATTGCCACATGTTTTAAACTTAAGCTTTCCTGGTACTAACGTGGAAGCAATGTTAGTAAATCTAGATTTAGCAGGAATTGCAGCTTCAAGTGGTTCTGCATGTACAGCAGGTTCTATTGAACCATCACATGTATTAGTTAGTATGTTTGGGGATGTCGAGCGAACAAAAAATTCCATACGGTTTAGTTTTGGATTAAATAATACAGAAACACAAATGGAAAAAGTGGGTCATGAATTAGTAAAAATTATTCATCGACTTACTCATTAAAAACCTTCCCTTCCGAAGAGTGTGGGGAAGGGTTTAGGGGGAAAAGAAAGTGGAAAAAGCACCAAAAGATACACGTGTTGTTGTGGGTATGTCAGGAGGAGTAGACTCTTCCGTCGCAGCACTGTTATTAAAAGAACAAGGTTATGATGTTATTGGTATCTTTATGAAAAACTGGGATGATACCGATGAAAACGGCGTTTGTACGGCGACAGAGGATTATGAAGATGTAATCCGTGTTTGTAATCAATTAGGAATTCCATATTATGCTGTTAATTTTGAGAAGCAGTATTGGGATAAAGTATTCACTTATTTCCTAGATGAGTATAAAGCGGGAAGAACTCCTAATCCAGATGTTATGTGTAATAAGGAAATCAAGTTTAAAGCGTTTCTGGAGCATGCCATGAGCTTAGGTGCAGATTATTTAGCTACTGGACATTATGCACAGGTAGTTAGAGAAAACGGCCAAGTGAAAATGCTAAGAGGAAAAGATGATAACAAAGATCAAACGTACTTCTTAAATCAACTTACGGAAGAGCAATTAAGTAAAGTAATGTTTCCAATTGGTGGAATGGAAAAATCAAAAGTTCGAGAGCTTGCAACGGAGGCTAATCTAGCTACTGCTACGAAAAAAGACAGTACTGGAATATGCTTTATTGGGGAAAGAAACTTCAAAGAGTTTTTAAGCGGATTTCTTCCTGCACAAAAAGGGAATATGGAAACATTTGATGGAAAAGTAATGGGCAGACATGATGGATTAATGTATTACACGATTGGACAGCGCCATGGCTTAGGAATTGGTGGAAGCGGAGACCCTTGGTTTGTAATAGGAAAAGATCTAGAGAGAAATGTTTTATATGTTGGTCAAGGATTCGAACATGAAATGCTATATTCTGATAGTATTGTAGCAACGGATGTAAGTTGGGTATCAAAGGATTCTATAGGCAAGTCTTTTGAATGTACAGCAAAATTCCGTTACCGTCAGCCTGATAATAAAGTAAATGTTGAAGTAATAGATGAGAATACAGTGAAAGTTATTTTTCATGAACCAATTAGAGCAGTAACACCTGGACAAGCAGTTGTTTTCTATAATGGTGAAGAGTGCTTAGGTGGAGGAACCATTGATAAAGTCTTTCGTAATGAAGAAAGATTAACGTATGTAGGATAATTATGGGGAACTAAATGTCAGACCAATTGAAGGTGTGCATTTAGTTTCTTCTTTTTTGTTCAGAAAAAAATACCGTTAAAATATGCTATACTAATCGATAAGAATGGAGTGTTTTTTTAAATGAATAAAGAACAATTAGGAATTCAATATATGCAAGAAGGAAAATGGGAGGAAGCAGCGAAGTTCTTTATGGATGAAATCGAGAAAAATCCCCAAAATGCTGTGTCTTATGTGAACTTTGGGAATGTCCTTTCTGCACTCGGAGATCAAGAACGGGCACTAACTTTCTATCAGAAAGCTATTGAGATAGATGATAGTACCGCAGCAGCCTATTATAGTGCAGGTAACGTATACTTTGAATTGGAAAAGTTTGAATTAGCAAGGCAGATGTTTGAAGAAGCTTTATCAAAGGGATTAGATAATAGTGATAATTTCTTTATGCTTGGAATGACTTACATAGCAATAGAAAAAAGCAAGCTGGCTATTCCTTATTTCCAGCGTGCAGTAGAATTAAATAATAAAGATGCTGAAGGGTTCTTTCAATTAGGTTTATGCTTAGCCCAGAATGAGTATATTGATGAAGCAATCGTACAATTAAAGCATTGTATCGCAATTGATACAGAGCATGCAGATGCCTATTATAACTTAGGTGTAGCTTTTGGCTTTAAAGAAGATAAAGAAAAAGCAATGGAGATGTTTAATAAAGCATTAGAAGTTCAACCTGATCATATGCTTGCTGGGTACGGCAAACAGATTATGGAAGGGGAATAAGCAAAATTAAGGAGAAGAGAAAGGAGGGAGTAAGATGAATGAGCAGGATACATTGGATCTTTTTGAAAACGAGAAAAAGTATGTGAAAGGTCGACACCTAGTAACCATTTTTCATAATGAAGATAATCTCTATACTGTTCTACGTATAAGAGTAGATGAAACCAATTACGATTATAATGATAAAGAGGCTGTTATAACAGGGTATCTACCTAAAATAAATGAAGATGAAACGTATACGTTTTATGGTGATTTCAAAGAACATCCTAGGTTTGGATTGCAATTAATGGTAACATCCTTCCGCAAAGAATTACCTCAAACAAAGCAAGGAGTCATTGCTTATCTTTCTAGTGATTTATTTAAGGGAATAGGTTTAAAGACAGCGGAAAATATTGTTCAAACATTAGGCGAGGAAGCGATATCCAAAATTATGAATCAGCCTTCCATTCTAGATACCGTTCCTAAACTCCCTCCAGATAAAGCTAAAGTTCTTTATGACACATTAATGAAAAATCAGGGATTAGAACAAGCCATGATTTCCCTTAATCAATATGGATTTGGACCACAGCTGTCTATGAAGATTTATCAAATGTATAAAGAACAAACGATAGATATCGTCCAATCAAATCCTTATAAATTGGTAGAGGATATAGAAGGAATCGGTTTTGGTAAGGCGGATGATTTAGGTTATCAAATTGGCATTACTGGGAATCATCCTGACCGATTAAAAGCAGGATGTCTATACATATTAGAAATAACAAGCAATCAAGAGGGACATGTATTTTTGCATGCAGAGTATTTATTAGAGCAAGTGAAGCAGTTGTTGGAGGATAATAAAAAAGAAGAAATTGAATTTGCTGATATTGCGAGTCAAATTATTCAATTACAAGAAGAAAGAAAGATAATAGTAGAAGACAAGAAAATTTATTTGCCATCCTTATTTTTTTCAGAAAAAGGTCTTATCCGAAATATTAAAAGAATATTAGAACAAAGTGAATATAAAGATCAATTTCCAGAATCTGAATTTCTTCTTGCTTTAGGCAACCTAGAAGACAGAATTGGTGTTCAATATGCCCCTTCCCAACGTGAAGCTATTCAAACGGCACTTATGTCACCTATGTTGATGTTAACCGGTGGACCTGGAACAGGGAAAACAACGGTTATTAAAGGAATTGTTGAGCTATATGGAGAGCTACATGGCTGCTCACTTGACCCAAATGATTATAAGAAAGAGGAGCCTTATCCCTTTATTCTTGCTGCACCAACTGGAAGAGCCGCAAAACGGATGGCTGAATCAACGGGCTTACCAGCAGTAACCATACACCGATTATTAGGATGGAATGGTTCAGGCGCGTTTGATCGTGATGAAGAAAACTTACTAGAAGGTAAAATTCTTATTGTGGATGAAACTTCTATGGTAGATATATGGCTTGCACATCAATTATTTAAAGCATTACCTGAACATATACAAGTCATTATGGTGGGTGATGAAGATCAATTACCATCAGTTGGGCCAGGTCAGGTTTTGAAGGATTTACTGGATTCTGGATCTATTCCAACTGTTAAGCTGAAAGATATTTATAGACAAGCTGAAGGTTCTTCTATCATTGAACTTGCACATGAAATGAAAAATGGTCGGTTACCAGCAAATTTACTTAAGCCACAAGGAGATCGCTCTTTTATTAAGTGTGGCTCGAATCAAATAGCACAAGCGATTGAAAAAATTGTATTAAATGCTAAACAAAAAGGTTTTGCACCAATGGATATTCAAGTGCTAGCACCTATGTACCGCGGACCAGCTGGAATTGACCGACTAAATGTCATTTTGCAAGAAATATTAAATCCAAATCCTGATGGAACAAGAAAAGAGCTGCAATTTGGAGATGCAAAGTACAGGATAGGGGATAAAGTACTGCAGTTAGTGAATCAACCAGAGAGTAATGTTTTTAATGGGGACATGGGAGAAATTGTTTCTATCTTTTATGCGAAAGAAAATACTGAAAAGCAAGATATGGTGATTGTTTCATTTGATGGAATAGAAGCTACCTATACAAGGCAGGATTTAAATCAGATAACCCATGCTTATTGCTGTTCTGTTCATAAATCACAGGGGAGTGAGTTTCCTATTGTGATAATGCCTGTTGTTAAAAGCTATTATCGAATGTTAAGACGTAATCTTCTTTATACAGGAATAACAAGAAGCAAGCAATTTTTAATTTTATGTGGTGAACTGGAAGCGATGGAGATTGGGGTCAATCGTAATGATGAGCTGAATAGACAAACTACATTAAAGGAAAAATTGCGAGAAGCATTTGATACCTCTAATAGCAATAGAGCTATGGATGAAAGCACGGATCTCAGTAATGAAAATACTTCCCTGCTTTATGCAGGTAGAATAAATGAAATCGATCCAATGATCGGAATGGAAAATATTACACCATACGACTTTTGGGAAGAGGAAGAGTCTCTGTAAAACAGTAGAAAACTTTCTTAAGCAGTATTTCTTTTGTTCATAAATAATTGCCAATGTTTGTTGGTCATGTTTTTTTAAATAAGAGAAATAATAGGAAGGAAACAACAGCAGTAATTCCATCTGACAGGAATCAAAATTTAAAAATATGCCAACTCCTACCTGTTTTTTTGGTATATTTCAAACAATTGCAGGACAAAATGGGAATACCAACACTAGAGGATTTTCTTACATGGAATAATCTTAAAGTGTGATAAAGACGAGGTGTTCCCATATGCTTAAATGTCCTAATTGCCAAAGTAAAGATATTGGAAAAATTGGAATCAATCAGTATTACTGCTGGAATTGTTTTATTGAACTATCTTTAACAAAAGGTATCATTCACACTCATCAGGTGGAAGAAGATGGTAGCTTAAGTTCTTTAGATGATTTATTTGAAGAAGACGAGCGTCGATTAAGCTAGATTTTTCTAGTTTGGAGGCGCTCTTCCCTCAAAAAAAGGAGTGCTGAAGAATGGGAAAAGTAATGAATACAGCTATAGCGTTTGGTGCAGGAATGGTTGCATTAAACTATATGCAGAAAAATAATAAAATGAATTCAAAACAAATGAAGAAAATGCAAAGAAAAATGATGAAAATGTTTTAAAGCTGATGAAACCTGTAGCCTATAAATGCTACAGGTTTTTTAATGAATAAATTTTAGAATAGTTTCTTAATAGTAGAAAAAATATGTATAATTAGCCCTTCTCTCTCTCAAAATAAAACTCGAGGGTGGGATGCTTTAATGGATATAAGAATCAAGTGGTATTATCGATTAGGATTTACTCTATTACTATTTATTGTGCTGTTTGTTTTTATTAAATTAGCTCCAATATGGCTACCTATTTTAAGTCTTCTTACAAAAGTAGTCTCTCCATTTATCATCGGAGCATTTATTACTTATTTGTTACACCCAATTATAGAACTATTACATAGAAAAGGATTTCATAGAGGGCTTGCAGTCGCGCTGATTTATATTATTTTCTTTGGTGGAATTGGATATGGAATATACAAAGGAATTCCAGTTCTCATTCAGCAATTAGAAGCATTGTCAGATGATGCTCCAGAGCTAGCGCGTAATTATAAGCATTTAATTCAATCTATTCAGGATAGAATGGAAAACTGGCCAGTTAATATCCAAGAGAAAGTGGATAATGGGATTAACCATGTGGAAATAAAACTAGAAGCATTACTAAATAAAATTATGAATGGAGCAATGGGTTTTATTAATTCGTCTATTGTTATTATGCTCATTCCGTTCATTTCCTTTTATATGCTAAAAGACATAGAAGTAGTAAAAAAAGCATCTACTGCATTGACTCCAAAGAAATGGAGACGTAGTCTATCTCTGTTTTTAAAGGATGTAAATACATCTCTAGGTAGTTATATTAGAGGCCAACTATTAGTCTGTACCATTATCGGTATTCTTTGTTGTTTGTTGTTTTGGTTTTTTGATTTGAAGTTTCCATTAGTGTTAGGAATTATCATTGGCATTACAAATGTAATACCTTACTTCGGTCCTATTATTGGAGCAGTTCCTGCTGTTATAATTGCTATTACTATGTCTACAAAAATGTTAATCATTGTAATAATAATTATCATCATTCTTCAATTCTTAGAAGGAAATATCCTTTCACCTTATATAGTGGGCAGGAGTACCCATATGCATCCTTTAATGATAATGTTTGCTCTATTACTTGGTGAAGAGGTGGGTGGAATCATTGGTATGATAGTGGCAGTACCAATTCTTTCTATTGCTAAAGTTGCCATTCTTCATTTCAAGAAACATTTTGGAAGCAAAGAACAACATGAAAAGGTATAATAATACTCATATTGACAATACTGCCTAATAATCAGTATAATTCGATTGAAGAAGAATATTCAGTTAAAGTGTTGATAGAAACAAGTAGATTATAGCCCACTTTTTAGAGAAGAGTTCTCAAGGCTGAAAGGAACTCTAGGTGAAGAATAATTGAAAGCTAGTTCTGGAATGCAGCTAATCCCTGCCGTTTTCCGCGTTAAGGAATTTGAGAGATGGATAGAAAATAGAATTTTTAATCCATAATCAGGGTGGTACCGCGAGTGATACTTTCGTCCCTGTCCAGGGATGGAAGTTTTTTTTATGCAAAAAAGCTTTAACTTAGAAAAAATACATAGAAGAGTTTTACAGGAGGAAGAGTATGAAAAAATTAACTGGAGCTGAAATAAGAAGAAAATTTTTAGATTTCTTTCAAGAAAAAGGACATGCTGTTGAACCAAGTGCCTCACTAGTTCCTCATGATGATCCGTCCCTTTTATGGATTAATAGTGGTGTAGCAACATTAAAGAAATATTTTGATGGAAGAGTTATTCCAGATAATCCAAGAATTACGAATGCTCAAAAATCTATTCGTACAAATGATATTGAAAATGTTGGGAAAACAGCGCGTCACCATACTTTCTTTGAAATGCTAGGTAATTTTTCTATTGGTGACTATTTTAAAGAAGAAGCGATTGACTGGGCATGGGAGTTTCTAACAGACGAAAAATGGATCGGTTTTGATAAAGAGAAGCTATCTGTTACTGTTCATCCTGAAGATGAAGAAGCATATGTATTATGGAGAGATAAAATTGGTGTTCCAGAAAGCCGTATTATTCGTTTAGAAGGAAATTTCTGGGATATCGGGGAAGGCCCTAGTGGTCCGAACACGGAAATTTTTTATGATAGAGGTCCAGAATATGGAGATGATATCAATGATCCTGAATTATATCCAGGTGGAGAAAACGATCGTTATCTAGAAGTATGGAATCTTGTATTCTCTGAGTTTAACCATAACCCAGATGGAACGTATACGCCACTACCAAAGAAAAATATTGATACAGGTATGGGTTTAGAGCGTATGGCTTCTGTTGTTCAAGATGTTCCAACCAACTTTGATACGGATTTATTTATGCCAATTATTCGTGCAACTGAAGAGATTGCTCAAGTACAATATGGAAAAGATGCTACAGTAGATGAAGCATTTAAAGTAATTGCAGACCATATTCGTACAGTAGCATTTGCTGTTGGAGATGGAGCATTGCCATCAAATGAGGGAAGAGGATATGTATTAAGAAGACTACTTCGAAGAGCAGTTCGCTATGCGAAGAAAATTAATATTAATCGACCATTCATGTTTGAATTAGTTCCTGTTGTAGCAGAAATTATGGTGGATTACTATCCAACTGTAAAAGAGAAATCAGATTTCATTCAAAAGGTAATGAAGAGTGAAGAAGAAAGATTTCACGAAACATTATCAGAAGGTTTAGCAATTCTTTCTGAGGTAATGGAAAAAGCGAAAGCATCTTCAAATCATGTTATTGCTGGTGTAGATGTATTCCGCTTGTATGATACCTATGGATTCCCTGTAGAATTGACGGAGGAATATGCTGAAGAACAAGGAATGACTATTGATCATACAGGTTTTGAAAAAGAGATGGATAGCCAAAGAGATCGTGCTAGAAAGGCTCGTCAAGAAGTAGACAGTATGCAAGTACAAAGTGGAGTTCTTGGCAACATTAAAGTAAGTAGTGAATTTGTCGGGTATGATAAAGGTCAGATAGAAGCAAAAATAGTTTCTCTATTGAAAAACGGGGAAGAAGTACAAACAGCTGAAGCTGGAGATGAAATACAATTTATCTTAGATCAAACACCTTTCTATGCTGAAAGTGGAGGTCAAATTGCGGATAAAGGTATTTTAGTATCAGATAATGTTACGATTAAGGTACAAGATGTTCAAAAAGCACCAAACGGTCAGAATCTTCATAAGGGGATTATTGAAACTGGTGCAGTAATGGTGAATGATGCAATAGTAGCTAAAGTAGACAGCAAGAATCGCTCTAAAATTGTTAAAAATCATACTGCTACACATCTTTTACATCAAGCATTGAAAGATATTCTAGGTACACATGTAAATCAAGCTGGATCTCTTGTGCAATCAGATCGATTACGTTTTGACTTCTCTCATTTTGGTCAAATTACAGCAGAAGAATTAGAACAAATTGAAACAATTGTAAATGAGAAAATTTGGGAAAGTATCCCTGTCCAAATTGACTACAAAAATATTGATGAAGCAAAAGCAATGGGGGCAATGGCTCTATTCGGCGAGAAATATGGAAAAGTTGTACGTGTAGTGCAAGTTGGTGGTTATAGTTTAGAATTATGTGGAGGCTGTCATGTTGACAACACTTCTGCAATTGGATTATTTAAAATAGTTTCCGAGTCGGGTATAGGTGCAGGAACTAGACGTATTGAAGCGGTAACTGGACAAGCTGCATATCAACAATTAAATGATCAAATTCATTTATTAAAAGATGCAGCGAGTAAATTGAAAACAAACATAAAAGAGGTACCTACGCGTGTAGATAGCCTGCTTTTAGAAATCAAACAACTTCAACGTGAAAATGAATCACTAGCAGCAAAACTAAGCAATATTGAAGCAGGTAACATAGTAGATCAAGTGAAAATGATAAATGATATACCTGTATTAGCTGCTGCTATACCGAATACGGATATGAACAACCTACGAACAATGGCAGATGAACTAAAGCAAAAAATTGGTTCTGTAGTGCTAGTGCTGGGTAGTGCTAATGAAGGAAAAGTAAATATTATTGCAGGTGTAACGAAAGATTTAATGGATAAAGGGTTCCATGCTGGGAAGATTGTGAAAGAAGTAGCTTCTATCTGTGGAGGCGGCGGCGGTGGTCGTCCAGATATGGCCCAAGCTGGAGGGAAAGATCCATCTAAATTAGAGTCTGCATTACAATTTGTTGAAGAATACGTCAAATCAATTTGATATTGCGGACAAGTAGTGTAAAATGTAGATAACTCTTAACAGAAATTGTTCGATAAAAAAATGAGGTGTTGCTTAAATGAGCTCATTCGATAAAACAATGAGGTTCAATTTTCCAGAAGAACCATATGAACATGATGTAAAAGAAGTCCTCTACCAGGTTTATGATGCACTTCAAGAAAAAGGTTATAACCCTATTAATCAAATTGTTGGCTATCTATTATCAGGGGATCCGGCTTACATTCCCCGTCACATGGATGCACGCAATGTTATGCGCAAATTAGAGCGTGATGAAATTATTGAGGAATTAGTTAAGTTTTACTTAAAACAGCAACGAGAGGGATAACAAAATGCGATTAATGGGCTTGGATGTAGGCTCAAAAACAGTAGGAGTAGCTGTTAGTGATGCTTTAGGATGGACAGCACAAGGGATAGAAACAATTAAAATCGACGAAGAGAAAGAAGAATTTGGCTTAGATCGAATTGCTTCCTTGATTGTTGAGCATGAAGTAGGTAAAATAGTGGTTGGACTTCCTAAGAATATGAATGGAAGTATTGGTTTTCGAGGAGAAGCAAGTCAATATTATGGTAAGCTTCTAGAAGAAAAATTTGGACTTCCAGTTGTATTCTGGGATGAACGTCTTACCACAATGGCTGCTGAAAGAATACTCTTAGAAGCAGATGTGAGTAGGAAAAAACGCAAGAAAGTGATAGACAAAATGGCTGCATCTATTATCCTTCAAGGATATCTTGATAGCCAAAAATAATGAGGTGAAATAATGGAACACGGAGAAACTAATACAATTACCGTTGTAGACGAGCAAGGCAACGAGCAATTATGTGAGATATTATTTACATTTGAATCTGATGAATTCGGAAAATCATATGTACTGTACTATCCAATTGGAGAAGATGACCAAGAAGATGAAGATATTGATATTCATGCATCATCTTTTATTCCAAATCAAGAAACAGGCGATGGAGAACTTTCTCCGATCGAAACAGAAGAAGAGTGGGATTTAGTAGAAGAAATGCTAAATACATTCCTTGCTGAACAAGAAGAAGAATAATATGAAAAGGGGGACCAGAGTGGTCCTCTTTTTTATATGCTCTTACAGAATACGGTAAGACTGCAACAAATCTACCTCCTGTTTTTGATAAAAATTTCAACATCCCTATCAGAATATAGTATAATAAGTCGAGATATGTAAAAAATGTTTTATTGGTTTCAAGGAGGGAATAGATTGACGAAATATAAAGAAGATAATAATACTCCCAAGAGCAACAAAGAGTTATTTTTAGAAAATATGAAGGAACGACAAAAAGAAGCAAAAGTTGTTAGAAGAATAGTAATCATGGTTACTCTTGGTATTCTATTGTTAGTAGCAATTATTGGGGTTTCTGGATACTTATATATTCATTCATCATTAAAACCTGTTGATCCAAACAGTGATAAAGAAGTAGTTGTTGATATACCGATAGGATCAGGAGTTACAACTATTGCTCAAACCTTAGAAGATAACGGAATAGTAAAAAATGCAAAGGTATTTAAGTATTATGTAAAGTTTAAAAATGAAACAGATTTTATGGCAGGAGAATATCATATGACACCTTCTATGACAATGGAAGAGATCATTGATAGTCTAAAAACAGGGAAAATTATGCAAGAACCAGTATTTACATTAGCCATTCCTGAAGGGAAGCAGTTAAGAGAAATTGCAGATATTATTGCAGAGAAAACCAAACAAAACCCGGAGGATATTTGGAATCAGTTAAATGATGAAGCATTTATCCAACAGCTAATGGGGAAATATCCAGATATTATCACTACAGATATTTGGGCAAAGAATATAAAGTATCCATTAGAAGGTTATTTATTCCCTGCTACTTATTCTTATTACGAAGAAAATCCTTCATTAGAGTCTATCGTTGCTGTTATGTTAGATAAAACACAAAGTGTAATTAGTGCTTATCAAACAGATATAGAAAGAGATCAATTGACTGTACACCAATTTTTAACACTATCCTCTTTAATTGAAGAAGAAGCAACGGAAAATGTGGATAGAAAGAAAATTGCGAGTGTCTTTTATAACCGAATTGCAGAAGGAATGCCATTACAAACAGACCCAACAGTACTGTACGCATTAGGTGAGCACAAGGATAGAGTATTATATAAGGATCTAGAAGTAGACTCTCCGTATAATACCTATAAAAATGTTGGTCTACCACCAGGACCAATTGCAAATGCTGGAACCGATTCAATGGAAGCTGCTCTACATCCAGATGAAACAGAGTACCTCTATTTTCTTGCTGCAAAAGATGGAACAGTATATTTCTCGAAAAGCTTAAACGAACATAATGAGTTAAAAGCAAAATATATAACAGGAAATAATTAAGATAGTTTGATAAAAGTAGGGAAGCAGTTTTAATAGCTTTCCTACTTATTTTATGATAAAATAGTACAAGTGTTTTTACGTATATATATTGTTTGAGTAGCCAGTTATGTACTCATTTTACGTCAAGTGTTAGGTTCTATTCATTAGAAGCTAACTATTTTTAGGTAGAGGGCTAAAAGGGTAGGGGCTAAGCTTAAGCTAGGAGGGACTCATTTCTTGCAGAATGACCAAATATTGGAATATATTGAAAAGATGATTCCAGATAGAAAAAAGGAATTTATGGAAATAGAAGAATATGCGAAGCAACAAGATGTACCTATAATGGAGCTAATTGGAATAGAGACACTTTTGCAGCTTCTTCGTATCCAACAACCAAAAAAAGTTTTAGAAATCGGTACTGCTATAGGATATTCTGCTCTAAGAATGGCCGATGCATTTCCATCCTCCCAGATCGTGTCTATCGAAAGAGATGATACCCGGTACCTAATTGCTGTTGAGAATGTGAAAAAATTTCAAAAAGAATCCCAAGTAATATTATTAAAAGGGGATGCGCTAGAGATAGAAGAAGAAGTAAAAGCTTATGGTCCATTTGATGCTATCTTTATTGATGCCGCTAAAGGACAATATCAAAAATTCTTTCATTTATATTCAAAACTACTCGCTAACAATGGAGTAATATATTCAGATAATATTTTGTTTCATGGACTAGTTGCCGCAGAAAAGGTAGAAAGTAGAAATGTTCGACAACTCGTTCGTAAAATTAATGATTATAACAAATGGCTTATGGAAAATCAAGAATACTATACAGCAATTCTGCCAGTAGGTGATGGTATTGCTATCAGTAAAAAGAGGGGATCAGAATGAAAAGACCAGAATTACTTGTAACTCCAACTCAGATAAGTGATATTGTACCTTTAATGGATAATGGTGCAGATGCGTTCATCATTGGAGAACAAAAGTTTGGCTTAAGATTGGCAGGAGAATTCAACAGAGATGATGTAGAAAAAGTAGTTGAATTGGCTCATAGTAGAAATAAAAAAGTTTATGTAGCAGTTAATGCAATCTTCCATAATGAGAAGATAGATGAATTAACAGATTATATTGCTTTCTTAAAAGAAGTACAGGTAGATGCACTTGTATACGGAGATCCAGCTGTATTAATGATAGCTAAAGAAGTTGCACCTGAATTAAAGCTGCACTGGAATGCGGAAACAATCGGTACTAATTGGTATACATGTAATTATTGGGGAAGAAAAGGTGCAAAAAGAGCGGTTCTAGCTAGAGAAATAAGCATGGATGCTGTTATTGAAACAAAGGAGCATGCAGAAGTGGAAATAGAAGTACAAGTTCATGGAATGACTACTATGTTTCAATCAAAGCGTTCTTTATTAGGTCACTATTTCCAATATCAAGACAAACAAGAAGAGATGGAAGAGCATCAAAAGGATAAAAACTTGTTCTTACATGATAAGGAAAGAGAAAATAAATACCCAATTTTTGAAGATGAAAATGGTACTCATATCATGAGCCCTAATGATATTTGTATAATTGATGAATTACAAGAAATGATTGATGCGGAAATTGATGCCTTCAAAATTGATGGAGTACTAAAAGACTCGGCATATATTATTGCTGTGACAGGGCTGTACAATAAAGCTATAGAAATGTACTTAGATAATCCAGATCAGTATGATGAGGAGAAAGATAATCTCCTTTCAGAGATTGAAAGCATTCAACCAGCAAATAGATCTTTAGATACAGGGTTCTTCTTTAAAGAAACTGTTTATTAAGGAGAAAAGGAGGATATAAAATGACAACTGTTTTCGATTCTATTTCAGAAATAAGAAATGGAAAAAGAGTAATTGTAAAAAAACCAGAGCTATTAGCGCCAGCTGGTAACTTAGAGAAATTAAAAATTGCTGTAGCATACGGAGCCGATGCTGTATTTATTGGTGGTCAAGAATATGGATTGCGTTCCAATGCTGGAAATTTCACTTTTGAAGAAATGAAAGAAGGAGTGGAATTTGCTAAAAAGTATAATGCGAAAATTTATGTTACTACTAATATTTTTGCCCATAATGAAAACATTGAAGGGTTAGAAGAATATCTACTCGGATTAAAAGAAGCAGGAGTTCATGGTATTATCGTAGCAGATCCGCTTATCATTGAGACTTGTAGAAGAGTAGCACCTGAAATTGAAGTGCACTTAAGTACGCAACAATCTCTATCTAACTGGAAAGCTGTTCAGTACTGGAAAGAAGAAGGTTTAGAGCGTGTAGTATTAGCTCGTGAAACAAGTGCGGAAGAGATTAAAGAAATGAAAGAAAAAGTGGATATTGAAATTGAAACATTCATTCATGGAGCAATGTGTATTGCATACTCTGGTCGCTGTACATTAAGTAACCATATGACTGCACGAGATTCCAATCGAGGTGGCTGCTGTCAGTCTTGTCGCTGGGATTATGACCTGTATGCATTAAATGGTACACAAGAAAATCCATTATTCCAAACAGAGGATGCTCCATTCGCAATGAGCCCAAAAGATTTAAAATTAATTGAATCTATTCCTCGTATGATTGAATTAGGAATTGACAGTTTAAAGATAGAAGGAAGAATGAAGTCCATTCACTATATTGCAACAGTAGTTAGTGTTTATCGTAAAGTAATAGATGCTTATTGTGCAGATCCAGATCATTTTGTTATTAAAGAGAGTTGGTTGAAGGAGTTAGACAAGTGTGCCAATCGTGAAACTGCTCCTGCGTTCTTTGAAGGACAACCAGGGTATAAAGAGCAAATGTTTGGCAATCATAGCAAAAAGACAACCTTTGATTTTGTAGGCTTAGTTCTTGACTATAACGAAGAAACAAAAATGGTTACATTGCAACAAAGAAACTTCTTTAAACCTGGACAAGAAGTAGAATTCTTTGGTCCTGAAATAGATAATTTTACAATGAATATTGATAAAGTATGGGATGAAAAAGGAAATGAATTAGATGCTGCAAGACATCCACTTCAAATTGTCACTTTTAAAGTAGACAAACCTGTATATCCTAATAATATGATGAGGAAGGAGCTATAAAAATGCAACCAAAACCAGTAGTAATTGGTGTCGCGGGTGGCTCCGGATCTGGAAAAACGAGTGTGACAAAAGCAATTTTTGATCATTTTAAAGGTCATTCTATTCTTATGCTTGAACAAGATTATTATTACAAGGATCAGTCTCATTTGCCTTTTGAGGAGCGCCTAAAAACAAACTATGACCATCCTTTAGCGTTTGATAATGAACTTTTAATAAATCATATCCAAAAGTTATTAAATTATGAGTCGGTTGAAAAGCCTGTTTATAATTACTCGATGCATACTCGCTCAGAAGAGAGTATTCATGTAGAGCCTAAGGATGTTATTATTGTCGAAGGTATCCTTATCTTAGAAGATGAAGGACTTAGAAACTTAATGGATATGAAGTTATATGTAGATACAGATGCGGATATCCGTATTATTAGAAGAATGACAAGAGATATTCAAGAACGAGGAAGAACATTAGATTCTGTCATTGATCAGTATGTGAATGTTGTAAGACCAATGCACAATCAATTTATTGAACCAACGAAAAGATATGCAGATATTATTATTCCAGAGGGTGGCCAAAATCATGTAGCAATTGATTTAATGGTTACCAAAATACAAACCATTCTTGAACAAAAGTCATTATTGTGAAACAATTAGTGTGTTGTAGATAGTATTCTTAAATGATAGGGTTGCCTTCACATGAAAGAAAAACTTTATGTGAAGCAGCCCTTCCCTCTTATGGAGGACTACAGGAAAAGTCGAAAAGAAGATGGATATTCTTGCAAAAATAACATAAAATAGTGAAAACTGTAAGGAACATTCCTTTTCTTGATAGAAAATGCTTTCTTTTTTTGGCAATCCGTATTAAACTCATTCTATTAGAAATTAAAGCGCGCGAAATGATTTGTGTGCTAATATCTTTAATACATAATGAAAGAGTTGCTTACTTATAGCCGTTTGTAATACGTAAAGCGGTAATAAATAAAGTAAGGGCTCGATACTTTTAAGGAGTGAAGATTTTGGCAATCGAAAAAGAATTTCCAATGACATTAGCAGGTAAAGAAAAGTTAGAACAAGAATTAGAACAATTAAAAACGGTTAAGCGTAAAGAAGTAGTAGAGCGTATTAAAATAGCTCGTAGTTTTGGTGATTTATCAGAGAACTCAGAGTATGATTCGGCAAAAGAAGAACAAGCATTTGTTGAAGGTCGTATTACAACAATTGAAAACATGATTCGTAATGCAAGAATCATTTCAGAAGATGAATTAGATCGTGATAAAGTTTCTTTAGGAAGCTCTGTAACTTTTATTGAGTTACCAGATGGAGACGAAGAAACATACACAATCGTTGGAAGTGCAGAAGCAGATCCATTTGAAGGGAAAATTTCCAACGACTCTCCAATTGCTAAAAACTTAATTGGTAAAAAAGTTGGAGACAAAGTAGTAGTACAAACTCCTGGTGGAGAAATGAACGTAAAAATCCTTACTATTAAATAATTCTCCAACTATCGTTGGTTTGAAAAAGGTACACCTCGTCAACACTGTTGATGAGGTGTTTTTTATGTGGAGAAAAAGAACGGTAGGTATTGGTATATTATTTATTACAGGTTTAATGTTACTTATTGCCCGACTAGTTCAAATACAATTAGTAGAGACAGAGCATTTTTCAAAACATGGGGTGAACTTAGTAGAGGCAAGTGTCAAACAAAGATCACAAGAAATGGAATTAGATAATGGAAGAGGTTCCTTTCTTGATAAAAATGGACAATCCTTAACTGATCAAACGAAAGCCGTATTAATACTATTTCCTTTCTTAAATAAGATGGATTGGAATAGTCAAAAAATAGCGGATATTATTGGGACTAGTGAATATAATGTTAAAAATAGTATTAAAGAAGCAGAAGAGCCAGTTGTATACGGAGGGAAACAACCATTAGTATTAACAACGAGTCAAGTGGATGAAATCAATAACTTGAAGATACCTGGAGTGTTCGCTGTAGAAAAGAAATTTCACCTTAATCAAACAATTGCTGAGCAACTAATCGGAATTACCGGTCAAAACACAGATCTTTTAAGAAATCGCTATACTGATAAAGAGTTATCGAATGATACGCTTATTGGGTTAACAGGTTTAGAACAAAGCTTTGATGAATTTCTATTACCAGAGGGAGATTCTAAATTAGTGTATCATGTGGATGCTAAAGGTGATCCTCTATTTGGCCTTAATGTTAAATATGTCGAACCAGGGAATCCATTTTATCCTGTAAATATAAAAACAACAATTGATCTTGATTTACAACAAAGAGCAGAAGAGCTAGTAGATCAGCATGGTATAAAAAAAGGTGGGCTTGTTTTATTAAACCTAGAGGATAACTCTATTGCGGCTATGGTTTCAAGACCTCATATTAGTGAAGAAAATCCGTATGAAACAAATGGAATTAACAATTATATGTTAAAACAACAAATTGTAGGCTCAGTTTTTAAGACAGTAGTCGCTGCAGCTGCAATGGATAATAATATCGAGGGAAATCGTACTTTTGATTGTAGTAAAAAAATTAATGGAGAACCTGACACTGTTTATCAACATGGTATGCTAGATTTCACTACTAGTTTTGCGGTAAGCTGTAATAATACATTTAGTACATTAGCGAAAGAGTTAAAAGATATTAATGTGAACTTAATAGCAGAATATGCTGACAAATTAGCGCTAACAAATATATCTGGGTGGGAAGGGGATGTATTTCACTTAGAGAACTTTAGACAATTAACTGGAGAGGAAGAAGGAAGAATTTTCTTAAAGGAAGAAGAGAAAAAGGATAATAATTATGTAGCTCTGACTGGAATAGGACAAAACGAGGTAAGAGTAACACCTCTTGCAGTCGCCAACATGATGTCCACCATTGCTAAAGGTGGGAAAAAGGAAAGTGTACAGGCTGTCTCTCAAATTCAATATAAAAATGGGACTACTCTGTACTCTTTTGGAAAGAAAGAATTAGAAGGAGATACCCTTTCCCCTTATACCATTTCAAGATTACAAGAACTATTAAGAGAAGTAGTGGTTAACCAAAATGGTACGGGCAGATGGTTTCAAGATCTCCCTTATACAGTTGCAGGAAAATCAGGGACCGCTGAAACTGGTGTTTATGTAGAGGATAAACAGCTTCATAACAAATGGTTCGCTGGTTACTTCCCTTATGAAAATCCTAAATATGCATTAGTTACTGTAAATTTAGACGTTTTTTCAGATGTGGGTGGAGTAAACCCCGTTTTTGCCGATATGGTGAAAGTAACGTATGAATTAAATGGAAATTCATAGGTATTAGAACTCAAAATTTGGTTTTTCTTTTCTAATTCTATAAAAACATGTTAAAATATCTACAGTCTATAAGGCAGTTGTGACCCATCAAAGTTACTGTCTTGTAGTAAATGAATGCTTTGGAAGTACGTGAAAATGGAACTTTAAAAAAGAGATAGATAATAGATACTTTTCGCATGAACTAGGAGGAGAAACACCTTGAACAAGCAAGAACTTAATGAGGAAACAAATGCAAGTAGAACAAGATATCAACAACGCTCCAAGAGAAAGAAAACAAACCTCATACTAAATGGACTAATTATCGTTGTGATTCTGTTAATTGTAGTTGTCTCGTATTCTATCTTTAGCAACAAGGATGATCAAGAAGAGACAGCAGAAACTACTAACACCCAACAAAATGCAGAATCTGCTGCTAGCCAAAAAGATAACAAAGACAGCAATAAAGCAAGTGATAAGGAAGATGAGGATCAGGAAATAGGGGAAGATGGAGCCATTATTACAGAAGGCGGTAGTGATTCGAATGTTATTACTACAATTGAAAACCCTTCATGGAAACCAGTGGGTACTACACAAACTGGAGAACATGTTGCTACCTACTCTGAAGGAACGGATTGGAATGAACAATTAGAAGCAATTGCCTATGCAACTGGTTTAGACAGTGATAACATGGTAGTATGGTTCCTTGGTAACAATAATAAAGATCCACAAAAATCAATCGGTACCGTATCTTCTAAAGATAAGACAGAAAAATACCGCGTATACATTGAATGGGTTAACGGAAGTGGATGGAAACCTACAAAAGTAGAAGAAGTACAGGATTTAAATATCAGATAATCGTTACCAATATGAACAAGTTCGTTTCATTGAGCTTCAAATATTTTCATTCCTTTCTAATTTTAAAGGAGGGAATCAAATGTTTGTTATCCATTTAATAGAGTTCATAGAGTATGGTAATAACAACTAAAAGCCTGAACTATATGGAAAACAATCGTAATAATTCCAAATAGTTCAGGCTTTTTACAATTGCTTATTTCCCCTTCATTTTAAAATGAACGACTGCGGTATAATACATTCGTCCATTTTCGAGCAAGGTGGTTTGATGGCTAACAGAATGTACCGTAAGTAAAATAGCTTTATTTATTTCAATTTGTTCATGTATCCTTTTTTCCAATGTTTTGAGGTTATCGCCTTCAAAAAACTCCACCTTATCCTCTATCATTTCCATTTGAAAATGCATCTGACTACATCCTTTCTTTTATATACTAACTGGAAAACCAGATTACTTTAAGTAAAGCTATCATACCATAATCAAAACATATAGAAACGAAGAAAGGTTCAAATGATGGATTTGCTTCTATTAAATTTAATCTATGAAATTAGATTGATGAAAAAATGAAATAGCTATGCTAAAAGAAGAACATCTTTTAGTTTATATCATAGTATACTCATAGGAATTATAGTGTTTGGTGGGAGTGGAACAGATATGGGAAGAGAGTTTTTAGATATCTTTGAAAATTGGGCTGACTCTTATGATGAGAGCATACATGAAAATAAAGAATATGAAGCGGTATTTTCTTCATATCAAAACATTTTATATGCAGTAGCTGAGCGATCTTTTGGCAATGTTGTAGAATTTGGAACTGGAACTGGAAATTTAACGATTAAGCTATTAGATAAGGGTTTACAGGTAACAGGCATTGAACCATCTATTTCTATGAGAAAAAGAACAGTAGAAAAAGTTGGAGATTTTGTCACAATACTAGATGGGGATTTCTTGAATTTTTGCATAGATTGCAAACCTGATACCTTTACTAGTTCTTATGCTTTTCATCATTTAACAGATGAAGAAAAAGCTACTGCTATTAAGTTATATAGTGATTTCTTATTAGTTGGTGGTAAAATAGTTTTTGCGGATACAATATTTGAATCAAAGGAAGCTTATTATTCTGCTATTCAAAAGGCGGAAGATTTAGGGTATGCTAATTTAGTAGCAGATTTGAAAAGAGAATATTATACCACTATTCCTGTTTTAAAAAATATATTAAGGAAGAATGGTTTCTCTGTAAGTTTTCACCAGATGAATGATTTTGTCTGGATCATGGAAGCTGTAAAACAATAAGAAAGAGGTTAACAAATGAAAATAGCAATTATCGGTGCAATGGAAGAAGAAGTTAGTTTATTACGTGAACATATTACGAATAAAAAAGAACAGACAATTGTTGGCTTTGATTTTATTGAGGGAGAGATGTCAGGAAGAGAAGTAATTTTGCTTCGTTCTGGTATCGGTAAAGTAAACGCAGCAATGAGTACGACGATACTTCTTCAAACATTTAAACCAGATGTATTAATAAATACAGGATCTGCAGGTGGACTCAACCCTGATTTAGAAGTTGGAGATGTTGTTATCTCTACTGAGGTTCGACACCATGATGTTGATGCAACTATATTTGGTTACGAGTATGGTCAAGTTCCACAAATGCCTGCTAGTTTCATTGCTGATGAGAAATTGGTTACTATTGCAGAAGAAAGTGCACAAGAAATAGGCGATCATGCTGTCGTAAAAGGGTTAATTACAACAGGTGATTCATTTATTAATAAGCCTGAACAAGCTGCATTTATTAAAGTGAAATTCCAAGCATTACAAGCAGTAGAAATGGAAGCAGCAGCAATTAGCCAAGTTGCTTATCAATATGGAATTCCTTTTGTTATCATTAGATCTTTATCTGATATTGCAGGAAAAGAATCACATCTTTCATTTGATCAATATCTAGAAAAGGCAGCAGTTCATTCTGCTAACCTTGTTATGAGTATTGTGAACAAGTTGTAAAGAGTTAAAAATGGGTGAGAGATTTACTCTCACCTCTTTTTAACTCTTAAATACAAGTAAATAGATAAGAATAGTGGGTAGTTAATTATTGGATAAACTTGAGTTTAAGGAAAATCTGGAAAGAATACAAAGGGAGGGATCAGCAGATGAAAGTGTATGATAATGTTCATCAGATGATTGGGAATACACCAATGATAGAAATAACACAATTCCCTATTCCAGAATATGTGAGGATATTTGCGAAGCTAGAATATTACAACCCTGGTGGAAGTATTAAAGATCGATTAGGATATGAGTTTATACAAAACGCAATAATCGCTGGAAAATTAAAGGCGGAAGGAACAATCATTGAGCCTACTGCAGGTAACACAGGAATAGGTCTTGCTCTTGCAGCTATAAAATGGGGAGTAAAAGTGATCGTATGTGTGCCACAGAAGTTTAGTATAGAGAAACAAGAAATCATGAAAGCACTTGGAGCAGAAGTTATTCATACCCCAACAGAATTAGGGATGAAAGGTGCAATGGATAAGGCGAAAGAATTGCATAAGAAAATACCCAACTCCTATATACCTGGACAGTTTGAAAATAGAGAAAATCCAGATACCTATTATAAAACCCTTGGTCCAGAAATTTGGGAGCAGCTAGATAAAAAACTAGATGTTTTTGTTGCTGGAGCTGGAACAGGTGGAACATTTATGGGAACAGCAAAGTATTTAAAAGAGCAAAACCAACTAATAAGAACCGTTATAGTAGAACCAGAAGGATCTATACTTAATGGTGGAGAAAGCGGGTCACATAAAACAGAAGGAATTGGGATGGAGTTTCTCCCTTCCTATATGGAAACAGATTATTTTGATGCCATTCACACTGTATCAGATGAAGATGCTTTCTCCTATGTTAAACAAGTAGCCTTAAAAGAAGGACTATTAATTGGAAGCTCATCAGGAGCAGCTTTATATGCAGCTTTAACGGAAGCAAAACAGGCATATCAGGAAACAAATATAGTTGTGGTGTTCCCAGATTCTAGTGATCGATATATGAGTAAACGGATTTTTGAAGGAGGAATATAACATGAAAAGAAAAACAAAATTAATACATGGTGGAATTTCGGGAGATAATCATACAGGAGCTGTTAATGTTCCTATATATCAAGTAAGTACCTACAAACAAGAAAGGATAGGAGTTCATAAAGGATTTGAGTATTCAAGAACTGGTAATCCTACTCGGCATGCACTAGAAGAATTAATAAAGGATTTAGAAGAGGGTGTGAGAGGATTTGCCTTTAGCTCTGGTATGGCTGCAATAACAGCAGTGATGATGCTGTTTAAAGAAGGTGATCATATATTATTAACAGACGATGTTTATGGTGGTACCTTTCGTATTATGACGAAAGTATTGAATAAGTTTGGAATTGATGTAACGTTTATTGATACCAGTGATATAGAAGAAATAAAGAGTGCTATGAAAGAAAATACAGTTGCGCTATATATAGAGACTCCGACAAATCCATTATTGAAAATTACTGACTTAAAAGCAGTATCTCAACTAGCAAAAGAAAAGGATATACTAACCATTGTAGATAATACATTTCAAACTCCATATTGGCAAACTCCTTTAACATTAGGTGCTGACATTGTATTGCATAGCGCAACAAAGTATTTAGGAGGCCACAGTGATGTTGTGGCAGGTCTTGCTGTGGTAAATGATGAAAAGCTAGGAGAAGATCTACACTTTATTCAAAATGCTACTGGCGGGGTATTGGGACCGCAGGATGCTTGGTTATTAATGAGAGGAATCAAGACACTAGGTATTCGAATGGAAGAACATGAAAACAATGCAAAAGAGTTAGTGGATTATTTAAATAATCATCCGAAAGTCTCTACAGTTTATTATCCTGGATTATCAACACATCCCAACCATACTATTGCAAAGGAACAAGCTCTAGGCTTTGGCGGTATGATAAGCTTTGATGTGGGAAGTGCGGATTCCGCAGAATTACTTCTACAAAAAGTGAAATATTTTACACTGGCAGAAAGTTTAGGTGCAGTGGAAAGTTTAATATCTGTGCCAGCTAGAATGACACATGCATCCATACCAGCTTCAAGAAGAGCAGAACTGGGAATAACAGATGGGTTAGTAAGAATATCTGTAGGGTTAGAGGATATAAGTGATTTAATAGACGATTTAAAACAAGCATTAGAGTAAGATAAATGAAATGATTGGAAAGTGAGCTTAGCAAAGGAAAACCTATGCTAAGCTATTTCTGATTGTAAAATACTGTTAATCCATCTAGTAATTTCATAGAGTCAGCTAATCTAGTAATGTGTTATGGTAGATACATAGTCTAATAGGAAGCAGGGGGATAAATAATGAATATAAAAACCTTAAAACGGAAATGGGCGGACCTTAGACAATTTGGTATTGTATTATTAGCTGCAGGAGTCTTTTTTTATTTGGGAGTAATTATACCAATGCCAGAGAAAACCACTCACGCTAACACTGCTATGATGGTAACATGTATTGTATTTTTAAGTATTTCTAGTTACCTATTGTTTAAAGCGAAAAGCATACAACGTGAAATTAATGATTTAGAAGAAGAATAAATAATACAAACATAAATACTACCTTTCGAGATGAAGTTTTCGAATAGTAATATTTAGGTTTTTTTGTTTTAAAAAATATCAGCACCCAAATATCCAAAAAGCGGTTTACAAAATTGGAAATAAAGGATATACTTACCAATGTAAGAAAAAAATCAAAGGAGGTTGAATAAAATGACTAAATTTTTACCAGAATTAAACAATGTAGAAGTAATTAAATATGGTATGTACATGAATTCAACCACTAAGGAATGGAATTGATTTTCTCTTACTAATTATTCTTCTTAAATTAGTATATCCAACCGCAGGTGAATTCTGTCCTGCGGTTTTTATATGCCCTTTTTTAAAAACCGCAGATCTGTACTTCTCTGCGGTTTTTTGTGTGCTTTTTTAAGAAAAATATTACAAAAAAGTAAATAAAAGGAGAATGAAAATGACGCTAAATTTGATTTTTATGAGTATTACTCTTCAGAAAAAGAAATGGACAGAATCAGAAATTATGCAGCAACAAAACATTCAAATGCAAATGGACGAAAATCAATTAAAGTTACAAAAATTAGGTTATATAAATCAAACATTGTAATGGATGTAACCTAAGGAGGTGATAATATGACCTTAAATATATTCTTTATAACGATAACGATTAACAGAAAGAAAATGTCCCAAGAGGAGCATTCGCATTTACAAGAGATAGAAAGAATAATGGAAGAGAACAAACGTAAATATTTGGACTCTAGTCATTCCACTCGATATCTATAAAAAAAACGAACAAGAATAAGTGTAGGAGGTGATAATAGTGATTATAAATATGCTGTTTTTTACCATAACTATTCGTAATAAGCCAAAATCAGAAGAACAAATGATACATGAAGAACAAATTGAAAAATTAATGGAAGAAACAAAAAGAAAACATGTGAACATACTTCCTTATATGTAATTGGAAGAAAATAATATAATAATTATAGAGGAGTGAAGGAGTATGGCAATAATAATCTTTCAATGTCGGCAATCAATCTTATGGGTAGAGAAAGATTCTGCATAACAGGGGAAATAGAGGGGAAGTAAGCTAAAGAGCTTACTTCCTCTTAAGAATAAATCACTTATTTTTTCTATAACAATATTCAAGAAGCTGTTGTAAGTCGGCTATTTGTTCTAATAGTTTTTGACCAATATTTGTTTCAGATACCTTTTTGCGTTGTAATTCTCTATCTACTACTCTTTTTACAGATAAAACATCTGTTCCATTTGCTAATACATCCTCTTTTGAGTTAAAACGTTTATGTGCTACAAGTTGCATTCCATAGGAGTTGTAGAGCAGCGTATAACCAGCAATGCCTGTTTTTGGTTGATAGGCTTTTGAAAAACCACCATCTATGACAATCATTTTACTATTGGCTTTTATAGGATTCTCTCCATTAATTTCTTCCACGGGTGTATGTCCATTAATGATATGGCCTTGATCAGGATTTAGTCCAAATTCACAAAGAATAGCTCTACATATCTCTTCATTCTCTCTTAACGTATAATATGGGTTTTTCCATTCTTTATGAGTTGCTTTATCTTTAATAAAATAGCGCTCAAAAGTAGTCATATCCTTCTTTCCAAATAACGAAGAGTTCTCTCCAGTCCATAAGTACCAGACTAAATCTGTGGAAAAATCATTTGTTACTTTTGAATTCCTAAAGCTGTATCGCAAATGATTTTCAAAAAGGTCAAGTAATTCTCTGCCACAGTAACTTTTCCCATCTAGTACCATTTCCTTCATACTACCGTCTTCATTTAATGGGATACAACCATGAATTAACAGGTTACTATTGTACTTTAAGTAAAGACTCCCATTGTTCATCAAAAAGTGGATATGTCTAGCTAGCTTCTCTGAATGATGAATAGAGAATAATAATTTATTCATCACTTGTTCTTCCTCTTTAGTGAGTTCACAAGGGTTGTTTGGGTCGATCGTATTAAAACAAGTATTTTCTAATGGATAAGTTATTCCATTGAGTTCAATCGTTTTTTCCTCATAATTAATTTTCTCTAAAAGAAGTCGATGGTGCATATTAAAATCTGGTCGTCTTTTTATAATAGACATCTCCAGCTTAAATTGAATAATAGAAATAGCCTGATGTATCTTGGTGATTTGTAGAATATTCTCTCCTAAAACATCTTCCTTTTTGCTATTCATTTTAGGACGGAAAGCAGTATTGTCTTCGTAATACTTATTTGCTAAGTTTAATAATGGTCGTAGATTAATACCATAGCCATCCTCAATGATGGAAAGATTATCATATCTAGCACATATTCTAATAATGTTTGCTAAGCATACCATTGATCCAGAATAGGCTCCAATCCACAAAACATCGTGATTACCCCATTGTACATCTACCGAGTGATAGTTCATTAAAGTATCCATAATTTTATCAGGATCTGGTCCTCGATCATATATATCACCAACAACATGCAGATGATCTACTACAAGACGCTGAATAGTATAAGCTAGTCCCGTAATAAGCTTGTTTGCTTGTCCTAACGAAATAACTCTGGCAATAATACTAGAATAATAATCCGTTTTATTATTTAATTCATTTTTCTCATAAAGAAGCTCTTCTATAATATAAACAAAGCTTTGTGGTAATGCTTTTCTAACTTTAGAATTAGTATATTTACTAGAAGCATAAGAAACTAAGCGAATCATTCGTTCTATTGTTTCAGCATACCAAACCTCAAGATCCTGGTTTTTAGCAAAGGAATTAACCATCATTTTTAGTTTTTCCTCTGGATAATATACTAATGTAGCAAATTCATTTATCTCTTTATCTGTAAGCTCATCCTTAAATAAATCTCGAATTTTTTCCTTCACATTTCCTGAACCATTTCGAAGGACATGTTGGAATGCGTGATATTCACCGTGTAAATCACTAACAAAATGCTCCGTGCCTTTTGGTAAATTAAGTATTGCATCTAGATTGATAATTTCAGTAACAATCTTCTCCTCAGAGTCATACTTTTCTGTTAGTAAATCTAGATATTTTGTATCCATACTGCATCCCCTTACATGATTGGATTTTATTAATATTCATATTATACAAGTTTTTATAGGAAAAACATTAAAAATAGCTAAAGATTGGTAAATAATTCTATTGTTCCTGTAGTTGTTCCTATAAAAGGTAGCTTGTTAATATTTGGCTGCTCCACCCCATATTTTGCATGGATTTACCCAAAGTAAGAAGCTCTCAAACCTAAAATAAACAGATTTTTCCTATATTTATTCTGAAATGGACATGCAAATCATCCGTCTTCTTCACATAGTAATGAGTATAGGCAATTGTCCTTGAAAGTGGAGGTGGAAAGAATGACTGGAATCTTATTATCGATCGGTGCTTTGTTAAAAGAATTGGTATTTCTTGTTTCCTATGTAAAGAACAATGCATTTCCTCAGCCATTATCTGCGGCTGACGAAAAAAAATACTTAACGCAGATGGCAAATGGAGACTCCTATGCGAGGAATATGTTAATAGAACATAATTTACGATTAGTAGCTCATATTGTTAAAAAGTTTGAGAATACAGGAGAAGATTCAGAGGACTTAATCTCCATTGGTACAATCGGGCTAATTAAAGGGATAGAGAGTTTTTCAGAAGGAAAAGGTACAAAGTTAGCGACATATGCGGCGAGATGTATTGAGAATGAAATACTTATGCATTTAAGGGCTTTGAAAAAAACAAAAAAAGATGTCTCTCTTCATGACCCAATAGGGCAAGATAAAGAGGGGAATGAAATTAGCTTAATAGACGTTCTCAAATCAGAATCAGAAGACGTAGTAAATACGATACAATTAAATATGGAATTAGAAAAAGTAAAAGAATACATCGATGTGTTAGATGATAGAGAGAAAGAAGTAATCATTGGGCGCTTTGGTCTGGATTTAAAAAAGGAAAAAACGCAGCGGGAAATAGCGAAGGAATTAGGAATATCTAGAAGTTATGTCTCCCGTATCGAAAAAAGAGCTTTAATGAAGATGTTTCATGAGTTTTATCGTGCGGAGAAAGAAAAGAAGAAAAAGCAAGAATAAAATAAAAAAGTGTCCCTATACGAAATATATGTTAGGGACACTCTTTCGTATTATTTGGCATATTGTAAAAATTGTGTATGATCAGTGGCTACCGTTTTTACCACTTCACCGTTTTTATCTTTATAGATTTCATATTCTCGATATGTTTCAATGAGAAATCCATCTTCTTCTTTTGTATCTTCTAGTTTGTATTCTAAGATGGGAGCACCATATAATTCTTCAAGGCTTGATGATACCTCTGCATCTTCAGTGTTCGCACTATAGAATAATACTTGGTCTTTATTGATACTAGCTGTAGGTGTCTGTATGTATGCAATAAAAGCTAAGAGTAGGACAACAACGAATACAATCATACGTTTATTTTTCATGCACATAATCCTCCTTCTCTTTCATTGTATGCATGTCCTGTTAGAGTATGCGACAGACGAGCTATTGGTTGGAGTATTTTATCATGAAATGCTGTTTACCTTCATATTGTTAGAAAGGTACAAGCACTCAAAAAAATATTTTTTCAAGATGTAAATATTTTATAACCTTTGTAATATAAATGAAATATAACTATTTTTGAAAGTAAACGAAGGAAGTAAGGAGTGGAAGTCTGTTGCCAACGAAGCAATTATTAATCATGACAATGCTTATATCTATTCTAACTATTGGGCCATTTCATACAGAATATCATGCAGCGAAAACAATGAATAATTGTGATCAAACTACACTCGAGTTAACGGAACAAATAGCTAACATAGAAACAAAAGAAGAGATTAAGACTATCTTAGGAAATGACTATAAGGAAGTTACTGGAGAAATGTATAATAATGTAGTTTGGAGATTTGATATTTGTCCGAAGACTGATTATCAGAATGATACAAACATTGATAGTGTGGACCTTGAAGGATTAAAAAGTGGGCAATTAAAAAAGGTTCTATTCTTTAGTTTCTCAGAGAATCAGCAAACGATCATAAATAAATCACTGTACTATTCAGATAATCAAAATAACATCCATGTTGTTACATTTAAAGGAAATCAGGAACAGGATGAAATAATTTATAAGGGTACAGAATAAATATCTTATATAGGTTTGAGTACAAGCAAATTCTTTCATTCTTACTATAATTATTAGTAAGGTGGTGAGAAAACATGGTGAAAATATTTATTGACCCTGGTCATGGAGGATCTGATCCTGGTGCTACCGCAAATGGCTTACAAGAAAAAAATCTAACCTTAGCTATTGCAACAGAGATGAGAAATATTCTTGAAAATGAATATGATAATGTTTCTATACAAATGAGTCGTACTGGTGATAGTTCATTAAGTTTATCTCAAAGAACAACCGCAGCAAATAATTGGAATGCAGATTATTTTGTATCTGTTCATATTAATGCTGGTGGCGGTACTGGATTTGAAAGTTATATCTATCCTAGTGTTGGTGCTCCTACAACAACGTATCAAACAACTTTGCATAATGCTATTGTAGGTGCAACTAATTTCCAAAATAGAGGAACAAAAAGAGCGAATTTCCATGTGTTAAGAGAAACAACCATGCCTGCTATTTTGACAGAGAATGGCTTTATTGATACTGCAAGTGATGCAGAAAGATTGAAAGACCCAAACTTTATTTCTGCAATAGCTAGAGGGCATGTAAATGGCATTGTAACATCATTTTCCTTGCCTAGAAAGCAAGATTCTTCTAATGGAAATAGCGGAAATGGTACACTTTACAGAGTACAAATAGGAGCATTTAGCGAAAGAAGCAACGCAGATCAGCTTGCTGCATATGCGGGTTCATTAGGGTTTACTGCGGCAATATCCTATAGTGATAATCTATACAAAGTACAAATAGGAGCTTTTAATGATATAAATAATGCTAGAAACCTTGAAGATAGAGCGAAGCAGGCAGGTTTACCGACGTTAATTGTAACAGTTTAAACGATAATGAAAAAAATCTATAAATAACAAAGAAAACCCACTTTTACATTATGATATGCTCCCCTATAGGTAGACAGATTAAAAAATAAAAATCTGGCTGCTTATGGGGGAGTATTTATTATGTCCAAAAAATCTTACTCTGCAGAAGAGAAATACAAGATATTAAAGGAATTA